>UEIF01000014.1 GCA_900468805.1 Hyphomicrobiales bacterium | reverse complement strand
AAAATATTAGCGGCCGCCGGTTTCCCCGGCGGCCGTGTTCTTTTGTGCGAAGACGCTCGGAAAGCGCCCCATGCTCGGCGCCGCATTGGAAATGCACGTCCGGAACCAGCGCTGCGCTGGATGGGTATCGTTGCGCCGATGCCATGACATGACAAAAGGGATGCTGCCGAGCGAGAGGGGCGGCTCCAGCAAGACGAGTTCGTCCAAATGGCCCGAGGCCGCCACGACGCCAGCCATCAAGGTGGCAATCATATCCGAGCGGGCGATCAGCAGCGGCGCGGCATACATATTGGGAAGGGTCAGCGCGAGCCGCCGTTGAAGCCCTTTTTTCGCCAGCGCCGCATCGACATGGCCGAAGCGCTCGTTCTCCGGCGAGACCAACAGGTGCGGCAGAGCCAGAAAAGCATCGAGATCCAGCGGGTTCTTCGCCGTCGGATGATCTTTCCTGACAATGCAGATGAAACGCTCTTCAAATAGCGACTGGGTCAGAACGCGGCCCGTCTTGGTCGAGGGCACGCCGACCGTTACATCGACCTCTCCGGCATCCAGCAGATCGATGGCGTCATCACGGGCACTGAAATTCCTGACATGCAATGTGGCACTCGGAGCCGCCTCGGCCAAACGCGCGACGAGCTGCGGCAGAAGCGCGAAGGTAGGGTGATCGGAGAGACCGACCGTGAAGGCGGCAGATGAGGTCGAGGGGTCGAATGCCTGGGTGAAATCGAGGGTGCGCTGGATCTCGGCTAGCGCCCGCGACAGCGGCTCGGCGAGATCAAGAGCTCGCGGCGTCGGCTGCAGACCCTGTGGTCCACGCACCAGCAGCTCGTCTTTCAGAAGACCGCGCAATCGCGCCAGCGCAGCACTCATGGCCGGCTGCGTCCGGCCGATGCGGATGCCCGCCTTCGTTACGCTGCGCTCCTTCATCAAGGCGTCGAAGGCGACAAGCAGATTGAGATCGATGCCGTGTAAATCCATGGCATGGATGAATGCATATACTTGATATCAATTTCAAGCATGTTCCTGATGCCGCTAGGTTTGGCGGGTCGCAACGCAAACCAGGCAGGAGTTCATCATGCCATTCGCAAACTACAAGTTTCCCGAGGGTACTCTGACTGCAGAGCAGAAGGAGGATATCATCCTCAGGACGACGGCCATGTTCGTCGATTTTTTCGGAGAGGGCGTTCGCCCCTACACAATGGTTCTGGTCGATGAAGTCGTCGATGGCGGTTATGGCCGAGCCGGCGAAACCCTGACCATCGCCAAGATGCGAAAGGAACGATGAGCGCAAAGCAAAATGGGGCCGGAAGGCCCCATTTTTGTTATCGGCTGGCTCAGCCGGCGATCTTCGAAAAGTCTGCAACCGTTCCGGTCGCCGCACGGATCATCCGCAGCAGAGCGAGACGGTTGGCGCGGATCGCAGCATCCTCGTCATTGACCAGCACATCGGTGAAGAAGCGGTCGACGGGAGCGCGCAGCTTGGACAGTGCTTCCATGGCCGAGCGGAAATCTTCGTGAGCGACGGCACCGGCCGCTTCCGACGAAGCCTTGGTGATGGCGGCAAACAATTCCTTCTCGGCGTCGAGCTTCAAGAGCGCGCTCGAAACGCCATCGGCAACCACGGTGCCCTTCTTCTCCTCGGCGGCGAGAAGCTGTGTGGCGCGCTTGGTGCCGGCAAGCAGATTGATGCCGTCCTCTGATGTGATGAAGGCCGTCAGTGCCTCTACCCGGCGGGCAACCATCAGGAGGTCGTCGGCCTCAGGCGTCAGCACCGCATCAATGAGATCGTGACGCGCGCCCTGTTCGCGCAGATAAACCTTCAGGCGGTCGTGGAAGAAGGAAAGCAGATCGAACTGCCGCGACAGGTCGTCGGCGGCAACATTGGCGCCGATATCCATATCGATACGCTGCATATGCGAGATGATGCGCGGCAAGAGCGTCACGCGGGCGCGCTTTTCGAGCAGGATGCGGATGATGCCGAGCGCCGCACGGCGAAGCGCAAACGGGTCCTTCGAGCCGGTCGGCTTCTCCTCGATTGCCCAGAAACCGATGAGCGTATCGAGCTTGTCGGCCAGCGCCACCGTTATCGCCACCTTGTCGTCAGGCACGCGGTCGGATGGGCCCTGTGGCTTGTAGTGGTCTTCGATTGCGGCAGAGACGGAGACGTTTTCGCCTTGCAGCGCCGCATATTTGCGCCCCATCACGCCTTGCAGTTCGGGGAATTCGCCGACAGCTTCGGTGCGCAGGTCCGCCTTGCAGAGAACGGCGGCGCGATCCACCACATTGTAGTCGGCGCCAACAGGCATGGCGATCTTGGCGGCCATCGCCCGGATGCGTTCGACGCGATCGCCCTGGGTGCCGAGCTTGGCATGGAAGGTGACGTTTAGCGCATCGAGCTTGGCCATGCGCTGGTCGAGCGGCTTGGCAAGGTCGAGGCCGAATTTCTTGGCGGAAGCTTCCAGCGTTGCGAGGTCCGGCAGATTGGCCTGGTCGCGCTTCCAGAAATGCAGCGCGTCCGACAGGCGCGCGCGCACGACCTTGCCGTTGCCGTGAACGATTTCCTTGCCGCCATCCGTCGCCTGGATATTCGAGACGAGAATGAACTTGTTCGAAAGCGTCTCTTCACCCTGTTTGCGAGTGACGAAGCACTTCTGGTTGGTCTTGATGGTCAGGCGGATGATCTCCGACGGGATCGAAAGATAATCTTCCTCGAAGGAGCCCATCAGCACCTGCGGCCATTCGACGAGGCCGGAGACTTCTTCCAGCAGGCCCTCGTCCTCGACCAGTTCCAGCCCGCTCGCAAAGGCGATGTCGCGGGCGTCATGCAGGATGATGTCCTTGCGCCGCTCTGCATCGAGGATGACCTTCGCCTTTTCGAGGCTCGCGACGTAATCGTCGAAGCGCTTGACGGTGATGGCTTCGGGCGCATGGAAGCGGTGGCCGTAGGTCACGTTGGAAGCGACGATGCCGTCGATTTCGAAGGGAACGACGACCGTTTCTTCGTGTTCGGTGCCGAAGGTGCAGACGATCGACTGCAGCGGGCGAACCCAGCGCAGTGAACCTGGCTGCGAGGAGGCCTTGCCCCAGCGCATCGACTTCGGCCACGGGAAATCCTTGATGATACCGGGCATCACGTCGGCGATGATCTCTTCAGCGCCGCGACCGGGCTTGGAGATGACGGCGACGTAGAAATCGCCCTTCTTAGGATCGCTGACGACCTGTGCTTCGGAAACCGAGGAAAGGCCGGCGCCGCGCAGGAAGCCTTCGATCGCCTTTTCGTTGGCGTCGGTGCGCGGTCCCTTGCGCTCCTCGCGGATATCGGCGGAGCGTGCCGTCAGGCCGTGAATGTCGAGCGTCAGGCGGCGCGGTGTCCAGTATTCGCGCGCACCCTCATAGGTCAGTCCTGCTTCCACCAGTGCATCGGTCAAGAGCTTCTTGAGATCGCCGGCGGCCTTGCGCTGCATGCGGGCGGGGATCTCTTCGGAGCGAAGTTCGAGAAGCAGGTTCGGCATGGTACTCTTTTCCTAGCGCCCGCAGGGCAGGGCGATCCAAAATGGTCGCCTCTGCTACCAAAGAATGCCGCATCTGCACAACCGCAAAAACAGGAAGAAGAAAGCTCAATTGTGCCTCAGTCGTCATGCTTAAATCGGCCCGAGGGCTGTCTTGCGCTGTGGAAAGCGGCGGCAGGCATTGCCTTGCCGCTTTTCGCCGCTATGGTCCGCCAACCCTAATAAGTGCAGGAAATCTCATGGCCGCTGATCTTCGTTCGCTCGCAGCAAGTATCTCCGCCGAAATCAACGCCCGGCCCGATCAGGCCAAGGCGGCGATCGAGCTGCTGGACGAGGGCTCGACGGTGCCGTTCATCGCGCGCTACCGCAAGGAAGTGACGGGCGGGCTGGATGATACGCAACTCCGCACGCTGGCCGAGCGTCTCGTCTATCTGCGTGAGCTCGAAGCCCGCCGCGATGCGATCATCGGATCCATCACCGGCCAGGACAAGATGAGCGCGGAGCTGATGGGGAAGCTCACCGCCGCCACGACCAAGGCCGAGCTTGAGGACCTCTATCTTCCCTACAAGCCGAAGCGCCGCACCCGCGCCGAGATTGCCCGCGAGCGCGGCCTCGGTCCGCTTGCAGAAGCCATCCTCGCTGACCGCAGCAAGGAGCCGGCAGCACTGGCCGAAGCTTCCATCACCGCCGACGTGCCCGACGTGAAAACGGCACTCGAAGGCGCGCGTGACATCGTTGCGGAAGGTTTTGCGGAAAATGCCGACCTGCTCGGCAAGCTGCGCGCGCATATGCGCGGTGCAGCCCTTCTCAAGGCCAGGGTCGTGGATGGCAAGCAGGCGACCGGCGAAAAATTCTCCGACTATTTCGATCATTCCGAACGTTGGGCGACCGCGCCCGGCCACCGCGCGCTTGCCATGCTGCGCGGTTGGAACGAGGAGGTGCTGACGCTGACGATCGAGGCCGATGCCGAGATCGCCTCGCCGAACAAGCCGGTCGAGCGCATGATCGCCGCCGCCTACGAGATTGGCGCCAGCCGCCCCGGCGATCGCTGGCTGATGGATGTTGCAAGCTGGACCTGGCGCGTGAAGCTTTCCATGTCTCTTTCGCTCGACCTGATGCGCGAACTGCGCGAAAGGGCGGAGGAAGAGGCGATCCACGTTTTTGCCCGCAATCTCAAGGATCTGCTGCTGGCAGCCCCCGCCGGCTCGCGTGCCACCATGGGCCTCGATCCGGGCATCCGCACCGGCGTTAAGGTCGCGATCATCGACGGTACCGGCAAGCTGCTCGATACGACCACCGTCTATCCGTTCCCGCCGAAGAATGACGTGCGTGGCACGCAGGCCGAGCTTGCCTCCCTCATTCGCAAGCACAATGTCGATCTGATTGCGATCGGCAACGGCACCGGCAGCCGCGAGACGGAAAAGCTGGTGGCCGATATGCTGGCGGCACTTCCGGCGCCGAAGCCCACCAAGGTCATCGTTTCGGAAGCCGGTGCTTCGGTCTATTCAGCTTCGGAAACCGCTGCTGCAGAATTCCCGCAGCTCGACGTTTCGCTGCGCGGCGCCGTCTCCATCGCCCGCCGCCTGCAGGATCCGCTGGCCGAGCTCGTCAAGATCGAGCCGAAATCGATCGGCGTCGGCCAGTATCAGCATGATGTCGATCAGACGAAGCTCTCCCGCTCGCTCGATGCAGTCGTGGAAGATGCCGTGAATGCTGTCGGCGTCGATCTCAACACCGCTTCCGCGCCACTCTTGGCGCGCGTTTCCGGTCTCGGACGCTCGATCGCCGATGCGATCGTTCTGCACCGCGACGAGAACGGCGCTTTCGAAAGCCGCAAGGATCTGCTGAAGGTTGCCCGCCTCGGCCAGCGCACCTTCGAGCAGGCGGCGGGGTTCCTGCGCATCCGTGACGGCAAGGAGCCGCTCGATGCCTCTTCCGTGCATCCGGAAGCCTATGGCGTGGCAAAGAAGATCGTCGCCGCTTGCGGCCGTGATCTGCGGTCGCTGATGGGCGACAGCGCCGCCCTGAAGGCGCTCGATCCACGCAAGTTTATCGACGAGCAGTTCGGCTTGCCGACGGTCAAGGATATCATTGCCGAGCTGGATAAGCCGGGCCGCGACCCGCGCCCGAGCTTCAAGACTGCGACCTTCGCGGAAGGCATCGATGAAATCAGCGACCTGAAGCCGGGCATGGTGCTGGAAGGCACCGTCACCAATGTCGCGGCCTTCGGCGCCTTCGTCGATATCGGCGTGCATCAGGATGGCCTGGTACATGTTTCGCAGCTTGCCGACCGCTTCATCAAGGATCCTCACGAAATCGTGAAGGCGGGCGATGTGGTCAAGGTTCGCGTCGTCGAAGTCGATGTAAAACGCAAGCGCATCGGCCTTTCGATGCGCAAGGATGACGGCGCTCCGACGGGTTCTCCGCGGGGTGAGTCGCGCGGAAATGCAGGCTCGCCTCCGCAGCAGGACCGCCGTCCCGCATCGGCGAAGCCGCAGAGCCAGGGCGCCTTCGGCGCGGCGCTTGCTGAAGCCATGAAGCGAAAATAAGGGCTTAGCCATCAAGTTTGCAAAAATGTCACACTTTGGCAATTGAATTTGCGGAGTGCTAAATCCGGCGCTTGTAAGGCAGCGAAGAGCTATTAAGTTGATGTGACCATCCTGTCACATTTGCGAGGCGTCCATGGCGTCGGCATTCTTATCGATTGTCCAAAAAATTGTCCGAAAGGGTTCTTTGGCCCTTACTCTTGCCAATGGCGAGACCCACACGATTGGCAACGGCACCGGTAATCCGGTTGCCGTTCGTCTTGCCGATCAGGAAGCCGAGGATGCGATCCGTCGCGATCCGACGCTGAAGCTCGGCGAAATGTATATGGAAGGCCGGTTCATTCTCGAACAGGGCAACATTTACGACTTTCTCTCTCTGGTGAAGCAGAACACCACCAACGAAATCTTCGACTTCAAGATGGCTGCCCTGCTGATGGGCCGCATCGCCATGCAGCAATTAAAGAGCCGCATGCCGGTCAACCATAACAAGCGTAATGTCGCCCACCATTACGACCTCTCCGAAAAGCTCTTCGAGCTCTTCCTTGATGAGGACTGGCAGTATTCCTGCGCCTATTTCGATCCGCCTGATATCAGCCTGGAGGAGGCGCAGGTTGCCAAGAAGCGCCACATCGCGGCAAAGCTTATGCCGCAGCCGAACCAGCGAGTGCTGGAGATCGGTTCGGGCTGGGGCGGGATGGCGATGTATCTGGCGGAATCGACGCCCGGCCTCGATGTCACGGGCATCACGCTAAGCGAAGAGCAGCTGAAGATCTCGCGCGAGCGGGCGCAGGCACGCGGCCTTGCCGATCGTGTCCGCTTCGAGCTGCAGGACTATCGCTACCTGACCGGCAGGAAGTTCGACCGCATTGTCTCGGTCGGCATGTTCGAACATGTCGGCATCGGCAATTACGGCAGCTTCTTCAAGAAGGTGCATGAGCTCCTGGATGACAACGGCATCATGCTGCTGCATTCGATCGCGCGTCCGAAGCCGAGCTTTGCCACAAACGCCTTCATCGAGAAATACATCTTCCCGCAGGGCTATATTCCCTCGATCGCCGAGACGCTGGTGCCGGTCGAAAAGGCTGGACTGCTGACCCGTGATGTCGAAGTGCTGCCGCTGCATTACGCCTATACGCTGCGCCACTGGCGGGAGCGCTTCGTGGCCCGCAAGGCGGAAGCCGTCGCACTTTACGACGAGAACTTCTTCCGCATGTGGGAGTTCTATCTGGCCGGTTCCGAGATCGGCTTCCGCTGGGACGAACTCTTCATCGAGCAGATCCAGATCACCAAGAACCAGTTCGCGACGCCCGATAACCGGAACTATATTCCGGAGAACGAGGCGAAGCTGAAGGAATTCGAGGCGACGCGGCCACCCCTGGAGAAGTTCACCTTCTGACATCAAAAGCGCGGCTCGGCCGCGTTTTTTCTTTTGGAGAGACGGACATGAGCAGCGCATTTCCAGAAATCACCCTCGTGCGCCACGGCGAAACGGCATGGTCGCTATCCGGCCAGCACACCGGCCGCAGCGATATCCCGCTCACCGCGAATGGCGAGGCGGCGGCCCGCTCGCTCGCTCCGCGGCTCGCAGGTCTTTCCGTCTCCGCCGTCTGGTCCAGCCCCTCGCAGCGGGCGCGCAACACCTGCACGCTCTCGGGTTTCGGGGAGGGGGCGATCATCAAGCCCGATCTCGCAGAATGGGATTACGGTGCCTATGAGGGCATTACGACCAGGGAAATCCTCTCGAAGCGCCCTGGCTGGCAGCTTTTCCGCGATGGTTGCCCGGATGGAGAAGCCGTAAAGGATATCGGCGCCCGGGCGGATCGCATCATCGCCGAACTGCGCCAATTCAATGCGCCGGTCCTGATCTTTTCGAGCTCGCATTTCCTGCGCGTGCTCGGCGCGCGCTGGCTCGGCCTGCCGCCGGAAGACGGCTCGCGCTTTATTCTCGATACGACGAGCATCAGCGTTCTTGGCTACGAGCACGATCTGACGGAACCGGTCATCCGCCGCTGGAACCAGAAGTAATTTCCGATCCCCTCGATCTCGCTCTCTTGGTTAAGAATGAGGTAACACCCTCTCTATAAATGTACCGATCGCCGCCGTCCGCGGCCGTTCTTGTATTGCGTTTTCTGGAGTGCGGATGTGTTTAATCGATCAGTCGTATCGATCTCTTTAGTTATTGCCCTTGCCTCTTTCGGCACTGCCTCCGCCCAGGAAGGCGGTCACTGGTGGTCCGGCGACTGGTATTTGAAGGTCGGCGTATCGGGCTTTTCGGCACCGAAGTTCGAGGGTGCGTCGAGCAACGAATTCAAGTTCAGCCCGCTGATTTCAATCGGCCGACAGGGCACCGGTCCGCGCTTTTCCTCGCGCAACGACAATCCTTCCTTTGCGCTCATCGACAATGGCGGCTTCCGCGCCGGTATCGTCGGCCGCTATGTGCCGGAGCGTGATGAAGGTGACGACAAGGACCTGCGCGGCCTGAAGAAGGTCAAGTGGGGCGCCGAAATCGGCGGCTTTGCGGAAGTCTATCCGACCGATTGGCTGCGCGCCCGCGCCGAAGTCCGTCAGGGCATCCGATCTCACGACGGCCTTGTCGCCGATGTCGCGATCGACGCCTTCACCGATATCGCGCCGGATCTGCAGCTTTCCGGCGGTCCGCGCGCGACCTTCGCGACTGGCGGTTATTTTGACTCTTATTACGGCGTCAACGACGAGCAGGCAGCGGCAAGCGGTCTGAAGCCGTACGATCCCTCAGCTGGCCTGCAGTCTTATGGCGTAGGCACAGCGCTGACCTGGAATGCGACGGAGAACCTCTCGACGAGCGCCTTCGCGGAATACAAGCGTCTTGCCGGTCCGGCCGCGGATAGCAGCCTTGTCCGCGAGAAAGGTTCGAAGAACCAGTTCCTGATCGGCTTGTCTGCGAGCTACAAGTTCAATTTCACGCTGAACTAAGCGGGTTGGGTGATCATACCCAACCGCCATCGACGATGAACTGCTGGCTGGTGCACATGGCGCTGTCGTCAGCAGCGAGAAACAGTGCCATGCGGGCGATGTCGGAAGGCTGCAGCCTGTCGGGCAGGCACTGGCGCTCGGCGATCTGTCGTTCGCCGGCTTCCGTCAGCCACAGGCGCATCTGCCGCTCGGTCATGACCCAGCCGGGCACCATGCAGTTGACGCGGATGCGTTCGGGGCCGAACTCCCGTGCAAGCGCCCGCGTCATCCCCCAGATCGCCGCTTTCGCCGTCACATAGGCCGGGCAGTCCGGGTCGCCGACCATCCAGGTGATTGAGCCGAAATTGATGATCGAGCCGCCGCCGAGCACCTTCATGAAGGGCCGGGCGGCCTGAGCGGCGAAGAATTGATGGCGGAGGTTGATCGCCATGCGGTCGTCCCAATAGGCGACGGTCACGTCCTCTGTCTGGTGTCGGTCGTCGTTGCCGGCATTGTTGCAGAGCACCTGAAGCGGGCCGTTCTGCGCGACGGCTTTTGCGATCGCGCGCTTAAGCGAGTCGATATCGCGCAGGTCGCAGGGAAGAAAGAGCGGTGCGGTGTGACCATCAGTCTCTATCGCACCGACGAGTTCACGGACGCTCTCCTCAGCAATGTCGACGAAGGCGACCCGGCTGCCCTGGGCGCAGAAGTGCCGCACGAGGCTTTCGCCGATGCCGCTCGCCCCGCCGGTGATGAACACGCTTCGGCCTCGGAGGCTCGGATAACTGGCATAGGTCGCAAGATTATCGCTGGCATCTGGGCTCATCGGGGATCTCCGGAAAGTGTCGTAAGGCTGGTGGGCCGCGCACGAAGGTGCCGCCCGACTGTATCAAACGGAAGACGCCGCAGGCACCCGGGAGGCGCTGCGGCGTCTTTTTTCAACGGTGTCCAGAGCCGCGACCTGCGGCGAACTTCAGGTCCGGCTCAGAAGCTCACGTTGAAATTGACCTTCAATGCATGATCCTGGGTCTCGCCTGCGATCTGACCGGCATAGGATGCGCCGATCGTCGCGTTTTTCGCGAGGTTGAAGTCCAGGCCGGCTTCCATGGTCAGCGCATTCTCGGCAATCGGCGCACCGACGGAATCGAAGCTTGCGCCGGTGTTGAAGGCGAGCTTGGAGCTCGGCGTGACATCGCCATAGGCGTACCGCCAGCCGAGCATGCCGCGCACGGTCGCCTTGGTATCCTGCAGATCGATAGCGGTCGAAGCGCGAATGCCGAACGTGGTGAAAGCGGTGTCCATAGTGGACGATCCGGTTGACAGTGCTGCGATCGTGCCGCCTTCTTCCGAGAAGGCGTCGCTCTTCAGGCGGGCATAAGCGAGGTTGGCGAAGGGCTCGAAAGCGGTATCTTCAAAATCCATCCGGTAGGCCAGTTCCGCGAAAGCCTGGGTGGTGCGGGCGTCGTAGTCGGCCGACAGGGTCTCGTTGAAGGCCGGGAACACGACATGGCGCTTGGTGCTGATGTCATGCGAAGTATAGAAGACGCCCGTGCGGAAGCCGAGCGGTCCCCATTGCGTGCCGCCATAGACACCAAGATGGACGTTGTCGCTCGAGCCGGATGATGTGCGGGCGTCGACATCGAAACTCGTATTGCTGTAGCCGGCCATCGCCCCGAAACGCCATGTCCCGGCCGCCGCGTCGGCGCCGAAGACGATGCCGCCGGTCGAGTGGTCGAAATCGGCTGCGTAGCCCGCTCCCTCGGTCGTGCTCTTGGCGCCGATCGCCTGGCTCCAGATGGCGAGGCCTTCGGTGTTGCTGATAGCGCCTGTCAAACCGTTCTCGTCGTAAGAGGTGACCTCCGACGTCGGCGTGCCCACTGCGCTGAACGCTGAGCGGAGACGCTGGCCGACCGCATCGTCGAGATAGAGGCTGTCCTGGATGAAGGCGCCCTTGACGCTGGAATGCACCTCGCCTGAGAGCGCATTGCCGTAAGGCCGCAGATAACGATAGAAGCCGATGGACTCGTCGAGCAGCGGATCGGGCTGTTCGCGGTTGATGACATAAAGCGACCAGCCATCCTTGGTCCAGCCGAAGGAGAGACCCTCGACTTCCTGGTCGCCGGGAGTGTCGAGCTGGCCGATCTCTTCCACTTCGCCTGTCGTCAGATTGGCGCGGTAGAGCGATTTTGTATCGCTTTCGGTGGAGAAATACATCCAGCCGTCGAGGATCTTGCCGCCCTGCGCCTGGTCGATCGTCCTCGAAAGGGGGATGTACTGCTTGAAGGAGCCGTCGGAGAGATTGTAGACCGCGATCTCCGTGGAATTGTCATAGGCCATGCCGTAGAGGAGGCCCTTCTTGGCATCCACGGCCACCCAGCTCGCAACGTCATGCGTGCCGTGCGGAGGGGTCAAGGCGAAATACTTGCCCGTGTAGGTCATGTCGCTCGCGTTATAGATCGCAAAGACCGGCGTGTTGTATTTCTCGCCGGTGACGGGATCGCGGGTGCTGGTGTCCAGCGAGATGTAAAGGTATCCGTCGGCGTAATCGATGTCGCCGATATGGTTGAGGCCTCTGGGCGCACCGGCAAACGGATTGGCGAGAGCCGGGTCGATCGCACTGTTGTCGCGCGTTATCGTGTTGAAGTTGCCGTCCGCCTTGTCCAGCGCGTTCGTGCCGGAAAAGTACCAGTTCTTGCCGTCGGTCGTCACACCCTGACCGCGATAAGTGATGGGATCATCGGTGAATGTAAACTTCTCGACCATGATCCAGGGCTCGACGGCATAAGCGGGAATGGCCGTCGCACAGAGGAGAGCGGTGAGGAGGAGCGGTCTTGCCGCTTGCGCCATGGGCGCCCTGGTTGAGGGACCTCTGGTCATAAATGGCATTTCGAGTTTCCTTTTCGTAGGGCAAAGGCTGCTTGGTCGCAGCCGAGAGGGGCCGCCACCTGACGGCAGGCGGCGGCGGTGAAGGCGGTGTGACGAAAGCGCAGTGATCCGCTCGACAGGCCTCGAAGGCCGGTCGGTCGCGATGCTTTCATGGAGAGTGGGGCGCGTGCGGGCTAAGCGCACAGTCGAACCTATCGAAAATGCGATAATACATTTGCGATATTCAAGTTATAAATCGCGTCATTTTCGACGTTCGAAAATATATACGCTAAAACGATAAATAAAAGTCGGGATCTAGGCCCGAGATATTGTCAGAAAATCCATAATAAAGCTTCCATGTATGGGACTCGGATTCCAATTAAACATGAGTATCAGGGTTTATTCGTATATTGTGAGTTGACGTCACTGAAGCGACTGTTCTATGAGGGCGGTAATAGGGGAGCGGTGTGACAATAGTATGAATAGTATGAAGAATAGGAAGAATGCGAAAGCTCGATCTGCGGCTTTCGTGGCGCCATCGCGCATGGAGGGGATGACCGGCAGCAGCCTTCACACGAGGGTGCTCAACGAGATCGGCCAGAGCATCGTGCGAGGCGATCTTTTGCCCGGCGATCCGTTGCCGAATGCGGATGATTGGAGTGCCGCGCATGGAGTGAGCCGCACCGTGCTGCGTGAAGTGATCAAGGTCCTGGCCGGCAAGGGCATGGTGGAATCGCGCCCGAAGATCGGCACGCGCGTGCGTCCACGCAAGGATTGGAATTTTCTCGATCCGGACGTGCTTTTGTGGCGCTACGGCGGAAGAACCACAGCCGAAGACGCCCGCTCGCTTTTCGAGTTGCGTCGTGCGATCGAGCCGACGGCTGGTGCGCTGGCGGCCGAACGCGCCACTCCGGCAGAGATCGAGCATTTGCGTGGTCTGCTCGCCGATATGGAGCGGGCGGGCGATGATGGCGCGCGGTTTGCGGTGCCGGACCTCGCGTTTCATCAGGCGATCCTGCGCATGTCCGGCAATGAATTGATCGGTTCGCTGGCGGCGCTGATCGAGACAGCGCTGGTGATCAGTTTTCGGCTTTCCGACGACAATCCGCAGGGGCAGAGTCATTCGCTGCCGCTGCATCAGCAGGTCGTGGAGAGCATGGCAAATCGCGATTCCGCCGGCGCGAGCAAGGCCCTGGTTTCTTTACTGGATGGAGCCGAAAACGACGTGAAGCGTGCGCTGGCTGCGCGTCAGCGATAGATATGCCGGCCGACCGGTGATCCGATGAACTCTCCTTCGTTCCACAGGGCAGGAGCCTTGCGACATGAAGCGGATACGATCGGGCCGCAGATGGCGCAGCTCGCCGGCGATGGAGTCTTGACCATGTGTGCTGCCCGTCGCTAGATGGCCGCATGCAACAGATTGACGGTCTTAACGGGCGGGTTGCCGATGCGCCCTCGGATAATTGGGTTTATCGCATCCTGCCGCCCTGGCTGTGGCCTTATGCGCAACTGGCCCGTTGGGACCGGCCGATCGGCTGGCAGCTCCTCATGTGGCCGTGCTTCTGGTCGGCGACGCTCGCTGCCAACGCCGCAATCGAGCCGCGGGTCTTCTCCGGCGCCCTGCTGCTCTACCATCTGTTCCTGTATTTCCTCGGAGCTGTCGCCATGCGCGGGGCCGGCTGCACCTATAATGACCTTGTCGACCACGAGATCGACATGCAGGTGGCGCGCACCCGCTCGCGTCCGCTGCCGTCGGGTCGTGTGACGCATCGGCAGGCAAAGATATTCATCGGGCTACAGGCACTGGTCGGCCTGTTCGTGCTGTTGCAGTTCAACTGGTTTGCCGTGCTCCTTGGCGTGTTGTCACTTGGCATCGTTGCGCTCTATCCCTTTGCCAAGCGCTTTACCGACTGGCCTCAATTCTTCCTCGGCCTTGCCTTTTCCTGGGGCGCGCTCATGGGCTGGGCAGGGATTTTCGGCAGCCTCTCCTTCTCTGCCTTCCTGCTTTACCTCGCATCGGTCGTCTGGACGATCGGCTACGACACGATCTATGCCCATCAGGACAAGGAGGATGACGAGCTGATAGGCGTTCGCTCCACCGCGCGCCTGTTCGGCGAGCGCACGCGTCTGGCGCTTGTCGGCCTCTATGGGCTGACCCTGGTGCTGATGTTCCTGTCCTTCGTACTTGCGGGCGTTGGCCTTCTGGCTTTCGTCGGTCTGTTGATCGCCGCCGGGATGTTTGCATGGCAGATCAGGAAGCTTGATATCAACGATGGCGCCCAATGCCTCGCACTCTTCAAGTCGAACACCCGCGTCGGATTGATCATCTTTCTCGGCCTGTTCGTCTCGCTGCTTTTCGCCATTCCCTGAGCGCAAACGAAAAACCCGGCGCAAAGGCCGGGTCTTAAAGAGGTTCTGAGCGTAGCGCTCAGTTGCGGGCAATGATTTCCTTGCCTTCGATCTTCATGATGACGCCGAGCTTGCCGGTCGTGCGACGCACGAGGAAGCGCGGGCGACGGTTTGCGAAATAGGAATGACGACGGCGCGGCTTCATTTCGCTCGTGCGCAGGCCGCCGAGATGCTCTTCGAGCGGCCTGGCGACGCCGTCGGCTTCCACCATCAGCATGGGAATGCCGAAGGCTTCCGACCAGCTGCGCCAGTCGGCGGCGATATCGCCGAGATCATGGGCGACGAGCAGCGGAATGCAGAGTTCCGGATCTTCGTGATGCAATTCGAGCGTCACGGTGACGTCTCCGTTGCCGTGGTCGATGGCGCGGGCCGCAACGCCTTTGAAAACGCGCCGCGGCAAGGCGATGGAGAGCGGAAGGCCGCTGGAGGGGAGAATCTTGCGCAGGACCGCGCCGCGTTCGTCTATCGTTATGCTGACGTCACCGGCATGGTCGTGGATGGCATAGCTTACCTGCTGCGGAAAGCGAGACGGATCAAGACGCAATGTCGTGCCAGCCCAGACGGGCTTCAGAACGGTATTCTTCATTTCATTTCTACCCTTGTCTTACCTGAGAGCCGGTTTCCGGTCTTCTCCTCGGGACTTTTCGTCCTCTATGGCCGACAATAGGCGCCCCCCGTTCCGTACAGCTTAAAAATCGCGGTTAAGGAAATCCTGCCTCCGGGAATGGTTAGCAAAAGTGAATATGGCAGGGTTTCCGGAAGGTGAATGTGGGGCCGTGTCAAAGCGGGACAGCCTTAGGTAAGCCTCAGGTAAGCTTTGCATGGCAAAATACTCCCGCCAGTAGTCTGTCATTCTTTAAAGATTTTGCTGAAAAGGGCGCGCTTATGATCACGGCATCCCTCGCATATGTCATCCTGTCTCGCGATATGCCCAAGAGTCTGGACCGCGTCGCCAATCAGGCGCAGGTCAAGAAAGATGCCCAGTACTACGTCGATAATATCAATAAGGTGAAGGACGTCGACGACTTCCTTGGCGACTACAAGCTCTATAGCTACGCCATGAAAGCCTACGGCCTCGACGACATGACCTATGCCAAGGCCTTCATGAAGAAGGTCCTGCAGAGCGATCTCACAGATGCGAACAGCTTCGCCAACAAGCTCTCCGATACGCGTTACAGGCAATTCGCCGCCGCCTTCAATTTCAATGCGCCGCCCAAGGATATTCAGACGGACGCGCAGGAAGACGATTTGATCGGCCTTTACAAGCAGTCCTTTGCCGACGCGGCACAGCAGACCGCCACTGAGACGACATATTACAGCAAGCAGATGGACGGCGTGAAAACCGTCCAGGACTTCGTCAGCAATCCCCGTCTCCTGAATTACGCACTCAAGAGCGTCGGCATCGACCCGACCTACATGTCGAAGGACTATATTGCTGGTGTCCTGACCACCGACATCAGCAAGCTTGCCGGCAATGCGCCGGACCCGACCAACCCGGACGCACCCCCCGTCGATCCGACCAAGACATATGTAGGCGACAAGCTCTATGCGCTCGCACAGCAGTTCAGCTTCAAGCCCGATAATGGCGATGCACAGTATTTCCAGGACAATATCGGTTCGGTGCAGTCGGTCGACGATCTCCTCGCCGATCCCCGTCTGCGCACGGTTGCGCTGCAGTCGGTCGGCATCGATCCGGCAACGGCCGATGACGCTTTCATCAAGATGGTGCTGACAAGCGATCCGGCCACTCTCGGCGGCGACGTGCCCTTCAGCAATCCCGATCCGTCGCTCAACTATGTCGGCGACAAATACAAGGAACTGCGTTCCTATTTCAGCTTCAACGCCGATGGCTCGGTCAACGGTTCTGCACAGAATTCCGATCAGACCCAGAGCGTCGCGTCGCTCTACGCGTTCCGCGCTCCCGCAGTCGGCGGCGTCGCCCAGACCGCGACACAGAAAAACAACGTCATCGAACAGTATAACATCAAGACCGCGACGCAGATTGTCGACCGCGACGGTACGGCCAGTGATGTGTACTATACCAGCCAGGCGATGTCAGATCTCAACAAGAGCTACTATCTGTCCAAGATCGGCACGATCACCAATGTCGATCAATTGGTCAACGACAAGCGGCTTGCAGATTACGTTCGCGCCGCATTCGGCATGGATCCGGGTTTTACGCAGCTGCGCAACGTTCTGACCGATCCTTCCTATGCCCGCTCGGTCGATCTGGGAAACGCCTACAAGGCCTTCAATTTCAAGTCCGACGGTACGGTCTCTCCGACGGAGCGCGCGCAGTCCTATGATCAGTTGACGGGCATCGTGACTGCCGCGTCGAACGTCTCGAGCTACTTCTCGAACATGATGATGCCGCCGGGTGGTGTCAGCCCGATCGACAATGTCGACGAACTGCTGTCCGATAAAATGCTGACCTCCTATATCAAGGATGCTTACGGCCTCGGTCAGGATTTCAGCAACGCCGAACTGAAGAACATCCTGACGGATTCCGCCTATGCCGATACCGCAGGCCATAAGAACATCCATGACGCCTTCAATTTCAACGCGGATGGTTCGGTCACCTTCCAGACGCAGCCGAATGGTTCCATTGTCGGCGCCCAAAATACTCTCCAGCTTCAGGGCATCAATCAACTCGTCGCTAACAACTCTTCGTATTATCAGGTCAAGCTCAGCGAGCTTTCCAACAACGGCACGACTGCGGCGGTCGACGTATTCCTCGCCGACGACAGAGCGGTGAGCTTCCTGCGCTCCAGCATGCAGATTGGCAACGACGTCAGCGACACCACGCTACGCGGCATTCTGACCGATCCAACGGTCGCGGCTGCCCAGGGCTACGGTGACGTCTATCAGCTTTTCAATTTCCATCAGGACGGCACGGTCGCCCAAAACACCCTGTCACAGAATGCCGATCAGGTTGCCGCGATGAACAAGAAGGGGAGCGACGCCGCCACCTATTACGCGAACGCGATGCTTTCGATCACCAGCGTCGATCAGTTGCTGGGTGACCATAAGCTCAACAGTTACATTCGTTATGCCTTCGCCATTCCGACGAGCGTTTCGGATGCCGATCTGCGCAATGTTCTCACCGATCAGAGCGGCACCGGACCCTATGCCAATGTGAAGGCGGCGTTCAATTTCCAGGCGGATGGCACCGTCGCTGCCGGTTCGGCACAGACGTCTGCGCAGATGGCCTCCGTGAATTCGGCCGCTTCCATCAGGGAGGAAAGTATTCTGGACCGGATGGGCGACGTCAACGACGTCGATCAGTTGCTCGCCGATTCATCTCTGACAGACTATCTGAAGATGGCTTACGGTCTGAGCTACGACACTACCGACGCCGAATTGAAGAATATCCTCACCGATCCGGCCCATGCCGCGTCCGTCGGCCAGAGCGATCTCAACGCTGCTTTCAATTTCCGCGCTGATGGATCGCTGCCGACCTCAACATCCGCCCAAACCGGCGAACAGACTACGAATACCTCGGACAACTATACTTCCCGCGTCAACAATCAGGGCAACGATCTCATTGACCGCATCATCGCGAACTACAAATCGCGAATGGACGACGCCGATGGCGTAAAGAGCATCAATGATTTCATGAAGACCAACTCCACCGCCGATACGCTTCTCGGCAACAACTCCTATCCGGATCTTTATCAGATGGCGCTGCAGGCTTACGGCCTGACGACGAACGACATCTCGCGTTCCACCATGCGCAAGCTGCTCGCCAGCGACCCGTATGATCCGAAGGGATATGTCGCATCCTTCAAGGATGACCGCATCACCAAGATGGTGCGCGCGTTCAACTTCGGTGCTGACGGTAAGGCTGCCGAACCCCTGTCGGCTCTCTCCGCTGCCACGTTGGCGAAATATGCGACCGATTATAAGTCGCATGCGACCATGCTCATGAAAGACGGTCCCGCAAAGGACCGCGCTTCCAAGGATGCCACCAAGGAAGTCGATTATTTCGGCAAGACCATACCAACCGTAACGTCGCTCGACGATTTCCTGGCCGACAAGCGACTGACGGATCTCGTGCTGAAAGCGAACGGTCTCGATCCGAAGAACTACGACAAGGATACGCTGAAGAAGATCTTCACGTCCGATCCCGATGACAAGAAGAGCTATCTCAACACCAAGGCCGACGAGCGCTTCAAGGAGATCGTTGCTTCCTTCAACTTCGACAAGGACGGCAATCTGACCCGCGCCAAGTTGGGCACGATCCAGGACAAGCAGGCCGAAGCGAATACGCAGCAGATGTATGTGCAGCAGACCTTGGAAAACCAGCAGGGCGAAAGCAACGATGGCGTTCGCCTGGCACTTTACTTCAAGCGTAAGGCCGGTGACATCACGTCGATCTACCAGATCCTCGGCGACAAGGCGCTCTATCAGGTCGTTCAGACGACATTTAGCCTGCCGCAGCAGATTTCGGCGATGAACGTGGACAAGCAGGTAGATCTGCTAAATCGCTTCGTGAAGCTGGAAGATCTGCAGGATCCGAAGAAGGTCGACAAGCTCATCAAGCGCTTCACGGCCATGTACGATATCAAGAACAACACACAGCAGTCGCCGGCACTCCAACTCCTGACCGGCGGCACCGGCCAGGCGGCATAGCTGCTCTGATGACGGCGTGAGCCTCAGTCCTCGAGGCTCACGACTTTGTCCGGGTTCATGATGCCTGCCGGATCGAAGGCGCGCTTGATGCGGCGCATCAATTCGATCTCTATTCCCGGCCGGATCGATGCCAACTCGTCCCGTTTCAACTGACCAATGCCATGCTCGGCGGAGATCGAACCGCCATGGGCGAGCACCAGCCCGTGGACGATATGGTTCATCTCGTGCCAGCGGGCAATGAAGGCATCCTTGTCGGCACCGACCGGCTGGGAGATATTGTAGTGGATGTTGCCGTCGCCCATATGGCCGAAGGCGCAGATGCGTGCGCCGGGCATCGCTGCCATCACCGCCTCGCCGGCCTCGTTCATGAAGTGCGGGATCTTCGAAACCGGCACGGAAACATCGTGCTTGATCGAACCACCCTCCGGCTTCTGGGCTTCCGACATGCTCTCGCGCATGTGCCAGAGTGCCTTTTGCTGCGCGACGGAGGAGGCGATCGCCGCATCCTGCACGAGGCCTGCTTCGAAACCCTGCTCCAGCACGGCATTCATCATCCGCTCGGCCGTTTCGGCGGAATCGGAGGTGGAGATATCGACCAGGACGTACCAGTCATGCGGCGTTTCCAGCGGATCGCGTACGCCGTCGATATTGCGCGCGGTGATCTCGACGCCGAAGCGCGGCATCAGCTCGAAGCCGGTGAGCGAGGCGCCGCAGAGGCTGGAAGCGAGGTTGAAAAAGGCGAGCGCATCCTCCACTGAAGAAAGCCCGGCAAAGGCAACCTGATGGCCGAGCGGCTGTGGGAAGAGCTTCAGCACTGCGCCGGTGATGATACCGAGCGTGCCTTCCGCGCCGATGAAGAGATCGCGCAGGTCATAGCCCGTATTGTCCTTCTTCAGGCGGCGAAGCCCGTCCCAGATCTCGCCCGTCGGCAGCACGACTTCGAGACCGAGGCAGAGTTGGCGCATGTTGCCATAGGCAAGAACCGCCGTGCCGCCGGCATTGGTGGAAAGGTTGCCACCGATGCGGCAGGAGCCTTCGGAGCCGAGCGACAGCGGAAACAGGCGGCCATGCGCCTCGGCGGCCTTCTGCACCTCGGCGAGGATCGCGCCGCCATCGGCCACCAGCACGTTCGCGATCGGATCGACGTCGCGGATCTTGTTCATGCGTTCGAGCGAGAGGATGACGTCGGCCTTGCCCTCGCGTGGCGTCTGCCCGCCAACGAGGCCGGTATTGCCGGTCTGCGGTACGATGGCCGTGCCGGTCTCGGTTGCAAGCTTCATGATCGCGGAAACTTCCTCGACCGAGCTGGGCTTCAGCAGGAGAGGGGAGGAGCCGTGATAGAGGCCGCGGTTTTCAACGAGGTGCGGTGCCAGCTCGGCCTCGCTGCGCAGCGCATATTTCTCGCCGACGATGGCAGTGAACCGTTCGATTATGTCTTGAGAAATATTTGTGCTGTTCATGGAGCCCGGTCCTTCTTCGTCACTCGCGCGGTGCTGCCGCGCGCCGCAGTCTGTCGTTGATTGCTTCTCCAAGCCCCTCGTCGGGAATTGGCGAGAAGGCGATTACGGCCGCGCCGCTCGAATCGGCCTTTTTCATGTAGTCGAAAAGATTGGCCGCCGCTTCGGCCAGATCGCCGTGCGGGCTGAGGTTCAGCGCCATCGCCGCATGCTCGGCGCCTGCAACCTCGTTCGGCCCGAAGGCAATCAACGCTTCGCCGGGGTAAAGAGCCGTGGCCTCGAGCCGGACGGCTGCGCCTGGCGCATAGTGCGAGGCAAGCATGCCTGGCGCTTCGATCGCGGCGGCCGCCTTTTTCGAACGCAATAGCCGCTTGCCAGCCACCCGTTCGATCTCCCTGGCTGGCAGACCGCCCGGCCGGAGCAGCCGCAGTTCGCCATTCTCGACCTTCACGATCGTCGATTCCACGCCGACCGCGCTCGCTCCGGCATCAAGGATCAGCGGTATCTTCGCTCCAAGATCGGCCTCGACATGGGCGGCACTCGTGGCGCTCACTTTGCCGGACGTGTTGGCGCTGGGGGCGGCGAGCGGCCGGCCGAAGGCGCCGATCAATTCGCCCGTAAAGCCCTTCGGTATGCGGATGCCGACGCTGTCGAGGCCTGCGGTCGCCAGCGCATGGATCGCGGTGCCGGTCTTCAACGGCAGCACCAGCGTCAGCGGGCCAGGCCAGAAGGCTTCTGCGAGCGCGCGTGAGATCGGATCGAATTCCGCATAGACTTCTGCCATAGCAAGATCCGCCATGTGGCAGATCAGCGGATTGAAGCGCGGTCGGCCCTTGGTCTCGTAGATGCGGGTGATGGCGGCCGGATTGGTGGCGTCGGCGGCAAGTCCGTAGACGGTCTCGGTGGGAATGGCGATCGCAAAACCTTCGGCAAGTGCCGCGCAGCCGGCTTCGAGAGCTACCTGCCTGTCTGCCTTGATGTCGATTATTCGTGCCATGTCCTGCCCGGTTTTACTGCGGCAGTCATTAGGCCTTCCTTGCGGCGCGATCAATCCCGCCCAGAACGGGTGGACCTACAGCTGGCGGATGATCTGGCGAAGCTGTTCGTTGCGGGCGCCGAGCAGGAGGATGTTGCGGATGGCGATCTGCGGATCGTTGGTGCGGAAGAGCAGGCCATTGCCACGCACGGAGCGGTCGACCACCATCTTCTCCGGCGTGCTTTCTCCCGGCTTGACCGCTACGGCGAAATACATGCGGGAATTCTGTACCGCGATATTGTCGAAGAAATTGTCGTTGTCGCCGATGTCGGAATAGAAGTTGGCAATGTAGAAGGCCCAGGCCACTTCGTTGTAGCGGGCGAATTTGGTGCGCGCGGCCGTAACGTGGCAGTAGCCAAGATGGGGGCTGTCGGCCAGCGTCCGGTGGAAGATCAACTTCGGAAACTGGATCGCGCGGTGGAAGCCGTTGATATTCTGGTGGGTTTTTTCACCGGCAACCTGCAGCTTGCGTGCAGTCTTTTCAGCGACCTCCTCATGGGTGAGATAACGACGCTCTTCCGGCAGCCAATCCTCGCGGCGGCGGCTGATGCGGCCGGTGCGCAGGAATTCCGAATGTTTGGCGAAAAGCCGCGGCTCGGGGGGCTTGGTCTCGTCTCGCGTGTCGAAATATCGGAGTTTGGCCATGGCTTTCGCAGTCTTCCGCTGTGTCGGTCATCTGCAAGGATAGGATTTCATGTTTAACGCCCTGTTAAAATCGGCGGGTGGCGACTGAACCGGGGCAGGCTTCATCAAGGAGTGTCGCAAATAGGATATTGGTAGCCTGCTGCATTGGATTTGCTTGCAGCCAGGCCCCGCGCAATGTCGCAATTGACGATGATCAAGGCGGAATGGAATGATTTCGGGGATCGCCGGCTCCCTGTCGTCAATTTCGAAGCCGATGTCGCTTTACAACCAAGCGGCTGGCATGCTCGGTGATTAAATGACGCCATGACCAGTTCTCCGGAGGGAGAAGGAAGCCGGCGCGCTTCCGCTGCCGTGCTTCAACAGGGTGGCAGCCGCATGCACGAGGATAGGCAGATGGATATTCGCAGCAACGTTTTGCGCCAGCTCAAGAGCCGCCGCGAGGGTTTCAGCCTCGAACAGCCCTTCTATACCGACGAGGATTATTTCCGTCTGGATATGGAGATGATCTACTATCGCGATTGGCTTTTCGTTGGCCATGATTGCGAGCTGCCAAAACCGGGCGCCTACTTCACCGTCCAGATCGGCGAGTATCCTGTCGTCATCGTGCGGGGACGCGACAACATTGTTCGTGCCTTCCACAACAGCTGTCGCCATCGCGGCTCGCGCGTCTGCACCAAGGAACACGGCTCTTCGGTTCGTCTTGTCTGCCCCTATCACCAGTGGACCTACGATCTCGACGGCAAGCTCGCCTTCGCGCGCCACATGGGCGATGATTTCGACAAGAGCGGCTTTGGGCTGAAACCGGTCCATTGCGAAATCGTCTCCGGTTACGTCTTCATCTGCCTCGCCAATGTCGCGCCGGACTTCCAGGCCGTGCGCGACAAGATCGAGCCCTATATGGCACCCCACCACATCGGTGAGGCCAAGATCGCCTTCCAGAGCACCATCATCGAGAAGGGCAACTGGAAGCTCGTCTGGGAGAATAACCGCGAGTGCTATCACTGCGCCGCAAACCACCCCGAGCTTTGCCGCACCTATCCGGAAGCGCCGAGCGTGACCGGCACGGATGGTGGTGCCGACGATCCGGAGATTGCCGGCCATTGGGCGCGCTGTGAAGCAGCCGGTCTGCCGAGCAAGTTCCAGATTTCGCCGGACGGACAGTTCCGCACCGCCCGCATGCCGCTCATCGAAGACGCCGAGAGCTACACCATGTCCGGTAGGCCCGCCGTCAAGCGTCCGCTCTCCGACGACGTGAAGATCGGCCACATCGGCACCATGCTGCTCTTCCACTATCCGACGACCTGGAATCATCTGCTCGGTGACCACGCCATCTCCTTCCGCGTGCTGCCGCTCAGCGCCAACGAGACGGCGGTGACGACAAAATGGATTGTCCATAAGGATGCGGTCGAAGGCGTCGACTATAACCTTGAGGAATTGACCCACGTCTGGACCGAGACCAACGATCAGGACCGCCGCATCGTCGAAGAAAACGCCTTCGGCATCCGCTCGCCGGCCTACGAGCCCGGTCCCTATTCTTCGGTCCACGAAGGCGGCGTCATGCAGTTCCTCGAATGGTATTCGAACTTCATGGTCAACCGGCTGCAGGGCGATCAGGCAAAGCTCTCGGTCGTTGCCTGAGAGCGTTCATGACCGGTTAATGTCCGGTTCATTTCGCCTTCGGTAAAAATAGAGCGTAGATGCCGTTTTCGGGTCTTTTGGGAACAGTTTCCCATTTTATCCGTTATCGAGCAGGCTTTTTTCGCTCTTGATCGGAGATACGAATGTTTGGGCTGAGTAAGAAGGTTGCGACTGCGGTTATGGCCGCCGCCGTCGTTGTGACGAGCTTCGTGCCGTCGCAGGCAATTCAGATGCCCGCCGCCCCGCAGGTGGAAAAATCTTCGCCTGTCGAAAACGTCCAATACCGCCGTTACTATCGGCCAGGTTATCGGTCTGGTTATCGTCCCGGTTATCGCCCAGGCTACTATCCTGGCTACCGTCCAGCCTATCGCTCTGGCTGGTACGGCGGCTATCGCGGCTATTCCTATTATCGTCCTGGTTATCGCCACCATAACGGCTACTGGTATCCGCTGGCAGCCTTCGGCGCCGGTGCCGTCATCGGCGGCGCCATCGCCGCCCAGCCGCGCTACTACGCGCCTGCACCGGCTCCCTCGGGCATCAATCCGAGCCATGTCGGCTGGTGCGAAAGCCGCTACCGTTCCTACAGGGTCTACGACAATACGTTCCAACCCTATAACGGTCCGCGCCAGCAGTGCTATTCGCCCTACTATTGAGGCGAAACCAGAGATCGAGTTAGAATGCCCGGCCTTCGAGCCGGGCGTTTTCGTTCAGAGAATATCCACTCTCTTCAAGAGCCACCAAGCCAAAGCGATAGAGGCGAGGATGAGCCCCACGGCATATTCCGTACCGTAGTCTCCGACGGCGAAGGGCAGGTTCGCCGTGTTCATGCCGAAGAAGCCGGTCACCAGTGTCGGCGGCAACAGGAAGGCCGTCATGATCGACAGGATGTAAAGGTGGCG
This sequence comes from Hyphomicrobiales bacterium, assembly GCA_900468805.1. Classification (GTDB taxonomy): domain Bacteria; phylum Pseudomonadota; class Alphaproteobacteria; order Rhizobiales; family Rhizobiaceae; genus Rhizobium. Next base: position 128,300 of record UEIF01000014.1, on the reverse strand, counting down.
GTTCGTCTCCGAGGAGAGCTTGGAGTCGATTTCTTCATGAAGCAGTCTTGCCCGGTCCTGCAGCGCATAGACATCGTGGTCCACTGTTTCCAGCCGGCTCGTCAGTCGTCCGGCAATATCGTCGAAGCCGAAGGGCATTTCGTCTTCGTCGGAGGCTGCCGCTCGCCGCATCAACGCGAGGACCGTGCGCAGGTGGCGGTGCAGACGCACGATCGTGCGGCGGACGGGAGCAAGCCTGCGGCGTTCGTCACGCGGGGCGTTGTCGTAGACGAAATCCTCGATCAGGTTGAGCTCTTCGGTGAGCTCCATGACGACGGAAATCAGCGTCCGCTGGAACTCGGTCACAAGCAGCTCGAAGAGGTCGACGGGACGGGTGAACTTGCCCGCATTCTTCTCGATCATCACGCGTGTCCGCTCCACGCTTCTCAGCGGCTGCAGGCGCGTGGTGATGATAAAACGGTCGGAGATGGCGAAATGCAGCCAGCCGAGATCGGCCGTGTCCTGGTCGAATTCGCGCTGGCAGTCCACCAGCGTGCCGTAGAGCATCTGTTCATCGACGGTCAGGATCGCGTGGGTGTCGCGCGTGGTCAGCGCCGACTTGGCGTCATCCATCACGCCGAGCGTGTCGAGCAGGGCGGGTACGCGGGCATCGGCGAGGTTGAGATGCAGCCAATAGAAACCGTCGTCCGCGGTCAGCTCCGTGGCCGTCGCGCTGTTTTGCAGCCGCACGGCCTTTTTGCTTTCCGGCGAGAAACGATAGGCCCATACAAGGCCGGGTATGTTGACGGGCAAGGTATCCATTACTGCCGATCCTCTCGCGAAAGCGATCAATCCTACTAAAGCATGTCGCGTCAAAACAAAGGCCTAAAGCGTGACAGCGGATCTGAAAGATCGCGACACGCTTAGAGATTCTCCATGACGTTTGTTTGTGCAAGTGCACAAGCGAAAAGGCGCTCTCGATCATGGTTATCGACGGAAACCAAATTGACGTTTACGTAAAAATCAATTAGCTCTCAGGGTGGAGGTGCTTGCGGACCGGCTTTGCCGCACGCGGGCTGAATGCGGAGGAAAATAGGATGTATAAGGCGCCTGTCGAGGAAATCGCATTCACGCTGAAGCATGTCGCCGGCATGGCAGAAGCGATCGACAGCGGCCTTATGGGCGATCTCGGCGAGGATCTCGTCGATGCCATCCTTGCCGAGGCGGGACGATTTGCCACGGAGGAAGTTGCACCTCTCGCCGACACCGGCGACCGTCAGGGCGCCCGCCTTTCCAATGGTGAGGTGAAAACGCCGGACGGCTGGCGCGATCTCTACCGCAACTGGGCTGCCGGCGGCTGGAACGGTCTGACCGCGCCGGAGGAATTCGGCGGGCAGGCGCTGCCGCATATGCTGAATGTCGCAACGCTGGAAATGTGGAATTCCGGCTCCATGGCCTTTGCCCTATGCCCGACGCTGACCATGGGGGCCATCGAAGCGCTGAACGTTCACGGCAGCGCCGCTCTCAAGGAGAAATACCTGGCGCGGATGGTGTCAGGCGAATGGACCGGCACCATGAACTTGACGGAACCGCATGCCGGTTCCGATCTTGGCGTGCTGAGGGCGAGGGCCGAACGCCGCGACGATGGCAGCTACCGCATCTTCGGCCAGAAGATATTCATCACCTGGGGTGAGCACGACGCGGCCGACAACATCATCCATCTCGTTCTCGCCCGCCTGCCGGATGCCCCTGATGGCACGCGCGGCATTTCGCTCTTCCTCGTGCCGAAATTCCTGATCCATGACGACGGCTCGCTCGGTGCTCGCAACGATCTCTACTGCCATTCGCTGGAGCATAAGCTCGGCATTCACGGTTCGCCTACCTGCACCATGATCTACGGCGACGGAAAATTCGGTGAGGAGAAAGGCGCTGTCGGCTGGCTGATCGGCGAGGAGAACAGGGGCCTCGCCTGCATGTTCACGATGATGAACAATGCCCGCCTCGCCGTGGGTATGCAGGGTGTCGCGATCTGCGAGGCAGCGACGCAGAAGGCTCTTGCCTATGCAAAGGAGCGCACGCAGGGCAAGGCGCCGGGCTGGAGCGGATCGGGCATGAGCCAGATCATCGAACACCCCGATGTCGCACGCATGCTGCTGACCATGAAGGCACTGACGCAAGGCTCGCGCGCCATCGCCTATGCCTGCGCCCACGCGATCGACATGGCCCATCGCGCCACCGGGCGACGCGGACACTGGCAGGAGCGCGCCGCTCTCCTGACGCCGGTCGCCAAGTCCTTCGCGACGGATGCCGGCGTCGATGTTGCATCCCTCGGCATCCAGGTCCATGGCGGCATGGGCTTCATCGAGGAGACGGGTGCTGCCCGCTATCTGCGTGATGCCCGCATCGCCCCGATCTATGAGGGCACGAACGGCATTCAGGCGATCGATCTCGTCACCCGCAAGTTACCCTTGTCGGGTGGGGAGCAGGTCAAGGGTTTCATTGCCGAACTCAAGGCGATCGCCGAGGCTGTCCGCAGTTCAAACCTCGACGGTTTCGGCACGACGGCCGACAGGTTGGAATCCGCGCTTGCAGATCTGGAGGTGGCGACAGATTGGCTGCTATCCAGCCTCGCCGAAGGCAAATCGGCCGAGGCCCTGTCGGGTGCAACTCCCTATCAGCGTCTCTTCGGCCTCGCCCTGACCGGCTGCTATCTCGCCAAGGGCGGCCTTGCTCGCACGGCGGATGAAGCAGGCGAGGGCCGCATCGTGCTCTGCCGCTTTGCCGCTGAAAACCTGTTGTCCGAAACGGCGGCGTTGAAAGATCGCATCGTCAATGGCGCCGAGAGCCTTGCTGCGGCCCGCGCCGTCCTTGTCTGAGGAGCTGAAAATGAGCGATCCCATTATCATCGAGCGATCCGCCGAACATCCGGCCGTCCAGATCATCCGCTTCAATCGGCCGGAAAAGAAGAATGCCTTTACCCGCGACATGTATCGCAAAATGACGGATGCCCTGAATGCCGCAAATAGCGATGCCGGGATCAGGGTGACGGTCTTCCTCGGCACGGAAGGCTGCTTTTCGGCCGGCAACGACATCGGCGATTTTCTCGCCACGGCCATGGGCGGCAACATCGGAGAGGAGTTGATCGATTTCCTCTATGCTCTCGTCAATGCCGAAAAGCCTCTCGTCTCTGGAGTCGACGGTCTTGCAATCGGCATCGGCACGACGCTCAACCTGCATTGCGACCTGACGATCGCCTCCGACCGCAGCCAATTCCGCACACCCTTCGTCGATCTGGCACTGGTGCCTGAGGCGGGTTCCAGCCTGATCGCTCCGCGTATCATGGGGCACCAGCGCGCCTTTGCCATGCTCGTCGCCGGAGAGGCCTTTACGGCCGATGATGCGAGGCAAGCCGGTCTCATCTGGAAGGTGACGAGCCCGGAAGAGGTTGAAAAGCAGGCGCTAGCTGCAGCCGCAAAGCTTGCCGCCAAACCACCGGAAGCGTTGAACATCGCCCGCGACCTCGTTCGTGGCCCGCGGGAAGAGGTCATCGCCCGCATCGATGAAGAGGCCCGTCATTTCGCCGCCCGCCTGAAAACTGCTGAAGCGCGCGCGGCCTTCGAGGCCTTCATGCGCCGCTGATACCCTAAAAATCGGTGGGCATTCTCGGGTGCGAATTTAAGGTCTTTTTTAAGTATAATCTAACTATTGAATGGAAGACGGATCCCCCGACCGTCCGGGCGTTTGACGTGTTTCGTACGACCCTCTTGTCCGAATCCATTCAACGGCAATCGCCCGTTCGCAGCGCGCTTAACCCCCGCGCTGCGAAGCCGTTTGAAGGACCGCAGCTCGAAGCGCATCAACTGTATTTTCCTGGATTTCGGATAGTTAGGTATTTGCCAAACTATTTATTGACTCTCGTCCTGGCCCATCTATAGTTAGGCATATGCCTAACCAATCGCATGCCCTTGATTTGATGTTTCAGGCGCTGGCGGACCCCGCCCGGCGCAGCATGGTGGACCGGCTCTGCAAAGGGCCTGCTTCCGTGAAAGAGCTGGCCGAGCCACTCTCAATGGCACTGCCTTCGGTCCTCCAGCATCTGCAGATGCTGGAAGCAAGTGGCCTTGTGCGCTCGGAAAAAACAGGCCGCGTGCGCACCTGCCGGATCGAACCGCAGGCGCTGCGCTCAGCCGAGGCCTGGATCAACGAGCGCCGTACGCTCTGGGAGCATCGTCTCGACAGGCTGGGCGTATATCTCGAAGCCAATCCGGAAATGCCTGACAAGCCTGGGAAGCAGAACGAAAAGGAGTAAGACCATGCAGGAAGAGTACAGCGCCCTTCATTCCACATTCTCCATCGAACGCACTTATGACGTGCCGGCTCCACGCGTTTTCGCCGCCTGGTCCGATCCGAAGGCGCGCCTGCAGTGGGAGGCGATCGGCGAGGATTTCGCCACTACCTATACGGAGAATGATTTCCGCGTCGGCGGCCGCGATATCAGCCGGTTCAACTTTGGCAAGAGCGACGAATATGTCGCCGACGCCCGCTATGAGGATATCGTCAGGGATCGCCGCATCGTCTACGCCTATACGATGTCGCATAACGAACGCCGCATCTCCTCGTCACTGACGACCATCAGCCTGACGCCGGTCGCCGAAGGCACGCATGTCGTCGTCACCGAGCAGATCACCATCCTTGATGGTGGCGACAAGGTGGAATACCGCCAGGCCGGCATCGCCGGACAGTTGGATCAGCTCGGCCGCTATCTCGCCGGCGAAAAGGTCGCCTGACGGCGGCCTATTTCTCGAGCGTCGCCACGACCTCGACATGCGAGGTCCAGAGGAACTGGTCGATGGGCGTGACCGAGGTGATCCGGTAACCGCCCTCGACGAGGATGGCGAGGTCGCGGGCAAGCGTCAGCGGGTTGCAGCTCACGGCCACCACCTTCTTCACGATCGAACGCGCCAGTTCCTTACACTGGAATTCTGCGCCCGCTCGCGGCGGATCGAAGACCACAGCGTCAAAAACCTTGAGTTCCGAGGTCATCAGCGGGCGGCGGAAGAGATCACGCTTTTCGACGGTCACGGGCTTCAGGCCCTGTGTATTGCGCGCCGCATGGTCGAGAGCCGCGATCGCCTTGCCATCGCCCTCGACGGCATGCACGCGGCCGATGCGGGCAAGCTGCAGCGAAAAAGTGCCGGCGCCGGCAAAGAGATCGGTGATCCGCTTGGCCTTGCCGACATGCGCAAGCACCAGCTCTGCCATCGCCTCTTCAGCAGGCTTCGTCGCCTGCGTGAAGCCGCCGGCAGGCGGAGAGACCTTGATACCGCCGAACTCGACAACCGGCTTGGCAGGCTCGATCAGGATTTCACCATCGAGCGAAACGCGGGCGATGCCGCGAAGGCCGAGTATGACCTCGACCGTCTTGCGACGCTGCTGGTCCGACAGCTTCTTGACGCCCTCTATCGCGAGATCGAGGCCGGACAGGGTCTCCAGAACTGCGATGCGGAAGACATCCGCATTGGTCGCGACTGCCGCCCCGACAGCCTTGATCGCCGGCAGCCGGGAGATGATCCCCGCCGACGAGATGGGACATTCCTCGATGGCGACGATGTGATGACTTTCGGCCTGGTTGAATCCAACAAGCATGTCTTTTTCGGTCTTTCGCGCCGCGAAGACCACTCGCCGCCGCTCGCCGGGATGCGCGGCGACGATCTCGCCGACCTCGGGCGTCAATCCCTTCGATTTCAACGCATCGATGACGAGTTGCCGCTTGAAAGCCCGGTAAGGCACATCCGCCATGTGCTGCAGCGTGCAGCCACCGCAGGTGCCGTTGACGCCGTCTGGCCCGAAATGCCGGCAGGGCGGTTCCTGTCGGTCGGCGGAGGCCGAGGCGATCGACATGACCGTGCCCTGGCTCTTGACGCGGGCGATCGCCACCGTCTCGCCTGGCAGCGTGAAGGGCACATAGACAGGCCCGTCCTTGCCGTTGGCAATACCGTCGCCCTGCGCGCCGAGCCTGTCGATGGTGATTGTTTCCGTGCTCACGCTTTTGTCCCTGCCAGTAGAAATTCCTGATTGCCGTCGCCGCCCGAGATGGGGGAAGGGATGAGCCCAAAACTCTTCCAGCCCATGTCCTCGGTGAACCAGCGTTCGAGTTCTGCCGCCACATCGGGCCCGGAAGCCGGATCCTTGAGCAGTCCGCCCTTGCCGATCGCCTCGCGCCCCGCCTCGAATTGCGGTTTGACGAGGATGGCGGCGAGCGCATTGACCTCGGCAATATCGAGCGCCGGGGCAAGCGCCAGCTTCACCGAGATGAAGGAGACGTCGGAGACGACGAAATCCACGGGCTGGCCGATATCCTCAGCCGTGAGATTGCGGGCATTGAGTCCCTCGATATTGGTCACCCGCGGATCGGCTGATATCCTCGGATGCATCTGCCCGTGGCCGACATCGATTGCCGTCACATGTGCGGCCCCCCGCCCCAGCAGCACTTCGGTGAAGCCGCCAGTCGAAGCGCCGACATCGAGACAGTGCCGTCCTGCCGGGTCGAGCCCGAAGTGATCGAGCGCCGCCACCAGCTTTAACGCTGCGCGCGAAACATAATCCTGCGCCGGATCGTCGATCTCGATTGCCGCATCCGGGCTGAAGACGGCACCAGCCTTCGTCACTACCTTCCCGGCGACCTTCACCGTGCCGCGCGAAATGGCGTCTCGGGCCCGCGAACGGCTCGCAAAGAGGCCGAGGGTGACGAGGAGTTGGTCGAGGCGCTGGCTGTTATGATCGGACATCGGCTGTGAATGACCGTCAAAGCCGCCGGTTGCAAGCATTTTGTTGGCACAGCGGGCATCCCAGTACAGCCTCATATCGCCGGAACCGCAATAAACTAAACCGATATGTGCTGCGATGCACAAATTTAAACAAATTTAAATCCTGCCCGCATAGGTTCGCTTTGATTGCAGCGGTTCAATTGAATCGCTTGGTGCCATGAAGGCTCTCGCGTCCTCCCCGCCGATCATGTTCCTCATCAAGAAGTCTTGTGGCTGCGCACCTCGCGCGGTTGCCCCTTGTCGCGCCTGATGTCGCCAGGAGAAATTGACCGATGTTCGCTCGAAACATATCCTTGAACGGTAAGCTTGCGGCCACGTTCGCAGCACTCATCCTTATTTTCGTATCCGTTTCCGCTTTCGTCTATTCCAAGGCAACGACTTCGGCGAGCGCCTCCGCCGAGCAGGAGAAGTCCGAGCGTCTGGTCAACCAGATCGACGACGCGTTGCAGGCCATGCTCGAGCAGGCCGTCAACCTGCGCGGTTTCATCCTCTTCCGCAGCGACAGCACCTATGGCGACATCTTCGCCAACCGCGAGCGGATGCTAAAGGCAATTGCCGCCGCCAAGCAGACCGCTTCTTCCCAGCCTGAGGTCGTCTCGATGATCGACGACATGCAGAAGGCTGCAGACCTTTATTTCCATGAGCTCGCCGAGCCGCAGGCCAAGGCCCGCAAGGAAACCGAAACGCCGATCGCAGAGGTCGTCAAGATCGGTGTCAACGCCACCAAGGGCCAGCTCGACGGCTTCCGCGCCGCTTCCGCCAAGATCAAGTCGCTTGCCCGCGAAAAGTCCGAGTCTCTTGCTGAAGCTCAGCTTGAGGCCAACAGCGACCTCAAGACCACGCTGGTGGCTGGTGGCATTGCTGCAGCGCTTGCTGCCGCCGGTCTCGCCTGGGCCTTGTCGCGCACCATCGTTCGCCCGATCGTCGGCATGACGACGGCCATGGACCGCCTCGCCGGCGGCGACCACAATGTCGAAGTTCCGGCAACCGGCCGTCAGGACGAAGTCGGCCGCATGGCTCAGTCGGTACTGGTCTTCAAGGAAGCCGCCATTGAAAAGCAGCATCTTGCCGGCGAAACCGATCGCATGCGCGGCGAAGCCGAACGTCAGCGCCAGATGAGCGACGAGCAGAAGGCCCGCGAAGAAGGCGAGATCCGTTTCGCCGTCGAAGCTCTGGCCGGCGGCCTTGCAGGCCTTGCCGTTGGCGATGTCGCAGCCCGTATCCAAGCGCCGTTCGCCCCGCAATACGACAGCCTGCGCAACGACTTCAACAATGCCGTCGAGAAGCTGCAGGCCGCCCTGCAGTCGGTCGGCCGCAACGCTTCGGCCATCAATGCCGGCGCCGGTGAAATCCGCTCTGCCGCCGACGATCTCGCCCACCGCACCGAACAGCAGGCCGCTGCCGTCGAAGAGACCGCAGCCGCTCTCGAAGAGGTCACGACCACGGTCCGCGACTCCGCCAAGCGCGCCGAAGATGTCGGCAACCTCGTCGAGCGCACCCGCCTCGGCGCTGAAAAGTCTGGTGAGGTCGTCCGCAGGGCGGTTTCGGCCATGCAGCAGATCGAAAAGTCCTCGGGCGAGATCTCCAACATCATCGGCGTTATCGACGACATCGCCTTCCAGACCAACCTCCTGGCGCTGAACGCCGGCGTCGAGGCCGCCCGTGCCGGTGAAGCCGGCAAGGGTTTTGCCGTCGTCGCACAGGAGGTCCGTGAACTCGCTCAGCGGTCCGCAAACGCCGCCAAGGAAATCAAGGCACTGATCAACACCTCCAGCGAACAGGTCAATTCCGGCGTCGGCCTCGTCGGTGAAACCGGCAAGGCGCTGGAAGCGATCGTCGCCGAGGTTCAGGAAATCAACCACCACGTCGGCGCGATCGTCACAGCCACCCGCGAACAGTCGATCGGCCTGCAGGAGATCAATACTGCGGTCAACAACATGGACCAGGGTACCCAGCAGAACGCCGCCATGGTCGAAGAACAGACGGCCGCCAGCCACGCGCTTGCCCAGGAAGCCTCCGCCCTCGACGACCTGCTACGCCAGTTCAAGCTCGGCACCCAGGCTGCTGCTCCGGTCCAGAGGACCGTTGCCGCGACCCCGGCATCCCGCCCGGTCGCGTCTCCCGCCCGCGCACTCGCCAGCAAAGTCACCAGGGCTTTCGGCGGCAAGCAGGCAACGGCCGCCGCTGCTGTTGTCCAGGAAGACTGGACCGAATTCTGAGAGCTACTCTCGCGAATGATAAATGAGGCAGGGCGGCATTCATTGCCGCCCTTTCTTTTTGTGACCTTGGAACAATTCCAGCAAAAATGTGCGCTCCGACATAGTCGCGGCGGAACTGGGAAGCGCAGATACCGGCGTTGCCGCTGAAGGCGATTTCAACGACGATGCGTTGCATCACGGCGGAATTATCTTCTACCGAGATGGCGAGAGGCCACAATAGAGAGATGTGGGTCGGTGTGCTGCCTTAACCGGCCACGCCCACCGCAACACCGCGTCCGAGTGCGTTGAAGACAGTCGAGACTATGCCGGCGCGATCGAGCCCCGCATGACCGATCATCGCTTCCGGCTTTGCCTGCTCCATCCAGGTATCGGGCATCACGAGTGTGCGAACCTTCAGCCCGCGGTCGAGCAGTCCATCCGTCGCCATGAATTGCATGACCTGACTTCCGAAGCCGCCGACGGAACCTTCTTCCACGGTGATGAGGATTTCGTGATGGCGTGCAAGCTGGCGGATCAGGGCGTGGTCGAGCGGCTTTGCGAAGCGCGCATCGGCAACCGTGGTCGAGAGGCCTGCGGCATCGAGGTCCTCGGCTGCCAGCAGACAGTCGGCAAGCCGCGTGCCGAAGGAGAGAAGCGCCACCTTGGTGCCTTCCTTGACGATGCGCCCGCGGCCGATCTCCAGGATCTGGCCGCGCTCCGGCATGTCGACGCCTACACCTTCGCCGCGCGGATAGCGGAACGAGATCGGGCCGGCATCATAGGCGACGGCTGTGCGCACCATATGCTTGAGCTCGGCCTCGTCGGCAGCCGCCATCACCACGAAGCCGGGCAAGGTGGCCAGGAAGGCGGTGTCGAAGGAGCCGGCATGTGTCGGTCCATCAGCACCGACGAAACCGGCGCGGTCGATCGGGAAGCGTACCGGCAGGCCCTGTATTGCCACATCATGCACAACCTGGTCATAGGCGCGCTGCAGGAAGGTCGAATAGAGCGCCGCAAACGGCTTGAAGCCTTCGGCGGCAAGGCCGGCGGCGAAGGTCACGGCATGCTGTTCGGCAATGCCGACATCGAAATAGCGTGACGGGAAGATCTCGGCGAATCTATCAAGGCCGGTGCCGCTCGGCATGGCGGCCGTGATACCGACGACGCGGTCGTCGAGTGTCGCTTCCTGGACCAGCGTTTCGGCAAAGACATTGGTATAGCTCGGCGCATTCGGCTTCACCTTCGCCTGCGCGCCGGTGATGACATCGAATTTGTTGACGCCGTGATATTTGTCGGCGGCGGCTTCCGCCGGCGCATAGCCCTTGCCCTTCTGGGTGACGATATGGATCAGCACCGGGCCATTGGCATTGTCGCGCACGTTGCGCAGCACAGGCAGAAGATGATCGAAGGAATGTCCATCGATCGGGCCGATATGGTAGAAGCCCATCTCCTCGAACATCGTCCCGCCGGTCACGTAGCCGCGGGCATGCTCGACGGCGCGGGTGATGGCGCGGTCGATGTTCTTGCCGAGATAGGCCGTCAGTTTCTTGCCGAAGTCGCGGAAGCCCATATAGGTGCGCCCGGAAGCAAGGCGGGCGAGATAGGCGCTCATCGCCCCCGTCGGTGGAGCGATCGACATGTCGTTGTCGTTGAGGATGACGATCAGCCGCGCGTCCAGCGCGCCAGCATTGTTCAGCGCCTCATAGGCCATGCCGGCCGACAGCGCTCCGTCGCCGATGACGGCGATGACGCGGCGGTCCGTCTTGTCGATATCGGCAGCGACCGCCATGCCGAGACCGGCCGAAATCGAGGTCGAGGAGTGCGCAGCACCAAAGGGATCGTATTCGCTCTCTGCCCGGCGGGTGAAGCCCGAAAGGCCGTTTTCCTGGCGTAGCGTGCGTATGCGGTCGCGGCGTCCGGTCAGGATCTTGTGCGGATAACACTGGTGGCCGACGTCGAAGATTAGCCGGTCGTCAGGTGTATTGAAGACGCTGTGGATGGCGATCGTCAGTTCCACCACACCGAGACCTGCGCCGAGATGCCCGCCAGTGCGGGAGACGGCATCGATCATTTCGTCCCTGACTTCGCGTGCAAGCTGCGGCAGATCGCGATCCTCGAGCTTGCGCAGGTCGGCAGGATAGGCGACCTGATCGAGCAGCGGGGTCTTCGGGGATTGTGTCACGGGCGGGCGCTCTTCTTTGACTGATCGGCTTTGCTTTATTCGATTGAATTGCGGCAAAACAACTACATTTGCATAACCGCAAGTTTTTCACCTTAGAGCACTTCAGCCCTCCGGCAAAGGCACGAATTCCTCTTCGTCGCCGGGGACGATGTCGAAGCGGCCGGTGCGCCATTCCTCCTTGGCCTTCTCGATCCGCTCCTTCGAGGAGGAGACGAAATTCCACCATATGTAGCGCTTGGAGTTCAGCGCTGCACCCCCGAACAGCATCAGATGACAGCCCTGAGTGCCTGCTTCCAGCGTGATCGCATCGCCCGGCCGGAACACGAGAAGCTGGTCTGGCGCGAACCTGTCGCCGGCAATGACGACCTCGCCCGCAAGCACGTAGACGGCCCGTTCCTCGTGCGCCGCACCGAAAGGAAATTTCGCGCCAGGCTGCAGGGAAATGTCGGCATAGAGCGTATCGGTGAAGGCCTTCACCGGCGATGTCAGGCCTTCGAAGGAGCCGATTACGACGCGGCCTGTGACGCCGCCATCCTCGATCAGCGGCATGTCGCTTTTTTCGGTATGGGTAAAGGAGGGATCGATTTCTTCCTTGTCGTCGGGCAGCGCCAGCCATGTCTGGAGGCCGGACATGGAAAGCGGATGGCCGCGCAGATTGTCCGGCGTGCGCTCGGAATGCACGATGCCGCGGCCGGCCGTCATCAGGTTGATGTCACCGGGGCGGATGACCTTTTCCGTGCCGAGGCTGTCGAGATGGCGGATTTCACCGTCGAAGAGATAGGTGACCGTCGAAAGCCCGATATGCGGATGCGGCTTCACATCCAGCGCCTCGTCGGGCTTCAGGATCGCCGGCCCCATGCGGTCAAAGAAGATGAACGGCCCGACAAGCCGGCGCTGGCGCGTCGGCAGGGCGCGCCGCACCTGGAAACCACCGATATCGCTGGTGCGCGGAATGATCAGGTTCTCGATCGCGTCACAGGCGAAGGCGTCGCCGGGCAGGGGATCTTTACCGGGGAAAAAGGACATGGCGAACTCCGATCGCAAGGGCTTAAGCCACAGATAGCGCCTGCCGGTCTGTGGCGAAAGGGCCAGTTTCTGAGATCGTCGTGAAGCCTTCAGATCGCGGTGAAGCCGTTATCGACGAAAAGATGGGCACCGTTGACGAAGAGCGATTCATCGCTGGCGAGATAGAGTGCGGCTCGGGCGACATCCTCCGGCTCGCCGATCCGGCCCTGCTGCGCGGCAATCGCAGCGTCGGACACATCCACGCCATGCGCCTGCAATTCCTTCACCTCGCGCAGGCCGTGCGGCGTACGGATGAAGCCGGGGCAGACGGCATTGCAGCGGATGTTGCGGTCGCGGAATTCCACCGCGATGGCGCGCGCAAACATGTGCACTGCGCCCTTGGTCGTATCGTAGAGCACTTCCATCGGCGTTGCCGCGACGGCAGAGATCGAGGAGGTGCAGACGATAGAGCCGCCGCCGGCCTCGATCATCTTGGGCAGCACCGCCTTCGTCATCAGGAACATGGAGCGTACGTTGACGGCGTGCAGCCAGTCCCATTCCTGCAGCGTGGTTTCCAGGAACGGCTTGATGACGATCGTGCCGGCATGGTTGAAGAGCACCGTAACCGGGCCATAACGTTCCTCGACGCCTGCCACGGCAGCATTGACGGCCACTTCATCCGAAACATCAGCCGTCCAGCAATCGGCCTCGCCGCCGGCCGCGCGGATCTCGTTGACGGTCTCCGCCGCTGCATCGCCATTGCGGTCGATGATGGCGACGTGCGCACCCTCAGCCGCAAACAGCTTCGATGCCGCGCCGCCCATGCCGGTAGCACCGCCTGAGACAATGGCGACCTTGCCCTTCAATCTGTCCGTCATTTCTTCTGTTCCCCTGATGTTGTCGAGGGATCATAGATCGACAGGAAGCTTGCAGCCAAGAGCCTTGGAAGAGATGGTTGCTGTGCCTCAGGCGCCGTCGAGCGGCTCCACGCCCTGCGGCTTGCCGGCGCGGTCGAGGCGGATCTTCTCGATGCGGTTTTCGGCGGCCGAGAGCAGCGTTTCGCAATGCTTCTTCAGCGCTTCGCCGCGCTCGTAGATCTCGATGGATTCATCCAGCGCCACGTCGCCGCGTTCCAGGCGGGCCACGATGCTTTCGAGTTCGGCAACCGCCTTTTCGAAGGAAAGACCGGAAACCTCCGGCTTGGCGCTGTCAGTCATTCTCAACCCTTCATCATTCTGAGGATATGCATACCCGCCGACTCGGCGAGTCCTTCCAGATCATAGCCGCCTTCCAGCAGGCTGACGACCCGGTTATTGGCGCTGCGGTCGGCAACCTCCAGAAGCCGGCCCGTTGCCCAGTCGAAATCCTCACCCGTCAGGTTGATCTGCGCCAGCGGATCGCGGTGATGCGCATCGAAACCGGCAGAGATGATGATGAGATCGGGCCTGAAATCGTTGAGTGCCGGCAGCACGCGCGACTTGAAAGCCTCGCGGAAATGGTCGCTGCCGACATTGGGTGAAAGCGGCGCATTGACGATCGTGCCATGCGCGCCATTCTCGTCCTTGGCGCCGGTTCCGGGATAAAGCGGCATCTGATGGGTGGAACAGAAAAGCACGGAGGGATCGTCCCAGAAGATATCCTGCGTGCCGTTGCCATGGTGGACGTCCCAGTCGACGATGGCGACGCGTTCTGCGCCGTGAACCTTCTGCGCATGGCGGGCGGCGATCGCTGCATTGTTGAAGAAGCAAAAGCCCATCGCCGTCATCTTTTCGGCATGGTGACCCGGTGGGCGCGCCGCGACGAACACATTGTCCGCCTTGCCCCGGAACACGTCGTCGACAGCAGCCATCGCTCCACCGACGCCGGTCAGAGCCGCCTGCAGGCTCTTCTGGCTGGCATAGGTATCGGCTTCGAGTTGGTTGATCTTGTCTTCCTCTTCCGGGATCTGCCGCATGACGGCGATCAGATGCTCCTCCGGATGGGCAAGCAGTACGGCGTCTTCATTCGCCTGCGGGGCTTCCTTTCGATCGAGACGTTCGAAATTCGGATGCTCCAGCGCGACATTGAGCGCGCGGATGCGGTCGGAGCGCTCGGGATGGCCTGACGGCGTCACGTGCTCGAGAAAAACAGGATGTTCGTAAAGACGGGTGCTCATGCAGGCACTCTATCGGTCGCAAATGTCATGATCCACAGCAGATGGAGCGCTGCGCGTCGATTTCAACAAGCCGCATCGTCGCAATTAACGCTCGCATCCTCCCGTTTACGCTATTTTAATTGTTTCGTTTACTTCGACGGACCCCATGCTAGGGTCATGGTGATAACCTGCAAGGCAGACCTGTAAATGAGTAAGACGAACCGCCCGGACATGGTGGAATTGCGCGTACCGTTTCGTGATGTGGACATGAACGGCCAGATGTTTCTGGCCTCCTATATTTCCTATGCCGAATCCGTACTTGCGAGCTTCTGGTCGTCGAGGCCAACAGTGGAAGACGAGCCCGTCTATACTGCCAGCAAGGTTTCCTGCATCCTTCATCGCCCGCTGCGCTATCACGAGACGGTGACCTTCATCGCTGGCGTCGACAAGATCGGCGTACGTTCCATCGGCTTTCTCATCTCCTTCGAGATTGAGGACGAGCGTGTCGCCGAGGTAGAGATCATCTGGCAGGCGCGCACCAGCGACGATGGTTCGCCCGCCGCACTCCCCGAAGAGACCCGCGACTGGCTCTATAGTTTTCTCGATTAGATACGGATCGGCAGCAGCGGATAGCCGACCATGACGGCCCGGCCGACGAGCGCTGCGACAAAGGCCTTGATGACGTCGCCCGGAATGAAGACCATGCTGCCGATAAAGGCCTGCTGCAGACCGATATTGGCAGCAAAAGCCAGATAGGCGATGCCGAAAGCATAGAGCACGACGATGCCGCCGATCATGGCGGCGAGGAAGAAGCTGACCGTCTGCACGAGGCCGGACTGGTTGCCATGAACCAGACGCTCGCTGAGGAAGCCCGTCACGAAAGCGGCAAAGACCCAGCCGAACAGGAAGCCTGATGTCGGAGCCACGAAGGCGGCATATCCGCCACGGCCGCCCGAAAGCACCGGTAGTGTCATTGCAACAAGCAGCAGCACAATCAGCACGGAAATCGTGGCGCGTCTTGCACCAAGCACGACGCCTGCCATCATGACGCCCAGCGATTGCGCGGTGATCGGCACCGGAATGAAGCCGAGATAGATGGGCGGCAGCAGACCGAGAGCCACGATAACAGCGGCAAAAAGAGCGGCAAGAACGAGGTCGCGTGTGCTCATCGTGATCTCCAATTCATAAATCGTTAACTGACATGCCGCCGAATGCCGCGCGCGTCAATCGCCGCTGCAATGTTATCCGCATCCCGTAGCGTCAAAATGATGAGCGGGGTCAGGATCGTCGTCGGCCGGACTTTCAGTCCGCGTGCCGCGTGCGCCTCGCTGATCGCGTGGTAGCGATTGATAATCTCGGGCACGAAGCGCAGCACGAGCCCGACCGCGAGGCCAATATCGTCCGCCTTCACCCAGCCGGTTCGTTCCAGCGGCCGGGCAAGAGCGGTTATCTCATCCATGAACTGGGTGATTGTTGTCGTCGCGGTCACGGCGGCGGCAAACAGCATCAGCGCCGTCAATCTCAAGAGTGTCGCCAGCGCGTCATGCCAGGGATTGACGATGAGGGTAAAGAGCGCCACGACCGCAATCGTCAGGAAGATCGGCCGCAGCCGGAGGACCGATTCCTTCAGCGGCAGGCCGATGCTGCGATAGATAAGTGCGGTCAGCAGGGTGACGATGGCAAGCAGCGGAAGATTGTCCCCGATGAAGAGCACAAAGCCAAGCAGGAAGAGTGAGAAGATCTTTGCCCGCGGCGAAAGCCGGTGCAGGGCACTGTTGCCTTCGACATAAAGCGACTGCATCAGGCTGCGAGCTCCCTGTAGAGGGCGATCGCATCGGCCGCCGGCGCATCGGCCGCCAATTTGCCTTCGTGGAACAGAAGCACTCGCTCGAAACCTGATATCAATTCGAGATCATGGGTGATGACGAGGACATTCTCTTCCAGCCCGTCGATGGTCTTCTGCACGAGTGCCCGGTTGCGCAGGTCGAGCTGATTGGTCGGCTCGTCGAGGATCAGGATATTGGGTCCGGTCGCCAGCACCGAGCAGAGGGCTGCCAGCTGCAACTCGCCACCCGAAAGCTCGTGAGCACGGCGAACGGCCAGTTCCTCGGCGTTGAAGCGGGCGAGAACGAGCTCGACCTTTCTCTCTATCTCCGCTTTCGTAAATCCGCGGCCCTTGAGTCCGAAGGCAATATCGTCCTTGACGATAGGCAGGATGATCTGGTTTTGCGGCGACTGGAAGATGAAGCCGACATCGGCAAGCGCCGTCTTTTCATGAAGTGTGTCGCGCCCGTTGACCAGGACCTTGCCAGTGGTCGGTTTCATAAGCCCGTTGATCATCCGTGCGAAGGTCGTCTTGCCCGAACCGTTGAGGCCGATGACGCCCAGCCGGTTTTCGGTAAGAGTGAGTGTGAGTGGCTCGACCGCGACCCTTGCTCCGAAACTGGCGCCAGCGCTCTCGAAACGAATATCCAAGTATGGTCCCCTTGTTTGAATTCCTGCTTCTATAAGGCAGCGGCCGTCCGATAAAGGATCAAAATCAAGTTGGCTCGAATATGGTATCGGGTAGCTAGGAAGATTTTCCGCGCTATGATCGCTGCATGACGAATCTGCTGTCCAATTCCGATGCCCGCCGTATCTTCCTCGCTAAGCAGGGGTTGAGTGCGCCTCCGAACCGCGCGCTGACCAAGGCCGGCCTGCTGGAACTCATTCACGATCTCGGCTTCGTGCAGGTGGACAGCATCCAGACGGTGGAGCGCGCCCACCACCAGATCCTCTTCTCACGCAATCAGACATACCGACGTGAACATTTGACCGCGCTCCTGGAGAAGGAAGGCGCTCTCTTCGAGCACTGGACGCATGATGCTTCCATCCTGCCGAGCACCTTCTTCAAATACTGGAAGCATAAATTTCGCGACGAAGAAGTGGCGATCGTCGAACGCTGGCGCAAATGGCGTGGCGAGGGCTTCGAGGCCTCCTTCGAGGAAACCTATGAGCGGGTGGTGAAGGACGGGGCAATCCTGGCGCGCGACATGAAGGCGGATGGTCACGTCTCCGGTGGCTGGTGGAACTGGCACCCGAACAAGACGGCGCTCGAATATTTCTGGCGTACCGGCAAATTCGCCATCGCCGGCCGCTCCAACTTCCAGAAGATCTATGATCTTGTCGAGCGCGTCATCCCCGCCGAGTTCCACGAGCCTGAGGTCAGCCGCGAGGATTTCGTCGACTGGGCCTGCCGCAGCGCGCTCACTCGTTTAGGCTTTGCCACCCATGGGGAAATTGCCGCCTTCTGGGATCTGCTCTCGCCGGAAGAGGCGAAAGGCTGGGTAAGCGAACACCGAGACGAATTGATTGAAGTGCTGATCGAACCGGCTCTCGGCGGCAAGCCACGTTCCTCATGGGCGTTCACAGATTTCATACATACAACAGATACTTACCCAGAGGCACCAGCACGAATCCGGGTGCTCAGCCCTTTTGATCCGATGATCAGGGACAGGAACCGGACAGAGCGCCTGTTCGGTTTCTTCTATCGCATCGAGATCTTCGTGCCCGAGCCGAAGCGGGAGTACGGCTATTACGTTTTCCCGCTTTTGGAAGGCGACAGGCTTATCGGCCGCATCGACATGAAGGCCGACAGGAAGAAGGGCACGCTGGATGTTAAGCGGCTGTGGCTGGAACCACGCGTGAAGGCATCTGCGGGGCGGCTGGAAAAGCTGGAAGCGGAGCTCGAGCGCCTGGCGCGCTTCGCCAGCGTGGAAAAAGTCGTCTATCTGGACGGCTGGAAGGGATAATTCCTTCTCCCCTTAGGGAGAAGGAGCAATCAGCAGATCTCTGTCTTCGAAATCTTGATCCCGAATCCTTCCAGGCCGACATAGTGCCGTTCGCGGCTGGTCATCAGCGTGATCGAGCTGACACCAAGATCCTTAAGGATCTGGGCGCCGAGGCCGATTTCCAGCCATTCATTGTCGCGTGTCTGCGCTTCGGCGTGTGCCTCGCGACCCTGGCTGCGGGCCTTGCGGCCGTTGTCGTAATGGCCGACGCCAACCGAGCCTTCACGCAGGTAGACGATGACGCCACGCCCCTGTTCGGCAATCTTCTGCATGTAGAAATCGACCGGCTTGCGTTTGCCGAAAAGGTCATCCGCGACGTTTTCCGGATGCAGGCGCACTGGAATATCGACGCCATCACGGATGTCGCCGAAGACGACGGCGAGATGCTGCATCGGGTCCCAGGGCAGGGCGTAGGTGTGCGCCTTGGCCTTGCCGAACGGAGTTTCGATATCGAAGCTAGAGCCGAGCTCGATCAGCGTTTCCTTGCGCTGGCGATAGGCGATGAGGTCAGCGACCGAGAGGAGTTTCAGCCCGTGCTGTCCGGCGAAATCCACCACCTGCGGGCCGCGCGTCACCGTGCCGTCGTCATTGACGAGTTCACTGATAACACCGATTGGCGGCAGCCCGGCAAGCTTGCAGAGATCGACAGCAGCCTCCGTATGGCCGGAACGCATCAGCACGCCGCCTTCGCGGGAGACCAGCGGGAAGATGTGGCCGGGACGCACGAAATCCGACGCACCGACATTCGGGTTCGCAAGGTTGCGTACCGTCAGCGTGCGGTCGTCGGCGGAGATGCCCGTCGTCGTACCGTGCTTGAAATCGACGGAAACCGTGAAGGCGGTCGTATGGGCGGAATCGTTTTCCGCCACCATGGCGTTGAGGTTCAGCCGCTTGGCTTCCTCTTTCGGCATCGGCGCGCAGACGATCCCTGACGTGTGGCGCACGATGAAGGCCATCTTTTCGGGCGTCGCATGCACGGCAGCGACGATCAGGTCGCCTTCGTTTTCACGGTCATTGTCGTCCATGACGACGACGATCTCGCCGGCTTCGAAAGCCCGGATAGCGTCAACGACGCGCTTCTGGTCATAAGACATGGGACAATTCCTATTTCAGCCGGCCGGTCTGGCCGCGGTCGCGAAGATAATGGTCGGCAATGGCGCAGGCAATCATCGCCTCGCCGATCGGCACGGCGCGAATGCCGACGCAGGGGTCATGACGGCCCTTGGTGCGAATATCGACATTCTTGCCGTCGGCATCGATCGACTGCCGTTCGGTGAGAATGGAAGAGGTGGGCTTGACGGCAAAGCGGGCGACGACCGGCTGGCCGGTCGAAATGCCGCCGAGAATACCGCCGGCATTGTTGGACAGGAAGATCGGCGTGCCGTCATTGCCCATCCGCATCTCGTCGGCATTGTCTTCGCCGCTCGTCTCTGCGGCGGCAAAACCATTGCCGATCTCCACGCCCTTGACAGCGTTGATCGACATCAGCAACGAAGCGATATCCTGGTCGAGCTTGCTATAGATGGGCGCACCGAGGCCCGCCGGAACGCCTTCTGCGATCACTTCGATGACGGCGCCGATGGAGGAGCCCGCCTTGCGGATGCCGTCGAGATACTCTTCCCAGACGGGTACGATCTCGGCATCGGGAGAGAAGAACGGGTTCTGCCCGACCTGATCCCAGTCCCAGTTGGCGCGGTTGATCTTGTGCTTGCCGATCTGCACCAGCGCGCCACGGACGGACACGCCGGGTACGACGAGCCGGGCAATGCCGCCGGCTGCAACGCGGGCAGCGGTTTCGCGCGCCGAGGAACGACCGCCGCCGCGATAGTCGCGGATGCCGTATTTCACGTCATAGCTGAAGTCGGCATGGCCCGGGCGATACTGCCGGGCGATCTCGCCATAGTCCTTGGAACGCTGGTCGGTATTTTCGATCTGCATGGAAATCGGCGTGCCGGTGGTGATCATCGTCTCTCCGTCGGCGTCCATCATCACGCCGGAGAGAACCTTCACTAGGTCGTCTTCGCGCCGCTGGGTCACGAAGCGGCTCTGGCCGGGCTTGCGCTTATCGAGCCAGACTTGCAGGTCCTCGAGTTTGAAGCGCAGCCCCGGAGGGCAGCCGTCGACGACGGCGCCGAGCGCTGGCCCGTGGCTTTCGCCCCAGGTGGTTACACGGAAGAGATGACCGAATGTATTGTGCGACATATGTTCCCGCCGGATGCGCGGAACCAGTCGTCACCGGCCGCGCCATTACTCGAAAAAGGCGCGACACTCATAGGCCAAAAAACCGCCCAGGCAAAAGCCTTTCTTTGCGCCTGATGGTGCTATCGGGGAATGGTGTTTCCGGTCTCTGCGAACGGTGATGTGGCTGGCTTCAGCGCTAGGATGCCAGAAGCCAGGCCGTGCCGCGCGCCTCGATCGCGAAATCGTCGAAGGAGAGAGGGCGTGCAAAGGCATAACCCTGCAGGAGATCGCAGCCGAGATCGCGTAGCAGTTCAGCATGCGCCATCGTCTCGACGCCCTCGGCCACCGTCTCGACGCCAAGCGAGCGGGCGATCTCGATGATGGAGCTGACGAGCGTGCGCTCCTGCGAGGAAGCGACGATCGGCTGCACAAGCTGCCGGTCGATCTTCAGCCGTTTCGGCTTCAGCTTGAGCAGCGAGACGATCGAGGTATGGCCGGTGCCGAAATCATCGATCTCGATATCGATGCCGAGCGCCTTGATCTGTTCGAGATTCTGCGAGACCACGTCCTCGCTTTCGTCGAGGAAGATGGATTCCACCAGTTCGAAGGAGATTTCGCCGGGGCGGATCTGCAGGTCACCAAGGGAGTCCAGAAGGCTGCCATCATGCAGGCGCCGCGCCGAAACGTTGACCGAGATTTTCGGAACATAGACGCCCTGTGCCGCCCAGCGCATCTTGTCGCGCAGTGCCGTTTCCAGGACGATGCGGTCGAGCGTCTGTACGACATTGATCTCGTCGGCAATGCGCAGGAATTTGTCCGGTGTCAGCAGACCCTTGGAGGGATGGTGCCAGCGTACCAGCGCCTCTACACCGGTCAGCTTCATCGTCCGTGCGCAGAACTGCGGCTGATACCAGGCCGTGAACTCGCCATTGTCGATGCCGGCAAGGATCTCATCGGCCGTGCGCTTGTTGTTGATGATGTCGGCCTGCAGATTGTGGTTGAAGAATTCGTAACGGTTGCGGCCAAGGCTCTTGGCCCGGTAGAGCGCGATGTCTGCATTGATCAGTACCTTGCGGGCATCGATATGGATGCCGTTCGCCAGTGCGATGCCGATCGACACGCCGCAGCGACAGGAAAAACCCTGGAAATCGATGGGCTGACG
Source organism: Hyphomicrobiales bacterium (assembly GCA_900468805.1). Lineage (GTDB taxonomy): Bacteria > Pseudomonadota > Alphaproteobacteria > Rhizobiales > Rhizobiaceae > Rhizobium. The sequence continues at coordinate 106,802 of UEIF01000014.1, read as the reverse complement.
CATCTCCTCGATGATACGGTCCGAAAGCTCCGCCATGTCCTTGTCGCCGACGTCGAAGGAAAGGATGACGAACTCGTCGCCGCCAATGCGGGCCACGACGTCGCTCTCGCGCAAGTTCCTGGAAAGCACGCGCGACGCATGCACCAGCATGGCATCACCAGCTGCGTGCCCCAACGTGTCGTTGATTTCCTTGAAACGGTCGAGGTCGATATGCAGGATCGCGAATTTCTGTCGCTCCCTGTGGCCGGCATCCGTCAGGTTTTCCAGCGCGATATCGAGCTTGCGGCGGTTGGCAAGCGAGGTCAGCGGGTCGTGCAGGGAGTTGTGCTCGATCCGGTCCTTGGCAAGCTCCAGCTCGATATTCTTGGCAATCGCCTCATCCTTTGCGGCCTTGAGGCGCAGCGTCATCAACGCATCCTCGGTCGAATCGAAGGCGATGCCGATAATTTTCATCTCGCCGGTCGGCGTACGGTGCACCTTGCCGACGGAACGCACGTAGCGAAAGCCGCCATTTTCGTCCGGCACGCGACAGACAAGCGTATGCGTGTCTCCGAGCTGCCTGAAATGCCTGGCGCTTTCGAGGGCCAGCCCGCGGTCATCGGGATGGATGCAGGAGAGCCAGGCGTCTTCGGTCACGAAGGCATTGCTCTGCTTCAGTCCATAAAGCTCGTGCATGCGCTCGTCCCAGATCGAGCCGCATTTGCCGAGGATCGCTTCCCAAATGCCGCATTGATAGGAATCGAGTGCCAGATCGAGTTTGCCGGACAGTTCGGAAAGCTCCGCCTCGCGGCTCGAAAGCTCCTCCAGCGCAAGTTCCAGCTCGGCATTCTTGAGCTCGCTCGTTTCCTTGGCGAGACGAAGCGTGTTGGTGACTTCCGCGTCGGCCGTGACATCCCAGACGATGCCGATCGTCTTTCCGGCGCCACCGGCATCCGTATAGAAGGCGCCGACAGAGCGCAGATGGCGAATGCGCCCGTCTTCCCGCATCACCCTGTATTGCGCAGTGCAGGCTTCCCCCGCGGTGCTGCAACCGAAGAAATGAACCTCGGCGATTTCCCGGTCTTCGGGCGCGATCGTCGAAAGCCACACTTCCAGTGGCCGGCTGCCTTCCATCGCTTTGAGGCCGTGGAGGGTGGATGCTCGTGCATCCCAGGTAAGGTGGGTGGCGTTCTCCTGCAGCTCCCAGATGCCGATCCGGGAGGATTCAAGCGCCAGGTTGAGGCGCTGCGACAGCTCCAGAAGTTTGCCCTCGCGGGCCTCGAGCTGCGCGATATTACGGTTGCGTTCGCCGAGCAGCAACGTGGCGAAGAAGATCGGGATGATGATCACGCAGCCTGCCGCGACGATGATCAATCGCAGTTCAGGCTGATTTTCGGGAACAGCGTGCCAGCCGGCGTTCGGTACGGCCGCGAGTTCCCATCGCCCGCCGGCGAAGTTGATTTTTCGGCGGAGCGGATCTTTCTTATAGATATCGGAAGGACCGAAGAAGGGTGCGGCCGTTTCGTCCGGAATGCCGATGTCGCGGACCGCGATCGACAGATGGTCGAGATGCGGATAGCGCTCCTGGTTTTCGCTGTTGCGTGCGGGCTTCAGGCCCGTCGTCTCGTAGAACATGTCCTGGTCGATGACCACCTCGACAGCCCCCCAGATGCGGCGCTGGCCGTTCTGCTTGACGAATACAGGGAAGAAGATCGCGAAGGCGTTTTCTGCATCCGTCGTCTTGAAAGGACCATAGAAGCGGGCCGACTGGTCGCCGGTATTGCGGCTGATCGACATGCGCTGCAGCAGCACGTCCCGCACATCCTTGCCGATTCGGTCTTTGCCGGATTGCGCCGGATAGACCGACTTGACGATGAAATCAGGCGCGACAGCAATATGGATGAAATTCGGGTTCTGGATCAGCAGCCAGTTGATCTGCCGCTCCATCTCCACTTCGTTCGTCTGCGTGCTGAGCGAGATCAGGTTGGAAAGGTCGCGGACGGCAGTGATGTCCATGTTGATCTGCGCCGTCATGCGGGCACGGATCAGGTTCGTCTCGTTTTCAGTATGGATTTGCAGCTCGCGCAGATGGGCGGCAGTATTGGCACTGTCGAGTGCAAAGCCGACGCCAACAACGACGACGGCCACGAGGGCGGAAACCAGCAGCGAGACACGCGTATTCTTCAGAACACGCCGCAGCCGGTTGCTGTTGCTCAGCCGGAATTGCAAATCACACACCCCCACATTCGCATCGACTTTAGGGTGCGGGGGTTAATTTACGATTGCGCGCATTCGGAGCTGCTAAATCGCGTAAACAGAGAGAAAAGCACGGTGAACGGGGCCTCTTGATTATCCGTAAAATCCTATTCATCAATTGGGCGCCGAAAGCCATTCTTCCGGGCAATTTTCGCCATATTCAGGAGTTTATCTGTGGCCACTCGATATCAACGGCGACGTTTCAAAGGGATTGCCGACATGCGTTTCGTTATTGCTACGCTTCTGGCCACGGCAAATTTTCTTTCGCCCATGAGCAGTTTTGCCGAGAGCGCTGATGTTGAGGCGACGATCAAGAAGGTCGACACGACCAATCTTGTCCTGACGCTCGATGACGGCAAGACCTATCAGGCGCCCGAAGAGTTCGATTTCGAAGGCCTGAAGGCCGGCGTCAAGGTTGTGATCTTCTATACGGAAGTCGACGGCAAGCGCGTCATCAACGATCTCGATATCGTCAAATAAGCCCAGAATGGACTAGATCCAGCCGATCAGGCTCTGCGACGTCTCGATCTTCAAAATACGGTCCTGGGGAATTTCGCCCTCGGAGGCGACGTCCTTCGGCAGGTTGGAGATCATCTTGAATAGGCTTCTGATGACGCCGCCGTGGGTAACGCAGACGGTTGGCCGATCGACCGAATTCAGCCATGCGCCGGTCCGCCACGACATGATCTCGTAGCTTTCCGCATCCTCGCCCGGCGGAATGAAATCCCATTTGTTGATGTTGCGTTCTGTGACGCGCTCGGCCTGCGAGGCCCGGAGCTGCTTGAGCGTGTGGCCTTCCCAGTCGCCGAAGGAGACTTCGACCAGGCGTTCGTCGGTGCGGTATTCCCCGGGCGGGAGCCCCATGGCTGATCGCATGATCTCCATGGTCTCGCGCGTGCGTCCGAGCGGGCTTGCGACGAAATCGAACTCCGCATCTTCGCCCTTCAGGATCGCCGCAAGGGCGATCCCGTTCTGCTTCGCCTGTTCGCGGCCGATCGCGTTGATCGGAATATCCTTCTGCCCCTGCAGGCGCCGCTCAGCATTCCAGTCGGTCTGGCCGTGTCTGATCACATAGATAAGCACGGGGATCGGCTCCACTTAGGGGCTAGGACGCCTCAGTCCTTGATGACGGAAATATCAGGCGCGTCCACAGCCTTCATGCCGATGACATGATAGCCGCTGTCGGCATGATGCACTTCACCCGTCACCGAACGCGACAGGTCCGAGAGAAGATAGAGGCCGACATCGCCCACTTCCTCGATGGTCACGGTACGGCGCAGCGGCGCATTGTATTCGTTCCACTTGAGGATGTAGCGGAAATCGCCGATGCCGGAGGCGGCGAGCGTTTTGATCGGGCCAGCCGAAACGGCGTTGACGCGGATGTTCTTCGGTCCGAGGTCGACGGCGAGATACTTAACGCTGGCTTCAAGCGCCGCCTTGGCGACACCCATGACATTGTAGTTCGGCATCACCTTTTCTGCACCGTAATAGGTGAGGGTGAGCATCGAACCACCCTCCGTCATCAGCTTCTCGGCGCGGCGAGCGACCGAGGTGAAGGAGTAGACGGAGATCTGCATGGTCTTGGTGAAATTGTCAGGCGAAGTATCGACGTAGCGACCGGTCAGCTCATCCTTGTCGGAAAAACCGATGGCATGCACGATGAAATCGATCTTGCCCCACAGCTTCTCGACATTTTCGAAAACGGCATCGATCGTGGATTCGTCGCTCACGTCACAATGGCCGACCATGACAGCGCCGATTTCGGCAGCCAGGGGCTCCACACGCTTCTTCAGGGCGTCGCCCTGGTAGGTGAATGCAACTTCTCCGCCCTGCGCATGAATGGCCTTAGCAATACCCCACGCAATCGAACGATTGTTGGCGACACCCATGATGACGCCGCGTTTGCCTGCCATGAGGCCGGATGCTTGAGCCATATTTCGTTTCCCTAGGAATTCTGATGATCCTGCCTATGGCATAGGCCGTTAATCGGTTCAAGCTTGGCAAAGATCATCAACTGTTAGGGATCGTAACAAAGGGTGCGATTGTCACCGAAATTTCATAAAAACAGCCCTTCACGCATGCTCCGCATGAGATCGGTGACCTTGTCGTCGGGTTTTTCCCACAACATAATGCGCAATTCCACGACGAGATCGCCTTTTCCGCCGCTGTCGTTGGGCAGGCCCTTGTCGGGAATGCGGATCGTCTTGTCGGAGCCGGACCAGGCAGGAACCGTCACATTGAGCGGTCCCTGCGGACCGTCGATACGCGCCTCGGTGCCGAGCACCGCATTCTCGATGTTCAACGGCAGCACCACATGTACGTCGAAACCGTCGACGGTGAAGCGTGGGTCGGCGGCGATATGGATATTGATCACGGCGTCGCCGCGCTGCATGCCCGGTAGCTTGAAACCCTGGCCCTTGAGCCGGATCTGGTGGCCTTCTGTCGTGCCGGCCGGCAGGGCGAATCCGACTTCGCGGCCTTCCGGAAGGGAAACAGTCGTCCAGCTTCCCTTCATGATGTCTTCGATCGTCACGGTCGCGGTCGCCACTTCGTCTGGCGCCTTCTCAAGACCCGGCTGGCCGGCGCCGGTGAAGCGGCGCACAAGCGAGGTCAAAAGGCTGAGTGGCAGCGACATGTTGGCGCCGCCGGTAACAGAGGCCTCTGTCTGCTCGTCCTCTGCCCTGGCGGGTTCGGATTCCGGGGTTTCCTGTTCTGGCGCCTTGGCCGCCTCGGCTGCATGCGGCTTGGCCTGCGCCTGCTGAGAATGCGCCTGCTGGGCCTGCGATTGGGCCTGTGCGCCGGCAGTGCGGGCTGTCTGCGCGCCGAAGATGCGCTCGACCATCTCTTCCGCAGCTTCCGTTGCGCCGGCCTGCTGCTGTTTAACACCTGCTGCCGCGGCAGCCTTCTGCGCATTGGCATTGGCGCGCGCAAGCTCTTCCATCACGCGCTCGGCGTTGGCCTGTGCAGTCTTTGCGCGGACGGCGGCCTCACGGGCCGCGTGCCGCTGCTGCATGATCGTTTGTTCCTGCTTCTTGGCTTCTGCCATGCGCACGGCATTGTCGAAGAGATTGCGCTTCCTCGGATCTTTCAGCGTTTCATAGGCGCGGCCGATCTCGGCAAAACGCGCGGTCGCCGTCGGGTCACCCTGATTGTGATCGGGATGCACGGCCTTGGCCATGTTGCGCCAGGCCGCCTTTATTTCGTCCGCCGCCGCGTCACGCTTGACGCCCAATATCTTGTATGGATCACGCATTGTTCGCACCGCCGCTGTCGCAATCCGGGAGGCATGTTCCTCGTGGCCGTTCCCGGAAACCGAATAATCAACTCAGACGCGCCGTCCGGTTCGCTGTTGCGAAAGGAAAGCCCGCTCGTCGGCCGATCGTGCGGGAGAGTTGCTAATCACTTCTTATTTCCGAACTTGGATATGGGGTGTTTTGCCGCGAATGGTTAGCCTTTCACTAAACATTGAGGCGAATCGGCACGGCACATTAACCCTGGCGTGTCAGGGGCGCATCGTGCCGAAACAGGTGGACAGACAGGGTCAGCTTTCCGGCTGGAAGCTCAAAAGCTGCCAGTTGCCACCGCCGACGAGGCAGGTCTTGCCAAAGAATTTGGCGATGCCGACATAGGAGTGCCGCGTCGTGCGGAACTGGCGGCAGACTTGGCCGGCGTCATTATTCTCGACGATCGTGTCGATGATGCCGGCGCTGCCGGTCGAGGCATTGGCCCAGGGAAGCGGCTGTCCCTCGAGCTTCTGGATATCGGCGGAGGTCACGGCGTTGCGCACCGTCATCTCGTCTGAAAGCGTATCTGTGCTGGGAGCGGGCTGCGGCACCGTGCCGGTTGCCACCGAACGGTCGACCTTTGCCGAACTCAGGAAATCGAACCCTCCAGCCACGCAGCCGGAAAGTGACAGAATCGCGATACTGACGATGGAGAGTCTGAAGCTGCGACGCAGCGAACCCTTTGTATGGCGAGGTGTCTTTGCTATGACTTCCACCCTGTATCCTTCCCCAGCTTCAAAGGCTGGGTCAGTTTTAATAAATCGCGGGATTTGAATTAATATGTCGGCAAACGGGTTAACAGGTGGTGACTTTACCGAAAGTGAAGAGCCCTTCAAGCTCTTTGGGGAATGGCTGAAGGAGGCGGAGGCTTCCGAAGTCAACGACCCCAATGCTGTCGCGCTCGCGACGGTCGATGAAGATGGACTGCCCAATGTCCGCATGGTTCTCCTGAAGGGTTTCGATACCGACGGATTCGTCTTCTACACGAATTTCGAGAGCCGGAAAGGTCGCGAAATCTTGGGGCAGAGGAAAGCCGCCATGTGTTTCCACTGGAAAACATTGCGCCGTCAGGTGAGGGTTCGCGGCCCCGTCGAATTGGTCACCGATACCGAAGCCGACGCTTATTTCGCCACCCGCGCCCGTGGCAGCCGCATCGGTGCCTGGGCTTCCAAGCAGTCGCGCCCGCTCGAAAGCCGTTTTGCACTGGAAAAGGCCGTTGCCGAATATACGGCGCGCTACGCAATCGGCGAAATCCCGCGTCCGTCCTACTGGTCCGGCTTCCGGATCCGCCCGACCTCGATCGAGTTCTGGAAAGACCAGAAATTCCGTCTGCACGACCGCATCGAGTTTCATCGCCCCGCACCGGAAGGCGCCTGGGATAAGGTGAGGATGTATCCCTAGAGGCGTTATTTTCCGAGCAGTTTCAAGGGAATGCCCGAGGCCAGCGCCGAAACGTAGCGTGGCTTCTGGTAAAACCCGTTGAGCGAAATGCGCGACATATAGGTGGCGTTGCTTGCGGCCGGGAAGCCCGGCTGCGTTGTGACCGCGACGGAAAAGCCGAGATTTGCCGCAACGCCAGCTTCCCGGCCTGTCGCAGCCTCCGGCGTGCCGTAGGGATAGGCGATCGCCCGAGGGCGAATGCCGGTGATCCGCTCGACATAATCGGCCGAGATTTCCATCTCGATCCGCGCTTCCGCCTGCGGCAGGCGGGCCAGCTCCCGATGGCTGATCGTATGGGCGCCGAGACTGGCGAGCGGGCTTGCCGCGAGCTTGCGCAGCTCCTGCGGCCCCATGACCAGTTCCCGCGTGATGTCGACCGGCTCAATTCCGTGGCGCCGGGCCAGCGCGTCCACCTCTGAGATGGCGCGGCTCTCGTCCAGCCTGTGGATAAACTCGGCAAGCCGGTCGAAGGCGTGCCATTTCCGGACCGGCGTGTCGAGCGCCAGTCTCTCCCGCCCGCGGCCGAAGTTGAATTCGACGCTGTTCTCCCTGCCGAGCAGCAGCGCCAGCGTTTCCCACCAGATGCTGTGCGAGCCTTCGGCAAAGCCTTGTGTTATGAAAACGGTAAAGGGAGCCCGATGCCGTTCGAAGACGGGCAGGGCATGGTCGAGATTGTTGCGATATCCGTCATCCAGCGTGAAGGCGGCAAACAGCCGATCGTCCTGCGGGTCCGACAAGAGGGAGGGCACCGCTTCGAGCGGTACGAAACGATAGCCGCTCCGCTTCAGCCGTCGAAGCGCGGCATCCAGAAATTCCGGTGTGATTTCAAGGTGTCGGTTCGGCTCGAACGGCTGGGCGACATGCGGGCGCACGTGATGAAGTGTAAAGATGACGCCGCGTCCGCGGGCCTCTTTCATGAGCCCGGCGGCATTCGCCAGCCAGGCCGCTTCCAGCCCGCTGCCGATCGCGATGCGCTTCAGCCGCCGCTTCCACTGACTCATTTTTCCCGTGACCCCGCTTTGCAATCGTGTCACACAAGCTATCAATGCCGCCGTTAAACCTTGCTGAATCCTGCCCGGAAAACGGTTTCTTTATCGGCTGTTAACCAAGCGAAACAAAAGCTTGGAAAAAACTTGGGCGTTGCCTCAAAGTCGCGCCAGATTGTGGGCATCTGTCACAATACGGGACATAATCCGGCTGTAGCGACTCGCCGGATAGAGTGAGGGGAAGTGCATGACAAGGCTTTTGGCAGCCATTCTGACCGCGACGCTGGCACTTTCTGCGCCTGTTGCGGCCGTCGCCGGCAGCGCTTCCCTCGTGCTCGATGCCCGCACCGGCAAGATCCTTGCGTCCGAAAATGGCGATACGCTGAACCATCCGGCATCGCTGACGAAGATGATGACGCTCTATCTCACCTTCGAGGCGCTCAATCGCGGCAAGCTCACCTGGGACACGCCGGTCACGATGTCGAAATATGCGGCCTCCCGTCCGCCGACGAAGCTCGGCGTGAAGCCGGGCGGGACGATCACCGTGCGTGAGGCGGTCTATGGCATGATCGTCAAATCGGCCAACGATGCTGCTGCCGCCATCGGTGAAAAGCTCGGTGGTTCGGAAAGCAATTTCGCCAGGCTCATGACCCAGAAGGCCCGCCAGCTCGGCATGAGCCGCACGGTCTTCGTCAATGCATCCGGCCTGCCGGACAAGCGCCAGATCACGACGGCGCGCGACATGTCCATGCTCGCCGTGGCACTGATGAAGAACTATCCCAGCGAATATCGCCTCTTCTCCATCGTGAGCTTCAATTTCCGTGGCCAGACTATCCGCGGCCACAACAATCTCATGTACCGCTACCAGGGAATGGATGGCATCAAGACCGGCTATACCAATGCCTCCGGCTTCAACATCGTCAGCGCCGTGAAGGACGGCAACCGGCGCGTGATCGGCGTGGTGCTCGGCGGCCGCACGGCCCGCAGCCGCGACGCCAAGATGGCAGCACTCTTCGATCGTTATATGGGCCGCGCGTCCTCTTCCGGCGGTGCAAAACTGGTCGCGAGCATGAATGCCAAGGAACAGGTCGAGGTAGCCTCGGCCGCTGACGGTACCGATGTTCCGGTGCCGGCGAATGCGCCGCGCGTCGCCGACGCAGCATCCGCGCCGAAGGCGCTTGGTTTTGCTGATGACAGCGTGATCCCGCTGGAGCGTCCGGCGGCAATGGATGAGATCATGAATGCCGGCAAGGCGCAGAAAGCATCGGCTGGCAAGGCAGGTGGCTGGCAGATTCAGATTTCCGCGGCCCCGAGCGCGGATGCTGCCCGTGCGCTTCTTGCGCAGGCTAAGTCCGAGGCCGGTGCGCCGCTCGTTTCCGCCTCGCCTTACACGGAAGCTGTCGGCAAGGGCGCCAATGCGGTTTACCGCGCCCGTTTCGTCGGCTTCCAGAGCAAGGAAGACGCCACGTCTGCCTGCGACGCCCTGAAGAAGCGCTCCTATGACTGCATGCTCCTGCCGGACCAGGGCTGAGCTGCACGCTCTGGACAATTTGCGGGAATCGGCGCTCTCCTCATAAACAAAAGGAGAACGTCATGCTGCAGCGCCTTGCCGATCAGTTCGAGATATCATCGTCCGCCTACGCCGCCGCTAACGACATCGCGCGCGATGCCGACTGGTTTCTGCTGAAACTGCAGGAGGAGATGGGTGAACTGACGCAGGCCTGGAACCGCCTGACCGGCCGCGGCCGTGCCAAGGGGCGCTCGCCCAAGGAGATGGAACGCGACCTCGCCGACGAGACCGCCGACATCCTCGGCCGTGTCCTGCTCTTCGCCCGCCGCCACGATATCGACCTCGCTGCGGCAATCGAGCGGAAATGGAAATTCAGGCCGGAGGCCTGATCCGTTTGCTTATCAGTTGGCGGCGACCTTGCGCCGGTAGAATTTGCTGTCCACCGCCATGAGCGGAAATGCCTGCGGCAGGTCTTTGCTGGCGATCTCGGAAAAACCGTTCTTTTCGTAAAACCGGTGTGCGGCAAGGAATTTGTCGGTCGTGCCGAGGAAGATGTCGGTCAGGCCAACTTCGCTCGCATGGGCAAAGAGAGCTTCCAGTAGCCGGGCGGCGACGCCGTGCTCGCTGCCCCGCACCTCGGCGGCAACGAACATCTTCCGGAGAGCCGCCTGATTGTTGCCTATGTCCTTGAGGCCGACCGTGCCGGCGACGGCGCCGTCCTTCACTGCAACCCAGAACTGGCCCTTGCCCGACTGGTAGAAGTCGGGAATGACGCGCAGGTCCGGCTGCGCGTCAGCGGTGATGTCGATGTCGAATTCTTCGCGCTGGATCGGCAGGATGACCGAGATCACGCCATCGGCATCGTCAGGGGCGAAGGTTCTGATTTCGATTTCGACCATGACAGCACTGCCTCAGGCCTGCGTGCCGCCGACGGTGACCTGATCCATACGCAGATGCGGCTGACCGACGCCGACAGGCACCCACTGGCCGCCCTTGCCGCAGTTGCCGATACCGGTATCGAGCTTCATGTCGTTGCCGATCATCGATACGCGCTTCATTGCATCCGGGCCGTTGCCGATCAGCATGGCGCCCTTGATTGGTGCGCCGATCCTGCCGTTTTCAATGAGATAGGCCTCGGTGCAGCCGAAGACGAATTTGCCTGACGTGATGTCCACCTGACCACCGCCGAAGGAGACGGCGTAAACACCCTTCTTGACCGAAGCGATGATTTCTTCCGGCGTCTTGTCGCCGCCGAGCATGTAGGTATTGGTCATGCGCGGCATCGGCACATGCGAATAGCCCTGGCGGCGGCCGTTGCCGGTGGGGGCCATGCCCATCAGCCGGGCGTTCTGCCGATCCTGCATGTAGCCGACCAGCTTGCCGTTGTCGATCAGCACGTTATAGGCCGAAGGCGTGCCCTCGTCGTCGATGGTGATCGAGCCGCGACGGCTGTCGATCGTGCCGTCATCGACAACCGTCACGCCTGGCGATGCCACCATCTGACCCAGCAGACCAGCAAAAGCCGAAGTCTTCTTGCGGTTGAAATCACCCTCGAGGCCGTGGCCCACTGCCTCATGCAGCATGACGCCCGGCCAGCCGGAGCCGAGCACGACATCCATCGTACCCGCTGGTGCCTCGATCGCTTCGAGATTGACGAGCGCCTGACGCAGCGCCTCGTCGGCGCCCTGCTGCCAGCTTCCCGTCGCGATGAAATCGCCGAAGCCGATGCGGCCGCCCTGGCCGTAGGAGCCGCTTTCCTGCCGGTCGCCTTCTCCGACCATGACGGAGATGTTGATGCGCGTCATCGGCCGGATATCCTGCACGCGATGACCGTCGGCACGCAGGATATCAACCACCTGCCAGCTTGCCGCGACCGAAGCCGTGACCTGCCGCACCTTGTCATTCTTGCCGCGCAGATAGGCGTCGATATCAGTCAGAACCTTCACCTTCTCTTCGAAGGTCGGCGAGCCGATCGGGTTCTCGTCGGTATAGAGCTTGCGGTTGGTCCGCTGGGGTGCTGCCGCGTAAGAGCCGGAATAACCGCGCGTAACGGCGCCGACCGCGTCGGCTGCCCGCTTCAGCGCCGAGACGGAAAGGTCGCCAGCGTGGGCGTAGCCGACAGCCTCGCCGGCGACTGCCCGCAGGCCAAAACCCTGTTCGGTGTTGAAGCTGCCGCCCTTGAGGCGGCCATTGTCGAAGGTCAGCGATTCCGCCTGCGCGTGCTCGATGAAGAGCTCGCCGTCATCGGCGCCGGAAAGCGCCTCGGCGACATGCTTGCGCATCGTCGCTTCATCGGCATCGAAAAGCGTCAGCAGATCGGTGGTCATGGTCTTTTGCTCCGCAAGAAGAGCGGGAATGCTCAATAGCCGATGTAGGTCTGTTGTACCACGCGAGCAAGCCCTGACGGATCAGGGCAGGGAGTCGTAGCCTTCCGCAAAGCCTTTAAGGTCCACAGGGATGCCGATGCCTTCTTCCGGCGTCTGGAAGACGATGAAGGTTGCCTGTGCGCCGCTGCGGAAAGTCTTCAGGAGTTCGTCCTCGAGAACGACTTCGGCATAGCAGCCATCGGCGAAGCAGCGCACGAAATAGGCGCGGCCGATATCCTTGCCGTCGACATTGAGGCCGAGGCCGTTCGGGAGCAGCACGCCGAGCGGTGCCAGCACGCGCAGGATCTTCGACTTGCGGTCGGCTGTCTTCAGGACGACGACGGACAGGCCGACTTCCGGCCGGTCTTCGGCGATGACGTTCTGCATTAGCGCGCACTGCTCGGTCGAAGCACCGGCCGGCTTGTCGCAGACGACGGACCACGCGCCATGGTTGGAGCGCACAGTGCCGGGAGCCGGTGGCTGTGTCTGGCCGGGTGTCACCTGCTCGACGTTCGGCGTCGCAGACGGCGCGGGCTGCTGTGCCGGAGCGGGCTTCGGGGCAGGCGCGGTCGGGCGCGACTGGGCGGGCGTCGGCGGCTGCTGCGCAAAGACGGGGCTCGTCGCGGCGGTCGCGATGCCTGCGGTCAGTACAAAAGACCGCGCGAGGGAACGGAAACCCATGAAAACCTCTGGATATCGAATCATTGCCGCTATTGTTGAAGCTGCCCACAAAAAATGAAAAGCCCCACCCCGTGAAAACCGGGGGACTGCGGCAGAAATAGGACCTCGCCAAAAGAATGTGCAATAGCTGGATTGGCCGCAAAGCCTGTTTTTCGTATGCTGATGAAAAGCTTGCGATGTTTTGCCATGGTTGACGATGCGCTCTTGGAGCAAAAATGCCGCATAGACAATTGCTTCTGCCTGTTGCGGCGGATGCCAAACTGTGGTTTGAAGCGCAGAAGATGGCAAGGATTCTGTGTCCGATTTGATGCAGATCAGCGCTCGAGGGAGATTACAAGGTGATTAAGAAGGCTTTTGCAGCTCTGACCGCGCTGGTCTGTCTGCTTTTTGCTTCCGGCACATTTGCCGATCAGCCGATGCCGTGGCAGGCTACGCTGCAGCCGGCAGCAACGCCGATCATGCGGGAGATCCGCTGGTTCGAACAATACACGCTGTGGTTCATCGTTCCGATCACGCTGTTCGTTCTCGTTCTTATTCTCGTCGTCTGTTACAAGTTCCGTGCTTCGGCAAACCCGGTTCCCTCCAAGACGAGCCACAATACGGTGATCGAAGTCATCTGGACCGTGGGGCCGGTCTTGGTGCTTCTCTTCCTCGCCGTTCCCTCCTTCACACTGCTGACCGCGCAGCTCACCCTGCCGGAAAATCCGGATGTGACCATCAAGGCGACCGCGACTCAGTGGCAGTGGAATTACGAATATGAAGGTTCGGGCGAAGCGCCGGTTGCCTTCGATTCCTATCTTCTGAAAGAGCCGGATCGCGCCTCTGCAGGCAAAACCGATCTCGCCGTCTATCCGCGTCTTCTGGCTGTCGACAACGAACTCGTGCTGCCGGTCAACAAGACGGTCCGTGTTCTCGTCACCGCCGCGCCGACCGACGTCATCCACGCTTTCGCCATGCCGTCCTTCGGCGTCAAGATCGACGCCGTTCCGGGTCGCCTGAACGAAACCTGGTTCCGCGCCGAGCGCGAAGGTCTCTTCTACGGCCAGTGTTCCGAGCTTTGCGGCAAGGATCACGCGTTCATGCCGATCGCCATTCGCGTCGTCTCCGAAGACAGGTACAAGCAGTGGCTGACCACAGCTGCCAGCGATCTGCCCGGCGCCTACAAGACACTGATCGCCGCTGCCGATGGTTCTGCAAAGACCGTCGATGTCGCTGAAAACGTCGCAAAGTAAGATAGGGGATCGGGACAATGGCTGGACCTTCCGCTCACGACGATCATTCTCATGATCACCACGCTCATGACGCTCATGCGCATGACGACCACCACGATCACTCTCATGCGCCGAGCTTTGCCGACCGCTGGTTCTTCTCCACGAACCACAAGGATATCGGTACGCTCTACCTGATCTTCGCGATCTTCGCCGGTATCATCGGCGGCCTTCTCTCCGTTGCCATGCGCATGGAGCTGCAGGAGCCGGGCATCCAGATCTTCCACGGTCTGGCCTCCATGGTTTACGGCTTCGAAGGCGATGCCGCCATCGATGGCGCCAAGCACATGTTCAACGTCTTCACCACCGCTCACGCGCTCATCATGATCTTCTTCATGGTCATGCCGGCGATGATCGGCGGTTTCGCCAACTGGATGGTGCCGATCATGATCGGTGCGCCTGATATGGCTTTCCCGCGCCTGAACAACATCTCCTTCTGGCTGATCGTTCCGGCATTCCTGCTGCTGTGCATCTCGATGTTCGTCGAAGGCCCGGCCGGCGCATACGGCGCAGGCGGCGGCTGGACCATGTATCCGCCGCTCGCAGTCGGCGGTCAGCCGGGTCCGGCGGTCGATCTTGCGATCTTCGCGCTCCACATTGCCGGTGCCTCGTCCATCCTCGGTGCGATCAACTTCATCACCACGATCCTCAACATGCGCGCTCCGGGCATGACGCTGCACAAGATGCCGCTCTTTGCCTGGGCCGTGCTGATCACCGCCTTCCTGCTGCTGCTCTCGCTGCCGGTTCTGGCTGGTGCCATCACCATGTTGCTCACCGACCGTAACTTCGGCACGGCCTTCTTCGCCCCGGAAGGCGGCGGTGACCCGATCCTCTACCAGCACCTGTTCTGGTTCTTCGGTCATCCGGAAGTCTACATCCTGATCCTCCCGGGCTTCGGTATCGTCAGCCACATCGTGTCGACTTTTTCGAAGAAGCCGGTCTTCGGTTATCTCGGCATGGCCTATGCCATGGTTGCCATCGGCGCCGTCGGCTTCGTCGTCTGGGCTCACCACATGTATACGGTCGGCCTGTCGCTTGACGCACAGCGCTACTTCGTCTTCGCGACGATGGTCATTGCCGTTCCGACGGGTGTGAAGATCTTCTCCTGGATCGCAACGATGTGGGGTGGCTCGATCACCTTCCGCACGCCGATGATCTGGGCGATCGGCTTCATCTTCCTCTTCACCGTCGGTGGCGTGACGGGCGTCCAGCTCGCAAACGCCGGCCTCGACCGCTCGCTGCATGACACCTATTACGTCGTGGCTCATTTCCACTACGTTCTGTCGCTCGGCGCCGTCTTCGCCATCTTCGCTGCCTGGTACTACTGGTTCCCGAAGATGACCGGCTACATGTACAACGAGTTCCTCGGCAAGCTGCACTTCTGGGTCATGTTCATCGGCGTGAACCTGGTGTTCTTCCCGCAGCACTTCCTCGGCCTTGCCGGCATGCCGCGCCGCTACATCGACTACCCGGATGCATTTGCCGGCTGGAATTATGTTTCGTCGATCGGCTCCTACATCTCCTTCGTGGGCGTAATCATCTTCCTCGTCGGTGTCTGGGAAGCCTTCGCCAAGAAGCGCGTTGCCGGTGACAATCCGTGGGGTGAGGGTGCAACGACCCTCGAATGGCAGCTGCCTTCGCCGCCGCCATACCACCAGTGGGAACAGCTTCCGCGCATCAAATAAGATGCCGGACCACCAGGCGCCGCAAGATTCTGCGGCGTCTGGCAATTGAGTTATTCAGGACGGAATGATGACGGTTTTCGACAATCACGAGGCTCTTGCGGACGATGGCGACTTTCGCCTGTCGGAAGCAGGTGCGCGCGATTATTTCGAGCTTCTGAAACCGCGGGTCATGTCGCTCGTGGTCTTCACGGCCTTTGCCGGCCTGGTGCTGGCACCGGGTCACATCAACCCGATCCTTGGTGTGATCGCCATTCTTTGCATTGCCGTCGGCGCAGGCGCATCGGGTGCGCTGAACATGTGGTATGACGCCGATATCGACGCCGTCATGAGCCGCACTGCCAAGCGTCCGATCCCGGCTGGCCGCATCATGCCGAAGGAAGCGCTGGCCTTTGGCCTCGTCCTCTCCTGCTTCTCGGTGACGATCCTGGGTCTTGCGGTCAATTGGCTGTCGGCTTTTATCCTCGCCTTCACCATCTTCTTCTATGTCGTCATCTATACGATGTGGCTGAAGCGCTCGACGCCGCAGAACATCGTTATCGGTGGCGCGGCCGGCGCTTTCCCGCCGATGATCGGCTGGGCCTGCGTGACGAACTCCGTCACGATCGAAAGCACGGTTCTTTTCCTCATCATCTTCCTGTGGACGCCGGCCCATTTCTGGGCGCTCGCGCTCTTCAAGATGCGGGATTACGAGGCTGTCGGCGTGCCGATGCTGCCGAATGTGGCGGGTGAGCGCACTACCAAGCACCAGATCGTCGCCTATGCTGTGCTGACGGCCATCTGCGCCGTGCTGCCGACCTTCCTCGGCTTTGCCAGCGCCGGTTATGGCGTGGTGGCCGCGGCACTCGGCGCGGTCTTCATATACTGTTCCATCGCCGTCTGGCGTATGCCCGACGGCGATCTCAAGATGATCCCGGCGAAGAAGCTGTTCGGCTTCTCGATCTTCTATCTCTTTGCCGTATTCTCGGCGCTGATGCTCGACCGGCTCGTTGCCGTGCTCGTCTCGTATGCAGGAGGCTCGTTCTGATGGAACTGGTCAAGCTTACCGAAGCGCAGCGCAAATCGCGTCGCAATCGCAACATCGCACTCGGCGTCGTGCTCGCCGGTCTGGTGATCCTTTTCTACGCCATCACCATCGTCAAGTTCCTGGGACATGGAGGCTGATACGATGAGCGATGTCGCCACCGCACCGAAGAAGCCGCGCAATAACGGTGCCGTTGTCTTCATGTGCCTGAGCTTCGTCGTCGGCATGGGCGCTATGAGCTATGCTGCCGTGCCGCTCTATCGCCTTTTCTGCCAGGTGACTGGTTACAACGGTACGACGCAGCGTGTCGATCAGGTCTCGAATGTCATTCTCGACCGTACGATGCGCGTGACTTTCGATGCCAACGTCGCTCCCGGCCTGCAGTGGGAATTCAAGCCGGTCGAGCGCGAGGTCAATCCGAAGATCGGCGAAACCATCCAGGTCAAATTCATCGCCGAGAACCGTTCCAACGAAACTCAGCGCGGCCAGGCGATCTTCAACGTAACGCCGGGCGAGGCGGGCGCCTATTTCAACAAGGTGCAATGTTTCTGCTTTAATGAAACAGACCTGAAGCCGGGCGAGAAGCTTGAAATGCCGGTCGTGTTCTACATCGATCCGGAAATTACCAAGGCCGCTGAATCGAAAAGCATTCGCACGGTCACGCTGTCATACACGTTCTATCCCAAAGAGGTTCCGAAGCCGGTGGCTTCGAATGAGAATGGAACGGGACAGACTGAAAAGAAACTTTGATTGAGGAGTGTTTCCGGCGTTGCCGGAAGCGGAGAAGGAAGACACCGGGGATCTGACATGGCCGATGCTCATCAGAAGAATCACGACTATCACATCATAGCTCCGAGCCCGTGGCCGATATTGGCCTCGTTCGGCGCATTCCTGATGGCCTTCGGCGGCGTCGGCTACATGCGCTACCTGAACGGCGGCTCGCTGCATGTTTTCGGTATCGAGTGGGCCCATCCGTGGGTCTTCTTCATCGGGCTGGCTGTCGTTTTCTACGTCATGTACGGCTGGTGGTCCGATACCGTGAAGGAAGCACACGAGGGCGCCCATACACGCGTCGTGTCGCTGCACCTGCGCTACGGCATGATCATGTTCATCGCTTCGGAAGTGATGTTCTTCGTTGCTTGGTTCTGGGCTTATTTCGATGCCAGCCTCTTTCCGCACGAGGCAATCCAGGCTTCGCGCCTTGCCTATACCGGTGGCGTCTGGCCGCCGAAGGGCATCGAGGTTCTCGATCCCTGGCACCTGCCGATCTACAACACTGTCATCCTGCTGCTCTCTGGCACGACGGTGACCTGGGCTCATCACGCTCTGCTGCACAACGACCGCAAAGGCCTTATTCAGGGCCTGACGCTGACGGTTGTGCTCGGCGTGCTCTTCTCCAGCGTCCAGGCCTATGAATATGCACATGCTCCGTTCGAGTTCCGCAATTCGATCTACGGCGCAACCTTCTTCATGGCCACTGGCTTCCATGGCTTCCACGTTCTGGTGGGCACCATCTTCCTGTTGGTCTGCCTCATCCGTGCGTTGCGCGGCGACTTTACGCCAAAACAGCACTTCGGCTTCGAAGCGGCTGCCTGGTACTGGCACTTCGTCGACGTCGTCTGGCTATTCCTGTTCTTCTGCATCTATGTCTGGGGCGGCTGGGGCGCTCCGGTGGCTGCTGGCTGATACGGGCCGGATAGAAATTAAAAAAGGCGGGCGCCACTGGCCCCGCCTTTTTCTTTGTCCAGATACCGCCCTTCGTCTTACCGTTGGCCGGCCAGCCTCTCGAAGGCTGTAGGCTCGGGAATGCCGAGATCCAGTTGGTGGCGGATTGCCTCGGCGCATTCGAGCACCGTCAGCACGGACGTATCGACCTCCATGTCATAAAGGCCGGGGCGATGCACCTCGTCCTGCCAGCGCTGTACCGGTTCGGGAACGGGCACTTCTCCCGTGGCGCGCAGATAGAGCGTCTCGCGCCCTTCCTCCGCAATTTCCCGCCGCTGCATGATCGTCTCGATCGGGCATTTGACGCCGACGAACAATACGGAAAAACCCTCCAGGCGCCGGGCGCAGTCGCCGAGAATGCCGAGTGGCTGCGAATAGCCGTCGTGATGGCCGAGATCGGCAACCACGTTGAGGCCCAATCCGGCGTGAATGGCGATCGATTCGTAGAGCGCTGCGTAGAGGAACGGCACCAGTTCCTCCAGGTCCGGCCGCTCGCCGCCCGGCCTGAGCCCGACACCGGGCAGGTAGCGCTTCGGCGTCATGGCATTATATGTATCGACGCCGAGGTTGATCCACGGCCCCTCGAATTCCTCCTGGATCGCGCGCGCGATGCTGGATTTGCCGCTTCGCGGCGCGCCGTTCAGGATAATGATCTGTCCGGCATGGCTATCGTTGGTCATCAGTCTTCTTCTTCTGTTTGGCGCGAATCGCTGAGGCGAAACCACGCAGGCATTTCCATTCGGGATGCGAATACTTTATGGGAGAGTTATGGCAGGCGACGAAAAGCCGCCTGCATGGAGATCGGCATGAGTGAAGATAGCGCGCAATTTCCACCGGTCGACCCGGTCAAGACCGGCATCAAAGGATGCTGCCCGCGCTGCGGCCACGGCCAGCTTTTCGATGGCGTGCTGGGGCTCAAGCCGCGTTGCGCCGCCTGCGGGCTCGACTATTCCTTCGCGGATGCAGGTGATGGCCCCGCCGTCTTCGTCATCCTCATTGTCGGCTTCATCATTATCGGTTCGGTGCTCTGGCTGCAGGTCAATTATGCACCTCCGATCTGGGTTCACATTCTGCTCTTTGCCCCGCTCACAATCATACTCTCCCTGCTGGCGTTGCGCTGGTGCAAGGGCATCCTGATCGCCATGCAATATCGCCACAATGCCCGCGAGGGACGCCTGAGTGACTGACATCGAAAGTCCGGCCCCGCGCCGCAAGCTACCGGTGTTTACCGGCATAACCGTTCTCATTGCGCTCGCCATCCTGATTTCGCTCGGCACCTGGCAGGTGGAGCGTCTTCACTGGAAGGAAGGTCTGCTCGCCGATATCGCCGAGCGCCGAGCCGCAGCCCCGGTTCCACTTGCCGATATCGAGACCATGGCCGCTCAGGGCGGCGATATCGAGTATCGCGCGGTCACCGCAACCGGCCGCTACATCAACAACAAGGAGCGCCATTTCTTCGCCACCTGGCGTGGCCAGACCGGCTATTACATCTATACACCGCTGCAGCTTGCGGACGCGCGCTATATCCTGGTCAACAGAGGCTTCGTTCCCTACGAGAACAAGGAGCCGGAAATGCGTATGCAGGGCCAGTTGACCGGCGAGCAGACGGTGACCGGCCTTGCGCGCGCAAAACTCCCCGGCAAGCCCTCTTCGCTGGTGCCTGACAATGACGTGGCAAAGAACATCTTCTACTGGAAAGATCTCGATGTGATGGCGTCAAGCGTCGACCTCGACAAGGTTGATGTCCTGCCCTTCTTTGTCGATGCCGATTCCACGCCCAACCCCGCGGGCTTTCCAATCGGCGGCGTCACGCAGGTCGATCTGCCGAACGACCATCTGCAATATGCCTTCACCTGGTATGGGCTGGCTGCGGCGCTCGTCGGTGTCGTCGCCATCTCCTGGTTCCGTCCCCGCAAGGGTGCAGCGCAATAGTATCGCTTCAATTCCGACCCATATTGGGTTAGAGGTCCCTGAAGCTTAATCTGGATATGTTATGAACATTGCGGCAAAACCTCCCTTGACGATCAGGCTCTGCGGTCCGCGCGGCTTCTGCGCCGGCGTCGATCGGGCGATCCAGATCGTCGTGCTGGCTCTGAAGGCCTATGGTGCGCCTGTTTATGTCCGCCACGAGATCGTCCATAACCGCTATGTCGTGGAGGGTCTGGAGGCCAAGGGCGCCGTTTTCGTCGAGGAACTTGACGAAATCCCGACGGAACATCGTGCCCAGCCGGTCGTCTTTTCTGCCCACGGCGTGCCGAAATCCGTGCCCGAGGATGCCAATGCCCGCAATCTCTTCTATCTCGACGCAACCTGTCCGCTGGTTTCCAAGGTCCACAAGCAGGCGATGCGCCACAACCGCCTCGGCCGCCATGTCGTCCTGATCGGCCATGCCGGCCATCCCGAAGTGATCGGCACCATGGGTCAGCTGCCCGAAGGCACTGTTTCCCTCATCGAAACTGTCGAGGATGCGGACGCCTATCAGCCTGATGATGCCGATAATCTCGGCTATGTCACGCAGACGACGCTTTCGGTCGACGATACCGCCGGCGTCATCAAGCGGCTTGAAGAGCGCTTCCCCAACCTGCGGGCCCCGGCCGCTGATTCCATCTGCTATGCCACGACCAACCGCCAGGAAGTGGTCAAGGAAGCAGCCCCCGGCTGCGATCTGTTCATCATCGTCGGCGCACCGAATTCGTCCAATTCCAAGCGGCTTGTCGAAGTGGCGCTCAGGGCGGGGGCGAAGAAGTCTATCCTCGTGCAGCGTGCTTCCGAACTCGACTGGGATGAGATCGGCCCGATCGCTACGCTTGGCCTGTCTGCCGGTGCCTCTGCCCCGGAAGTGATCGTCAACGAGATCATCGAGGCCTTCCGCACCCGCTTCGATGCCCGCGTCGAGCTTGCCGAAACCGTGCAGGAAAACGAGCATTTCCTCGTCAACCGCGAACTGCGCAGCCTTGAACTGACGACGGCCGACATGGCATTCGTGAACGGGGAATGAAGTGAGGGGATCTCCCTCTCTGTCCTGCCTATCTGACGACACCGGTTCTACAGTGAGATATCTACCTTGGCAGTTTATACCGATATCGCCGAAGACGATCTGAAATGGTTTCTCACCGAGTATGATGCCGGCACGTTGCTCTCCTACAAGGGCATCGCCGAAGGCGTCGAGAATTCCAACTTTCTGATGCATACCTCAAAAGCGCCGCTCATCCTGACGCTTTACGAGAAACGGGTGGAGAAGGGCGATCTGCCGTTCTTTCTCGGCCTGATGCAGCATCTGTCCGCCCGCGGCCTGTCCTGCCCGCTGCCGCTCCCGCGCAAGGATGGCGCGCTGCTGGGCACGCTGTCGGGCCGTCCCGCCGCACTCATCTCCTTCCTGGAAGGCATGTGGCTCAGAAAGCCAGAAGCCAAACATTGCCGCGAAGTCGGCAAGGCGCTGGCGCAAATGCATGTCGCCGGCGAAGGTTTTTCGCTGACGCGGCCGAACGCCTTGTCGCTCGAAGGCTGGCAGACGCTCTGGGACAAGTCCGAGGCCCGCGCCGACGAGGTCGAGCCCGGCCTGCAGAACGAGATCCGCAGCGATCTCAATTTCCTGCGCGCCTATTGGCCGAAGGATTTGCCTGATGGCGTCATCCACGCCGATCTTTTCCCCGATAACGTCTTCTTCCTGGGTGACGAGCTTTCGGGGCTCATCGATTTCTATTTCGCCTGCAATGATCTGCTCGCCTATGACGTTTCGATCTGCCTCAACGCCTGGTGCTTCGAAAAGGACGGCGCCTACAACATCACCAAGGGCACGCAGATGCTGGAAGGGTACCAGAGCGTGCGTCCAATGAGCGATGCAGAGATCAAAGCTCTGCCGGTGCTTTCCCGCGGCTCGGCGCTACGCTTCTTCCTCACCCGTCTCTACGACTGGCTGATGACGCCGGAAGGCGCGATGGTGACCAAAAAGGATCCTTTGGAATATCTGCGCAAGCTGCGCTTCCACCGCCAGATTTCCTCGCCCGCCGAATATGGACTGAGCCTATGAAGCATATTGATATCTTCACGGATGGCGCGTGCTCCGGCAATCCCGGGCCCGGCGGTTGGGGGGCGGTCCTGCGCTATGGCGACGTGGAAAAGGAACTCTGCGGCGGCGAGGCGGAAACGACCAACAACCGCATGGAACTCCTGGCCGCTATTTCCGCGCTGACTGCTCTGAAGGAGCCCTGCGAAATCGATCTCTATACCGACAGCGCCTATGTAAAGGACGGAATTTCCAAGTGGATTTTCGGCTGGAAGAAGAACGGCTGGAGGACATCGGATAACAAGCCGGTGAAGAATGCCGAACTCTGGCAGGCGTTGGAAGAGGCGCGCAACCGGCATAAGGTTACGCTCCATTGGGTCAAGGGCCATGCCGGCCATCCTGAGAACGAACGCGCCGACGAACTCGCCCGCAAGGGAATGGAGCCCTTCAAGAAGAGCAAGAAGGCAAGCTGATCAGGCCGCCTGCCGCTGGTCTGCCGCAGCATTCTGTATCAGCCGGTGCATATATTCGAGCTTCGTCACGACAGGCGGTGACAGCACGAAGGGATAGGAATCCGGCTGCCCCATGCTGCGCTGGATCGCATTGATCGCAAGGCTGAGCGGCACCCAGGCGCCGACGAGCTGTTCGGCGCTCTGGGCGCGATAGGGATTGAAATCCACCTCACTAGCAATCTCTTCATGCCCGCGCGGATCGATCGCGATGCCAAAGCTGCGCGCCGTTTCCAGCGTATCGACGATGTGCAGGTAATGTGCGAAGCATTCTGCGAAATCCTCCCAGGGGTGGACGGAGGCGTAGGCGCTGATGAAGCTGTCCTGCCAGCCGGCAACGGGTCCGTTGGCATAGCGGTCCTGCAACGCCGTCCCATAGTCCCGTCGCTCGTCGCCGAAGACGGCGCGGAATTCGTCGAAGCCATCGCGGTCGTGCACCAGCTTGTTCCAGATGAAGTGCCCGGTCTCATGGCGGAAATGGCCGAGCAGGGTGCGATAGGGCTCATCCATTGCCGTGCGCGCCTGCTCGCGGGTCACGTCGTCTGCTTCGGCTGCGCGGATCGCGATCAGCCCGTCCTCATGGCCGGTCATGGCCGGTACGACATTGCCGTCATTCTGCACGGTGTCTTCGAGAAAATCGAAAACGAGGCCGCCTTGCGGGTCGTCCTGCCGGTCCGGATGCGGCAGGTTCCAGCGCAGTAGCGAATAGAACAGGTGGCGCTGCGCCTGGCTGATACGGCGCCAGCGGTCGATACCATCTTGCGTGTCGGTATTCGGCACCAGCCGGTTATGGCGGCAGGCAATGCAGAAATCATTGTTGTCATCGACCAGCCAGTTGCAGATGTCGAGGCCCGCATTGGCACAGAACTGTACGAGCCGGTTCGGCTCGGAGACGAGCTGCCAGTTCGCCTCGTCGCGCGATTCCAGCGCATGCATGGAAAGATCGCCCGCAAAGAAGCCGAGGCGATGGTTGCAGCGCACGCACTGCCTGTTGTCGAAATGGATGACCTGATCGCAATTGTCGCAGGCAAACAACCTCATGGCAGCCTCCTACAGGCGGGTATGACGGAAAATGCCCGCCGCACATGGGTGCGACAGGCATTGCATGTGCGGATGAAACGAGGCGTCACAGCCGGTCGACAGCGCCCTTCAGCTTGTCCTTGACCTTGCCGCTCGCGACCTGGGCCTTACCCTTGGCTTCCTGCACATTGCCCTTAGCCTGCATTTCGCGGTCGCCGGTGGCCTTGCCGGCAGTCTTCTTTGCCTTGCCGGCCATCTCATTGACCTTGCCGGAAATCTTGTCGCCAGTGCTACCCATGTGTGTGTCTCCTTTCGGATCACGGACGGAGTGTCCGCGCTTGCCGACAGAAAACGCGAGTGACCGAATTTCGTTCCGGAATGGTGCGGTCAGGCGTGGCCGGCTTCGGCCGAAAGCATGGCCGGCGTCACGCCCATGCTGGTAAGCGCCCGCTCATACTTGTCATCGAGGCAGCGATCGAAGATCAGCTCCTCATTGGCCGCGCAATTGAGCCAGCCATTGGAGGCCACCTCGTTTTCGAGCTGGCCCGCACCCCAGGAGGAATAGCCGAGCAGCATGGTAGCCCGCTTCGGGCCGCCGCCCTTGGAGATGGCGCGCACGATATCAAGCGTCGCCGTCAGGCAGATATCGTCACTGACGGGGATGGAAGAGTCGCTGATATAATCGTCGGAATGCAGCACGAAACCGCGACCGCTTTCGACCGGCCCTCCGGTTTGGATCGGAAACTCACGCGCATCTTTCGGCAGCACGATGGAATCTTCCTGCTTGATCATATCGAGATGCAGCAGAACATCGGTGAAGGTCAGGCTTTGCGGGCGATTGATGACGAAGCCCATGGCCCCTGCATCCGAGTGGGCGCAGATATAGATCACTGTGCGCGCGAAGTTACGATCCTCCATGCCGGGCATGGCGATCAGGAACTGACCGTCGAAAAATCCGCGTTCCCGTCTGTTCTTCAGCGTTGCTAGGGACATGGTTCCTCCTGCCGCCAGACCGCACAAAGGCTCCGACAAGAGAAACATGGGGCAATGTCACAAATCAATCAACTGAAAATGAAGATTTAAATGGGCAGGACTTCTGGCGGCTATTGGCAAGTTTCGATAAACCCTTGTTCCATGAGAGTTATTTCTTTGCTCGCGCGGCCCCTGTTGATTGCAGTCATTTCGGCGGCGTCCGTGCTTCCATTGTTGCGTCAGGCGCATGCGGAAATGAGCGACTGGGCGGAGAACGAAGGTGGCCGCATGCGTCTCGTGGCGCTGCCGCCGGACGCTGACGGCCATATAAGGGCAGGCCTGCAGATCGAGCCGAAGCCCGGCTGGATCACCTATTGGCGTGAACCGGGCAACAACGGCATCCCGCCGCAGGTCACCATCGCACCGCAAAGCGGCGTCACTCTTGACGCCATTTCCTATCCCGCTCCGAAATATATCTCCAGCAGCAAGGCCGAGGATATCGGCTATGAGGCGCCGGTGACCCTGCCTTTGTCGCTGACGGCTTCGAAGGCAGGTCTGGTCGTTCTCGACGCCACCGCCTTCATCGGCATCTGCAAGGATATCTGCATTCCTTTCCAGGCGCAGCTTTCATTGAAATTCGGTGCTGCCGCCCAGTCGCGCCCACAGGAGGAAATGATCCTTCAGAGCGCCGCTGCTCGCCTTCCCGAAGCGCCGTCTGCCGATTTCGAGGTCGTAGCACACATTATGTCGCCCGACCTGAAGCAGCTCTCCCTGAAGATCACTTTGCCGGAGGCGGGAAGCGGCACGCCCGACATCGTCGTTACCGGACCGAGCGGTTATGCCTTCACCAAGCAGATGAATGTTGCGCGCAGCGGCAAGGCCTATTCCACCGACATCGCCATCGGCAAGCTGCCGAAGAACTATGACACCAGCGGCAAGCAATGGCGGGTGCTTATCATCGACGGCGCACGCGCCATGGAAAGCACGCTTGCCTTTGATTGACCGCATCTTATAGTCCCTCTCGATCCCCCGCGGCCGTGCCGCGACCAGCCAGAACCGAGGAGAAAATCCATGACCATCGCGATCGGCGACAAGCTCCCTGCCGCCACCTTCAAGGAAAAGACTACCGACGGCCCGGTCGAAACCACGACCGAGCAGCTTTTTGCCGGCAAGCGCGTCGTGCTCTTCGCCGTGCCGGGCGCCTTCACGCCCACCTGTTCGTTGAACCACCTGCCGGGCTATCTGGAAAACCGCGATGCCATCCTCGCCAAGGGCGTTGACGACATCGCCGTCCTTGCTGTCAACGACTGGCATGTGATGGGCGCCTGGGCGCAGTCGTCGGGTGGTCTCGGCAAGATCCATTTCCTCGCCGACTGGGATGCCGGTTTCACCAAGGCAGTCGGTCTCGACGCCGATCTTTCCGGCGGCGGCCTCGGCGTTCGCTCCAAGCGTTATTCCATGCTGGTTGAGAATGGCGTCGTAAAGTCGCTCAACGTCGAGGAAACGCCCGGTCAGGCAACGGCTTCCGGCGCGGCCGCAATGCTCGAACAGCTCTGAGGTCCATTTCCGCAGATCGAATGCTGGGGCGCCTTCGGGCGCCCTTTTTTGTTTTGGTCAAACGATCGGTATCTGGTCCCTCGACCGCAGGCCGCGGCATTGATCGAATCGCTTGCCTCATTCTCGCCATATTTGTTATAACATAACGGTAATGTTATTACATAAAAGGAATGAGCATGTCGCCCGCCCCCGAACGTCTCGCCATCAGTCTTCTCGGGCAATCGGCACTTTTGCGTGCAAGCGGCGCGATTGCTGTCGTCGCCCTGCTTTGGCTCGCCATTCACTGGGCAGTTCTCCTGCCATGAACACGCCTGACATCCGCCTCGACAACCTCACTGTCTCCTATGACCGTCATCCCGCCGTTCATCATCTCTCCGGCACGTTCCAGTCCGGCAGCCTGACGGCAATCGCCGGACCGAATGGCGCGGGAAAATCCACGCTGCTGAAGGCGATCATGGGGGAACTGCGCCCTGCCGAGGGGCGGGTGGAGCACCGGCTGCAACGCACTGATTTCGGCTATCTTCCCCAGGCGGCAGAGATCAACAGGCGTTTCCCGATCTCGGTGCTGGATATCGTCCTGCTCGGAAGCTGGCGTTCGGCGGGCGCCTTCGGCCGCATCGCAAAGCAAGACACTGCGTCTGCCCGCGCCGCACTCTCCACCGTCGGTCTGGAAGGGTTCGAGAAGCGCCATATCGGCTCGCTTTCGGCCGGCCAGTTCCAGCGCGTGCTCTTCGCCCGCCTGCTGCTGCAGGATGCTCGTATCATCCTGCTCGATGAACCCTTCACCGCCATCGATGCCCGCACGACCAGAGACCTGCTCGACATCGTAACCCACTGGCACGGCGACGGCCGGACGGTGATCGCCGTGCTCCATGATTTCGAGCAGGTGAGGGCGCATTTCCCGGAAACCTTGCTGCTTGCCCGCCGGCTGATCGGCTGGGGGGCGACGCAGGACGTCATGTCCTCTGCCAATCTTCTGCAGGCCCGCGCCATGGCCGAACGCTGGGACGAGAATGCCGAAGCCTGCGAGCCGGCGGCATGACGGCTTACGATATCTTCTTCGCCCCATTCGCCGACTATGGCTTCATGCGCCGCGCGCTCGTCGCCTGCCTGTGTCTTGGTCTCGGTTCCGGCCCCATCGGTGTTTTCCTGATGCTTCGCCGGATGAGCCTGATGGGAGACGCCATGAGCCATGCCGTGCTGCCCGGTGCTGCAG
Source organism: Hyphomicrobiales bacterium (assembly GCA_900468805.1). Taxonomy (GTDB): domain Bacteria; phylum Pseudomonadota; class Alphaproteobacteria; order Rhizobiales; family Rhizobiaceae; genus Rhizobium. Next base: position 79,321 of record UEIF01000014.1, on the reverse strand, counting down.
TCGGCTATCTCGTTGCCGGCTCGCTGTCGCTGACCGCAATGGGCGTTGGTGGGCTTGTAGCCGGCCTTTCAGTTGCGCTGCTGTCAGGCGTCGTCAGCCGCATGACCGTGCTGCAGGAGGATGCGAGTTTCGCGAGCTTCTATCTGGCGTCACTGGCCCTGGGTGTCCTCATCGTCTCACTGCGCGGTTCGAACATCGATCTGCTGCACGTGCTTTTCGGCACGATCCTTGCCATTGACGCGCCGGCGCTGACACAGATTGGTGCCATCACGTCGGTCACATTGCTGGCGCTTGCGATCATCTACCGCCCGCTGGTCGCGGAATGCTTCGATCCGGGCTTCCTGCGCGCCGTCGGCGGGCGCGGGCCGGTCTATCATTTTCTTTTCCTGCTGTTGGTGGTGTTGAACCTTGTTGCGAGCTTCCAGGCGCTCGGCACATTGATGGCCGTCGGCCTGATGATGCTGCCGGCGGCGATCGCCCAGCTCTGGTCCCGCAGCCTGCCGGCCATGATGACGACAGCGACGGTGAGTGCCGCAGCCTCCGGCTATCTCGGCCTCGTCGCGTCATATCACCTCGAACTTGCCTCCGGCCCGACGATCATCATGACGGCAGCCCTGCTTTACGTCCTCTCCATCTTCTTCGCGCCGTCGGGCCTTGCCCGGCGTTTCTTCCCCCGCCCGCATCTGAAGGGCTGATCACAGGAGACACCAATGATATCTCGCAGACTGCTTCTTTCCGCGGCCTTGCCCATGCTGATGACGCTTTCGGCCGTGCCGGCTTCCGCCGAAACGCTGAAGGTCGTTGCCTCCTTCACCGTGCTTGCCGATGTCGTCCGCCAGGTCGGCGGCGATCACGTCAAGGTCACGAGCCTCGTCGGACCGAACGGCGATCCCCATGAATTCGAGCCGTCGCCGGCCGATGCCAAGGCGCTGAATGCCGCTAAAGTCACCTTCGTCAGCGGCGAGGGGCTGGAAGGCTGGATGGACCGCCTGATCACTGCCTCCGGCTACAAGGGAAATCCGGTCACGGTGTCAGAGGGCATCGACACCCGCACGATGGAAGAGGATGGAAAGACTGTTACCGATCCGCATGTCTGGAACAGCCCTGTCAATGTGAAGGTCTGGGTCGCCAATATCGAGAAGGCACTTTCCGCTGCCGATCCGGTCGATGCGGCAGCCTTCAAGGCGAATGCTGAAAAGTACACGAAGAAGCTCGACGAACTGGATGCCTATGCACATTCCAAGTTCGACAAGATCGCCGAGAACAGCCGCAAGGTGCTGACCAGCCACGATGCCTTCGGCTATTTCGGCCGGGAATATAATGTCAGCTTCCTGGCACCCCTCGGCCTGTCGACCGAAAGCGAAGCATCGGCGGCCGACGTTGCCAAGCTGATCGAACAGATCAAGCAGGAACACGTGAAGACCTATTTCTTCGAAAACTCCAACGATCCGCGGCTCGTCAAGCAGGTTGCTACCGCGACCGGTGCCGAGCCGGGCGGGGAGCTTTACGTCGAATCGCTGTCGGACGCCAAAGGCCCGGCGCCGACCTACGAAAAGATGTTCCGCTACAACGTCGACCGGCTCTCCACCGCCATGGCGAAGTCGAGCTGAGCTGCGTCGGGAATGACGCAATTCCGGACGGAAAAACCGCTACACACTTTTCCTGGAATTGCTTCGTCAGATAACGAGATCGAAAACTAGGAGGCCGGCCAGGCCTCCGTCCGTCGACGAGACGATGCGCTCGCCGACGGCCACATGCTCTGGATGCACGAGATAGGTATCCCGGGCCTCCGGGCTTTCGAAGGTCACTGCAAAACCGTCGACGAAACCGCCATGCAGCCCCTCGGGTGAAACATTCGGCCCGTGTTTAATGTCAAGAATTCCCGGAATCACTTGCTTCAGCGCCACGATGGCTTCGAACAGCGCCTGCTTGTCATCCGGTGTAAAAGCGCTCTTCAGCCGCATGAATACGCAGTGCAGGATCATAGGGTACCTCCCGGTTTGTTTGCGGGCAGAATAACGACGAAAGCGGCGAGGGCAACGATATTTCGCGCCCGCAGTCGCTGGATCTGGCAAAAGCCACCCCGCCTACATCTGGTCCGCTGCGACCACCTGACGGTTATAGATCTTGCGGACGAGATCGTTGGACAAGGCGCGTGCAGTGCTTTTCTGCTCTTCCGTCATCGGGCGGCAGGTATCCTTGAGATTCGAGCCGTCAATCACTGTCGCTGCCCCGGAATTGGCGATGACGATATGCCAGCTGCAAGCGGCGACTTTGTCGACGATCACAGCGCCGCGACAACCGGTAGAGAGGCAGAAGGCCACGGTGACCTGCGCGCCATGATCTCCCTTATGAGCCAGGGCATAGGCCGCCTGAAAGTTCTTTTTCAGGGTTTCACAGCGCGCCGGCGCCGCTGTCGCCAGGCAGCTCAGCGAGGGCGGATGAATTTCGGCGGCGTAGACCGGAGAGACGCAAAAGGCGCCCATCGAGAGGGCGAGCAGAAGCTTCAGCATCGGATTTTCCTTATTGCGCTGAGGCAGAGGCGCATATCGGCGGCCAATGGTCAATGGCCGCCGCAAGCAGGGAAAGCAGTATCGAGCGGAGAGGTGCCAATCCCCCGGAAAAAACCGATGAAACAAGCTTCGGGATCAGGCCCGCTTCGTTAACGGAAACCGTTCCCTCAAGAGCCGCAGCACCGACTCCGACGGCATCGGCGGGCCGAAGAGATAGCTCTGACCGTAGTTGCAGCCCATCTTGGCGAGTTCGATCGCATCCTCGTTGGACTCGATGCCTTCCGCCACGACCTTCATGTCCAGCTCGCGCGCCATGGAAATCACCGATTTCAAGATGGTCGCCTTCTTGTCGCTGTTGTCGCGCACCAGCGCCTTGTCGAGCTTGATCGTGTCGAAGGGGAAGCGTGTAAGATAGGCGAGAGAGGAATGGCCGGTGCCGAAGTCGTCAAGCGCCAGGCCGAGGCCTGCTTCCTTCAGCTTCTGCAGCACGAGGCGCGCCTGTTCCGGATTCTCCATCACCATGGATTCCGTCAGCTCGAGCTTCAGCTGCGAAGGATCAAATTGGGTCTTCGCCAGCACCGAGCGGACGTCGTCGTAGAGTTCGTTGTTGAGAAGCTGCACGCTGGACAGATTAATGGAGACGAAGATAGGCAGTTCGCCGGTCTGGTTCTGCCAGGCCATCAGGTCGTTGGTCGCCTGTTCCAGCGCGAAGATGCCGAGCGCGCCGATGATGTCGGACGCCTCGGCGATCGGAATGAATTCGGACGGCGGGATATTGCCGCGCTTGGGATGTTCCCAGCGCATCAGCGCCTCGAAGCCGGCGATCTCGACATCCTCCAGCCGTGCGATCGGCTGGTAGACCATCGAAAGCTCCTTGCGCTCGATGGCGCGGCGAAGATCCGATTCGAGCTGCAGGCGGTCGGTGCCGAAATCGCGGAAGGCCGGCTGGAACGGCTCCACGCGGTTGCCGCCGGCGCGTTTGGCGCGGTACATGGCAAGCTCGGCGTCACTGAGCAAGCCCGACGCGCTCTCCTGCTGGTCTACCCAGGAGGTGAGGCCGATGGAGGCCGTCAGGATGATCTCCCGGTTGGAGAAGTTGATCGGCACCATGATCGCCTTGCTCATCGCATCGGCGAAATCCGCGACCTTGGCCGGATCGTGCTCGGAAACGAGAATGAGGCCGAACTGATCGCCGGAAAGGCGTGCCAGCGTATCCTGCGGTTTCAGGAGGCGACGCAGGCGGCGGGTGAGTGCGATCAGGATATTGTCACCGGCGGCGACGCCGAGGGAATCGTTGACCAGCTTGTAGCGGTCGATGTCGATCACCATGACGGTCGGGCGCAGCGTTTCGCCGCCCGGCGCCAATGTCAGCACTGACTGCAGGCGGTCGAGGAAGACCTGCCGGTTGGGCAGGCCCGTCAGGTTGTCGTGCAACGCATCTTGCAGCAGCCGCTCGACGGAATTCTTCTGCTCGGTCACGTCGACGATCGTGCCGACGCAGCGAATGATCTCGCCATTCGAGCCGAGAACCGGCCGCGCGCGGATCAACAGCCAGTGGAAATGGCCGTCTTCGGCGCGGATGCGGAACTCGTGGTTCAGCCGCCCGCGTCGGTGCTCGAGCAGCACGTCGAGTGTGGCGCGGAAGCGGTCGCGATCATCGGGGTGCAGCCGCGGCAGCCAGTTCCGCGCCGCCCCATGCATCATGCCCGCCGATAGTCCGAGCTTCACGGAAACGTCGGGAATGGTCACCACACGGTCGCGCGCCACGTCCCAGTCCCAGACCATGTCCCCCGAACCCGTCAGCGCCAGCGACTGGCGCTCCAGATCGGAGAACAGTCCCTGCTGGAATGCGCCGCCCGCAAAGGCGTGCTGCATGACGGTAAAGCCGATCAGAAGCACGATAAGCACGAGACCGCCGCCGAGCGCCGGCTGGATGATGTCGTTGTCGAGCCGACCGGTCACCGTCAGCCACGCGCCGAAAAGCCAGACGAGCGTCAGCGCCCAAGCCGGCACGAGCAGGATGGCGCGGTCATAGCGGTTGAAGCCGAGATAGATGATGAGCAGCAGGCCGGTCGCCGCCGTCAGCGCGAAGGAAAGCCGCGCGATACCGGCTGCAATCGATGGATCATAGATCGCAACGCCGAACAGCAGGGCGAGACCCAGCACCCAGGCAAGCGTCGCATAGCCGAGATGCACATGCCATCGGTTGAGATTGAGATAGGTGAACAGGAAGATCACGAAACTGGAGGCGAGCGCCACCTCCGCACAGGCGCGCCATATTCGTTGATCCGCCGAGGCGACACTGATCAGCTTTCCGAGAAAGCCGAAGTCGACACAGATATAGCCGAGCACCGCCCACGCGAGAGCCGCGGTCGCCGGCAGCATCGAGGTGCCCTTGACGACGAAGAGGATCGTCAGGAAGACGGCGAGCAGGCCGGCAATGCCGAGAACGATGCCGCGATAGAGCGTGAAGGCGTTGATCGTATCCTTATAGGCGTCCGGCTCCCACAGATAGATCTGCGGCAGATCGGGCGTCGCGAGCTCGGCAACAAAGGTGATGACGGCGCCTGGGTTCAGAGTGATACGGAAGACGTCAGCCTCGTCGCTCTGCTGGCGGTCGAGCGCGAAACCTTCGCTCGGCGTGATCGCGATGATACGTTGCGAACCGAGGTCGGGCCAGAACAGCTTGGAATTGACGAGGCGGAAGTGCGGCGCGACGATGACGCGCTCAAGCTGCTCTTCCGAGACGTTGGCGAGCGCAAAGACCGCCCAGTCGCCCTGATGGTTTTCCGAACTCGAGCGCACCTCGATGCGCCGGCGGATGCCATCGGCACCGGCCGCGGTCGAAACCTGGAAGGCTTCGCCCTGATTGGCGTAGATTTCGGTGGTGGCAGTCAGGTCCAGCGCAGTGTCGTCGCGGGAAATCTTGACCGGTTCGGCCGCCTGCACGGTTCCCGCCGCAAGGGCGAGTACCGACAGGAGAAGGGCTGCGATCACCGCGATCATTCGTCCGGACGGTGACGTCGGCAGCATGCGGTCTTTGTTCATCGGCTGTTGGGTTTCCTGCCTGTATCCGCGTCGGTGACTAGGCGTGAAAACATCACGTGATCATGCCACTGACCGTTGATCTTCAAATATCCGCGCAGGTAGCCTTCCCGCTGGAACCCGGCTTTCTCAAGCAGGCGAATGCTCCGTGCATTCTCTGGAATACAGGCTGCTTCGATACGGTGCAACTCAAGCCCTGCGAAGATATAGGGAATAACCAGTTGAAGTGCGGCGAACATATGGCCCTGGCCGGCATAACGCTCGCCCATCCAATAGCCGATCATGCAGCTCTGGGCGGCACCCCGGCGGATATAGCCGATGGTGATGCCGCCGACGAGCGCCATGTCCTTCTTCTGGAAGATGAAGAGCGGGATCGCCTGTCCCGAGGCATATTCCTGCTTGCCGCGGATCACCCGGGCGCGAAAAGAGCCTTCGGTCAGCTCGTCGCGCCGCCATGTCGGCTCCCAGGGTTCCAGAAAGCGGCGGCTGTCGGCGCGAAGCCGGTGCCACTGATTGAAATCCTGGTAGCGCGGCAGGCGCAGGACATATTTATCGTTTTCAAGTTCGACCGCTTCGGGCTGTCGCGAAAGGAACCGAAAAACCGATTTTGGCATCGATAACCCCCGGCGCAACGGATGTGGCGGTCAGCGGCTTGCGAGCTTCGTCTTCGGTGCCGGAACCGAAAGCGAGGCGGTGATGTCTTCCATCGGGGCAAGCTGCTCAAGCGGGCCGATCGCCGAAAGCGTCGGGACGGTATCGTAGAAGAGGCGACCGGCAAGATCGGTCAGGCGCTCGATGGTGATGCCTTCCAGGCGTTCCATCATCTCCGGATTGGAGATCGGACGGCCGTAGAGCATCATCTGCCGGGCGACCTGGCCGGCCCGCGCCGCAGGACTTTCCTGGCCCATGAGAAGCTGCGCGCGGATCTGCGCACGGGCTCGCTCGATTTCCTTCTGGTCGATGCTGTCGGCCGACTTGTGCAACTCGTCGATGATGACGGGCACAAGCTCCGGCAGGTTTTCGCCGCCGGTCGCGGCATGGATGCCGAAGATGCCGGTATCGGAAAAGCCCCAATGGAAGGCATAGACCGAATAACAGAGGCCGCGGAACTCGCGCACTTCCTGGAACAGGCGGGAGGACATGCCGCCGCCAAGGATATTGGCGAGGATCTGCGAGCAATAGAAATCGCGGGCATGGTAGGCCTTGCCCTCGAAGCCGAGCAGGATCTGCGCATCCATGAGATCGCGCGGCTCGCGCACATTGCCGCCGATATAGCGTGCAGCCTCCATGACCGGCGGAGCATTGGGCTGGGTCGGCAGGCTGGCGAAGCGGTCTTCGACCATTCGGACGAATTCGTCATGCTGGACGGCGCCCGCCGCCACCACGAACATCCGGTCGGTCGTGTAATTGCGGCCGAGATAAGAGCGGATCTGTTGCGGCGTGAAGGAAACGACGGTTTCCGGCGTGCCGAGGATCGGGCGGCCGAGGGTCTGACCGCGATAGGCCACCTCGGAGAAACGGTCGAAGACGACGTCGTCGGGCGTGTCGTTGGCCGCGTTGATCTCCTGCAGGATAACCTGCTTTTCGCGCTCCAGCTCTTCTTCCTCGAAGGCGGATTCCGTCAGGATATCCGCAAGGATATCGACGGCGAGCGGCACGTGGTCCTTCAATACGCGAGCATAGTAGGACGTCGTCTCGGTGGAGGTTGCGGCGTTCACTTCGCCGCCGACATCCTCGATTTCCTCGGCGATCTCACGGGCGGAACGTCGCCCCGTTCCTTTGAAGGCCATGTGCTCGAGCAGGTGGGCAATGCCGTGCTCGTCTTCCGTCTCGTTGCGCGAACCTGATTTGATCCAGACTCCGAGCGCAGCGCTTTCAAGGTGCGGCATGGTCTGTGTGACTACTGTCAGCCCGGATTTGAGCCGGGTGCACTCAACTGTCATGTGCTATCTTTCTGCGCCTGCCGTCATCTAGCTGCGGGCATGCTTGCCGATAAAGGTTTCAACCGCTTTGAGCTCGGGCTCGATGATCTGGAAGCGCTCCTCCCTGTGCATCAGATCAGCAAGCCACGTCGGAAGCGCCGGGTCAATACCGGAGGCGGATTTTACGGCCGTCGGGAATTTCGCCGGGTGGGCGGTCGCAAGCGTCACCATCGGGGTATCAGCCTTTTCCCGCTTGGCGGCCACGAAGACGCCGATAGCCGAATGCGGATCGAGCAGATAGCCGGTGTCCGCATAGGTCTTGCGGATCGTTTCAGCCACTTGGCGTTCGCTCGCGCGGCCGGCGCGGAAATCCTTCCTGATGAACTTCAGCGCTTCGGGCGAAATCTCGAACCCACTGGATTGCTTGAGGCTTTCCATGGCGGCGCGCACCTTGGAGGCGTCGCGGTCATAGGCTTCGAACAGCAGCCGCTCGAAGTTGGAGGATATCTGGATATCCATTGATGGAGAGGTCGTCGCCTTCACCGCCTTCATGTCGTAACGTCCGGTCTTCAGCGTCCGCGCCAGGATATCGTTCTCGTTGGTGGCAATGACGAGCTTGTCGATCGGCAGCCCCATGCGCTTTGCACAGTAGCCGGCGAAGATGTCGCCGAAATTGCCTGTCGGTACGGTGAAGGAGATCTTCCGGTCCGGTCCGCCGAGTGCCACCGCCGTCGTGAAGTAATAGACGATCTGCGCCATGATGCGCGCCCAGTTGATCGAATTGACACCCGAAAGCTTCACCTTGTCGCGGAAGGCCGCGTCGTTGAACATGGCTTTGACGAGGTTCTGGCAATCGTCGAAATTGCCTTCGACGGCGAGCGCGTACACGTTGCCGGCCGTCGACGTCGTCATCTGCCGCTGTTGTACCGGCGAGACCTTGTCATGCGGGAAGAGGATGAAGATATCGGTGCGGTCACGGCCGGCAAAGGCGTCGATCGCAGCGCCACCGGTATCGCCCGAGGTGGCGCCGACAATCGTCGCCCGCTCGCCGCGCTTCTCCAGCGCATAATCCATCAGGCGGGCGAGAAGCTGCATCGCCACGTCCTTGAAGGCGAGCGTCGTGCCGTGGAAGAGCTCCATGACGAAACTGTTCGGGCCGGTCTGCACCAGCGGCGCGATCGCCGGATGACGGAAAGTGCCGTAGGCCTCGTCGATCATCGCCCGGAAGGTTTCGTCGGGAATTTCGCCATTGGTGAAGGGCGATAGGATGGTGAAGGCGATCTCCTGATAGCTCTTGCCGCGCAGCGCCCGGATTTCCTTTTTGGAAAAGCTCGGCCATTTGCGGGGAACGTAGAGCCCACCATCGCGCGCCAGCCCTGCCAAAAGGGCGTCGCAAAAGCCGAGGGAAGGGGCCTCGCCGCGGGTCGAGATATAGTCCACGTTCGTCATCCTTGATCTATGGCTGGAGAAATTCGGTGCGCAAACGAGATGCTGCCTTCACCGAAAACCGGGAACCTGCCGGCACGCCGGGGCACCATCGCAGGTATCTCATTGAACTTGCCCGCATCCGGCGCCGAAAAGTGCATCAAAACGGTGCTTACCCAATCGATTTTTCTTTGCGCCGCTGATATAGACCATCGCCAACTGTCATGAAAGGCCTTGCGCAAAAGTCGCAAGAACCTACAGGAACCTAGAAAAAAGCGTTCGCAAGGGATGGAATATCGTGCTCGGCAAGGTCTCTCGTTTCGTCGTTTCTGCATCGCTCCTTGCTGCTCTTGCCAGCTGCAATTCGCTTGGCCTCGGTGGCGACAGCAAACCTGAAGCTGCTGCTGCCAGCAGCGGCCCCGCTCCGCTACAGCCGAACGGCAATGCCCAGATCATGCCCGTAGCCCCGACCAATCCGTCGTCGAACCAGGCCCCGATCGGCACCGGCGTTACCGCACAGGGCGCGGTCGCACCCGTTGTGCAGGGCGCATGCCCACAGATTTTCCTGCGCGATCAGGATGCGATCTTCCGCACCTATGCGAAGGGAGCAAAGACAGGCGACGCGCAACAGGTGGTCTTCCAGGCCTCCTTCGGTGATTATACGCGCCAGTGCACGCTGAACGACACAGCGCTTTCCATGACCGTCGTGGCCCAGCTTCGCCTCGTCGCCGGTCCAGGCGGTACGCCGGGTCCGGTCACCCTGCCGATCCGCATCTCGGTACTGGACGGTCAGGACGTGCTGTCATCGGAAGTCATCAATTTCCCGACCGAGATTCCGTCGGGCTCATCTGCCACGCAGGTCATCTTCCGTCATGAAGGCGTCAAGATGCCGGTCGGCTCCGGGGCACTCGTCCGCGTCAACGTCGGCTTCGACAATCAGCCGGCCAAGAATGGCGGCAAGGGCGCGAAGAAGAAGAGCAGCTGACGGCTCTCAGGGCTCTCCGTCGATCACCACCCACGCATTCGCGATCGGCTGTCCGTTAAAATGCGGGAAGTCGTTGCCGAGGAAATTCTTGAGGTCGTTGATCGCGTCGATCACCCTTTCACGACTGTCGACGAAATTTATGTCGGTATTGCCGCTTGCAAGCCGGGCCGTCAGGTTGATACAGCCGACACTCGCCAGAAATCCATGGCCCGGATGCACCAGGATTTCCGTGCGGTTTCCGGTATTCAGCAGTTCGAGGCCCGGCTTCGGCGTTTGATCGGGGTCGTTTGAAACGAGGTAGCCGATCGTGAGGTAGTGGGAGCCTGCTTGCGTCGCAAGCGGATAGCGGCCTGCTTCAATTCGCCTGCCGTTGCCCCGCACTCTGTTGTCACCCGGTCCCTTCGTTTCCACTGAGGTTCCGGAGAGGCCATCGCGGGCATTGCCATTGTGGTGGATCTGGTAAGTTCCGATTGTGCGGGTTCTGCCGTGGCGGTTTTGCTCGCTCTGCCGGTTGATGAACAATTCCCAGCCTTGTCCTATGATGGGCATGACGTCCTCCTCCGTCTAAACTGGTGAGCCGGCGGAAAGCGTCGATCAGCCTCGGAGCCGGTGGATCGGAAAATCCACCGGGACCATAACATGAACTCTAGGGTTGTATAACAAAATTGCGCCCGCAGGCCCTGCGAGGCGTTTAAAGCACGCCTTCCCATTCCGCCAGAGCCGCGACGACACCCGGCAGATCGTTCATGCGCGAGATGACTGTCTCTGCGCCCGCATCCGTCAGCTTGTCGGCATGCGAGGGGTAGGTGTGCGAGCCGCCGGTAAAGCCGATGACCCGCATGCCGGCAGCACGCGCTGCATGAACGCCGTGGGTGGAATCTTCGACGACGACTGTCTTGGAAGGCGAAACGCCCATCTGGCTTGCGCCGTGCAGGAAGATATCCGGCTTCGGCTTGGCGCGGTCGGGGCCGAGATCCTTGGCGGAGAAGATGTTCGGCGCAAAGAGCTTCTTCAGGCCAACCTTGCCCAGCATCATGTCGAGCCGCTGGCTTGAGGAGTTCGAGCAGATGCAGCGCTGCATCGACAGGCGGCTGACGGCGAATTCGACGCCGGGAATGGCCTGGACTTCCTGCTCAAGCCGGATGTCCAGAAGCTTCTGCGACTTGTCGAGCAAGGATGCCGAGATCGGAATGCTGGCTTCCCGTTCGATCTGGAAGAGGATGTCTTGCCAGGTGAGACCTGCAAAGCGCTCGTTCATTTCCTCGACGCTGATCGGATAGCCTGCTTCCGTCAGCAGCTTGGATTCGACATCCGCCGCGATGATTTCGGAATCGACCAGAACGCCGTCGCAGTCGAAGATGATGAGGTCGAAGCCGTCCATATACTCATACCTTATTCGGGGATAAGGCGGCTTTACACGATGGTCGCCGAAAGCTCAACCGACGACGGGGCATGGCTGGAATGCGCGGTGCGGGCAGCTTTGCGGGGAACGGCTTTCGTGCCACCTCGACAAGCCCTGCAGGGCTCGTTACTTGATGACAATGAGCAGGGAACCCGAAGACACCATCGCCGCGCGTATTGCCCGCGTGCTTGCAGAGCGCATCGTGCATGGTGAACTCGCGCCCGGCGCCCGTCTCCGGCAGGACCATATTGCCGAGGAATTCGAGACCAGCCATGTGCCGGTTCGCGAGGCGTTTCGCCGGCTCGAAGCGCAAGGGCTGGCGATCAGCGAGCCGCGCCGTGGCGTGCGCGTCGCCTCCTTCGATCTCGCAGAGGTACGCGAAGTGGCGGAAATGCGCGCTGCCCTCGAAGTGCTCGCCCTGAAGCATGCCGTCCGCCATCTGACGCCCGCCATCCTCGATGCCGCGGAAGAGGCGACACGCGAGGGCGATGCCGCCGCCAATGTCCATGCCTGGGAAGAGGCGAACCGCCGCTTCCATCGCCTCATCCTCACCCCTTGCGCCATGCCGCGCCTGCTCGCCGCGATCGACGACCTGCATGCGGCAAGCGCCCGCTTCCTCTTCTCCGCCTGGCGTTCGGGCTGGGAAAAACGCACCGATCATGACCACCGCGCCATTCTTGCGGCACTTCGCCAGGGCAAGGCGGAGGAGGCCGCTGCCATTCTCCAGAAGCATGTGCAGTGGATCGGACGTGCTCCGCAGCCCGCCCAAAAGGCCGGTGAGCGGGAAGCTTTTGCCATAGTCGGCTGAATTTCAAGAAATTATAGATAATTTCAGAAGGCGTGAAATGTCTTGATTTTCAGGGATTTCGGCGTGTATTTATGTTGCCTATAATCCGATTGCATTCAAATTCCATGCATCCTCTCTTGCGTCGCGCAAAAATCTCCGCCATCAAATAGATGAGAATCAAAAATTATCTATAATTTTGAAAAGGAGAATTTCATGTCCGTCTCTGACCAGCCCCGTCACCTGGCATTCGATCCGCTGCGCCTCTCCGCACGGTCGCTAGCGGTCAAATATCTCTTCGTTCTGGCCGGCACGCTGGTGTTGGCGCTTGCCTCGCAGATAGCGGTGCCGATGGTGCCGGTGCCGATCACCATGCAGACATTCGCCGTCACCATGATCGGCGCGCTCTATGGCTGGCGCCTCGGCACGCTTACCGTTCTCGCCTGGCTCGGCGAAGCCATGCTTGGCGCACCGGTACTCGCAAACGGCTCAGGCGGTCTTGCGCCCTTTGCCGGCCCGACGGCAGGTTATCTCGTCGCCTTTCCGCTGATGGCGCTGATGGTCGGCTGGCTCGCCGAACGCGGCTGGACGGGAGACAAGATTATCAGAAGCTTCACCGCCCACTTTGCCGCAAACATCTTCTGCCTTGCGCTCGGTGGCCTCTATCTCGGTTCGCTGATCGGTGCCGAAAAAGGCTGGCTGCTCGGCGTCGCGCCCTTCATCCTCGGCGGCGTGCTGAAGTCTGCGCTTGCTGCGGCGGTGCTCAAGGGCATCCGCATTTATGGCGGCCGGGCAGAGCTGCATTGACCGTCAGGCTGCGCGCCCATCATCTACTCTGCATGCTGACATTTGTCGGTGAAGGCTACACTCCGGCCTTCACCGCCAACTACCGCCGCATCGCAGAGCGTCTCTCGGCCGGAGAGGAGATCGAAATCGTCTCCGGCCCCGATGATATCTGTGCTCCCTTGTTGTCCGAGGCTTCGGCGCATTGCCTTCTGCCCGGTCCGAAGGCCAGGGACGAAGCTGCCGCCGAAGCTGTGGGCAGGCTGTTGGGCATGCGGGTAGATGAGGGCGCTCGCCTCATTCCCGATAAGGCCCTGCTGAAAAGACTACGCCGCGGTTTCGCTGCCGATACCATCCGCAATGCCTGCGAGGATTGCGAATGGAGCGAACTCTGCAGCACGGTCGCACATGGTCATTTCCGGAATGTGCTGGTAGCGCCTTGCTAGGTTTCCAGCGGAAACAATTTCAGAAACTGTCGCTCGCCTTCGGTGGAGAACATCACCGACCGGCTTTCCGGCATTCGCCGTGCCCAGCCCTTTTCCATGAAATTCGCGAGCAATGCCTTGCCGAGGCTTCCGGCGAGGTGGGCGCGGCGTTCGCTCCAGTCGAGGCAGGAGCGGCAGAGCGGCCGGCGCGAGGATTTGAGGCTGCCGACATCGATGCCGATACATTGCAGATCGCTTTCGCCCTTGGCCGTCACTGCGAGCCCGTCGCCGATGGCATCGATCGATCCCGTCGCAACCAGGCTGTCCAGCATGCGCACGCCAAAATCGCCGGCGAGGTGGTCGTAGCAGATGCGCGCCTTGCGCAACGCCGGGTCCTTCGGGCCGGGCTGGTGGCGCAGATGCCCTCGGCTAGCGGCAAGGCCCATCATGCTTTCGATCAGCCGGGCCACCGCCTCGTCGGCAAGGGTGAAATAGCGGTGGCGTCCCTGCTTGCGCTGGGCAAGCAGACCGCCGGATTCCAGCTTTGAGAGATGGCTGCTCGCCGTCTGCAGCGTGATGCCGCCGGCCGCCGCAAGCTCCGTTGCCGTCAGTGCACGGCCGCCCGTCAGCGCCGCCAGCATGTTGGCTCGCGCCGGATCGCCGATGAGCGCGCCGATCTGCGCAATGTCGGGTCCTTCTTTCATACTTCGATCGTAACCGAAGCATTCTCGTACGGCAATGTGCGAAAACTCCTCTCACACGAAAGGAGAAAACCGATGATCACCTGCTTCATCCGCTACGAGATCGACCCCTTCCGCAAGGATGCCTTTGCCGAATATGCCCGCAACTGGGGACAGGCGATTCCGAGAAACGGCGCCGACCTGATCGGCTATTACGGCCCGCATGAGGGCTCGGCAACGACGGCTTTCGGTGTCTACAACATCGAAAGCCTTGCGGCCTACGAGGCCTATCGCGCCAAGCTTGCTGCAGATCCGCTCGGCCGGGAGAACTATGAATTCGCGCGTCGCGAGCACTTCATCCTGAAGGAAGATCGCATCTTCCTGAAGAATGTCTCGGCGCCTCATGCGAAGCTGGTGCTGCCATGATCGCCGTCATCTTCGAAGTCATCCCCTATCTCGGCGAGCGCCATCGATATCTGGACCTTGCCGGCGAACTCAGGTCCGAGCTCGAAAAGATCGACGGGTTCATTTCCATCGAGCGTTTCGAGAGCCTGACGATGCGTGGCAAAATCCTCTCGCTTTCCTTCTTCCGGGATGAGGAGGCGGTGCGCGCGTGGCGCAATCTCGAAGCTCATCGGGCGGCCCAGAAGGCCGGCCGCAACGGCATTTTCGCCGATTATCGGCTGCGCATCGGCCATGTCGTCAGGGACTATGGAATGGTCGAGCGGGCCGAGGCGCCTGAGGATAGCAGGCAGGTCCACATGCCCTTGGCGGCGGAGTGAAATCGGGGCGGACGCAGCCAAGTGTCCGCCTCTTTCTTGTAGGTAAACCGGAATATTTTCCCGAAACGGGTCGGTGCTTCAGGCTTTGGTAACCAACTTGCGTAACCATAACGGACAGTTAAGCGTAAAGCGTATGGGTGAGTATCTACATGGCGTCTGTATTTCCGCTTGCCGACCTCAAGACTTCCGTAAAGTCGGGTTCTTGGGTCGACACGATCATCAAGGGTGATTGCGTTGCAGCCCTTGAGGCTCTTCCGAGCCAGTCCGTTGACGTCATCTTCGCGGATCCGCCCTACAATCTCCAGCTCGGCGGCACGCTGCACCGGCCGGACCAGTCGTTGGTCGACGCCGTCGATGACGAGTGGGACCAGTTCGCCTCCTTCGAGGCCTATGACGCTTTCACCCGCGCTTGGCTGCTTGCCTGCCGCCGCGTGCTGAAGCCGACGGGCACGATCTGGGTCATCGGCTCCTATCACAACATCTTCCGCGTCGGTGCCACGCTGCAGGATCTGAACTTCTGGATCTTGAACGACATCGTCTGGCGCAAGACCAACCCGATGCCGAATTTCAAGGGCCGCCGTTTCCAGAACGCCCATGAGACGATGATCTGGGCAAGCCCGAACGCCAAGGCCAAGGGATACACCTTCAACTACGATGCCATGAAGGCCGCCAATGACGACGTGCAGATGCGCTCCGACTGGCTGTTCCCGATCTGCAGTGGCAACGAGCGCCTGAAGGGCGAGGATGGCAAGAAGGCCCATCCGACCCAGAAGCCGGAAGCGCTGCTTGCCCGCGTCATCATGGCTTCCTCCAAGCCCGGCGATATCATCCTCGATCCCTTCTTTGGTTCGGGAACGACCGGCGCCGTCGCCAAGCGCCTTGGCCGGCACTTCGTCGGCATCGAGCGCGAGCAGGACTATATCGATGCGGCCTCTGCCCGCATCGCCGCCGTCGAGCCGCTCGGCAAGGCGGAACTGACTGTCATGACCGGCAAGAAGGCCGAAGCCCGCGTCGCCTTCAACGTGCTGGTCGAAAGCGGCCTCATCAAGCCCGGCCAAGTGCTGACGGATGCCAAGCGGCGCTACAGTGCTGTGGTGCGCGCCGATGGCACTGTCGCCTCGGGTGGCGAAGCCGGCTCCATTCATCGCCTCGGCGCGAAAGTGCAGGGCCTTGATGCATGCAACGGATGGACCTTCTGGCACTTCGACGACGGGCAATCCCTGCGCCCGATCGACGAATTGCGGTCCGTCATCCGCAGTGATCTCGCAAAGGTGGGCTGAGCAGCACCTTGCAAGGTTGACACTAACCCTTCTTCCGGTTTGTACCTCCAGTTACGGAAGAAGAAAAAGAAGCCCGGAGTCGAAGGACCCCGGGCTTCTTGTTTCAGGACTGGAACTCTTCTTCAGAACTCCTGATAGTCAGTCACATCGACCCGCGTGACCTTGCCGTCTTCGTTGAAGGTGATTGTTTCCTCGCCCTCGCGGATCAGCGGCTTACCGGTCTTGCTGTGCGTTGCCCGGACGGACCACACAGCACGGCCGGAGAGCGGCGTCAGCCTCTCGACCAGCGAATTTTCGGCTGTCTGATCCGGATAATCATCGAAGTAGCGGCGGAATGCGGCCATGATCTCGGCCCGGCCGGCAAGGCTGCCGACGCCGTTGGAGACATAGGTCGCATCCTCGGTGAACCAGTTTTCGATTTCAGGAAAATCGAGATCGTTGATCGCGGCGTGGAAGCGGTCGATGGCCGTTGCGGGGTCGAAGCTCATGGCTCAGGCCTTCAGTCCGTAAGTGGCGAGATCGGCGCGCAATTTGTCAGTGCCGCTAAAGAGCACGGCATTCCAGCCGGCAGCCTTGGCACCTTCGATATTGGCAGGTGCATCATCGATGAAGATCGTCGCGGCTGGATCGAGGCCGAAACTCTTCACATGCGTTTCGTAGATCGCGATATCCGGCTTGATGAGGCCAACATCCCCGGAAACGGTCACGCCACGGGGTTTCCTAAGGAAGGCGAAGCGCTCCTGCGCCTCGCGGAACGTATCAGAGGCGAAGTTCGTGAGCATCGTCACGTCCCGGCCTTCATCGATGAAGCCTTCCATGATCGCGACGCTGTCTTCATAGGCATGCGGCACCATCTCGTGCCAATGCTTGCGGAAGCCGCGGATATGCTCTTCGCGGGTCGGATGCTGCTCGATCAGCAATGCTTCGGCATCCGCCCAGGTGCGGCCGCGGTCTTGCTCGACGTTCCAGTCGTGGGTGCAGACATTGGCAAAAAACCAGTTGCGCTCGGCCTCATCGGGAATGAGGCGGCTGAAGGGAAGAAGCGGATCGTAATGAATAAGAACTTTGCCGATATCGAAAACGATATGCTTGATGTCGTTTGCCATAATCATCCCTTGGCTGTTTTGAACGCGAGAGGAATAGCCGCTGCGATCGCTTTTTTCATGATAGTCGGGAGCGCCTGAGCTTCAAGATTTGTAACCGGCTCCCACCATCCGTCATTGATTTGAACGCGATCGGCAATCGCCGCGCGGAAGATCGAAAGCCTGAGTTCGAAATGGGTGAAGACGTGCGTCACGGTGCCCGAACTTTGCCAGTCAGCATTGAAAGGAGCCGCTTCCGTTGACGTCTCTCCGTCCTGCCGCGCAGTCCACGCCGTCGTCGGAATTTCCGTCATGCCGCCCAGCAGGCCGCTTTCGATGCGCCGTCGCAGCAGGATATCACCATCGGAAGTGACTGCGACGAAGGCCGCACCGCGTCGGACCGGTTTTTCCTTTTTGGCGGCCTTGACCGGAAACTGCTCGGGATCATGCAGCCTGAGCGCCTCGCACGATCCGTTGAAGGGACAGAGCGAGCAGGCCGGGCGCTTCGGCGTGCAGATCGTCGCGCCGAGATCCATCATCGCCTGGGCGAAATCGCCGGGCCGATCGGCCGGCGTCAGCAGCGCCACCTTCTGACGCATCAGCGGCTTGCCTGCCGGAAGCGGTGTGGCGATGGCATAGAGCCGTGAGATCACCCGTTCCACATTGCCGTCCATCACGGCCGCCTGCCGGTTGAAGGCGATTGCCGCGACCGCCGCCGCGGTATAATCGCCGATGCCGGGCAGGGCTTTCAGCCCCTCTTCGGTATCAGGAAAGATGCCTCCATGCTGGCTCGCAACGGCCTCGGCGCATTTCTTCAGATTGCGCGCCCGCGCGTAGTAGCCAAGCCCCGCCCAGGCGGCCATCACCTCTTCACCAGGCGCTTTTGCGAGATCGGTCACTGTCGGCCACTTCATCAGGAAATTGGCAAAGTAGGGCTTTACCGCCTGCACTGTCGTCTGCTGCAGCATCACTTCGGACAGCCAGACGCGATAGGGATCCGCCTTGATGCCGCGTTTGGCCATGGGCGGCGAAACCCGCCACGGCAGGTCGCGATGATGGCGGTCATACCATTCGAGGAGAGCGGAGGCGGTCGGCGCGTCCAGTGTATGTATCGTCATTATTTGCCGCGATCGGGGGAAGTGCTCTATACTTGGCGAAGCAGTGCGGCGCGATCAAGCCGGTAGTCTCGAATGGCCGCCATTTACCAAGGTTTCGATGAGTTATCCACGCAAAGGTGAGAAGCAGATATCCGAGCTGACGAACGGCATCATCGATCCCGTTCTCGCTCGCCGTGCCGGCATTAATAGCGCGCTTCTCGGCTCCTGGGACGAAATCGCCGGCGAGGATTTCGCCGATTGCACCCGGCCGGAAAAGATCGCCTGGGCGCGCGGCGGCGATGACGGCAGCTTCCGACCCGGTGTGCTCACCATCGCGTGTGAAGGTGCGCGCGCGCTTTTTCTGACCCACGCGCAAGGCGAACTCATCCAGCGCATCAACAGCTTCTTCGGCTTCGCCGCCGTCCAGCAGATCCGCATCGTCCAGAAGCCGGTCTACCAGCAGGTCAAACGCTCTCGCCCACCCCCGCCGCTGAAGGGCGAAGCCGCCCGAAAGCTGGAAGGCATGATGCAGGGCATAGAGGACGACAAACTGCGCCAGGCGATCGCCCGCCTCGGTACGGCGGTATTGGGCGAGCGCGGCAAATAGGTTTCGTGCCAGGAATCTGATCGTGCGCGTCGGCAATCGCTGCGATGTGTACCGATAACGCGAAATCTTGCACCTTTTGACTGTTCGTCTTTCGCAGGTCACAATTCTTTGAAGAAAGTTGGCGAAGCGTGCCTTGTTCGCGGCTTCTGGCCGTTATATCGCACAAGCAGCTGCCACACTTGTTTATGGGGAACCCATGCGCATCTCTGAAATGCAACTGACGAAACGCCAGCTTCTGGGCGGTGTCGCCGCCGCAACCGCATCCATGGCGGTATACGGTACGGCGCAGGCGCAGGCAGCCCCAGAAATCCCGAAGCCGGATGGCGATGTGGACATGGCCAAGGTCATGACCCCGGGAACGCTGCCGGAAATGGCGCTCGGCAAGACCGATGCCCCCGTCAAGATCGTCGAATATATGTCGATGACCTGCCCGCATTGCGCCCACTTCCACAACACCACCTTCGATACCATCAAGCAGAAATACGTCGATACCGGCAAGGTCGAGTTCGTCCTGCGCGAATTCCCCTTCGATCCGCGCGCTGCCGCCGCCTTCATGCTCGCCCGCTGCAACCCGCAGAAGCCTGAAGAGCTCGCAACGCCGGAGCAGTATTTCCCGATGGTCGCCATGCTTTTCAAGCAGCAACAGGTCTGGGCTGCCGCCGATGACGGCCGCGGCGCATTGCTGCAAATGTCGAAGCTTGCCGGATTTACTGAGGATAGCTTCACGAAGTGCTTGACGAACCAGAAACTGCTGGATGAAGTGAACGCCACGCGGGAACGCGGTTCCAAGGACTTCGGCGTCAATGCCACGCCGACGTTCCTCATCAATGGCAAGCGCTACTCTGGAGACATGCCGGTTGACACCTTGTCGGCCCTCATCGACAGCCTCCTCTGATCCGTACCGTTTTGCGAAGGCGGGCGACGGCGAAAGCCGTGCGCCCGCTTTTTCGTCTGATGAGGCGGTGGTATGAAGTTCAACAAGCTTCGCCTTGTCGGCTTCAAATCCTTCGTAGAACCGACCGAATTCATCATCGAGCGCGGCCTGACGGGTGTCGTCGGGCCGAACGGCTGCGGCAAGTCCAATCTCGTCGAGGCCCTGCGTTGGGTCATGGGCGAGAATTCCTACAAGAATATGCGCGCGTCGGGCATGGACGACGTCATCTTCTCCGGCTCGGGAAACCGGCCGGCGCGCAACACAGCGGAAGTCGCGCTTTATCTCGATAATGGTGAGCGCACCGCGCCCGCTGCCTTCAACGACAGCGATGAAATCCAGGTCACCCGCCGCATCGAGCGTGAGCAGGGGTCGATCTACCGCATCAACGGCAAGGAAAGCCGTGCCAAGGATGTGCAGCTTCTCTTCGCCGATGCCTCCACCGGCGCGCGCTCTCCCTCCATGGTCGGGCAAGGGCGTATCGGCGAGTTGATAGCCGCAAAGCCGCAGGCCCGCCGGCAGCTCTTGGAAGAGGCGGCCGGTATCTCCGGCCTGCATTCCCGCCGCCACGAGGCCGAGCTTCGCCTGCGCGCCGCCGAAAGCAATCTGGAGCGGCTGGATGACGTCACCTCGCAGCTCGAAAACCAGATCGAGAGCCTGAAGCGTCAGGCCCGTCAAGCAAACCGCTTCAAAACGCTCTCTGCCGATATCCGCGCCCGGGAGGCGATGCTGCTGCATATCCGCTGGGTGCAGGCGAAGGAGGCCGAAGGCGAAGCCGATAGCGCGCTCAACCAGGCAACCGTCGTCGTCGCCGAAAAGGCGCAGAACCAGATGGAAGCGGCGAAGAACCAGGGCATTGCCAGCCTGAAACTGCCCGAACTGCGCGAGGGCGAGGCGCGGGCGGCCGCAGCGCTCCAACGCCTGCAGATCGCCCGAAGCCAGCTCGAGGAGGATGCCAATCGCATCCTGCGCCGCCGTGACGAGCTTACTCGCCGTCTGGCGCAGCTTTCCGAAGACATCAGGCGCGAGGAACGGCTCGTCGCCGACAATGCCGCCATCCTCGCGAGACTCGATGCCGAAGAGGCCGATATCGCTGACATCCTCGCCGATTCCGGCCGTCATGCCGAAGAGACACGGCAGGCTTTCGAAGAGGCGGCCGTAAAGCTTGCCGACAGCGAACGCGTCTTCACCAGCCTGACGGCAGAGCGCGCTGAAGCCGCTGCCGGCCGCAATCAGCTGGAGCGCGCCATCCGTGATCTTGCCGAGCGCAAGCTGCGACTTGAGCGCCAGATGGACGAAGCAAACCGCGAACTTGCCGGCGTCGAGCAGAAGATCGCCACATTGCCGGATCCGGACGAGAAGCGCGCTGTGGTCGAGGCGGGCGAGATTGCCGTCGCCGAAGCTGAGGCTACGATCCAGTCCGTCGAGCAGGCGCTCGCAACTGCGCGCCAGACGGAAGCGCTCTCCCGCGCGCCAGTCGAACAGGCACGCAGCAAGCTCAATGCGCTGGAAACGGAAGCCCGTACTATCCAGCGTATGCTGGCCGGCGCTGCAGCAGGCGAATTTCCGCCGGTTGCCGAGGAGCTGAAGGTCGATCGCGGTTTCGAGACGGCGCTCGGTGCCGCACTCGGAGATGATCTCGAATCCCCGCTCGATCCGAATGCGCCCGCCCACTGGTCGGAAAACGGCGATGGCTCCGATGATCCGGCCCTTCCTGCCGGCGCCGCGCCCCTGCTGAACCACGTCCGCGCCCCCGCTGCGCTGATCCGTCGGCTGCGCCAGATCGGCCTGGTCACCGACGCCGACGCGCAGCGTCTGGTGAAGGAACTCAAGGCCGGCCAGCGCTTGGTGACCAAGGAAGGCGCTGTCTATCGCTGGGATGGCCACATCGCAGGCGCAGATGCCCCGAGTGCCGCGGCCTTGCGCCTTGCCCAGAAGAACCGCCTTGCCGAGCTGGAGGGCGAGGCGGAGCTTGCCCGCGACGTTCTGAGCGAGGCCGAGGAGCACCTTGCCGCCGCCGCCGATACCATCCGCGAGGAGGAGCGCAGGCTCACCGAGGCCCGCGACATGAACCGCCTGTCCGCCCGTCATCTGGCCGAGGCGCGAGAGGCGCTCGCCGCCGCAGAACGTGCCTCGGGCGATCTGATTCGCCGCCGCGATGTCGTCGCCGAAGCCGTCAGCCAGTTACAGGCGCAGCTCGAGGACGTCGCCGTTCAGGACGAGAACGCCCGCATCGAACTGGAGGATGCACCAGACTTGACCGCACTCGACGAGCGGCTGCGTTTCCAGCAGGCCGAGGTCGCGACGGATCGCGGCACGCTTGCTGAAGCCCGTGCCCGTCACGAGAGCCTGAATCGGGAGAACGACGCTCGTCAGCGCCGCATCGTCGCCATCGCCCACGAGCGCGAGACATGGCGTCAGCGCGCGGCAAGTGCGGAGGATCACATCGCGACGCTGCGCGAGCGCGAAGAGGAGGCCCGCGAGGAAGCCGCCGAACTCGAGATGGCGCCGGACGAATTCGAAGACAAGCGCCGCGCTTTGCTGACGGAGTTGCAGAAGGCCGAGGAAGCTCGCCGCCATGCCGCCGATCTCTTGGCGCAGGCCGAACTTCTGCAGCGCGATGCCGACCACAAGGCAGCGACCGCGCTCTCTGAACTTGCCGAAAGCCGTGAGCGCCGCGGCCGCGCCGAGGAGCGCCTCGTGTCTGCTCGCGAGAGGCGGCAGGAAAGCGAGCAGCGTATCCGTGAGGCGCTGAACGTGGCCCCGCACGAGGCGCTGCGCCTTGCAGGCCGGCCGGGACTGCAGACCTTGCCCGATCCGCACGAGGTCGAGCGCGAGGTGGAGCGGCTGCGGATAGAGCGCGAGCGACTGGGTGCCGTGAACCTGCGGGCCGACGAGGAGCAGAAAGAACTCACTGAGAAGCTGGAGACACTCATCAAGGAGCGCGACGACGTCATCGATGCCATCCGCAAGCTGCGCGGCGCGATCCAGAGCCTCAACCGCGAGGGTCGCGAACGCCTGATCGCTGCCTTCGATGTCGTCAATGCGCAGTTCCAGCGCCTTTTCACGCACCTTTTCGGCGGCGGCACGGCGGAGCTGCAGCTGATCGAATCCGATGATCCGCTGGAAGCCGGCCTCGAAATCCTTGCTCGCCCCCCGGGCAAGAAGCCGCAGACCATGACGCTGCTGTCAGGCGGCGAACAGGCGCTGACGGCAATGGCGCTGATCTTTGCCGTCTTCCTCACCAATCCTGCTCCGATTTGTGTGCTGGATGAGGTGGACGCGCCGCTCGATGACCACAATGTCGAGCGTTACTGCAATCTGATGGACGAGATGGCGGCTTCCACCGAGACCCGATTCGTCATCATTACCCACAATCCCATCACCATGGCGCGCATGAATCGCCTCTTTGGTGTCACGATGGCTGAGCAGGGTGTTTCCCAGCTTGTCTCAGTCGATTTGCAGACTGCAGAGCGTCTCCGTGAGACGGCTTGAGGCGGCATTTTAATTAAAGACCAAAAAAGGTCACCTCCACATCGGCTGCGTACCCCATTTGGGTGATGCTCTTTTGCGCGCATTGCATTAGAAGTTGTTTTAGCGCAACCGCGTCATTGCGGATAAGTAGCAATCGATCGTTGCGCTCAGTGAAATTTGCAATGCTGCCTTCGGATTGGGGTGGGGGACCGAAGGCCTCAAGGCATTAAATGGACCCCCCGTCCGGTTTTCCTGGCCGGACGGAAACAAGGCTTTGCGGGACAGTTGTTGCAGTCCCGCAAAGCTTTTTTTATGCGCCTTTTTGCGCCCCGCCATTTTCAATCGTTTGATCCTGCACCCTGTCAGGGGATTTATTGTGCAGCGCAACATTTCGCCGCATTTGTCGATTTTCATTTCAACACCAAGGGATTAAGCTGGTCGCCGAAATGGTGTTGGGGGAAAGATGACCAAGTGGGTCTATACGTTCGGCAACGGACAGGCTGAGGGCCGGGCGCGAGATAAGGAGGTTCTTGGCGGCAAGGGCGCCAATCTCGCAGAAATGTGCAGCCTTGGTCTCCCGGTTCCTCCTGGCCTGACCATCGTCAGTGAAGCCTGCACCACCTATTACAAGAACGGCCGCAAGATCGATCCTGACCTGAAACAGCAGGTTCTCGCAGGCATTGCCGGCATCGAGGAAATCACCGGCCATCGTTTCGGCTCGGGCAAACGGCCCCTTCTGCTTTCCGTGCGGTCGGGCGCGCGCGTTTCCATGCCGGGCATGATGGATACGGTGCTCAATCTCGGCCTCAACGACGAGACAGTGCAGGCGCTCGGCCACGATGCCGGCGACGCACGCTTTGCCTGGGATAGTTATCGCCGCTTTATCCAGATGTATGCCGACGTCGTCATGGGTCTCGGCAATGACCTCTTCGAGGAAATCCTCGAGGATGAGAAGGGTCGCCTGGGTCACGAGTTCGATACCGAACTCAACGCTTCCGAATGGCAGCATGTCGTTTCGCTCTACAAGGCGCTGATCGAGGAAGAGCTGGATGAGGCTTTCCCGCAGGATCCGGCGGTCCAGCTCTGGGGTGCCGTCGGCGCGGTGTTTTCGAGCTGGATGAGCGCACGCGCCGTCACCTACCGCCAGCTTCACAATATTCCGGAAGCCTGGGGCACGGCGGTCAATATCCAGGCCATGGTCTTCGGTAACCTCGGCAATGCATCGGCCACGGGTGTCGCCTTCACCCGCAATCCCTCGACCGGGCAGAAGCTGCTTTACGGCGAATTCCTCGTCAATGCACAGGGCGAGGACGTCGTCGCCGGCATCCGCACGCCGCAGAGCATCACCGAAGAAGGGCGCATCGCCTCAGGCTCCGAAAAGCCCTCGATGGAAAAGCTGATGCCGGAGGCCTTTGCCGAGTTCGGTCGTATCTGCGACGAACTCGAAGCCCATTACCGCGATATGCAGGACATCGAATTCACCATCGAGCGCGGCAAGCTCTGGATGTTGCAGACACGCTCCGGCAAACGCTCGACACGCGCGGCAATGAAGATTGCCGTCGACATGGTCGACGAGCGCGTGATTACCGAGGAGGAGGCCGTGCTGCGCATCGAGCCATCGTCACTCGACCAGCTCCTGCATCCGACCATCGATCCGCGCGTCAGCCGCCAGGTGATCGGCACCGGTCTGCCTGCCTCGCCAGGGGCTGCCACCGGCGAGATCGTCTTCACGGCGGAAGAGGCGGTCGAGGCGGAAGCCGAGGGACGCAAGGTTATCCTGCTGCGCGTCGAGACCAGCCCGGAAGACATTCACGGCATGCATGCCGCCGAGGGCATCCTGACGACGCGCGGCGGCATGACCAGCCATGCAGCTGTCGTTGCCCGCGGCATGGGCATTCCTTGCGTCGTGGGCGCCGGCACCATGCGCATCGATGCCCGCAATGAGCGTCTGATCGGCATCGGCGTCACGTTGAAGAAGGGCGACGTCATCACCATCGACGGTTCGGCCGGCCAGGTGCTGAAGGGCGAGGTGCCGATGATCCAGCCGGAACTGTCAGGCGATTTCGGCCGCATCATGGGCTGGGCAGACCGCGCGCGGCGCATGACTGTGCGCACCAATGCCGACACGCCGGCCGATGCCCGCGCCGCCCGCTCCTTCGGCGCCGAGGGCATTGGGCTTTGCCGCACCGAGCACATGTTTTTCGAGGGCGAGCGCATCCATGCCATGCGCGAGATGATCCTTGCCGAAGACGAGAAGGGCAGGCGGGGAGCGCTCGACAAGCTGCTTCCCATGCAACGGAGCGATTTCACCGGCCTGTTCACCGTCATGCACGGCCTGCCGGTGACGATCCGCCTGCTCGATCCGCCGCTGCACGAATTCCTGCCGAAGACGGACGAGGAGATTGCCGAAGTCGCTTATGCCATGGGCATGGAGCCTGTAGCACTTCGCCAGCGCGTCGATGCGCTGCACGAGTTCAATCCCATGCTCGGTCATCGCGGTTGCCGCCTTGCCATCTCCTATCCTGAAATTGTCGAGATGCAGGCTCGCGCCATCTTCGAAGCGGCCGTCGCGGCAGCGCAGGAAACCGGCGCCGCCGTCGTTCCCGAAATCATGGTGCCGCTTGTCGGCCTGCGTTCCGAACTGGATTATGTGAAGGCGAAGATCGATGCCGTGGCGCAAGACGTCATGTTGGAGGCCAAAATGCGCATCGACTATCTGGTTGGCACGATGATCGAACTGCCGCGCGCAGCACTGCGCGCCCATGTCATTGCCGAAGTGGCCGAATTCTTTTCCTTCGGCACCAACGATTTGACGCAGACCACCTTCGGCATTTCACGCGACGATGCTTCGGCTTTCATCCCAACCTACCAGCGCAAGGGCATCATCGAGCATGATCCCTTCATATCCTTGGATTTCGACGGGGTTGGCGAGCTGATTCGTATCGCTGCCGAGCGCGGCCGGCGCACGCGCAACGACATGAAGCTCGGCATCTGCGGCGAGCATGGCGGCGATCCTGCCTCGATCCATTTCTGCGAGACGATCGGCCTCGACTATGTCTCCTGTTCGCCCTTCCGCGTGCCGATCGCCCGGCTCGCAGCAGCGCAGGCGGTCATCTCTGGCGCTCAGTGACGATAGCGATAATAGCGCGGGTAAACGTAGGGACCGTTCAGATTATAGGCCATGTCGGCCATCACCCAATCGCTGTCGTAGCGAGCCTGGGCGCGGCGGTCTAGATCGATGCGCTGCAGGCACGTGGCAAACCCGTCTGTCCCGCGCTTGAAGCCGTAGCCGAAGCAGGTTTGCTCGTCACGTGCCCGCCGCTCCTCGGGCGTTAGCGTCTGACAGGCGGCCAGAGCTGCGGCCAGAACAGCAAGAAGCGGCAGGACATATGGGCGCATCGGTCGATTCCTTGGAGGATGAACGTCAGGCCAAGAAAGTCCATCTGCCTGGCGCCGTCAACCTGACTATATCAGGCCGCGCCAGCCGGGTCGCCTATCGGCAGCAGCGCCGGATCCAGCGGCGGGTCCTGGGGGTTCTTGGTGTCGCTCGGATCCTGCGCCGGCGTTAGCGGCGGCTTTTCCCGACTGCGGTCGGGAATGCCCGGCGTCGGTTGCGGGCCAAGTGGCGACTCTGCACCGGGAGTGGGAATGGGGTCTCTATTCGGCATGATTTGCCTCCTTCGTTAGAGAAGGAACGGCACGAAGCATGCTTGGTTCCACTTTCGCCGCCATGCGTTCCTATGTAAGAGCAAAGACAGCAGCACTGGAAAGAGCACCATGGCGATACGCGATCGATTCTCGAAGAAACTTACCTGCCCGCAATGCGGCAACAGCGGCTTTGCCGAAGCCTCCGAGATCGACGACGCCAAGCGCAAAACCCCCGACTTCAAGGTGGATCAACTGCCGCGAGGCTTCTTCGTGCAGCGGCCTTCGGTCCATCCGGAAACATTCATGCTGAAATGCGAATGCGGCCGCAAGTTTCCCTTCCGCTCGCTGGCGGAGGCTGCAGCCGGCCGTGACTGACGCCTAGATTCGCTCCAGCACCTCGATGAAGGCATCGGCAAAACGCACCAGATGCTCCGTATCCGCGTCGGGCGCCTGCATGCGGATTTCCGCACCGTTCTGGTCGAGCAGGGCAAGAACCACGCGCATCTTGTTGTCCGAAGTCGGGATGCGCAGAACCGCGATGCGCCGGCAATCCTCGATGAGGCCCGCCGCCGGCAGGTCGAACAGAAATTCGCCGCGGGTTTCGGTCGCCGCCTTGCGCACCGCCTCGCAGAAGCCGGCTTCGCCGTCAGCATAGCCTTCCAGCGAAAGTTCGAGTTCGAGCAGTTCCAGCGGTAGTAGCGGCTCGGCGCGGTCGATGCCGCCAAGCGAGGAAGCCCGCGGCCTTTCCATCGTCTCGGATGAGATCATCTGTCTCTCCTGTTTCGTGGGAAATACATGAGACCTCGGCAGAATGGCCTTTTTACGGCATATCAGCAACGGCTTATGGAGATCGCGTGCTCTTTGATTTGGCCTTTGAAGTGGATTGCTTCGGCAATGCTCAGACAAGAGTTTCAATTTAGACGAATCTTGCACTAGAAAAGTCGATGGCGGCAGATGCATTCAAAAGCTGCCGCCGACCAACCGGTAAATTTAATGGCCATCCGCTTCGATCGTCCCATTTCCAGCGCCGCCCGCTTCTCGCGGCACTTCGGGGCGTTTGCACTTGTACTGTCCGTGGCGGTGCTGATCGCCCATCGTTTCGGCGGGTTGGCGACACCCTATCTCATCTTGGTGCTGCTGGTTTCCGTTGGCTGCGCGATCCTTGCCACCCTGCTGGCCGCGATCGGCCTGCGCAGCCTCTGGATGACGGGTGCTGAAGGGGGGCTGAATGCGCTGGCTGCACTGATCTACGCCGCCTTTCCGCTGGGCATCGGCGCCTTTGCCGCCGAGCGCTATTTCACCCTGCCGGCGATCTATGACGTGACGACGGATACGGCCGCCGCACCCGACTGGCTGTCGCTGCCGCAGGCCGACCAGATCTGGCTGCCGCGCGATCCGGTGATTACCCCCGGCGACCGCGAGAGGCAGCTTGCCGCCTATCCTGAACTCACCGGCCGTCGTTACGACGGTGCACTCGACCGCGTTCTCGAGGCGGTCAAGAAGGTCGCCAAGCAGAACGGCATTACCATCACCAAAAGCGAAGGCGATACGACGCCCGGCCGTGAACTGGAGGACAGACCCGTTCCCGCTCAGCCGGAAAGCGGTGTGGCCGACTCACCCGACGTCATCCCCGTGCCGACGCCGCGGCCCTATGAGGATAGTGTTGCAAAGCTGATCCGCGGCGCCAATGGCGTGATGCTGCAGGGCACGACCCGCACCCTCATCCTCGGCCTGCGTTTCGACTTCATCATCCGTCTGCGGGAAGAAGCTGAAACCACCTTCGTCGACGTCCGCGTCGCCTCGCGCTACGGCCAGCACGACCTTGGCTTCAGCGCCGAGGTGGCCGAGCAATATCTTGCTGCCCTCGATTCAGAACTATTGGGGATTGCGGGAGGGTGAGGCCCGGTGCTGCGGAGCAGCAGCAATCGATCCAGTGAATCGATTGCAGGGCCGAACGCCCTGAGCCATGCGAGGGGCGAGATACGGTGAGGCATATTAAAACGTCCTTGCCGCAGTTAATTGCGCTGGCACCTGATCCTTGATGAAGCGCCGTGTAAACCATCAGCCTACCCCAAAAACCGCTCCCGCACCTCAGCCGTCGGCACCATGCAACTCTCCCGCCGCCCTGCAATCCTCAACCGGTTCCGCGCAACCACTCCATAAGCCGCATCCGCAATCCGCCGCGGCACGATCCGCAGCACTCCGGTCAGAGCCCATGGCATGCCGAGCCCCTCCAGCATGCGGAGCGTCGCATCTGATTTGTAATAGGCGCGGCCCGTGTCGATGAGCAGGTTAGTCTCGTAGTTCCGCGTCTCCAGCCCGTAATGCCGATAGAGCGCCTCGCCGAGCGGCGTCTGGGCGACGATGAAGCGATAGCGTTTCCCGGTATCCCGCTTCAGCAGGAACTGCACCCAGCCGGAGCAGAAGACGCATTCGCCATCGAAGAGGATAAGCGGCTTATCGTCCGCAAAAGCAGGCACGGACGGGTCGTCGCGATAGCTGTAGTCCGCACGCGCCGCCATCGTCAGCCTCCCGCCAGTCGATAATGCGCAAAGAGGGAAGGTGGCCCGTCGGCGCTGACCTCGCCGCGCTCCATAAGGTCCTCGATATGCGCCAGCACCGAAAGTGCCGCAGCACCATGCAGCCGCCTATCGGTATCGCGGTACATCACCTTCACCATCTCTGGAATGATGCTGTCCCCCATTCGGATACGCTCGATGATGGAGCGCTCCCGCAGGCGTCTGTGCGTCTTCAGGCCGCGCAGGAAGGGCGCCGGCGACGTCACTGGCCCGCCATGGCCAGGCAGCAGCAGGCTATCGCCACGGGCGATCAACTTGTCGAGCGAGGCCATATAGTCCGCCATGGAGCCATCGGGGGGTGCAACGATCGTCGTTGCCCAGGCCATCACATGGTCGGCTGAAAACAGGATGCCACGGTCCTCAAGCGCAAACGCCGCATGATTGGCGGTGTGGCCCGGGGTCAGCACGCCCGTCAGCGCCCAGCCATCGCCGCAAATCGTCTCCCCGTCGCGGATGGCAATATCAGGCACGAAATCCATGTCTGAGCTTTCCGCAAAAGGATTGATCTCGCCGTCGCGCAGCGGCCGCGACGGGCGGTGCGGGCCTTCGCCGACCGTCAGCGCTCCCGTCTCCTCTTTCAGCCGCCTTGCGAGCGGCGAGTGGTCCCGATGGGTGTGGCTGACGAAGATATGCGTCACCTGCCGGCCGACAAGCGCTGCCATCAGGGCTTCGAAATGCGCCTCGTCCTCCGGTCCCGGATCGATGACGGCGACAGACGAATCCCCGACAATATAGCTGTTCGTGCCGCGGAAGGTAAAAGGGCTCGGATTATTCGCCGTCAGGCGCTGGATGCCGGTTTTGACCGGAACAGCCCGTCCGTAAGCCGGATCGAAGGAAAGATCGAAGTTCGCGCCGGACATGTCTATTTATATTCGATCTCGATGAAGGACATCGGCTGGTCGCCGGCATTGACGACATTGTGCTCGGTGCCCGCCTCGCGGCGATAGGCAGCGCCCTTGGCGATATCCACCCTGCGGCTTCCCTCGGCATCCTCGATGAGGAACTGGCAGTCGGTCATCGGCACGACGACGTAATCAAGCCCGTGCGTATGAACGCCGGTATCGGCTCCCGGCTCGAAATCCCACTGGGTGATGCGCACGGCGGCATCGTCGAGGATGAGTGTCGCGAGCGCCGGCGGACGGGCGCGATATTGACTCAACGGTAGCTCCATTGGCTGTGTCGATCCCCAAAGTCCTACCATGCCGGGCATGGCCGCGCATACAAATATGACGTCGCAGTAAACTTAGTGATTGTGAGGCAGACAGACCTTTGCTAATCAAGCCACGTTTTGGCGAAGCGACATTCGCTTCAACTCTGGTGGGGCGTAGCCAAGCGGTAAGGCAGCGGTTTTTGGTACCGCCATCCCCTGGTTCGAATCCAGGCGCCCCAGCCACATCTTCCGGACAATCCGTGAGTCATCTCCTCGACGCTGCACCCGCGGCAATGGTCTGCACAAGCTCGTCCACCTCCCGTGCAAGGCGCTCGGGCGGCAAGCCGACGAAGCGGCCTTCGAGGCTGATGCTGACAACACCGTGAACGGCACCGAACAGGGTGCGGGCGCGGATGGCCCTGTCTTCCGCAGGCATATCGGGTTGCAGTTCGGCAAGCGGTTCGGCAATCACATCCATCAAAAAGAGATGCTCGTCGAGATGCCATTGCGGCGTCGGGCTGGTTTCGGGCGGAAAGTGGTCGAACAGCGCCTTCCAGAGATTTCGGTTTTCGACTGCGAAACTTAAATATCCCTGCGCCAGCTTACGCAGCCGGTCTGTCGGCGTCCTGTCTCTGGTTTCGGGTAGCGTCAGCCTTGCCTCCAGCGCCTTTAGCGTTGTGGAGTTCACGTGGATGACGAGTTCGGAGAGATCGGCGAAGACCGTATAGAGCCCACCGAGCGCACACCCGGCATCCTGTGTGATGTCGCGCGCCCTGAGATTGGCGAGCCCCTCCTGGGCAATCCGGTTTCGTGCCGCATCGATCAGCCGTGTCTTCAGATCCTCGCGTTTTTCTTCTCTTTTGCCGGCCATTAACCATCTCGCTTCGATTCTATGAACGGTGTTCAAAATTATTCTTGAACACCGTTCACGATTCTGCCATAACTCAACTAGTGAACAACGTTCATAAACCGGAGGAAGGAAATGTTCAAACTGATTTCGACATTGCTGCGGGGCAGGGCCCATGATGCCGAACAGGCCTTTGCTGACCGCAACGCCGTACCTCTTCTCGCTCAGCAGATCCGCGATGCAGCGCAATCGATCCAGTCGGTCCGTCGCAGCGTAGCGATCGCCATTGCCCAGAACGAGCAGGAGCGGATCCAGCATGCAACGATCGTCTCCCGGATCGACGATCTCGAAACCCGCGCCTCTGCTGCACTTGCCAAGGGCAACGAAGGGCTGGCCCGGGAGGCGGCCGAAGCGATCGCCTATCTCGAGGCCGAGCGCGATCAATCCGAAAAGGCCCAGGCCCAGTTTACGACCGCAATCGACAAACTGAAGGGAATTGTACGCGTCTCGGAAACGCGGCTGCAGGAACTGCAGCGTGGCGAGCGCCTGGCCCGCGCCACCGAAGAGGCGCAGAAGCTCGATGTCACCGTGGCCGGTCCAGGTCTTGCGACGCTTGACGATGCGGAGGAGACCCTTGCGCGCCTTCGCATCCGCCAGAAGCAGAATGAACTGACAGCCTCGGCCATGAAGGAGATGGAGACCTCCACACTTCCCGCTGGGATCATCGAGAAGCTTGCCAATGCCGGATGCGGCGCGCCCTTGCGCTCCTCCGCTGATGATGTGCTCGCCCGTCTGCGCAGCCGCATCAATCCCGCCGCTTAAAGTCAACGCCATCAAACCTGAGGGAATCACGACAATGAACGACAGTTTCCAGAAACATTCCGCCAGCTGGGTCAGCTTCTCCTACATCTCTTTCGGTGCAGCAGCCTTCATGCTGGCCCTCGGCCTCTATATGATGCCGCTCGATCTCTGGGGAAAAGGCTATCTGGCCATGGGCATTCTGATGCTGGTGCAGACGACGGTGAACATCACCAAGACACTGCGCGACAATGCCGAATCCGAGAAGCTGATCCGCAAGGTCGAAGACGCTCGCACGGAGAAGCTGCTCGTCAAGTTCAATCGTAACGGTGAAGATTGATCTTCGTTAACGACACCATAGAGTTGTTATCGCGCTCAACTTTTACGCAACAACTCTATGGCCTTGTCTGTGGATCTCACAAGGAGCCAGCCGATGCAACGCAGCCTGATGACTTCGAGGAAATTCGCGCCGTTGTTCTGGACGCAATTCCTGACCGCCTTCAACGACAACTTTCTCAAGAACACCCTGGTGTTCCTGATCCTGTTCCAGATGTCGGCCAATGAAGGTGCCGCGCTCGTCACGCTCGCCGGCGTCATCCTCATCGTGCCGTTTCTGCTGCTTTCGGCCATCGGCGGCGAACTCGCAGACAAGCACGACAAGGCAAGGATCGCCGAACTTCTGAAACGATGCGAGATCGCGGTCGCCGCCCTTGCCGTCGTCGGTCTTGCATTCTCGTCCATCTGGATACTGATGGCGGCGCTGTTTGGCTTTGGCGTCGTCTCCGCGCTTTTCGGACCGATCAAATATGGCATCCTGCCCGACCATCTGGAGCGCCGCGACCTGCCGAAGGCCAATGCCTGGATCGAGGGCGGCACGTTCATTGCCATCCTTGCCGGCACGATTGTTGCTGCATTTGCCTTTTCCGGCGGCGACAATGTTCTTGTCTTCGGCACGATGATGATGGGGCTTTCGGTGATCTGCTGGCTTGCCAGCCGGATGATCCCGGCAACCGGCTCCAAGGCTCCCGATCTCAGGATCGACACCAACGTCATCCGCTCCAGCTACAATCTCGTCATGGAAATCCGCAGCGACAAGCGCCTCTGGCGTTCGGCGCTGATGAACTGCTGGTTCTGGCTGGTTGGCGCCTTTGTCCTGTCCATCCTGCCGACCATGGTCACTGAATTGCTTGGTGGTTCGGAAATCGTCGTGCCGGCCTATCTGACGGTCTTTGCCGTCGCTGTCGCGATCGGTTCGGCAATCGCTGCCTGGATGTCGTCGGGTCGCATCGTGTTGCTGCCGGCGCCGATCGGCACGACGCTGCTTGCCATCTTCAGCCTCGACCTCGCCTGGAACCTCTGGGATCTGCAATCGACCAGCCATGCGACGACCATCCTCACCTTCTTCGCCGGCCAGAACACCATCCGCGTCGCAATCGACCTCGCCGGGATGGCGATCTCAGGCGCCTTCATTGCGGTACCGACATTCGCTGCATTGCAGACCTGGGCACATGAGGACCGCCGCGCCCGCGTCATCGGCGCTGCCAATGTCCTGTCGGCCCTCTTCATCACGGTCGGCCTTGGTACTGTTGCCGTCGTCCAGGCCTTGGGCGCCTCCATTCCGCAGATCCTCATCGGCCTCGGCATCATCAATTTCGCCGTTGCCTGGCTGATGCTGAAGACGTTGCCAACCAATCCTTTCCGCGATTTCGTCTCGATCCTGTTTCGTGCGTTCATGCGGCTGGAAGTAGAAGGCCTCGAAAACATCAAGAAGGCAGGTCGCGCACCGATCATCGCGCTCAATCATGTCAGCTTGCTCGACGGTGCGCTGGCACTCGCCATCACCGAGGAAGAACCGGTCTTTGCGGTCGACTACAAGATCGCCCAGGCGTGGTGGGTCAGACCCTTCCTGAAGATGTGCAAATTCCTGCCGCTCGATCCGACCAAGCCGATGGCGACACGTTCGCTGATCAAGGTGGTGCAGGACGGCAGCCCAATCGGCATCTTTCCCGAGGGGCGCCTTACGGTGACCGGCACATTGATGAAGGTCTATGACGGCGCCGCCATGGTTGCCGACAAGACCGGATCGATGGTGGTACCGGTGCGGATCGACGGCCTGGAGAAGAGCTATCTCTCCTATCTTGATAACGGCAAGATCCGCCGCCGGCTGTTTCCCAAGGTCAAGGTCACCATTCTCGAGCCGGTGAAGCTG
The DNA here is from genome assembly GCA_900468805.1 of Hyphomicrobiales bacterium. Lineage (GTDB taxonomy): Bacteria > Pseudomonadota > Alphaproteobacteria > Rhizobiales > Rhizobiaceae > Rhizobium. The sequence goes on along the minus strand of UEIF01000014.1, from coordinate 44,873 downwards.
GAAGTTCCGCCTGAGCTCAAGGGTCGCAAGCGCCGCACGGCGGCGGGCGCTGCCCTCTATCAGGTCATGTCGAACCTGATGTTCAGGACCGCCGATACGTCCTCGACCGTCCTTGATCGCATCATTGAGGCGAGCCGCGAATATGGCATGAGCAAGCTCGCCGTCGAAGATCCGGTCACCGGCAAGCTTACCTACGGCAAGCTGCTGACGGGTGCCGCGGTGCTCGGCGCCAAGCTCCGCACCATGTTCCCGGAAAACAACCTCGGCGTCATGCTGCCGAATGCCAATGGCGCTGCCGCAACCCTTCTCGGCGTCATGACAGCGGGCAAGGTACCGGCCATGCTGAATTTTACTGCCGGTGCGGCCAACATCCTTTCCGCCTGCAAGGCCGCAGAGGTGAAGCACGTCCTTACGTCTCGCGCTTTCGTCAAGCAGGCCAAGCTGGGGCCTGTTATCGAGGAGATGGAGAAGCAGGTGAAGATCGTCTGGCTTGACGATCTGCGTGCCGAAATTGGTTCTGTGAGCAAGATCAGAGGCTATCTGCACAAGGCAAGGCCGCTGGTGAAACGCCGGCCGGATGATCCGGCAGTGATTCTCTTCACCTCGGGTTCCGAAGGTACACCGAAGGGCGTGGTCCTGACCCATCGCAACATCCTGTCGAACGCCGCTCAGGCAGCCGCCCGCATCGATTTCCACAGCGGCGACAAGGTGTTCAACATCTTGCCCATCTTCCATTCCTTCGGGCTGACGGCAGGCACCGTGCTGCCTCTGATCTCGGGCGTGCCGGTCTACTTCTATCCTTCGCCGCTGCATTACCGCATCGTCCCCGAACTGATTTACGTCTCGAACGCCACGATCATCTTTGGCACCGACACTTTCCTCAACGGCTACAGCAGGACAGCGCATCCTTATGACTTCCGCTCTATCCGCTATATTTTCTCCGGCGCGGAGCCGGTGAAGGCCTCGACCCGCGCGACCTATATGGAGAAATTCGGCCTGCGCATTCTGGAAGGTTATGGCGTCACCGAAACCGCACCGGTCATTTCGATCAACACGCCGATGTACAACAAGTCGGGCACAGTCGGCAAAATCCTGCCGGGCATGGAATGGAAGCTCGAGCCGGTACCCGGTATCGATGAGGGTGGCCGGCTCGTCGTTCGCGGCGACAACGTCATGGCGGGTTATCTGCGCGCCGAAAATCCCGGTGTCCTTGAGCCGCTCGTCGACGGCTGGCACGATACCGGCGACATCGTGACCATCGACGAGGATGGTTTCGTCAAGATCCGTGGCCGCGCCAAGCGCTTCGCCAAGATCGGCGGCGAGATGATATCGCTTGCGGCCGTCGAGACGCTTGCCGCAGAACTCTGGCCGGGCGCTCTCTCGGTCGTGTCTTCAATACCGGACGCAAAGAAGGGTGAGCGGCTGGTTCTCTTGACCGATGCGCCGACTGCCACCCGCGGCGAGTTCTTCGCTTTTGCCAAATCAAAGGGCGCCATGGATATGATGGTGCCGGCCGAGATCATTATCGGCACGGTACCGGTACTTGGCTCGGGAAAGGTGGATTTTGTCGCGGCGCGCAAAATGGCCGAAAGCGCAGCACAGCCGGAGCAGGCGGCATAAGCCTGGCTTCATCCTGCGCAGCCCGGCTCATGTTTTTCAATCGCTGCCTGTCGAACTGCAGCGATGTCCGTTAAAACGAAAACAGGCGGCATGGCCGCCTGTTTTGATGTCTCGGACAAACCGTCCGTTACTTCTGTTCTGGCGCCAGGAATTCGGCACAGTAGGAAGAACCGCTCACACCCGGGATATCATTGACGGTGCGGATGTCACGGATCGTGTAGTCGGAGTTGGTAGTGATTTCGGCTTGGCAGCGCAGATAGAGCGTGCGGGCTGCCGCAATCTGCTTGCCGCGCTTGCCATCGGCGCCTTCGGCATATTTCGCGGGAACGCGCACCGTCTTGTAACCGCCTTTCCAGCTGTAGATCGTCGAAGAGCCTTCGTCGCGATCGCTGAGCGGCGGGCCGTAGGCGGCAAAGAACTTGCCGGCCGACTGGCCGACCCAGCGGGCTTCGATCGGATCGCCGGGAGTGGGTATGGTGGTGCATCCGGCAAGCGCAATTGCAAGCGCGGCGGCCCCGGTCATGGTGCGGAGTTTCATCGTGTCGTCCCTGATATTTAGCCAGTGGCTGCGAAGCCGCCTTTGCGGCGGTTTCGCCTGTCCCGCGAAGCCCTTTAGCGTGTAACCCGGCAAAAGAAAATTGCCACTTGGCCGCTTCTGAAGAATTTGCCGGGGGTGTGGCTTTTTGCTGCACGGCCTGGCGAAAGGCCCTGTCACGAGCCTGTCAAAAATTCACGCGCCTTTTTGAATTTTGGTGCTTGCGCAACATTATAGGCCGGTCTATAGAGGCGCCGCTGGTCACGGAGTGTAGCGCAGTCTGGTAGCGCACCACGTTCGGGACGTGGGGGTCGAGTGTTCGAATCACTCCACTCCGACCAGCTCTAATCTCTTGTATTCCCGATACAAAATTATCTCCCGAAATTACGGGTTAATTTTTCCGCTACCGTTACCATAAGTGTCGCCCACCGGCGAGTTTTGGGTTCCGTATATTCGGATAAGCTCACTGCCGTCGGACTGATTTACTTTAGTAATTTGTTGTTAACCATGAATTGCTACCAAAATTCATCTCCTGGATGCATGACGCATTCGATTCCCTTCTATGGCCGCTACCGTCGCCATTTTCCAAGGATCGTTGATGTCATCAATCATCACCAACAATTCTGCCATAGCTGCGCTCCAGACTTTGCGAGGAACCGGCCGTTCCTTGCAGCGGACGCAGGAGCATGTGTCGACGGGTCTCCGAGTTGAAAAGGCTGCGGACAACGCGGCGTATTGGTCGATTTCGACCACGATGAGGTCGGATGCGAAAGCCATATCAGCAGTTCAGGATGCGCTGGGTCTAGCCGCGAATACCGTCGACACCGCATATGTTGGTATGTCCAACGCAATCGACGTGATGAGCGCATTCAAAGCAAAGCTGGTTGCGGCCCATGAATCTGGCGTTGACAAAACAAAGATAAATGAGGAGCTGAGCCAGCTCAAACAGCAGCTGAAATCGATTGCAGCTTCGGCTTCCTTCAACGGCCAAAATTGGCTTTGGATGACCGATCCCACAGACCCGCAACAAAATGGTGTCAAGCAGTTGCCGGGGGCATTTGTCCGTGACGCTTCTGGGAACGTCTCGGTACAACCTATAAGCTTCGACATGACCGCGAGCTTCGATACAGATCAAGTCTACTACTTGATTTCGGACGGCGGCTGCGACGGGATTATAACGAATTCCGGTTTCGCTAACATTCTCGGGTACACCAGAGAATGGGTGGTCTTTAATGGTGACAACCATCAGATACACCCCGAGATGATCCTAACGCCGCAGACGACAAACGAAGAACTGGACGAGATGACAGGTATTACGGAGCTTATGCTTCAGCGAATGGTGGACGTCGGTTCCATGTTCGGCTCGCTCACAAAACGCATCTCCATGCAGACCGAATTCGCATCGACACTCCAAGACTCGATTGCGTCAGGTATCGGCCGTCTCGTGGACGCCGACATGGAAGAGGAGTCATCCCGGTTGGCTGCCTTCCAAACCCAGCAGCAGCTCGCGATTCAATCTTTATCGATTGCAAATCGAGCCCCGCAAAACATGCTCTCGCTTTTCCAATCGTAAACAGGCCACGCCGAAAATTCGGATTGCCGCTGGCTGCTGCCGGTGCGATCTTACGTACTAATCCTGACGTCGAAGCCGCGATGGTACTGGCTGCCAGAACCTCTTTGAAAACACGCTTGCGATAGCAATTGGCAGTGTGGTTTCCGGCTGCATCTCCGCCGATGAACGTCGTCGCGCGGCGAGCTGCTGCCGGTGTAGGCAGAACGAAGTTGGGGTGATGGTTTCTCCTTCAGTCCGCCGATTTGAAACAGCCAAAATTCAGAATTTTAGATTTTGCTAACGAACAAATAGGCGCTAAGCTGGCTTCCTTCGGAGGAGGAAGCGTCAATGAAGAAGATGAACAATCGACAAGTTCGAATTCCAGGCCCGAAAGATCAGGATATCACCGAGCATTGCCGAAAATTCGGGATAGGCCCGGCCGAGGAGAAGAAGCTGAAGAAGCTCCTGGGTCATAGGGCGCCGCTCCATGAGATTCAGGCGAACGCTTCCAAGCCTCAGCCGAAGTGGCGTTAGAGCGGAACCTTTCTTCACCTCAAGCTATGAACGCGATCGTTGGTGGCCCGCTCTGACGCGGGTGCAGGATTTTCCCATTTCCGGATGCTTGAAATAAAAAGCCCCGCCGGTGGCTTTCGGCGGGGTAGATGGGGAAAGCTCTCCGAAAGGTGGCAGGAGAGCTTGGGCATTTCAGCAAGTCTGAAAGAATGAGGCGAGGGCACTTTTGCCGGATTCGGTACAGTTCGCTTAAAAACCCGTAATTTTTAGTGGGAAAACTCGCAATTTCGGCTTGGCACCGTTTTTTGGCGAGGAGAGCACGCCGTCGCAGCGACGTGCCCGCCTTCGATCATATCAGCTGGCCGCCTGCAGCTTGTCCTGCGTCTTCGTATCGAAGTCGCTGGCGTCATGGCGTTCATGGAGTTGGCTGGAGGACTCGCCGCTGACGCGGTTGACCATCCGGCCGCGCTTGACGGCAGGGCGTTCGCCAATCAGGTCGGCCCAGCGCTTCATGTTCTTGTACTCCTGCACCTGCAGGAATTCGGCGGAATCATTGTACATCCAGCCCTTCACGAGGCCGCCATACCAGGGCCAGATCGCCATGTCGGCGATGGTGAAGTCGTCGCCGGCGATATATTCGCTTTCAGCCAGACGCCGGTCGAGCACGTCGAGCTGGCGCTTGGTTTCCATGGCGAAACGGTTGATCGCATATTCGATCTTCGTCGGCGCATAGGCATAGAAATGGCCGAAGCCGCCGCCGAGATAGGGCGCGCTTCCGACTTGCCAGAACAGCCAGGAGAAGCATTCGGCGCGCTTGGCCGGATCGGTCGGCAGGAAGGCGCCGAATTTTTCTGCGAGATAGGTGAGGATCGCGCCGGATTCGAAGATGCGCACCGGCTTTTCGCCGCTTCGGTCCATCAGCGCCGGGATCTTGGAGTTCGGGTTGACCTCGACGAAGCCGCTGCCGAACTGATCGCCATCGCCGATCCTGATCAGCCAGGCATCATATTCCGCGCCGCGATGGCCAAGCGCCAGCAGTTCCTCCAGCATGATCGTCACTTTCACGCCATTCGGCGTTCCAAGCGAATAGAGCTGCAGCGGATGGCGGCCGACCGGCAACTCTTTTTCACGGGTCGGTCCGGCAATCGGGCGATTGATGCTGGCGAATTGGCCGCCGTTTTCCTTGTCCCAGGTCCAGATCTTAGGGGGCGTATAGTCGGACGAACTGGTCATGTGAGCTCCTGACAGAATAACTTCGTGTTTTGCATGAAAGGCCCAATCCTTAACCTCAATTGGGACCCATGAACATATTGGTAGCAATGAAGTTATTGTCATCAGGGCGGCGGCTTTTTAAATTGCCGCCGCAGAGCCGCGTTAGAAGCTGAGCTTGCTTTTTTGCTGGCCGTCGGCATCGAAGTTTTCGAGCACCAGCCACGCCTCGTAGCCGGCCTTCAGTTTCGGCCAGTCGCCATCGGTCATTGCAAACCAGGCGGTATCGCGGTTGCGGCCCTTCTGCACCATGTGCTGACGGAAGATGCCTTCGAAGGCGAAGCCGAAGCGTTGTGCCGCGCGCTTGGACGGTTCGTTGAGATTGTTGCACTTCCATTCGAAGCGCCGGTAGCCGAGCGTGTCGAAGACATAAGCGGCGCAGAGATAGAGCGCTTCTGTCGCAACCCGCTTGCGGGCGATCTCTGGTCCCCAGAGAATATTGCCGATCTCGATGACACCGTTGGCTGCATCGATGCGCATCAGTCCCTGCCGGCCCTCGGCGCGTCCCGTCGCCTTGTCGATGACGGCAAAGAACAGCGGGTCTTCGCTTGCGACGGACCTTTCCAGCCAGGGCGTGAAGGCTGCTATATCGGCAGGTGCTGCTTCGAAGAGATAGCGGAAGCGATCCTCCGCGCCCGGCTGCTGCGCCGAGCGGAGCAGATCGGCGCCGTGTTTTGTGGCGTCCAGCGGTTCCAGGCGGGTGTAGCGGCCTTCAATCGGGGCGCGGGCGGGGCGGGCAACACCCTTCCAGTCGGCAAGATCTTTTGTCATATCCGTCATTCCATTGAACTTATGCATTGAACTCCGACTGCTCTTGCCTTGCAAATGGACTGGAGTAAAAGTCCAGTTCTGAACTTTCTGGCAGACCAGTTGACGCATGACATCGGCACCCATATGGCTGAGCCTCGATCGAAACGGCGGTGACCTGAGCGGGCAGATCTATCGAAGCCTGCGCGACCGTATCCTGCTCGGCCAGCTTCCGGCTGGCCATAAGCTGCTATCGACCCGTGCCCTTGCGGCTTCGCTTGGTGTTGCACGCTCCACGGCGGTAGAGGCCTATGACCGCCTGAGATCCGAAGGGTATATCGAGGCGTCTGCTGGTGTTGCGACGCGGGTTGCCGCGCTTGAGCGTATGCGGCCCGAACACCAAAGGGACGACCGTGCTCCCGTTGAGGGCAAGAAATCGGACCAGCCTTCCTATCGTGGCCTGTTCCGGCCCGGTGTGCCCGATATATCTGATTTCCCGCATGCCGCCTGGAGCCGTCATCTTGCCGCACGCAGCCGCTCGCTGCGCATTCATCACCTCGGCTACGAGAACCCGACTGGTATCCGCGAGCTGCGCGAAGCCATCCTTGAGCATATTTCTGCGACGCGCGGCGTGATCGCCGAGCCGGAGCAGGTCATGATCATGCCCTCCACGCGCGCGGCGATCGATATGCTGGCGAGAGCCATGCTGAGAAGGAGCGGACGCAAGACCGCATGGATGGAAGATCCTGGCTACGCTGCTGCGCGCTTGCTGCTCGGCGATGCCGGCGCCGAGATCGTGGCGGTTCCCTGCGATGAGCAGGGCATCGACGTATCGAAGGCGGAAGGCCCGCAGCCGACGCTGATCTATGTGACGCCATCCCATCAATATCCGACCGGCGCCACGCTCAGCCTGCCGCGCCGGCTGGCGCTGCTGGAGGCGGCGCGCCGTCACGAGAGCCTTATCGTCGAGGATGATTACGACAGCGATTTTCAATATGGCTCGCGGCCGATCGCCGCCTTGCAGGGCATCGACAGGGCGGAGGTCGTGGCCTATGTCGGCACCTTCTCGAAGGTGCTGGCACCTGGCCTGCGTGTCGCCTATGCCGTCGTGCCGCGCTGGCTGGTATCAGAGGCTTCGGAGGCGCTGCATCGCAGGGGCGTCGCCGTCTCCACCCATATCCAGGCGGCACTTGCCGATTTCATCAACGAGGGCCGTCTGCGCGCCTATTTGAGGCGCATGAACCAGCAATATGCCGAGCGGATGGCCCGGACGATCGGAATGCTGGAGAGCCATTTTGGCGGAAGACTTGTCATTTCGGGCGGCAATGGCGGACTGCAGCTTGCGGCCTGGTTTCGCGATGAGATGGTGGATGACCGGGCGGTCGTCGCGAAGGTGAATGCATCAGGATATGGTCTGATGCCGATGTCGGGTTTCTTCATCGGCAAATCTGCCCCCGGCATCCTCTTCGGTATCTCGCAAGCGGAAGCGGCTGCCGTTCAAAGACTCGCAGCCGATCTGAAGTTGATGCTTGGCTAGAAACAACTGCGCCCGGACCTGGTCCGGGCGCAGCGCTTACGTGGGTGCTCTTCAAGCGGCGGCGAAGGGCACGGCCACGAAGGTCTTGTTACCGCCGCGTTCGATCAGGAGCAGCACCGACTTGCGACCGGACTTGCCGGCATCGGCGACGGCGGTCTTGACGTCGCGGGCATCATGTACCGGCTTGTCGTTGACCGAGACGATCACGTCGCCGGGCTGGATGCCGGCAGCAGCGGCCGACTTGTCCGGGTTGACGTTGGCAACGACTGCGCCGGCAACGCTGTGAGGCAGATTGAGCTGCTGGCGAACATCAGGCGTCAGGTCGGCAAGGCCGATGCCGAGGCTCGGCTGGCCAGCGGCCTGGCCCTGGTCGTCGCTGCTTTCGGCAGCAGCCTGCTTCTGCGTGTCTTCATTGCCGCCGACGGTGACGTTGAGATCGACCGTCTTGCCGTCACGCCAGACGGTCAAGGTTTCCTTCGCACCTGGCGACAGGTCGGCAACGAGGCGCGACAGGTCCTTTGGCGTCTTGACGCTTTCGCTGCCGACGGCCGTCACGATGTCGCCGGTCTTCACGCCGGCATGTGCGGCAGGCGCTTCGTTGGAAACAGTAGCAACCAGCGCGCCTTCAGCCTTGGAGAGGCCGACGGCATCGGCGACATCCTGGGTGACCGGCTGGATCTGTACGCCGAGATAGCCGTGATCGATCGAACCGTCCTTCTGCAGCTTGGCAACGATCGCCTTTGCTTCAGATGAAGGAATGGCGAAGCCGACGCCGACGCTGCCGCCGTTCGGGGAGTAGATAGCAGTATTGATGCCGACGACATTGCCGTCACGATCGACCAGCGGGCCGCCGGAATTGCCGTGGTTGATCGGCGCGTCGATCTGGATGAAGTCGTCATAGGGGCCGCTATGCAAGTCGCGGCCGCGGGCCGAGACGATGCCGGCCGTCACCGTCGTGCCAATGCCAAACGGATTGCCAATGGCAAGGATCTGGTCGCCGAGCTTCAGCTTGTCGGAATCGCCCCAGGCGATGGTCGCAAGCGGATGTGGAGCCTGAACCTTCAGAACGGCGAGGTCGGACTTGGCGTCGGCGCCAAGCAGCTTGGCCGGCAGTTCGGTGCCGTCGTCGAGTGTGACCTTGATGTCGATGGCGTTGTCGATGACGTGGTTGTTGGTGACGATCACGCCGTCGGGGCTGATGACGAAACCGGAACCGAGCGCCATGGCATGCTGCGATTGCTGCTGCTGCTGTGGAGCCTGGTGCGGCAGGGGAATACCCTGCTGTTCGAAGAACTGGCGGAACTGCTCGTCCATCGGTGAACTGTCGGTGCTGGCGTTAGTTGCCTTCATCGTGGTGGTAATGGTCACCACGGCTGGCTTGTCGGCATCGACGATGGAAGCAAACGAGCCGTTGGAGGCAAGAATGCCGCCGGTCTCAGCCGGCGCGGCAAGAGCTGCCGAGGAAGAGGAGATGGCGAAGGGCAGGGAGGCCGCGCCGAGAACGATGGCCGCTCCGACAAGTGCTGCGGCCCGATGCTTGCGAAGAATGTTTGACATGCTGGATTCCCTTGCGAGAGCGTTGGCATTGAATGGCGTCTTGGTTCCATGCCATGGACCTTGGCGTCAGTGAGTATTGCTGCCAGCTTTTACCGTTTATTACTTATATTTCGTCTGGATGATACGACGAATACTACATTCGGGAAGAACTGGCGCTTGATACCTATATGACCCGTTCTCTGGGATTTACAAATTAAACATTGATCATGTTTGTATTACAGGATCGTAAGACATTACTGTAATTTAATCTTGACCGACCAAGTATCGCCGCAATTCTCCCGGCTCCCGCAGTTGCCCGCGCCGCGTGGTACCAGAATAGTAAAATATATCCCACTTTCGTGTGATCCGCCGGCCTGCCGCTGCGTAATGACCTGAACCATTCACGACGTTTGTTCATGTTTTTTCGTGCTTCGGTTGAGCTGGAACATTGAAATGTTAGTAGACTCTAAATTAATTTTTCTTCAGAAAGAGAAAACCGCGAATTGGCACGGAGCGAGGCTCGCAGCGGCATGCGGGAAGCGATGAGGGATTCAGTGAAGCCGGGGCGGGAAAAGAAGCGCGGTTCCCATGTGAAGTTGAGTGATGTTGCAAAGAGAGTAGGGGTCAGCCCGATCACTATCTCGCGCGCGCTTCGCAACCCTGAAATCGTCTCCGAAGAGCTGCGCGAGGTCATCCTGCGCACCGTCGACCAGATGGGCTACATCCCCAATCTTGCTGCCCGCGCGCTTGCCGGCCGCCACAGCGGCATCGTCGGTGTCATCACTCCGTCGCTTCATCATCCCTGCTTCACCGGTGTGATGATGGGCATCGAGGAGCGGTTGCGGGCTACGGATCTGCGGGTGCAATATGCCAATACGCTCAACGACGTCGATCAGGAGATCAACCAGTTCAAATCCTTCCTGGCGCAGAAGCCGGCCGGGATCATCCTCGTCAACGCGGAACATTACGACGGCCTTGCGATGCTGATGGACGCGGCTGCCTTTCCGGTCGCCCATGTTGCCGATCTCAGCCAGCCGCCGGAAACGCTGCTAGTCGGCATGTCGCATCATGTTGCGACGGCCGCCGCCACCCGTTTTCTTCTGTCGAAAGGATACAAGCGGATTGGGTTCATTGGCGGGCTCAGCGATATCCGCTCGCGCCGCAGTCGTGCGGGATATGACGAGGCCATGCGCCAGGCCGGTCTCGACAATCCGTCGCTGACCCACGGCGAAGACGGTTCCACCAGCATCGGTCTCGGACGGCGCCTGTTCAGCGAGCTGCTGGAGCGGGCGCCGGATCTCGATGCCATCCTCACGCAGAACGACGATCTGGCCCTGGGGGCCCTGATCGAATGCAACGAACGCGGCATCAACGTGCCAGAGGATTTTGGCATTTGCGGCTTCAACGATCTGGAATTTGCGCAGTTCACCTCGCCGTCTCTGACGACGGTGCATGTTCCGCGTTACGACCTTGGCCGCCGCGTCGCCGATATGCTGCTGCGCGCCATTCGCGAAGAGCGGCCGGAAGAGCAAAGGGTCGATCTCGGTTTTTCGATCATCGAGCGCGGCTCGACGCGGCCGGAACCGAAGCAGTGAAACGGAAATGAAAAAGGGGCCAATCGGCCCCTTTTTTAGATATCGCTTGCCGCGCTCGACCAGAGCTCGGCCGCTTCCGAGGCCGTCATGCGGCGCACTTCCGCTTCGTGACGACGGTTGGCGAAAAGCTCGCTCGCCATGATCTGCTCGGCGAGATCGGCCGGAAGCGAGAGGATGACGCGGGCATCACTACCATACAGGCCACTGACATCGGTGCGTTTGCCGGTCACCATGCCGCCGGCGATGGTGTTGTTGGTCTCCGGGTCGATCAGGATGAAAGAGCCGGTGGCACGGTTCTGCTCATAGGGATCGAAGATCGCCGCTTCGTCGAAAACGAGCCGCACTTTGCCGATGGCATTCATGTAGAGCCGCTGGGCGGAATTCCAGGCGCCGGTCTTCAGCTCGAGCTGGCTGACGGGTTCGACCTGAACGCGCTGGCGGCGCGAACCGCTCTTCAGCCAGTAGCGCTTGCCGGCCTCGATACCCTCAGGCTGCAGGGCGACGACCTGCGCATCGAAGGTCAGGCCGGTCTGCGGTTGGCTGTCAATCGAAACGATCATGTCGCCGCGCGCCACGTCCACCTGACGGTCGAGCACGAGCGTGATCGCGTCACCGGCGACAGCCGCGTTGCGCACCAGGTCGAAGGTGACGATCTTGGTGACATTGGCGACCATGCCCGAGGGCAGGATCATGACGCTGTCGCCCGGCTTCACAGAGCCGCCGGCAACCGTGCCCTGATAGCCGCGGAAGCTTTCGCCGGGGCGGGAGACGCGCTGCACGGAAAAGCGGAAGCCTGTCGTCTGGCCGGAGCGGACGGTTGCATGCTCCAGCGTCTCGACCAGCGTCGGACCATTATACCAGGGCATCGCGGCTTGGCCGGAATAGACGACGTTTTCGCCCTTCAGCGCCGACATCGGAATTGCGGTGATCTGCTTGACGCCGAGTGACAGGGCAAATTCCTTGAACTCGTGAGTGATCTTGTCGAAGCCGGCACGGTCGTAATTCGTCAGGTCGATCTTGTTGACGGCAAGCACGAACTGCTTGATGCCGAGCAGCGAGGCGATCGTCGCGTGACGGCGCGTCTGTTCGAGAATGCCGGCGCGGGCATCGACCAGCAATATGGCGAGATCGGCAGTGGATGCCCCGGTCGCCATATTGCGGGTGTACTGCTCGTGACCGGGCGTGTCGGCGACGATGAAGGAGCGCTTGTCGGTCGAGAAGTAGCGATAGGCGACATCGATCGTGATGCCCTGTTCGCGCTCGGCCTGCAGGCCATCGAGCAGCAGTGCGAAATCGGGCAGGCCGAGATCGTTCTGCTTGCCGGTGGAATCGCGACGAAGCGTTGCCGCCTGATCTTCCTTCACTGCCTTGGTATCCCAGAGCAGGCGCCCGATCAGGGTGGACTTGCCGTCATCGACACTGCCGCAGGTGATGAGGCGCAAAGGGCGCGAGTCGCGCAGGGCCTTGAGCGGCTCGGCAGCGGGCACGGCGACGACGTTTGCGGGAACTGCTGCAGTCATCTCAGAAATATCCTTCACGCTTCTTCTTTTCCATGGAACCGGACTGGTCGCGGTCGATGGCGCGGCCCTGGCGCTCGGAAACCGTGGCGATTTCCAGCTCCGCGATGATTTCTTCAAGGGTGGTGGCGGTCGATCGGATCGCACCCGTCAGCGGGAAACAGCCGAGCGTGCGGAAGCGGATGGAATCTTCCTGCTTCGTTTCGCCGGGCAGCAATTCGAGCCGCGGATCGGAAGCTGAGATCATCATCCCGTCACGCTCGACATAGGGGCGCTTGGCCGCGAAATAGAGCGGCACGATCGGGATGTCCTCAGCCTGGATGTAGCGCCAGATATCGACCTCGGTCCAATTGGACAGCGGGAAGACACGTACGCTTTCGCCCTTGCGGATCTGGCCATTATAGACGTTCCAGAGTTCCGGGCGCTGGTTACGCGGATCCCAGCGATGGTCGGGCGTGCGGAAGGAGTAGATGCGCTCCTTGGCGCGGGAGGCTTCCTCGTCACGCCGTGCGCCGCCGAAGGCCGCGTCGTACTGTCCGGCATCCAGCGCATTGCGCAGCGCTTCCGTCTTCATGATGTCGGTATAGCGCGCAGAGCCATAGGTGAACGGCGTGATGTTTTCAGCCGCACCACGCGGATTGATGTGCTCGATCAGGTCGAGATCGTACTTTTTGACGATCTCGTCGCGGAAGGTGATCATCTCCGCAAACTTCCAGCCGGTATTCACATGCAGCAGCGGGAAGGGCACGCGGCCGGGATAGAAGGCCTTGCGGGCAAGATGCAGCAGCACGGAGGAATCCTTGCCGATCGAATAGAGCATCACCGGACGCTCGAATTCGGCTGCAACTTCGCGGAAGATATGGATCGCTTCGTTTTCCAGCGCTTTCAGATGCGGGTCGAGCGGCGGCTTGGCGCTCTGCGGATTGGTCAGTTCCGTATCCTGACGGTTATCGGACATTTCGTACTCCAGACTTTTTATTGCTGCGCGACGGACGAAGCCGCCTCTTCGGCGACATGCAGACCGCATTCGCGCTTCTCATCCTGTTCCCACCACCAGCGGCCGGCGCGCTCCGGCTCGCCGGGCTTGATGGCACGGGTGCAGGGTTCGCAGCCGATCGAGGGATAACCGCGCGCATGCATCGGGTTTACCGGCACGCTGTTGTCGGCGACGAAGGCATTGATCTTGTCGATGTCCCAGTCGGCGAGCGGGTTGACTTTCAGGAGGTGACGCTCGGCGTCATATTCGGCAAAGGGCGTCTCGGCGCGGTTGGCCGACTGTCCGCGGCGCAGGCCGGTGATCCAGATCGTTGCGCCTGCCAGCGCCCGCGCAAGCGGCTTCAGCTTGCGCACGCCACAACAGGCATGCCTGGCTTCGACACTCTCGTAGAAACCATTCATGCCGTATTTTGCTGCGTAGGCGTCGATATCCGCCTGCTCCGGTTCGTACTTGACGATATGGATGTCGTACTGGCTCTCGGTCTCGTCGATCAGCTTGAGCGTTTCGGCGAAAAGCCGGCCCGTTTGCAGCGTCACGACATCGATCGGCAGGCGATGCGTACCGATCTCGGCAGTGATAACCTGGTCCTCGATGCCGAGCGAAGTGGTGAAGACCACCCGCCCGCCAAGGCCGGCCACGAACGAAAGCCGACCTGCGAGATCGAGGCCCGCGAGCTTGTCAGCCAAACCCTCGGCTTCTTCGATCGGATTGATAACAGTCATGGGGGATCCTGTCCTTGATGTTGGCCGGAGTATCGCAGCTGATCAATGGAACGGATAGAAAAAGGGATTTCGAAAGGACTGCTTGGCGGAGCAAATATCTCTCCCATCCTGCCGCAATGCAGAAAAGCAGCCGCCGGCGCCAAAAAGGCACCCCGGACTTAATGTCTATAGAAATAGTAGTGTTACACGACGCCTGTCAATCGGAAATCTGAATTGATGGCGGGAAAGATGAAAATTGTCCTCTTTTGACATAGATTACCAGCTGTTGGCCGAGGGTGAAAAACAGAGCCAAAATACTTGTCTCTCAAGGCTTTTTCCGGCGCGTTCAAATTCCGTTCATGCTGGCTGTGCAATAGAGGCGAATAGCTTTCGTGCGATGCCGGGATTCGGCACCGCTTTGTGTGTGTTCGACGGTCCGAGATGATTACGCAAAAAGCGAAATACGCGCTGCGGGCGCTGACGGTTCTGGCGGAAGCCGAGGCCGACGAACCCGTGATGATTTCCGATATTGCCGTGCAGCAGAAGATCCCGAAGAAGTTTCTGGAGCAGATTCTGCTCGATCTCAAACATCACGGCGTCGTCGTCAGCCGCCGCGGCAAGCAGGGTGGCTACCTGTTGCTGAAACCGGCCCACAGCATAACCTTCGGCGAGATCCTGCGCATCATCGATGGCCCGATCGCGCCGCTGCCCTGTCTGTCGATCACCGCCTACCGCAAGTGCGATGATTGCGACGGTGAGCAGACCTGCCAAATTCGCCATGTCTTCGCCAAGGTAGCGGATGCCACCCGCAAAGTGCTGTTCTCCACGACCATCGCCGATGCCGTCGGCACCAAGCATGGGGCGGAAGTTACCCGGCTGCTTGCCTGATCCCCTCTCACCGGCTTTCAAGATTCGGTGAGTGACCTTTCCATCTGCCATCCATGCTCCACCTGCCTGCCCATTCGGGTAGGGAGAAACATCATGTTTGCACTTTCAGGCAAGCGAGCGCTGGCGGCTGCCATGCTCTCGGCCGCATTCGCAACGGGTGCCGCGGCGCATCACGGCTGGTCATGGGCGGAAGCCGACCAGATCGAGCTTCGCGGTATCATCCAGCAGATATCCATGGGCGGGCCGCATCCGACTCTCGATGTCGCAACCGTTGATGACGGTGTGTGGCGCGTCGAGCTCGGCAATCCGCGCCAGACGGAGCGCTCGGGCTTCATGGAGGGCGTCGCAAAGCCCGGCGATCAGGTCATAGCACTCGGAAACCGGTCGCAGGACCGCACTGAGAAGCGGCTGAAGGCGGTGCGCATCACCATTGGTGAAAAGCGCTACGACATTTATCCGGAACGCATCCAGACGAACTGACGCGTCGTCATGGAGCTTCTCGAATGGCTGGCTGCCACCACGCTCGCGGTCGAGCTCAGGCGCTCCGCGACGCTCTACATGTTCGTCAACGCCGCCCATATCCTGGCGATCGGCCTTCTGGTCGGCGCCATCCTGCCGCTTGATCTCAGGCTTGCAGGTTTGTTCGGCAAGGTGCCGGTGGAGGTCGTCGCGCCATTCCTGTCCCGTTCGGCCGGCATCGGTCTCGCCCTGGCTTTGCTCACCGGCTTTTGTCTCTTCAGTGTCCGCCCGACCGAATATGCCGTAAATCCTGCCTTCCTCGCCAAGCTTGGGCTGATCGCTTTCGGCATCTTCAATGTGCTCCTGGTTCATGCAGGGCCGGGCTGGCGAGCGGCGATGACGATCGGCATCGTCCGTCCCGCCATGCGGTTCTCCGCGGTTCTTTCGGCGATGATATGGATCGCTGCCGTCGTTGCCGGCAGGTGGATCGGTTTTCTCTGACGTGACCGCCCGCCTGATGTCGCTCAGCTGAGCCGTCGGCGGGCAGCCCCTGCCGGAACGGCGCCGACGAGCATCCGCCGTTTCTTGTGACCAGGCAGATCGACAAATGGCCTCAACCATTCCGTCAGGCAGCGTCCCAATCCATGGCCCGTCCTCCTTAGAGGACATGCATTCCCACCTGACGGTTGATTGACCCTCGATCCGCCAAAGTAGCGCTAGTCTCAGTTAGGCACGCATGACTGATTCGCCAACGGGTGCAAGACGCGGGACTCAGTGTCCATTCGCACACTGACGATCTTCGGTCTAAAGTTGCGTCGGTCCCTGCGCATGGCACCTGGCGAAAAACCGAGAGCTGCCGGCCAGTCATATTGTAACCTGCAAGCGTTTAATTCAATTTTTATCGTTTCCGCGCAAGCTCATAATGTCTTTGAACGCAACGGGTTGCGGGTAGGCAATTCGGTTGCTGCAGGAAGCATTTGTTGAGCTTCGACGAAGCATAATTCAGGCCGTGATTGCTGTCTTTGGGGGTAATTAAAGTGAAAATTTCGATCAAGCACACTTTGGTTCTAGCTTTTGTGGGATTAAGTCTTGCAGTCATTGGACTTGTCGGCAGCATGCTGCAGCAGGAAGTTCGCGTCTATCAGAATTCCACACGGCTTTCGGAACTCGCTCAGGTCGACGCGAGGCTGTTCGATGCACTGCTCGGATTGCGCGGCGAGCGCGGCGCTATTTCGTCGGCCATCAAACTCGAGCCCTCTGAAACGCAATCCAGCCTGGTCAACCTCGAAGCGGGGCGAAAGAGTGTCGATCCGGCGTTTGCAGCGATCAAAGACTTGAATGACGACAGCGATTCGACCGCGCTGCGGACCTCGCTTTCCCCTGTCCTTCAGGGATACAGTCAATGGATGTCCTTCCGTCAGCAGATCGACGCGGCTCTGAAAATGCCGGTCGCTAATCGTGACCCCGCCTTGGCCGCACAGGTTCTGCCACTGGCGGATAAGATGCTGGGCGACCTCGAAAAGGCCGCCAACGACGTCGAGGCTGCCATCAATACGCGCGAGCCCGGAATGATGATGTTCACGCAGCTTCGCTCGCTTGCATGGTCGGCCCGCACCAATGCCGGATCGGCAAACTCGACATTTGTGGGTGCAATTATCGCCAAAGAAGCTTTGCCCGCAGGCAAGCTTGCGGAAATCGCTCTCCTGGATGCGAAGGTCAATTTTGCATGGAGTGTCATCACGCAGATAGTCCGCAGCCCGGCAACGCCTGCGCGGCTCGTGAAATTGTACGACACCGCGCAGACGACCTACTTTGCCGGACCCTTTGCGGATCAGCGGGTAGCAGCGATCAAATCTTTCCAGGCCGGTCAGCCGATGAACATCGCTGTCGACGAATGGCGCAAACCTGCAGCCCCGGCGCAGGCTTCGCTCGCAGATATCGCAGCAGCGGCGCTGACGGAGATGACGAACGCAACGTCTGAAAATGTTTCCGCCGCGACGCAGTCGATCATTATTTATAGTGTCGCCACACTCCTTACATTTGCTCTGTCGGTCGCCGGAATCATGATGGTGGTTTTCCGTGTCGCCAATCCGATCGGCATGCTGACGGCGGTCATGCGCAAGCTGGCAAGCGGGGACCTTTCGGTTGTCGTCTCCGGCGCCAACAGAACGGACGAGATCGGCGAGATGGCCCGCGCGGTCGAAGTGTTCAAGCAGGCCGCGCTTCACAACAAGAACCTGGAAGCAGAAGCGGAGCGTTCGCGCCAGGCGTCCGAGATCGAGCGTATCGCCATCCAGCAAAAGGTGGAACGCGAGGCGGAAGAGCGTTTGACGCAGGCGACATCGGGACTTGCCGACGGTCTCAAGCGTCTTGCCTCCGGCGATATGTTGTGCGAGATCGACGAAGTCTTCAGCGAACAATTCGAGACGCTTCGCCACGACTTCAACGATTCCGTGCGCCAGTTGCGTACTACGCTTGAAAGTGTGAGCCATACTGCGCGCAGCGTTCGCAGCGGTAGCGGCGAAATTTCGACCGCCTCGGACCAGCTTTCCAAGCGCACCGAACAGCAGGCTGCGTCGCTGGAAGAAACGGCCGCCGCGCTGGAGCAAGTCACGACCAACGTCAAGCAGACATCGGAACGCGCCAGCGAAGCACGCGAGATGGTTCGTCATGCGAGCGCTCGTGCGGAAACCTCCAGGCAAGTGGTATCGAACGCTGTCGATGCCATGCAGAAGATCGAAACCGCATCCAGCCAGATCAGCAACATCATCGGTGTCATCGATGAGATCGCGTTCCAGACCAACCTTCTTGCGCTGAACGCCGGTGTCGAGGCAGCCCGGGCGGGCGAAGCCGGCAAGGGCTTTGCGGTTGTGGCTCAGGAGGTTCGTGAGCTTGCCCAGCGTTCGGCCCAGGCGGCCAAGGAAATCAAGACGCTGATCGGCAACTCCGAGGCTGCGGTCAATCAGGGTGTTACTCTGGTCAACAATACCGGCGACGGTTTGAAGGAAATCGCGCAACTGGTTGTGGCGATAAACCAGCATATGGAAGCGATCGCAGTTGCCGCCAAGGAACAGGCATCCGGTCTTTCCGAAATCAATACATCCGTGAACCATATGGATCAGGTCACGCAGCAGAACGCCGCGATGGTCGAAGAGATGAACGCCGCGGGAGCAGGTCTCGCGGAAGAAAGCGGTCGTCTTTCCGAACTGCTGGCCCAGTTCCAGATGCGAACGCAGAGAGAGCAGGGCCGAAAGGTATCTCGCGCGGCCTGATGATTTCAGGTCGAATCGACCTGAAATCTGAACCCGTCTCTCAATCAAAAAGATAAGAGCGGGATGCCGAAAACCGCGCACACTTTCCGGCATCCCGCTCTATTTTTTATGCTCTTCGGCAGAGGGCCGTCGAACATGGCACGGCGATCCGCCATATTGCATCGCAGTTGCAATGCATGGGGCGCCATGAAAACCGCATCGCTTCCCTCTCGCGCGCGGACCCTGAATTGCGCGCCGCTGCCGAAAGCGTTCTGAAAGACGGCGAGGGTTTGTCGTCTCTGATCGACGATTCAGTGCGCCGTCAGATCGATTATGGAAAGATCCAGGCCGAATTCATTGCAAGAGGGCTGCCCGGCTTGGCGGAGAGACCGGTATCCATCACACGACAGCGACCGTCATCGTGCTCGCCGTCCGTCATCACCGCGAAGAGACTACCACTGATTATCGGTCGCTTACCGCCGCGCGCGGATTGATCCACGGTTCCTGATTGGAGCGCGCCAGCCGCTGTCTGCCGAGAATATGGTCCGCTGCCTTCTCGCCGGTCATGATCGACGGTCCGTTGAGGTTGCCGTAGGTGACATGCGGGAAGATCGAGCTGTCTGCGACCCGCAAGCCTTCGACGCCGATCACCCTTGTATCGGGATCGACAACCGCCATCGGGTCGTCCTTCGCACCCATGCGGCAGGTGCCGCAGGGGTGATAGGCGCTTTCCAGATGCTCGCGCAGGAAGGCGTCGATTTCGTCGTCCGTCTGGACCTTCTCTCCCGGCTGGATTTCCGGGCCGCGATAATGATCGAAAGCCTTCTGGCCGAAGATCTCGCGGGTGAGGCGCACGCAGTGGCGGAATTTTTCCCAGTCTTCGGCATGGCTCATATAGTTGAAGCGCAGCACCGGATCGGCCTTCGGATCGGCAGAGCGGAGCGTTACGCTGCCCCGCGATTTCGAGAGATTATAGCCGACATGCACCTGAAAACCGTGCGTATTGGCCGCCGCCTTGCCGTCATAGCTGATGGCCACCGGCAGGAAGTGGTACTGGATATCAGGCTGCTTCAGCCCCGGCGCGGAACGCAGGAAGGCGCAGGCTTCGAACTGGTTGGAAGCACCGAGCCCGCCCTTGGAAAGCAGCCATTGCGCGCCGGCGACACCCTGCCAGAACCATGGCAGCCAGGAATAGAGCGACACCGGCTTGGTCGAAATCTGCTGGAAATAGAATTCCATATGGTCCTGCAGATTGGCACCGACGCCCGGTCGGTCGACCTTTACTTCGATGCCCATGTCCTGCAGATGCCCGCCGGGGCCGATGCCGGACAGCATCAAAAGCTTCGGCGAGTTGAAGGAAGAAGCCGAGACGATCACTTCACGATTGGCCTTGACGATCTCGGTTGCGCCGCCGCGCTCGATCTCCACGCCCGTCGCGCGACCGTTTTCGATCACGATCCTGCGTGCAAAGCCCTTGATGAGTTCGACATTCGGCCGCTTCAGCGCCGGCTTCAGATAGGCGTTCGCAGCCGACCAGCGGCGGCCGTGATGGATGGTCTGTTCCATCAGCCCGAAGCCTTCCTGCTTGGAGCCGTTATAGTCCTCGGTCGTTTCGAAGCCAGCCTGTTTTCCGGCGTCGATGAAGGCATGAAACAGCGGGTTCTTCATCACACCGCGCTGCACATGCAGCGGCCCGTCCGCGCCGCGCCAGCCTTCCTCACCGCCGTGCGAATGCTCCATGCGCTTGAAATAGGGCAGCACATCCGCATAGGCCCAGCCATTGGCGCCGAGTTCCTCCCATCGATTATAGTCTTCCGCGTGGCCGCGCACATAGACCATGCCGTTGATGGACGATGAGCCGCCGATCACCTTGCCTCGTGGCGCTGTGATGCGCCGGTTGTCGAGGTTCGGCTCAGGCTCGGAAAGATAACCCCAGTTATAACGCTTCATGCTCATCGGCCAGGCAAGCGCTGCCGGCATCTGGATGAACGGCCCGAAATCCGAGCCGCCCGCCTCGATGACGATAACCGTGTTCTTCGCGTCTTCCGAGAGACGATAGGCCAGCGCCGAACCTGCAGAGCCCGAGCCGACGATGACGAAATCTGCCTGTTGCATGCTGTTCCCTTTGGATTGTCGTGTGCAACGGATGGATTTCCCCTCCCCAACCCCTACCCACAAGGGGGAGAGGCTTAACTTGCCGCTCTGTCTTGCTACCCATCACACCACAACGGATGAGGTCGAACGCGACGATGCGGCCTGTTAGTCCCTCCCCCTTAGTGGGGAGGGGTTGGGGAGGGGACTTTTAGTCAGTAAGGTGAGACCACCGGCCCCATGCCGACATAAACCGTCTTCAGCTCGCTATAGTGCTCAAGTGCTGCGAGCGAATTCTCCCGCCCGAAACCCGACTGCTTCGAGCCGCCGAACGGTATTTCCACCGGGCACAGATTGTAGGTGTTGATCCATAGCGTGCCGGCTTCAAGCTGGTCGACGACGCGATGTGCGCGGGTCAGATCGGCCGTGAAGACGCCGCCCGAGAGGCCGAATTCCGTCGTATTGGCGCGCTTGATGACTTCGGCTTCGTCGTCGAAATCGAGCACGCACATCACAGGCCCGAAAATCTCTTCCCGCGCGATCGTCATTCCATCAGTCACATCGGCAAAGACCGTCGGCTGCACGAAATAGCCTTCGCCCGTCACATGGTTTGGAATGCCGCCGCCGGTCACCAGCGTTGCGCCCTCGGCCTTTCCCTTCTCGATATAGGCAAGCACCTTCTCGCGCTGTGCCCAGGAGACCATCGGGCCGAGTTGGCTGGCTTCGTCCATGGGGTCACCGATGAGGATCGCCTCGGTCCGCGCCTTCAGCCGTTTCAGGAATTCGCCCTTGATCTTCTTCTGCACGAAGACGCGCGTTCCGTTGGAGCAGACCTGGCCCGTCGAATAGAAATTGCCGAGCATCGCCCCGCCGACGGCGCTGTCGAGATCGGCGTCGTCGAAGACGATCAGGGGCGACTTGCCGCCGAGCTCCATCGTCACGTGCTTGAGCTGGCCTGCGGCCGCAGCAGCCACCTTGCGCCCGGTAGGGACCGAGCCGGTCAGCGAGACCTTAGCGACATCGGGGTGGTTGACGAGCAGCGGTCCTGTGTCCCGGTCGCCCTGGATGACGTTGTAGAGCCCCTTCGGCAGGCCGGCCTCATGCAGGATTTCCGCGATCTTCAGCGCGCCGAGCGGCGTTGTTTCCGAGGGCTTGAAGACCATGGCATTGCCGGCAACCAGCGCCGGTGCACCCTTCCAGCAGGCGATCTGTTGCGGATAATTCCAGGCGCCGATGCCGACGCAGACGCCGAGCGGCACGCGCTTCGTATAGGCGAAGTCCTGGCCGAGCGGGATGTGCGAGCCATTCAGCCCCGCCGGTGCTACCCCGCCAAAGAATTCGAAGGCGTCGGCGCCTGAGGTCGGATCGGCAACGATCGTTTCCTGGATCGGCTTGCCGGTGTCGAGCGTCTCCAGTTCCGAAAGCTCGCGGTTGCGCTCACGCATGATTTCGGCTGCACGCTTGAGGATGCGCCCGCGCGCCATCGGGCTCAGTGCCGCCCATTCCGGCTGGGCGCGTTGGGCAGCGGCGATTGCCTTTTCGACGATGGCGGGCGTTGCGGCATGCAGCCGGGCGATCACTTCGCCGGTTGCCGGATAGATGCTTTCGATGACGGTGCCGCCGTCATCCTCGACATATTCCCCGTCGATGAAGTGCGATGCTTTCGGCTGGGCTTTCATGTCTTTTGTCCCTGGCTTGGTTCGATCTGGTCGTCCCTTCTCCCCTCGGGGAGAAGGTGGCCCACAGGGCCGGATGAGGGGGCCGCAATCTCGGCCTTGCGGCCGCTCGCTCCTGCGTCGCTCACCCCCTCATCTGTCCTTCGGACATCTTCTCCCCGACGGGGAGAAGGGGAGGTGGCTGCCAAGAGCGCATTCACATAATCCTCCGTTAGCGCGATCGAGGCTGCGATGCCGATCGGCGCCGATTTCAGACTTTGGCGGATATAGAGTCCATCGATCATCGCGGCCGCGCCCTCGGCAATGCGTTCTGCGGCATCTGTAGGGCAGAGCGACTTGAGCGGCGCAAGCAGGTTGGAGCGCAGGCGTCGGGCATAGATAACGAGGAAACGCCGCGTCTCCTCGGATCGCTGTGCCTCTGCATAGAAGGCGAGCCAGGCGGCGATCGTCTGTGGCGCGAACTGGTCGGCGTTAAAGCTGACGCGGATGATGGCCGAGATCCGTTCGCGCGGCGTTGCAGCTTGTCTCAGCGCTGTTACCGCGTCGTCGCGCAGCTGCCGTAAAAGGAAACGGATCGTCTCGATCAGCAGCTGTTCCTTGCTGCCGAAATAGTGATGCGCAAGCGCGGGCGACACACCGGCCCGCCGGGCGATGTCCGACATGGTGACGCTCAGTGAGCCGTGATCGCCGATCACCCGCAGCGCCGCATCCACAAGCGCCTTGCGGCGCACCGGTTCCATTCCGACCTTCGGCAAGCTCAGTCCTCCCGAGAATGCATGGAGCGTATTTTTGATTGACTGATCAATCAATAAAAATCTTTAACTGAATTGATCTCGCTCATCTCTTTCCGTGCGAAATTGTTGCAGCATATCTCCATCAATCAGGAGGTGCGCCGATGGCTAATATTTACGACGGAATGCCTGCATCCCCGCTGCGGTCGAAATGGGTATGGTTCGTCGGTCTCGGCGTGTTGCTTCTCATCTGCGGCCTCATCGCTCTCGGCAACCTGCTGATGGCGACCGTCGCTTCGGTCTTTTATGTCGGCATGCTGATGCTGGCAGGTGGTGTTATCTATCTCGTCCACGCCTTTCAGGTGCGTGGCTGGGATCACGTCCTCTTCTGGGCGTTGAGCGGCGTTCTCTATGTGCTCGCCGGCATATTCGCCTTCATCAACCCGATCCTCACCTCGGCAGCCTTGACGTTGTTTCTCGCCATTGCGCTGCTTATTGCCGGTGTCTTTCGCGTCTTCGTCGGTAGGCGTATGCGGCCGCTCAAAGGCTGGGGCTGGATTGTCGCAAGCGGCGTCATCACCGCCCTTGCAGGCTTCCTGATTGCGCTCGGTTGGCCGGTCAACAGCCTCTGGATCCTCGGCCTGTTCCTGGCAATCGATCTTATCGTTCAGGGCTGGACAATGCTCGCCTTCGGCCTAGGTATTCGGTCTTGAAACTGTGGAGAGAGGCCGCCGGATGGTCAGGTCCCAGCCGTTTCTTTTTTGACAAGAAGATGACGGGGTACTAAAATTCCGGAATTGAAGGCTGCTCCTGAGAAGGGCCGCCTCCTGTGCTGAGGCACTTCGGCATTGGCGCGCGTCGCCCCAGAAAGCCGAAAATGGACCCCCGAGGCAGTCTCTGCCGAAATAGAATGGGAGGAGAATTCCATGCCGATGGTCACCGTTTCCATCTCACCGCTCCAGGCAGCCGGCATCCGCGATGCTGTCGATCAAGGCGGATATGCATCGAGCAGCGAAGTCGTGCGCGAAGCACTGCGCCTGTGGGATGCGGCCCGTAAATTGGGCGAATACCGCAACGAAGTTCTGGCCGATGAAAGCGCACCCAGCGGCGGCAGATGCGTCGCCGATATGTTCGCCGATCACGAAGCGGAACACCGCCGCTCGGCTTAAGTAAGCCGTTGATTGAAAAAACAAAAATCTAATAAGCGCTCAGCGTGCATGAGCGTTTGCGCGTTCATGAAAGTTTCACACTGACGAAAGGGTTCGTTGACCCTTCTGCTCCATTGTCCGGCCGAAAAAGAAAAGGTTACAGTGGAGATTGGCATGTCTTTGGCTGCCAGCGTCGAACCGGGTGTCGTGCGTCGTTACGCTAGCGATCAGATCGTCACCCTCGCCAAACTCGTCGTCGAAAATGCGTTTCAGCCGATCGTCGAAGCCGGCACCGGCACGGTCTTCGGTTATGAATCCCTCATGCGCGGACAGGAGCGCATCGGTTTCGAAACGCCGATAGAAATCCTTGACGAAGCCCATGAGACCGGCCAACTCCTGCAACTTGAGCAAATGGTCGCGAACCGCGCACTCGCCAAGTTTGCGACGCTCTCGAATTTCGCGACCGCCACGCTTTTCCTCAATCTCGACGTTCGCCTCATCCCGCATGGCAATCGTCTTGTCGAGAGCCTGCTGCTGCAGCTGAAAACGGCGAATATCCCGCCGTCCTCGATCTGCTTCGAATTCTCCGAGCGCTTCGACAATACCAGCGTGCCGGAATTCGCCGATCTTGTTTCGCGCCTGCGCAAGGCCGGCTTCAAGCTGGCGATCGACGATTTCGGCGTTGGCCACGGCGAGATGAAGCTGCTCTGCGATTACTCCGTCGACTACCTGAAGATCGACCGCCATTTCGTCGCCGATATCGATCGCAGCCCGCGCAAGCGGCACCTGCTGAAGAGCATCGTCCACATGGCCCACGTGCTCGGCACCCGCGTGATCGCCGAGGGCATCGAGACGGAAGCCGAATTTATCGTCTGCCGCGATTATGGCGTCGATCTAGTGCAGGGCTGGTTCATCTCCCGCCCATCGACGCATCTCTCAGAGCTCGTGCCGGCCTACCCGCACTTGCAGGAACTCGGCAAGAACAAGGGCAACAGCCAGTCGCTCGACGAAATCCTCATCCGCAAGCAGATCGAAATGCTGCCGACCGTCTATGAGAGCGACGCCATCGATACGGTCTTCGAGCTGTTCCGCCGCAACCCGCGCCAGGCCTACTTCCCGGTCCTGAATGCCAATGGCGAGCCGCGCGGTATCATCCACGAGCATCACCTCAAGGAATATATCTACCAGCCCTTCGGCCGCGATCTCCTGAAGAACAAGGTCTACGAGCGCACCATCTCGCATTTCGTCGAGCGCGCGCCGATCGTCGGCCTCGACAGCGACGCCGACCAGCTGATGGCGATCTTCGCCAATATGGAAGGCAGCAACTGCCTGATCCTCACTGACAACATGCGGTATGCAGGTGTCGTTTCCGCCGCTTCGCTGATCAAGGTCATCAACGAAAAGCAGCTGAAGACGGCGCAGGACCAGAACCCGCTGACCGGCCTGCCGGGCAACCGCGCCATCCGTGATTTCATGCGCAATTCTGGCCGGGACGGCGATGAAGTGCGCCATTTCTGCTATTGCGACTTCGACAACTTCAAACCCTTCAATGATGCCTACGGCTTCCATCTCGGCGATCATGCGATCTCGCTCTTCGCCGCGCTGATGCGCCGTTACTTCTTCGCCGAGCGCCACTTCCTCGGCCATGTCGGCGGCGACGACTTCTTCATCGGCGTCGTCGGTTGGACGAAGGACGAACTGACGGAAATCCTCGACCGTCTGATCAGCGATTTCCATGATGACGTGCTTGATTTCTATTCGGATGAGGACCGCGCTGCCGGCCGTATCCGCGGTCACGATCGCGCCGGCGCGGAAGCCTTCTTCCCGCTGATGCGCTGCTCGATCGGCGTTCTCGAACTGCCGGAAGGTCTCGTCATCGACGATATCAATCGCGTCAGCGCCGAGATCGCCCAGGTGAAGTCGAGCGCCAAGGAGAGCGACGAGGGCCTCATATTCCATACGTTAGGCGAGGCGAATTGACGCCTCTGTTACTTCCGGCCTTCCCAAGCCCCGGACCCTGAATTATCTCCAATGCTTCGGAATAGGGAGAGCCGGGTCATGTCGTTGCCGTCGCATATGCGTTTTGTCGATCTGCCGTCTTTCGGCGGGCCGGAGGCGATGGTCATTGCAAACGGACCGGTGCCGGTGCCGGGCGAAGGCCAGATCCTCGTCCGCACCGAAGCGGTCGGCATCAACCGCCCCGACATTTCCCAGCGCCAGGGTAGCTATCCGCCACCGAAGGATGCGAGCCCCATTCTCGGCCTCGAACTTGCCGGCGAAGTCGTTGCGATCGGGCCCGGCGTGACCGGTTATTCGCTGGGCGACAAGGTCTGCGGCCTCGCAAACGGTGGCGCCTATGCCGAATATTGCCTTCTGCCCGCCGGCCAGGCACTGCCTTTCCCTAGGGGATACGGTGCAGTGAAGGCGGCGGCTCTTCCGGAGACTTTCTTTACCGTCTGGGCAAACCTCTTCCAGATGGCCGGTCTGACGGAAGGCGAGAAAGTGCTGATCCATGGCGGTTCCAGCGGCATCGGCACGACCGCCATTCAGCTCGCCAAGGCTTTCGGCGCCGAGGTATATGCGACCGCCGGTTCCAAGGAGAAGTGCGAGGCCTGCGAGAAGCTCGGCGCCACGAGGGCCATTAACTACAAGCAAGAGGATTTCGCCGCCGTCATCAAGGAAGAGACCGGTCACGGCGTCGATATCGTCCTGGACATGATCGGCGCGGCCTATTTCGAAAAGAACATCGCCTCGCTGGCCAAAGACGGCTGCCTTTCCATCATCGCCTTCCTGCAGGGCGCGGTTGCCGAAAAGGTCAACCTGGCGCCGATCATGGTCAAGCGCCTGACGGTGACCGGCTCCACCATGCGCCCGCGCACGGCAGAGGAGAAGCGGGCGATCCGCGACGATCTCTTGTCCGAAGTCTGGCCGCTTCTCGAAGCCGGCACGGTCGCGCCCGTCATCTACAAGACCTTTGCCTTCCAAGATGTGGCCGCCGCCCATCGGCTGATGGAGACCAGCAACCATATCGGCAAGATCATGCTGAAGCTCGGTTGAGCGATAGCGCCGCGCCGATGGCAATCAGCCCTGGCACGGCCATGATCAGATAGAGCCAACCTGCAGCTGAAAGCGCCCCTGCAACGCCTCCCGGCTCTACCAGTCCTGCGCCATTGGCGATGACGCCGGCAAAGGCCGCGCCGAAAGCGCTCCCGAGCGAGCTCATGGTCGGGATTGCCGCCGACGCTTTGTCCTGCTCGCTGTCGATTACGAGCTTCAGAACCTTGGCGACGAGATGTGCCCAGCCAAGGCCGACCCCGAAACCCATCATGAACATGGCAACCGCCGCCGGTCCAAGGATCGCGAGATGCGCATCAGGATTTTCGCGGGCGAGGAAGATGGCGAGTGCGGCTGTTGCCGCGGCCTCCGTCACACAGCCTGCAATAATTGCCGCGTTGGCTTTCCGGCCGGAGAAGGAGCCGCTAGAGAAAGCGGCCACCGTCCATCCGAGCGCGACCAGCGCCACCAGATAGCCCGAGATCAGCGGCGTCACCCCGTGCAGGACCTGCAGGAAATAGGGAATGAAGATATCGCTGACCAAAACGAAGGTCAGACCGAGCATTGTGAGGTACACCCGCGAGATCGGTTGACTGAGCGTTACCGCGCCTGATGGCAGCAGCCGGTTGTCTCCCCTGCGTTCGATGACGAGCATCGCGCCGACAGCGACGACCGAAACGGCGATCAGCGCGATCTTCGCCGTTGTCATCTCGACCGTGCCCGCGGTGCTGACCAGGAGCACCGCCGCCAGCAACAGGCAGATCTGCATGACAGGCACCTTCGTCTGTTCGCGGTCGTCCTCGGCCTCTGGTAGCAGCCGCGGCGCCAGCATCGCCATCAGTACGCCGAGCGGCACGAGCACGGCGAAGGCATAGCGCCAGCTGCTGCCATGCGCAAAGAATCCACCGAGCGTCGGCCCGATGACGGTCGACACACCCCAGATCGCCGCATAGAGCGTCGAAGCCTTGGGCCAGAGCGGCTCGGGATAGACAAAGCGGATGAAAGCGTAACAGAGGGCGGCAAGTGCGCCGGTGCCGAAACCCTGCACCGTTCGGCCGATCAGCACGACCGGCATCGAAGGCGCAGCAGCGCAAAGCAGGCTGCCGACACCGAAGATCACGGCCGCAACAATATAGACATTGCGCAGACTAATGCTCCTCGGTCGCATCGCCATGAAGATCGACCCCAGTATGGTGGCAGCGATATAAAGCGTCGTCACCAGGGAAAACAGCTCAAGCCCGCCGATGTCCCGCACGATGCTCGGCGCGATCGTCGCTGTAATGTAACTTTCGACGGCTGAGATCGTCATGCCGCCGCCAAGCATCAATGTCGCCGGCAACAGCGAGGGAGAAAACAGCTGGAAGAGGGAGGTTGACGAGCCGGTTGGCTCCAAGGCGGTCTCGGACATGATGAATCCTTGCGTTTTTCCTGGCCCGTGATTATTTTCCAAGTTATTAATTGGAAAATTGCATGAGCCTCGGATTAAAACAAGAGATAACTTGGAAATATGCGCCAGTCTCCCGTCAACCGCATCCTGATCCTGTTGAAGACCGAAGGGCCGCAGCTCGCTGCTGCAGTCGGCGATGCGCTCGGCATTTCCGGTGAGGCCGCCCGACAGCAGCTTGCCAAGATGGCGGAAGAAGGGCTGGTGGAACCTGTCACCGTCGCCGCCAGGGGCAGGGGGCGCCCAAGCCAGCTCTGGCATCTGACGGCCGAGGGTAACAGGCATTTTCCGGATGGCCATGCTGAACTGACGGCAACCCTGCTGACGACTGTTGTCGAGCAGCTCGGCCCCGCCGCGCTCGATGCAGTCATTGCCGCCCGGGAGAATGAAACGCTGCAGCGCTATCGCGAAGAGCTTGCCGGCAGGCCGGATCTTGCCGCCCGCGTCGAGGGGCTCGCCGCCATCCGAAGCCGCGAGGGCTATATGGCCGATAGCTGGCAGGAGAGCGACGGATCATTGGTGCTTGTCGAAAACCATTGTCCGATCTGCGCGGCGGCGACGGTCTGCGCCGGCTTCTGCCGTTCGGAAATCGAAACCTTCCGCAGCGTGCTTTCGGCCAATGTCGAGCGTAGCGAGCATATCCTGCTTGGCGCGCGCCGCTGTGCCTATCGGATTACCCCGAGATAGAGCAAGTCCCGGAAAAGTGTCGTGCGGTTTTCCATAAGGAATTGCTAAGAGAGATTAGGCCGGCTGGCGCACGCGACTGCCGCTTTCCAGATAAAGCAGGATCACGATGGTGACGATGCCGACAGCGGCGCCGACGAAGGCCGTGCCGGAATAGTCGGTGACTGCCGTTCCCAGAGCGAAAACACCTGCGGCGACGCCGATGCCGATAAAGGTGTTGAGCGAGATCAGTGAACTGCCAAGCCCCGGCCGGTCGGCGATGAGATCCTGCAGATAGGTGATCGGCAGGCTAAGGATCGCAGCCGCCCCGCAGGCGTTGAGACCGAGCAGCGCATAGAGCTGCCAGGGTGCGGTAGCAAGGCCGAGCAGCACCAGGTAGAGGCAGTAGAGCACCGAGCCGAAAGCCAGCACATGCACCGTATGGAAGCGCCGCTGCACCAGCCCCCACATCATCATGAAGGGCATTTCTAGGAGGGCCGTCAGGCCTGACAGGAAGCCGACGTCGACGACCGAGCCGCCGATCGAGTGCACGATGATGAGCGGTGCGACCATGCCGTTCAGCCGCTGCAGGCCGAGCAGCAGCGACATGACGAAGACACGCTGGAAAACATCGGGCGCAAAGACCCGCTTTAGCGAGGCGAAGAAACCCGGCTGGTTGTTCATCGTCTCGCGCGCCGGACCGTTGCCGGGTGCGAAGAAGAAATAGAGGCAGAAGCAGGTCAGGCTTGCCAGCGCCGCAACCGCGTAGGCCGGAGTCATCGATGGCGAGGTCACCAGCGCCAGGCCGACCAGCCCCGGCGCCACCGCCCATGAGCCGGAATAGAGCGCCCGCACCGTCGAAGTGATGGCGACCGCCTCGCTGCGGGCCAGCTGATTGGTGCGCGCCCGCACGCTCGCAAAGAGCAGCGAATAGGTGGAATTGCTCATCGGCACTAGAAACAGCACCGAAAAGATGAAGATGGCAGGACTGTGAATGAGCGCGATCGATCCGAAGCCGATAATGCCTGCAACCGAAAGCGCCAGCACCAGCGGCCGTCTTTCCGTCAGCCTGTCGGACCATATGCCGAGCGTAAGGCTGATCGCGACATTGACGACGGCAGCGGCAAACACCAGCGCCGAATAGGCGCCGTCACTCATGCCGAGTTCGCTGATGCCGATGATCGACTGATAGGGGACGGTCGAGGCATAGGTGAAGGCGAGTGCAACCAGGGTGACGGTCGGAATGCGTATGCGGCTGTCGCGGATGATGGAAGAAAATGAAGATGGCATGAGAACGAGTCCTGATGCCCTATCTCTAGCTCCATCGTGCCTACACGGAAAACGATAGTTTGCCGCAACAACAGTCACTTCGTGTGAGGGTTGTTTAGATGCTGTGATCGGCCGGCATGCAGCGCAAATTCCATTGGCTTTCGGAAAGCGAGGGGCTATGCCCTCAGTCTCCCTGCCAACAATCCGGATTCTCGCCCATGTCCAATCCCGTCCTCGTTGAAGTCACCCGAGGTTCGCTCGTCGAAAGCCGCCATCGCGGATCGGTTGCGATCGTGGATGGCGATGGCCGTGTCGCCTTTTCGCTGGGTGATATCGAGGCTGGCGTCTTTCCGCGCTCGGCCTGCAAGGCGATGCAGGCGCTGCCGCTGGTCGAAAGCGGTGCGGCGGATGCCCATGGGTTCGGCAACAAGGAACTGGCTCTCGCCTGTTCCTCCCATAGCGGCGAGGACGAACATGTGGCGCTCGCCGCCTCCATGCTCTCGCGAGCCGGCCGTGACATGGACGCATTGGAATGCGGCGCGCACTGGTCCTCGGACCAGAAGACGCTGATCCACCAGGCGCGCACGCTGGAGAAGCCGACGGCGCTTCACAACAATTGCTCCGGCAAGCATGCCGGCTTCGTCTGCACCTGCTGCCATCAGGGCATCGATAGCAAGGGTTATGTCGGATACGACCATCCGCTGCAGCAGCAGATCCGCGACGCCATGGAGAACCTGACGGGTGCAGCACTCGGCCATGACAATTGCGGCACCGATGGCTGCTCCATTCCGAGCTATGCCGTGCCGCTGAAGGCACTCGCCCACGGCTTTGCGAAGATGGCGACGGGCAATGGCCTCGGTCGTGAGCGTGCAAAAGCATCCCGCCGCCTTTTCGAAGCCTGCATGGCAGAGCCCTTCTATGTCGCCGGCACCGGTCGCGCCTGCACAGTGCTGATGCAGATCGCCCCCGGACGGATCTTTTGCAAGACGGGCGCCGAAGGCGTCTTCTGCGCTGCCATCCCGGAACAGGGTATTGCGATCGCATTGAAGTGTGATGATGGTACCACCCGCGCTGCCGAAGCCATGGTTGCGGCGACACTTGCCCGCTACGTCGAAAAGGGCAGCAAGGAACATGCTGCGCTGACCGCTCTGGCAAATAAATCGATGCACAACTGGAATGGCATCCATGTCGGTGATGTCAGGGTGACCTCGGCTTTGACCGAGTGAGCGCAGGTCAACAAGGAAAATATCTGGATGGCAAGATTCGGATCGTTCGGTGTCGTTGCCGTCACGGCATTCTGGGCAGGGGTTGGGTGCGCGCAGGCGGCAGAATCCTCCGGCGGTTCGCCTAACCCGCTCCTCGGCAGTTTGACGACTGAATCCAAATGTCAAATCCTGGTCGACGCGATGCGCGACAATAACCAGACAGTCATCAATGAGGGTGCCAATGCCGTCATCATATCGGTGATGGAGCATTTCGATGTCATAAGGCAGAAATTCGGCGAGAGGGAAGCCCAGCAGCTCATCGAACGATCATTCAGGGGATGCCTTAGTCATCCCGATGAAACAATCTTCAGCCAGGGGCGCGCCTCGTTTCAATCGATTCTTCAAGAGATCAATCAGCCTGGCTACGGCGACGAACCTGGGCTGGATGATGTCGCCGTTCCCGCAAATGTGCAGGCAACGGCCGCAAAGCTGCAGGCGATACTGCCCAACGGACCTGTCGCACTAGAGGCCAGCATTACGAGGACGAGCAGCACAAGACCCGGTCACCAGGTCACCCTCGTCGTCAAACCAGGCAAAAGCGGGACGACCCGGGTTCGTGAAGTCTATAGTCCAAGCTTCGTCATGGACCGTGAAGAGGTGGGTCCAGTGCAGCTGAAATCCAAAAACAATCAGCGGGGCTTACACGGCCCTCAGGAAAACCGGCGGATAACGATCACGACAGCATTGACGTTGACCGTCTCGGCTTGGGCTGCTGATGCCTCCTTTTCCTTCGGTACGGAAATGTCGGGAGGAGCCGGGCTTCAAGAAACCTCCTGCATGATTGGCCGGTCGGTCGAAGCGAAGACTGTCCACGCTGCTCTTGAAGGCCGCGCCTGGCCGCTGCAGTGCGACCATACAAGCTGGAAGGAAAGCGGATATTATATCGAGGAACTTCGCTACTTCTTGGTCATGCACAGTCAATCCGATGATCTCGGCGCCTCTGATTACTCGATCGACCGCATCGAAATCACACGTTGAATCGTAGGTCGAATGGTCACGCTGTTCTCTGTCTCACAGGGCAATCACGCTGCCAAGATCGCAGCGTTGAGATCGCGATAGGGCTTCAGCCGTTCGGCCGGCATTTCCGCTGGCACGATCAGCCCCGCCACTTCGCTGACGGCCAGCACCGGGCAGGGTGAAACGAGATCGAATTTCTCCGCGGTCAGCAGCACATGCGTCTCCGCTGAACAGCGGGCAATGTGCCGCTTGATTGCCGCCTCCTCGAAATCTCCGGTCGAAAATCCGTGCACGGAATGCGCGGCCGTCACGCCGAGGAAGAAGATATCCGGCCGCAGGGCCGAAATCGACGCCATCGCGACCGCACCCGTCGCCACCATCGAGTGCTTATAGAGCCTGCCGCCGCAGAGGATCACCTCGGCGGTCGGGTGATGCTCCAGCTCCGCGGCAATCGTCGGGCTGTGCGTGGCGATGGTAAGGGGAATGTTTCGCGGCAGATGGCGCGCCACTTCCGCCGTCGTCGTTCCGCCGTCGAGAAATACCATCTGCCCGGCTTTCACCATCTGCGCCGCCTTTGCGCCGAGCCGTGCCTTGATCTCGGAAGCGACTTCACTGCGGGCCGTGAAGTCGGGCAGATCAGGGGCAACGGGCAAGGCGCCGCCATGCACGCGCTTCAGCAGCCCTTCCGCGGCCATCTCCCGCAGATCGCGGCGGATCGTATCCTCCGAGAGTTCGAAATCCTCCGCCACCCGCTTGGCAATCACCTGCCCGTCGCGGCGCAGGATATCGAGGATGAGGGCCTTGCGTTGGCTGGTCAGCATGAATGCTCCTGCACGAAAATCTACGAAACATCGCGAATATGCACGAATTGACTCGACTTTCAAGAAATATCGTGCATTTTCACGAAATCCCGTGCATGAGGCCGGGAGTTGATGGAGTAGATCATGTTAATTTTGATTGCTGGGCCCTACAGGTCTGGAACGGGCGATGACCCGACAAAGATGGCTGCCAACCTCAAGCGCCTGGAGGAGCCGTCCTGCGCACTTTTCCGGGCAGGCCATGTGCCGATGATCGGCGAATGGGTGGCATTGCCGATCTGGCATGCGGCCGGGGGCAAGTCTGTCGGAGATGATCTCTACGAGGAAATCTTCCATCCGGTGGCCGGCCGGCTGCTGCAGCTCTGCGAGGGCGTGCTGCGCCTGCCGGGCGATTCCAAAGGGGCGGATAACGACGTGCGCATCGCCACCGAGCGCGGCATTCCGGTTTGGTACCGGCTGGAAGATGTGCCAGGCTGCGCCTGAGCGTCGCTTATTCTGCCCGCCGAGGTGAAGAGAAAGCACGGCTCTATCTTTCGCCGGCCCTGAAGCTCACGCTATAAGGCTCCCCGAAAAGGGGAGTCTCATCATGCTTACACTTTATTTCGCACCGGGAAGCTGCGCGCTTGCAAGTCTTATCGCCCTTGAGGAATCCGGCCTCTCCTTCGACGCCAAGAAGGTCAATACGCGGGAAAACGAACAGCGTTCGGAAGCCTATCTGAAGATCAATCCGAAAGGTCGCGTTCCAGCCCTGGCGACCGAACGTGGCGTGCTGACCGAGAATACGGCAATCCTTGCTTATATCGCCCAGATCGCGCCAGCCGCAAAGCTTGGCCCGATCGACGATCCCTTCGAGTTTGCGCGACTGCAGGCTTTCAACAGCTACATCTCGTCGACCGTGCATGTGAACCATGCCCACCGCCCGCGCGGGTACCGTTGGGCCGATGACGCCGCCGCGCTGGAGGCGATGAAGGCCAAGGTGCCGCAGACCATGACCGAAAGCTTCGAACTGATCGAGGCAAGCCTGTTCCAGGGTCCGTGGGTCATGGGCGACGCCTATACGGTCGCCGATCCCTATCTCTTCGTCATGACTGGCTGGCTGCCATCCGACGGCGTCGATCCCTCGGTTTTCCCGAGGGTCAGCGAGCATTACGGCCGCATGCTGGAGCGCCCCGCGGTACAGCGCGCACTTGCACGCGAAAAAGTCTAAGCCCTGTAGGCGAATATCAACTTCTTCGGCGCCCGGTACGTCCAGGCGTCGATCAGCCGCTGCTTGAGTTCGTCGTCGTCGATAACGGCAATCCGGACCGGCAGATGCGGCCAGCCGACATAGTGGTTCGTCTGATAGTAGATATCGGGCGCCATCGTCAGCAGGTGTTCCTTGTGGTCTATCGGGATCGAGATCACCACCGTTTCATCGTTCTTAACCGCGACGAAACTTTTGCCACCGACCTTCAGCGCCGGGCTGCCATAAGAGGTACTTTCCTCGATGCCAGGCAGGCCTGCCTCCGTTGCCAGCCGCCTCAACCGCGCCAGAATGCCTTCCACACTTTCCGTCATGCCGCCCGCCCTGAATATTCCTGAACGGGAATATATTACAGTTTCAGACGCATTTCTCTAGTTGTCGTTGTGGCGTGCGGTGCGACGCGGGCATCGGCAAAGGCAGGTCTGCAAGCTCGCGCTGTGACATGGCAACGATATCAGGGTGATCGAACAGATCGACATCCCAATCATATTCGGTCGGTGAGCTACTCGTACCAGGATTTGGTTGGCTCCAGAAAAACTTCAGCAGTGACATCTCGGCTCTCGCTTTCTCAAGGCGTGGCACGGCCATCGGCGCGAGCAGGATCATCCTGCCTCGACGGCTCATTCTATCCAATGCCTTCGGAGATAATCGTCTTGTGCTGTCAATATCGGTCATGAATATCCGCTTTTCAATTGAGATTACCGGTTCCATACTATAGGAAAACTATATGAGAAATCTCAATTCCGTACATCTCAATGGCCTTCGCGCATTGGAGGCCGTTGGCCGGCTGGGCTCGCTTCAGGCGGCCGCGGATGAACTTGGCGTCTCCGTCGGCGCCGTCAGCCAGCAGGTCATCAAGGCTGAAGCACAGCTCGGCCGGCTGCTCTTCGAGCGCACGCCGAAGGGCATGCTGGCAACGGAAGCAGGCGCTCCCGTTCTTGCCGCCCTGAACGAAGGCTTCCTCCGTCTTGCGGAAGCTGTCTCGATGGCGCAGCGCAAGGACGAATGCATCCTGACCATATCGGTGGCGCCTGTTTTGGCTGCCCGCTGGCTGGTCTGCCGGCTGGACAGGTTCATGGAACGCCACCCGGAAATCAACCTGCGCCTCGACGCGACCACCAAACTCGTCAATCTGGCCGCCTCCGACATCGATGTCGCCATCCGGGTCGGCAAGGGACATTGGCCGGGCGTGAAGGTCGAGCATCTCTTGGACCAGGTGGTGTTTCCTGTCTGCTCCCCCGAGATGGCCGCGAAGCTGAAGGAGCCGGCCGATATCCTGAAACTGCCGGCCGTCATCGATGCCCATGCCATGTTCACATGGGATATCTGGATGCAGGCGGCCGGTCTCTCTGGCGCGCCGCCTGCCGTGCGCCATGTGTTCAACGATGCCTCGCTCTGCCTCGATTCGGCGATTGCCGGGCAGGGCGTGATGCTTGCCTGGCAGACGCTTGCGGGCTTTTCATTGCAGGAAGGCAGGCTGGTCGCACCCTTCGGCATTCGCGCCAATACCGGCGACGGTTATTACTTCGTGAGTGCCGAAGGCAGCCGTGAGCCGAAGAAGGTGCGCGACTTCAAGGCCTGGATCCGCGAGGAAATGGCTGAAACGGCCGCGATCTTCGGCTGATCCTCAGACTTCGACCGGCTCCAGCGAGCGCTTGCGCTGCATCTCCAGATAGGCCGGGCGCGACTGGCAGCGCCTGATCCAGGCATCGATGTTCGGATGCGCGTCGAAGAGCGCGGTTTCGCTCTGGGCGTAGCGCAGAACTTCCGCGATGTTGAGGTCGACGACCGTGAAGCGTCCGCCGAGGATCCAGTCCTTGCCGTCGAGTTGCTTTTCGAGGACCGAAAGCGGCCGCTTCATGGTGCGGCAGGCGACATCGATCACCGCGCGTCCCGCCTCGGTGTTTTCGTTGCCGTTATCATAGGTCGAGACGATCTTGCCCGTGTTGCCGTCGAGTTCGGAAACCGCCCAGATCGTCCACATCGCCATCAAACCGTCTTCTTCGACGGTTTTGCCGCCGAGATCGCCACCATATTTGCGCGCGAGATAGAGATTGATCGCCAGCGACTCGTTCAGCACGAGATCGCCATCCTTGATGGCTGGGATCAGCGCCATCGGATTGATGGCAAGGAATTCCGGCGAGAGCGTGTTAACCGGTGCATCCGGCGAGAGCGGGTTGGCAAGCCGGTTGGCCTGCAGCACCGGCACGGATCTGAATTCGATCCCCAGTTCCTCGGCCATCCAGTAAACGCGCGCGGAACGCGAGCGGTAAACCCCGTAGATTGTCAGCATGGCATATCCCCTTCCATTTCGCGCCGACCCTAAAGCCAGTGCAGGAATGAAGAAAGCATCTGCGGATGATATGTCGATGAAAGCTTTTGATAGCGCTCAGGAAATCCGGTTCCGCGCGACGGTCAGCTGACCGTAGCGGGAGCTATCGTCCGCAAGCTCGTCCGAGACCTGCTTCTCCCATTCGAAGCCCAGCACAGCGCCTTTGCCCATCTCCTGGAAGATGTTGTCGGTGATGACGGCTGAACCTGCGCCCTCGGCAACCGAGACCGCGCAGCCGACCGGCGACTTGCGCACCACATTGCCGTTGACGACGACGTTGCGCAGATAGGATCCCCAGCCGATCTGCAGCCCCCAGCGCGGCGCATCCTCGATGACATTGCCTGATACTAGCGTATCGGCCTCCGCCGCGATGCCGATACCGAAGCCGACTTCGTGTTTGTAGGGACCTTTGAGCGTCAGATTGCGGATAACGTTGCCAGTGACACTTGCCATCCGACCGCCCTGGTCGAAATTCGCAATCGAGATACCGTTAGCAGCGCCGTCGATCATGTTGCCTGACACGACGGCGCCGACGAATTC
Organism: Hyphomicrobiales bacterium; assembly: GCA_900468805.1. Taxonomy (GTDB): domain Bacteria; phylum Pseudomonadota; class Alphaproteobacteria; order Rhizobiales; family Rhizobiaceae; genus Rhizobium. The sequence goes on along the minus strand of UEIF01000014.1, from coordinate 6,925 downwards.
GAACTCGACATAAATGGCCGTCTCGCCCGAGCGGCGGCACTGGTTGTTGCTAATCAGGATGTTGGAGCCGGAATTGGCGCGGACTGCGGTAAAGGCGCAGTCGGAGATTTGGTTGTCAGTCACCGTCACCCCGTCGGCGCGGAAGATATTGATGCCATTGCCGTTTTCCCCCGTGCCGCCGTCATTGGCTCGGATACTGAAAACACGATTGCCGGAAACGATCGTGCCATCCTCGGCCTTCTTCCAGCGATGCACCAGAATGCCGCCATTGCCGCAGTCGGAGACCGTATTGCCCGTGATCGAAAGCCCCGCCGATTCCACCGCATAGATGCCGGACTGCCCGGCGCCCGAGATCTTGCTGCGCTCGATCCGCCCGCCGCAGCGCTCGAGCTGCAGCGCGTGCTTGCGGCTGCCGACGATCTCGCAATTGTCGATCAGCACCTCGCCGACGCCGGTGAACTGGATGAGGGCGCCGGCATAATCGGCTAGCCAGCGGTTCGATCCGTCGATGACGAGATTAGAAAGCTCGATGCGGCCTGCATTCTCTGCGGCAAAGAGGTGACCTTCGCCGGTATAGACGATCCGCGTCGCACCGGGCACGCCTGTGATCCGCGTATTGTCCGGCAGCGTCAGGTTGGAGATGCGATAGGTGCCAGGCGGCAGGAAGACCGGCACGTTCTCGCGCGCCGCTTTCTCGATCATCTGCTGTAGGTTGCGGGTCTTCTTGTCGCCGCTTTCGGGAATGGCCCGATACTGCACCGCATCGATCGTGCCGCGCAGGTCGGGTTGCACCGCACTGAGTGGAGCCGCAAAAGCGCGCGCCGCCGTCACGGCCGCTGCGGAGGCCGTCAACATGCCAAGTATATCCCGCCGGGAGACGTTGCTGAATTCCTTCTTCATATCGGTGCCCACGCAGGAATCATGCCAGCAGGAATGTTTCTTTTCGACACATATCCGCAGAAGAAGAATAACCATCGGTCGAGTAGCAAACGCAACCTCTCGAATATTGTCGTCTTGTTCACCTTTCCATTTAAACACCCCGAAGGAAATGCTCGTTATTTTAGAAAGCGGTTTCAATTATGACTATTGTGGATAGGCCTGCGGTTACCGGGAGAGAACAGCGTCATGAATGGAATGGGTGTCCGACGTTGGGAATCTGGTGATAACTTCAGTGCCGAGACACAACGTATCGTAGCTGCCACTGAGGCAATGATGGCGGCGACTGCCCATCATCTTTCCGAAGGCATAGAGAACCTCCGCCTCAAGGCGATCGTCAACGAGCTTCCCGATTTTCTTTACGTCAAGGACCGTGACGGCCGCTTCGTCTTTGCCAATGCTGTCATGGCGCGCAGCCACGGGCTGGAGAACGCTGCCGAGATCGCCGGCAAGCGTGACTTCGACCTGTTCGATTTTGAGACGGCCCGCCGATATTTCGATGTCGAGCAAGACATCATGTCGGGCGGCGAGCCCCGCATCGACATGGAAGAATTCGTGCCGCTGCCGGATGGCGGCATCATGTGTCGTCTGACCTCCAAGATACCGCTGCGCAACGACCGCGGCGAGGTGGTTGGCCTCATTGGCGTGTCTCGCGATATTACCGAGCGCAAGCGGCAGGAGGAGCTCTATCGCGGTCAGGCGAACCTTCTGGAAATGATCGCCCGCAACGAACCGTTGCCGATGATCCTCGAGGCGCTGGTGCTCATGATCGAGCGCCAGATGACCGGCATTTCCGGCTCCATTTTGCTGCTCGACAGCGAGGGTACGCGGCTCTACCACGGCGCGGCTCCCAATCTGCCCGGCGCCTATAGCCGCATGATCGACGGCGTCGCTATCGGCCCGAAAGTCGGCTCCTGCGGCACGGCAGCCTGGCGCGGCGAAACCGTCATCGTCGAAGACGTCATGGCCGATCCGCTCTGGGAGGATTTCAGGGCAATGGTCAGCCAGTTCGGCTTCCGCTCCTGCTGGTCCACGCCGATCTGCACGTCGCAGAAGAATGTGTTCGGCACCTTCGCGCTTTATTCAAAAGAGACGCGACGCCCGATCGAACACGAGATGACGCTGGTGGCACTTGCCACCCATATCGCCGGCATCGCCATCGAGCGCAAGCGAGTGGATGACCGCATCCATTTCATGGCCCATCACGATGATCTGACGGGCCTGCCGAACCGCGCTTTTCTCAAGGAGCGAATGGCGAAGATCCTCGATCAGGCTCGCCGCAACAACCGCAAGGTCACGGTCGCCTATATCGATCTCGACAATTTCAAGGAGATCAACGACACGAGCGGTCATGCTGCCGGCGACGAGGTGCTCAAGGAGACCGCTGCCCGCATGGCGAATTGTTTGCGCGCCTCCGATATGGTCGTGCGCCTCGGCGGCGACGAATTCCTCGTCGTGCTCGTCCACCAGTCCAGCCACGACGCCGGCATGATGCGGCGATTGCGTGAACTGCAGAAGGCGATTTCCAAGCCGGTCCGCTCCGAGGTGGGTGAGATCGCGGTTACCTCCAGCATCGGCATCGCTGCCTTCCCATGGGATGGCGCCACACCGGACGAGTTGCTCACCAATGCGGATCGCGCCATGTACCGTGCCAAACAGCTAGGCCGGAACACGCTGCAATATCACGACGGCGTCGTGAGCAATTCCGTCGGCCTGCCACTCAGTGAACAGGAGGAACTGCGCCAGGCGATCGTCGCCAACCAGCTTTTCCTGCTCTACCAGCCGCAGGTCGATGTCGCGACCGGCCGCATTACCGGCCTCGAAGCTCTGGTGCGCTGGAACCATCCGGAGAAGGGCGTGATACCGCCTGTCAATTTCATTCCGCTTGCGGAAGAAACCGGTCTCATCGTGCCGCTCGGTCTCTGGGTGCTGAACGAGGCCTGTCGCCAAGCCCGCACCTGGCAGGATATGGGCCTGACGCCACTGACCATGGCCGTCAACGTCTCGCCCAAGCAGTTTGCCGATCCGGATTTCGCCTCGCACGTCGCCGAAGCGATCGATAGCCATAGGCTCAATGCGCGCTGGCTGGAACTGGAGGTGACCGAAAGCGTCATCATGCAGGATGCCGCCCGCGCGCTCGCCATCATGCTGTCGCTGCGTGCGCTCGGCGTGCGCCTGTCGATCGATGATTTCGGCTCCGGCTATTCCTCGCTTGCCGCGCTGAAGACCTTTCCCTTCGACCGGTTGAAGATGGACCGCTCATTGGTCGAGGCCCTGCCTGCCGACAAGACCGCCGTCGCCATTGCGTCGGCCGTCATTTCGCTCGCACAGACGCTGAAACTCTCGGTGCTCGCCGAAGGCGTGGAAACCGATGCGCAGCTGGAATTCCTGCGCCATGTCAGATGCGAGGAGGCGCAGGGCTACCGTTTCTCCAAGCCTGTCGCGCCGGAAGAGATCGTCGTCATGCTGCTGGCGCGTGGCGCCTGATCACTTCATCAGATCGGCAATCGTCTCGATCTCGTTCGTCCATATGCCGCCGGAGTAATTGGCTGGCAATTGCGCGAAGCGTTCGGCATTGTCGATACCGGTCGAAAAGCCGCCGCCGTGATAGGGGCCGATGACGAAGACCTGTGTATTTGCATCCTGCATGCGGTTGAGGAACCTGTCCGGCCAGCCCCAGAGCCATGGCGCATAATTGATCGGAACCAGCATCATAACATTCTTGCAATCATTAGGCAGAATGCCCGTCCAGCCGTAGCCGATATAGCCGGTAAGGCAGCCCATCAGGCTGGCGCGTGAAGCCGTGCGGATATCGGACGCCAGTTGCCGGAGCCGGTCGATCGGCTCATTGCCGCCATAGACGATGATCTTCGCGCGCCGTTCGGCAGGAAGGCCGTTCAGCACGGCAGCCAGCTTCTCGCCCTCCAAGGGGTCGCGGCTTTTGACATTGATGAGCAGATGTTTGTCCGGGAAGGTGGAGAAAACCTCGTCGAGCGTCGGCATCAGGCCGATGCCCTTGCCGCGGAAAGGGAAACTCTTGCCGCCATCGGCCGTATAGCCATAACCGATGTCGAGTGTTTTCATCTCGGTCATGGAATGTTCGCGCGTGAGGCCATGTCCGTCGGTGCGGCAGTCGAGCGTCCAGTCGTGGAAGACGGCGAATTGTCCGTCCGTCGTCGGGTGCACATCGACCTCCACAACGTCGGCGCCGGCATCGAAGCCCGCCTGCATGGAGCGGATGGTATTCTCAAGATAATCGTGCTTCGGCGGCAGCATGCGCGTGGCCGTGCAGGTATCGTTCTTCAGATCCGTCTCGTCGAAACGCTGGGCGATGCCGCGATGCGCCAGAAGCAGTGGTTTTCCCTCTCTATGTTCGGCTAAAAAGCTGGTATTGTTGAGATAAACTGCGGCGGCAAAGGCGAGAACCGCCACGCCTGTATATTTGAGCTTCCGTCCCATCATCCCCTCCGGTCGTGCCTGGCAAATGGCTAGAAAGCGATTCCGGTGGATCTTTGGTTCATTTGGGGCTTTTGTGGGTAAAGGCTCGCCTTCACGTTGCAGAAACCCTATGTTGACCCCGCAAAGCAGGGAGGTAGCGATGGCGGCGATTGTACTTTTTCATTCAGTCTACGGATTTCGGTCCCTTGAACGCGATGCTGCGGAGCGTCTGCGCGCGGGCGGCCATCAGGTGATCACGCCCGATCTCTATGAGGGCAGGGTAGGGCGCACCCTCGAAGAAGGCTTCGCCTTCAAGAAAGAGATTGGCTGGGCCGAACTTTGCAGGCGCGCCGAAAAGGCGGTCGCCGACTTGCCGGCATCCGCCGTCCTCGGCGGCTTCTCCATGGGCGCAGGCGTAGCCGCAAGCCTCTGGTCGGGCCGACCGCAAGCAGCCGGCATTCTCTTGCTGCATGGTATCGCAGAAATTCCGGCCAATGCGCGCGAAGGCATTCCCCTGCAGGTCCATCTCGCAGAGCCCGACGAGTTTGCGCCGGCGGACGAGGTAGCTCCGTGGCGCGCGCATGCTGCGAGAGCCAATATCAGCCTGGAGGTTTTCCTCTATCCCGGCGTCGGTCATCTCTATACCGATCCGTCGCTGCCTGACTATGATGCAAAGGCGGCGGAGGCCACCTGGAGCCGCGTCGACGCTTTCCTCGCCGCGCTCTGAACCGGTCAGGAACCGTTCACCAGCTTCAGGATGAGCTGTTGGATGTTGCCGCCCTCGCTCATTTCCACGCGGTCGAAATCCCGGCCGCGCTGGCGCTGCTTGTTGGAGAGTTCCCCGAGCCGGACCGTCAGTTCGGGCCTGATCTTCTTGCAGCCGGGATCGTCAGGCACCGAGAAGCCGTTGCTCAGCGTCTCGATCTCCTTGACCATTTCGATGATCGTCTCGCCATGCCAACGCTCATGCGTGCGCACGCCGGTGATGAAGCTATCCCAGCTTGCCTTGGTGGCCGCCGGCAGGTCGTTTGGCGCTTTCGGCAGCGTGTAGATGATGGTGAGCTTCGGCTTTGCGAAAGTCAGCGTGCAGGCACTGCCCTGCTGTTCATATTTGCGCGTCCAGGTCAGCTTGAAAGTCGTATGCGCGATGACCCGTCCCGGCCCGACCTGCGGCCCGCGTTCGCCGATCGACCGGTAAAGCTCCATGCCGGTGCGGCCGGTGATTGCGTAAGCCTTCACTTCCTCACTCGGCTGCCAGTCGTTTGCCGCGGCCGCGGCAGGCAGCATCAGCCCGAGCGCCACCAATGCATATCCGAAAACAGTCTTCATACGCCTCTCGTTTGCTTACCCGCTGCAGCGCGGGCGAAGCTAACGAGGCTTGTGGGCGGATGCAATGGCGGGGCGACGCGCATGGCCCGCCTTCACTGCTAAATTTGGCGCTGCGTATCCCACTGGCGCAAAACACATTTCCCACTATCTTTGCTGTCATGAGACCAGACGCGCTGCTCTATCCCGCCCCCGAAGGGCTCTATTGCCCGGAAGGCGGCTTCTATGTCGATCCGGTGCGGCCGGTGGAGCGGGCGCTGATCACTCATGGCCATTCTGACCATGCTCGTCCGGGCCATGTGAACGTGCTCGCCACCCGCCAGACGCTGGACATCATGCGCATCCGCTACGGCGACGGCTTCTCGGCCAGCGAACAGCCGGTCGCTTTCGGGGAGGAACTCGTCGTCAATGGCGTGAAGGTGAGCTTTTATCCCGCCGGCCACGTGCTGGGCTCGGCCCAGATCGCCATCGAGAAGAATGGTACACGCATCGTCGTATCAGGCGATTACAAGCGCCGCCCGGACCCGACCTGCGAAGCCTATGTGCCGGTGCCCTGCGATGTCTTCATCACCGAGGCGACCTTCGGCCTGCCGGTCTTTCATCATCCCGATCCAATAGACGAGACCGGCAAGCTGCTCGCCTCACTGCGCCAGTTCCCCGAACGCACGCATCTCGTCGGCGCCTATGCGCTTGGCAAGGCGCAGCGCGTCATCCGCCTGCTGCGCGATGCCGGTTACAGCGAGCCGATCTACATCCACGGTGCCATGGAAAGGCTTTGCGATTATTACGTGAGCCAGGGCATCGATCTCGGCGAACTCCTGCCGGCCACCATCGAAAGCCGTGATAAGTCCGTCTTCAAGGGCGCCGTCGTCGTCGGCCCGTCCTCTGCCTTTGCCGACCGCTGGGCACGTCGCTTCAACGACCCGCTGCCTTCCTTTGCCTCTGGCTGGATGATGGTGCGCCAGCGCGCCAAGCAGCTCGGCGTTGAATTGCCGCTCGTCATATCAGACCATTGCGATTGGCCGGAACTGACCGAGACGATCACCGAACTTGCCCCGCAGGAAGTCTGGGTTACTCATGGCCGCGAGGAGGCGCTGGTCCGCTGGTGCGAGCTGCAGGGCATCAAGGCCAAGCCGCTGCATCTGGTGGGTTATGAAGATGAGGGGGATTGAGGATGGCGTTTGCGGCTGAAAACCCCTACCCAACCCCTCCCCACAAGGGGGAG
>UEIF01000064.1:19428-30672 GCA_900468805.1 Hyphomicrobiales bacterium | reverse complement strand
GGCGCGGCAGGTTAAGCCCCTCCCCCTTGTGGGGAGGGGTTGGGGAGGGGTCTTAGCTAGGGCCAACGAGCATGGATTTGAGAGACGATCCCTCCAATCATCGGCACCATCGCCAGCAACAACCCACCTAAGCCGATTTCACCACCCCGGCATTGAACCTGGAGCGATCGACGCGAACATCCCTCTTCTGCCCCACGAACAGGCCGACGACGAGGTTTCTCGCCTTGATGCTTTCGAGCTCCAGCCGGCGCGCCAGCTTGCGCAGCTTGCTGAGCGGCAGGAAGACCAGATCCTTTTCCGGGCGCACGAAATCACCGCTCTCGGCCTCACCCTCCAGAAACCGCTGCTGGATGACGGGCGCCGGCTCGATCTGGTAGGCGGCAAGCCAGGAGCGGTGCCAGAAATGCGCATCGATCAGCGAATAGGTGGTGGTTTCCGCAAGCATGCGTTTTGCCGCCTCGGGGCCAATAACGTAACCTGCCAGCCCCACGCGGTTCTGATAGACGCGGGTCGCGCCAAAGCGGCCGGCCGCGTCCTGCCAGGCGCGCTTGCGATTGAGGATATGGCGCCGCGGGGCGAATTCGAGATCGTAGACGCTGTTCCACGCATCGTTGCGGGTTTCGATATTGGCGAGGACGGCCGTGATATCGTCTGACAGCACTGCGTCGTCTTCGAGGATGAGCATCTTCGCGCCATGCTCTACAACCGCCTGCCAGGCCTTGCGGTGGGACAGGAAGCAACCGATGTCCTGCCGCCGCGTCGGGCTCGGCCAGTTGCTGGCAGCCGTCTGGCATTCCTCGACTGTCAGATCGGCAGCCTCGAACGCGTCGAGAAACTCGAAGGACAGGCCGAGTGCAGCCAGCTGCCGGATCTGGAAGCTCCGCCGAACCTCCTCCGCCTTGCGGCTGATGATCAATATTCTCAAGTGAACTCCCTGGCGCCCTATGCCTGCCCTGTCAGCGCAAGCATATAACTGTGTTCCGATGCAAGCAAAAGTGCGGAATTTGCGAGCAGCCGGCGGACGGCAACCCCTTGCCCGGAAGATTGAAAGCAGCGAATTGCTCAGAGAGCAGATAACGAGTAAAATGTCGGCCGTTAATTCGACCATAGGGAGTGGGCAATGAGCAGATTGTTGATCCTCTCGGCTGGTGCCATCCTGGCGCTAACCTCCGTGGCGTCCGCTACGCCGGCTATGCAACCGCTGAAGATTTCCAAGGAATGTAGCCAGTACACCGGCGAAACCCCGAGCTTCTGCACCATTACGGAATCGAACCTCGCGGCGATCCCGGCGGGCACCAAGATCTTGTACTATGGGCCGGTGACCGGCAGTCCCCTTTTCGGCAGTAGCACGGCGGTCATTGCCGTCGGAAACGGAGACACGGCGGTCGGGTACTGCGTCACCTACGACACCGCCAGCCCGATGCAGGGAACCTGTGCGTTCCATGCCGGCAGCGGAGCGCTTGCCGGATTCCAGGCGGTCGTCAAGGTCACCGTCGACGACAAGCAGATCTATCACTGGGACGGGGGCTACCTGCTTGGCGCCGCCAAGTGAGAACGGAAGAAATGCGGCTCTCGTCCGGATGTTTGCCGTGAATTGCTGCCCTGACTCATAACCAGTGGGTGACAGTGACGGCGAGGCAGACAGCCGCAAGGACGTTCGTCGCAGATGGATCGTACCGGGTGCCGCTGATCACCCGGCGGTCATGGCTATTGGCTTGCCGCGTGTCTGTTGGCTGCAGCGCCTGCAGCCACGAAAACTGCCCCTCCGTGAGCTAGAAGCAATTTCGTTTCACCTGTGGTCTCCCTTCGGAGACCGTGAATCATGGAGCCGCCGTCAACGGAATCCTCTTTATGGGTCCGGACCCTGGCCTATGCCGCCGGCCGAAGCGAGTTCGTGGCCGCTTCGCGCCAGAGGCGGACATGCCGTTTTGGCGGCGTGCTGGTTGCCGTGCTTCCGTAGGTGTAAACTGCCGGCACTGTTGCATGTTCATGCAAGGCACCGATGATGGGAACCCCCGCACTCGACCGGAAGCTGCTCGCGATCCTGGCGGCGGATATGGTCGGTTACTCGAAGGCGATGGAGGCCGATGAGGCCGGCACCATCAGGCGACTGAAGGCCATCCGCGCCGACCTGATCAATCCCGCCATATCTGAGCGCCACGGCACCATTATCAAGCTGATGGGCGACGGCACGCTCGTCGCCTTCGACAGCGTGGTCGATGCGGTTGCCTGCGCCGCGGAGTTCCAGAATAGCGTGGCGACGCGCAACGCCGGCCTGCCGGAGACTGAGCGCATCATATTCCGCGTCGGGATCAATCTGGGCGATGTGGCCCTGGTGGATGGCGATCTCTACGGGGATGGGGTGAATGTCGCCGCGCGGCTGGAACATCTGGCCGAGCCTGGTGGCGTGATGGTGTCGGGGACGGCATACGATCATCTCCAGGGCAAACTCGACTGGCCGCTCGATTTCGCCGGCGAGCAGCAGGTCAAGAACATCAGCCGCCCCGTGCGGATGTATCGGCTGAGGCTCGACGGCAAACGGGCGCGTCGCCCGCTTCTCGCAATGATACCGCGCTCGGCCATGACGGCTGCGGCGGCGATCGTGGCGTTTGCCCTTGCGGGCGGCGCGGCCTGGTGGTTCTTGCAGCCCGAACCTTTGAGCGGCAAGCCGTCTGTGGCGGTGCTGCCCTTCGACAATTTTGGCGGCGACGAGGCGAGCGGGCGTCTGGCCGATGGCCTGACGGAGGACATCATCACCGACCTCGCACGGTTTCCCGAATTCGAGGTCGTGGCGCGCAATTCGACGGAAATTTATAAGGGCAAGCCGGTGGATGCCGGCCAGGTCGCAACTGCGCTCCATGTCGGCTTTGTGCTGGAAGGCTCTATCCAGCGGCAGAGTGGCCGGGTGCGGATCACAGCACAGTTGATCGATGCAAAAACCGGCCACCATCTCTGGTCGGAGAACTGGGACCGGCCCGCCGAGGACGTGTTTGCCGTTCAGACCGAAATCGCGGAGCAGGTCGCCAACCGCCTCGGCGGCGGAGTGGGACTGATTCAAGAAGCCTTGCGGGTTGCAGCCAAACGCAAACGGCCTGAAAACCTGAGCGCCTATGACTATTATCTGCTCGGTTCCGAGAAGATTGAAAATCTCACCAAAGCAGATGCGGAGGCCGCCATCACCTTTCTCAACCGCGCCGTCGAGCTGGACCCGGGGCTGGCACGGGCCTGGGTAGAACTTTACCATGCTCATGATCTGTTGGGTGTGTTCGGTGGCGATCCCGAGGCCAACCGCAAGGCGGCTGCCGATGTGGCCGAACGCGCCGTGCAGCTTGATCCGAGCGACGCCGAAGCACATGCGGTATTCGGTATGAGCCTTGCCAATAAGGGCGACATGGGCCGCGCCAAGTCCGAATTCGAAACGGCCCTTCGTCTGGCTCCCGGTTCGTCCGAAATCCTGACTTTTTACAGCGGCTATGCCGCACGCTTCAGTGAACCGGAACGCGGTGCTCAGATGGTCGACAAGGTCATGCGGCTCGACCCGAACTATCCGATGTGGACGTCCAACTTCTTCTCGCCTGCCTATTTCATGGCGGGCCGATATGAGGACGCGGTGAAGATGCTGGAGCGCATGACGCCCAACAATTACCAAAGGTGGACCTGGGTGGTGCGCAGCAGCGCCCTCGCCGCATTGGGTCGAACCGATGAGGCGAATGCCTCTGTCAGGGAAGCTCTCAAGCGGCACCCGGACCTGACTGTAGAGAGCATGATCAATGAACCCGGCTTGAGCACAATAGAGCGCAGCCGGTTCATAGAAACGATGCCGCTGGCCGGCTTCCCGGCATGCGCCAAGCCCGAGGCGCTGGCGAAATTCGCGAGACCTCTGCGACTTCCGGAATGCGAGGCAGAGAAGGCAACCCCTCTCGGGCGGCTATAGAGCCGGCAGGCGGCGCAACTTTTCAGGAATCCGCCGACCGTCCAGGCGCAAGCCGCCTGCCCTCACTGCGGATAGAGGGTCGAGACGCGCCCGGCGAAATAATAGGCGACGATGCCGATCCATTCCTTCATGCCTATCGTCAGCAGGTCGGCATTGGCTAGCGGATGGCCGGCCGACAGCGCCAGGCCCTGTCGTCCATTCGTGCGGTAATCGGCGACCCAGGGCGTAACGTCCATGCCGAGATTGCGGAAGATTGCCACCGCCCGCGGCATGTGGAAACCCGATGTCACGAGCAGGCAGTGGCCGAGGTTCAGCCGCTGCAGGATCGCCTTTGTATTGATGGCGTTCTCATAGGTATCGCGCGACTCCGCGTCATATTCGACACGAGCCGGATCGATATGGAAATCGTTGAACATCCTGGCGATGATATCCGCTTCCTTGACGTAGCCGCCGGTGAGACTGCCATCGCCGCCGGACATGATGACCTTGGCATTGGGATAGACGCCGGCCAGCCGCACCGTTTCTATATAGCGATCGGCCGCGTCATCGAAGTTGTAGCCACCGCGCACGCTATCGACCTTTGTCGCGATCCCACCGCCGAGCACGACGATGCAGGCGACATCGGCAGGTGCTGCCGGCCGTGGAAAACGATCCTCCAGCTCCTGCACGATCAGCGCACCTGACGTGGTGTAAAAGCTCACGAAGACGAGCGCCAGGGACAGGAGCCCGACCGCGATGGCGAGCCGCCGGACATGGAAGATCATCAGAACAATGCTGAGACCGATCAGCAGGAAGCCGAGGGTGACGGGTTGGGACGTGAGCCAGAAAACCTTCGCGAAGAAAAACATGGGCGTGCCGGGATCCTACTGAAATGCGGCCACGAAAGCCTATTCGTGGATTCGGGGCAAGTCTGGTTTTGAGGAGACGTTCTGCCCTCTCCGGTTGATCAGGTCAATCGATGAGGAGAGTTGCGCGCAAGTCGCTATTTCCCCATTCCGCTTCGCCGCTCGCCGCACGAATTTACGGCGGCATTTACGGTAACGTACTTCCCCGCCATGTGCGTGGTGTGTTTAGGACTTGAAGTTGCATAGGGGCGCAGACATTAGCCCGCCGGCCATTCGGTCTCGCGTATGCGCCGGAGCCCCGGACATGACGAGAGCCATGATGAGCGGCATCGGGTCCATCGCGCGGCTCCTCGACGGCATAGAGGATCGGAAACGGAGGGGTTTCTGTGAGACATCATCAGGGTGAAAATCTCAGGCAAGCGAAGCGCACGCCCGCCGGATCGCCGCACCGTTTCAGACGGCCCGCGGCCATGCTTGCCGCCACCGTATCGCTTTTCATCGCCTCGGTATCCCTTGGCAGTGTCCAGGCCGCCGATCTTGTCATCGCCGTGCCGAACTGGCCGTCGGGACAGGCGACGGCCAATATCCTGAAGGTCGCGATCGGCAAGAACTTCGGCCTCACGGTGGACCTGCGCGAGATGGGAGAGCTCAATGCCTTTGCCGGGCTGGAATCCGGCGAACTCGATATCCACCCGGAGGTCTGGCGGCCGAATCTCGATGCTGCAATCGAAAAATACGTCGATGAGAAGAAGGCGGTGGTTCTGGCAAAACGTGCCGTTGCCGCCTGGCAGGGCCTCTGCGCCACCGAGGACGCCGAGAAGGCCGGCATCAAAAGCGTCAAGGACCTGTCGGACCCTGAAAAGGGTGCGCTGCTCGACACCGATGGCGATGGCCGCGGCGAGCTCTGGATCGGTGCTGCGACCTGGACCTCGGCGAGCATCGAGCGCATCCGCGCCGCAAGCTACGGTTACGCCAGCAACCTCACCCTGGTGGAGGCGGAAGAAGATGTCGGCATGGCCGCCGTCGATGCAGCCGTCGCAACCGGCCGGCCGATGGTCTTTGCCTGCTACGCGCCGCACAACGTCTTCGAACTGCACAAGGTCACACGGCTGAAGGAACCGGCCTACGACCCCGCAAAATGGAAGATAGCGCCCGGCAGCGATCCGCTCTGGATCGAGCATTCGAAGGCCGATGTCGCCTGGCCGCCGTCGGAATTCCACATCGCCTGGTCGGTCTCCTTTGGCGCCAAACATGCCGATGTCGCCGCCTTTCTGCAGAGGGTCGATCTAACGCCGCAGGAAGTGACGGCCATGACTTATGCGCTGCAGGTAGAGCGGACGCCGCCTGCCGACTATGCGCAAAAATGGGTGGCAGACAATGCCGCCCGCATCCAGGGGTGGGCAAAGCCATGAGCCGGACGTTGCAGAAAGCCACCCTCGCCGCACTCGCCCTTACATTCGCCGCCTGTGTTGCCCTTGCGGCCGGCACGCAGATCTATGATCCCAAGACGCGGCAATGGGTCAATTACGACAAGAACACGGCGCGTAAATATTTCGCCCGCAACAAGCAGGTTCCGGATGCCTTCCGCCGGCAGGTCGTCACCTTCCGCACGGCGGAGGAACCGGGCACGATCATCATCGACGGCAACCAGCATTTTCTCTACCTCGTGCAGCCGGGCGGCCAGGCGATCCGCTACGGTATCGGCGTCGGACGCGAAGGCTTCGGCTGGGCCGGCATAGTGCGCGTCGGCCGTACCGCCGAATGGCCGACCTGGACCCCGCCTGCCGAAATGGTGGCCCGCGACCCGAATGCCGCCAAATGGGCGGCCGGACAACCGGGCGGCCCCGACAATCCGCTCGGCGCCCGAGCGCTCTATCTCTATGCCGGCGATGCCGACACGATCTACCGCATCCACGGCACGCCGGAATCCTGGTCGATCGGCCTCGACGTATCCTCGGGCTGCATTCGCATGAACAATGACGACATCATCGATCTGCACTCACGGATAAAGGTCGGCGCCAAGGTCATCGTCCTGATGCAGGGCGCGGCCCTCTACAAGGGTGTTTGAACGTGGGGCGTCTGAAACGGGGGACTAACATGCGCATTTCCTTGGAGAGCAGGCCGCTTTGCGCCCTGCTCCTTTGCTCGCTATCGGCGATCGCAGCCTGCCAGTCTTCCCCGCCGCCCGACCAGATGTCGCGCACGGCGGTGCAGACCGCACCCGCCGACCTGCAGCTGCTCTGCGCCGATGCCGCCGCCAAACAGGCAGGCCTCGACCGGGCCAAGATCCTGCCGACGGGATCGCGCCCGGTGGATGCCGGCGGCTTCACCGTCGATCTCGATGCCTCGGGCCGCAAGTTCAGCTGCGTCATCGACAATATGGGCATCGTAAAGAGCGTTCAGCCGGCGTGAGCGCGGCCGCAGTTGCGCCGTAGTGCCACGGGGCAGCCGCGGCTATTTGAACTCGTCATAGAGCGAGAGCAGCGAGGCCTGTTCGGCAATCGTCCTCTTGATCGTTTCCGCCATTGCCGGCTTCCTGCTTTCCGCGTCGACGGCGTCCTGGAAATTCTGCAGCGCTTCCTTGGAGGCCTCCAGGGCCTGCGCCCGGATGCGCTCGGCCATATCGGCATCGAGATGGCCGACCTTGAGCGGCAGAAGGATCTTCAGGCCCTCGATGATCTCGTTCTTGTCGATCGCCCCCTTGGCGGTCGGATCGAAGGTCGACCAGCGTTCTTCTGCGGCATCGATATCGAAGATCCTGTTATCGGCATCGGCCAGCCGCTTCTGAGCGGCCATGTATTCGTCCTTGCTCATCAGCCCGTCGCCGTCGATATCGGCATCGTCGAGCGTTTGCTGGGCGGTGCGATCGTAGAGTTCGGCCAGCAGCTGATCATCCGTTTTTGCCGGAAGCGTGTTCACCAGTTCCCCGCTTGTCCTGTCGTATTTCCCCTCGCCGTAAACGGAGACGGCGACCCTGGGCATATAGCTGGGCACGTTGCGGGTTGAATTATCGGAGCCGACGATCATGGTGCTTCATCCTTCTGTTTGGCGTGTGGATGCGCGCAAACTGGAAAGCGGAGCTTGCTTGAAACTGGCCGAAAACGTGTATCTTAGCCTTGTGTTACAACTGTAACGAAATTCCCGGAAACAGGCGGGCCGGCCTATTCTCCTGCCTGCAGAACCGGGGGATAGGCAGCACTTCCCTCCCCGCCGAGCCGCTCCAGCATGATCTCGATCAGTGCCCGCACCTTGGCGGGCACATGCGGTCCGGGTGGGCGCACCACATAGATTGCGCCCTCATCCAGGTAATAATCGACCAGCAGCGGTACGAGCGTGCCCTTCCTGATCTCGTCTGCGACGATGAACGAGGGCAGCTCCGCCACGCCGAGCCCGGCGAGCGTCCAGCTCAGATGCACCTCGGCATTATCGGTCAGAAGCCGCCCGTTCGGGCGGATCGACACCATGCGCTTGCCGGCACGGAACTTCCACTCCGGAATATGGCGCCCGGAATAGATGATGCAGCTATGCGACACCAGGTCTTCCGGCCTCTCCGGGCGGCCGTTGCGGGCGATGTAATCGGGGCTGGCGACGATGAAGGGCCTGACCGGCGCAATGCGCCGCGCAATCAGCGAGGGGTCGCGCAGTTCGAAGAGCCGGATCGCCGCATCGTAATGCTCGTTGATGAGATCGACGGCCCGCTCGGAGAAGGACACGTCGAGTTCGAGCCGCGGATGACGGCCGGCAAGCTCGGTCAGAACAGGTCCGAGATAGCGCTGGCCGAAGGAGAGCGGTGCGGCAAGCCTGAGACGCCCGGTGACATCGCCGCCGGCATAGGTGGCGACTGCATCCCGCGCTTCCTCGAGTTCGGCCAGGATCCGCCCGCAGCGCAGCTTGAATTCGAGCCCCGCTTCCGTTGCGCTGATGCCGCGCGTGCTGCGATTGACGAGCGTCGCGCCGAGATCGCTTTCCATCCGCGCGATGCGCCTGCTGACGATTGATTTCGAAACGCCGAGGCTCTGGGCGGCACGGTTGAAGCCGCCGCTTTCGACCACCGCCACGAAGCTTCTGATATCATCCAAGTCGATCATCTGCGTTCCACTGAGCGCAACACCCTGTTGACGGAAGCGGGCATTGTGCCGCCCTTGCCCCCGCTTTAACCTGCCACGACTCTATTCAGCCTGATGGCTACTATCATGACGGATGTGGTGTCGCCAATGGCGGCCGCGAGGTGGACGCGCGCTCAGAAACGGCGCGCGCCGCGACGGGGAAGTATTGTCTCAACCAGAATGTTGCCCAAGCTGAAACATATTGGCTGAAACATTTGGCCTGAAACCTATAGGAAGAGCCAATGGCCGACACGCCGATAGCGAGGAACGCCGCTGCCCGATGGAACGACCCCAGCCGGGGCGAGCGCTCTGCCGGGCTTGCTCCGATCGTCGTCATCAAGGGCGGCGCCGAAGGCAATCCGTCGGCAAGACGCCCGCGCGGCGAGGCGCACTATACGGCTTCCATCCATCACCTTCCGGTTCCGGTCCTGCAGCTTGACGCCGCCAGGCTCAGTGCGCTCTTTGCCGGATCGAAAGCCAGGGGCGATGCCGAGCACCTGTTCACCACTGCAATTTCCCGGGCCGGCCTGTTCATCGCCGATGCAAACGAGATGGCCGTTTCCCTTTTGCAGGCCTCTTCGTCGGACGATCTGGCAGGGCCGGCCAGCTACCTGTTTGCGGCATCGCCGGAGACCATCAAAAGGCTGATACGCGCCTGGTTCGACGGAGCGAAGCTCTTCAGCGAGCCAATGAAGATGCGCAGCTTCAAGGGCGCCGTCCTGGACGTCAAACTGTCGGTCACCTTCTCGCCCGACAGTCTCGACACATTGCTCGTCGTGCTGGAGGATATCACCGGACGGAGACAAGCCGAGGAGCACGAAGTCGACCCGCTGCATACGGCGCGGCTCTGCACCCTCGGCAGGCTTGCGACCTCGATTGCCCATGAGGTGAACCAGCCGCTTGCCGCGATCGTCACGGACTGCGAGACGACCATGCGGCACCTTTCGCGCGACGAGCCGAACCTTGCCAAAATCAGCGAGCTTGCCACGCGCATGGCGGCGAGCGCCCATAGGGCAAGCGAAATCGTCAAGCGCGTCCGGGGCATGGCGAGCGGCCAACCGAACACGCGAATGCCGCTCGATCTCAACGACATCGTCAGGGACGCGCTGTCCTTCGTCCGCCATGAGACCGATATGCATGCGATCTCGCTTTCGGTGGTCTGCCGGCCCGGCCTGCCCACCTTCCTCGGCGACCGCATCCAGGTGCAGCAGGTCGTCGTCAACCTGCTCGTCAATGCCATCGAGGCCGTCGTCAGCGCCGCGAGGCGGCCGCGCCGCATCGAGATCGCCACCAGCGAGGCAGGCGGGAGGATCCAGTTCTCCATCCGCGACAGCGGTGACGGCATTTCGGCTGCCGATCTCGGCCGGATCTTCGACTGCTTCTACACGACGAAACAGGACGGCGTCGGCGTCGGCCTCTCGATCTGCCAGTCCATCGTCCTCAGCCACGGCGGCGATATAAACGCCGCCAATGCCGGCGATGGCGGCGCCCTCTTCCGCTTCTGGCTGCCGGCAGCCGAAACGCAGCCCGATCGGTAAGGCTTTATCGCAGCCCGAAACGTCACCCTTCCATTCGCATCTTTCCGAATAGCGGGATGGGGTTTGTGCATATCGGGGCTGACGCCGGACAGAGCCTCCTGACAGCTTTCCTTTGCGGCAGCCGGCCGCTAATGCGTGTGAGCAAAAGCACAGGAAAGGCGCCCGAGCATGACACGTTCCATCAAATCCATCGCGGTATTCTGCGGATCGAATTTCGGCGCAACGGAAGATTTCGCCGATGGCGCCCGGGCGCTTGGCCGGGCCATGGCGCGTGAGGGCATCGGCCTCGTCTACGGCGGCACGACAAAGGGCCTGATGGGCGTGGTCGCCGATGCGGTGCTCGAAGCCGGCGGCACGGCGCATGGCGTCATCACCGAAAGCCTGCACCAGCGCGGCCATTCGCACCCGAAACTGACGACGGATGAAATCGCGCCGACGCTTCGCATCCGCAAGCAGCGCATGGCCGAACGCGCCGACGCCTTCATCGCATTGCCCGGCGGCATCGGCACGATCGAGGAGCTGATGGAGGTCTGGACGATGAACCAGCTTTCGGAGATCGACAAGCCGGTCGGCCTGTTGAACACATCAGGCTTTTTCGATGCGTTTCTGAAATTCATCGACCATATGGTGGAAACGAAATTCCTGCCGCCGGCGCATCGCTATTCGATTTCGGTGAATGCGGATGCGGGCGGGTTGATCGGGGATCTCAGGGCGTTTCAGCGGGTCGAGGTGGCGAAGTGGTTGTGAGGGGGTAGATGCCTCCGACATGCTGGTCTGTATCGTGGCAAAACCCCTCCCCACAAGGGGGAGGGACTAACTCG
>UEIF01000064.1:0-19391 GCA_900468805.1 Hyphomicrobiales bacterium | reverse complement strand
GGTTTGGGGCGGGGTCTTTTCCGGCAGACGCCTATTCCCCCCCAAGCTCCTGCCCGACCAGCGACAGCCAGTACCGCACCCCATGCGCAATCGCCTTGTCGTTGAAATCATAGGCCGGGTGGTGCAGCCCCGCACTCTCCCCATTGCCGATCAGGATCATCGCGCCGGGCCGCTTTTCCAGCATGTAGGAGAAATCCTCCGCCCCCATCGACGGCTCGTAGGCCGTATCCACCTGGCTCTCGCCCGCCACCTTTGCAGCCGCCGCAACGATAGCTGACGTCCTGCCGGCATCATTGACCGTGACAGGATAACCCGGCCGCCAGTCGACCTCGGCTTCCGTCTCGAACAGTTTCGCCGTGCCATGGACGATATCGCGGAACCGCTGCTCGACGGCCTTCCTCGTGTCCGCCTGCATGGTCCGGATCGTGCCGCCGAGACGCACGGAGGCCGGAATGACGTTCAGCGCCTTTTCGTTGCCCGCTTCCGAGAAGGTGATGGAAACGACGACGGGATCGAAGGGATCGGTGAAGCGTGAGGCGATCGATTGCAACGCGGTGACCATATGAGCGCTGACGAGCACCGGATCGCGCGTCATATTGGGCGAGGCCGCATGCCCGCCCTTGCCGTTGATGGTGATGACGAAACGGTCGGCACCCGCCATAAACGGGCCTGCGCGCGTGGCAAAGGAACCGATCTCCAGGCCCGGCTCGTTATGCATGCCATAGACCTCGTCTATGCCGAAGGTTTCAAGCAGCCCCTCCTCGATCATCACCCGCGCTCCGCCGCCACCCTCCTCCGCCGGCTGGAAGATCAGCACCACCTTGCCGGCAAAATCCCGGCTTTCGACAAGGCACTTGGCGGTGGCAAGCAGCATGGCCGTATGCCCGTCATGGCCGCAGGCATGCATGCGGTTGGCATTTCTGGAGGCATAGGGAAGATTGGTCTGCTCCGACATCGGCAGCGCATCCATGTCGCAGCGAAGCGCGATCACCTTGCCTGGACCTCTCGCCCCCTCGATGACGGCGACGACGCCGCTCCTGGCAAGCCCGGTCGTGACGTCATCGCAACCGAATTCCGCAAGCTTGCCCGCCACGAACGCCGCCGTCTCCGGCAGGTCGAAGAGCAGCTCCGGATTCTGATGGATATGCCGGCGCCAGCCCTTGGCCTCTTCGGCAACGGCTTCGATGGTGCTCATGATAGTATCCTCATAGTGCGGCCGGGATGGGGTGAGACCTCGGCCGAAGGTGGGGTGGTGGGAGAGCTACTTTATTCGATACGCTTATTCTTTAGTGAAGAAGATTCTGTTGATCGCCCGCGAAGACCAGCCGCTTTCTCGCTAGCTTTTCCGTCAGACGATGATGGGGTGCGGGTATTCGGGAAGGCCAGGCGGCGCTAGAGACGGTGAGAGACCAGACATCTCCTCAGGGCACTCAGGTTCAGGGCCATGCCTATCCCTATCCCATTAATCATCAAACGCCCTGTTTACTCGAACATGCCGGGCGAATAGGTGCCGTCACTCTCCAGCTCTTCAGCGCGCTGCTGCAGCCAGTAGAGATACTGGTGGATGGAATTTGTGGTCTGGTCACCGTTTCCGGATTGGAACGAATATCTGTCGGCTTCGCCGCTCTCAATAAGCCGGGTGATATAGTCAATCCGCGGCTTGATCTCGGCATCGGGCAATATCGCCACATTGGTTTCATACATCGCGTT
Organism: Hyphomicrobiales bacterium; assembly: GCA_900468805.1. GTDB lineage: Bacteria > Pseudomonadota > Alphaproteobacteria > Rhizobiales > Rhizobiaceae > Rhizobium. The sequence goes on along the minus strand of UEIF01000064.1, from coordinate 17,681 downwards.
GCTCTCGCTCTGCGGATTATAGAACTCCGGATTGGCGGCCGTCTCAGCATCATAATCCGCCTGCATCTGCCGGACATGGGCTTCGCGGGCTACAATCTCCGCTTTCAGCTCCGGCGACATGGGCTGGGCGGCGCCGGGCGGCAATGTCTTCCACACGACACCGGAGTAGTCATAACGCGGAATGCCGTAGATCGCCGGCGCCAACGAGCCGACAAGATATTCCCTTTGCGCCTGCGACATGTTCGGGTCACGGATCATTGCTTCAAATGCCTCCTTGGACATCGGCGGCTCGCCGGGCGACAAGACGACAGGCCCCTGCGGCAAATTCGGCGTGCCGCCTCCGCTCGTCGGCTGGGCTGTGACCTGTCGCGTACTGCCATCCGCAAAGGCGATCGTCAGCGATGACGATCCTGAGGCGTAAAGCTCGACGGTGATGACATCGTCGGGATTGCCATTGATGCTGATGGTCGCCGTGCGGCCATTGATGGTGACCTGCACCGCATTGGCGGAAATGCCTTCGCCGAACTCCAGCGTGGCGGAGCCGGAGACCATGATCTGGTCGCGCCCGTCGCCCGCGGCATATTTGAGGATCGAGCCGCCGCCGGTCTGGATCCGGTCTGCGCCCTTGCCGCCGGTGATGACGGACTGTTCGTAGGTCTCGATGACATCGTTGCCGGCCCCGCCATCAACGGTGGAATCGCCGTAAACGGAGATGAAGTCGTCGCCCTCGCCGCCATCGATCGTCGCATGGTCGTAGGCGCTCACCCAGTCGTTGCCCGCCCCGGCATTCACCTTAGAATGGTCGTTGACGGAAACATGGTCGTTGCCGGCTCCACCTGTGATATCGGAGTCGCCGTAACCGTTGATGATGTCGTCGCCGGCTCCGCCATCGACAGTGGAATGGGCATAGGTCCAGATCTCATCATTGCCGTCTCCGCCATCGATGATGGAATAATCATAGGTATCGATGACGTCGTCGCCCTGCCCGCCGCTGACGGTCGCATGATAATAGGTGCTGATATAATCGCTGCCGTCGCCGCCATCGACCGTCACGTTGGAATAGGCCGACACCTCGTCATCGCCGGCGCCGGCATCGACGAAACTGTTCGATCCGCCGTAAAGCTTGTCGTCCCCGCCCGTGCCGACGAGGATCTTTAGCGACATTTCCGTCGATTGCTGCCGGACATGCCGCACGATCGACGTGGCGCTGGCACCGTCCTTTTCCCCGCTCTTGTCCGGAGCCGGGCTCGGAGGCGCAGCCTGGCGGTCATCACCGCCCTGCCCGCCAGACTTTGCAGCCCGCCATTCATCAATCGTCGTCTTTGAAAACCGGTATGTCGAGGACTGGTAGATTGCCGACATAATCGAATTGCTGACCGTCATGCGTGCTCCCCTTGCCGCCGCAAAAGCGGGACGCGCCCCCGCATCCCTCACCAAAGTTGAGCACTCATATGCAGGAATAAACTTGCGCGGGCATTGCATCAGGTCGTACCGGCAGGATTCCACAACCACCGGCTTTGGAATCCCTGCGAAGGATGACAATAGGCAATTCTCCGAGCGTCCATGCCATCAGCACGAAGCGTTCTTTGAATACCTTTGCAGGGAGTTTCGCCCAGTTTGGGGCTGGGCGCCCCTCACCCATCACGCATTCGCTTTCCTATTCGCAGCAACCGTCATCCATACTGCCGACAGCAGGAAATAGAAGGCACCGAACCCCGCATAGGGTGCAATGTCGAGGATGCTCGGCGGCGTGGTACCGAGCGACTGGCTGATCATGAACCCGCCGGCGAGCGTCGACTGCGCGCCGCTGAGGATCATCGCCCATTGCGCGCCGTAGGTGCTCCAGCGCCGCACGGCGGCCGAAAGCTGTAGCAGGCCGGAGAGGATCGCCCAGACGCCGAAGACGGCGAGGACGGCATAGGTGCTGTTCAGGACGGCGATGATGACGGCGACCGTGGTGATCGTGCTGACGGCGACGTTGAACGTCTGGGCGGGATTTGCCTTCAGGCCGCCGTTCGAGCGGGCGTCCACGAGGTTCGCCACCGCATCCCAGGCCGGATAGATGACGAGCAGCACGGAGGCGAGTGCCGATTGGCTTCCCGACAGAGTGGCTGAAAGAATGGCGGCGACGATCCAGCCGATCGAGAACAGCGCACGGACGAAGTAGTAGGATCGCAACCAGCTCGATTGCGGGGAAGATTGGTTCTGCATGACAGGCTCCTTATTGCGTCTTCCTACTAGTAGGTAGATAAATTCAGGGAGTCAATCGTAAAAGCTCCTGCCCTCAGCCGGCTGGAACACATGCTCGTGAGCGAACCAGCTGCGCCAACTTGACAGCCTTGCCGACCAGCAGGTAGCCAAGATCCATGGAACAGACGACAGCAGAAAAGATCCTTGACGTAGCGCAGTCCCTCGTCGTGGCGGGAGGCTATAACGGCTTCAGCTATGCCGACATTTCCGATGCGGTCGGCATCCGCAAGGCGAGCATCCACCACCATTTCCCCACCAAGGCCGAACTGGTGCAGGTGCTGGTCGACCGCTATACGCAGCGCGCCGAATCCGGCCTGAAGTCGCTGCGCGAACACGTCCCCGGCCCCGTCGAACAGCTGCAGGCCTATCTGAACTACTGGCAGAAATGCATCCTCGACGCGTCGGAGCCTTTCTGCGTCTGCGCCGTGCTGGCGGCCGAAATACAGATGCTGCCTGACCATGTGGCATCACACGTGCGCCGGCATTTCGAAAACCTGGCCGCCTGGCTGACATCGGTGCTGAAGGCCGGTGCGGAGCAGAAACTCTTCCGGCTGGACAAGTCGCCCGAGGAGGAAGCGCAGATCCTGATGGCCTGCGTCCACGGCGCCATGCTGTCGGCCCGCGCGCTTGGCCATCCCGACCTCTTTGCCGCAATCGTCGGCCCGCAACTCGCCAGGCTCAGGGCCTAGAGGCGACGGCTGCGCCCTCACCTATGGCGCACGGCATCGACGAGCAGGGAAAACGCGGGCGAGGACTGGCGGCGCGTCGGGTAATAGAGATGATAGGGTTCCCAATAAGGGCACCAGTCTTCCAGGACGCGGCGCAGACGGCCGGCCTTTATGTGCGGGGCGGCCATCGGCTCCGGAACATAGGCGAGCCCGTATCCCGCGAGCGCGGCATTCAGGATCTGGAAAATTCCGTTGAATGCGACCTGGCCGTCGACACGAACCCTGAGCTCGCGGCCGTCTTTCTCGAATTCCCAGGCATAGAAATTTCCATAGGTCGGAAGCCGAAGATTGATGCAGATATGCTCGGTCAGATCCTGCGGCACCGTCGGGATCTGGCGATTTTCAAAGTAATCGGGGGACGCAACGACAGCGAAGCGTGAAGCGCCGCTGATCGGAACAGCGATCATGTCCTTCGCCACGACGCCGCCCAGACGTATGCCGGCGTCATATCCGCCGGCGGCGATGTCGGTCATGCTGTAATCGACGGCAATCTCGATCCTGATATCGGGGTGCTTTTGCAGGAGGGGCATAAGCTTCGGCCAGAGGATGTAATCGACGGTGAAGTCGATCGCCGAGATGCGGAACGTGCCGGCCGGCTTATCCCGCAGCTCTTTCAGGGAATCCAGCTCAGCCGTGATTTCTTCCAGTCGCGGCCCGGCGGTCTGCAGGAGGCGCTGGCCGGCTTCGGTCGGCGAGACGTTCCTCGTGGTGCGCACCAGAAGACGCACGCCAAGCCGCTCTTCCAGCGCGCGAATGTTCTGACTGAGCGTCGGCTGCGCAATGCCGAGCTTTGCGGCGGCACGGGTAAAGCTCCGCTCCCGCGCGACCGTCAGAAACGCCATCAGGTCATCGAGACTTTCGGCCATTTATTGCCCCTGCCTATAGGTTCATTCGGATTATACCATCTAATCGGATGAGTTTGCAGGGCGTATCTTCTTTGTGAATGGCGGACATCACTCGCCAAGCAGCAATGGAGACGATCATGGATATCAGGCGCAGCGGCTCGCAGCCTTCGGTCAAAGGCCCGGAAGACTGGTTTACGGGCACGGTCCGGATCGATCCGCTCTTCGCGCCCCCGGAACCGGCCCGCGCAGCCGGCGCTCTCGTCACCTTCGAGCCCGGCGCACGTACGGCCTGGCACACGCATCCGCTCGGCCAGACGCTGATCGTCGTGTCCGGTCTTGGCCTGGTGCAGCGTGATGGCGGCCCGATCGAGGAAATCCGCCCTGGTGATGTCGTCTGGTTCTCCGCCGGCGAAAAGCACTGGCACGGCGCGAGCGAAACTGCGGCCATGAGCCATATCGCCATCCAGGAAAAGCTCGACGGCAGGAACGTCGACTGGATGGAGAAAGTTTCCGACGCGCAATATCGCCGCTGAACCGGAGGAGCGTCTCATGGATCGACGCTCGTTCCTTGCCGCCACGACGATGCTTGCCGTGGCCCCTCTTTTACCAGGAAACACAGCAATGGCCGATACACCATCCAATGGCCGTAAAGCCTTCGGCGATATCGCCCCCGCTTTGGCCGACTATACTGACAAGGTTCTTTTTGGCGACCTTTGGGAGCGCCCGAACCTGTCGCCGCGCGATCGCAGCCTCGTGACGATTACGGCGCTGATTGCGCTCTACCGGCACAATGAGTTGCCGTTTCATTTGAAGCGCGCGCTCGATAACGGCGTCACCCGCGACGAGATCGTCGAAACCATCACCCATCTTGCGTTCTATGGCGGCTGGCCGGTTGCCAGCACGGCCCTGTCGGTCGCCCGCAAGGTCTTCGAGGAGGCTTGAAACCATGACGGAAGGTATTGCCGGCAAGGTCATCGTCATAAGCCATTCCGGCCAGTTCCTTCGCCCGCACGGTGGCTTTCGCCATCAGCCAGCCTGATGACGTCGACATCAACGAAATCCTGTTCCGGCCCACGGTTCAGGCTTACTAGGTTCACGGCCGACCGGATCAAGGACGCACTGTAATGTCGACGACGTCGCTGGCTCCAGCCTCCAGGCGCACCGTGATCATGACGCTTTTGCCGATCATGATCATGGTGCTTGTCGCCTTCCTCGTGATTGGCCTGGCCCTGCCGGTCTTGCCGCTGCATGTCCACCAGGATCTCGGATATGGCACGTTCGCCGTCGGATTGGTAACCGGCAGTCAGTTCGCCGCCTCGCTCTTCTCACGCGTCTGGTCGGGCAATGTCTGTGATCGCAGAGGCCCGAAATACTCGGTGATGTTTGGCCTTGTTGCAGCTTCCGCCGCCGGCCTTCTCTATCTGCTCTCCTTATGGTTCACAGCTCATCCGATCATCGCCCTGAGCGTCCTGCTGGCCGGCCGCGCAGTTCTGGGCGGTGCGGAAAGCTTCATCATTACAGGCGCGACCGTGTGGGGGCTCGGCCTCGTCGGAGCGAGCAATGCCGGCAAGGTCATCGCCTGGATGGGAACGGCGATGTTCGCTGCTTTCGCCGCCGGCGCGCCGCTCGGCATCGCACTTTACAGCGCCGGCGGATTTGCTGCCATCGCAGCAGCCACCCTGATTGCGCCGCTTCTGACGCTGGCTGTCGTCTTCCCTCTTCGCGCAACGCCGCCGGAGCATCGCCGTAGGGCCGGAATCCTTGCCGTTGCCCGGCAGATCTGGTTGCCGGGTCTCGGAGCCGCGCTCAGCAGTATCGGTTTCGGCGTAATCCTCTCTTTCGCTTCGCTGCTCTTTGCCGCGAATGGCTGGACGCCTGTCTGGCTGGCTTTTACGACCTATGCCGTTGCCCTGGTCATTGCCCGCCTGGCCTTCGGCCATCTGCCCGATCGGCTGGGCGGCGCAAAGGTTGCGCTGATCTGCGTTTTGATCGAGGTCGCCGGGCTCGTGCTGATGGGCCTGGCACCCTCGACGCTGCCGGCTGCCCTTGGCGCCGGTCTCGTCGGCTTCGGTTATGCGCTGGTCTTTCCGGGCCTTGGCGTTGAAGCCGTTCGCCGCGCACCACCCGAAAGCCGAGGTCTGGCGATGGGTGCCTATACCGCCTGCCTTGACCTTGCGCTCGGCATATCGGGGCCGGCGCTTGGCCTGGTCGCAACCGAGGCAGGACTTTCGGCCGTATTTCTGGTCAGTTCACTGGCGGTTCTCGGATCGGCATTCATCTCCCTGAAGCTGATGAACCGCGATGGCACGCGGTCACAGCAAACTTCCGAGCACGCGTCACCGAGCGAGTAGAGCCGGAAAGGCGGATCCGATCTCCGCAATGGCGCATGGTTGCCATGCCCGTCAGGGGTTCCGGACCTCAACCTGAAAAGCCGGTGCAGCTTGAGTGAGATCAAGGAGAAATCCTGTAATTATGCCAGATTCCTGACCGCATGACGGGCGCCAGGCGACGAGTTCAAAGCATCGATCCTGCGCAGCCAAGAGGAAACGCCCAACCGGAACATGGGAGGCTTGCGGGCCATGAGCGTTCTGGACGAACCGAAAGCGCATCCCCGAATTCGCATTTTCGGTAAATTGCACGCATGGCTGCCCGATATCGGGTTGAGGTCGACGATCATGGCGGCGGCAGCGGTGATCGGTCTGGCGGGCGCGTTCGTCCTTTTCCTGCTGGATTACGGTTCCGCAAGCCGCCTTGCCCTTGCTGCAAGCACCAGCGCCGCCCTCGCATTCCTGTTGATCGACATCGTGGCCAAGCTCAGAAACGGCGATTTTGGTCTCGACCTGATCGCGGCGCTCGCCATGGGCTCTACCCTCTGGTTCGGTGAATATCTGGCAGGAGCGATCGTCGCGCTGATGTATGCCGGCGGCCAGTTTCTGGAAGCCTATGCGCATCGGCGGGCCGACGAAGGCATGTCGGCCCTGCTGGCCCAGGTGCCGCGAACCGCACTTCGCCTCCTGGAAAACGGCATGGAAGAAGTTCCCATTCCGGACATTGCGGTCGGCGATATCCTGATGATCCGCAGAGGTGATGTCATCCCGGCCGATGGTACGCTGATGTCGGACAATGCATCGATCGATCAATCCGTCCTGACCGGCGAGGCCTTCCCGGTTCACCTGCAGAGGGGCGAGCGGATCGAAAGCGGCGCCACCAACGCCGGGGACGCGATCGAGATCAGGGTGGAAAGCCGCGCCGAGGACAGCACCTATTCCGGCATCGTCAAACTGGTCGAGGCATCCCGGCGTTCCAAGGCGCGGATAGCGCGGCTCGCCGATCGATATGCGATCGCCTTTCTTCTCCTGACGCTGGCAATCGCGCTCGGCTCCGCCATCCTGTCCGGTGACATGGCGCGGATCGTCGCGGTTCTCGTCGTGGCAACCCCCTGCCCGCTGATCCTCGCCGTTCCCGTCGCCCTTGCGGCCGGAACCTCGAAGGCGGCAAAGGCGGGCGTGCTGGTGAAGGGCGCAGGTCCGCTCGAGATCCTGGCCGACGCCTCCGTCGCGGTCTTCGACAAGACCGGCACGCTGACGGCGGGCGATCCCGAGGTCGTCTCCATCGAGGGGCCCGAAGGCACAGACAGGATCTTGCGTCTCGCCGCCTCGCTGGACCAGGCATCGTCGCATGTGGTCGGCCGTGCGATCGTCAGGGAGGCCCGGAAGCGCCAGCTGACACTGTCGCGTCCGACCGACGTATCGGAGCTTGCAGGTGCCGGCATTTCCGGGCTTGTCGACGGTATCAGGGTGAGCGTTGGCGGCGACAATTACTTCACGCCGGATGGCAAGCCCTCCCGCCCCGCCGAGGGGAAAGGCAGAATGCAGGCAAAGGTCTTCTTCGATGGCCAGCTTGCCGGCGAAATCGGCTTCGAGGATCGCCTGCGCGGCGATGCCGTCGACCTCGTGGCCAAGCTGCGCAAGCTGGGTTTTGGCCGGATCGTGCTTGCGAGCGGCGATGAGCGCAGCGTCGCCGCCGCCATTGCCGGCTCCCTGTCGCTGGATGCCGTCGAGGCGCGACTGTCTCCCGCCGAGAAGGTCGAGGTCATCGCCAGGGAACGCGCGGCGAGCAAACGCCTGGGCGGAAAGGTTCTGATGGTCGGCGACGGCGTCAACGACGCTCCGGCACTCGCAGCCGCCGATGTCGGCATCGCCGTCGGCGCCACCAATCTCGCGGCCGCGGCCGAAGCCGCCGACATCGTCCTGATCCGCAACGACTTGAACAGGATCGCCTCCGCCATCGAAATTGCAAGACGTTCCCGCGCCATCGCTATCCAGAGCATTCTCGCAGGCATTGGTCTCTCGCTCATCGCCATGCTCTTCGCCGGCGCCGGCTTCCTACCGCCGGTGACAGGCGCCATGCTGCAGGAAGTAATCGATGTGGCCGTGATCCTGAACGCGCTGCGGGCGCTACGCTAGGCCCTCATCGCGACCCCTGAGCCGAGCTCTAAGCCTTGGCCAGATGCTTCGGCCAGAATTCCTGATGGACTGCGGCGGCTTCCTCTTCAATGTTCGGTCCATCGACGGTGACGATGCGCGCGCCGGTTTGCAGCACCGCCCGGCTCGGCACGTTCAAACCGATCCCGGCGATCTCGCCCAGCCGCGTTTCGGAGCAAGCAAACACCATTCGCCCGATGCCCGACCAGTAAATCGCCCCGGAGCACATCGCGCACGGCTCCGTGCTGGTGTAGAGCGTGCAGTCAGCAAGATATGCGGTGTCGTAATGCTGCGCCGCCAGTTTGATCAGGTTCAGCTCGGCGTGGTTCGTCATATCGTGGCCGGTAAAGACGCTGTTTTCGGCACGCAGGATGACTTCGCCGTCCTTCACCAGCACCGAGCCAAACGGCTCGTCTCCGTTTTCCATCGCGGATTTCGAGAGCGCAATCGCCTCGCGTAAAAACGGCTCGTGGTTTTCCATCAGAGTCTCCCCCAGAAGTTAGAGCGGGATGATTTTGTCTGGGATCGGGGAGATTTCCAAGGGCTGCAATTCAGATTCAGGATCGGCAGCCTGCTCCCCCGCAACCGTTACCGGGGAAATAGACGACGTCGCCGTCACCTTGTCCCATCGGGATCGCAGACGACAGCGGCGATGTTTATCGGTTGTCTCGTTCAGTGGGCGAGAAACAGCGGCAGCTTGCAATCCTCGATCATCCTGCGGGTCACGCCACCGAACAGGCTCTGCTGCCATCTCGGGTGGTTGTAAGCCCCCATGACGATGAGGTCCGCGCCCATATCCACCGCATGCCGGGTAATGATCTCGTCGGCGCTTTTGCCTTCGCTCGAAAGGCGATCAACCTGCACCTTGACGCCGTGCCGGGCAAGGAAGGCCGCTATATCGGCACCCGGCTCTTCGCCGTTCACGCCTGTCCGCGCCATCGGGTCGACCATGGTCACATGAACGATCTCGGCCTTTTCCAGGAGATCGATAGACTGGCGGGCCGCCCGGGCCGCCTCGTTGCTGGAATCCCATGCGAGGATGACGGCTCTTGGCGACGTGGTGATCGCGTGTCGCCCGCGGTTGATCAGGATCGGCGTCGGCGCCTGAAAAAGCGCACCATCGAAGATCCGCTTTCTGAAACTCGCATCCTCGGCCGCATCGGATCCCAGGAGCACGACGTCGGCATAAAGCGCACGCTGTGCGATATCCTCGTCGGCCCAGGCAAATTCGGTATAGAGATCCTGAACCTCGAAAGAGAGGTCGCTGGTGGAAAGCGTCTCCCTGATTTTGGCGCCCGTCGAGGCGAGTTCGTCGATCTCCCGCTGCCTCTCATCCAGCCAGATGGTGGAGATGGCGTTGTATTCGCCGAGCGACGGAGCCGCGCCCATGAAAACGGCAAGCGCTGTCAGATGTGCCCCATACGCGGCGCAGAAGCTCGCCGCGCTTTTCAGATCCTGCTCATATCTGTTGCTTTTGAGGATGCTCAGAACTGTCGTGATGGCCATGATGGCTGCCCTCCGTGACTGATATCACGACGTTAGCAATCCCATCCGATGCGGTCTTTGACATCAGTCAACCACGATCCGCCGCCCGATCTCGCCTGAAAGTCCTGCTAGCAGTTGGGGCGGACCTGTGCGGATGAATCCCCGCCGGGAAGCCCTGCCGAGGAACCGGTGCTGGTCATGCCATTGCAATCGGGCGTCCCGGTGCCCATGCCATTGCCGGTGCCGGAGGGGCCGCGCACGGACGGGTTCGTGCTACTGGGATCGGGGACGATGCTGTTGGTGGTGCTGTTTGCGTCCGGCGCCAGCGTATCCCCGCTATTGGTACCCGTGCCGACGCTGCCGGATGTGCCAGCCCCGCCAGATGCGCCGGAGCCGATCGTACCGCTGCTGGAAGCACCACCAGCACCTCCCGCCGCACCGCCTGCGCCACCGCCCGCACCCGATGATTGCGCCATCGCAGAGGTAGCCAGCCCAATGGAAAGGATGGATGCCGTGATGAACTTCAGAAGCATGAGAAACCTCCATTGTGCTTCATTGGTCATCGGGGACAACTTCGCCTGCCGGTCGAGGTTCCCCAAATCACGGATAAGTTTTGACATCAGTCGATGCGCAACAGCGTCCGGCAGCGGACCGCGAACGCAATCGATGCCGGCCCCGGCAAGGGGCCTGGCTAAGGCCCGGCACTCAGTCGATGCCGGGCGGGACAGTGATTAATGGCACGCCGCACGAGCGCGCACGCGCCCTTTCAGATCATGGGTGCGACGATGTTCGACCGAGAGAATGTCGATCAGGTCGACAAGCTCGAAATGGTGCTCGACGCCGCCGACATCGATGTGAACCTGGCCGTCGCTGATGTGTAAAGCAACGGCAACGAAGTTTCTCTCTTCGCCCTCATCCAATACCGATACAATAAACAGAGGCCCCTCCCTCTTACGCTTATCTCTTTTATAGAGAAGATCGGTGAATGCTTTATTATTAGCAGTTAATAATAATTTGTATTCAATAGATTGTACAGCTCCATATGCGAACTCTCCGGAGATAGCCACAAATTCGAAAGGTATTTCAGTGCTCACAATTCGGCTGGCGGAAGCGGCGAACCAAGCTGGCATCGTGCGCCTGTGGCACCAGGGGTGGCATGATGCCCACGCCGCCCTTGTGCCCCCGGAGGTTCTGGCGTTCAGGACGATAGACCACTTTCATACCTGGCTGGGCGAGGCGCGAGACACCTTCTACGTCGCCATCGACACTGAACTGCGGGGATTCGTGACGGTAAAAGACGCGGAAATCGTCAAACTCTATGTCGGCAGGAACGCGCGCGGGCAAGGCATAGCGCAAAAGCTTCTGTCCTTTGCGGAGCGAAAGCTCTCGGAAAACGGGGTGCGGGAGGCTGAGTTGTTCTGTACGGCGGGCAACAGCCGCGCCGAAAATTTCTATCTTCGAGAGGGATGGACGCTCTCTCGGACGTTTGAAGATTATCTGTGGATGCCGGAAGGCAGCACCACAGGTCCTACCGTGCTGACCCATCGTTTTCAGAAAAATCTCTTGGCAACGGCGTAACCGGCCGTTCGCAAGAGATATGCTCGCGGCAGCCGTGACTCGCCTCGGCGCCCTTCAGCTCTTCTTCTCCGCCGCCGCCTTGCTGGAACTCGTGCTGCCCTTCGGCCGCTTGTACAGAAGGCGTGAGAGCACATTCCCTTTTTTCCTTCGTGGCACGAGATCGATGTCGCTCACGAGCTTTGCACCGCCCTCGCGCCGCTCCAGGGTGATCTTGCGGCTGTGGAAGGCTTCGAGCTCGACGCGGTGCGCGACGCTGACGATGGTGACCTTGGGCAATTCCCGGATCACCATCTCCATCATCTTGTCCTGGCTCTTCTCATCGAGAGCTGACGTCGCCTCGTCGAGTACGATAATATCGGGATTGTGCAGCAGCAGGCGCGCGAAGGCGAGCCGCTGCTTTTCGCCGCCCGATAGCGTCTGGTCCCACGGCGCGTCATCCTCGAGCTTCTCGTTGAGATAGGCGAGCCCGACCTTGTCGAGCGCGTTCTTGATCTCATCCAGCGGCCAGCCGTCGGCGGCATTGGGATAGGCGACGGCGCGGCGCAGCGTGCCCGAGGGGATATAGGGCCGTTGCGGCAGCATGAACAACCGCCTGTCGGCGTGGAAATCGACGCTGCCGCGACCCCACGGCCAGAGACCGGAGATGGCGCGCACCAGCGTGCTCTTGCCCGAGCCGGATTCACCGGCCACGAGCACCCGCTCGCCTGGCTCGATCTCCACCTGGGTTTCCGTGACCACGGCAGTACCGTCATCCAGCGACACGGCGAGATCTCTGAGGCTGAGCATCGCCTCGCCTTTCGTCTCGCCATGCTGGATGCGTCCGAGCGCGTCGCTCTGTTCTGCGCGTTCCAGCCCGTCGAGCGACATCATCAATGAGGCGACGCGCCGCGCGCAGGCGTTCCAGTCGGCAAGCCGCGGGTAGTTGTCGACGAGCCAACCGAAAGCGGTCTGGACGATCGCGAAGGCTGACGCTGCCTGCATCACCTCACCCAACGTCATGCTGCCTTCCAGAAACTTGGGCGCGCAAAGCAGCACCGGTACGACAGGCGCAATCAGCATCGACCCATGCGACACAAAGGTCGTGCGCATATATTGATGGGCAAGCTGCGCCCATTGGCTCAGCACATTGGAAAACGTCTTGTCGAGGTCGCTACGCTCCTCCTCTTCGCCGCCGAGAAGCGCGATGCTCTCGCCGTTTTCGCGCACATGCGTCAGCGTATAGCGAAACTCGGCTTCCACCTGGTTCTTGACCTCGGAGACCTGAACGAAATGTCGGCCGATGACGGCGATCGTCGTCGACGTAATGAGCGCGTAGAGCACCGCCGTGACGACGAGAAAGCCGGGAATGGTGATCGACATCCCACCGATCGGCAGGGTCAGGGCACCACCGATCGTCCAGAGAACCACAATGAAGGTCGAGGCCGACAGAAAGGCCGAGATGACGCCGGCGGTGAAATCGACGGGCGACTCCGTGGCAATCCGCAGATCCTCGGAGATACGCGCCTCCGGGTTCTTGTGATCGCCACCGATGAGGTTCAGCTGATAGTAACGGCCGTTCGCCAGCCAGCGCGCAATGAGCCCGGTCGCCAGCCACCGGCGCCAGTGCCGCTGGATCATCATGCGGACATAGACCTGGCAGGTGACGAGGACGACACTGCCGGCCACCAGTGGCAGGAAGACGGCGCTCAGATAATAGACGGTGCCGGCATCGTGGCGCTCTATGGCGTCGAATATGCCGCGGTTCCACCTGTTGATCCCATACTGAAAACCGACATTCATGCCGATCATGATCAACAGCCCGATGGAGCATGGCCAGGCAAAACCGTCGCCGCCACGGCCCCAGTAGCCACGCGCACTGATCCAGAAACGCTTCAGCAGATATTTCTTGCGCGCCCTCTCGGCCTCCTCGGGCGTCAGGCCCGGATCGGGTTCGATAACATCTGGCGGCGGCGCGACCTCGACGGTCGATGCCTTGCCCTGGTGCGTCTCCTCGGCACCATCAGGCTTGGCGCCGTCGACCGATGTCGGTTTCAGTTTTGCGTCGGTCATGCCAGCGGAAACGGATTACCGATCGAAAGGTTTCACGATGGGGCAAGCTTGGTGCTTGCCGGAAACCGGAAGGTGGATCGACGGCTTCGGGTGATGCTCGCCCCCAGGAGTTCAGGTTAAAAAGGGCATGATATCGACTCCGTCACCAGGAAACACGGTGATGTGCGGATGGTCCTCGAACAATCGTGCGGCGGCATCAGCGGTTTCCGCCTCGACCGCCGTCCCTGGTTATGCGCGTCGTCTTACGCACCATGCCACCCCGATCAAGGATGGGCACAGCATGTCTTTCCTCCCCACGCGCCCGCTGTGCTGTGCCAACGGTGTCTTTGGGCTGGCTTCGGAAGGGCGCAAGGTGTTCGGGCTTCATGGTGTAGACGGCAAGAAAACGCGGCATTGGCGCTACCTCCTATGCTCAATGCTTTGTCAGCTTATACGCCGCTCGTCGGAAATCACCCGCGTAGCCCTACAAAATGGCGCCTTCGGGGCGCATTGCGGCCGGCCTCAATTGATGATGGCGTGGTGTGGTAACGGAGCAAAAGCTCAGTCACTATTTTGGTTTAAAATCGACATCTACGTGGATGTAGTCTTCCCGTTCGAATTTCCTAGCTCGATATCGGTCAGCCATTTCCTTGCTTGGAAAGAAACTTTCCGGATCAAAGGGTGACGATAGGTAGGCTTGGTGGATAGGGTGATTTGAGGGCTCAATCTTCGCTAAGACCTCAACTAGGCGGTCAACCCTCTGAGCTCTTTCGGTGCGGACCAATTCTAGCGCAGCGTCAAGGAGCCTCGCGAAATCTTCGAAATTTAGGTCGCGCGTATGAAACTCAGGAAAGCGGTTGTCGATGTCCATGCCGTTAGCGGTCGCCGAAACATATTGCACGATTGTATTGTCCGAGATGACGTCTTCCACCTTTTCGCTAGTGCTATGAGCAAGGTATTTGCTCCGAAGCTGAACAACCTGCCAATGAACTCGCTTCAATTCCTCTGATAGATTGTTAACGACCTTGATCTTTTGCCTTGATCCATCAACTGCGACCCCGCGAGCGTAGTGAATAACAGCAATATCAAATAGAGCCTCTTCGGCTAAACCCCTTATATCGTCGCGGGTGGTCGCCGATGTCCCGGCAATTTCATCGTGAATCGCATGAGCGGCAGCGAGAGATTCCCTCGCGATCTTAATATCACTAACAATCGTCGCGGCATCGAGAGCGGTCTTGATCAAGAAAATAATAGAGCCGGAGCCGGGGAGCTTTCGGATCGATCGGGAGAACCTGCGTAGATCAACAACCAATGGCTCAGGCGCTCTACTTTCCATATTAACCTCACAGTCTTTCCTACGGCGAGGAGAACACTTTCCGTGACACGGCACAACCTAGGATGATGGGGCGGGAGTGGTTCGACTGCATCAACTGATCGTCGTTGATGTTGGAAGCAAAATATTATTCATTAGAGCTTCTGATCCAATGAGAGCTGATGGATACCCCTTGAGCAAATACGACAAAACAGTCGTGCAAAATTTCGTCCGAAATGTAGGGCGCTTGGAAGCTTTGGGCAAAGGTCACGCTGAGATCCAAAGCGCGACTGTTTTGATCCGAGATTTCCACGACCACTTTGAGGGACTGTGGAATTGTGTGCGGCTTGCGGGAGAACCCGAGATCGAGGCAAACGCTCTTAAAATCGATCCAGTTCCTCCATCATTGACGATAATGTTGTTCGGGGGCGACGACCCGCCACCGCTTATGCCAGGCGGGGTCTCGCAAACAGATTGGGTGACTGCCTTACTTAAGCAGTCAGGCGTGGATATTCCCGACACGACCTATGTAAGCTTGGCGGCGGGTACGACGAGCATCATATTCGGGCAGACCAACGAGGAAGTGGAAAAATACGCGAGTGGAGAAGCCACCGACTTTCAGCTTGAATACATGAAATTCTCCACCTATTGGGCAGGCACAATCGCTGCTCACAGCGGCGTTTTGGTCTCGCGTTTTGATGTCGTCGAATATGCTAGCTATGCACTCGGGTACGTTCACTCGCTAGGGGATCGCTACAAGAAACGATCTCCGATTCAATCGGCCCTGTTTGCGCATTTGGACGCCATAGAGCCGGTGTTTAGAAGGGGCAATATTGACTATATGCTTCTTTCAATACGAGACGAGATACTGGCAGCTCCTGATTTGAAAGTATTTTTAGAAAGGGCGGGCCAGTTCATTTCACAGGCATGAGTTGACTATCTCAACAACCCGTCCTTTCTCCGAACAAAACGGCAGTCACCGCGATGCGGCCAGCATGACATCAGCCCCTTCAATGACATAGGTCGCATAGCGATGGTCGCGGATCAGGCTTATCTTTTGCTCCCGCCATTCGAGCAGCATGAAATAGGAAGAACCATCAGGCGGTTCGGCTGATACCAGCAATATTTCCCGGCCTTCCAGCCAGGCCGGTTCGATCTTGACCGGCGGATATTCGGCATAATAGGTGAAAAATCGACCGACGTCGGCGGTACCGGAGATTTCCGGCCGTCGCGCCTGACGAAGCCGAACATCCTGCGCCAGCAGGCGACGCAAAGCGTCCCAGTCCCGGGCGTTGAAGAGCGCTGCGAAGTTCAGAACCTCGGGACTCGGCGGTGGCGGAACATCGGAGCGCACGTCGGAGATGGCGCGCAATCTCGCCCGACCGCGCGACAGATGGGCCTTGACGGCATCGACACTGAGTTCCAGCAGCGCTGCGATGTCCGCAAGCGACTCTCCCAGCACATCCTTGAGAATGACAGCGCTGCGTTGCGGCACCGGCAATTCCGCAAAATGGCTCAGCGCCACCCGCACCGCATCCTGCCGGATCAGCGCGTCCTCCGGGCCGACGGCGCTGATATCGGCCAGATCGAAAGCCATCTCAATGGGCTCAGATCGCAGCGTGCTGCGTCGGCGCAGCGCATCTATGGCTCTGTTATGGACGATGCGAAATAGCCAGGGTCGCAGCGGGGTGCCCGGCGGGATCGAGCCGGCCGTCGCAAATACCCTGGCAAACGCGTCCTGAATCACATCCTCGCCGTCGATGACAGAACCCACCAGACGAGCAGCATAGCGATGCAGTTCGGGGCGAAGCGCATCCGCTTCGCTGGCGAGCGCTGCGAGCAGTGCTTTCCTCTCTTCGTCTTCGAGAGCAGCGTCTTCTGTCATTCGATGACCGTCACACCCGTATCTCCACGCACCGCGTAAACCATGGCCTCGGCGAGAGCAGTCCTGCCGATCAGGTCGGCGACCATATCGCCGAAAGCCCGCGGCGTCATGTCCGGCCAGGTGGCGGCCTGTTCGGCAAATGTCCGACCCGCCGCCGCTGCATAGGCGCCGATGCCGGTATCGCCCACACCGGTTCCGGCAAACATCTGCCGGGGAACGATGACGCGAAAGCGCAGACCCAGGCCGAGTTGCGCCGACAGGCCCTCGGCATATTTTGCAATGAACCACTGCGCGCGCTTGGCACCCGCATAACCGCCCGATAGCGGCGACCCTTGCACGGCGGCTCCGCTGGAGACCAGGACGACAAGCCCGCCCGGCATCATCGGCAGGGTCAGAGCAGCCTGCACCCAATGCAGCGCTGCCTTGACGTCCACATTCCAGTTGGTCGCGAATGCCTCCCAGCCAATCCGGTCGATCCGTTCCATGGGCGGTTCGGCACCGGCATTCATGATGACGAGATCGGGTCGCGTCTGCTCCATGATCCGCCATGCCGCGTCGACATCGGTTGCATCAGCCGATATGGCGGTGACGGTCGATTGCTCGCCTGCACCCTGCACGGCATCAGCGTTTCGGGCGACCACGGTGACTTCGGCAGCGCGAGCAACGAATGCCTCGGCGAGCCCCCTCCCCAAGCCGCGGCTCCCGCCGACGACCACAATTCGCTTTCCTTCCAGATCCATCTCTCAGTCCTCATTCGGGTCGAGTCCGACCGCTCGACGACGGTCGCAACAACGACGTTCCAGCGAGGTGAAAAGAGTCATCGCCATTTGCGATTTGTGGGGGCCAGTGTCCAAAAGTCTGGCTCGACCGAAATTCGAGGGTGATCGATTGCGAATGGATTTCGCCGGTCATGACAGCGGATTACAAATCGAAAGGTTTCACGATGGGAAGAGACGGGTAGCTGTGCGCTGGGCAAAGGCTTTTAGCCACCGTCAGCGTCGGGCGCGGTAAATGATATTTTGAAGCCGGTTCATTCTGTCAGAGATCAGCCCGGTCTCTACTGAACCAAAGACCCCTCCCCAACCC
>UEIF01000026.1 GCA_900468805.1 Hyphomicrobiales bacterium | reverse complement strand
GGCGCGCTATGTTCTCGATCACCCCGAAACGGTCGCAAGAAAGCGGGTGCTCGATTTTGCAAGCGGTTCGGGACTGGTCGGAATTGCAGCAAGCAAGGCTGGCGCTGTCAAAGTGATGGCCGCGGATATCGATCCATGGTCGCAGACGGCGGTGCGCCTGAATGCAGCCGCTAATTCGGTCCTGCTGGATTTCGACAGGACCGATCTTATCGGGCGAGACCTCGATGTGGATGTCGTGCTCGCCGGCGATGTCTTCTACGACAGGGCTTTCGCCGAAGCGCTGGTTCCGTGGTTCGAGACGCTCGCAGCCGAGGGCAAGGACGTGCTGGTCGGCGATCCCGGGCGCGCCTATTTGCCAAAGGACAGGTTGGAATTCTGCGCCGTCCATGAAGTGCCCGTCACCCGGGCGCTTGAAGACAGCGAGGTCAAGAAGACGACGGTCTGGCGATTCAGGCCTTAGGGTCGGATGACACAGACATTGGCCTCATAAGAGCAGGGGTCATCGGCAATACCGACATCGATGATCTTGGCCTTCGGGGCAAGGTTGTGTTCCGGCGCAGCCAGACGGTAGTACCCGTCGCCGCCGACATAGGTCCCGCCATCCGTCTGATAGGCATAGGACGATCCGGCGTAGAGGCCGTTGCTCCCGTAATTCTGATCATAGCTCTGGGGCTGGGACGCAATGACGATAATGTTGTTGTGACCGTAGCGACTTGTTCCCGGATAGTTGAACTGCTTTAGAAAAGGGCTGCGTGGGCGATGGCGGATGACATTGTCGCGTGTGAAGTGCAGGCCACTATCCCAATGGGTGCGCTTGCCGAGAAAAAACCCGTCATTAAAGCCGTGATGGCGCGGAAAGCGATGATCGAAGTTGCGCTCTCCTGCTGCGGCGGGAAGTGCTGCCAGCACCGCAAGGAGGGCAAGGGTGGTCTTGGACAGACTGCGAAACATGGACCAAACTCCGAAACGCTAACAAATCGTTAACGTGAGATTGCGCCAAAAGGCGGATCTTGTCCACGCAGGCGTGCGCTCGGCCCAAAAATTGAGCGAGAGAGGCGAGTTTCCCGGCTTGAAACTTCCCGGTAACGCGAATCGATTAAATTAAAAGCAGGCTGTAATTATGCTTGTCGTCAGGGGGTTCGGTGATTAAACGTCGGGATTGATGCAACGCACACAGAATTTTGTCATTCGTGTGGTTGACTGAGTACGCTCCGCGCTCCGGGAGCTTAGAGAAGACGCCGCGAGGTTCTGATGGCGAATGTGACAAACCGGCCCCTGTCGCCGCATCTGCAAATCTACAAGCCTATTCCCACCATGGTCATGTCGATCGTTCACCGCATCACCGGTGGCGCTCTGTACTTCGGCACGCTGCTGATTGTCTGGTGGCTGATCGCAGCCGCTAGCGGCCAGGCCTATTACGACTGGGCCAACTGGGTGCTTGGCAGCATCATCGGCAAGCTCGTCCTGCTCGGTTATACCTGGGCGCTCATGCACCACCTGCTTGGCGGCTTCCGCCATTTCATGTGGGACCTCGGATATGGCTTCGAGAAGGAATTCTCGACCAAGCTCGCCATCGCCAATATCATCGGATCGCTCTGTCTGACCGTGCTGGTCTGGGTGATCGGCTTCATCATTCGCTTCTGAAGGTCGCACTCATGGATATGCGTACTCCTCTGGGCAAGGTTCGTGGCCTCGGCTCCGCCAAGGAAGGCACCGATCATTTCTGGCGCCAGCGCCTGACGGCCGTCGCCAACGTTCCGCTTATGATCTTCTTCGTCATCTTCATGATCGTCTATGCCGGCGCGCCTTACGCCGACGTGGTTCGCGCCCTCTCGAACCCGTTCGTCGCCGTCGTCATGGGCCTGATGGTCATCTCCGGCGTTATTCACATGAAGCTCGGCATGCAGGTCATCATCGAGGATTATGTTCATGGCGAAGGACTGAAGATCATCAGCCTGATGCTGAACACCTTCTTCGCGATCGTGGTCGCCGGCCTCTGTATCTTCGCCATTCTGAAAATCGCATTCGTAGGATAACCGTATCATGGCACCGTCTTCACCCGCTCAGAATGGGAAGGCCTATACCTATGTCGATCACTCCTATGATGTGATCGTCGTGGGCGCCGGCGGCGCTGGCCTGCGCGCCACGCTCGGCATGGCCGAACAGGGCTTCCGCACGGCCTGCATCACCAAGGTATTCCCGACCCGCTCGCACACGGTTGCGGCTCAGGGCGGCATTGCCGCATCGTTGCAGAACATGACGCCGGACAGCTGGCAGTGGCACCTCTACGACACCGTCAAGGGCTCCGACTGGCTCGGCGATGTCGACGCCATGCAGTATCTCACCATGGAAGCGCCGAAGGCGGTCTATGAACTCGAGCATTACGGCGTACCGTTCTCGCGCAACGAGGAAGGCAAGATCTACCAGCGCCCGTTTGGCGGCCACATGCAGAATTTCGGCGAAGGCCCGCCGGTGCAGCGCACCTGTGCGGTTGCCGACCGTACCGGCCACGCCATCCTGCATACGCTCTACGGCCAGTCGCTGCGCAACAATGCGGAATTCTTCGTCGAGTATTTTGCGCTCGACCTCATCATGTCGGATGACGGCAGCCGCTGCACCGGCGTCATTGCCTGGTGCCTCGACGACGGCACGATCCATCGCTTCGCCGCCAAGATGGTGGTTCTGGCGACCGGCGGTTACGGCCGCGCCTATTTCTCGGCGACATCGGCCCATACCTGCACCGGCGACGGCGGCGGTATGGTGGCCCGCGCCGGCCTGCCCCTGCAGGACATGGAATTCGTGCAGTTTCATCCGACCGGTATCTACGGTTCCGGCTGTCTCATCACCGAAGGCGCACGCGGCGAAGGCGGCTACCTCGTCAACTCCGAAGGCGAGCGCTTCATGGAGCGCTATGCACCCTCGGCCAAGGATCTTGCCTCGCGTGATGTCGTTTCGCGCTGCATGACGCTGGAAATCCGCGAGGGCCGCGGCGTCGGCAAGAACAAGGACCACATCTTCCTGCACCTCGACCATCTCGATCCGGCCGTGCTGCATGAGCGCCTGCCGGGCATTTCCGAGAGTGCAAAGATCTTTGCCGGCGTTGACGTTACCCGCGAGCCGATCCCGGTCCTGCCGACCGTCCACTACAACATGGGCGGCATCCCGACGAACTACTGGGGTGAGGTGCTCAATGCCGACAGCTCCAATCCGGAACGCATCATCCCCGGTCTGATGGCTGTCGGCGAAGCCGGTTGCGCCTCCGTTCACGGGGCAAACCGTCTTGGCTCCAATTCGCTGATCGACCTCGTGGTCTTCGGCCGTGCGGCTGCGATCCGCGCCGGCGAGGTCATCGACCGCGCGTCGCCGGTACCGGCGCTGAACGTTGCCGCCTCCGACAAGATCATGGATCGTTTCGATGGTCTGCGTCACGCCAGCGGCGGCACGCCGACGGCGGTGCTGCGCGAAAAAATGCAGCGCGCCATGCAGGATGACGCAGCCGTGTTCCGTACGCAGGAATCGCTGGAATCCGGTTGCCGCCGTATCTCGGAAATCTGGAGCGAACTCAAGGACATCAAGGTCACCGACCGCTCGATGATCTGGAACTCCGACCTCGTTGAGACGCTGGAACTGCAGAACCTGATGGCCAATGCGATCACCACGATCTACGGTGCCGAGGCCCGCAAGGAAAGCCGCGGCTCGCATGCCCGCGAGGACTATACGTCAGGTCCGTTCGCCGGTCGTGACGACGTCAACTGGCGCAAGCACACGCTGGCCTGGGTGAATGAGGCGGGCGACGTGAAGCTTGACTACCGGCCTGTCCACACCGACCTCATCGCAGACGGCATCGATCCTCACAAGATCGAGCCGAAGGCTCGCGTATACTGATCAGAGGAACCTGACATGGTTGAACTCGCTCTCCCCAAGAATTCCCAGATGCGCGAAGGCAAGGTGTGGCCGAAGCCGTCGGGTGCCAAGAACACCCGTGAGTTCCGCGTCTATCGCTGGAGCCCGGATGACGGCCAGAACCCGTCGATCGACACCTTCTACGTCGACATCGATGATTGCGGGCCGATGGTTCTCGATGCACTGCTCTACATCAAGAACAAGATCGACCCGACGCTGACGCTGCGCCGCTCCTGTCGCGAAGGCATCTGCGGTTCCTGCGCGATGAATATCGATGGTACGAATACGCTCGCCTGCACCAAGGGCATGGACGACATCAAGGGCACGGTGAAGATCTATCCGTTGCCGCATATGCCCGTCGTCAAGGATCTCGTTCCCGATCTCAGCAACTTCTATGCGCAGCATCGCTCCATCGAGCCCTGGCTGAAGACGGTTTCGCCGACGCCGGCCAAGGAATGGAAGCAGAGCCATGAGGACCGCCAGAAGCTCGACGGCCTCTACGAGTGCATCCTGTGCGCCTGCTGCTCGACTTCCTGTCCGAGCTACTGGTGGAACGGCGACCGTTACCTCGGTCCGGCCGTTTTGCTGCAGGCCTATCGCTGGCTGATCGACTCCAGAGACGAAGCGACTGGCGAGCGCCTTGACAATCTTGAGGATCCGTTCCGCCTCTACCGTTGCCACACGATCATGAACTGCGCGCAGACCTGCCCGAAGGGTCTGAACCCGGCCAAGGCAATCGCAGAAATCAAAAAGATGATGGTCGAGCGTCGCGTGTGAGCGTCGACGCCTCTACCGGAATCAATCGAGCGTTATCTCGACGTCGCAGAACGGATCAAACCTGATCAAGAACGAGACGGCCGGGCACAACACCTTACTGACATATTTTACCAGCAAGAAGTCCCACGAGCGGCCGGTTGAATTGTGCCGGTTGCGCCATAGGTGTCACGAAGGCATTTTGGGTTTGTGCTGACTTGATTAACCAAAGTGAAATACGGTAATTCGAACTTACAATTGAATATCTCTGCGGTTGAGGCGGACATTCGGGAGCTTGATGATGCAGTTGCGATATGTGGTGACGGGTCTAACGGCCGCTCTGGCCTTGGCAGGATGCCAGCGCACCTCATATGACTATAGCAGTAATAACGCGCCTCCGCCGCTGACTGCGCAGCCTGTGCCTTCCGTGCAGGGCGGTCAGCTTCCGCCTCCGGGGGGCAGTTCGCAGTTCCCCGCTGCTCCGGCGTCCACGGCCCCGATGGCCGGTGTTCAGCCGGGTGGCGCAGCACCGGCGACCTCGCTTGATGTCACCAAGGAATCAATGGTCGGCAGCTGGCGTGTCAACGGCACCTGCGACATGTTCCTGACGCTCACCAATCTCGGCAGCGGGTCGCGCGGCGGCACGCGTGGTTGCGTCGGCGAATTGACGGCGATGGGTTCCTGGGAGGTTTCTGGCAAGCAGGTTCTCCTCAAGGACCGCAGCGGCAACCAGCTCGGGGCTGTCTACAAGGTGGCTGACAACAGCTTCAGCGGCCAGACCGCGACCGGACAGGCGATCAATCTCAGCCGGTAAGTCAATCCGGCGGATACCCGCTGGTTACGCATAGGCGGACAAGCCCTCATGCAGCCAATGCCAGACTATTCGCTCAGCGTCACCGAGCAGCTCAAATCGCTGACGGCTTCAGGAACGCTGCAGGTCGATTCCGCCCAGATGGATGTGGCCAAAAGCCTCGACCGGGTCCTCGCCTCCCTCAAGCAGAAGCGGCCTGCCACCAAAAGTAACGCGCTCGGCTGGTTGTTTGCCTCCAGGAAGAAGACCGAGACCGGCATCAGGGGGCTCTATATCCACGGCAGCGTCGGACGCGGCAAGACGATGCTCATGGACATGTTTTTCCAGATGGCGCCATGCCGGAAGAAGCGGCGCGCGCATTTCCATGAATTCATGGCCGATGTGCACAATCGCATCGCCGCCCACCGACTGAAGCTGAAGAACGGCGAGACGAAGCAGGCCGATCCGATGCCGCCGGTCGCAGCCGCGCTTTTCGAGGAAGCGGAACTGCTGTGCTTCGACGAATTCACGGTCACCGACATCGCCGATGCAATGATCCTGTCGCGGCTTTTCTCCGAGCTTTTCGAACGCGGCTGCGTGCTCGTTGCGACGTCGAATGTCGAGCCGGACAATCTTTACAAGGACGGTCTCAACCGCGGGCTCTTCCTTCCCTTCGTTGCTCTCCTCAAAAAGCATGTCGAGGTCGTAACTCTCGATTCGCCAACCGATTATCGGATGGAGAAGCTGAACAGCCAGCCGGTCTATCTCATCCCGATCGATGAGCGTACCGACATGGCGATGGATGCGTCGTGGACGCAGGCGCTGCACGGCCGCAAGGCGCAGCCTATGGAAATTCCCATGAAGGGGCGAACGATCTGTGTGCCGCTCGCCATCGACCGCATGGCGCGCTTCTCTTTCGCCGATCTTTGCGACAGGCCGCTGGGTGCTGTCGATTTCCTGGCCATCGCCGAGCGCTTCGATACGGTGTTCATCGATCACGTTCCGTTGCTCGGCCCCGAAAAACGGAACCAGATCAAGCGCTTCATCATTTTGATCGATACGCTCTACGATCATGGCACCCGCCTCTACGCTTCCGCTGCCGCCATGCCCGACGATCTGCTCGTTGAGAGACGCGGCACCGAAGGCTTCGAATTCGACCGGACGGCGTCGCGCCTTTTCGAGATGAGAAGCGCGGAATATCTCGCAGCGCATCACGAGAAGCGCGCCGCCGAGTAACACTTTGGTGACAATTTATCTTACGTTTACGTAAGAATTTTAATATCTAAACGATTGAAATTGCTGCACCAAAAATAATGCATTGCCATTTTTTGGCTTTAGGTCTATGCGATTGCGACATTGGGCGATGCCCGCGCGTCGCCCGACGAATTTGATCGCAAAGGAAAAGCGAAATGGCGCGTAACAAGATCGCACTTATCGGTTCTGGCATGATTGGTGGCACGCTGGCGCATCTCGCCGGCCTGAAGGAACTGGGCGACATCGTCCTCTTCGACATTGCCGACGGCATTCCCCAGGGCAAGGGTCTCGACATCGCACAGTCCTCCCCCGTCGAAGGCTTCGATGCCAATCTGACTGGCGCCAGCGACTATTCCGCGATCGAAGGCGCCGACGTCTGCATCGTCACCGCCGGCGTTCCGCGCAAGCCGGGCATGAGCCGCGACGACCTTCTCGGCATCAACCTCAAGGTCATGGAGCAGGTCGGCGCCGGCATCAAGAAATATGCCCCGAACGCTTTCGTGATCTGCATCACCAACCCGCTCGACGCCATGGTCTGGGCTCTGCAGAAGTTCTCGGGCCTGCCGGCCAACAAGGTCGTCGGCATGGCCGGCGTTCTCGACTCCTCGCGCTTCCGTCTCTTCCTCGCCAAGGAATTCAACGTTTCCGTTCAGGACGTCACGGCTTTCGTTCTCGGTGGTCACGGCGACACGATGGTGCCGCTCGCTCGTTACTCAACGGTCGGCGGCATTCCGCTCACTGACCTCGTCACCATGGGCTGGGTCACCAAGGAGCGCCTCGAAGAGATCATCCAGCGTACCCGTGATGGCGGCGCCGAAATCGTCGGTCTCCTGAAGACCGGTTCTGCCTACTACGCTCCGGCCGCTTCGGCGATCGAAATGGCTGAATCCTACCTCAAGGACAAGAAGCGCGTTCTGCCGTGCGCTGCCTATCTCTCCGGCCAGTATGGCGTGAAGGACATGTATGTCGGCGTGCCCACCGTGATCGGTGCTGGCGGCATCGAGCGCATCATCGAGATCGATCTCAACAAGGCCGAGAAGGAAGCCTTCGACAAGTCCGTCGGCGCCGTTGCCGGTCTCTGCGAAGCCTGCATCAACATCGCGCCCTCCCTCAAGTAATTGGTGCGCTGAAGCAATCGAAATAGGGACAAACCCATGAACATTCATGAATATCAGGCCAAGGCTCTGCTGAAGGGCTATGGCGCGCCGGTCGCGGAGGGCGTGGCTATCCTCAAGGTTGAGGAAGCCGAGGCTGCCGCCAAGTCGCTTCCCGGCCCGCTTTACGTGGTCAAGAGTCAGATCCATGCGGGCGGCCGCGGCAAGGGAAAGTTTAGGGAACTCGGCCCCGATTCCAAGGGCGGCGTTCGTCTCGCCAAGTCGATCGATGAAGTCGTTGCACATGCCAAGGAAATGCTCGGCAACACGCTGGTGACCGCACAGACCGGCGAAGCCGGCAAGCAGGTTAACCGCCTCTATATCGAAGACGGTGCCGACATCGCTCGCGAGCTCTATTGCTCGCTGCTGGTCGACCGTTCGGTCGGTCGTGTGGCTTTCGTGGTTTCCACCGAAGGCGGCATGGACATTGAAGCTGTCGCCCACGATACGCCTGAGAAGATCCAGACGATCGCCATCGATCCGGAAGCCGGCGTGACGGCTGCCGACGTTGCCGCGATCTCCAAGGCACTTCAGCTCGACGGTGCTGCCGCCGAAGACGCCAAGACGCTTTTCCCGGCGCTCTACAAGGCTTTCGGCGAAAAGGACATGGCTCTCCTCGAGGTCAATCCACTGATCGTCATGAAGGATGGCCACCTGCGCGTCCTCGACGCCAAGATGTCTTTCGATGGCAACGCTCTTTTCCGTCACGATGACGTCAAGACGCTGCGCGACGAGACGGAAGAAGATGCCAAGGAAATCGAGGCCTCCAAGTGGGACCTCGCCTATGTGGCGCTCGACGGCAATATCGGCTGCATGGTCAACGGTGCCGGTCTCGCCATGGCGACGATGGACATCATCAAGCTTTACGGCAAGGAGCCGGCGAACTTCTGCGACGTCGGCGGCGGCGCCGGCAAGGAGAAGGTTGCTGCAGCCTTCAAGATCATCACCGCTGACCCCAAGGTCGAAGGCATTCTCGTCAACATCTTCGGCGGCATCATGAAGTGCGATGTCATTGCCGAGGGCGTCATTGCCGCGGTCAAGGAAGTCGGTCTCAAGGTTCCGCTCGTCGTGCGCCTTGAAGGCACCAATGTCGAGCTCGGCAAGAAGATCCTGAACGAGTCGGGTCTGGCCATCACGGCGGCTGACGACCTGGACGATGCGGCCAAGAAGATCGTCGCGGCGATCAACGGCTAATTTTGAAGGATCTGAAAGAATGTCTATTCTCGTCAATAAAGACACCAAGATCCTCGTTCAGGGTCTGACCGGCAAGACCGGCACGTTTCACACCGAACAGGCGCTTGCTTATTACGGCACGCAGATGGTCGGCGGTATCCACCCGAAGAAGGGTGGAGAAACCTGGACCGGCTCGAAGGGCGAAAGCCTGCCGATCTTCGCAACCGTTGCCGAAGGCAAGGAAAAGACCGGCGCCGACGCGTCCGTCATCTATGTTCCGCCGGCAGGTGCAGCTGATGCGATCATCGAAGCGATCGACGCCGAGATCCCGTTCATCACCTGCATTACTGAAGGCATCCCAGTCCTGGACATGGTGCGCGTCAAGGCTCGCCTCGAGCGCTCCAAGTCGCGCCTGCTCGGACCGAACTGCCCGGGCATCATGACGCCGGAAGAATGCAAGATCGGCATCATGCCGGGCTCGATCTTCCGCAAGGGTTCGGTCGGGATCGTTTCCCGTTCGGGCACGCTGACCTACGAAGCCGTCTTCCAGACCTCCAATGAAGGTCTCGGCCAGACGACTGCTGTCGGCATCGGCGGCGACCCGGTCAAGGGCACCGAGTTCATCGACGTGCTCGAGATGTTCCTGGCCGACGAAGCCACGACCTCGATCATCATGATCGGCGAAATCGGCGGTGCGGCTGAAGAAGACGCCGCCCAGTTCCTCAAGGACGAAGCCAAGAAGGGCCGCAAGAAGCCGATGGCCGGCTTCATCGCGGGCCGCACGGCGCCGAAGGGCCGCACCATGGGCCATGCCGGTGCTGTGGTTTCCGGCGGCAAGGGCGACGCCGAATCGAAGATCGCGGCGATGGAATCGGCTGGCATCAAGGTGTCGCCGTCTCCGGCCCGCCTCGGCAAGACGCTGGTTGAAGTCCTCAAGGGCTAAGCCAACTTACATACCCGGACGGAAGAAGGCATTCCGGCTTCCGTCCGGCTCTCCATTTGCGAAATACGGATGCGCCGCGGACAGGCGGCAATCGAAATGCGGCAGCCGGCGATGAAGCCGGCAAATTCATCTAAGTCAGGAGGCGGGCGGAAGCGTCCGCGTAACACCATGGCACGGCAAGAAGCCAACGAGCAATTTCAGATCACCTCGTTTCTGGATGGCGCCAACGCTGCCTATATCGAGCAGCTCTACGCCCGTTATGAAGACGATCCCAACTCGGTCGACGATCAGTGGCGGTCCTTCTTCAAGGCGCTGGAAGAGGATCCTGCTGATGTGAAGAAGGCGGCCAAGGGGGCTTCCTGGCGCAAGAAGAACTGGCCGCTTCAGGCAAGCGGCGATCTCGTCTCGGCGCTCGACGGTGACTGGGGCATCGTCGAAAAGGTCATCGAGACCAAGGTAAAGGCGAAGGCCGAAGCCGCTGGTCAGCCGGCAGGCGCAGCCGACGTGCTGCAGGCGACGCGCGATTCCGTCCGCGCCATCATGATGATCCGTGCCTATCGCATGCGCGGCCACCTGCACGCCAAGCTCGATCCGCTCGGCATCGCCGCTCCGGTCGAAGACTATCACGAGCTTTCGCCCGAGAATTACGGCTTCACGGCTGCCGACTACGATCGCAAGATCTTCATCGACAACGTGCTCGGCCTTGAATATGCGACCCTGCGCGAGATGATCGAGATCCTCGAGCGCACCTATTGCTCGACGCTCGGCGTCGAATTCATGCACATCTCCAATCCGGAAGAGAAGGCCTGGATCCAGGAACGTATCGAAGGTCCGGACAAGGGCGTTGCCTTCTCGCCTGAAGGCAAGAAGGCTATCCTCGCCAAGCTCGTCGAAGCCGAAGGCTACGAGCAGTTCCTCGACGTCAAGTTCAAGGGCACCAAGCGCTTCGGCCTCGACGGCGGTGAATCGCTGATCCCGGCACTCGAACAGATCCTCAAGCGCGGCGGTCATCTCGGCCTCAAGGAAGCCGTGTTCGGCATGGCCCATCGCGGTCGCCTGAACGTACTTTCCCAGGTCATGGGCAAGCCGCACCGTGCCATCTTCCACGAGTTCAAGGGCGGCTCCTACGCGCCTGACGAAGTCGAAGGTTCGGGCGACGTGAAATACCATCTCGGTGCTTCCTCGGACCGCGAATTCGACGGCAACAAGGTGCACGTCTCGCTGACGGCGAACCCCTCGCATCTCGAAATCGTCGACCCTGTCGTCATGGGCAAAGTTCGCGCCAAGCAGGACATGAGTGCAGCCGTCTGGGACGGTGACATCATCCCGCTGTCGGAACGCTCCAAGGTTCTGCCGCTTCTGATCCACGGCGACGCGGCCTTTGCCGGCCAGGGTGTCATTGCCGAAATCCTCGGCCTGTCCGGTCTGCGCGGTCATCGCGTTGCCGGCACCATGCATGTCATCATCAACAACCAGATCGGCTTCACCACGAACCCGGCCTTTTCACGCTCGTCGCCCTATCCGTCCGACGTCGCCAAGATGATCGAAGCACCGATCCTGCACGTCAACGGCGACGATCCGGAAGCCGTGGTCTATGCGGCGAAGATCGCGATGGAATTTCGCATGAAGTTCCACAAGCCTGTCGTGCTCGACATGTTCTGCTACCGCCGCTACGGCCATAATGAAGGCGACGAGCCGTCCTTCACGCAGCCGAAGATGTACAAGGTCATTCGTGGTCACAAGACGGTCCTGCAGCTCTATGCTGACCGTCTCGTTCGCGAAAGCCTGCTGACCGACGGCGAAGTCGAAAAGATGAAGGCCGACTGGCGCGCCCATCTCGAGCAGGAGTTCGAGGCTGGCCAGCACTACAAGCCGAACAAGGCCGACTGGCTGGACGGCGAATGGTCCGGCCTGCGCACGGCCGACAATGCCGACGAACAGCGCCGCGGCAAGACCGCCGTACCGATGAAGACGCTCAAGGATATCGGCCGCAAGCTGTCGGAAATTCCTGCGGGCTTCAATGCGCACCGCACGATCCAGCGCTTCATGGAAAACCGCGCCAACATGATCCAGAGCGGCGAAGGCCTCGACTGGGCTATGGCCGAGGCGCTGGCTTTCGGTGCGCTCGTCGTAGAGGGCCACAAGATCCGTCTGTCCGGTCAGGATTGCGAACGCGGCACCTTCTCGCAGCGTCATTCGGTTCTCTACGATCAGGAAACGGAAGAGCGCTACATTCCGCTGGCAAACCTGTCGCCAACGCAGGGCCGTTACGAAGTCATCAATTCGATGCTTTCGGAAGAGGCCGTTCTCGGCTTCGAATACGGCTACTCACTGGCTCGCCCGAATGCGCTGACGCTCTGGGAAGCCCAGTTCGGCGACTTCGCAAACGGTGCGCAGGTCGTTTTCGACCAGTTCATCTCGTCTGGCGAACGCAAGTGGCTGCGCATGTCGGGCCTCGTCTGCCTTTTGCCGCACGGTTATGAAGGCCAGGGTCCGGAACACTCGTCCGCCCGTCTGGAGCGTTATCTCCAGCTTTGCGCGGAAGACAACATGCAGGTCGCCAACGTCACGACGCCGGCGAACTACTTCCACATCCTGCGTCGCCAGCTGAAGCGCGACTTCCGCAAGCCGCTGGTCCTGATGACGCCGAAGTCGCTGCTGCGCCACAAGCGCGCGGTCTCGACGCTTGCCGAAATGGCCGGCGAATCCTCCTTCCACCGTCTCCTGTGGGACGATGCGGAGGTCATCAAGGACGGTCCGATCAAGCTGCAGAAGGATGCCAAGATCCGTCGCGTCGTCATCTGCACCGGCAAGGTCTATTACGACCTGCTGGAAGAGCGCGAAAAGCGCGGCATCGACGACATCTACCTGCTGCGCATCGAACAGCTCTATCCGTTCCCGGCCAAGGCGCTCATCAACGAGCTGTCCCGCTTCCGCAACGCCGAGATGGTTTGGTGCCAGGAAGAGCCGAAGAACATGGGCGCCTGGTCGTTCATCGACCCGTATCTCGAATGGGTTCTCGCCCATATCGATGCGAAGTATCAGCGCGTTCGCTACACGGGACGCCCGGCCGCCGCTTCGCCGGCAACGGGCCTGATGTCCAAGCATCTGTCGCAGCTCGCCGCGTTCCTCGAGGATGCGCTGGGCGGCTAACAAAAAGAGGGGGCGTGATGGCATATTTCTTCATGAGACTTGTGCCGCCGCGCCCCACGTTCCCGCATGACGGGACCGGGGAGGAAATGGCGGCGATGAAGCGCCATGCCGAATACTGGCACCAGAACGCTCTAGTGGGATCGGCGATTGCCGTCGGTCCTGTCTTCGAGGGGAAAGGGGCTTTCGGCATCGCGGTCGTCGAGGTTGCGGACCAGGCAGCAGCGCAGGCGCTTGCCGATGCGGACCCGATCGTCACTTCCGGCTTCGGTTTTCGTTTCGATGTCTTGCCAATGCCTTCAGTCATTCTCCGGCAGCAGGCCGGGTCCGCCGTCTAACACGATAACAAGCACAATCAGGATTTGAACAATGGCCACAGAAATCCGCGTTCCAACACTCGGTGAATCCGTCAGCGAGGCAACCGTCGGCACCTGGTTCAAGAAGGTCGGCGACGTCATCAAGGCCGACGAGCCGATTCTCGAGCTTGAAACCGACAAGGTGACCATCGAAGTTCCGGCTCCGGCTTCCGGCACGCTTTCGGAAATCGTTGCCCAGGCTGGCGAGACGGTTGGCCTCGGCGCCCTTCTCGGCCAGATCGCCGAAGGTGCAGCCGCCGCTGCTGCCCCGGCTGCTGCTGCCCCGGCTGCCGCTGTCCCGGCAGCAGCGCCTGCCGCTCCGGTTCCGACGCCTGCTGCTCCTGCCGCACCGGCTACTGCAGCCGCAGCTGCTTCGAGCGCTTCCGTATCCTCCATGCCGCCGGCCCCGGCTGCAGCGAAGATGCTCGCAGAAAACAATCTCTCCGCCGATCAGGTCGATGGCAGCGGCAAGCGCGGCCAGGTTCTGAAGGGTGACGTCATCGCTGCTGTCGCCAAGGCTGCCGCAGCTCCGGTCGCCGCTGCCCCGGCTGCGCCGCGTGGTCCGTCGACGGTCGAGGATGCCGGCCGCGAAGAGCGCGTGAAGATGACGCGCCTGCGCCAGACGATTGCCAAGCGCCTCAAGGATGCACAGAACACGGCTGCCATGCTGACCACCTACAACGAGGTGGACATGAAGGCCGTCATGGACCTGCGCAACAAGTACAAGGATGTCTTCGAGAAGAAGCATGGCGTGAAGCTCGGCTTCATGGGCTTCTTCACCAAGGCCGTCACACACGCCCTGAAGGAACTGCCGGCCGTCAACGCCGAGATCGACGGTACCGACCTCATCTACAAGAACTATTGCCACGTCGGCATGGCCGTCGGCACCGACAAAGGCCTCGTCGTTCCGGTCATCCGTGACGCCGACCAGATGTCGATCGCCGAAATCGAGAAGGAACTCGGCCGTCTCGCCAAGGCAGCCCGTGACGGCTCGCTCTCCATGGCTGAGATGCAGGGCGGCACCTTCACGATCACCAACGGTGGTGTCTACGGCTCGCTGATGTCCTCGCCGATCCTGAACGCACCGCAGTCGGGCATTCTCGGCATGCACAAGATCCAGGAGCGTCCGGTCGCCATCGGCGGCCAGGTCGTCATCCGCCCGATGATGTATCTGGCGCTGTCCTACGACCACCGTATCGTTGACGGTAAGGAAGCCGTGACCTTCCTCGTGCGCGTCAAGGAAAGCCTGGAAGATCCGGAACGCCTGGTTCTGGACCTCTAAGCGGAGCGATCTGCCATGCGAGACCGGATGATGAAAGCGGCGGGCGCAGTGTTTTGCGCCACGGTTGCCTTCATGCCGGTCTCGGCTCTTGCCTTCGATGTCAGCAAGGCGAGCAGCAATTTCGACCTTGTGTCGCTCGATAATACGGAACTTTCCGCACGCTCCATCAAGACCGTCGATATGGGCAATGTCGAGCTGACCTCCGGCCATATCGTTGCCGCCGATCCCTTAGCGCAGCCGGACCGGTCGGCATTGTCGAAAACGGTTCCCGTCGGCGAGTATCCTGTGCGGCTCTATGAGGCTTTCGGGCGGGTTGCGGCGGCGAGCATGCGCTTTGCCGAAGGCAAGCCCGATCACTGGGAACTTGCGACCGTGCCGGGCCAGGATGTCGGCACGCTGAAGGACGACGAGATCTTCGGCTATCCCGTCGATGCCGGCCTCGGCAGTTACATGGATGCCGATACGCTTGATCTGATCGGGGAACGCGAGCAGCAGGTGCAGGCTGCAAAGCCGGATTCCGACGTGAACTATTATGACGTAGTCGCCTCCGAACTCGATGCCAACAAGGGGGTCTATGACCTGCACCGGCCGATCGCCGGCAAGAAGGGCAATGTGGCGATGTTCTGGAGCGGCTGGGGCGATGGCTCCTATCCGGTATTCTGGGGGATGGACAAGAATGAACACCCGCTGGTGCTACTGACGGATTTCCAAGTCGTCGAGAATGCCGACGGGCGTAGAGAGCCGAACCACCAATGAGCGGGGTAGGGCGCATGCTGACGAAGCGAAAAGGTCTGACTGCGATTGTCATTGCCGCGCTTTCCTGTGCGCCGGCGTCGGCCATCGCCGCCGAATGCAAGCAGGGCAAGGCGATCTATGGGGATCGCGACGGTGCCTACGAGCTGCGCTTTTCGCCGATTACTTCTGAAGCCGTGACGTCAAGCCATCAGTTCAAGCTCAGTGCGCTCAAGACCCCCGTTGTCATGGACGGCTATGTCATGCCGTCGGACGATCCGGGGCGCACGATGGGCATGGTGCTTTTCAACTGCCCCGATGGCGATGTCACAGGTGACGATCTCGATGCCTGCACGGTCTGGCAAGGCTTCGTCTATCGTTCAAGTGCTGATGGCGGGCTCGATAATCTACAGTCCGGCGACAGTCCGGCAGCGGAAAAGATCGTCTTTCCCGGCCTCGGCCCGGCGATCCGCCAGTCTTCCGCCTGGGGTGAGGGCAAGGCAAAGGTCGCGCCCTGGGATGTCCTCGATTTCAAGGGATGCGCGCAATGACTGACGGTCCCGTTTTGCTCGTCACCGGCGGCAGCCGCGGGATCGGTGCCGCCGCCTGCCTAGTTGCTGCGCGTCAGGGCTGGCGGGTTGCGGTGAACTACGCCTCGAACGAGGCGGCGGCAAATGCTGTCGTTTCCGAGATCAA
This sequence comes from Hyphomicrobiales bacterium, assembly GCA_900468805.1. Lineage (GTDB taxonomy): Bacteria > Pseudomonadota > Alphaproteobacteria > Rhizobiales > Rhizobiaceae > Rhizobium. Next base: position 139,892 of record UEIF01000026.1, on the reverse strand, counting down.
GAAGGCCGGCGGAGACGCAATCGCAATCAAGGGCGACGTCGGCAATGCCACGGATATCGTGTCGATGTTCGAAGCTGTCGACCGCCATTTCGGGCGGCTGGACGGGCTGGTGAACAATGCCGGTATCGTCGATTACATTGCGCGCGTCGATGAGATGTCAGCCGAGCGTCTTGAGCGGATGATGCGGATCAACGTGACGGGTTCCATCCTCTGCGCCGGTCAGGCGGTGCGGCGTATGTCGACGAAGCATGGCGGCCGCGGTGGCGGGATCGTCAATATCTCCTCCATGGCAGCGGTGATCGGCGGGCCGGCGCAATATGTCGATTACGCCGCGTCGAAGGCCGCCATCGACACGTTCACGATCGGGCTTTCCAAGGAAGTCGCGGCTGAGGGCATCAGGGTGAATGCCATCCGCCCCGGCATCATCGAAACGGATATTCATGCTGCCGGCGGACAGCCGGACAAGCCGAAAGAAATGGCTTCATCGATCCCGATGAAGCGAACCGGACAGGCGGAGGAGGTGGCCGATGCGATCGTCTATCTGCTTTCGCCTTCGGCATCCTACATAACAGGCGCGATCCTCAATGTGAGCGGCGGGCGCTAGTCAATAACGCAAAGGGAAAAAGCAATGTCCTATGATGTGATTGTTATCGGAACCGGCCCCGGCGGCTATGTCGCGGCAATCAAGGCTGCCCAGCTCGGCCTGAAGGTCGCAGTCGTCGAGAAGCGCGCGACCTATGGCGGCACCTGCCTGAATGTCGGCTGCATCCCCTCCAAGGCGCTGCTGCATGCTTCCGAGATGTTCCATGCAACGCATCATATGGAAGAACTCGGCATCGAAGTCGCCGCTCCGAAGCTCAATCTCGAAAAGATGCTGGCGCACAAGGATGCGACGGTGAAGTCCAACGTCGACGGAGTTGCCTTCCTCTTCAAGAAGAACAAGATCGATGCCTTCCACGGTACCGGCAAGATTGTCTCCGCCGGCAAGGTTTCGGTGACCGCCGAAGACGGCGCGATTCAGGAAATCGAAGGCAAGAACATCGTCATCGCCACGGGTTCCGATGTCGCCGGCATTCCGGGCGTCAAGGTCGATATCGATGAGAAGGTCATCGTTTCGTCCACCGGCGCCATTGCGCTGGAGAAGGTGCCGGAAACGATGATCGTCGTCGGCGGCGGTGTGATCGGCCTCGAGCTCGGTTCGGTCTGGTCGCGCCTCGGCGCAAGGGTTACCGTCATCGAATATCTCGACAAGATTCTCGGTGCGATGGATGGCGATGTTTCCAAGCAGTTCCAGCGCATGCTGGGCAAGCAGGGTATCGACATCAAACTGAGCTCCAAGGTGACGGGCGTCGAAAAGGGTGACAAGGGCGCCAAGGTGACTTTCGAGCCGGTGGCCGGTGGTTCTACCCAGACGCTAGAAGCCGATGTCGTTCTGATCTCCACTGGCCGCATTCCCTACACGGCAGGCCTCGGCCTAGAAGAAGCAGGCGTCAAGCTCGACAATCGTGGTCGCGTCGAAATCGACGGTCACTTCAAGTCCAATGTCGAGGGCATTTATGCGATCGGCGACGTCGTGCAGGGCCCTATGCTGGCGCACAAGGCCGAAGACGAGGGTGTCGCGCTTGCTGAAATTCTCGCCGGCCAGCACGGCCATGTGAACTACGACGTCATTCCAAGCGTCGTCTACACGCAGCCGGAAGTCGCTTCCGTCGGCAAGACCGAGGAAGAGCTGAAGGCTGCAGGCGTCGCCTACAAGGCCGGTAAGTTCCCGTTCTCGGCCAACGGTCGCGCCCGCGCCATGCTGGCGACGGACGGCTTCGTCAAGATCCTCTCCGACAAGGAAACCGACCGCGTGCTCGGCGGCCATATCGTTGGCTTCGGCGCCGGCGAGATGATCCACGAGATCGCCGTGCTGATGGAATTCGGCGGCTCGGCAGAAGATCTCGGCCGCACCTGCCACGCGCATCCGACCATGTCGGAAGCCGTGAAGGAAGCCGCACTCGCTGCCTTCTTCAAGCCAATCCATCTGTAAGATTAAATATCAGCAATCATTCATAATGCCGCTTGCCTTCGGGCAGGCGGCGTTTTTATTTGGTAGGCAAGTTTCGCTAACTATTTGACGAAAGCCAAGAAAATGAATGATCGCGTCGTTGTCGGCTACAGCCTCTCCCAGCGTTTCCTTCACTGGGCGACCGTGCTCCTGGTGCTCTTCAATCTTCTTTTGCCTGACGGCATGAATGCCTGGTACCGGCTTGTCCGTCATGGCGGCACGCCATCGCCGGAACAGATCGCTTCGGCCAATATCCACGCCTATGTCGGTATCGCAATCCTGCTCGTGACGATCCTCAGGCTCGGTCTGCGCTTCGTGAAGGGCGTACCGCCTGAATCCGCAGACGAGCCGGCAATTTTTCGGCTTGCCGCGCGGCTCGCGCATACAAGCCTTTATCTGCTGCTGCTCGCCCTGCCGGCGTCAGGCATCGCGGCATATTATTTCGGTGCGGAAGCGCTGGGATCGCTGCATGCTGACGTCCTGAAGCTGATCCTCTGGATCGTCATTGCTGCCCATGTCTTCGGCGCGCTGGTTCACCAGTTTTACTGGAAGACCGATGTCTTGCGGCGGATGACAATCGGTTAAAGGCTCTAGCAGGTCAGTTCACCGCTGTGACGGTGAAGCCCTGCTGGCGCAGCAGTTCGATAACCCCGTCCTTGCCCGGCAGATGCAGGGCGCCGACAGCCATGAAGACGTTGCCGTTGGCAAGGATGGGTGCGACGCGTTCGGCCATCACCTTGTTGCGATCAAGAATGACGCGCTGTTCGAAGGCAGCGTAATCGCTGTCCTCATCGCTGCCTTCGGGCGAGACGGTCTTCAACATCGGCATTGTCATGCCGATATCGCCGGAGAGATAGATGTCGGTCATGGTCTCGACGACGTCGTTCATCTTGGCTCCGAGCTCGAGTGTCTCGATCAGCGACTTCAGATGAAATGCGACCGGCAGCTCGGCCATGGCCTGCAGCTGTTCGGCCAGGGTTTCCAGCCCCTTGACCTGCTTGCCTTCGGCAGCCGCATCGGCAGCGATCTTCTGGTCGAGGAACTGCACGCCCTTCGCCTTTCGGGCGATCTCGCAGGCAGGAAGTGCCACGACGCTCGAAATCATCCAGGGGCGCATGCGGGAAACGGCCGAGAGTGGAATGCCGCGTTGCTTCAGCCCGGCTTCGAGGCGGGCGTAATCTTCAGGAGAAAGAAGCTTTTCGATGGTCGTGCCGTCCGTGAACATCATCAGGTCGGGCTTCATCAGAAGGGCTGCGGTCGCCTTCTTCTCGTCGAGGATCTCGTCGGATTCGATCACGATCGTATCGGCGTCGTCATGGGCTTCCTGGGCACGGGGTGGCAGGTTCAACACGCGCGGATCGGTGACATGCATGGTGCCGAGCAGCCATGATGGCTTCAGGTCCGACTTCTCGATCTTCCAGAAAATGCCTTTGCCGTTCGGCGTGGCGTCCGCTTCCTTGACGGCTTCGGCATAACGGGCGGGATCGTTCTGCTGCAACTCGGTAAGCAGGTTCTTTCCGGTGCAGCTATCCTCGGCAGCATCGGCTGGCGTCACGGAAAAGATGACTGCGAGCAATGCGGCGGCAAGCAGCATGTGAAACGCGGCGATCAGCCAGAGCAGGATATTGCCCGGCTGCGCGATATGGAAAGTCCGGTGGCCGATGGAGATCGTCATGATGGTAATCCGGTCACATGTGCTTCAAGCCTCATGCTCTACGCCGGGCTTGCGCATATTCCTTTAAGAGACAGCGTTAACGAAGGCTTATGCGCGGGGATGCGCCCTATCATACACCTCCAGAAGCCTTGATGCATCGACGCCGGTATAGACCTGGGTGGTGGAGAGGCTGGCATGGCCGAGCAACTCCTGAATGGTGCGCAGGTCGCCGCCACCGGCAAGGAGATGGGTGGCGAAGGAGTGGCGCAGCGCATGTGGGGTCGCTGTCTCCGGCAAGCCGAAGGCGCTGCGCAGCTTTTGCATGGCGCGCTGAATGATGGCTGCCTGCAGCTTGCCGCCGCGGGCGCCGCGAAACAGCGGCTCGCCTTCGTCAAGATGAAGGGGGCAGAGCTGCCGGTATTTCTCGATGGCTTCGAAAACGATGGGCAGCAGCGGCACAAGGCGCGTCTTGTTGCCCTTGCCGGTGATGCGCAGCGTGGTGGCGCCGGTTCTGACATCTGTCGGCGTCAGGTCGAGCGCCTCGGAAATGCGCAGGCCGCAGCCATAAAGCAGCGTCATGACGGCGGCATCGCGCGCGGCAATCCACGGCTCGTCATGGAGCTGGGCGTCGCTGCTGACAACGTTGATGGCCTGTTTGTCGGAGAGCGGCTTCGGAAGGGATTTCGGCTGCTTCGGTGACCGCACGGCGCCTGCGCCTGCCGCATTCACAAGTCCCTTCTTTTCAAGGTGACGCAGAAAGGAGCGTATGCCGGCGAGATTGCGGGCTACCGAGCGAGCACCGGAGCCCTCCTTGCGGCGGGCGGCCAGAAAGGCGCGGAAGTCTGCCGCGCGCAGCGTTTCGACATCGCGTAGCGTCGTCGGGCCACCGAGATGGCCGGTCATGAAGGTCAGGAACTGGCGTGTGTCGCGCTCATAGGCATCAAGCGTATGCGCAGAGAGACGGCGCTCCCGGGCGAGGTTTTCGAGCCAGGCGCTGCGTTCGGTCATCAGGTGCGGGTCGGCAATGATCAGGAGTTCATTCACGGGCTTCGGCTCTTGAATTTGCTTTCGATGACGCCAATTTTGAAGCAGTGGCGTTATGGAATTGCTAATGCTTGCCAAGCCCTTGTCATGTATCGATCATAATTCATTGAGATAGCTTATAGCTCCCTTAAGACAGGAATTTTCATGGCACGGCGCGATTCCATGACGGCCTTTGGACAACTCGCGGAAGCGATTGCCTTGGTTTCACACGGAAAGCCCGGCCATATCGTCGATACGTTGATTGCCGAGCGCGGACAGAAGATCGTCCGCCATCCTCTTTGGCCACTCATGCGGCCGTTTCTCTACACGCTGCTGCGCTACAATAAGGCGATCGAATTCGCCAATGACGTCGCCAACATGCCGGGCTTCCAGTCGTTCGAATACATGAGCAATCTGCTGAAGCTTGATATCGGCGTTACCAATGCCGAGCGCATTCCGGCATCCGGCGGTTTCATTCTCGTTAGCAATCATCCGACCGGCATTGCCGATGGCGTGGCCGTTTTCGATCTTTTGAAGACGCGCCGCCCGGATATGATGTTCTTCGCCAACCGCGATGCGGTGCGCGTCAATCCGCGCTTTGCGGAAATGATCATACCGGTCGAATGGCGAGAGGAGTTCAAGAGCAAGCTCAAGGCGCGCGAGACGCTGCAGCTCACCAACCATGCGGTGAAGGAGGGCAAGGCGACCGTGCTTTTCCCTTCGGGCCGTATCGCCTATTGGGCGAACGGACGGCTGAACGAGCGGCCGTGGAAAACGTCTGCCGTCGGCCTTGCCCGCAAATACGGCTTGCCGATCCTGCCCGTTCACATGACGGCGCGCAATTCCGGGCTTTTCTACTGGTTTGCCAAATGGTCGACGGAACTGCGCGACATGACTGTCTTCTATGAACTTCTGAACAAGAAGGGCGACCGCTTCGATTTCGTCATCGGCAATCTCATTCCCGCAGAAGAACTCGACGGCGATCTGAACGAGGTGACGAAGGCGCTGGAAAAGCATACGGTCTATGACATGGCGACCGATGGGGACTCACGCTTCGTACCCGTATCCCGGCAACTGTCGCCGGAGCGCGTTGCGGCCCATTCTTTTTAACGTTGCTTTGCGCTAAAGCGGAAGCATGCGTCTTCGCTCCATGTTCGCCAAGAATTATCGGTCACTGCGCTCGATCCGCATGGATCTGGCGGATACGACGCTGTTTCTCGGCGAGAACGGCGCCGGCAAGTCCAATCTCTATCGTGCCCTACAGCTTGTGCAGGCGGCGGTTCGCGGGCGGCTGGCTTATGAGCTTGCGGCTGAAGGCGGCATGCTCTCGGCCCTCTGGTCCGGCACGCGTCCCAAGTCCGACGGACCTGCGCGCATCCGCCTGGAAGTCGAGATCATCGACGAGGAGCGGGCCGTCACATTCCGATATCATGTCGAGGCCGGGCTGCGCCCGTCGGAGGCGGCTGCGGGTTTCGCGCTGGAACCGCAGATCAAGGCCGAGGAGCTTTCCGTCGAAACCGGCCGCCGCGCGGTGACGATGATGAAGCGCGCCGGCCCCGGCATCTCCGTTCGCGATGGTGCGGGACGGATGCAGGATTATCCGGACGAGGCGCTGACATCGGAAACTGCTATTGCGCTCCTGGGGGATGCCGGCCATTTTCCCGAAGTTGCCGCCTTTCGCCGCATCGTCAACAACTGGCGCTTCTTCCACGGATTTCGCACGGACAGGGCTTCTCCGCTTCGCCATCCATGCCTGGCCGTCACCAGCCCCATGCTGGACGAGGATGGGGCCAATCTCGCCGCCGTCTTTGCGACGATTGCCCATACGCGGCAGGATACGGTCGAGCTTGATCGCATCCTGGCATCGGCGCTCGGCGGTGCAAGGCTCGTCGTGCCGGAACCGGGCGAGGCGGCGGAATTCGGTTTGATGCTTCCGGATTTCCCGCACCGGGTCTTTCATCCGCGCGAACTGTCTGACGGGCAGATTCGCTTCCTCGGCCTTGCCGCTGCACTCCTCTCTTATCGGCTGCCGGCGCTCATTGCCTTGAATGAGCCTGAGGCGAGCCTGCATCCCGATATGCTGGTGCCGCTCGCCGATATGATCGCGGAAGCGTCAAAGAGCAGCCAGGTCTGGATCGTCACCCACTCGGTGCAACTGGCCGATGCCGTGCGCGAACGCTGTGGCGTTCGTCCGCGAAAGGTCATCCGCGAGAATGGCGCCACCTGGATCGAAGGCATGCGACTGACGGGAACGATCGCCGGTGAAGACGATGATGACGCGTAGTCCTCATTGTCGGCGGGTTTCATTTTATGGCCGTTGCGGGCATGGTCTGCCGCAATGAGTACAGATTCGTCCGATCTTTTTGGCGCGCTTTTCGAGGCTCCGCCCGTGAACCGTACGGTTCCGGTGCTGGTGCCGATGCCGGCGCCAAAACCCTATTCCTATTCGGTGCCTGAAGGCATGGCGGTCGAGCCCGGCTCGGTCGTGCAGGTGCCGCTCGGGCCACGCCAGGTGATCGGCGTCGTCTGGGATGGCGGAGAGGATGGCGTCGATCCTAAGAAGCTCAGGCCCATCACCCACGTTTTCGATTGCCCGCCGCTCAACAAGGAGATGCGGGATTTCATCGACTGGGTGGCGACCTATACGCTTTCTCCGCCGGGACTGGTGGCGCGGATGGCGCTGAGGGCGCCGAATGCTTTCGAGCCGGAGCCGATGGTGGAGGGATTGCGTTTCGTCGGCGGCGAGCCGGAGCGGATGACGCCGGCGCGCGCCCGTGTGCTTGACGCAACATCGGGCGGGCTTTCCTGGACGCGTACCGGCCTTGCGCATGCGGCGGGCGTTTCCACCAGCGTTGTCGACGGGCTGATAGCACAGGGCATCTTCGAGACCATCTTCCTGCCGCCGCCGCCCATCGTTGCCAAGCCGGACCCGGATTTTATCGGTTCGCGCCTCGAAGGGCCGCAGAAGGAAGCTGCCGAGGAAATTCTGGATGAGGTGCGCAAGGGCGAATTCGCGGTTTCGCTGATCGACGGCGTGACCGGCTCCGGCAAGACGGAAGTCTATTTCGAGGCGATTGCCGAAACTCTCAGGCGCGGCAAGCAGGTGCTGATCCTGCTGCCGGAGATCGCGCTTACCGCAAGTTTCCTCGAACGTTTTCAGGATCGCTTCGGCGCGAAACCTGCCGAATGGCATTCCGACCTTGCACCGCGAACCCGTGAAAAGGTCTGGCGGCAGGCGGTGACCGGAGAGGTGCGGGTCGTCGCCGGCGCGCGCTCGGCCCTCTTCCTGCCGTTCGAAGATCTGGGCCTCATCATCGTCGACGAAGAGCACGATCCTGCCTACAAGCAGGAGGACCGGGTCTATTACAATGCGCGCGACATGGCGGTCGTGCGGGCGCGGATCGGCGATTTTCCCGTCGTGCTCGTTTCGGCGACACCTTCGGTCGAAAGCCAGGTGAACGGCCAGAGTGGGCGCTACAGCACGATCCATCTGCCGACGCGTTTTGGCGATGCCGCGCTGCCCGACCTGCATCTCGTCGACATGCGGCGCCATGCGCCGGAGCGCGGCGGTTTCCTGTCGCCGGTGCTGGTTCGGGCGATCGGCAAAACAGTGGAGAAGGGCGAGCAGGCGCTGCTCTTCCTCAATCGCCGCGGTTATGCGCCGCTCACGCTCTGCCGTGTCTGCGGCCATCGTTTCCAGTGCCCGCAATGTTCGAGCTGGCTGGTGGAGCATCGCTTTCGCCGGCAATTGCAATGCCATCAGTGCGGACATAACGAGCCGACGCCGGAAGCCTGCCCGGAATGCGGGACGCTCGACCATCTCGTTGCTTGCGGGCCGGGCGTGGAGCGCATTGCCGAAGAGGTGGAGCGGCATTTTCCGGATGCGCGTACCATCGTGCTTTCCTCCGACATCTTGGGCGGGGTGAAGCGGCTGCGGCTGGAACTCGATGCTATCGCCAAGGGCGAAGCGGATATCGTCATCGGCACGCAGCTTGTCGCCAAGGGGCACAACTTCCCGCTGATGACGCTGGTCGGCATCGTCGATTCCGATCTTGGCCTGGCGAACGGTGATCCGCGCGCGGCCGAGCGGACCTTCCAGCTGCTTTCGCAGGTCACGGGCCGCGCCGGCCGAACGGGCCTGAAGAGCCACGGTCTGCTGCAGACCTACCAGCCGCAGCATCCTGTCATGCAGGCGATCGTCTCCGGCGATGCCCGGGCTTTCTACGAGCGCGAGATCAGCGAGCGCGAGCGTGCCATCCTACCGCCCTTCGGCAGGCTCGCCTCCATCATCGTTTCAGCCGATACGCGCCATGATGCGGAAAACCATGCGCGCGGCATGCGCAACGCCGCACCGCAGGTGTCAGGCATTTCCGTTCTCGGGCCGGCGGAGGCCCCGCTGGCGCTGGTGCGCGGCCGCCATCGCTTCCGCCTCCTGGTGCATGGCCGCCGGAACTCCGACATGCAGGCCTATCTGCGGGCGATGCTCTTACAATCGCCGAAGGAGCGCGGCTCGGTTCAGGTGCAGCTCGATATCGATCCGCAGAGCTTCCTGTAGATCGTTGCGGCCCGGCGTTTCCGGATGTCGCCGATCATGGCATAAACACAGAATCAGCTGATGATTTGGGGTCGAGGCATGGAGTTCTACTTTCCGACGGAGATGGGCGAGCAGCTTGCTTTCGGCGCGGCGGCTTTCACAGCGGTTGCCGGTTTCATCATGATGTTTGCACCCGGCCTCGCCATGCGTTTCTTCGGCCTTGCTCCACGCGGCGAGCGGCGCGAAGGTTTCAGTGAAGTGCGGTCGATGGGCGGTTTCTATCTTGGTCTCGGCCTTGCCGCGATCATGCTGGCGCAGGACTGGACCTATCTGGCGCTCGGAGCGGCCTTCGCGATGGCGGCTTTCGCTCGCATCATTTCCATCCTGTCCGACAGGGGGAGCACGCTGCTCAATTATTTACTTCTGATTGTACAGGCCGCCGTTGCGGCATTGCCACTCCTTCACGTATTTGGGTTCCTGCAAGGCTGATCCAGAGCCGAAAGAGAGCGCTTCACAGGCCGCTTTCGGGTGTTTGCGTGATTTTGCCGATAGAAAATCATGTGAAAGGCTTATTCGGGCGTTACGCGTGTTGCGAGTCCGAACATCCTATGTTAGACGGACCCCGAATTTCGGAAGAAGCAAGAGGCTTCTCTTGCGATTTCTGGGGGAAATCAAAACGAATTCAAAGTCATAGGCTCGGCGCCCGTCGGAAGTCGGATTTTGGATTGAAATCAGGGAAATTTGTGCCCGTGGCAGACACGTCCCAGCTTACTTCTGGTGTTGCCGAGCGCTATGCCTCGTCTCTTTTCGAGTTGGCGCTCGAAGAAGGTGTGGTCGACAGCGTTACCGCCGATCTCGACCGTTTCCAGGCGATGCTGGATGAGAGCAGCGACCTGAAGCGCTTTGTCATGAGCCCGGTTTTCTCCTCCGAGGATCAGGTGAAGGCCATCATCGCTCTCAGCGAGAAGGCTGGCATCTCGGGTTTCTTCGCCAATTTCCTGAAGGTCGTGGCGCGTAACCGTCGCCTGTTTGCCCTGCCGGGCATGATCAAGGCCTTCCGTATCATTGCTGCCAACCATCGCGGCGAAATTTCTGCCGAAGTCACTTCGGCCCATGCGCTGACTGAAGCGCAGGAAACCGAATTGAAGGCGGCACTCAAGGGCGTCACCGGCAAAGACGTGACGATCAACGTCACGGTTGATCCGTCAATTCTTGGTGGTCTGATCGTCAAGGTCGGGTCCCGTCAGATTGATACGTCTCTTCGTACCAAACTCTCTACCCTTAAGCTCGCATTGAAAGAGGTTGGCTGATGGATATCCGCGCCGCGGAAATTTCCGCAATTCTCAAAGACCAGATCAAAAATTTCGGCAAAGAGGCAGAAGTCTCGGAAGTCGGCCAGGTTCTCTCCGTCGGTGACGGTATCGCTCGCGTTTACGGTCTGGACAACGTCCAGGCAGGTGAAATGGTCGAGTTCCCGGGCGGCATCCGCGGCATGGCGCTCAACCTTGAATCCGACAATGTCGGTGTCGTTATTTTCGGCGCCGACCGCGACATCAAGGAAGGCGACACCGTCAAGCGCACTGGCGCGATCGTTGACGTTCCGGTCGGTCCCGAACTGCTCGGCCGTGTTGTCGATGCTCTCGGCAATCCGATCGACGGCAAGGGCCCGATTAATGCGACCCGCCGTTCGCGCGTCGACATCAAGGCTCCGGGCATCATTCCGCGCAAGTCGGTTCATGAGCCGATGTCGACCGGCCTCAAGGCCATCGACGCCCTCATTCCGGTTGGCCGCGGCCAGCGCGAGCTCGTCATCGGCGACCGCCAGACCGGCAAGACCGCGATCCTACTCGATGCCTTCCTCAACCAGAAGGCCATTCACGAGAACGGTCCGGAAGGTGAGAAGCTTTACTGCGTCTACGTCGCCATCGGTCAGAAGCGTTCGACTGTCGCACAGTTCGTCAAGGTGCTCGAAGAGCGCGGCGCGCTGAAGTATTCGATCATCGTTGCCGCTACCGCTTCCGATCCGGCTCCGATGCAGTATCTGGCACCGTTTGCCGGCTGCGCCATGGGCGAATATTTCCGCGATAACGGCATGCACGCGCTGATCGGTTACGACGACCTGTCCAAGCAGGCCGTTTCCTACCGCCAGATGTCGCTGCTGCTGCGCCGCCCGCCGGGCCGCGAAGCCTATCCGGGCGACGTTTTCTACCTGCACTCGCGTCTCCTTGAGCGCGCTGCGAAGATGAACGACGACCAGGGCGCCGGCTCGCTGACTGCTCTTCCGGTTATCGAAACGCAGGGCAACGACGTGTCGGCCTTCATTCCGACCAACGTGATCTCGATCACCGACGGCCAGATCTTCCTTGAAACCGACCTGTTCTATCAGGGCATCCGCCCGGCCGTGAACGTCGGTCTGTCGGTTTCCCGCGTCGGTTCGGCGGCACAGATCAAGGCGATGAAGCAGGTTGCCGGCTCGATCAAGGGCGAACTTGCCCAGTATCGCGAAATGGCTGCCTTCGCCCAGTTCGGTTCGGACCTTGACGCTGCAACGCAGCGCCTGCTGAACCGCGGTGCGCGCCTGACCGAACTTCTGAAGCAGCCGCAGTTCTCGCCGCTGAAGACGGAAGAGCAGGTTGCGGTGATTTTCGCTGGCGTTAACGGCTATCTCGACAAGCTGCCGGTCGCATCGGTCGGCAAGTTCGAGCAGGGCTTGCTTTCGTACCTGCGTTCGGAAGGCTCCGCCATCCTCGACGCGATCCGCACGGAAAAGGCAATCAGCGACGGCACCAGGAGCCAGCTCACGGCTGCTGTTGACAGCTTCGCCAAGTCTTTCTCGTAATCGGGCCCTAAGTTAGGACGGATAACGGATGCCTTCACTTAAGGATCTGAAGAACCGGATCGCCTCCGTCAAGGCGACGCAGAAGATCACCAAGGCGATGAAAATGGTCGCCGCGGCGAAGCTTCGGCGTGCGCAGGAGGCGGCCGAGGCCGCCAGGCCCTATTCGCAGCGCATGGGTGCGGTTCTGGCGAACATCGCCAAGGCCGTTACCGATGCAGACGGTGCGCCGGCGCTTATGACCGGCACCGGCAAGGACCAGGTCCATCTGCTCGTCGTCTGCACCGCGGAGCGCGGTCTTTGCGGTGGCTTCAACTCGCAGATCGCGCGTTTTGCGCGCGATCACGTCCGCAAGCTGACCGCTGAGGGCAAGACGGTAAAGATCTTCACCGTCGGCAAGAAGGGTTACGACATTCTGCGTCGCGAATACGCTTCGCTGATCATCGAGCGCAAGGAACTGCGCGATGTGAAGCGCGTCGGCTTCGAGAACGCAGACCAGATCGGCAAGCGCATCATCGAGATGTTCGAAGCCGGCGAATTCGACGTCTGCACGTTGTTCTATTCCGAGTTCAAGTCGGTCATCTCGCAGGTTCCGACCGCACAGCAGCTCATTCCGGCCAAGGCCCCTGAGGTTGTCGCCGAGGACGCAGAACATGCTGGCGCTGTCTACGAATACGAGCCGGATCCGGCGTCGATCCTCGACGATCTGATCCCGCGCAATATCTCTGTCCAGATCTTCCGTGCTCTCCTTGAGAACGTCGCGGGTGAAATGGGCGCCAAGATGAGCGCGATGGACAACGCGACGCGCAATGCTGGTGAGATGATCAATAAGCTGACGCTGAGCTACAACCGTCAGCGTCAGGCGCAGATCACCAAGGAACTCATTGAAATCATTTCGGGCGCGGAAGCGCTCTGAGGTTAGGAAAAGAGGGTCAGAAAATGGCTGAGGCAGCTACCCCCAAGACCGGCTCTGTCGGCAGAGTCACACAGGTTATCGGCGCCGTCGTTGACGTTGCTTTCGAAGGCGATCTGCCGAAGATCCTGAACGCGCTGGAAACCAGCAACAACGGCAACCGTCTGGTTCTCGAAGTTGCCCAGCACCTCGGCGAAAACGAAGTCCGTACCATTGCGATGGACTCGTCCGAAGGTCTCGTCCGCGGCCAGGTAGTCACCGATACCGGTGCTCCGATCATGGTTCCGGTGGGTAACGAGACGCTCGGCCGCATCATGAACGTCATCGGCGAGCCGGTCGACGAAGCCGGTCCGCTGGTTACCGCGCACAAGCGTTCCATCCACCAGGACGCACCGGCCTATGTGGAGCAGTCCACGGAAGCACAGATCCTCGTCACCGGCATCAAGGTCGTCGATCTTCTCGCGCCTTACGCACGCGGCGGCAAGATCGGCCTCTTTGGCGGCGCAGGCGTCGGCAAGACCGTTCTGATCATGGAACTGATCAACAACGTCGCCAAGGCGCATGGTGGTTACTCGGTTTTCGCAGGTGTCGGTGAACGTACCCGCGAAGGCAACGACCTCTACCATGAAATGATCGAATCGAACGTCAACAAGCATGGCGGCGGCGAAGGCTCCAAGGCTGCGCTGGTTTATGGCCAGATGAACGAACCGCCGGGCGCCCGCGCTCGCGTCGCTCTGACTGGTCTGACGGTCGCCGAACACTTCCGCGACCAGGGTCAGGACGTTCTGTTCTTCGTCGACAATATCTTCCGCTTCACGCAGGCAGGTTCGGAAGTGTCGGCTCTGCTCGGCCGTATCCCGTCGGCCGTCGGCTATCAGCCGACGCTTGCAACGGACATGGGTCAGATGCAGGAACGCATCACCACGACGACGACCGGCTCGATCACCTCGGTTCAGGCCATTTACGTTCCGGCCGACGACTTGACCGACCCGGCACCGGCAACCTCGTTCGCCCACTTGGACGCAACGACGGTTCTGTCGCGTTCTATCGCTGAAAAGGGCATCTACCCGGCTGTCGACCCGCTCGACTCCACCTCGCGCATGCTCGATCCGCTGGTCGTCGGCGAAGAACATTACGAAATTGCCCGTAAGGTTCAGTCGACCCTCCAGCGCTACAAGGCCCTGCAGGACATCATCGCCATCCTGGGCATGGACGAACTGTCCGAAGAGGACAAGATCGCTGTTGCCCGCGCCCGCAAGATTGAACGCTTCCTGTCGCAGCCGTTCTTCGTTGCCGAAGTCTTCACCGGCTCGCCGGGCAAGCTCGTTGCTCTCGAAGACACGATCAAGGGCTTCAAGGGTCTCGTCAACGGCGAGTATGACCACCTGCCGGAGGCTGCCTTCTACATGGTTGGCTCGATCGATGAAGCTGTCGAGAAAGCCAAGAAGCTCGCAGCTGCCTGATGAGCGATGCTCAGGACGAGATATTCTGCTGCGACTCCCTCAAAGGGGTCGTGGCGGAACTCCCTGAACCTGCAGTGCCGACCATATACCGTGCCGATAACGGCGTGACGATGATGGTGGTGGGGTTGGCGCAGACCGAGGAAGGCCTCGGATATCTCGACCAAGCGATAATGCACTGCCCGTTCTGCGGGACCAAATTGCAAGATGCGAAAGCCATAGCCGAGAAGGTAAGTCACTGATGGCTGACAATTTCAACTTTGAGCTCGTTTCGCCGGAGCGTCTGCTGTTGTCGGAAATGGTGACCGAGGTCGTCATTCCCGCGACCGAAGGCGAGATGACGGTCATGGCCAATCATGCTCCGACGATGACGACCATCAAGCCGGGCATCGTGAGCGTCCGTTCCGCTTCCGGCTCCAAGCAGGACTACGTCGTGTTTGGCGGTTTTGCCGACATCCTGCCGACCGGCTGCACGCTGCTTGCCGAGTCTGCTGTCCCCGTCGAAGAACTCAACAAGGACGAACTGACCCGCCGCATCGAAGCTGCGAAGAAAGAGCTCGAAGATACCGAGCATCACGAGCATAAGTCCAAGCTCGAGCACTTCATCATGGAACTGACCCACCTGCGTGGCGTCGTCCAGCAGGACTGATCGGCTCAGTCAAAGACTGACAGAGTGAGAAAAGCGGCCTTTCAAGGCCGCTTTTTCTTTGGCAAGCCGCACCCTGCGGCAGGCGCGGCGCCGTTCATCATACGTCATCGTTTGCAGGGGTAGCCGCATAGAAGTGCCGAGCGACACCCTGGAAGGCTTCTTTAATGCCAGTCCGGCTTTATTTATGGCTGCGGGTATCATACCGGACATTGAAACGAAAAGAGGTGGCTTTCGCCGCACGTCCTGGAAGTCACTTGAAGTGGCTTTTCAGAAGCCGGTGCCACCGCGCAGTTCGGACAGCAGTGTGCCGAACAGGATCTTCATATCCAGCCAGAGGCTGAAATTTCTGATGTAATAGATATCGCTGGCGATGCGGGCGCGTGCCTTTGTCGGGCGCTCTGTCGGGCCGCGCCAGCCGCGCGTCTGGGCAAGGCCGGTAATGCCCGGCCGCATCAGGTGGCGGTAATGATATTCGGGCACCAGTTCCTCGTAGAGCATGCCGGCTGCGCGCATGTTGATGGCATGGCAGCGAGGGCCGACAAGCGACATATCGCCCTTGATAACGTTGAGTAGCTGGGGAAGCTCGTCGATATTGGTCTTGCGCAGGAAGGCGCCGATCCGCGTTACGCGCCGATCGCCCTTGACGGTCTGTTCGATGCCGGTGGGATCGCAGAGGTCCGTCCGCATGGAGCGGAACTTGTAGACGGTGATCT
Organism: Hyphomicrobiales bacterium; assembly: GCA_900468805.1. Taxonomy (GTDB): domain Bacteria; phylum Pseudomonadota; class Alphaproteobacteria; order Rhizobiales; family Rhizobiaceae; genus Rhizobium. The sequence goes on along the minus strand of UEIF01000026.1, from coordinate 124,060 downwards.
TGCTGCCCTTCAGGCCCCAGCGAATCTGCCGGAAAAATATCGGTCCGCCATCATTGATCACGATGAGAAGCGCAATGGTCAGAAGAACCGGAAACAGGATGACTAGGGCGCTGGTTGCCCCGAAAATGTCGAAAGCTCTTTTCAAACCAAGCTGAAGCCGGTTTCGCCCATCCAACGAGACAAAGCTGTCGGGCTGGCGAATATTGGAATTCGCTGCCTCGAGAGCCTTCATCTTCACTGTTTTTGCAGAGAAAACCGTCTCTTGAAGCTTGTTTGAAGTAAACACGTTCATTAAGCAACGTCCGTGGGAATACTCGCATATTGCATCGCGCCGGCACAAATACATGGAGATGATCGATTTGTCACCCGCTTGTTTAATGTTTTCGTAACCCTAACGGGGCCAAATTTGGGAGTATTTCGAAATATGTCCCGGATATTTTGGCGGGCTTCGAATTAATTATATTGCGTTAATGGCTGAATTCTTGCGCGTTATGCGTGCGGCGTGTCGTATTGCCGGCCGCTCGAGAAGGAAATAGCTGAGGCTTGCTATAAGAAAAATGATCACCGTCGCAAAGGTGCAGCCGATAAACCAATCCCGTAACGGATCGTCTTTCCCGATCCCGAATATGGCCGGAGAGATCGTCTGCATCGAAGTCAGCACGATATCCTGCCAGATATAGATGCCGAAGGAGATGGTTGCCGCAAAACGCATGAAGGCATTGTCCAGTAGTGTCGCAAGCAGCACGGAGCGTGAGAGCGACACAAGGGCGACAGCGATCAGAATCGGAAAAAGCGGAAAGGCATAGGGGATTCCGAGCCATCCATAGGCTTCCCAAGGTCCGCCTGTCGAAAGCGGTAGCTGGAAGCCGGCTGCAGCAAGGCAGGCAAATGCAATAATGTCGAACCAGATCCGACGCTTTCGCGCCAGCAGGATCTGAATACCAGCTGCGAGTGAACCGAGTGCGAAAACGGCGAAGAAGCCGATTGGATTGTAGTTGGGCATCCACTCCTTCGCGCCGCCATGCATGCCATACTGCCAGCCACGGTCAATCTCATTGGGAGGGGCAAGCGCACGGAAGGTTTCATGGCCGATCAGTGTTGCGACTATGATGCCGAGCCAGGCAAGGCGCGTCACGAGCGGGGATCGGCGTTTTTCCGGGATGGCGAAAAGCCAGAGGAAGCCAAGCGGCAGCAGCACATAGCTCGTCGCTTCGAAGGATATGGACCAGAGCGGGCCGTTCCCTTCGACAGGAAAGAAGGTGCGCCAGTGCCATTGGCTCATGAAGAAGAGACCGCTGGCATAGCGCATAACGAGTTCCGGTGTCACCGCAAATTCAAGCAGCGTGAAGCTCAGGATGAAGCCCGCGGTCAAAGCCACCCAATAGCCGGGTACGATGCGGGTCGCGCGACGCAGTGCATAGATGCGCAGGTCGGGCATGGCACCACCGGCGTCAAGGGCGCGCCAGAACGGCAATGCCAGCAGGAATCCGCTGAGAATGAAGAAGATGGCGACGCCGAAATTGCCGAAGCGCAAGGCAGTCAGCGTCGGCCGCGATCCTTCGCCGAGTTTGGTGAGGTCGATGCGCAAAATGAGATGATGGATGAGGACGAGCAAGCAGGCGGCTGCGCGCAAGAAATCCGCCCCAGCCACCCGGTTCTGCTGCTGCATGTCACTCCCTCGCTCCTTGCGGGACCTTGCAGCGGAAAGCTGCTGCCCGCAAGGGTGGCTCGCCTCAGCCGAGGAGATCGTTGGTGTAGTAGGCGGAAAAGTCGGGTTTTTCCTTCAATGCCGTACCGTTGGCATCGAGGAGGATGCCATGATCGAACAGGAAGGTGCCGATCGCTTCCGCCTTGGCCGGATCTATGGTGCCGATCGCGCCGTTTTCGCCCTTAAGGAAATGCCCCTCGACAAGGGCCTTCTGCGATGCCTTGACAAGGTCGGTGTTAAGCAGTGCGCCATCGCTGCCGGCAATCAGGAGATCGCAGGCTTCGTCCGGGTTCTCGACCGAATAGGCGTAACCCTTCAGCGTCGCCTGGACGAATGCGCGGGCGTTTTTCGGATTGGCCGCAAGATAGGCATCGCTCGAAGCGATCGCGGTCGTCTGCTCGTCGGGAATACCGTAATCGCTATAACGCCAGCGGCCGACCTGCCGGTTCTCGAGTTGGGCGGCAATGCCCTCCCAGGTGTAGATTTCCAGCGTGAAATCCACAGCGCCATTGTCGAGCGCCTCATAGGCCGAGGTGCCGAGGGTAACGTTCTGGATTGTGCCCTTGCCGCCGTCGTTGCGGATCATCGAGGAGACGAGCGCTTCCTCCCATGCGCCGCCGAAGCCGCCATAGGTCTTGCCGTCCAAATCCTTGGGGCTCTTGATGTCGTCGCGGCCGCCCTTGAAGATCAATCTGCCGGTTTCCGTCTGCACCACGGCATAGACAAGTTTCACATCCGCACCGGCGGCGCGCTGGGTGAAGGTCTCGATCTCTCCGCAGATACCGAAATCGGCGACACCGTTTGCGACCAGCGTGCCGGCGCTGGTATCAGCATAAGGCAGGATTTCGACGTTGAGGCCGGCAGCCTCATAGAAACCCTTCGCCTTGGCGACATAGATGCCAATGTGATTGGTGTTCGGTGTCCAGTCGAGCGCGACGCGCGCTTTGGCGGTGGACTGGGCGAAGGCGGTGCGGCCGGCAAGGCTCGCGGCCATGGCGGCAAAAAGGGTCTGTCGGCGGGTGAGAAGCATCAGGACCTCCTCAGGTTCTTTGCGGATGCAGCAGTGTTTGAAGAATTTCGGTTTCGATCGCTTGAGCGGTCGGGGAACCAAGGTCGGCAAGCGTACGCGGCCTCGCGAGTGGTACCTCGAATTCCCTGACCACCGTTGCGGGGCGAGCGGAAAGCACATAGATGCGGTCGGACAGGAAGACGGCTTCCCGCACATCGTGGGTAATCAGAAGGGCTGTCCAGCGGTGATCCGTCCACATGCCCTGCAGCCATTCCTGCATCTGCGTGCGGGTCAGCGCGTCGAGCGCGCCGAAGGGCTCGTCGAGAAGCAGCATGTCCTGCCGCTGGATCACGGTGCGCAGCAGGGCGGCGCGTTGGCGCATGCCGCCAGAAAGAGCAACTGGATAGTGGTTTTCAAAGCCGGCGAGGCCGAAACGTTCGAAGAGAGGGGCGGCAACGGCGCGTGCCTGGCTACGGCGCAAGCCATGCACTTCGAGGCCGAGGATCGCATTGTCGATGACGCTTCGCCACGGCATCAAGGCATCGCGCTGGGGCATGAAGGCGAAGGCGTGCGCGGCCTGTGAAAGCGGGGTGCCGTCAAACAGAATGTCGCCTTTATCCGCCCGCAGCGCCTGCGTCAGCAGCCTGAGGATCGTCGACTTGCCGGAACCCGAGGGGCCGACGATCGAGACGAATTCGCCTCTGGCGATATGGAGACAAATATCCTTCAGCACTTCCATGCCATCGAAGGACTTTGAGATGTTCTTCAGCTGCAGTATCCCGCTCATCGGCGGTTCTCCGCGGAGGATTGCCAAGGCATGACGAGACGCTGGATCGCCAGCGTTAGGCCGAAGAGGCAGAGCGTCAGAAGGGCGCTGACGACAACGGCGGCGAGCACGAGATCGGGGCGGAAATTGTTCTTGGCATTGAGAATGTAGATCCCAAGGCCACGGGCAGCGCCTGCATATTCGGCGAAGATCGCACCGACGACCGCATAGGTGATCGATATGCGAAGGCCGGCAAAGAAGAAGGGCATGGCGGAGGGAAGCCGCGCCAGGCGGAAGATGCGCCAGCGGCTTGCCTTCATGGAACTCAGAAGCTCGGCGATATCCCCGTCTGTCGATTCATAGCCCTGCAACAGGGCGACCAGCAGCGGAAAGAAGGTGACGAGGGCAACGAGCAGGAGTTTCGGCAGCAGCCCGAAGCCGAACCACAGCACGACCAAAGGCGCGATTGCCACCAGCGGCAGTGTCTGGCTGACGATGAAGAGCGGCAGCAGCGCGCGGCGCATGAAGGGCACGAAATCCATCAGCACGGACGAGGCGAAGGCGAAGACCAGCGACAGGGCAAAACCGCCGAGTGTTGCGCTGAGCGTCGGCCAGGTATTGTCGAGCAGGGCCTGCCTGTTCACCCAGCCCTGCGTGAGTATGCGCGAAGGCGAGGGAAGAATGGAGGGTTTGATGCCGGAGAAGTCGACATAGAGCTCCCAAACAGCCAGGAAGGCGGCCACAGCAAGAATGGCGGGCAAGGCCCGCCTCAGCGGCGCAAATGTCGAATCCGGTTTCGCTAGGGTCATTGCCGTCAGGCGTCTCAGGCTTTGCTCGGGCTGTTCGCGGAGACCGTGATATCCAGCGTTACATGGCCTTCGGGATCGCCGAAGCGATAGAAAGCTTCATGGATGGTCGCGAAGATCGCGCCGGCATCGCCGCGCAGCTTGGTGCAGAAATTCTTGGAGCGGTCGAATGTACCCGAGCGCTTCAGGAAATCGATGCAGCCATAGATCTCGTCCATATGGGTGCCCGTTCCCATAACGTACAGAGAAAATTGGGCGGCCGTTGGCTGGCCGGTTTCTGTGGTGTCCTTGACCGCCGCGATCGCGGCTTCCACTCGCTCGGCGAGCGGCTCGGATCGGCTGGAAGACAGGCCAGCGCCACAGATCGCATCATCCGGTTCGCCGGGGCAGCCCCGCGAGATTGCGGCGGACAATACGCAATGCTCGCCGCTTGCGGCAGCAGAGACGAAGAGGTCGCGCATGGCGGCAAACAGCACGTCGGGCGGGCCGACCATCAGTGTGGAAATATCGTCGGTTTCGATGCGAAGACGATCACGATAGGGATCGAGAGCCTTGATCGCTTCAAGGATGATGCCGACGAAATTGCCGGACATCGGATATAGAGACACTTGTGCGCCGGAAAACATTTGGACCTCGCTCCGCTGGCATTACCCAGATCAGCTTTGAAGGGTCCGGAGGCATGCGCCTCACATCTCAGCCCCGGCAATTCGGAGCTCCCCCGTGAAATTGTGGCGGAAGCTAGCACCGGGCCTGCGATACCGCAACCGTAAAATTCCTATCCGGCTACACGGTCGGAAAGGGCGATGGCAGTTCGGACGCAACTGTCAAGTGTCAGGGGGAGGGGAACACCCGGACGGAGGTCCTGTCCGGGTGCCCAGCCGGTTCCGTACCTGCCAGAAACGGAATCGGATATCGTTGTCTCAGGCGGCGATGCCGGCATAAGGAGTGTCGCTGCGGGCAGCGATCAGCGCCTCAGTCCACCATTGCAACAGGGCCATCATTCGGGAAAGCCGGCGCAACGCATCCTCTGGATCCTGCAGCCGGCCTTCATTGTCGAAACGGCGCCAGGGGGAACTGAAGCTGACGGCATCGCAGATCGTGACTGCGTGAAGCTCCGCAAAGACGAGGCGGAGCTGTTCGACCGCCCGCAATCCGCCGGAGACGCCGCCATAGCAGATGAAAGCGATCGGTTTGCCGTGCCAGGGCTTAGCGAAGAGATCGATGAGGAATTTCAGGGATGCGGTGAAGCTGTGGTTATACTCCGGCGTGACGAGGATGAAGCCATCGGCCTGATGGAGTCTGTCAGCAAGCCGTCTTGCCTCCGGATGATGTGGTACATGCTCTCGCGGCAATGAAAATGCCAGCGGATCGATAATGTCGATCTCGAATTGCGGAAAGCGGGCCAGCTCTCTTTCGAGCCATTTCACCACCCTGTCGCAGATGCGTCCCTCACGCGTGCTGCCGTAGATGACGGCAAGCCTCATGGGTTTCTGCATGCATTGCTCCTTCTCGTGTCGGCTTTACGGCCTCTGGAGCGCAGTCTATAAAACCTCAACTAACATTGAGGTCAATAGGCCATGCAGCAGAATTCGGCATTCTCCCTGAGCAGGCTCCTGACGGTGGGCGAGGTGGCAGAGCGAAGCGGACTTGCTGTCTCTGCCCTGCATTTCTACGAGACGAAGGGGCTGATCTCCAGCATCCGCACCCGCGGCAACCAGCGCCGCTACGGCCGCGACGTTCTTAGGCGTCTCGGCATCATCAAGGTGGCGCAACGCGTCGGCATCCCGCTTGCCGAAATTCAGACTGCCTTCGAAACGCTGCCGCAGAGTCGTACGCCGACAGTCGAGGACTGGCAGCGGCTGTCGGCGCTCTGGAAAGATGATCTCGATGCTCGTATCAAGCGACTGAGCCTGCTGCGTGATCATCTGACGAGTTGCATCGGCTGCGGTTGCCTCTCTATCGACGCCTGTCCACTGCGCAATCCCTTCGACGTTCTCGGTAAGGAAGGCGCCGGCGCGCGGCTTCTGGACCTGGGTGCTTAGACCTTCGGGCTTTCTTTTGGCTGATGGCCGCATATGTTAGGCCCTGATAGCGCAAGCGGCGGGGCCGGTCCCGCAAGGAGGAGGGCTTCGTGTTTCATCCCAAACTGTTCGAGAACCGCAATGTCGTCGTCACGGGGGCTGGTCGGGGTATCGGCCTGGAAATTGCCCGCCAGTTTCTGGATTGCGGTGCGCGCGTACTCGTCCACACAGGTCGTGATGGAGAACGCGAACTGCCGGATTTTCTTCTGACGGCCGAATCGGAGCGCCGCGCCCTGCTGTTGCCGGCGGATTTCCTGCATCCGGGCGGGGCGGCGAAGTTTGCGGCGGAAGCGCTCGAGTTCTTCGACGCCGTGCATGTGCTGGTCAACAATGCCGGCACCATGCATGGCCGCTTTCCGGCCGGAGAGCTCACCGATGCCGATTACGAGACCATCGTGAGACTCAACCAGACGTCGGTGGTGGAGTTGACGCGGGCGCTGCTTCCCGCGTTGCGGGCGGCGCAGGGCGCCGCCATCGTCAATACGGTTTCGATTTCGGCGCTGACGGGCGGAAGTCCTGGTTCTGCAATCTATTCCGCATCGAAGGCTTTCGTTGCGACCTATTCGAAGGCGCTGGCGCGGGAACTCGCGCCTGACGCTATAAGAGTCAATTGTGTCTCACCCGGCACGATCGAAACCGATTTCCATGCACGCTATTCATCTCGCGAAAAACTGGAGCAGGCCCGGAAGTCTATTCCGCTGCAACGGCTCGGAACAGCAGAAGATTGCGCGCCTGCCTATCTCTTCCTGGCTGCCCCGTCGCTCTCCGGCTACATCACCGGTCAAGTTCTAGAGATCAATGGCGGCCAGCTTATTTGCTGATTTGCTTGGACTTTTTTTGGTATTTCGCCACATTTGACCAATTCGCTTCTGCGAATATGATAGTGTACTGATCTACCTTATTACCTCCTTCCGAGAAGCAAATGCCATTGCCTAAACCGAAGCCGGGCATGACCGGCCAGGACTTGCAGAAGCTTGCTGACAAAGCCCACGAGGCAAGCGATCTCCTGAAGGCTTTAGCCCATCAGACCCGACTTCTCATTCTCTGTATCCTGTCGGAAGGGGAAAGGACCGTCGGGGAGATCGAGGATATCCTTGGTATACAGCAGGCTATGGTGTCTCAGCAGCTTGCGCGGCTGAGGCTCGAAGGCCTCGTCAATACGCGGCGCGAAGGGCGGCTCGTCTACTACAGCATGGGCAACGAGAGCATTCTGGCTTTTCTCGAATCACTCTTCAGTCTCTTTCCGGTTGCCGAGAAGGACTGAACCCGCCAGCTCTTGCGAAGCGGCCGGCAAGCCGCAAAGATAGGCCTCATCCCGAATTCGGCAGGGAGGCTGGATGATCGACAAGCTGGAATTCTTCATCGCACTCGCCAACGAGAAACATTTCGGTCGTGCTGCGGAGGAATGCGGCGTTTCCCAACCGACGCTTTCGGCCGCTATCCGCCAGCTCGAGGATCAGCTTGGCGTCATGCTGGTGCAGCGCGGCTCCCGCTTCCAGGGATTGACCCCGGAAGGGCAGCGTGTGCTGGAATGGGCGCGGCGCATCGTCGGCGATACGCGCACCATGCGCGAGGAAATGCGTGCTGCCCGCAAGGGTCTCTCCGGTCATCTGCGTCTCGCCTCAATTCCGACAGCGCTCGCCATGCTGTCGCGAATCACTACGCCCTTTCAGGAACGGCATCCCGACGTCACCTTCTCCATCGTCTCGCGCAACTCGCTGCAGGTCCTGAGCATGCTCGAAAATCTCGAGATCGATGCTGGCATCACCTATCTGGAAAACGAGCCGCTTGGCCGCGTTACCTCGGTGCCGCTTTACGCCGAACGCTACAATCTCATCACTGCCGCTGGTAGTCCGCTCTCGGATCGCGATGATGTGACATGGCGTGAAGTGGGCGATCTTCGACTTTGCCTATTGACGGCCGACATGCAGAACCGGCGCATCATTAACCGACATTTGACGGAAGCCGGCGCGACGGTGCATCCGACGCTCGAATCGAACTCGATGATCGTGCTTTTTTCACATGTGCGGACCGGCCGCTGGGCCAGCATCATGCCGCGCAACGTCGCGAAATCATTTGGTTTTCCTGTGGAGATCCGGATGATCCCCATCATCGAGCCGGAGGCGCACCATCTCGTCGGGCTGGTTGCTCCCTATCGTGAACCCTTTACGCCGCTCGTCTCCGCTTTGTTGCATGAAGCGAGAACACTCGTTGAAGACGCGGAACTTTGATAGGAAAAAACTATCGAACAACGCGACTGCTTTATTGATCGCAGCTTACTTCCCTGAGACAGTTCCCCAGAAATCGCAGACATGGGGAGGATTTGCGGTTTTTGAACACGCAAGCCGTAGGGAGGGCTGCTGATGAACATTCGTATCGCTGAGCGCGATATAGCCGAGCGCGTCCGCTCGATTGTTGCCGATCTTCGTCCCCTCGAGGGTCCGCTGCTCCCCATTCTGCATCAGGTTCAAGGCGAGTTCGGTTACATACCGCAGGAAGCCCTGCCTGTTATCGCCGACGAGCTCAATCTTTCCCGCGCCGAAGTCCACGGCGTTGTAACCTTCTATCATGATTATCGTGATCATCCCGCCGGTCGGCACGTGCTGAAGCTCTGTCGTGCCGAAGCCTGCCAGTCGATGGGCGGGGATGCGCTGGCCGAGCGCGTCAAGCAGATGCTCGGTATCGATTTCCATCAGACGACCCTTGATGGCAGCGTGACGCTGGAACCGGTATACTGTCTCGGCCTCTGCGCCTGCGCACCGGCCGTCATGTTCGATGGCGAAGTGCATGGCCGGGTTGATGACGAACTGGCGGGCGAACTCGTCGAGGAGGCGCGCCGATGACCGTGAAGATTTATGTTCCGCGCGATGCCGCAGCGCTCTCGCTCGGGGCCGAGAAGGTGGCAAAGGCGATTACCCAGGAGATCGAAGCCCGCGGCCTCGATGCGATTGTCGTGCGCAACGGCTCGCGCGGAATGTTCTGGCTGGAACCGCTGGTCGAGATCGAGCTTTCTGGTAAGCGGATCGGCTACGGGCCAGTCAAGGCGAGGGATGTGACCGGCCTGTTCGACGCGGGATTGATGGACGGCGGGGCGCATGCGCTCTGTCTCGGGGAGGTCGAGGACCTCCCGTTCCTGAAAGGCCAGACCCGTCTCACTTTTGCTCGCTGCGGCATTACCGATCCGCTTTCTCTTGACGATTATAAAGCCCATGGCGGGTTTGCGGGCCTTCGTCGCGCGGTTTCCATGCAGGCCGCCGATATCGTCAAGGAGGTCACCGATTCCGGTCTTCGCGGTCGCGGCGGCGCGGGCTTTCCGACCGGCATCAAATGGAAGACGGTGCTCGATGCAGCCGGTTCCCGCAAATACATCGTCTGCAATGCAGATGAGGGCGACAGCGGCACTTTCGCCGACCGGATGATCATGGAAGGTGATCCCTTCGTGCTCATCGAAGGCATGGCGATATCGGGCCTTGCGACCGGTGCCACGAAAGGCTTCGTCTATACGCGCTCGGAATATCCGCATGCGATCGCCACGATGACGGAGGCGGTGGAAATCGCCCGCAAGGCCGGGATTCTAGGCGGCTCGGTGCTCGGCTCCGGCAAGGTCTTCGACATGGAAATCCGCACGGGTGCGGGCGCCTATGTCTGCGGCGAGGAAACGGCGCTGCTCAACAGCCTCGAAGGCAAGCGCGGCATCGTGCGCGCCAAGCCGCCGCTGCCGGCGCATAAGGGCCTGTTTAACTGTCCGACCGTCATCAACAACGTCATCTCGCTCGCTTCCGTACCCGTCATCATGGACAAGGGAGCTGCCTTCTATCGTGATTTCGGCATGGGCCGTTCGCGTGGCACCATTCCACTGCAGATCGCCGGCAATGTGAAATATGGTGGTCTCTATGAAACTGCATTCGGCCTTTCGCTCGGCGATATCGTCGAAAAGATCGGCGGCGGCACGGCGTCGGGCCGGGCTGTGAAGGCGGTGCAGGTGGGCGGGCCGCTCGGTGCCTATTTCCCGAAGGCGCTATTCGATACGCCGTTCGATTACGAGGCCTTTGCCGCTAGGGACGGGCTGATCGGCCATGCCGGTCTCGTCATCTTCGACGATACGGCCGACATGCTGAAGCAGGCGCGCTTTGCGATGGAATTCTGTGCGGTGGAAAGCTGCGGCAAGTGCACGCCCTGTCGCATCGGCTCGACACGGGGCGTTGAAACGGCCGACAGGATCGCCCAGGGCATCGAACCGGAAAAGAACCGGGAACTGCTCGCCGATCTTTGCAACACCATGAAGTTCGGTTCGCTCTGCGCGCTCGGCGGCTTTACGCCCTATCCTGTCATGAGCGCCATGACGCACTTTCCCGAAGATTTTGCCCCGACTCCTCTCATTGAAGCGGCGGAATAGACCATGTCTCTTGTTCACGAAATCGACTACGGAACACCGGCTTCGAAATCCGAAGCGATGGTGACGCTGACCATCGACGGCCGGCAGGTGACGGTTCCCGAGGGTACCTCGATCATGCGCGCCTCGATGGAGGCCGGCATTCAGGTGCCGAAGCTTTGCGCGACCGATATGGTCGATGCCTTCGGCTCCTGCCGCCTCTGTCTCATCGAGATCGACGGCCGAAATGGAACGCCTGCCTCCTGCACCACGCCGGTAGCTTCAGGCATCGTGGTTCATACCCAGACCGAGCGGCTGAAGAATATCCGCCGCGGCGTCATGGAGCTCTATATCTCCGACCACCCGCTCGACTGTCTGACCTGCGCGGCCAATGGCGACTGCGAACTGCAGGACATGGCAGGCGCCGTCGGGTTGCGCGATGTTCGTTACGGTTATGAGGGCGACAACCACATCAAGGCTCGCAACAATGGCGAGATCAATCTGAAATGGCTGCCGAAGGACGAGTCCAACCCGTACTTCACCTATGATCCATCGAAGTGCATCGTCTGCTCCCGCTGCGTCCGCGCCTGCGAGGAAGTGCAGGGCACGTTTGCGCTGACGATTGAAGGGCGCGGCTTCGGCTCGCGCGTTTCGCCCGGCATGCATGAGCATTTCGTCGATTCCGAATGCGTCTCCTGCGGTGCTTGCGTGCAGGCCTGCCCGACCGCGACACTGACGGAAAAATCGGTCATCCGTATCGGGCAGCCGGAACATTCGGCCGTCACGACCTGCGCCTATTGCGGCGTCGGCTGCTCCTTCAAGGCGGAAATGCGCGGCGAGGAACTGGTGCGCATGGTGCCGTGGAAGGATGGCCAGGCAAACCGCGGCCATTCCTGCGTCAAGGGCCGCTTTGCCTATGGGTACTCGACCCACAAGGACCGCATCCTCAATCCGATGATCCGCGAAAAGGTGACGGATCCCTGGCGTGAAGTGACCTGGGATGAGGCCTATGCGCATGTGGCCTCAGAGTTCCGCCGCATCCAGTATCAGTATGGCCGTGAAGCGATCGGCGGCATCACCTCGTCCCGCTGCACGAACGAAGAGACTTATCTCGTCCAGAAGCTGATCCGCGCCGGCTTCGGCAACAACAATGTCGATACCTGCGCACGCGTCTGTCATTCGCCGACGGGTTATGGATTGGGCCAGGCCTTCGGCACCTCGGCCGGCACGCAGGATTTTGACAGCGTCGAGCAATCCGATGTCGTCGTCATCATCGGCGCCAATCCGACCGATGGCCATCCGGTGTTCGGTTCGCGGCTGAAAAAGCGGCTGCGGCAGGGCGCCAAACTCATCGTCATTGATCCGCGTCGCATCGATATCGTCCGCTCGCCGCACGTGGAGGCATCCTTCCATCTGCCGTTGAAGCCCGGTACCAATGTCGCTGTCATGACGGCGCTGGCGCATGTGATTGTGACTGAAGGCCTTTACGACGAGAAGTTCATCCGAGAGCGCTGCGACTGGTCGGAATTCGAGGACTGGGCCGCTTTCGTCGCGGAACCGCAGCACAGCCCGGAAGCCGTCGAGAAATTCACCGGCGTGAAGCCTGAAGACGTACGGGGTGCTGCCCGGCTTTTCGCAACAGGCGGTAATGGTGCAATCTATTACGGCCTCGGCGTAACCGAACACAGCCAGGGCTCGACGACCGTGATGGCGATCGCCAATCTTGCCATGGCTACCGGCAATATCGGCCGCCCCGGCGTCGGCGTGAATCCGCTGCGTGGCCAGAACAATGTGCAGGGCTCCTGCGACATGGGCTCCTTCCCGCATGAGCTTCCCGGCTATCGTCACATCTCCGACGATGCGACGCGCGATATTTTCGAAAAGCTCTGGGGTGTGAAGCTTAATAACGAGCCTGGCCTGCGCATTCCGAATATGCTGGATGCCGCCGTCGATGGTTCGTTCAAGGGGCTCTATATCCAGGGCGAGGACATTCTCCAGTCAGATCCGGATACCAAGCATGTTGCCGCCGGTCTTGCCGCCATGGAATGCGTCGTCGTGCAGGATCTCTTCCTGAACGAGACGGCGAACTACGCGCATGTGTTCCTGCCGGGCTCGACCTTCTTGGAAAAGGACGGCACATTCACCAATGCCGAGCGCCGCATCAACCGCGTGCGCAAGGTCATGACGCCGCGCAACGGCTATGCCGACTGGGAAGTGACGCAGAAGCTCGCTCAGGCCATGGGCCTCGACTGGCACTATGCGCATCCATCCGAGATCATGGACGAGATTGCTGCGACGACGCCGAGTTTTGCGTCCGTTTCCTATGATTATCTTGAAAAGATGGGCTCGGTTCAGTGGCCTTGCAACGAGACGCACCCGCTCGGCTCCCCGATCATGCATGTTGATGGATTCGTGCGCGGCAAGGGCAAGTTCATCCGCACGGAATATGTGGCAACGGATGAGCGCACTGGCCCGCGCTTCCCGTTGCTTCTCACCACCGGCCGTATCCTCAGCCAATACAATGTCGGGGCGCAGACGCGCCGTACCGACAATGTGGTCTGGCATTCCGAAGATCGGCTGGAAATCCATCCGCATGATGCCGAACAGCGCGGTATCCGCGATGGCGATTGGGTAAAGCTCGGCAGCCGCTCCGGCGACACGACACTTCGTGCGTTGATCACCGACCGGGTGGCACCCGGTGTCGTCTACACGACCTTCCATCATCCTGACACGCAGGCCAACGTCATCACGACAGACTTCTCCGACTGGGCGACAAACTGCCCGGAATACAAGGTAACGGCAGTGCAGGTCTCGCCCTCTAATGGTCCGTCCGACTGGCAGATCGAATATGACGAGCAGGCTCGCCAGTCCCGCCGCATCGCCGGCAAGATGGAGGCTGCCGAGTAATGGCGGAAAGGTCTACTCGTGTAGCCGTCAAGGAGGTCGCCCGGAAGGGTGGTGTCATGATGCGGGGCGAGCGTATCGTGCCGGAGGAGGTGCCGATCGCCTTTTCCTATGGTGGCAGTTCGCATGCGGTCATGATGGGCACGCCTGACGATCTCGAGGATTTTGCCGTCGGCTTCAGCCTGACGGAAGGCATCATTACCGATCGCAGCCAGGTCGCAAGTATCGATATCGTCGAGGATGAGAAGGGTATCGATGTTCAGGTGACGCTTCTCGACGATGTCGAGGATGCGTTGAGGGCGCGGCGTCGTAGCATGGCGGGACCTGTGGGTTGCGGCCTCTGCGGGCTCGAGTCGATCGAGCAGGCGGTTCGCACGGTTCCCGACGTTTCCCAGGCTGAGCTGCCGCTTTCGCATGCCGATATCATCAAGGCGATCGCGCTGCTCAACGAGTCCCAACCGCTGCATCGTGAGACTCGCGCGGTTCATGGGGCCGGCTTCTACATCCCCGGCAAGGGGTTGATCGCCGTGCGCGAGGATGTCGGCCGGCACAATGCGCTCGACAAGCTATGCGGCGCAGTTATCAGAGCCGGTGAAAAAGGGGCCTCCGGCGTTGTCGCCGTCACCAGCCGACTGTCCGTCGAAATGGTTCAGAAGTCGGCAATCCTCGGCGCGCCCGTCCTGATCGCCATTTCCGCGCCAACGGCACTTGCCATCCGTACGGCCGAGGAAGCCGGGATGACGCTGATCGCTCTGGTGCGTGGCGAGGATTTTGAGATTTTCACCCACCCGCATCGCCTTTCGCCCGGAAGTATCGCCGATGTCGCATGATACCAAGACCAAGCTCGTCTACATGGCAAACCAGATCGCAACTTTCTTCAAGACCCAGCCTGAAAGCGAGGCTGCGCAGGGGGTCGCCACGCATATCAACAAATTTTGGGAGCCGCGCATGCGGCGGCAATTGTTTGAAATTCTGGAAAAGGAAGATAACGGCCTCGACGCACTCGTGCTGCAGGCCATGCCCCTGATCCGCAAACCGGAACCGGCAGAACAGCCGCTTCGATAAACCAACATCGGCGTATGAAAGAGGGGAGGCGGGGTCAACTCGCCTGCGCATGCGCCCATGACAGCAAAGTCTGAATCAAGGAGGAGTTGTTCATGACTGCAGCGGATACAAGTTCAGGCGGCATCCTGGCGGGCACGGGCCTGCTGGATCGCGAAAGGATTATCGCAAGGCCCGGTTTCAATCGGTGGCTCGTGCCGCCGGCCGCACTTGCCATCCATCTTTGCATCGGCATGGCCTATGGCTTCAGCGTGTTCTGGCTGCCACTCTCGAAATCCCTCGGCATCACGGCATCGACCGCCTGCCCGGACCTGACGCTTGTTTCGGCACTGTTCACCACCAGCTGCGACTGGCGTGTTGCCGATCTCGGCTGGATCTATACGCTGTTCTTCGTGCTGCTCGGATCGTCCGCTGCGATCTGGGGTGGCTGGCTGGAGCGGGTGGGCCCGCGCAAGGCCGGTGTCGTTTCGGCGTGCTGCTGGTGCGGCGGCATCATCATCGCCGCTTTCGGTGTCATTTCTCATCAGCTCTGGATCATGTGGGTCGGTGCGGGCGTGATCGGCGGCATCGGCCTCGGTCTCGGTTACATCTCGCCGGTTTCGACGCTCATCAAATGGTTCCCGGATCGGCGTGGCATGGCGACCGGCATGGCGATCATGGGCTTCGGTGGCGGTGCAATGATCGGTGCCCCGCTGGCCAACCTCCTGATGAACAGCTTCAAGACGGATACGTCCGTCGGCGTCTGGCAGACCTTCATCGTCATGGCGGCCATCTATTTCGTCTTCATGATCGGCGGTGCCTTCGGCTACCGCATCCCGCCGGCCGGCTGGCGCCCGGAAGGCTGGACGCCGCCTGCCGCCAAAAGCACGATGATCACCACCAAACACGTACATCTGCGCAATGCACACAAGACGAAGCAGTTCTGGCTCATCTGGGCGGTGCTTTGCCTCAACGTGTCGGCCGGTATCGGCGTTATCGGCATGGCTTCGCCGATGCTTCAGGAAATCTTCGCTGGTTCGCTGATCGGGCTGCCGGATGTCGGCTTTGCGCAGCTCGATGCCGGCCAGAAGGCGTCGATCGCGACTATTGCTGCCGGCTTTGCCGGTCTGCTGTCCCTCTTCAACATTGGCGGCCGATTCTTCTGGGCCTCTCTGTCAGACAAGATCGGCCGCAAGAACACCTATTATACGTTCTTCATCCTGGGCATCCTGCTCTATGCTGCCGCTCCGACACTGGCGGATATGGGCAACAAGGCCCTCTTCGTGCTTGCCTTCGGCATCATCCTGTCAATGTATGGCGGCGGCTTCGCCACCATCCCGGCTTATCTTGCAGATATTTTCGGCACGCAGTTCGTCGGGGCCATCCACGGCCGTCTGCTGACGGCATGGGCAACAGCCGGCATCGTCGGCCCTGTCGTCGTCAACTATATCCGCGAAGCGCAGATCGCTGCCGGCGTGGCGCCCGGACCGGCGCTCTATACGGGGACGATGTATATCCTTGCCTGCATGCTGGCGCTCGGTTTGATTGCCAATGCCTTCGTTCGGCCGCTCTCCGACAAATGGTTCATGTCGGATGGGGAAGTCGCCGCGCTTCAGGCGAAGAGCGCTGCGGCCAATGCTGGCCCCACCGGCTCATTCGGCATCGGCACGGGTAGTCTCGACGCCAAGGCGGCGCTTGCCTGGGCGGTGGTCGGCATTCCGTTGCTCTGGGGCGTCTGGGTGACGTTGAAGGCGACATTGGCATTGTTCGGTTAAAAAGAATCGGGCGGGNNGGCATGCCTCCCGCCCGATTCTTGAAGGATCAATTCACCGCAAGGACCATCTGCAGGGCTGACGAGACTGGCGTCGCCACCGGGCCATCCGCCGAAGCGTTCATACCGAGGCCAATGGGCTGCGCTATAAAAAGCTCACGCTGCCCTTCCCAGATGGCAAGAGACGGTCGAACAAACCTGGTTTAGAATTCTTCCCAGCTTTCGGCAGCCGGTGCTGCTGCACCGTGAGCCCTGGCGACACGGGAAACAAGATGCAATGTCGGGGAACTGGCCGGTTTTGCATGGTGCCTGGCTGCGATATTTCCGCCGGGGAGCTTGAATTGTGTGAGCAGGGTGCGAAGTGCATCGGCTTCCACAGCGAGGTTATGACTGGCCGCCGTGCTTTCCTCTACCATGGCAGCGTTTTGCTGCGTCGACTGATCCATGGTGTTGACGGCCTGATTGATCTCCTTGAGACCAGTTGCCTGTTCCTTCGAGCCTTCGACGATGGCTGCGACGTTTGAATTGATGTTGGCGACCTGAACGACGATTTCTTCCAGCGCTTTACCGGTCTGGCCCACCAGCTCGACGCCGTTTTTCACCAGTTCGCTCGATGTATTGATCAGCGCCTTGATCTCTTNNGCTTCACCGGCACGGGCGGCTTCGACACCCGCGTTCAGCGCCAGCAGGTTGGTCTGGAAGGCGATATCATCGATCACGCCGATGATGTTGGTAATCTCGCGGGAGGACTGCTCGATCTGATCCATGGCCGAGACTGCCTTGCGTACGACGGTGCCGGATTGCTCCGCGCTGTGCTTCGTCTGGGCGACAAGGCGACCGGCCTCGCCGGCGCGTTGGCTGGAATCGTTGACTGTGGTTGTGATCTCCTCAAGCGCTGCTGCGGTCTCCTCGATGGAAGCGGCCTGCTGTTCCGTGCGTTTGGAAAAGGAGTCGGCAGAAGAACCGATCTCGCGAGAACTATCGGCGATCGCAGTGGTGTTCTCGCCAATCGTCTTCAGCGTCTCGGAGAGCCTGTCGATCGTCGTGTTGAAGTCGTGGCGCAATTGCTCCATCGAAGGCACGAATGCCGAGTCCAGGGTCCGTGTCAGATCGCCTTCGGAAAGCTGGCGCAGCGCAGTGCCAAGAAGGGAAATCGCGCTCATGCGCTGTGTCACGTCGGTTGCGAATTTCACGACCTTGTAGATCCGGCCATCCGCATCGGCGATCGGATTGTAGGCGGCCTGGATCCATATCTCCCTGCCGCTCTTGCCGTAGCGGACGAATTCGTTGGCGATGAATTCACCCTTTGCCAGCCGCGGCCAGAATTGCTTGTATTCGTCGCTGCGGGCATAGGCGGGATCGCAGAACATGCTGTGATGCTTGCCAACAATCTCGGATAACGAGTAACCGAGGCCATTGCAGAAGTTCTGATTGGCCGTGAGGATTTCGCCCGTGGGGGTGAACTCGATCACCGCCTGCGAGCGCGAGATGGCATCGAGTTTACCGGCATCCTCGACGGCGCGCCTCTTTGCCTCGGTAATGTCGGAGGCAAATTTCACCACCTTGAAAGGCTTGCCATGCTTGAAGACGGCGTTGTAGGTCGCCTGGATCCAGATTTCGCGGCCGCTCTTCGCAAGGCGCTTATAGGCACCGGCATCATATTCGCCACGGCCCAGGCGGGCCCAGAAATCGCGATAAGCCGAGGTTGCCGTATAGGCTGGATCGCAAAACATGCTGTGATGCTTGCCGGCAATCTCGTTCAGACTGTAACCGAGTGCCCTGCAGAAATTCTCATTCGCGGTCAGTACATTTCCGGTCAGGTCGAATTCGATGATTGCCTGCGATTTGGAAATGGCCTCAAGAATGTATTTCGAATCGGATGCTAAACCAAACATTCCCGTCCCCTCTTATTGGGAGCGCATGGGTTGCGCCCAGCCCCTTGAAACCGAAGACCAAACAGGCACAAGCTTGCGGCGCGAAAAAAGATAGCCGGGCAACGGCTCTAATTTCTCGCCTATCAGAAATCGTGTACGGTTGATGCTTCACAACCAATGATGATCGGGAGACGGTAAATATTAGGTATAAAAGTTTGTGCTAATAAATATGTATTTGCGGATGAAAAATTATACCGCAGGCATGTACAGGAAGCCCGAACAATAAAAAACCGCCCTGTGAGGGCGGTTCTTCATTATGCCATTCTATGCGGCGATCAGGCGGCCAGCTCGTCCGTCTCGTTCTCCTTGAACATCTTTGCGAGGTTCAGGAAGCAGATCATGCCGTTTTCGGAAGCGATGATGCCTTCGCAGAAAGCGCGGTCGAAGGAAGCGGTCACTTCCGGAACCGGCTGTACCTGACTGGAAGAGATTGTCAGGATGTCGGAAACGCGGTCGACCAGCATACCGATGACCATACTGTGCACTTCGGCGACGACGATGGCGCTACGCTCGTTGGCGACGGTGCCCTTCATGCCGAGTTTGTAGGCGAGGTCGATAATCGGGATTACCGAACCGCGCAGGTTCATGACACCGATGACATCTGCCGGAGAGTGGGGGATCGGCGTCGACGGCGCCCAGCCGCGGATTTCGCGGATGGTCGTGGTCTTCACGCAGAATTCCTGATCGTGCAGGCGGAAGGCAATGATTTCGAGCGTGTCGCCGCTGAAGCTAGTAGAGTTGATCGTGGCCATTAGAATTCTTCCCAACTGTCATAAGCCAGGGCAGAAGCGGATGCGCCACCATTGGCGCGGACGAGCTTTGCCTTCACACCACGCGATGGCTTCACACTTGGCGAAGCATCGTTACGGTTATCGACAACATTAGCGTAAGAGTGTTGCCCAAATCTAAACTGTGAGACGAGATTGCGAAGGTTTTCAGTCTCGGACGAAAGTCGGGCGCTTGCCGCCGTCGTCTCCTCCACCATGGCGGCATTCTGCTGCGTGCCCTGATCCATGATATTGACGGCCTTGTTGATTTCCACAAGCCCGGTCGATTGTTCGCGCGAGGACTCGACGATCGCCGTGACGTTGACGTCGATATTGCCGACTTGGGTGACGATCCGTTCCAGTGCCTGGCCGGTCTGGCCGACAAGGTCGACGCCGCTTTTCACGTGCTCCGAGGAAGCAGTAATGAGCGCCTTGATCTCCTTGGCGGCGCTGGCCGAGCGCTGTGCGAGTTCGCGCACCTCCTGGGCGACGACTGCAAAACCCTTGCCCGCCTCGCCGGCGCGGGCTGCCTCGACGCCGGCGTTCAGCGCCAGCAGGTTGGTCTGGAAGGCGATCTCGTCGATGACGCCAATGATATTGCTGATCTCACGCGAGGATTTCTCGATCTGACCCATGGCGTCGACCGCCTTACGGACGATACTGCCGGAATGTTCCGCGCCGCGCTTCGTTTCCGCGACAAGCCCGCCTGCTTCAGCGGCGCGACCCGCGCTGTCGGCAACGGTCTGGGTGATTTCATCGAGTGCGGCGGCGGTTTCCTCGACGGTTGCGGCCTGCTGTTCGGTGCGTTTGGACAGCACGTCGGCTGCTTCCTTCGTTTCGCGTGCACCGCTGGCGATCGCCTCGGCATTGTGGAGAACCGTGCGCATGGCGCTGCCGAGCCTGTCGATCGCGGCATTGAAGTCGGTGCGGACCTTCTCCAGCGCGGGCGGGAAAGGGTTTTCGACCCGCTTCGTCAGATCGCCCTCGGCGAGCGCGGTCAGGCCGGTTGCCAGATCATCGACAGCACGGACGCGTTCAGTGACGTCGGTCGCGAATTTGACGACCTTGAAGATCCGGCCGCTCATGTCAAAGATAGGGTTATAGGATGCCTGGATCCAGACGACTTTGCCGCCCTTGCCGATGCGCATGAATTCCTCGGCGACGAACTGGCCGGCGGCAAGCTTCTTCCAGAATTGCGCATAGGCTTCGGAGCGCACATAGGCCGGCTCGCAGAATATGCTGTGGTGCTTGCCGCGGATCTCCTCCTGCCGGTAGCCCATGACCGCGAGGAAATTGTCGTTCGCCTGCAGGATCTCGCCGTCCGGCGTAAATTCGATGACGGCCTGAGCCCGCGAGAGGGCAGCGATCTTGCCTTCGGCATCGGCGGCTTTCAGCTTGGCGGCGGTCACGTCGCTTGCCAGTTTGACGATCTTGTAGGGTTTGCCGCCCGACATCAGCGGGTTATAGCTAGCCTGGATCCAGACCTCGCGTCCGTCCTTGCCGATGCGCTTGTATTCACCGGCGTCGAATTCGCCCCTGCCAAGCTTCTGCCAGAACTCCCGGTAGGCCGGGGAGGCGACATAATCCGGCTCGCAGAAGATGCTGTGATGCTTGCCGACAATGTCGCCGATCTTGTAGCCCAGCGCACGGCAGAAATTCTCGTTTGCGTTCAGGATCTTTCCTTGCAGGTCGAATTCAATCGTCGCCTGCGATTTCATGAGAGCTGTGACGATTGCACGTGAATCCGGCGTCGCACCCAGCGAAAACAATGACATTCCAATCCCCCGATGTGTGATGGCAACCAGCCGATTCTCAGAGAATGGTTCGGATTTCGGGTATGACGGAACCGCAGTAAGACTGCAGTATATCCGACAATACTTGAAAGTCCCTCCTGCCTCGCAAACGCGGCGGATCGGCTCAATTCATTCGTGAATCCCGCCCGTTGGCTCCTAGTATGCGGGACTAAGTTCTAATCGCATCAATTAAATATAATTTTATTGATTAAAAATGAGTAACCAAATCCATTTATGATCGGTTTTTGATAGGTTTCCCATGGATTTTCGCAGATAAAATCCGGTTTTACCTGAAAGTAATTAGTGCCGGTTGCAACGATAATCGCCAACTTTACTTTAGGTTATTGTTCTTTCAATTTGCGAGATCGCCCAATCGACCTGTTCCCTGGTGATGACCAGCGGCGGCGCGAAGCGAATCGTGTGGTCGTGCGTGTCCTTGGCGAGGAGACCGCGATCCTTCAGTGCATAGCAATATTGCCGGGCGCCACCGGCCTCTGGCTCCAATTCGACAGCCAGCATCAGGCCACGGCCGCGCACGTCCTTGACGATGTTGGAGCGGATGGAGCGCAGACCGTCGAGGAAATAGTCGCCCATCGTTTCGGCATTCTCGATCATTCCTTCTTCGGTCAGCACCTTCAGGGCCGCGCGGGCGACCGCACAGGCAAGCGGATTGCCGCCGAAGGTCGAGCCGTGCTGGCCAGGCTTGAGCACGCCCAGGACTTCCGAATTCGAAAGAACGGCGGAGACCGGATAGAAGCCGCCCGAAAGCGCCTTACCGATCAGCGTGACGTCGGCTTCGATGCCCTCATGCTCCTCAGCCAGTAGCTTGCCGGTGCGGCCGAGGCCGGTCTGGATCTCGTCGAGGATGAGTGTGACGTTGTTTGCCGTGCAGAGTTCGCGCACGCGGGTGAAGTAGCCGGCAGGCGGAATGATGACACCGGCTTCGCCCTGGATCGGCTCGATCAGTGCTGCGACCGTATTGGCATTGATCGCTGCCGCAAAGGCTTCGGCATCGCCGAAGGGAATGACGCGGAAACCGGGCGTATAGGGCCCAAAGCCAGTGCGGGCGTCAGGATCGGTGGAAAAGCTGATGATGCTCAGCGTACGGCCATGAAAATTATTGGCACAGACGATGATCTCCGCCTGGCCTTCCGGCACGCCCTTCACCTCGTAACCCCACTTGCGAACCGCCTTGATGGCGGTCTCGACGGCTTCCGCGCCTGAATTCATAGGCAGGATCTTATGGGAGCCGGTCAGCGCCGCCAGTTCCTCGTAGAGATAGGCGAGCTGATCGTTGCGAAAGGCGCGCGAGGTGAGCGTCAGGCGGCCGGCCTGCTCGACCATGGCGGCAAGGATCTTCGGATGGCAGTGGCCCTGATTGACGGCGGAATAGGCCGAGAGGCAATCGAGGTAGCGCTTGCCATCCGTGTCCCAGACATGAACACCTTCCCCTCGCGTCAGCACCACATCCAGCGGTTTGTAGTTATTGGCTCCAAGACGCTGTTCCGTGGCGATGAGGTTCGACGAGGTGTTCATGGCCGGTTCTCCCTTATGCGGCGCGCGTAGGACGATCGAAGATGCGGCGACCGAAGAGGCTTGCCGTCATCTCCACCATGATGCGGGCGCTCTTGCCGCGATCATCAAGGAAAGGATTGAGCTCGACGAGGTCGAGCGAGGAGACGAGCCCGCTGTCGGACAGCATCTCCATGATCAGATGTGCTTCCCGGAAGGTCGCGCCACCAGGAACCGTGGTGCCAACGCCCGGCGCAAAATCGGGATCGAGGAAATCGACGTCAAAGCTGACATGCAGCAGGCCGTTTGCCCTTTCGACCGTTTCCAGGATCTGGCGGAGGATCACAGCCACGCCCTGTTCGTCGAGCGAGCGCATGTCGAAGACATTGACGCCATGCTTGCGGATTTCTACTCGCTCCGAGGCATCGACCGAGCGGATGCCCACCTGGAAGATCTTCTTCGGATCGACGAATGAACGCTCTTTAGGCAGTATCTCTGCAAAATCCGCCAGACCGCAGAAGAAGGCGACGGGCATGCCGTGAATATTGCCCGACGGAGAGGTCTCGGGCGTATTGAAATCCGAATGGGCGTCGAGCCACAGCACGAAGAGCGGGCGGCCCTTTTCGGCAGCAAAACGCGCCATGCCTGAGACGCTACCCATGGAAAGGCTGTGGTCTCCGCCAAGGATCAGCGGGAAGTGGCCGGCTTTCGCCGCATCATAGGTGGCTGCTTCGAGCGCGCGCGTATAGGCGCCGACGATGCGGAGATTATGCGCTTTCGGATGATTGGGCAGATCCCTGGCCGGGACAATGCTAAGATCGCCCATGTCGACAGCAGTGTGGCCGAGATCGGTCAGCGCCTTGTCGATGCCCGCAATGCGCAATGCAGTCGGCCCCATGCCCGCGCCTCTGCGGCCCGAACCCTCTTCAAGGGGAACACCGATAAGAGCGACAGATCGAGATTGTACTTCCATTCCGAGGGCTCCGTTCTGAGGCCTGTTTTGGCCGATAGTGGGATAAAGTGGCGGCGGCAAATAGATGGAAAAATGTCAGAAATGGATTATGATTGCGCAGATTGATAAAGCTAATTTGACAAAGTGAAACCGTGGACGATCTCGATAACGAGCTTTTGAGCGCGCTTCGGCATAATTCGCGAATCTCCGTCTCCTCGCTTGCGGCGATGACAGGGGCTTCGCGGGCGACAGTTGCCGCACGCATCGACCGGATGGTCGAAAACGGCACGATTGCCAGCTTCACCATCCGCACCGGTCACGAGACACGTTCGGCCGGCGTTCGGGCCATCGTCATGATCGAGGTGCTCGGCAAGCTGGCCGACAAGGTGGCGGCCCAGCTGCGTGGCCTGCCGCAGGTGCGCGCGCTTCACAGCACCAACGGAAAATGGGATTTCGTCGCGGAGCTCGAAGACCGCGACCTCGTCTCCTTCGACGAGACGCTTCGCCGCATACGCCTCGTCGACGGTATCAACTCGACCGAAACCAACATTCTCCTGAAGACCAGCAAGGCGAGTTTCTAGGCTAGCCTCAATATTCATGCTCATAGACGATGCCGGCTTCACCTGCACCATTGCCGCCGGCGGCACCCCGTAGCTTCACGCCGCGGCCGACATCGAGATTGATGATTGCCTTGGCGCCGGCTTTTCCGCCCTGCTGCAGTTCGAAATAGGTCCGTTCGTTGAGATAGCGGCCAACGCTGACGCTCGTCTGGCCCTTCTCATCCGTGCTGATGTCGAGGTCATCGACACCAAGCTGGTTGCGTAAGCCTTCGAAGAGTGAGGTTGAGCGATTGCCGGCCAGCTGGCTGACGGCGTCGGCCAACTGGGCGATCTGTACCGGCGACAGGCGCGACATGGACTGGCCGAAGATGAGCTGGGCCAGCACCTCGTCCTGTGGCAGTGCGGGAGAGGAGGAAAAAGTGATGGCAGGATCGGTCGCGAGGCCTGCTACATCCACCGTGAGCGTCGTCGTGCCCGTCGTGGAAGTCGCCTCCATATCGAGGGCAGGCGTCAGGTCGCCGGCAAAGGTGATGCGACTACGATCGGAGAAATCGAGACGGCGGTTGAGTATCGTCAGACGGCCGCGGCGCATCGTGAAGGCGCCTGAGACTTCGGGCGCGGCAGCCGAGCCGCGGATCGTAATGTTACCGCCGACTTCGGCATCGATGCCACGGCCGCGCACGAAGATCTGAGAGGGTGCATCGAGCTGGATATCCAGCATGATGGTCGAAGATTTCTCCCGCGGCTGCTGCTGCCCATTGTTCTTGAGTTGGGCGAGCACTGCAGGTGGCGCATGGATATGGCGGATATCGATCTCACGCAGCGATGTCGGCAGCCTCTCCGGCACGGTGATCGAGGCCTTCTCGATGTCAAGCTTGCCGTTCAGCGTGGGATTGGAAAGCAGCGGCCCCCTGAGGCCGAGCGTGCCGTCCACTGTCGCGACAACCAGCGTGCCGTCGACATAGACCGCATGATCCAAACGGATGGAAAGATCGGCGGGGAAACTGCCGCTGATGCCAACCGAGCCGCTCGCCGAGATCGAGCCGCCGCTTGCCAGTCTGCCGTTCAAGCGGGAAATGACGGCCTGCTGGCCGTTGAAGGTAATGGTCGCGCCGAGGCCTTCGAGGGCGAGGTTGCGGCGCACGTCGATCAGCTTTGCGCCATCCGTCGTGACCGTCCCGTTGATGACAGGCACAGCTGTCGTGCCGCTGACTTCCAGATTCACATTGGCGACGCCTTCGGCAACGAGACCCTGCTGGGCGAGCTGTGCGCCGAGAACGGCGAAAGGAACGCTGCCGTTGAAACGCATCGACATGGCACGGTTGCCTGTCATCGCGAGATTGCCGCCACCCTTCAGCGAAAGTCCGCCGTCTCCGGCGAGGCTGGTGTCGACCGTCAGGCGGTTGTCGGCCAGCTTGCCGCTTGCGCCGATAGTGAGCGGGGCAAGGCCGGCGCCCCTCGTATGGCTCGTTTCTGCATTCTTCCAGTCGACCTTGAAATCGACCGAGGGAAGGGGAAGCGAT
This sequence comes from Hyphomicrobiales bacterium, assembly GCA_900468805.1. GTDB lineage: Bacteria > Pseudomonadota > Alphaproteobacteria > Rhizobiales > Rhizobiaceae > Rhizobium. The sequence continues at coordinate 98,561 of UEIF01000026.1, read as the reverse complement.
CCCGAGGCAGTGGCTGTTGCCGAGATGGCGCCTGCTGCACCCAGATTCGGGACAAAGCCATTGGCGACGGCCGCCGGCAGATTGGCGACATCGGCCTTGACGTCGACGCCTTTGATGGTCGTGCCCGATATTTCGAGATTGCCCGCCGCCTTCAGCGAGACGCCGCCGTTGCCGTTGAGATCGGCGTCAAAATCCAGCCGGTCTTTGCCGAGTTTGCCCGAAGCGGCGAGCGTCAGGCCGGAGAGGCCGGCGGTCTTGGTGTGTTTCGTTCCGGCGTTTTTCCAGTCGATCTTGAAATCGGCGGAGGGTGCGGTGAGCGAACCTGAGGCAGTGGCCGATGCCGTGATGGTGCCCTCGGCTCCGAGGTCCGGAACGAAACCGTTGGCCACGGCCGCTGGCAGGTTGGTTATATCAGCTTTTGCATCGATGCCCTGGATCGTGGTGCCGGTGAGCGCAAGATTGCCGGTGGCCTTCAGCGAGACGCCGCCCTTGCCATTCAGATTGGCATCGAAATCCAGTCGGTCACTGACATATTTGCCGGAAGCAGCGATTGCTAGGCCCGAGAGGCCGGCGGTCTTGGTATGGCGCGTTGCCGCGTTCATCCAGTCGAGCCTGAAATCGACCACCGGCTCCGTCGGTGTGCCCGAGGTGACGGCGGTGCCTGAGATCGTGCCTTCGGCGCCGAGACCGGGCACGAAGCCGTTGGCAATGTTTGCCGGCAGGCCCGCAATGTCGGCATTGACTGCGAGATCGCGAATTGCCGTGCCGTCGATCGTCACGCCGCCATTTGCCTTCAGAAGTGCGCCGTTGTCACTGCCGAGATTAGCATCGAAATCGACCCTGTTATTTTCATATTTGCCAGTGGCCTTGGCGGAGAGGCCGGTGAGCCCGTTGCTCTTCGTCTGGCGTGTTGCGGCATTCGCCCAGGCAAGATCGAAGGTGACTGATGGTGTCGGCAGCGAGCCGGAGGCGGACGCCTTGCCGGAAATCTTGCCCTCGGCGCCGAGATCGGGAACGAAGCCGTTGGCAAGGCCCGCAGGAAGATTGGCGAGCTCGGCATCGACCTCGATATTGCGGACATCCGCTCCAGAGAGCTCCACATTGCCCGTCGCTTTCAGCGAGAGGGCCTTCGGTCCGGCGAGGTTCGCATCGAAATCGAGTTTCTGTTCAGCAAAATGGCCGTTTGCTGTGAGGTCCAGCCCGGTCAAACCCGCGGTCTTAGTGTGCCGCGTCGTGGCGTCCTGCCAAGTTAGCTTGAAATCTGCAGCTGGTGCTGCCGGCGTGCCGGTTGCGGAGACCGTGCCCGATATCGCTCCGTCGGCGTCGAGATCTTTCACGAAGCCGTTGGCAATGCCAGCAGGCACGTTCGCCAGATCGGCATTCACCTTGATGTTGCCGATTGTGGCGCCTGAAATTGCGACGTTGCCGAGCGCTTTCAGCGATAGCCCGCCCTTGCCAGTGAGCGCCGTATCGAAATCGAGCTTGTTATCCGCAAACCTGCCGGATGCATTAAGGGACAGACCGGTAAGCTTGGCACTCTTTGTCTGGCTCGTCGCGGCATTTTTCCAGTTCAGCTTGAAATCGGCTGATGGTGCAGCCGGCGTGCCCGTCGCGGCGATCGTTCCTGAAACCGTGCCCTCGGCTTCAAGATCGGGGACGAAGCCATTGGCGATCTTTGCCGGCAGGCTGACGATATCGGCTTTCACATTGAGTGTCGGGGCATTCGGCGCCGCCAGACCGACATCACCCGCAGCTTTGAGGGAAAGACCATCGGCACCCGTGATATTGCCATCGAAGTTCAGCTTGTTGTCTGCGAAAGTGCCTGATGTCGCGATGCCGAGAGGTGCGATGCCGGCGCCCTTGGTATGGCTAGTGGCCGCATCCTTCCAGTCGAGCTTGAAGTTGACGGTGGGTACGGCCGGTGTTCCGGTCACGCCGACCGTTCCGGAAATGGTGCCGTCGGCGGAAAGATTGGGCACGAAACTGTTGGCAAGGCTTGCCGGCAAGTCGGTGATGACGGCATCGATCTTCAATGTCTCACCAGCAGAACCGGTGACGGATACCGAGCCGCTGCCGGTTTTGACCGTCAGTCCGTTCAGGCTGGCAACTCCCTTGGTGACGTTGATCTGCGCGGGCGACGCCAGTTCGACTGGAATATCGCGTGGGCGCGCGACGAAGCGGTCGAGGCTGAGATCAATCATGCCGCCTGCGGATTGCACATTGCCGGCCGCCTGCAGGGGATTGCCGTCGTATCCCGCATCGAGGTTGAAGTCGGTGCGGGTCTGCTGCTGGACGAAATCGAGCGCAATGCCGGTGAGCTTGTTGGTCCCGACGCCGAACTCTTCAGCCCGTATGGTGCCATTGGCTGCAAAAGCCTTGATGTCGCTGACGGTCACGTCGATCGTCGGTTTGGCGATCGTCAGCGTATCACGGTGAATACCGCTGCCGTTGGCGACGACCTTGAGCGCGATCTTGCCGTCATTGCCGGTGATATCGACGGAGCCTTTGAGGTCGCCGCCCGCCTTCTGGCCGCCGAGAGCGGCAAGCAGGCTTATATCAGGGAAGTCGAAGGTCAGCGCACCCGCGGGCGTCATGCCTGACGAAAGCGTGAGGTTACCCGCCAGACGATTGCTGCCGACATCGGCTGTCAGCGCGGGGATGGAAATCGTTCCGTTTTCGGATTTGACGTCGCCATTGATGCCGATTGGCTGACCATCTATCGTGCCGGTCGCGCCGATCCTGCCCTGCGGAGCGGCAGGATCGGCCGAGCCTGTCAGATCGATGTTGAGATCGTCGACCTTGCGATCGGCCATCTGCAGTTTGGCGGCTTTCACATTGGCGGTGAGCGCAAGTGCTGGAAGCGTGCCGCTTGCCTTGAGGCTGTAATCCGCTTCCCCGCTGGTGCCTGACAGCAGCTTGCCGATATCGGGAAGCTTGCCGGCGAGATCTGCCGTCAATACGTCGTCTTCGAGGGCGACATTGCCGCCTGCCTCGATGGTCGGCGATTTGACCGTGATGTTCGACAGCGTCACCTTGGAGGGGATCGTACCTGCAATCTGGGTTTCGAGATTGATCGGTGCATCGAACTTTTCGGCGACGCCCGGCGGCAAGGCGGCGGGCTGGACAGTAAATTTAGCATTGCCGGTCAGCGTATTGTCGGCCAGGCGATAGGAGCCGTTGAGATCGGCGCCGATATTGGCGCTTTCAACGGTCGTGCCGTTGAAGCCGATGCCGTTGCGCGAAATCTGAAGCGGCGCGACAAGTGTGATCGGACCCCGAACGGCGCGGTTGAGGTTGGGCTCGGTGAAGGTGGCGTCACCCGCAACGAGGCGCAACTGGATATCGCCGGCACCATTGGCGAGATTGAAGGCATCGCTCTTGGCCGTCAGCTTGACATTGCGGATATCGGCCTGCGGCATCGTGGCGGAATCCAGCGATCCGCTGACGTTGATGCGAACGGCCTGGGCCTGCCCCGTCATAGCCAGATTAAGGCCCGAAATCATGAAGCGTGCTTCGCCATCGGCGAGCGGCCAGCGGAAGTCGACCGGACCCGAGGTGCCGAGGACATTGGCGTTCAGGCTGTTGTTGCCGGCAGGATCCAGCGTGCCGGAGGCGGCGATGACGACGCTGCCGGTCGCGAGATTGCCGGTCTGGATATCGATCTTGCCGTGATCGTCGAAGGTCGCGGATACATCGATATTCGTCTGGCCTGCAAAGAGCGGCCGGAACGCCATGGGAAGCAGCGAACTCACATCACCGCCGCCCTTGAGATCCAGATGATGCAGGCCGTCCGGCGTAATCGCGTGCTTGCCTTCCAGCGACGCACGTTGCTGGCCGTCTAGCGCGGCCTGCAGCTTGCCGTTCCAGTCAGAAATCGGGCCTTCGCCGTTGAGTGCGATATTGACAGCGGGGCTGCCGGGTAGGCCGAGGAAGCCGGCAAGCAGACCACCCTGCGGTTCGGAAAGCTGGGCATTCAGCCGTAGCCGGCTGTTTGCCGGGGTAAAGGCGACGTCGGCGGAAAGTTTCGCGTCGGGAACCTGATGGCGGTTGACGTTGATCATCGCTTCTCCGCCGTCGCTGTCGGCTTTCAGGCTGCCTGCAGCGGCAAGCGAGAAGGCGCGACCCGTTAGCGGCTCCGCCAGAGAAATGTCGGGCAGGGCGAGATGTTCGATATCGATCTTCAACGGAAGACGGAAGCCACCCGAACTCTGCTCCTCCGGTGTCGCCGACCTGGAGGGCAGGGTCCGTACCGGCCTGCGGCGCACGTCGATGGACGCGACCGAGACCTGCTTGGCGTGGAAGGTGCCGGTCAACAGCGCCAGAGGATTCCAGTCGATGGCGATGCCGCGGATTTCCGCGAACGTGCCGCGCGTATCCGACAGCGTGATCTCGGCTGCGCGCAGCCCGCCGGTCAGCAAGCCTTCCGGTTCGCGCACCGATATCGTCATATCGCGATTGGAAAGGGCGGAAGCGACGTTTTCGGTGATGATGCGAGCGCCGAAGGAGGTGAAGCCGAAGATCGCCAGCGCAATCACGGCAAGGATGATCGCTGCGCCAAGGCCGTAGCCGATGAGCCGCATCATCCAGTTCATGATTTTCGCCAACATTTGCATAGGAGAGGACATTATCCCGTTTTCATGACAGCCCACAGGTCGGAAAACACTGCGAAATCGGCATTCCTTGTAACTGGCCTAGAATGACTGGCCTATGCCTGCATAAATTCCATAATCCGTCCCACCATCGTACTTGTTCAGCGGTACGGCGAAATCAAGCCGCAGAGGGCCGAAAGGCGTTGCATAGCGGATACCGGCGCCCGCGCCGGCCCTGATATCGGAGAAATCAGGCGTAATGCTGTCCGAAACCGTGCCGATATCGATGAAGGGCACGACGCCGATCGTATCGGTGATCTTGATGCGCGCCTCGAAGGAGCTGGTCACATAGGAGCGGCCGCCGGTCGCATCACCGTTTTCATTATAGGGCGAGATTTCCTGATAGCCGTAGCCACGCACAGAGCCGCCGCCGCCGGCAAAGAAGCGCTGGGTGGCGGGAATATCCTGAACGCCATCGCCGCCGATCAGCGTGCCGGCCGCGATCTTGCCGGCGAGGACGATGCCGTCTTCGGCGCCAAGGCCGAGATAGCCGGAAATTGAGCCTTCGAAGGCCGAGTAGACCGTGCCGTTCATGAACTCATAGCCCGGCTTTGCCGAAAGCGTGGCGTGGTAACCCCCTGTCGGATTGAATTTGTCGTCGCGGGCGTCGCGATCATAGGTGATCGGCACCGTAAAGGTCAGATAATTGTTGTTGCCGAAGGCGTCGTCATCATTCTCGAAGCTCACCTCGCCGGCTGCGGAGATGGTGTCCTGATCCGTCAATTCATAGGAGAGGCCGAGTGAGGCGGTAACAAGCTTCGCATTATAAGCATCCGGATTTTCCGTCTTGGCGACGATGCCGGCCTTCAGCGTAGCGGACGGATGGATGAAGCCCGGCTTCGTGAAGAGGACACCGGCGGAATAATCGAGATCGCCGACGTCGGACGCTTCGCCGAGGCGCGAGACGGCGCCTTCGATACGCAGCGATTCTGCCCCGCCGAACAGATTGCGATGGCCCCAGTAGCCGTTGACGCCGAAGCCGTCGATCGTCGAATATTGTGCGCCGACGCCGAGATAGCGCCGCTTGCCTTCGGAAATCTCGATCGTCATGGGCAAGGTACCATCGGAGGCCAGCGCGTCGCCTTCGTGGATCGTCACACTGGAGAACACGCCAAGCGCGCGCAGGCGTTCACCCGCCTTCCTCAGCGCCTCCGGCGAATAGGCTTCGCCCTTCTGCAGGCGGGAGTAGCGCTGGATGAATTCCGGCTTGACCCTTTCCTCCCCAGTCACGCCGACGTCGCCGATCGGAGCGACCGGACCGCCTTCGGCAGCGAGAACGACATCGACAGTATTCTTGCTGTGGTCGGCGACCACACGGCGTTCGGTCAGTTTGGCAAAGGGCCTGCCCTCGCTCTTCAACTGGTCGACGATCGTATCACCGGCCTTGATGATGGCGAGCGAGCCGGCCCGTTCGCCTGGAGAGAGATCGTAATCGGCAGGGTTACGGTGTGCAGCATCGCCGCCGAACTGTACTTCATTGACAGTGAAGACCGGGCCAGGCGCTATATCCACCTTGACCGGAATGGGCTTCGAGCGATCGAAAGTCGGGTTCGGCGGCAGATCGTCTATGTTGCGGCCGTCGATGGTAATCGTCACCACGCCGCCGTAGCGCGCCTTTTCGTAAAGCGTGGCGATCAGCCTGTCGCGGTCGTCGCGGGCTTTCACGACGACGCCCAGATCGCCTGAAACCGGGCGGTTCTTGTCGCCGACGAGGCGAGAGCTGTTCTCCAGCGCCTCCTTGAGGTCGCTATCGGCTGTCCCGGCTTCGAGGTCGACGTCATAGCGCACAGGATCGGGCACCTGCAGGTTCTCGTCCTCGTCCTTGCCGAATATGGTGATGCCAAAAAGCTTGAATGCGTAGGCATTGCCCACGAGGACTGGTGAAAATGCAGCCGCCGCTGCGACCACCACCATGGCGCCTGCTCGATACGCAATACCAGTTCTCAGGCCCGTCCCTCTAATCCGCATCCGCCGCTTTTGGGTTACATTAAAATGAAGCTCTGCGTTGCCCAGCCGATAACAAGCTTAGCGGCAAAATCACGCCACGTGTACCAATTTAAACTGCAGGCGCACTAATTTAGTACAAAAAAATCCCGGACGAGGGTCCGGGATTTCCATTTTTCCCATTCTGATTGCTGATCTCAGCGGCAATCATCGATGTAGCGGCGACCATACCGGTCGCGGTAGTAGCATTGGCCAGGCTGCTCTGCGACCCTGCCGATAAGCGCGCCCGAAACGCCGCCAATCGCTGCGCCAACTGCCGCGCCGCGCACGTCGCCGGTGACTACGCCGCCGATAACGGCACCAGACGCAGCGCCGATACCGGCACCCTGTTGGGTGGGTGTGCAGCTAGCGATCGAAAGGCCGATCAATGCGAGTACGAGGACTTTTTTCATCTCTTTTCTCCGAGGTTTTTGGCGCCCCAGCGGGCGGATGTCGTCCCTAACCTATTTTTTCTTAGGCTAGCCCGGAAACTATGTCGCAAGAAGGGCTTGTCCACCATCAACAAGCTTTTTTTCGTAAGGCGTGAGTTTCTTTCCACGATTAAAAGCGAATTTGTCGCCGGAATTGACGTCGATCAATTTCCCTGATCGCGACTGGTGTATTTTTTATCTGGAATCATTCAAAAGTCTGCGCCTTTTGCCGCAGTTGATGTTAAATCAGGCACGAAAGGGTTGACGTTCGGTTGCCGTCTCAGCAAGAAACAGCCGTACGAACTGGAGCATATGATGGATTTCGAAGCGTTTTTCAAAAGCGAGCTGGACGGGCTTCACACTGAGGGCCGTTACCGCGTTTTTGCCGATCTGGAGCGCCATCGCGGTAACTTTCCGCGTGCGACCCGCCACACGGCGAATGGCGAACAGGAAGTAACCGTCTGGTGCTCCAACGACTATCTCGGCATGGGCCAGCACCCCAAGGTGATCGAGGCGATGAAGGAAGCCATCGATCACTGTGGCGCGGGTGCGGGAGGCACCCGGAATATCTCTGGTACCAACCACTACCATGTTCTGCTCGAGCAGGAGCTCGCCGATCTGCATGGCAAGGAAGCCGCGCTGACCTTCACATCCGGCTATGTTTCGAACTGGGCAGCACTCGGCACACTCGGCGCCAAAATCCCCGGCCTCATCATCTTCTCCGATGCTTTCAACCATGCCTCGATGATCGAGGGCATCCGCTACGCCAAGTGCGAGAAGGTCATCTGGAAGCACAATGACGTCGCCGATCTTGAGGCCAAGCTCGCTGCTGCCGATCCCAAGGCGCCGAAGCTTATCGCCTTCGAATCCGTCTATTCGATGGATGGTGATATCGCACCGATCAAGGAAATCTGCGATCTCGCTGACAAGTATGGCGCGATGACCTATCTCGACGAAGTGCATGCCGTCGGCATGTATGGTCCGCGCGGCGGCGGCATTGCCGAGCGCGAAGGCCTGATGGACCGCATCACCGTCATCGAAGGCACGCTTGCCAAGGCTTTTGGCGTCATGGGCGGTTATATCGCCGCTTCCGCTGCTCTCTGCGATTTCATCCGCTCATTTGCGTCGGGCTTCATCTTCACGACGTCGCTGCCGCCTGCGCTCGCTGCCGGCTCGGTCGCGTCGATACGGCATCTGAAGGCAAGCCCCTTCGAGCGGGCTCGCCATCAGGACCGTGTGCGAAAGTTGCGCACGCTGCTTGACCAGCAGGGCATTCCGCATATGCCGAACCCCAGCCATATCGTGCCGGTCATGGTTGGCGATGCCGCCAAGTGCAAGTGGATCTCGGATCTGCTGCTCGATAATTTCGGCGTCTATGTGCAGCCGATCAACTATCCGACGGTGCCGAAGAAGACCGAGCGCCTGCGCATCACGCCAACGCCACTGCATTCGGATACCGATATCGAGCATCTGGTCGGCGCGCTGCATTCGCTCTGGTCGCGCTGCGCGCTCGCCCGTCACGTCGCTTGACGTCAAGGCGCCTGATTTTTCAGGAAAATTTCTTTATTAGATCAGCCCGGCAGCCCGCTGCCGGGCTTCCTTGTCTGCGGCAAAGACATCGTCCATCGTTGTCGCCGCCGGCAAGCCGACGAACTCATCCATCACCCTTTCGGTGATTTCAGCCATAGCGAGGAATGGCAGGCGGCCTTCGATGAAGGCTTCGAGCGCGACTTCCTTGGCGCCGTTCAGCACCGCGCCTTGTACACCGCCGCGCGTCATCGCCAGTCGGGCAAGCCGTAGCGCAGGGAAACGTTTTTCGTCCGGCGCCTCGAAATCGAGCCGCGCGAGTTTGGCGAAATCCAGCCGTTCGATCGGCAGGTTCGCGCGGCGCGGGTGAGACAGGGCGTAGCCGATTGCGGTGCGCATATCGGGCGCGCCGAGCTGCGCCAGCACCGAGCCATCCGTATAGCCGACCATGGAATGGATGATCGACTGCGGATGGACGATCACCTCCACCTGCTCAGGGCGCAGGTCGAAGAGGTGCTTCGCCTCGATCATCTCCAGCGCCTTGTTGAAGAGCGAGGCGCTGTCGATGGAAATCTTCAAGCCCATCGACCATTTGGGATGGGCGCGTGCGGCTTCGACCGTGACATTGGCCATCTCCTCACGCGAGGATGTGCGGAAGGGGCCGCCCGATGCCGTCAGGATAATGCGCTCCAGGGCATGGCGCTGATTCTCCTCCAGCACCTGGAAGATCGCGTTATGTTCGCTATCGACTGGCAGAAGCTTGCCGCCGCCGTTTTTCACCGCCTCGATGAAAAGATCGCCGGCCGCGACCAGGCATTCCTTGTTGGCAAGCGCGATATCCGCTCCGCGTCGCGCTGCAGCCAGTGTCGGTGCAAGGCCGGCCGTGCCGACGATGGCCGCCATCACCCAATCCGCTTCGCGGTCTGCGGCTTCCATCAGCCCGGATTTGCCGGCGGCGACTGCGATGCCGCTGCCCGAAAGCTCGCTCTTCAGCGATTCGTAATGGCGGTCATTGGCGATGACGGCGAGCCGCGCACCGGCGGATTTTGCCTGCCGGGCCAGCAGTTCTACATTGCCATTGCCGGTCAGGACGGAAATTTCGAAATTTTGTCGACCGCCCAGATGACCGACGACATCAAGCGTATTTTGGCCGACCGAGCCAGTCGAACCGAAAATACTAAGGCGCCGCGGCGCGATTTTGCCCGTCATCATGGTCGATTTCGTAAGAAATTGCACATTTGCCACCGGCTCTACAGGGGATCGGAAGGGGCAGCAAGTGTGCGGTGCAGCAAATTTCAACTCCAGAGGGGTTTACATAGCTTCGCGGTGATGTGATCCTGATAACAGTCCTCGTGGGGACGAATATTGCCGCGGCCAGTTGCTGGCCGCAAAGGCAATTCCGCTAGGTGCCGAGGCCCCTGACGAGCAACCGGCAATTATGCCACTGGCCATGGGCCAAGCAAAAATCGAAGACCAAGCCGGGATTGCGTGTTTGCGCCATCCTTCATTGCGTTCGACGCGAGCGCTTCCACGTCCGCTCTGCGCCTATCGGCGTGTGACAGGAGTGCGAGTTCAAAACGATCGAAAATCATGTCCAGAATAAAGATCGCATGCTTTGTTTTTGTTCTATTTCCACTGGTGAAGCCGGCATTTGCGGATGACCTGCTGATCTGGTCGCCGGTGAAGGTCTCCAGCCGGTCCTACAAGGCGACGGTCGGGTTTCGCCTGCCGATGGAATGGGAGACCAGCGCCGGTGCAGATCTGGCGCTTGCCTCCGACAAAAGCGGAGCGCCGCTGCCGGATTCAGGGCAGGCGATGCTGTGGGGCAGGCTGCAAAAGGTGAGCGCCACGCCTGCCACCCGTGCGCAGCAGGATGTGACGCTGCAAGTCGATACTCTGCGCGGCAGCGGCGCGCTGATGCTCAGCCGTTCGCGAAGCTGGATCCTGTCGGATTCTCTCGACATGCAGACGACGCGTGCCGTCAGTCTCGGCTACAACGCTATCGATACGCGGCAGGCGACGATATCTGCTTCACAGGCGGTCAAGCTGATCTATCCGTGGACCGGCACCTCGATTTCGGCCGGCAGCAGCGTCAGCGATTTCAACGGCGATTTCTCCAGCACTGTCGCCGTCAGCCAGAATATATTGCCCGACCTCGGCTTGACCGCTTCGATATCCGATCCGCTGTCGACGGGACGGACGGGAAATATCAATCTGAACTATCAGCTTCGCTGGTAGGCGAAACCAAGTCCATTGCCGGGCGTTTCTTCCGCATCATTACGGAGGACACGACAATGGTTTTCAAGGAACCGACATTTCACGGGCGTGAACCGGAAGCGGAGGCGGAATATGCCAATCACGCGACGCTGGAGGCCGCCGTTGCCAATGCGCTGGCAATCGCCGGCGGTATCGACGCCGCCGATGTCGAGGTAACAGCCGAAGGCGATGAGATCGTGTTGAGCGGCAGCGTCGGCACTGTCGGCGAAATCGAGCGGGCGACTTCGGTCGCAAAAACCGTCGAGGGCGTGCATACGGTGCACAACCGTATCCTGCTCGGCTGACCCAAAAGCAAACGCCCGGCGTTAACCTTAACGAAACATTAACGTTACGTAAGTTTACCGGCTTCGGCACCTGACCTACGCTCGGGCCTAGTCCATAGCCCCCGGAAAGTCAGGTTTTCGATGCATCAGATGGAAGTGATCAATCGCCGGACATGGAGCAATCCGCTCTCCCGGCGCGACTATCGTAATAGTAACGGCTTCATCAATGAAGGCGAACGCACGGTGCTGAGCATTGGCCTTGCGAATGCCAAGGGTGGCCGCATCCTCGATATTGGCGTCGGCGGCGGCCGCACGGCGGCACTCATCGCCAAGGAGGCCGGCGATTATGTCGGTATCGACTACACGCCTGAAATGGTGACGCTTGCACGCTCCAATTATCCGGGCCTTCGCTTCGAACATATGGATGCGCGCGATCTTTCGGCCTTCGAAAGCGGTTCCTTCGATCTGGTGGTGTTCAGCTATAATGGTATCGATTCAGTCGATGCCGATGGTCGGAAATCGGTCCTGCGTGAAGTCTCGCGCGTTCTGAAGGCCGGCGGCACTTTTTCCTTTTCGACCTTCAATCGCAATTGGCATGGTTTTGGCGAAAATCGCGCGCGTGCCTCGATCGTCTGGTCCAACCATCCGGTGAAGCTGAGCTTCCGGCTCCTCAAGCATGCGGTGGGGCTGGTGCGCGAGCGTCGCTTTGCGCCACTGGAGCAGCGGCATGGCGAGCATGCGATCATGCTGCATCGCGCCCATGATTTCGGCATCATGGTCTATGCCACGACGCCAGGCCAACTGCGTTCGCAACTTTCTGAAAGTGGCTTCATCGGCGAGCCGCTGCTCTTTTCGGTCGACGGTCGGCCGCTCGGTGGTGAGACGCTGGCCGACGAGGAATATTTCCATGTCGTGGCGCGTAAGCCTTCGCTCAGCTGATCAGCCGGCAAATCGTTCCGGCAGAAAACCCGCCGGAGCCTTTTCGCCGACAAGGCGATCGGTCTTGGCTGCTGTAGCGGAGCCCTGCGGCTGATGGACGATGGCCAGCATCAGGCCACTGACGACGAAACCGATTGCAAGCAGAATCATTCGAATACGCATGGCGGATACTCCTGTTCTGTCGCTTAAACGCAGAGAAAATTCCGAAGTTCCTCATGCTTCAAAAAAGTAAAACCCGGCTGGATATCCAGCCGGGTTTTATCGCCTTTAGCGGCAGACCTGGGTCTTCTTGATCACGACATGCCCGTGGCTGTGGACGCGCTCCGTGCGGGTGACGCAGTCATGTGAAACGCGACGTGCCGGCATATGGTGACGGTAGTACTGATGGTCATCCACACGGTGGTAGCCCCGGCCGCCATTGTCGGTGGTAATGGTGACGCTGGCTGCCTGCGAGGGCAGTGCGCCTACAAAAATGGAAGCTGCAGCAAGCGTCGAAGCAATGACAATGTTCTTCATGACAAATCTCTCTTTCTGAGTTGGTCGGCTGATGAACTCGGACGAAGCCCAATCGGTTCAATCACATAGCGTTAACGATTGTGTCAGCGGCAACCTTTGCCCTTTCAAAATCGTTCTGGTGTAGGAAACAGCTGGAGGCATCCTCATGGGACCGATCGGAAGGGGCATCACACTGGTCGTCGGGCTTGCCGGCGGCACGCTTTTTTCGCAGGCGCCGGAGTTTGCCCAGCAGTATCGCCAGCGCATCGGCGGGGCGATCGACGAACTCAGGATCATCGTCGACGACTTCACGAAACAGGCCACCGACCACCATCTCGATCGCCAGCAGGCACTTGATGCCTACACGCCTTCACCTGACGATTTCCTGCGCGATCGCGGCATCTCCATGCGCAGCACGCTGGAGCGCTACGAGCGCCTCATCACCCAGCAATCGGATCTCGGTAGCGCCGCGCCGGTCGCCAAGCCCTTCGTGCTGATGCGCAATGCCGATGAGGGGATCCTTGCCAATACCTGGCGCGATTTCGTGCCCGGCGTGCCCGTCAGCTTCGCCGGCCTCGCCTGGGCGGCGATCGGCTTTGTCGGCGGGTGGATCGTGGCTGCGCTCTTCGGGGCCGGCGCAAAACGCGCAGTTCAGTGGCGGCCCAGATATCGGTGAAAGAATGGTGATCCCGACGCGATTCGAACGCGTGACCCCCAGATTAGGAATCTGGTGCTCTATCCTGCTGAGCTACGGGACCACTTGGATGCCATGCATACAAAAGGCTTGACGTTTAGCCAAGCCCTTTCAGTGTCTCTCATGTCGTTTCGTCTCAGGCGCCGAGGCGCTGTTCGGCTAGGCGCACCCAATAGGAAATTCCGTGGGCGATCGCTTCGTCGTTGAAGTCGTAGGCAGGGTTATGCAGGCCGGCGGTGTCGCCGTTGCCGATGAAGATGAAGGCGCCGGGGCGGGCGTTCAGCATGTAAGAGAAATCCTCGCCGCCCATCATCGGGTCGACCTCGGGATTGACGTTGGCTTCGCCGGCAATGTCGCTGGCGATGGCAACGGCGTGCTCCGTTTCATCCGCGTGGTTGAAGGTGACGGGGTAGTTGCGGTGGAAGTTGATGTCGGCTGCGGCGCCATGGGCAGCGCAGATGCCTTCCACGACTTCGCGCAGGCGCGCTTCCGCCTGGGCGCGCACCTCATCATCAAGCGTGCGGATCGTGCCGGCGAAGGTCGCGTCATTAGGGATGACGTTGTGGGCGAAGCCGGCATTGAATTTCGTGACGGATACGACGACCGAACGCAGCGGATTGACACTGCGCGAGGCGATCAGCTGCAGGTTCGAAACGATCTGCGCGCCTATTGCGATCGGGTCGATCGTGCTGTGCGGCTGCGCCGCGTGGCCGCCGCGGCCCTTGATGGTGACGGTAAACTCGTCGGTTGCCGCCATGATGGAGCCTTTGCGGGTGGCGAACTGGCCGACGGGCAGGCCCGGCAGGTTGTGCATGCCGTAGACCTCTTCGATGCCGAAGCGCTCCATCATGCCATCCTTGACCATCAGGTTGCCGCCGCCGCCGCCTTCTTCGGCCGGCTGGAAGATCACGGCGACGTTGCCGTTGAAGTTGCGAGTCTCTGCGAGATATTTCGCGGCACCGAGCAGCATGGCGGTGTGGCCGTCATGGCCGCAGGCGTGCATTTTGCCAGGTGTTTTCGAAGCCCAGGGCTTGCCGGTGATTTCGGTGAGCGGCAGGGCGTCCATATCGGCGCGCAGACCGACCGTGCGGGCGCGTTCGCCCTTACCCTTGATGAGCCCCACGACGCCGGTGCGGCCGATGCCGGTAACGATCTCGTCGACGCCAAATTCCTTAAGTTTTTCAGCAACGAAGGCAGCCGTGTTTTCGACTGCGAAGAGAAGTTCCGGCCGCGCATGGATGTGACGGCGCCACTCGGCAACTTCGTCCTGAAGTTCGGCGGCTCTATTCAGAATCGGCATTCTTGGCTTCCTGTGAATGAAATGCTGGGGCCTGTCTGAGCATCACAAGGGCGTGATGCCTTGGAAATAACTTAGTCAATGACCTTTGCCATGTCATAGCCATATAGGGTAAATAGGGGAAGGTTTCGAGATAATTCCCTGAAGGACGAGCACTTGTCGACGCGCCACGATCGTTTGTTCGCCGCTTTGCGGCCCTTTTCTTTTATAGCGACAGCAACAGCGGTTCTTGTCTCGTCCGTTACACTTGCTGAGGCCAATCCGCATATTCTGGTCGACGTGCAGACCGGTCGCGTACTGGAGCATGAGGAAGCCTTCCGCAAATGGTATCCGGCTTCGCTGACCAAGCTGATGACCGTCTATACGGTCTTCGATGCGATCCGCTCCGGCCAGATCAGCCTCGATACGCCCGTCGTCATGAGCAAGCGGGCCGCCGCCGAGCCGCCGGCCAAGATGGGCTTCAAACCGGGCCAGAAGTTCACGCTCGACAGCGCGCTCAAGATCCTGATGGTCAAGTCGGCCAATGACATTGCCGTTGCCGTTGCGGAGGCGGTCAGCGGCACGCAGGAAGCGTTCGTCGTCCGCATGAATGCAGAAGCGGTGAAACTTGGCATGTCGGATTCGCATTTCGTCAATCCGAACGGCCTGCCGGGCAAGGGACAGTACACGACGGCGCGCGATCTCGCGATCCTGTCGGTGGCGCTGCGCCGCGACTTCCCGCAATATGCCGGCTATTTCTCGCTGGAAGGCTTCACGAACGGCAAGCAGAACGTCCCGAACATCAATATGCTGATCGGCCGTTTTGCCGGCGCCGACGGCATGAAGACCGGCTTTATCTGTGCCTCGGGCTTCAACCAGATCGGTTCTGCGACGCGCAGCGGCCGGACGCTGGTGTCCGTCGTGCTCGGCACCGACAGCCTGGCGGCTCGCGCCGATGCTACCGCGAACCTTCTGCAAAAGGGCTTCACCTCGCAGTTTGCGGCAAATGATACGCTGGGCTCGCTGAAGCCTTACGGGCCCGGGCAGGACCAGGTGAACGACATCACGGCCGATATCTGCAGCGCCAAGGGCGCCAAGGTGCGCAGTGAAACGCGCGACGAGGTCGGCCGCATGAAGGTGCAGTCGCCCTATATCCATGAAATGGATCACGAGCCGCAATTCGTATTCGCCGGCCTCATTCCCGGGCAGGATCCGCAGCCGGTCGCGCAGAACGACAAGACCGCCAAGGGCGATGCTGTGGAAGCGCTCGCCAATGTTCCTGTTCCGCTCCCGCGGCCGAAATCCTTCTGAGGAAAAACCATGAGTACGCTTAGCGACAAGATCCCGGTCACCATCCTGACCGGCTTTCTCGGCGCCGGTAAATCGACGCTTCTGAACCGCATCCTCAAAGATCCCGGCATGAAGGATGCGGCCGTCATCATCAACGAATTCGGCGATGTCGGCATCGATCATCTGCTGGTCGAAAGCTCCGGCGATTCCATCATCGAGCTTTCCGACGGCTGCCTCTGCTGCACCGTGCGCGGGGAATTGGTCGATACTCTCGCAAACCTGATTGATGCGGTGCAAACGGGCCGCGTGAAGCCGGTCAAACGCGCGGTCATCGAGACGACCGGCCTTGCCGATCCGGCTCCTGTCATGCAGGCAATCATGGGCAATCCGATCATCGCGCAGAATTTCGAGCTCGACGGTGTCGTCACTGTCGTCGATGCTGTGAATGGTCTGCAGACGCTCGACAATCACGAGGAGGCGCGCAAGCAGGCGGCTGTTGCCGATCGGCTGATTGTCTCGAAAAAGAGCATAGAAGGCGATACGGATGCGCTGATGGCGCGTTTACGCGGTCTCAATCCGTACGCGGCTTTCATGGATGCCGACAGCGATGAAGCCGGCTCGGCACGCGTGCTCGTGAACGGGCTTTACGACCCCGCGACGAAGATCGCCGATGTCCGCCGCTGGCTGCATGATGAGGATGAGCACGAGGGGCATCATCATGGCCACGATCACGATCATCACCACCATCGTCATGGCCACGAGCATCAGGACCCGCACGACATCAATCGTCACGATGCGTCGATCCGTTCCTTCTCGATCATCGAGGAAAAGGCAATCGATCCGATGGCGCTCGAAATGTTCATCGATCTCCTGCGTTCGGCGCACGGAGAGAAGCTTCTGCGCATGAAGGCGATCATCGCCACATCAGACCGGCCGGAGCGCCCGCTGGTGCTGCACGGCGTCCAGAGCATCTTCCATCCGCCGGTGCGGCTTGCCGCCTGGCCGGACCCTGAGGATCGGCGCACGCGCATGGTGCTGATCACCAAGGATCTGCCTGAGGCTTTCGTGAAAGATCTCTTCGATGCCTTCCTCGGCAAGCCGCGCATTGATACACCGGATCGCGCCGCGCTTAGCGACAATCCGCTCGCCATTCCGGGCATGCGGATCTGAAAGATCGCGACGCGCTTTGAAGCGTTGCGTCGGCCCGGATCATCAAGAACCGCGCGATTGGATCGCGGAGGGGCCCGGAGGGAGCATTTCCAAGACTCTCCGCAAGCGTCGTGTATACCGCCTGTATCAATGCCGGCATAAGTGGCTTCCGGCATGTTTGAGCAAATCGCTCCCTCCGCCCCCTCCACTTGTTTAAATGCATATATTTCAATTGGTTGAACCGGAGGGTGCGGCACCCTCCATTGAAGGTTCGCCCCCTCCACCGAGAGCACCGAGCGCCCGTTCGGACGCATAAGGACACTCTCTCTTCCTGAATCTGGGCATTTTGCGGAGGGGGCTCCCTCCGGAGGGGGCTCGATGTGAAGGGGGCACCCTCCACTTCAATAGGGCTGTTCTAGGCCTTACGGATCAGGAAGCGGTGGCCGCGTTCGGTCTTTTCTGTGCTGACGAGCTCGTGGCCGTCTTCATTGCAGAAATGCGGGATATCGATGACGGCAAGCGGATCGCTGGTATCGACGAGGATCAGCGCGCCGCTCGGCATGGCCGTCAGCTTCTTGCGCGTCTTGATGACCGGAAGCGGGCATTTCAGCCCGCGCAGATCGTAGAGAATGGCGTCCAAGCCAATCAGTTCCTGGCCCAGAACTTCCAGAACGGCTTCTTGGTGGCGTCGGCGGTTTCCTGCGGCGCGGGCTCGGGCGCGGCATAGGCCAGCGGGTTCTGCATCGGTACCGGGATGTTTGCCGGCAGTGCTGCGGCAACGGTCGTGGCCTGAGCCTGCGTCGTCGGCGTAGCGGCAGCTGCGGTCTTTGCAGCCACGCTCTTTGCGGCCTGATTGGCCATCATGTCTTCGAGTTCGGCAACCTTGACCATGCGGCCGGCCTCAAGCGACGTGCCGGTCGGCGCATATGCGAGTTCGCGGCCCTTGCGCTGCTTGGCGACCACAGCCTTGCGTTCGGCTTCCGTCGGGTCGTACCAGGCAAGCCCGTCGTATTTCTTCAGCGCCGTCTGATAATCGGCATCATACGTCTTGCCGTAGGAGGCGAGCGCTGCCGTCAGCGCCGGCGGCGTAGACATGGCCGGGCAGGCGCCGGCCGGATTGAAGCTGCCGCCGCTCGTGGCCTGCTGGTTGAAGACGTATTTCTTCTCGCAGACATTCACTTCCGGCGGGCGCTTGGTGACTTCGAAATTGTCGTAGCCGACCTTCAGCATCTTCCAGAAATCGTAATTCGTATCGAGGCGGTGCTTGACCATGTTCTCGGCGGTCATACGGAAGGGGAAGGCCTGAAGCTGCACGCTGTCCTGGCCGCCCTTGAAGGCGTCACGGGCAAAGGCGTAGATTTCCAGAACCTGCTGGTCGGTCATGGAGTAGCAGCCTGACGACGAGCAGGCGCCATGGATCATCAGGTCGCTGCCGGAGCGGCCGTTGACGGCATCATACCGGTTCGGGAAACCGGTGTTGATGGCGAGATAATATTTGGAATTGGGGTTCAGGTTGGCGCGGCTCAGGTTGTAGAAACCTTCCGGCGCCTGCCGGTCGCCGGTCTTGACCTTCGGGCCGAGCTTGCCAGACCAGGCGCAGATCTTGTAGCCGGCGATCTTCTCAAACCGATTGTCCGTCTTCGCCTTCCAGACTTCCAGCGCACCTTCTTCCTTGAAGATGCGGATCATGATCGGCGAGTTGCGATCCATGCCCTTGGCCGACATGTCTGCAAGGATACGGGCGGGAAGCGGCTGCTCTACCTTGTTCTTGACGGTCGAAAGGTCGACGCCCTGGGCCGATTCCAATGCGTCATTGCAGCCGGTCAGAGCCAGCGCCATAAGCGAAACATAGGCAAGATGACGTATGCGCATTCAATCAGCCCATCAATAATGCGACCCAACCCGCTTACGGAAACCGGGCTCAGCGCGGAATCATAGGCGGCTTATACTTGATAAATCCTTACCAGCCTATGACTTGCGCGGACGTGTCCTGCAAGCGCTGATGTTACAGATAACATTATTGTGGCCAAGGTTTGGCCTCAATCGGCTGGAACGGCCTGTGGATTTTACAGATTGCGGCCCATGGCAAGGAACTTCTGGCGGCGATCGTTGCGCAGCTGCTCGCCCGAGCGGGAGGCCATTTCGCCTAGTGCATTGGCGATGACGTCGCCCGTTGCGGCGATAACGCTGTCGGGATCGCGATGCGCACCGCCGAGCGGCTCGGGGATGATGCCGTCGATGACGCCGAGCGACTTCAGGTCCTCGGCGGTGATCTTCATGTTGGTCGCAGCTTCCTTGGCGCGGGTGGAGTCACGCCAGAGGATGGAGGCTGCACCTTCCGGCGAGATGACGCTGTAGATCGAATGCTCGAGCATGTAGACGCGATTGCCGGTGGCAATCGCGATCGCGCCGCCCGAGCCGCCTTCGCCGATGACGATCGAGATCAACGGCACCTTCACGCCGAGACACATCTCCGTCGAACGGGCGATGGCTTCTGCCTGACCGCGTTCTTCGGCGCCGACACCCGGATAGGCGCCTGCGGTATCGACAAGGGTGATGACCGGAAGCTGGAAGCGGTCGGCCATTTCGAGGATGCGGATCGCTTTGCGGTAACCTTCGGGACGGGCGCTGCCGAAATTGTGCTTCAGGCGGCTCTTGGTGTCGTTGCCCTTTTCCTGGCCGATGACGGCGACCGGCTGGCCGCGGAAGCGGGCAAGTCCAGCCTGGATGGCGGCATCCTCGGAAAACTTGCGGTCGCCGGCAAGCGGCGTGAATTCCTGAAAGAGGGTCTTGGCATAGTCGACGAAATGCGGACGCTGCGGGTGGCGCGCGACCTGCGTCTTCTGCCAGGCGTTCAGCTTCGAATAGATCTCGACGATTGCCTCGCGGACGCGGACTTCGAGCCTGCCGACTTCGTCGGAGGTGTCGATGCTTTCGTCTTCCGTCGCCAGCTTCTTAAGCTCGATGATCTTACCTTCGAGGTCGGAGATCGGCTTTTCGAAGTCGAGATAGTTGTGCATGAGGTGCGTTTCCGTTCCTTGTGCGCGGGGCAGTTTCCTGGTTCCGCCCCTTGTCGCCGGTCCTATTCGTGCTTTTTCGCCTGTTTTGCAAGGGGGTGGTGCGTATGGACGAGTTGCTGGAGCCGTTCTTCCAGAACATGCGTATAGATTTGTGTCGTCGAAATGTCTGAATGGCCGAGGAGTTCCTGAACCACGCGCAGGTCGGCGCCATTGGCCAGAAGATGGCTGGCGAAGGCATGCCGCATGACGTGCGGCGAAATCATCGACGGTGTGAGGCCGGCTCGGATTGCCAGATTCTTGAGATCGCGGGCGAAGACCTGTCGTGGCAGGTATCCCTCTTTCGAGGCGGCCGGAAAGAGCCAGGGGCTCTCCTGCGGCTGTTTTGATGCGGCGTTTTCAGACGCCAGCATGCGGCCGTAGGATTTCAGAGCGGCAATGGCCGATTGCGAAAGCGGTACCAGCCGCTCCTTGTTGCCCTTGCCGCGGATCATCAGGAAGCGGCCCTCCTGATCGAGAACGCGGGCGGGCAGCGAGACGAGTTCGCTGACACGCATGCCGGTGGCGTAGAGAAGTTCCAGGAGCGCCAGCATGCGCAGACGATGAAGCTGGCCGGGGTTGAGGTCGGCGGCCTCGGCTTCTGCCTGGGTCAGCAGCTTTGTCACTTCCTCGACGCCCATTGTTTTCGGCAAGGGGCGGCCCTTCTTTGGAGCATCGAGAATACCGGTAGGATCGTCGGTGCGCAGGCCCTCGGCATAGAGGAATTTATAGAACTGGCGCATGGCGGCAAGCCGGCGGGCCTGCGAGGAGGGCTTGAAGCCCCGCGCGGACAGCGAGGCGAGATAGGCGCCAAGATCGCCTGATGCTGCCTCCGTCAGACGGACGCTGCGGCCGTGCAGGAAAGAGCGCAGGTCGTCGAGATCGTGCTCGTAGGACTGCAGCGTATTGACCGCGGCACCGCGCTCGGCACTCATCATTTCAAGAAATGATTCTACATGGACGCGGCCGAGATCCTTCATCGCGTCACTTCTTCGTGGTGTTGATCGTGCCCGTCGAGGGCGGGTTCACCCGCTCGGAGGGGATGCGGATCGTCACGTCTCGCTGCTGCGGCTCGACGAAGGTGGCGAGCGCCCACATCGCTCCATAGATCAGTCCGGCGATCACCGTCAGAACGGACAGGAAACGGATCAGGCTCGGCATCCGGCTACTCCCTAGAACTCTGCCTCTGTTATAAGAAGCGTGTTTGCAAGTGCAAGAAGCGGCAGGGAGACCATGATTCCCTTGCCCGCGACTTGACGCTACACCCGCATTTGTCGATACCGTTTGCAAACAAAGTGTGAATGGACCGATGAGTGAGCCCCCAGTTTCCGTTGCAGACAGTCTGAAAGACAGAGCTCGCGCCGCGCTCGGTTCACGCAATCTCATCCTTGTCGGCCTCATGGGCGCCGGAAAATCTTCCGTCGGCCGCCTTGTCGCGCAGCAACTCGGCATTCCTTTCGTCGATAGCGATATCGAGATCGAGCGCGTTTCGCGGATGACGATCACGGAGCTTTTTGCTGCCTATGGAGAAGAAGAGTTCCGGGCGCTCGAAACGCGGGTGATGAAGCGCCTGCTGAAGGGCGGCCCGCGCGTCGTCTCCA
Source organism: Hyphomicrobiales bacterium (assembly GCA_900468805.1). GTDB lineage: Bacteria > Pseudomonadota > Alphaproteobacteria > Rhizobiales > Rhizobiaceae > Rhizobium. The sequence continues at coordinate 76,931 of UEIF01000026.1, read as the reverse complement.
CCGGCGGCGGCGCTTTCATCAACGACCGCACCCGCAGGCATATCAAGAAGGGCGGCCTCTCGGTCTGGCTGAAGGCCGATCTCGATGTGCTCTGGGACCGGGTCAACAAGCGCGATACACGTCCGTTGCTGAAGTCCGAAAACCCGAAGCAGACGCTCGAAAATCTGATGAATGCCCGATACCCCGTTTATGCCGAGGCCGATCTCACGGTGCTTTCGCGCGACGTGCGCAAGGAAGTCATGGCCGATGAAGTGCTGAGAGCCATGGTCGAGGCCCAGAAAGAAAGCGCATTATCATGAACGCGATCACTCCCGCTTCCGCCGTCCGCAAGGTCCATGTGCCGCTTGGCGAGCGGGCCTATGATATCCTGATCGGGCCGGGCCTGATCGCCAGCGCCGGCGGCGAGATCGCTTCGCGGCTCAAGGGCCGTAAGGCGGCCATCATCACCGACGAACATGTGGCGCCGCTTTATCTTGACGCATTGAAGGCAAGCCTGGATGCCGCGGGCATCGCCTCGGCAGAGGTTGTCTTGCCGGCCGGCGAGAAGACCAAGAGTTTCGAACATCTGATCAATGTCTGCGACAAGGTTCTCGAGGCCCGCGTCGAACGCAATGATTATGTCATCGCCCTCGGCGGTGGCGTCATCGGCGACCTCTCGGGTTTTGCGGCCGGCATCATCAGGCGCGGGGTGCGCTTCGTGCAGGTGCCGACCTCGCTGCTCGCCCAGGTGGATTCCTCCGTCGGCGGCAAGACCGGCATCAACAGCCGCCACGGCAAGAACCTCATCGGCGTTTTCCATCAGCCGGATCTCGTGCTCGCCGATACGGATGTTTTGAATTCTCTGAGCAAGCGCGAATTTCGCGCCGGCTATGCCGAAGTCGCGAAATACGGACTGATCGACAAGCCGGATTTCTTCGCCTGGCTGGAGAACAACTGGCAGGCGGTCTTTGCAGGCGGTTCGGCCCGCATCGAGGCAATTGCAACTAGCTGTCAGGCCAAGGCGGATGTCGTCGTCGCCGACGAGCGGGAAAACGGCCAGCGGGCGCTGCTCAATCTCGGCCATACGTTCGGCCATGCGCTGGAAGCTGCGACCGCCTATGACAGCAGCCGCCTGGTCCATGGCGAAGGCGTTTCGATCGGCATGGTGCTGGCGCATGAATTTTCGGCGCGCATGAACCTTGCAAGCCCCGATGACGCCCGCCGTGTCGAGGCGCATCTGAGGGCGGTCGGCCTGCCGACCCGTGTGTCGGAAATTCCGGGCACTCTGCCGCCGGCGGAGGTGCTGATGGATGCGATCGCGCAGGACAAGAAGGTCAAGGGCGGCAAGCTCACCTTCATTCTGACGCGCGGCATCGGCCAGTCCTTCGTCGCGGACGACGTGCCGGCTTCCGAAGTGATCAGCTTTCTCAAGGAAAAGCATCCCTGATGACAGTCGAAGGCACTCTGGCGTTTTTATCGGTCTACTGGCCGGAGATCGTTTCGATCGTGGCCCTAGTGCTGATGTCTGCCTTCTTTTCGGGGTCCGAAACCGCGCTGACCGCTGTTTCGAGAAGCCGCATCCATACGCTGGAAGCCAATGGCGACGAACGCGCCGGTCTTGTGCGAATCCTCATCGAGCGCCGCGACCGGCTGATCGGTGCGCTGCTGATCGGCAACAATCTCGCCAACATTCTATCCTCGTCGCTGGCGACAAGCATATTTCTGGGGATCTTCGGCAATTCCGGTGTGGCGCTGGCAACACTTGCCATGACCATCATCCTCGTCATCTTCGCGGAGGTTCTGCCGAAGAGCTGGGCGATCTCCACGCCTGAGCGTTTTGCGCTCAATGTTGCAATACCGACCCGGCTCTTCGTCGCCGTTGTCGGACCGCTTTCCTCCTTCATCAACGCAATCGTACGCCGGATCCTCGGTCTCTTCGGCATCACCCTGTCGCGCGAAGTTTCGATGCTGTCGGCTCATGAGGAACTGCGCGGTGCCGTCGACCTGTTGCATCGCGAAGGCTCGGTGGTGAAGGCCGACCGCGACCGCCTCGGCGGCGTGCTCGATCTCGGCGAGCTCGAGCTTTCCGACATCATGGTTCACCGTACGGCGATGCGGGCGATTAACGCCGACGATCCGCCGGAATCCGTGGTCCGGGCCATCCTCGAAAGCCCTTATACGCGCATGCCGCTCTGGCGCGGTACGATCGACAACATCATCGGCGTCGTACATGCCAAGGACCTGCTGCGGGCGCTCGCCGAACCGAACATGGAAGCGCAGCAGCTCGACATCGTGAAGATCGCCCAGAAGCCCTGGTTCGTGCCCGACAGCACCAATCTCGAAGATCAGCTCAATGCCTTCCTGCGCCGCAAGCAGCATTTCGCCGTCGTCGTCGATGAATATGGCGAGGTGCAGGGCATCGTGACGCTGGAGGACATTCTGGAGGAGATCGTCGGCGATATCTCCGACGAGCACGATATCGACATGCAAGGTGTGAGGCAGGAGGCCGATGGCTCCATCGTCGTCGATGGCGGCGTGCCGATCCGCGATCTCAACCGCGCACTCGATTGGAACCTGCCCGACGAGGAGGCGACGACGATCGCCGGCCTCGTCATCCATGAATCAATGACCATTCCCGAAGAGCGGCAGGCCTTTACCTTCCACGGCAAGCGCTTCGTCGTCATGAAGCGGGAAAAGAACCGCATCACCAAGCTGCGCATCCGCCCCGCCGGGGAAGACGAGACGAAACCCGCCTGATTATGATCTCCATTGCCGGCATGGAAGTTCCAGATGCCGGCTCATTCCACAGGATCTGACATGTTCGACATCATTTGGCGATCCGTCGCCATCGGCATCGGGGCGACCGTCCTGATGGATATTTGGGCAATCCTGCTCGCAAAGCTCGGTGTGACGCCGTCGCCGAACTGGGCGCCTGCCGGCCGCTGGTTCTGGCATCTCGGCAAGGGCAAGGTCTTTCACGACGATATCGGTGATGCCGCGCCCTATGCCAACGAGCTGGCGCTCGGCTGGATCGGCCACTATGCGGTCGGCATTCTCTACGGCATCCTGCTGGCGATCTTCGTCGGCCCGGCCTGGTTTGCCGCACCAACCTTTTTGCCGGCCTGGATCCTCGGCATCGTCACGGTCGGCGCAGGCTGGTTTCTAATGCAGCCGGGTCTCGGCCTTGGCTGGGCGGCTTCTAAGACGCCGAATCCCACGAAGGTTCGCGTGCTGAACTTGCTCGCCCACACTGTCTTCGGTTTCGGGCTCTACGCGACGGCGCTGATCATCCGCTAAGAGCAATTCCAGCAAAAGTCTGCAGCGGCTTTGCGTCTGGAAATGCTTTAAGAGTTACCAGCGCGTCGGTTCGCCCGGTGCTGCCGGCTCGACGGCCAGGGCATGAAGCCCTGCGTCCAGCTCGGGCTTCAATAGGTCGGTGATCGCCCTGTGGCGCTGCAGCCGAGACATGCCGGCGAATTTTGCAGAAACGATGCGAACGCGCATATGTGTCTCGCCGGTGCCCGTGATGTCCGGCTGGTGGCCGGCATGCAGATGGCTCTCGTTGATGACGGAGAGACGTTCGGGTGCAAAGGTCGCCTTGAGCTTCTCTTCGATGCTGGTCTGGAGTGTCATCACCGGGTCTTCTGAGTTCGCGAAAAAGGTTCCCACCAAGCCAGCAACATTCCCGTTTGTCAATTCTTGTTGTCATCAGTCAGCAGCCCCATAATTAGCGCCGTCATGAGACTTGATTCCAAATATTTCGATCGCATCCGAACGCGCCGCAGACGAGAGCAGGAGCCCGAGCAGGCGCCTCCAAGCTGCCAGTGGGACGGCTGCGACAAAAAAGGCACGCATCGCGCTCCTGTGGGACGCAATGCGGAAGGTCAGTTCTTCTTGTTCTGCTTCGAGCACGTCAAGGACTACAACAAGGGCTACAATTATTTCTCCGGCCTGTCGGACGGTGAGATCGCGCGCTACCAGAAGGAGGCGATCACCGGCCATCGCCCCACCTGGACCGTTGGCGTCAACAAGGATGCCAAGAACAGCCCGCTGCATGCCGAGGTTCGCTCCGGCGCCTATTCGCGTGTGCGTGATCCGTTCGGCTTCGTGAAGGAAAGTGGCGGCAAGGGCAGCGGCCCGCGTTTCCCGCAGGCCCGCAAGCTGAAATCGCTGGAAGCCAAGGCTTTCGATACGATGGGACTTGCCGCGAACGCCACCTCCGCGGAGATCAAGAGCAGGTACAAGGAACTGGTCAAGAAGCATCACCCCGATGCGAATGGCGGCGACCGCGGCTCGGAAGAGCGTTTCCGTGCCGTCATCCAGGCCTATCAATTATTGAAGCAGAACGGTTTTTGTTAGTTCCCGTCCTTGCTCTTAAGCTTCAATCGGGTATGGTCCACATCGGCTGAGGCCGCAGGCAATCGCGGCATATATTTGTGCGTTTTCCCGACATCGCCTCTGCCGACCTTCCGGACGCGGCATTTCTTGTCCGGGACTCTTTCTAGAATGCTCGCCAGCGGTCATCATCCCGCCGAGGTTTCGTTTCAGTCCCGGAGAAGTATCGCCGACGTTCCCACCTGACAGGCGCGGAATATCGCGGCGTCATGGTTGCGAAATGGCTTGAGACAGTATGGCCGGGTGCCATCACCCGCCTTGGAGACATGATGAGCAAGATCGAACTTGATATTTCCGAACTGCCCGATACCACCGTTTCGGTCCGCGAGGCCTTCGGCATCGATTCCGACATCCGCGTTCCCGCCTACAGCAAGGGCGACGCCTATGTGCCGGATCTCGACACCGACTATCTCTTCGACCGCGAGACGACACTCGCGATCCTCGCTGGCTTCGCCCATAACCGACGCGTGATGATCTCCGGCTACCACGGCACGGGCAAGTCTTCCCATATCGAGCAGGTCGCCGCCCGCCTCAACTGGCCTTGCGTGCGCATCAACCTCGACAGCCATGTCAGCCGTATCGATCTCGTCGGCAAGGATGCGATCGTCGTCAAGGATGGCCTGCAGGTCACCGAATTCAAAGACGGCATCCTGCCCTGGGCTTATCAGCACAATGTCGCGCTCGTCTTCGACGAATATGATGCCGGCCGCCCGGACGTGATGTTCGTCATTCAGCGCGTGCTGGAATCTTCCGGCCGCCTGACGTTGCTCGACCAGAGCCGCGTCATCCGTCCTCACCCGGCCTTCCGCCTGTTTGCGACCGCCAACACGATTGGTCTTGGTGACACGACCGGCCTTTATCACGGCACGCAACAGATCAACCAGGCGCAGATGGACCGTTGGTCGATCGTCTCGACGCTGAACTATCTGCCGCATGACCATGAAGTGAATATCGTCGCTGCCAAGGTGAAGAGCTTCGGCAAGGACAAGGAAGGCCGTGATACGGTTTCCAAGATGGTCCGCGTTGCCGATCTCACACGCGCTTCCTTCATGAACGGCGATCTTTCCACCGTCATGAGCCCGCGTACTGTCATCACCTGGGCCGAGAATGCCGAGATCTTCGGTGATCTCGCCTTCGCCTTCCGAGTGACCTTCCTCAACAAGTGCGACGAGCTTGAGCGTCCGCTGGTGGCCGAGCACTATCAGCGCGCCTTTGGTGTGGAGCTGAAGGAAAGCGCTGCCAACATCGTGCTGGGGGCATAAGGCCAGTCGATCATGGCATCTCGTGGTGACAATTCGAAAGCAAAGCCCGGCGCGCCTGTCGATGTCGAGCCGTTGCGACGTGCGATAACCGGTTGCGTACGCGCAATCGCCGGCGACGATCAGGTCGAGGTGGCTTTCGCCAATGAACGCCCCGGCATGACGGGCGAACGCATCCGCCTGCCGGAGCTTTCCAAGCGTCCGACAGCGCATGAGCTGGCGGTTACGCGCGGCCTTGGCGATTCCATGGCGCTGCGCATCGCCTGTCACGACGAGAAGGTGCATTCGACCATGGCGCCGCAGGGCTCTGACGCGCGGATCATCTTCGACGCCGTCGAGCAGGCGCGCGTCGAATCGATCGGTTCGCTGCGCATGGAGGGCATGGCCGCAAACCTGCGCTCCATGACGGAAGAGAAATATGCCAAGGCAAATTTCACCGGCATCGAACGGCAGGAAGATGCGCCGATCGGCGAAGCCGTCGCCATGATGGTGCGCGAGAAGCTGACCGGCCAGAAGCCGCCGGCTTCTGCCGGCAAGGTACTCGATCTCTGGCGCTCCTTCATCGAGGACAAGGCCGGCAGCGAGCTTAACAATCTCTCCGGCGTCATCAACGACCAGCAGGCTTTCTCGAAGGTCATCCGCAACATGCTCTCGGCCATGGAAATGGCGGAGGAGTATGGCGATGACGACAGTGATCCTGACGCCGATGATCAGTCCAGCGATGACGATCAGCCGAGTGGCGAGGAGCAGAACGAGGACGAGATCGACGAGGATGCCGGCAGCGATGCGGCGCCTGTCGAGGACAGCGAAGTCTCCGACGAGCAGATGGAGGACGGCGAAACTGAAGGCGCCGAAATCTCCGACGACGACATGATGGAAGAAGGCGACGACGATTCCGAGACGCCGGGTGAAACCCGTCGTCCGAACACGCCCTTTGCCGATTTCAACGAGAAGGTCGATTACCACATCTATACGGAAGAGTTCGACGAAATCATCAAGGCCGAGGAGCTGTGTGATGCCGCCGAACTGGAGCGACTGCGCGCCTTCCTCGACAAACAGCTGGCCCATCTCCAGGGCGCAGTCGGGCGGCTTGCGAACCGCCTGCAGCGCAAGCTGATGGCACAGCAGAACCGCTCCTGGGATTTCGATCTCGAGGAAGGGTATCTGGACTCGGCCCGCTTGCAGCGCATCATCATCGATCCGACGCAGGCGCTCTCCTTCAAGATGGAGCGCGACACGCAGTTCCGCGATACGGTTGTGACGCTTCTGATCGACAATTCCGGTTCCATGCGAGGCCGGCCGATCACGGTTGCCGCCACCTGCGCCGATATTCTGGCGCGCACGCTGGAGCGTTGCGGCGTCAAGGTCGAGATTCTCGGCTTCACGACCAAGGCCTGGAAGGGCGGGCAGGCGCGTGAAAGCTGGCTGGCCAATGGCAAGCCGCAGACGCCGGGCCGTCTCAACGACCTGCGACACATCATCTATAAGTCGGCCGATGCTCCCTGGCGACGCGTACGGCCCAATCTCGGCCTGATGATGCGCGAGGGGCTGCTGAAGGAAAATATCGACGGCGAGGCGCTGATCTGGGCGCATAACCGCCTGCTCGCACGTCGCGAGCAGCGCCGCATCCTGATGATGATTTCGGATGGTGCGCCGGTGGACGATTCCACGCTGTCGGTCAATCCAGGTAATTATCTGGAACGGCATCTGCGTGCGGTAATCGAGCAGATCGAGACGCGCTCGCCCGTCGAGCTTCTCGCAATCGGCATCGGTCATGACGTGACGCGTTACTATCGCCGTGCCGTGACGATCGTCGATGCGGACGAGCTTGCCGGCGCCATGACCGAGCAGCTTGCAGAACTGTTCGAGGATCACGCCGCCCAGCCGCGCGGTGGTCGCCTGCGCCGCGCCGGCTGATGCGATCTCGGGGAAACACTCCGCATGGCGTTTGAAAATCTGTCTCGCGCGGCTCTGGTCGTCCTTGCCCTCGCGACGGGGTTGTCCGGCGCTTATGCGGGCGAGCCTGCGAAGATCATCAGCCGCAAGATTTCTGATTTCCATATCGGTCGCGACGAAACCCGCTTCGGCCCTTTGGAATTTATCGGCGGGCTGGAGATGGTGTCGAGCAATTCCCTCTTCGGCTCGCTTTCCTCCATCCGCATGCGTCCTGACGGCAAGAGTTTCGTCGGCGTTCTCGATACCGGGCACTGGCTGACCGGCAGCATCGAACGCGATGCCAAGGGCAGGCTGTCGGGCCTTTCCGGCGTCGAGATCACGGCGATGAGGAATCGCGTCGGCCGGACCTATGAGGGCAAGGGGCCGATGGATGCCGAAGGCCTCGCACTGGATGGCGACCGGATTCTTGTTTCCTTCGAGCAGGACCATCGCGTCGACATCTATCCGGACCCCGGCTTTCTCGACTCGCGATCCTTATCGACGGTCGGGATCCTCATTCCCCGGGACGAGATGCGGGCAAACCGTGGCATTGAAACCGTTGTCGTAGCCTCCGCCTCGAGCCCATTGAAAGGCGCGCCCGTGATTGTGACGGAGCGCAGCCTCGACGAGGATGGCAACCGGCTTGCGGCTATTCTGGACGGGCCGCTGAAGGGGCAGTTCGCGGTCGAGAAGGATGGCAGCTTCGATGTGACCGACGGTGCCTTCCTGCCGGGCGGAGACCTGCTTCTGTTGGAGCGGCGCTTCAATATGGCCGAAGGTATCGGCATGCGCATTCGCCGCATCAAGGGAGCAGATATCAAGCCCGGCGCCATCGTGAACGGCGAGCTGCTCGTTGAGGGTAATTTCAATTATAATATCGACAATATGGAAGGGATCGATACCTTCCAGGCCGCCGATGGCACGACGCATGTCATCCTGGTGTCGGACGACAATCACTCCATCCTGCAGAGAAATCTGATGCTGGAGTTCCGACTGGTCGATTGAGCGGCCGTCGAACGGCTGTCATAACTCTGCGCTATCCGGTCCATTCCTTCGCGAATATTACCCCTTAAGAGAGCGTATCATGCGTATCCATATCACGGGAGCCTCGGGTTCCGGCACGACCACGCTTGGCCTGGCGCTGGCCGAACAGCTTGATGTCCGTCATCTCGATACCGACCATTTCTTCTGGATGCCGACCGATCCGCCCTTCACGATGCAGCGCGAGGTCGGGGCTCGCGTTGCGATGCTCAGGCAAGAGGCGTTGCCCGATGCCGATTGGGTGCTTTCCGGCTCGGCGATCAAATGGGGCGCGGAATTCGAGCCGCTTTACGACCTGGTGGTGTTCCTGACGATCGATCCCATGGTGCGTATGGAGCGTATCCGCCGGCGCGAGGAGGCCCGCTATGGCGAAAGGATCAGGCCCGGTGGCGACATGGCGGCGCAAAGCCGTGAATTCATGGAATGGGCGGAGAGCTACGATACGGCAGGGGCGGAGCGTCGCAGTCTCATTGCACATGAGGAGTGGTTGATGACGATGACAAAGCCGGTTTTGCGGCTAGATTCATTGCTACCTGTTGAACAGCTTGTTGCGGAGGTGCTCTGCCATCCCGCCATCGTCGCAAAGAGACATCCGGTCTGCTGACGTCGGTATTCGACGCTTCCTTTGTCCGGCGAAGAGAGAGGAAGGATATCCGTCAGGAAGACTGGCTGCAGAGGGGACCGCAGCCAGTCCATCCATCCTTCATGGTCGGAGCGTTTTCCTGGATCGCTTGACCAGAAGTGGCTCTCGCCGAACCGAGCGGCGAGGATACAAAGCATGGATTGGTAAACAGGAGCGATCTGGTGCCGAAGGCCCTGTCGCCGATCCAACGATGAGGGATCGCGGCGCGACGTTACCGCGTTGTGGCCGCCTGCACAGGACGCAGCACGTTCATGAGCGCGCCATAGGGCAGCAGCATCACCAGGCCGACGAGCGTCTTCACCGAGAAATCACCAAGCGCCCAGGAGATCCAGCGCGGAGCTTCCGCCGAGAGGACGCCGAAGATCGGCGCGTTTTCCAGCGCAAAGGGCTCGTTCGGACCGAGGAAAACGAAGAAGGCGGCAAAGGACAGCGAGAAGAACATCACCGTATCCAGCGCCGAGCCGATCAGCGAGCCGACGAGCGGCGCGCGCCACCAGGCCTGACGACGCAGGCGGTTGAAGACGGCGATATCGAGAAGCTGGCCGGCAAGATAGGCCGAGCCGGAGGCGATTGCGATACGCGGAACCGAGGTGAAAAAGGAAAGGGCGACACCGACGACAAAGCCGGCGAAGACCACCCTGCGCGCAGCCTGCGGACCGAACTGGCGGTTCGTCAGGTCGGTGATCAGGAAGGCGATCGGATAGGAGAAGGCGCCCCAGGTGAGGATGTCGGCGAGATTGATGCCGGCAACCGTGGCGTTCAGCGGAAACTGAACGAGAAAGTTGGAGGCGACGACGACGAGCGTCATCAGGGCGACATAGATAAGGGTATGGCGGGTCGTCAGCATTTTTTTATCCTGGGTGATGCCACCAGTTCGAGTGAGATTTCAGCCTGGAATTAGAGCCAGGCCGGCAAAGCAAAAGGCTCGTCCGGATATTATCCGTGCAAGCCTTTGAAAGCCTTTGGAAGACTTGGGTAGCGGCTTTGGGGCCGAACCTTAAGCAGCAGCAACTGCCGCTTCTGCGGTCTTCTTGACGATCTGACGACGCAGCAGCCGAGCGCGCATCGAAAGTTCGCCTTCGTTAGCCTTCAGCAGGAAGGCATCGAGGCCGCCACGATGCTCGACGGAACGAAGAGCAGCAGCCGAAACGCGAAGACGGTAACGCTGGCCGAGCGCGTCGGAGATCAGCGTAACCTGGCACAGGTTCGGGAGGAACCGGCGCTTGGTCTTGTTGTTGGCATGGCTGACATTGTTACCAGTCAGGACTGCCTTGCCGGACAATTCGCACACGCGGGACATGGAACACCTATTCTTGTTTTTCTCGGGCCATCGAATGACAATCCGGCAAAAACCGACTGCGCAATCCATCAGGCCATGATTGGAAAGTTGCGGTTCTATAGTCAGGCAGGCCGCGCGCGTCAAGCCAAACCTTGGCCTTTCCCGCAATTCTGTCAAAAAGCTGCTGTTTTCTTCGCAATGCGGCAGGAGTATAGACCGAAGTGCAAGGGCGCAAGCAGCCCGGCAAGACAAGGCGCTCACCATGGCTCATCTGGGCAGACGGATTCTAGTTTCGGCACTTGCGGCGCTGCTGGCCTTGCCGGCCGGTGCGAGCGAAATCCAGCACCGCACGGAATACAGGGTGGCCCTTGCCGGCCTGACGATTGCGCGGGCGGCCTTTCTTACCAAGATAGAAGACGATCACAGCTACAAAATCGACGGCGACATCAAATCGGCCGGCCTTGCCGATCTCGTCACCGATATCCTGGCCAAGACCAGCGTTACCGGGGTGGTGCGCGATGACCGGCTGCAGGCGGCAAAATACGTCCTCTATTACAAGACCGGCAAAAAGGTTCGCACCTATGAGGTCAGCTACCGCAACGGCAATATCGTTTCGGCCACGACGACACCGGAGCCGCGCCGGCCAAAGGAATGGATTCCGGTAACAGAGGGCGATATGCGCGCCGTGCTTGACCCGATCTCAGGTCTTATCTTCACCGGCGATACCGACGTCTGCTCACAGAAGCTGCCGATCTTCGATGGCGAGACGCGCATGGACCTCGTGCTTTCGCCGAAGGGCGATGAGGATTTCTCGACCGACGGCTTCAAGGGCAAGGCGACCGTCTGCGGCGTGCGCTTCATTCCGCGCTCCGGCTACAAAAAGGGCCGCAAGGATCTCGTCTACCTCAGCAAGAGCAATCGCATGGAAATCTGGTTTGCCAAGGCGCAGGCGGCAAATGTATATGCTCCGGTGTACGTCCGCATTCCCACGGAATACGGGACGGTGACGATCACGGCTGTGAAATACGGCGGGAACAGCTGACGGAGCCTTCGTAAGTCTCCGCGAGGGGGACGAGTGAAACTTCGGGCGACGTTGATCGGTTTTACGGCCATTCTGATGTGGTCATTCCTGGCGCTTTTTACGGCCGCTTCCGGCAAGATGCCACCGTTCCAGCTTTCGACCATCTGTTTTGCCATCGGCAGTATTCCCGGCATTCTCGTGCTCATCCTCAATCCGTCGCGTATCGCCCTTCTGAAGCAGCCGGCAAAGGTCTGGATCACGGGCATTGCCGGTCTGTTCGGCTATCACTTCCTCTATTTCACGGCGCTCAGGAATGCGCCGGCCGTCGAGGCAGGATTGATTGCCTATCTCTGGCCATTGCTGATCGTCGTCGGCTCGGCGCTACTGCCGGGCGAGAGGCTGCGCTGGTATCACATTGTCGGCGCTCTGGCCGGTCTATGCGGCACCTTCATGATCGTCGGGCGCAACGGCATCGATTTCGATGGCGCCTATGCCGTCGGTTATGGGGCGGCTTTCCTCTGTGCCTTCACCTGGTCCGGCTATTCGCTGCTGACGCGGCGTTTCGACGCCGTCTCGACCGATGTCGTCACCGGCTTCTGCCTTGCGACATCGGTGCTTTCGCTGTTCTGCCATCTGGGACTTGAGACAACGGTCTGGCCGGAGACAAGCTTCGAATGGCTTGCCGTGATCGGCCTCGGCCTTTTCCCCGTTGGGGCCGCCTTCTATGCCTGGGATTATGGCGTCAAGAACGGCGATATCCAGATCCTCGGTGCCGCAAGTTATGCCGCGCCGCTGCTGTCGACGCTGATCCTGACCGTCTTCGGTATTGCCGAGCCCAGTTGGCGTATTGTGCTTGCCTGCCTGCTGATCACCGGCGGCGCGGTGCTGGCAGCGCAAGAAATGTTCCGCCGCAAGCCGCAGGTGCAGCCGGTGGCGGAACAAGCTTAAGCGCCTGGCTTCCAGTCAGGCGGCGCCATCTCGAATTTGGAGAATTCGAAGCCGGGCGCCACCGTGCAGCCGACCAGCGTATAGTCGCCGAGCGTCTCGGCCGATTGCCACCAGTTGGCGGGGATGATCGCCTGCGGCCGTTCACCTCCGGCAATATCCGTGCCGAGCTTCAGCGTCTCGCTGTGGCGACCGTCTCCGGAGCGGTGCAGCGCGAGCGGCGCGCCGGCATAGTAGTGCCAAACCTCTGCCGCATCATGGACACGGTGCCAGTGCGAGCGCTCTCCCCTTGCGAGCAGATAATAGATCGCCGTCGAATGGCCACGTTCGCCGCCATTGGTGTCGCGGAAGGTCTGTGCATACCAACCGCCTTCGGGGTGCTGCTGCATGCTAAGCTGGCGGATGATCTCCTCGGGGGTGAGCTCTTTTCCGGTCATGTCCTAGAAATTGTCCTTGCGCTTGCGGATTTCGGTAAAGACCTCTTCGTTGGTCTTGCCCTCCATCAGCAGGTTGCGGCGGATGGCAGGATCGGCAGCACGCAGGAAGGGGTTGGTTTCCTTTTCGAGCGCCAGCGTGGTCGGAATGGTGAACTTGCCTTCGGCGCGCAATGCCTCGATCTCCGCCGCACGGCTCTTCAGACGCTCATTGCCGGGATCGATGGTGACCGCAAAACGGGCGTTGGAGAGCGTATATTCGTGGCCGAAATAGACGGCGGTCTCATCCGGCAGAACGGCAAGCTTCTGCAGCGAATGCCACATGTCGGCAGCGGGACGCTCGAACAGACGGCCGCAGCCGAGCGCAAACAGCGTATCGGCGGCAAAGAGCAGCTTGTCGTCGGCAAAGTGGTAGCAGATATGGCCCGCCGTATGGCCGGGCGTTTCGATGACGTTGATCGTGTGATCGCCGAAGAGGAAGCTGTCGCCATCGCCCATCGTCTTGTCGAGGCCGGGGATTGCCACCGCTTCGTTGACCGGACCGATGATCTCCAGGCCGTACTGTTCCTTCAGCGCCAGATTGCCTTCCACATGGTCGATATGGTGATGGGTCGTGAAGATATGGGTGATGTTCCAGCCGCGGCGCACGGCAGCGGCTTCGACGGCCGCCGCATCGGGCGCATCGATCGAGGCGGTCTGTCCGGTTTCAGGGTCGTGGACGAGAACGCCGAAATTGTCGCTGCGGCAGAGAAAAACTTCTAATTCCAAAGGTTTCATCGTTCAAATAGTCCCTTATCCCTCGAACTGACCGGGAATGTAGAGGTTCCGGCCTTGAAGTCCAACCGGTCACTGATAACATTTGGCATAATGCACGCCGATATCGTCGACCTTCGCCAATTCTATCATTCTGAGCTTGGACACATGGCCGAGCAGTCGATTGCCATGGCGCTGTCGTCGCTCTGGGTGCGCCTGCCGCAGGAGCGGCTTGTGGGCATTGGTTATTCCGTGCCCTTCCTCGACCGGTTCCAGGCCGACACGGAACGCACCTTCGCTTTCATGCCCGCGGGACAAGGGGCCGTGAACTGGCCTGTCGGTTCGCTTTCTTCCACCGCATTGATCTTCGACGAGGAATTGCCGCTGCCGGATTCCTCGATCGACCGGGTGCTGATGGTGCATTCCCTGGAATTTGCCGAAAGCCCACGAGAGACCCTGAAGGAGCTCTGGCGGGTGCTGGCGCCGGGCGGGCGGCTCGTGATCGTCGTGCCGAACCGCCGCGGGGTCTGGGCGCGTATGGAACATACACCTTTCGGTTCGGGTCGGCCCTATTCGCGCGGCCAGTTGACCCATCTGCTGCGTGAGACCAACTTCACGCCTGGCGCCACAGCCGAGGCGCTGTTCTTCCCGCCGTCGAAACTGCGCGCCGTGCTGCGCCTGCGCCGCGGCTTCGAGCGGATCGGCCGCACGCTCTGGCCGGCTTTTTCGGGCGTCATCATCGTCGAGGCGCAGAAGCGGCTCTATCAGGGTCTGCCGGTCGCCGCACGCGCCTCGCGGCGTGTTTTCGTGCCCGTGCTTGCGCCGCACGGGGTGCCGACCACACGCAGCCGCTAAGCGCTGCGGCACTCGACAAAATCGCCATTCCGCTTTAATTGCACTCAAGTCTTTCGCCGGCTTTGCGGCAATTTCCAAGGTCGATCCATGAGCATTGAGATGAGCAAGCCCGTTCCGCGTCCCGGTATTCTTGAAATCGCTGCCTATGTGCCGGGCAAGGAGCATGCGCCGGGTGTGGCCCGTGTCTACAAGCTCTCCTCCAACGAGACGCCACTCGGTGCGAGCCCCAAAGCGATCGCCGCATTCAAGGCGGCCGCAGACAATCTCGAGCGCTATCCTGATGGACAGGCGCGTGAGCTGCGTGGGGCGATTGCCGCCGTGCATGGCCTCAACCCGGCAAACATCCTTTGCGGCAACGGCTCCGACGAATTGCTGGGCCTGCTCTGCCATGTGTATCTCGGTCCCCGCGACGAGAGCATAGTCACCGAGCACGGCTTCCTCATCTATAAGATCCAGACCATGGCGGCAGGTGCGACGCCTGTTGTGGTCAAGGAAAAAGACCATACCGTGGACGTGGATTCGATCCTTGCGGCGGTGACGGAGAAGACGAAGATCGTTTTCATCGCCAATCCCGGCAATCCGACGGGCACCTATATTCCGGTCAGCGAAATCCGCCGCCTGCAGGCCGGGTTGCCGAAGCACGTTATCCTCGTGCTCGATGCGGCCTATGCGGAATATGTTCGCCGCAACGATTACGAAGCCGGTATCGAGGTCGTCTCCTCGAATGCAAACGTCGTCATGACCCGCACCTTCTCGAAGGCCTATGGCCTCGCGGCGCTGCGCATCGGCTGGATGTATGCGCCAGCCGATATCGTCGATGCGCTGCAGCGTGTGCGCGCGCCATTCAACATGAATGCGCCGGCGATCGCTGCGGGCGCCGCAGCGATCCGCGACCAATCCTTCATTCAGGACGCTGCGTCCTTCAATCAGCTATGGATAGAGAAGCTGACGGATGCTTTTGTAGCTCTCGGCCTTAAGGTCACGCCGTCGGTCGCCAATTTCGTTCTCATTCATTTCCCCGATGCCGACGGCAAGCGGGCGGCGGATGCCGATGAATTCCTGACGAGCCGCGGCTATATTCTGCGCGCGGTGCGCGCATACGGCTTTCCGAACTCTCTACGTATGAGCATCGGTCCTGAAGAGGCCAATCGCGGTGTCATCGAGGCGCTCGGCGAATTCATGGGACGCAAGGCATGACAGTCCAGTTTAATCGCATCACCCTGATCGGCATCGGCCTGATCGGCTCCTCCCTTGCCCATGACATCAGGCGCCTGGGCCTTGCCAATGAAATCGTCGTTGCCACGCGGAGCGCCGAGACCCTGAAGCGCGCCGAAGAGCTCAAGCTCGGTGACCGTTATACGACCTCATCGGCCGAGGCCGTAAAGGATGCCGACCTCATCATCGTTTCGGTGCCTGTCGGCGCCTCCGAGAGTGTGGCGAAAGAGATTTCCGGCACGCTAAAACCCGGTGCGATCGTCACGGACGTCGGCTCCACCAAGGCTTCCGTCATCGCGCAGATGCAGCCGCACATGCCTGATCACGTGCATTTCATTGCCGGTCATCCGATCGCAGGTACGGAAAAGTCCGGCCCGGATGCAGGCTTTCCCGGCCTGTTCGAGGGACGCTGGTGCATCTTGACGCCGCTCGAAGGAACCGATCCGACGGCGCTGAAGACGCTTCGCAGCTTCTGGGAAGCGCTCGGCTCCAAGGTCGATGAGATGGACGCCCAGCATCACGACAAAGTGCTCGCGATCGTCTCTCATTTGCCGCATCTCATAGCCTACAATATTGTCGGCACGGCTGACGATCTTGAGACGGTAACGGAATCGGAAGTCATCAAATATTCCGCCTCCGGCTTCCGCGATTTCACGCGTCTGGCCGCATCGGACCCGACGATGTGGCGCGATGTCTGCCTGCATAACCGCGATGCGATTCTGGAAATGCTGGCGCGTTTCTCGGAGGACCTTGCCTATCTGCAGCGGGCGATCCGCTGGGGCGAGGGCGACAAGATCTTCGAACTCTTTACCCGCACCCGTGCCATCCGCCGCTCGATCGTCCAGGCGGGCCAGGATGTGGATGCGCCGGACTTCGGTCGTCCGCATCTGCTGGAAAAGAAATAGTCTCGTGGTGGAGATCGCGAAGCCGGGCCGGAAAGACAAGGAATGGCTGTTCCGCGAAGACAGCCATGTCGGCGAGGCCTGGATTTCTCGCTGCATCGATCTCGGCGAATATCTGATCGCCCGCGACCAAGGCGAAATTGTCGGTTTCCTACGCTTTTCCCTCTTCTGGGGCAGGATACCCTACATGGAAATGATCCGCGTGCTCGATGGCCATCGCCGGTCCGGCGTCGGGACGGCACTGTTTCTCACCTGGGAGAAGGAAATGCGCGAGAGCGGCGCGCGTCTCCTGATGACGTCGAGCGAATGCGACGAGAGCCGCCCGCAGGACTGGCATCGGCGCAACGGCTTTTCCGAGACAGGATCGATCGGACTGCCCTGCATCCAGACGGTGCCGGAAGTGTTTTTCCTCAAGACGATCGGTTAGATCGGCGGGATCTTGCCGAGCGGGATGAAGCCGCTCACCGTTGCGTTGCCGTGATCGACGACGAGATCGACGGAAACCTTGTCGCCACCGCCGGCAAGTGCCTTCAGGAGTTTCGTTGCCGTATCGACGGTCGAAGCCACCTCGGGAAAGGCTTGCTTGATGCTTGTGCCCCACGGGCCGAGCTGTTCGATCTCCAGCTTGAACTTGCCGGAAAGGAAGCCCTGTTCGTCGAAGGCGAAGGGGCCGGAGACGGTCATCACCTTGCCGTCGCCGATATCGGCGACGATCCGGCGAAGCTCACCCTGCGAGCCGTGGATACCCTCTTTGTCGGTGCCGTCGATCATACCGGCTTTGCCTGTTAGCGTCAGATCGGCGCTGGCGGAGAATTTCGGGAAGACCTGGGGCCAGTCCTTGATCGCGGCATTGGAGTTTTCGACCGAGATTGCGCCGTCGAGATCCGCTCCGTTCTGCCGCAGGTGGATTTCGGTGCGGGCGGCATCGAAATTCACGGTCTGTCCGGTGAAGGAGGAGACGGCCACCGCTTTCAATCCATCAATCACGGTCGAGGTGCGGTCGATGCCCTGCGCCTTGGTCGTAAGGCTCGATTGCAGATTGTCCCATTGGGCATTGACCGTCAGGCCCTGCGCGGTGCGGATTTCGGCCGGCGCGTCGAGTTCCCAGACGATATGGCCGGGGGCATAGACCTGGGCAGCGGAACGAAGCGTGCCGAAGGTGGCTGAGATGCCGTTCACATTATCGTCAATATCCACCTTGGAGCAGAAAAGCCCGATGCGGAAGGGGAAGCCGCGGAATTCGATATCAGAGCACTCGCCGGTGACGCCTGCATCGGCGCGGGGTGCGATTGCGGTCAGTACCGTCTGTTTCAGCGCGGAGGCCGCATAGAACCAGCCGCCCGTATAAAGCGCAATCACCAGCAGGATGGCGCCGCCCAGCAACCAGAATTTCCTACCGCTGCGATATTGGCCGCTGCCGGATTGGCTTGACGCTGCCATGATGTTCTCCAATGGTGAAAACGAAATCTGATTTTGATCTGGCGTGCGATATGGACGAATTTTGGGTATTTGGCTACGGCTCGTTGATGTGGAATCCGGGCTTCGAATTCGTCGAGCGATCGCAAGCCCTGGTTTACGGCTATCGGCGCTCGCTTTGCGTCCGTTCTTTCGTTCATCGCGGCAGCCGTGAAAATCCCGGTCTCGTTCTTGGCCTCGACAGGGGCGGCGCCTGCCGCGGCATGGCTTTTCGCGTCGCACCGGAAAAGTGGGACGAGGTCATCGACTATCTGCGCGCCCGCGAACTCGTCACCAATGTCTACCTGGAAAAGCATTTGCGGCTGCAACTTCCGGAAGGCCGCAACGCGCAGGCGGTCGCCTATGTCGTCGACCGCGCCCATGAGCAATACGCCGGCGCGCTGGATGCGTTTGCGGCAGCGCGGGTCGTCAATGTGTCGGTCGGCCAGTCAGGGCCGAACGATGCCTATGTCTTCAATACACTTTCCCATCTGAAGGACATGGGTATTCGCGACCAGTGGCTGGAACAGGTGGTCGAGGAAGTCACGCGGCTGCGCGCCGCCGCTTAGGCCGTCGCAGCCTTTGCCTTGCGCAGCTGGGCTAGCCGTTCCACCGCCGTTGGTGGCAGCGGCACATGCGGGTTGCGTTCGACCGTGTCGATCAGAAGCTGGTCGCTGGCGCTTTCCGTCACGTCGATCAGATGGGCGAAGAAGGCGTCGGGATCCATGCCGGGCATGATGGGCGGCAGGATCTGCACCTTGAAATGACCGGGATAACGCATGGTGCTGCGGCGGGGCCAGAACAGGCCGGGATGCATGACGATGGGTACGACAGGAAGCTGCAGGTCGCGATACATGCGGGCGATGCCATATTTGTACATTGGCTCGGCGCCCGGCGGGCGGCGCGTGCCCTCGGGATAGATGATGAGCTGGCGGCCGGTCGCAAGTTCTTCCTTGGTCCGCTTCAGCACCTCCACCATCACCTTGCCGCGGGCGCCGCGGTCGACCGGGATCATGCGCTGCCTCTTGGCATACCAGCCGAAAAGCGGGATCCACATCAGCTCGCGCTTGAGGATATAGACCGGGTCATTGAGGTTGGGCAGCAGCGCATAAGTGTCCCAGAAGGACTGGTGCTTCGGTGAAATGATGTAGCTGCCGTCAGGCAGGTTCTCCAGGCCTTCGATCTCGAACGTGGTGCCGACGATCACTCGCATCAGCCAGTGGTTCGAGCGCGCCCAGTTCTTGGGAACGCTGTAGGCGATCTTGCGCGGCGCGATGAAGTAAAAGGGGGAGAGCACGATCATCCTGATGATGAGGTTGGCGTAGAAGATCGTGTTGAACAGAACGGAACGCAGGGCGATCATGAAACTTTCCCGAGGCACGGTCACGCCGACCGACCTACACGATATTGCCCGCCATAAAAAGCGTCTGATTGCCGGAGCGGGTAAAAGCCTCAGCTTTGGCCGGTCAGGTTGGCAGAACGCAAGCCCGTATGACGCAGGCCGACGATGTTGCGCGCACCTGCCAGCAGCAACTTGGCGTATTCGGCCAGCATGACGCGTAGGGCGTTCGGATCGGTGAACCAATCGCGCGTCTTCAGATCGGAATTGACGACAGGATAGGGGATGAATTGAATGTCGGGATCGACATAGGAGAGCTCGGCGAGGCTGCGCGGCATATGGTAGTTGTTGGTGACGACCAAAATGCTCCTGTAGCCCTTGGCATGAATCCAGTTCGAGGCTTCCTCTGCATTGCCGATCGTATCGAGCGCGTCGTAACCGATGTCGACGCAGCAGGAGAAGAGATCGGCCGAGCCTTGAGTCATCTTGCGGATCTGCGTCGGCGTGGTGGAGGGGTGCGCGCCCGATATCAACAGCCGCTTGCCTGCGCCTTTCTGCAGGAGTTCTACGGCCTGATCGATGCGCTGGTAGCCGCCGGTCAGCACGATGATCGCGTCGGCCCGCGGCTCGGCAGGTGGCTTCAGGGTCGTCACCGAATCTGCAAAGCGCAAAAAGCCGCCGAAGATCAGCGCGGCGATCAACACGCAGGAAAAGCCCAGCCAGCGCAAGACGCGGCGAATCGGGCCACGCCGCGGCGAGACGCTATCGGGGCCATCCAGCTCCGGGTCCGGGCGAATCGGATTGCGTGTCGTATGGCCCATCGTCATGAGTCGTGATTATACGCTGATTGCGGCGCAGAACAGACGCTTTCATGGCAAAACGGCATGGCGGTATCTAATTCGCGATACCGTCCGCACGCGTCGGATCGGAGCGTAATGTATCGATTTCATAGATCGTGCGCATGACGGTGAGCCGTGCGGTCACGGTCGTCAGCAATGCGATTACAATCATAGTCGCGAAGATGCCGAGATAGCCGAGCGCCCCGACCGAAAAGGTGCCGAAAAGAGCTGTCGCCTGATCGGTCTCGGGTGTAGCTATGGTCCTGCTCTGCAGAAAGCCTGCTGCGGCGAAGAAGAGTGCGGCCAGTGCGCTGCCGATTGCCGAACCTTTGAGGCTGATCTTCAGGAAATGCTTCTGGAATTCCGTTGCGACGAAGGAGCTCTCCGCGCCGACGAAATGCAGCACTTCGATGATGTGGCGGTTGCCGGAGAGTACGCCGCGCGTGGCGAAGACCACCGTCAGCACCATGGCGGTGAAGACGAGCAGCAGGATGCCGGTGCCGATCATGACGGTGGTGCGGGCCATCGCAACCAGGCGGTCAACCCAGGTGCGGTGATCGTCGAGAAAAGCCTGCGGAATGCTCTCTTTCAGAAGATCCCGCATCGCTGCGAAGTCCGGCGGACGGCTCTCGTCGATGGTGATGATGACGAGACGCGGTACGGGCAGTTCCTTGATATCCAGTCCGCTGCCGAGCCAGGGCTCGAGAAGGCGCGCCGTGGCGGCCTCGTCAACGATCTGGCCGCTCTTGGTGCCGACGAAGGTCAGGGCAATATCGCGGGCCTTAATCAGGGCCTTGTCCATATCCAGATTATCGTCAGGTTTGATCTGGATGGTAATCTCCCGGGAAATCTGGCTTTCCCAACTTGCCGCCGTCGAGCGGACCATGCTGACGCCGCCGAGTGTCAGGCACGCCAGGAAAGCCATGATGGCGATCACCACCATCAGCGCATTGCCCTGAATATTCGTCGGCGGCAAGATCGGCGCCGTCGGGCGCACGCGCATCTCCGGCCGCTTGGGCTGCTGGGCAGCAACGGCGGCAGGTGCCTTTTTCGCGCGGGTCCTGGTGGGCGTCTTAGTCATAAATATCGAGATGCCCTTCCGAGAGAATCATGCGGCGGGCTTCCACCTGGTCCATCAGCGAGAGATCGTGGGTGGCGATCACCACTGCGGTGCCCAGACGGTTGAGTTCCATGAAGAGGTTCAGCAGGCGCTTGGCCATCGGCGGGTCAACATTGCCGGTCGGTTCGTCGGCAAGCAACACTTCCGGCCGATCCATCAGCGCGCGGGCGATCGCGGCGCGTTGTTTCTCACCGCCTGATAGTACCGGCGGCAGAACATTGATGCGTTCGCCGAGGCCAACCCATTTCAGCAGGTCCAGCACGTCGGTTTTGTAGGTGCTCTCGTCCTTGCCACGCACGCGAAGCGGCAGGGCGACATTCTCATATGTCGTCAGGTGGTCGAGAAGGCGGAAATCCTGAAAGACGATGCCAACACGACGGCGCAGCAGCGGCAACTCAGGGCGCGGGATCTCGGAGATGTCGCGGCCGAACATGCGGATCAGGCCGCGTGTCGGCTGTAGCGACATGAAGAGCAGGCGCAGCAGCGTGGTCTTGCCGGCACCGGAAGGGCCGGTCAGAAACTGGAAGGACTTTTTCGGGATGTCGAAGGTCAGGTCCCGGAGAATTTCCGGACCCATGCCATATCGCAAACCGACATTCTCAAAGTGGATCAACGGGCAGCTCAGTCTTTCGTGGTTTCACCGCATGACTTGTTAACCAACACCGTTAACAGCAGGTAAATTTTGCCGAAAAGACGCCCGTTTGATGGCGATCTTTGCGAAGCATTAACTATTGAAATTTACGACTGGGGCGGATTCGTTTCAATGCCAAGATTGTCTTGAGCAGTGAAACCATGTGGACATCCGAGAGGTCGCCACCATGGAAGCATCCTCCCTCAGACGACAGGCCGCCGGCCGGGCCTATGATTTTCTGCCGCCGGAACCAACTATCCGACGGACCCGACGCTTGCCGCGCAGGGATGACGTTGCCGATGCCGAGTTCATTGTTGTCGGTAAGGCGCGGCCGCAGGGCGCATCTGCCGGTGCCCGCGACACGACCCATACCGACAAACGCCGTCGCAGCGCCCCACCCAACGCCCAGCCGCCGGTCCTGTTTACTGCTGCCGCCGCGATCCTCCGTGGTACGGAGATCTGGCTGCAACGTGCGTCGCTGCGCGGTTTTGCGGCGCTGGTGATTTCGCTCTTCGTTCTGGTCTTCGGTCTTGCCGGTGGGTTCTCCGGCCTTTCGCAGGGGGAGGCTTCCGCCGCCGGCCTTCACTTCTCGCATGTCACGATCACGCCGCGCGATGCCAATGGCATGCGCATCCTGCTCATCAACGGCATCATCGAGAATGAGAGCGGTGTGACGCAATCGGTGCGGCCTATCCGCGCCGATCTCGTGACCGATGAGCGGCTGATGGCGAGCATCATCATCACGCCGCCGACGGATGCCATTTATGCCGGGCAAAGCCGCGGTTTTTCGGCCCGTGTTCAGCATGCCGGCGGCAAGGTGCCGGATATCAGGCTTTCCTTCATGCCTTGAGCGCCGAGTGGCGTTTTTAGGTCGATCGGTGGGAAAACCTGTCCTTCCGGGGTGTTTCGACGGAATTAATGTGCTAACGGCTTACCCTTCTTTTTGTGGAGCAAGCCTTTATGCCTGTCGTGCGCGGAAAAAACATCGAGCCGCTCTTCACTGCCGAGCAGATTGCCGAGCGCAATCATTCCATGGCGCAGGATATCGCCGCCGGCCCGACGAAGGATCTGCTGGTGATTGCCGTGCTCAAGGGCTCGTTCATCTTCGCGGCCGATCTGCTGCGCGCCCTGCATGATACAGGCCTTGCTCCCGAGGTGGAATTCATTACGCTCTCAAGCTACGGCGCGGGCACGGTTTCGCAGGGCGTGCGCATCGTTAAGGATATCGACAGCGACGTGAAGGACCGTGACGTTCTGCTCATCGACGACATCCTCGAATCCGGCCGCACGCTACTGTTTGCCAAGGAACTGCTCTATGAGCGCGGTGCACGCAACGTTACCATCGCCGTGCTGCTCGACAAGCGAGTCAAGCGTAAGGAACAGCTGGAAGCAGACTATGTGGGCTTCGAGTGCCCCGACTATTTCGTTGTCGGCTATGGCATGGATGTCGCCTACGCCTTCCGCGAACTCCCCTTTGTCGGCGTGGTTACCGGTGACGCGTAAGGTGTCTTGCTTCAAGACGGCTTGTTAACCATTTCGCCGATCGGCTTGGCATGTTTACCGATCGCTAGGGAACCGCATGCGATCTCCGTCGCGGGGCATGACGACGGAGCAATGCACAGATGGCAAAAATTCTGATCACGGAAGACGAAGATTCCCTTCGCACTTTCGTAGCCCGGGCACTACGCCTTGACGGTCATGAGACCGATGAAGCCGCCGATGGGGCGGAAGGGCTGGAAAAGCTGAAGGGCGGCAATTACGACTTGCTGCTTTCCGATATCCGTATGCCGGTTATGGACGGCATCGAACTTGCGCATCAGGCGAAGGACGCATTTCCAGCGTTAAAAATTCTGCTGATGACCGGCTATGCCGAACAGCGCGAACGGGCCGACGATCTCGCAGAAAAAATCATCGATGTCGTACCGAAGCCGTTCGCCCTGCCGGATATCCGAAAGGCCGTAGCGCGAGCGCTGGTGGCCTGATATTTGACGGCGCGGGCGTGCCGACAGGCACGCCAGCAATCTGCATTCTCTCTCAGTATCACTGAATATCCAGCAACCGCTCGAGATATTGCCGCTCGATCGCCTGGGTCGGATTGTTGCCGAGCTTCTCGCGGATAGCGTCCAGAATCTCTCGAGCGCGCTGTACATCGATCTCGTCGGGTATCTTCACATCGTTGTTCATATCCGGTCCGAGATCGGTCTGGCGCGGGCGGCCGAGCGGATCGCGGCCGTTCTGGTTGCCCTGGCCGAGCTGGCCGTTTGGACCCTGCTGTCCTTGCTGGCCCTGCTGCGCCTGCATCATCTGGCTCATCATGTCTCGAGCGCCCTTGCGCAAGGCTTCGAGGGCCCGGCCCTGGCCTTCCAGGGCGCTGCTGCCGTTGCCCTGTCCGAGGTCGCGGCCAGCGCCTTCCATTTCGCGCTGTGCCTGACCAAAGCCTTCGCCCGGCTTCATGCCCATATCGCCGAGGCTCTTCTGTAGTTCTTGCAACTGCTTGCCGAGCGCATCCTGCTGGGCACGAAGCTGCTTTAATGCTTCGCGCAGTTGCTCGGCCGTCATCTGGTCACCGGGTTTCTGGCCTTGCTGTTCCTGCTGACCCTGTTGCTGCTCGCCTTCCTCGCCCGGCATCATGTCGTCCATATTGGGATCACCGCGCTGCATGCGGTCGCGGAGCTGCTGGTCGAGGCGGAAGGTCTGGTCCATCAGCTTCTGCTGATCACGCAGGATCTGGCCCAGCTTGTCCATCTGCTGCGTCATCTGGCTGTTCTCCTGCTGCTGGCCGCGCTGCGGGCGGGCCGTCTGCAGGTTGTTCATCAGCCGCTGGAGGTCCGAAAGCATCTGCTGGGCGGCATCACGATTGCCGGAGCGTGCCAGGTTTTCGATCTGGTCCATCATGCGCTGCAGATCTTGCTGGCGCAGGAAATTCTGGGCGTTCTGGTTGGGCTGCATCGGCATGTTCTGCAGGCGCTGTGCCAACTCACTCATATAGTCCTGCATCGCCTTGCGCAGTTCGTCCATCAGCTTCTTGATCTCGGCGTCCGGCGCATTGCGGTTCAGTGCATCGGCAAGATTCTGCTGGGCGTCGCGCAGGCGACGCTCGGCAAGCGAAAGATCGCCTTCCTCGATGCCGAGGGCAATGTCCCAGAGATATTGGGCCGTATCCTTGAGCTGCTCATCGCCCTTGGCGAGCTTCATGCGGGTCAGCGCGGACTCGATCAACAGGTAATGAGTGGTGTTCGGGATCGTCTCCTCCGGCCGGATCGTCAGTGCTTCGTTGAGCGCGATCGCATCCGGCATTTTGCGGGTATCGAGAGCGAAGGTCTGTCGCTCTTCGGTGACGGCCGCAGCCAAGGGCTCGCTGAACGGACGCGACGGCATGATCATCTCATAGGGCGGGCTGCGACCCGTCTGCCCCGCGGCGTCCTTGGCGACGAGAGTGATGCGCACGCGTTTGCCGGCGAGTGGATGTTCGGTCAGGTTCTTGCTCGTCAGGCCTTTGCCGTCACGCGCATTGCGGCGGGGAATGTCCAGCTTGAATTCCGGCAGCGGATAGAGCGGCGTTGCGGCCGGATCGGATTCGACGGGCACGATCTCGGCATGGGCCTCCTGCACGCCGTAGTCGTCCTTCACCGTAAAGCCGACTTCCAACGCGCCGTTGACGGCGCGGCGCGGCATGCCGTCGAAGGCGATTTCCGGTGCTTTGTCGGGCAGCACGTCGAAATTCCAGGTGCGGCCGTTCGCCTGCAGCGCGCCATTCTCCTCAAGTTTCATGATGTGCGTCTGCGCCATCAACTGGGGTGCTGTGGGCGCGCCTGAGGCCTGCTCTGCATTTACGTTTGTAGTCGGCAGCTGTGGCCGAGTGTCTTCCTGAACTGCGATTTCCTGGCTTTCGCCATTAGCCTTCCTGAAGATGACCTTCTCGGCCGATTGGCCGCCGCTGACACGCACCGTCAGGCTGGAAAACTGTGGAATGCCGATCGGCGCCTGTTCGCTGCCATCGGCTGTCAGATAAATTGGCGGGCGGCCGGTATAGGATGGCGGGGTCACCCACGCATCGATGCGCACGGCCGGATCGCTCTTTACCTGAGCGGGTGCCGACTGCAGTGCATCGGCGATGGACCCGCCATTGATCGACGTGGAATAGCCGAAAGCGGTGACGACCAGCAGCGCCGGAATGGCGCGCAGTGCGAAGCGGTCGTGCCGGGCGATATCGGGCTGCGGCAGGCCGGCGTCGAGCGTTGCGATCTTCCGCGCCATTCGCGTCTGGTGTTCGCGCCACAAGGCGCGGGAGAACGGTGTATCGAAGGCCGGCTCATCCTCCTGCACCATGACGGGCTGGTGCGGCAGGCCGTTGCGCTCTTCAAGCATGCGGTCGGCCTCAACCACCCGCGGCCAGCGAAGATTGCGCAGTGGCAGCAGCGAAGCAAGGAAACCAGCAGCAAAGGCAATCAGGAGAAGAATGCGCAGCCAGTCAGGCACGACGCGGAAAAAGCCGAACCAGGAGATCGATAGATAGATCGCGACGACGCCAGCAGCCGGGATAAGAAGGGGAAGTATCTGCTCGGCGAAAAGCACGATCCTGGCCAGGAAACGTTTTGCCGCCACCATCCGCGCCAGAGAGGGTTGAAGCGCGAATGCGCCTTTCTTCTGCCTTGCGGGGCTTGTCATCAATCCGGTCTCCGCGATCTGGCGTTCAGGAAACAGAGGGCGCTTCCGGCGATTGCTGGGCAATACGCTCGCGAAGGAAAAGGATAACACTCTTTGTGGCGAAGGCGAGGGCGAGGGCCTGTGAATACCGGTTTTTCGCGTGCGGTCGCCAAAAAGTGATTGCGGCCTTCAAAGCGTGTCGTGCATCTTTCGGATGCGCTCGCGACGCTTTTCATCTTTGTCTCACGCATCTCGTTATCGCAAAACCGCTGCGCACTTTTGCGCGATATGCGTTAGTCCAGCCAAGCCGGGACGGAATCGAGACCGATCAGTTCCGAGTAGGTGCGGCGCGGGCGAATGACATGGAATTCGTCGCCCTTGACCAACACTTCAGGCACCAGAAGGCGGCTGTTATAGGTGCCGGCCTGAACCGCGCCATAAGCGCCGGCTGTGCCGACGGCCAGGAGATCGCCGGGCTTCGGCGTCGCCATTTCGCGGTCGAGGGCGAGGTAATCGCCGGTCTCGCAGACGGGGCCGACGACATCGGCGCGGATGCGCGGGGCATTGGCTGCCGAAATCACCACTGGCATGATCTCGTGATAGGCCTCGTAGAGCGTCGGGCGGATGAGGTCGTTCATCGCGCCATCGACAACCACGAAGGTCTTTTCGCCGCCGTCCTTCATATAGATGACTTCGGTCACGAGGATGCCGGCATTGCCGACGATCAGGCGTCCGGGCTCGGCGACGATCTTGCAATTCAGGGCGCGAAGCTGGTTCTTGACGATTGCGGCATAGGCCTCCGGTGACGGCGGCGGGTTGTTGTCGTCCTTGTAGGGAATGCCGAGGCCGCCACCGATATCGACGTGGTGGAGATCGTGGCCGTCGGCGCGCAACGTGCTGACCAGATCGTGCAACAGCTTGAAGGCATCGTCAAAGGGCTGCAACTCGGTGATCTGGCTGCCGATATGCATGTCGATGCCGGTCACTACGATGCCCGGCAGGCTGGCGGCGCGGGCATAGATGGCGCGAGCGCGTTCCCAGGATATGCCGAACTTGTTTTCCTTCTTGCCGGTCGAGATCTTCGCGTGCGTCCGGGCATCGACATCGGGATTGATGCGGAAGGAGACGGGAGCCTTCTTGCCGGCGCGCACGGCGCGCTGGTTGAGGATCTCCAGTTCCGGTTCGGATTCGACGTTGAAGCAGTAGATGCCGGCTTCCAGCGCATAATCCATTTCATGCGGCGTCTTGCCGACGCCAGAGAACATGATGCGGCTGGCCGGGATGCCGGCGGCAAGCGCGCGGCGCAGTTCACCTTCGGATACAACGTCGATGCCGGCGCCGAGCCGGCCGAGCGTTTTCAGCACGGCTTGGTTCGAATTGGCTTTCATCGCATAGCAGACCATGGAATCGACATCGCCGAAGGCTTCGGAGAAGACCCGGTAGTGACGCTCCAGTGTTGCCGTCGAATAGACGTAGAAAGGCGTGCCGACCGCCTTGGCGATCTCAGGAACGGGGACATTCTCGGCATAGAGGATGCCGTCGCGATACTCGAAATGGTTCACGGGAGTCCGGCCTTAGAGAAGGGGATCGAGAATGAAGGGCTTGTCGACGGAACCTGGTTGTTTCGTCGGCTTGGATATATCGCCCCCCTTCGTCGCATTGGCGCTCGGCGGATCGAGGTCGCCCTTGCGGCCGCATCCGGCAACGGCAAGGCCGATGACGGCAAAAACCACCGTAAGGCGGATGAGATGCGGCAAGCTCGTCTGCATGGATATCCTCATATCGGGCACTGGCTGGCATCTTCATAGCGAAGTTTATCAACCTTGTGCACCCTGATTATTGAAGCTTGATGCTCAGCGCATTTCCGGATGGAGAGGCGGTTTGCCCTTCACCCGGAGGTGCTTCAGTTGCGAGCGCGCCAGTAGGCGATCTGTTTGCGGACTTCCGACGGTGCGGTGCCACCGAAGCTCTTGCGGCTGGCGACAGAGGCCTCGACCGTCAGCACGTCATAGACCTTGTCGGTGATGGCGGAATTGATCGCCTGCAGATCGGCGAGCGGAAGCTCGGCGAGATCGCAGCCCTTGCTTTCGGCAAGCGCGACAGCGCGGCCGGTGACATGGTGGGCATCGCGGAAGGGAAGGCCTGCCTCGCGCACAAGCCAGTCGGCAAGATCGGTCGCCGTCGAATAGCCGGAGCCTGCAGCGGCCTTCATTTTTGTCGTGTTGATCGTCATGTCGCGCACCATGCCGGTCATGGCGGCAATCGCCAGTTCCAGGCTTTCGGCGGCGTCGAAGACCTGTTCCTTGTCTTCCTGCATGTCCTTGGAATAGGCGAGCGGCAGGCCCTTCATGATCGTCAGCAGGGCGATCAGCGAGCCGTTGATGCGGCCGGTCTTGGCGCGCACGAGCTCGGCCGCATCCGGATTTTTCTTCTGCGGCATGATGGAGGAACCGGTCGAGAAGGCGTCGGAGAGGCGCACGAAACCGAATTGCGGCGTCGACCAGATGACGATTTCTTCGGCGAGGCGCGACAGGTGCACAGCGCAGATCGCGGCGATCGCCAGGAATTCGATGGCGAAGTCACGATCGGAGACAGTGTCGATCGAGTTGCGGGTCGGCTCGCGGAAGCCGAGGGCCTTCGCCGTCATGTGACGGTCGATCGGATAGCCGGTGCCGGCAAGTGCGGCCGCACCGATCGGGCTTTCATCCAGATGCTCGATCGCATGGCGCACGCGTGAGCGATCGCGGCCGAACATTTCCACATAGGCCATGCAGTGGTGGCCGAAAGTGACCGGCTGAGCGGTCTGCAGGTGTGTGAAGCCGGGCATGACGCTATCAGCATGTTCCTCGGCGCGATCCAGGAAAGCTGCGATCAGCTTGGTCAGCATCGCCTCGGTCTTCTGCAACTCTTCCTTGACCCAGAGGCGGAAATCGAGCGCCACCTGGTCGTTGCGCGAGCGGGCAGTGTGCAGGCGACCGGCCGCCGGGCCGATGAGGGTCGCTAGCCGGGCCTCGACATTCATGTGAATGTCTTCGAGCTGGCGCGAGAATTCGAAATTGCCGCTTTGGATTTCTGACAGGATCGTGTTTAGCCCGTGAACGATCTTGTTCTTATCCTCGGCGGAAATAATGCCCTGATGGGCAAGCATCGTGGCGTGGGCGATCGATCCGCGGATATCCTGGGCAAACAGCTTCTTGTCGAAACCGATCGAGGCATTTATCTCCTCCATGATCGCATCGGGGCCGGAGGCGAAACGTCCACCCCACATCTGGTTGGAGGATTTGGTGTCCGTGTTGTCCTCGGCCATGGAAGATGCCCGTCCTGGAGAATGAAATGACGACGAAAAAACCCTTCGGCCTGCCGTCCGTGAAACTGATCGCAATCGCTGCCGTTGCTGGCATCGTTGCCGGTGCGGCAGCGGTATACGTGAAGGAGACGGGCATTGGCAATGGCGTCGGCGATACGGCTTCGGCCGAATGCCCGCTGACGAAAGAGCACGCCGCCAATCTGACGCCACTCATGAGGGGCCAGGTCGCCGCCATGGTTGCCGCCAATCAGCCGAAGAAGCTTGAAGCCGTTGCCTTCAACGGCCCTGACGGCAAGCCGATGACGCTCGATCATTTTGCCGGCAAGACCGTGCTTCTCAATCTCTGGGCCACATGGTGCGTGCCCTGCCGCGAGGAGATGCCGGCACTGAACGCGCTGGAGAAGGAAATGGGCAGCGACAAATTCCAGGTCGTACCCGTCAATATCGACACCGGCGATGACGAAAAGCCGAAGGCGTTTCTCAACGAAATCGGTGTCGATGCATTGCAGCTTTACCGCGACAACACGATCGGCGTCTTCAACAGCCTCAAGAAGGAAGGCCTCGCCTTCGGTCTGCCGGTCACGCTGTTGCTCGACGACAAGGGCTGCCTGATCTCCGCCATGAATGGTCCGGCCGCATGGGACAGTGAAGATGCCAAAGCGTTGATCAAAGGTGCCGTCGGTTCTTAGGCGCGTCGGTCAGGAGTCGCCGGCGCCTCGGATGAGGAAGACACCCGCAAGTCCGATCAGGACACAGCACTGCAACAAGAACATCGGCAATTCGCTCGACATGGTATTTCCTCCCGTTCACGGCAAGGAAAGCATTTCGCGAGCGTTTATTCCATTCGCCTATTCAGGCGAGAGCTCAGCTTAGCGGGTCGGAACCGGTGTTTCGCCGCGATAGTCGTAGAAGCCGCGGCCGGATTTGCGGCCGAGCCAGCCGGCCTCGACATATTTCACGAGCAGCGGGCAGGGACGGTACTTGCTGTCGGCGAGACCGTCATGCAGCACCTGCATGATCGAAAGGCAGGTATCGAGGCCGATAAAATCGGCAAGCTGCAGCGGTCCCATCGGGTGGTTGGCGCCGAGCTTCATGGCGGTGTCGATGGCATCGACCGTGCCGACGCCTTCGTAAAGCGTGTAAATCGCCTCGTTGATCATCGGCAAAAGGATGCGGTTGACGATGAAGGCCGGGAAATCCTCGGCGACCGTAACCGTCTTTTCCAGCGATGCGACGAATTCGCGGGCGGCAGAGAAGGTTGTTTCCTCGGTCGCGATGCCACGCACCAGTTCCACGAGCTTCATGACCGGAACCGGGTTCATGAAATGAATGCCCATGAAGCGCTCGGGGCGGTCCGTTGCTGCAGCCAGCCGGGTGATCGACAGCGAAGAAGTGTTGGTGGCGAGGATCGCTTCCGGCTTCAGTACCGGACAGACCTGCGTATAGATCTTGCGCTTGACACTTTCGTCCTCGGTCGCCGCCTCGATGACCAGATCGGAGGGGGCGAGGTCATTGACATCGGCTGAGCCGGTGATGTGCGAAAGGGCGGCGCTGCGCTCTTCGTCCGTCATCTTGCCGTTTGTCACCAGTCGGGCGAGATTGCCGTTGATGGTGGCAAGGCCGGATTCGATGCGGTCCTGCGAGAGATCGTAGATATGAACCTTGTATCCTGCGGCGGCCGAAACATGAGCGATACCGCAGCCCATCTGGCCGGCACCGATGATACCAATATTCTTCAACACCGCACTCATCTCCACCCCCGCCCGGCATACACCCCCGCGCTGCCGGTATTTCTATATGAAATTGCCGGACGAAACATCGCCCGGCAAAAGTAGTAGACCGATAGAAGACAATTTTCCAGCCATTCGCAAGTGCGAAAAGAAGGCAATGTGCCCGATCAGAGGGCTTTTTCGAGTTCCGGCAGGGCGTCGAAGAGGTCTGCCACAAGTCCATAGTCGGCGATCTGGAAGATCGGGGCTTCCTCATCCTTGTTGATCGCGACGATGACCTTCGAATCCTTCATGCCTGCGAGATGCTGGATAGCGCCGGAGATGCCGCAGGCGATGTAGAGCTGCGGGGCGACGACCTTGCCGGTCTGGCCGACCTGCCAGTCGTTCGGGGCGTAACCGGCATCAACTGCGGCGCGCGAGGCGCCGACGGCAGCACCGAGCTTATCGGCAACCGGCAGGATGACTTCCTTGAATTTTTCCGCAGAGCCGAGCGCGCGGCCGCCGGAAATGATGATCTTGGCAGACGTCAGTTCCGGTCGCTCGGAGGCTGAAAGCGCGTCGGACACGAAGTTCGAGAGACCCGGATCAGAAACGGCCGGGATTGCTTGGACGCCAGCCGAGCCGTCCTCGCTAGCCGATGCGAAGGAGGCGGTGCGCACGGTGATGACTTTCTTGCCATCAGTTGCTTGCACTGTCTGGATGGCATTGCCGGCATAGATCGGACGCTTGAAGGTATCGGCCGAAACCACTTCGATGATTTCGGAGACCTGGGCGACGTCGAGCAAGGCTGCGACGCGGGGCATCACGTTCTTGCCGGTCGAGGTCGCAGCGGCGACGATCGTATCATAGCTGCCGGCCAGCGAAATGATCAGGTCGGCGAGCGGTTCGGCAAGGTTGTTTGCGAGTTCGTCGCTTTCGGCGAGCAGCACCTTGGAGACGCCGGAGAGCCTCGCAGCTGCATCGGCTGCCGCCTTGGCGCCCTTGCCGGCCACGAGAACGTGGACGTCGGTTCCCGCTTCCTTGGCAATCTGCGTTGCAGCGGTCAGGGCCTTGCCGGTCTGGTCGGAGAGGCTCGCAT
Organism: Hyphomicrobiales bacterium; assembly: GCA_900468805.1. Classification (GTDB taxonomy): domain Bacteria; phylum Pseudomonadota; class Alphaproteobacteria; order Rhizobiales; family Rhizobiaceae; genus Rhizobium. Next base: position 44,129 of record UEIF01000026.1, on the reverse strand, counting down.
TGTCGTGGTCAGCCAGAAGAAGAATGGCCATGATCGTATTCCTTTCTCGACCTTAGAGGACGCCGGCTTCGTTCTTGAGCTTGTCGACAAGCTCGGCCACCGACTTCACCTTCACGCCCGCCTTGCGGCCGGACGGCTCTTCCGTCTTCAGCACCTTGAGGCGCGGAGTGGTGGAAACGCCGAAATCGGCCGGGCTCTTCTTGTCGAGCGGCTTCTTCTTCGCCTTCATGATATTCGGCAGCGTGGCGTAGCGCGGCTCGTTCAAACGCAGGTCGGTCGTCACGACGGCGGGAAGCTTGACCTTGATCGTCTGCAGGCCGCCGTCGATCTCACGGGTGACGGTGGCGCTGTTGCCGTCGATCTCGACCTTGGAGGCGAAGGTTGCCTGGGCCGAGCCGAGGAGGGCCGCGAGCATCTGGCCGGTCTGGTTGCTGTCGTCGTCGATCGCCTGCTTGCCAACGATAACAAGGCCCGGCTGTTCGGCGTCGGCAACACCCTTGAGGATCTTTGCCACAGTGAGCGGCTCGACCGCATCATCGGTCTCGACGAGGATGGCGCGGTCGGCGCCCATGGCGAGAGCGGTGCGCAACGTTTCCTCGGCCTTGGCCGGGCCGATCGAGACGACGACCACTTCCTCGGCCTTGCCGGCTTCCTTCAGGCGAAGGGCCTCCTCGACCGAAATCTCGTCGAACGGGTTCATCGACATCTTGACATTGGCAAGGTCGACGCCCGATCCATCCGGCTTGACGCGGATCTTCACGTTGTAATCGACAACGCGCTTGACTGGGACGAGAATTTTCATGGGGTCCTTCCTTCGAACAGAGATGGGCCTTCAACAGAGACGTCTGGGAAAATGCGCGCTCGGGCGCCGCTCCGATTGTCGAATGGCGACATGGATACGCGTTTTTCCTCCAAATACAACGCTTCCATGGCGTAGCCAGTCGATTTGAACGGCAATATATTAACGTTTACGTTCACGTCAATATTAAAGCTTGTCCCGTCCCCATGGCAGGCGAGGCGGCACAGGCATGCCCGACGCAGTAACGCGGATGGGGACCAGCCGATCCCGGACGGCGCGCGGCGTGACGATCTGCCGATCGAATAGCGGCACGCCTGGCCGGCGCAGGATGAGAATGAGCAGGGTGCCCGTGACGATGCCGCCGACATGTGCACTCCATGAGACGTTGCCATCGGGATCGATCAGCAGCATGAAGAACTGCTGACCGACCCAGAGCAGGAGCGGAATGAAGGCCGGCAGCGGCAACGGCACGCGGAAGAAGACCAGCACCCAGACCCGTACGCGCGGATGCAGCATCAGATAGGCGGCCACCACACCCGAAATCGCGCCCGATGCGCCGACGAGCGGCGCTTCCGACGTCGTCATCAGCAGACCATGACAGAGGGCGCCGGCCGCAGCACAGGCGAGGTAGAAGACGAGGAAACGCAGGTGCCCCATCGCGTCCTCGACATTGTCGCCGAAGACCCAGAGGAAGATCATGTTGCCGGCAAGATGCCAGAAGCCGGTGTGGATGAAGGAATAGGTGATGTAGGTTGCTGCCTCCGGCACGATCTCCAGCCCCGGCGCCAATACTGCATGGCCGAAGATGATGGCCGGGATATAGCCGAGCCCTATGGTCGCGGCCTGCGCGACCTGCTCGCTTTCGACCGAGGTGAAAATCCAGGCCGCGATGTTTGCCGCCATCAGGCCGAGTGTGACCCACTGAACTTTAATGTGCTTCAGCGTATTTGCATCGTGCAGCGGTATGAACATGAAAGCCTGCCCCCGGGCGATCGTGACTGTGACGAACCTATCTGTTTTTTCCGGGAACCCAAAGCACATCTGCCTTGCCGCCATCATTGGCATGACGGGCGGCAACGAACAGGAAATCGGAGAGGCGGTTGACGTATTTGAGTGCGGCGGCGCCGACAGTTTCTCCGTCGCTGCGGGCGAGCGCGACCATCAGCCGTTCGGCGCGCCGCGCGATCGTGCGAGCGAGGTGCAGATGGGCGGCGGCGGGGCTGCCGCCTGGCAGCACGAAGGATTTCAGCGGCTCCAGATCGGCATTCAGCCTGTCGATGTCCTGCTCCAGCCGGTTCACCTGGCTTTCGACGATGCGCAGCGGCTCGTAGGCAGGCGGCTCAGCAGTTTCGGGTGTGGCGAGGTCGGCGCCAAGATCGAAGAGGTCGTTCTGGATCAGCGCCAGCATGGCGTCGAGTTCGGCTAGCTCCGCCGTGTGCAATCTTGTCACGCCGATCGCCGAATTGGCTTCGTCGATGGTGCCGTAGGCTTCGACGCGCAGGTCGTGTTTGGCGCGGCGCGGGCCGGAGACCAGCGCAGTCGTGCCATCATCGCCGGTTCTGGTGTAGATCTTGTTGAGCTTTACCATTGCCGCTCTCAGATCAGCTCGGGCGTCCGCCGCCAGTCAACCAGAGCGTCAGCATGATCAGGAGGACGGCGATCGCCTGCAACAGCACGCGAAGCTGCATCAGTTTGTTGGAAAGGTTTGCGTCGCCACCCTTCATCATGTTGAACAGGCCGCGGATCAAAACGAGGGCAACGAGGCCCATGACGATGATCGCGATGACGTAGGTGACCGTGGACATGGCAGTCTCTTTTCTTCTCAATCCGTCCAGCGCATCAGGCGGTAAAAGAGGTCGGCCGGAAGCAGCCTCTTCAGCCATATGCCCTGTTTAGCCGGAGTCGTTACGGGATAATGTGGCTTTGGATTTTTCGAGTTCAATGCATGCGTCAATACTGCATAGACGGCCTCGGGGCCAAGCTTGTGGCGGTTGACCGGGCCTGAGCCTTCGAGGCGGGCAAGCTGTCGGCGGTACTCGACCGCATGGGGCGAATTTTCGAGGTCGATATGTTCCTTGATCTTCGCCAGCGCGTTTGCCGTAAAGCGGCTGGTGATCGGTCCCGGTTCGATCAGGCTGACGTGAATGCCGCTTCCCTGCAGTTCCATGCGCAGGGTGACGCTCAGGCCTTCCAGCGCGAATTTCGAGGCCGTGTAGGCGCCGCGATAGCGGTAGGGCACGAGGCCGAGGATCGAGGAGCATTGCACGATACGGCCCTGGCCGTGCCGGCGCATGAAGGGAATGACCTGCCTGGTCAGTTCGTGCCAGCCGAAGACGTTGGTTTCGAACTGCTCGCGCAACACCTGGGTGGAAATATCCTCGACCGCGCCCGGCTGCCCGTAGGCGCCGTTGTTGAACAGCGCATCGATCCTGCCGCCGCTGCGTTCGGCCACTGCACCCACCAGTGCCGAGATCGTTTCGGGCTGCGTGTAATCCATCAGGAAGGCTTCGATACCGTCTGCTTCAAGCGGCGATAGATCCTTGGTTTTGCGCACCGTGGCAAAGACACGCCAGCCGTCCGCTTTCAGGGCGCGCGCGCAATAGGCGCCGATGCCGGAAGAGCATCCGGTTACGACGATGGTGCGCTGGTCGGCCATTCAATGATTCCTGTACAAAGTGGGACTCGTTTCCCATATTCCCGGAAAGGATACAATTGGGAAGCCGAATGCGGAAAGTCCTGCGCACGCTCTATGACGTGGTCTATGATGCCATCTGCCACCTCATCGAGGACGATGGCTTTGCCATGGCAAGCCATGTGGCGCTCTCCATCTTGCTTGCGGTTTTTCCCTTCCTGATTTTCGGCACGGCTCTTGCCAATTTTCTAGGGGCCGACCAGTTTTCCACCACGGCCATCCATCTGATCTTCGATACATGGCCGGAAGCGATTGCCAAGCCGCTGGCTGACCAGGTCGTGCAGGTGCTGACGATTCCTCGCGGCGGTCTTTTGACAATCTCCGTGCTGGCTGCCGCCTATTTCGCATCGAACGGTGTGGAGGCGCTCAGAATTTCGCTGAACCGCGCTTACCGCGTACAGGAGACACGGCCCTGGTATTTCACGCGCCTTGCAAGTCTCGGCTATGTCCTCGCTGCCGTGATCATTTTTGCGGCCATCAGTATTTTGCTGGTGGCGGTTCCGGTCGGCCTCGATTATGCGCGTGACTGGCTGCTGCACAATGACACGCTGGAATGGCTTCCCGCGACGATCCGTCAATGGCTGCCCGTCATCGTCGACACACTCGAAATTGTCTTCAGCTGGCGCATCTATGGCACGCTCGTCATGCTGACCATCGGCCTGCTTGTCGTCCATCTCTGGCTGCCCGCCGGCAAACGCCGGGTCTTCGACGTCGTTCCCGGCGTGTTCCTGACCTTGCTGCTTTGGCTCGCCGGCGCTTTGATCTTTGCCTATTATCTGGCAACCTTCGCCAATTACACCGCCACTTATGCCGGTCTGGCATCCGTGATGATCGTACTGATCTTCCTCTACATGGTGGGCGTGATCTTCATTGTTGGCGCCGAAATCAATGCGGCGCTGATGAAATTTCGGGTGCTGCGCAATTTTTCGCGAACCTTCTCGGTGGTCGGACGTGATCACGCCGCCGGTTCAAAGCCCGACAAGACGGCGAATATCGGCAGTTGACAGCCCTCTGGTACGCAGTTCTGCAAGGCCGGTATCGCCCTCACTCTTGGAAAGCTTGCGGCCGTCTGCATCCACGACGAGGCGATGGTGGTGATAGACGGGCTGCGGCAGGTTGAGCAGGTTCTGCAGCAGCCTGTGTACCGAGGTGGCGTGGAAGAGGTCGAGGCCGCGTACGACATGGGTCACGCCCTGCAGCGCATCGTCGATGACGACGGAGAGGTGATAGCTGGAGGGGGCATCCGAGCGTGAGAGAACGACATCGCCCCAGGCGCCGGGCTCGGCCAGGATTTCGCCCTTCCGCTCATCACCGGTCTCCGTCCAGAACAGCGGTACACCGATCAGATCCAATGCCCTGTTCATGTTGAGCCTCCATGCATGTTTGAGACCGGATGCCAGCATCGCATCGCGCTCTTCCTCGCTGCGGTCACGGTCGTCGGCTGGATAGCACGGCGTGCCGTCCGGATCGCGAGGCCAGCGTTCGCCTGCTCTCTCATAGGCGGCGAGGCGTGTTTTGACTTCACCGCGCGTCAGGAAAGAGGGATAGACCAGTCCGCGTTCGATCAGTGAACGAAGAGCTGCCTGGTATTCGGAAAAATGTTCCTGTTGGCGACGGACCGGCCGTTCCCATTCAATGCCCAGCCACTCGAGATCGGTGTAAATGCCGGCCTCGAATTCGGGTGTGCAGCGCGTCAGATCGATGTCTTCGATACGCAGCAGCAGCCGGCCGTCTGCGGCCTTGGCCATGTCGTCATTCAGGAAAGCCGACAGCGCGTGACCGAGATGCAAAGGCCCATTGGGGCTCGGGGCGAAACGGAATAGGGGTTTTTGACGCGGAGTCGTGATCATGCTTTCTTCTGGCATGGATTTGAAGCGATCGCGAGGCAAGGTGCGGGTCATCAGCAAAGAGAAGGATATCGAGGAGGGGCTTGCCGCTCTTCTTGTTCTCGATCCCCGGCTCGTGGCAATTGCCAGGGAGGCAGGTTCTGTCCCGCTCAGGCTTCGCGAGCCGGGATTTGCCGGCCTTGCCCACATCATCGTTTCGCAAATGGTATCGCGCGCCAGCGCTGAGGCGATCTGGCGGAGGATGCAGCCCGAGAGCGGATTGCTGAGCGCTGAGACTTACATACTGCTTCATCCCGAGGCTTGGCGTGAATTCGGACTGTCCCGCGCCAAGGCCGACACGCTGACGCGGATCGCACAGGCCGTCGCTTCCGGGCGAATCAATCTGCACGAACTGGTCCAAAAACCACCCGGCGAAGCGCTCGCCGAACTGGTGGCGCAGAAGGGAATCGGTCCTTGGACAGCAGAGGTCTATCTGATGTTCTGCGGCGGGCATGTGGATGTGTTTCCAGCCGGCGACGTCGCACTTCAGGCCGCTGTCGCTGCGGCATTCGGTCTCGCTGAACGCCCGCCGGCCAAGGCGCTCGCGGGGCTTGCGGAAATCTGGTCGCCGTGGCGCTCGGTCGCCGCCCGGCTTTTCTGGGCTTATTACGCCGCAAAAATGCGTCGCGACGTGCTGCCGATTGGCTAACGGACGCCCTCCCTCAATTCGCCTTTATCCGCTGAATTTATTGGACTTCACAATCCTGTAACAACCGGCCTAATATACAAGTGCAGATGCCGAATCGATCCAGGAGGGCTCCTTGACGATTGCAGTCTCCCCACAGGCCCTGCCGGCGCTCGTTCTGAACGCTGACTACCGGCCGCTGAGTTATTACCCCTTGTCGCTCTGGTCCTGGCAGGACGCGATCAAGGCGGTATTTCTCGACCGTGTGAACATCATCGCGGAATATGAGCACGAGGTTTCCTCACCGAGCTTCTCGATGCGGCTGCCGAGTGTCGTTTGCCTGAAAACTTATGTACAGCCATCCCGCAATCCTGCTTTCACTCGTTTCAACGTCTTCCTGCGCGACAGGTTCGAGTGCCAGTATTGCGGTGCGCATGACGATTTGACCTTCGACCACGTCACCCCGCGCGCTCATGGCGGCGAGACGACCTGGGAGAATGTCGTTGCGGCCTGCTCGCCCTGCAATCTGCGCAAGGGCAGCAAGCTTCCGAAGCAGGCAGGCATGTTTCCCGCTCAGAAGCCATACCAGCCGACGGTGCAGGATCTGCACAATAACGGCCGGCTTTTCCCGCCGAACTATCTGCACGATAGCTGGCTCGACTACCTCTACTGGGATACCGAGCTGCAGCCCTGATCGAAGCCCCTACGCAGTCTTCTTCACGCTCCAGAAGGCGAAGGCCGCGAGGATCAGGCTTGCGATCACATTCCAGCCCGCAAAAGACAGGCCGAGAACGCGTAGCGCTGCATCCGTGCAGGACGGGCCTTTGATCGTGTTCAGTTCGCCCAGAAGGTCGCCGGCATTGGTCGTCATGCTGCTTGCCGTGGTCGAGCAGGTAGCCGGGCCTGCCCAGAAATGCCATTCCACGCCCGAATGATAGACGCCCATGCCGGCGCCGACGAGCATCAGGATGCCGACGGCGAGAATGATGGCGCGCGTCATCCAGTTCGGCAGGCCGATGACGGCCGCAACAGCGCCGAGGATGGCGATCGGAATGCCGTAGTAATAGGGCTGGCGCTGCAGCAGGCAGAGCGCGCAGGGAATATAGCCGCCGATATACTGGAAGCCGAGAGCCGTTCCGACGACCACGGCCATGCCGATGGCAAGCAGCAGAGAGTAGACGACGCCCGAACGGGCAAGCGGCAGGGTGGAGGCGTTCATGGCGGAACTCCGCGAAGTTGGCTCAGTGGGCAAGATATCGGTAGGCTAGATATAGCACGATCACGAACGCCGCGCCGATGCCGACGATCTGTCCGAGGCGCTTCTCGATGAAGTGACGGATCGGCTCGCCGTAACGGCGCAGCAGCCAGGCGAGGAAGAGGAAGCGGGCGCCGCGAGCGATAATCGCTGAGACGATGAAAAGCGGCAAGCTGACGTGGATGACGCCGGACAGGATCGTCACGATCTTGATCGGCGGCAGATGCGCCAGACCTGAGGTGACGAGCAGCAGCAGGATCGTCTCGTAAGTGACGTAGGATTTCATCTGCTCGAATTCATCGAGCTTTCCATAGAACTCGAGAACCGGGCGTGCCACAGCTTCGTAGGCGTAATAGCCGAGCGCCCAGCCGGCGATGCCGCCGAGCACCGAGGCGACGGTGGCGACGATCGCATAGCGATAGGAGCGCTCGGGCTTGGCGAGCGCCATCGGCAGGAAGAGCACGTCAGCGGGAACGAGAAAGACGGAACTTTCGACGAAGGCGATGACGGCGAGCCAGACTTCGGCCGATTTTTTCGAGGCCAGAGACATGGTCCAGTCGTAAAGTCTGCGGAGCATCCGTTTCCTTTCCCTGTTGCAACGCACAAAGCATTAGGGGGCGATCACGACGCTGTAAATGCTCGGCCTGCGGCTTACCGGGTTTAGTGTTGAAAATTTCGTGATCTGCGTCGACTCCTCCTCCCAAAATTTCGCGGGATGGCAAGCCGGCGAATCTGCGGCAAGCTTTATGCGAGTCGAAATACCGGGTGGCATGCCATGCGATTGAGGGTGATAGAAGGCGGGCTTGCTGCGGCCGAACAGCGGGGTCGCGGAGCCGAGAGCCGTAGGCCGGACAGCGAGGATGTCCGCCGTGAGGCGGCGCGACGTCTTGGTGCCAGCGGCTATAACCGTTCACGGGTCATGGAATTTGCCGCTGGTGTGCCGATGCCGGCCGTACTCAAATATCTCGCCATGCAGATCAATTTTGCCGCCGAAGCGATTTCCAGGCTCGATCCGATCCCGGCCGATTACCATTCGGATCTCTACTGGCCGAAGATAGACGACATCACGACAGCGTGATCAGGTCTGCCCGCAGATCGCACGATGTGCGGGAATAACGGGTCCTGCGCACTGTTCCCACCTCGTGACGTTGCAGCCCGTGCGGCGGCGCTTTTACGACAGATCCATGGATTTTTCCCACTGTTGGCGCATCACGTTCATTGCGGTGCGCTTCTGTGCCATTTCACTGACGATCGTACGCAGATGCGGATGGCGCGACATGAACATGTTGAAGTCACGCCGATCCAGCACTTCGAACTGGCAAAAATCGACGGCCGTGACATCGGCAGTGCGGCGTCCGCCGCTGAGCAACGCCATTTCGCCGAAAAAGGCCCCGGGCTCGAGCCGCACAGCCCCGCTTGCAAGCCGTACTTCGACTGCGCCGGAAGAGATGAAATACATGCTGTCACCGCGATCCCCGCGGCGGATGACGCGCTCGCCGGGCGAGGCGAGTTTGGGGTTGAACAGCAGCAGTAGTTCCTCGAGCGCATCCTCGCCGACTTCGGAGAAGAGCGGGAAAGTCTCGACCAGTTGCTGGATCCGCAGATGATGCTGGCGCGCGCGTTCCTCGCCGAGCGCCCTGATCTTTTCCAGTTCCCGCGCCAGGGCATCCTGGTTCTTCCGGCCGTAGCTTTCGTAGAGACGCGGCCATTTCTTCTTGATTTTGCGGTTCAGCTTCTCCGCCACGAAGATGACGAGCGGGTTCAGTGTGATGGAGAGAATTGCTGCGGCGAGGATCAGGTCTTGTCCCTCGTGCGGCAGCAGCCCGAGCGAAACGCCAAGGCCGGCGAGAATGAAGGAGAACTCGCCGATCTGGGCAAGGCCGCCGGCTGCCGTCAGCCCCATGCCGATCGGATAACGCAACAGGGCTACGATGCCGAAGGAGATGACCGCCTTGCCGATGATGATCAGTGCCAGTGCGCCGATGACGGCGAGAGGCTGATGTACGATGATCGAAGGGTCGAAGAGCATGCCGACCGAGACGAAGAACAGCACCGAGAAGGCATTCTGCAGCGGCAGGGAATCGGCGGCGGCGCGATGGCTGAGATGGGATTCGCTCATGACCACGCCGGCGAAAAAGGCGCCGAGCGCAAAGGAAACGCCGAAGATCGCCGCCGAGCCGAAGGCGATGCCAAGCGCGATGGCGAGCACGGTGAGCGTGAAGAGTTCACGTGAGCCGGTGCGGGCAATCAATGTCAGAAGCCAGGGCACGATGCGGGGGCCAAGGAAGATCGCCATGGCAGCAAAGGCCACAACCTTCAGCAAGGTGAGTGCGATCGTCACCGAAAGCGGCAGATCGAGGCCGTGCGTGGCGGCGTCGCTTGCGTGACCGCCCAGAAGTTCGGCAAGGGCCGGCAGCAGGACGAGCGCCAGCACCATGGCGAGATCCTCGACGATCAGCCAGCCGACGGCAACGCGCCCGCCTGCGGTGTTGACGAGGTTGCGCTCTTCCAGCGCTTTCAGCAACACGACGGTGCTGGCGACCGAAAGGCTGAGCCCGAAAACGATGCCGGCGCCGAGGCTCCAGCCCCACAACTCCCCGAGACCGATGCCGAGCAGGGTCGCAAGCAGGATCTGGCCGATGGCGCCCGGAACGGCGATGCCGCGGACAGCCAAAAGATCAGATGCGGAAAAGTGCAGGCCGACGCCGAACATCAGCAAGATCACACCCATTTCGGCAAGCTGGCTCGCCAGCTCCGTATCGGCGACGAAGCCCGGTGTGAACGGGCCCATGACGATACCGGCGACGAGATAGCCGACCAGCGGCGGAAGCCGCAGCCTGTCGGCGCCATAGCCAAGAATTGCCGCGAAGACGAAGCTTATGGCTACCGTTGCGATGAGTCCCGCTTCTTGATGCATCAGCCCTCTCAAAATGCCCTGCGGCCGGCACTTTAGGATGAAGCGCCGGCAAAGTTAAAGAGTTGATTTGGATGGATCAGGCCTAAATGGCCGGCTTTTTGGCGGAACCACTAAGCTCCCGTGTCGTTGCTTATACACGACGACAAGGAGAAGAAAGATGCGAAAGATCATCATCAACTGTGCAATCGTTGCCCTTGCCCTGGGCTCGACCGCAGCCCCTGTAATGGCAGACAGCGTGACGGTCACACGCGAGCGTGCATACGACGGTTATGATCATTACGATCGGTATGACCGTGACCGTGAGCGGGCGCGTCCCGGTGTAACCATTAGCGATCGCGGCATCACGTTCGGCGCGGTGCGCGAACGTGATCGCTACCGCGATCGGGACCGTGACCGTTGTGTCACCCGCAGTGTAACCCGTCAGACCGATGAAGGCGCTGTCACGAAAACGGTTCGCCGTTGTAATTAGTGGGCAGACTGAAGACCCGGCACTCCACTCCCGCCGGGTCTTCAGCATTGTCAGCCAAGTTCACCCCTCGCCATCGGGCGTAGGCAAAAATGAAATCCGTTTATCTCAGAGATATCTGGTGCCCCATGCCGGGGTCGAACCAGCACTTCTTTCGAAACTCGATTTTGAGTCGAGCGCGTCTACCAATTCCGCCAATGGGGCAGCGAATACGAGGCGGCTGTCTAACATGCGTTCGCCCGCGCGTGCAAGACGGCGGGCGAAGTTTTGGCGTTTGGAAATCAAGGTTTAGTGGGCGACTGCCTCACCCGGGCCAGTGAGGCCGGATTTCTTCAGCGTGATTGCCAGGATCGAGGCCAGCAGGCAGAAAGCGCCGGCGATGAAGAAGGCGGGCAGGTAGCTTTCCAGGGCCGTGCGTGACAGGCCAGCGCCGTAAGCTGCGGTCGCTGCACCCAGCTGGTGGCCGGCAAAGACCCAGCCGAAAACGAGGCCAGCTTTTTCACGGCCGAAGCGGTCGGCAGCGATCTTGACGGTCGGCGGTACGGTGGCGATCCAGTCGAGGCCGTAGAAGACGGCGAAGATCGACAGGCCGTAGAAGCTGAAATCGCTGAAGGGCAGAAAAAGTAGCGAGAGACCGCGCAGGCCGTAATACCAGAAAAGCAGCCAGCGATTGTCAAAACGGTCGGAGAGCCAGCCGGAGCCGATCGTACCGAAGAAATCGAAGATACCCATGACGGCGAGAACGCTGGCGGCGGCAACTGGCATGATGCCGAAATCGCCGCAGAGCGTCACGAAATGCGTCTGGATAAGGCCGTTGGTGCTGAGACCACAGATGAAGAAGGTGGCGAACAGGATCCAGAAAGTGGACGTCTTCGAAATTTCCCTCAGGACGGTGATCGGCGTTGCCAGTGCAGCGATGAGAGTTCCGCGTGCCGGAGCCGGCGCGATCTGGGTTTCACCGACCGACGGCAGGTTCACGTCCGAGGGACGGTCACGCATGAAGAGCAGCACGAGAAGGGCGGCGACCATGATCATGGCGCAGACGAAGAAGACGGTGGCGCGCCAGCCGTAGCGTTCGGTCAGTTCCGCCATTAGCGGCAGGAAAACGAGCTGGCCGGTTGCCGAGCTTGCCGAGAGCATGCCGACGACGAGACCGCGATGCTTGACGAACCAGCGGGTGGAAACCGTGGCCGCCAGTACCATGGCAGTCAGGCCGGTGCCGAAGCCGACGACGACACCCCACAGCGCCAAGAGATGCCAAAGCTTGGTCATGAATAGCGAGCCGACGAAGCCGGCACCAATAAGCGCCAGCGCGAAGACGATGACCTTGCGAACGCCGAAATAGTTCATGAAGGCGGCCGCGAAGGGACCCATCAGGCCGAAGAGGATCAGGCGGACGGCGAGAGCAGAGGAAATCTGCGAGGTTTCCCAGCCGAATTCGTCCTGCAGCGGTTTGATAAGGACACCTGGCGCGCCCATTGCGCCGGCGGTTACCAGCATGGTCAGGAAGGTGGCGGCAACGACGACCCATCCATAGTGGATGTTTCGCCGGGCAAGGGATGATGCAAGGACTGCAGAGACCATGGGCAAATTCCGTTAGTGGGAAGGGGACAATACAAGGCAGTTTTACATGATGATCATCATATTTGTTGCGTATTGATGATGGACATCATATAAATTGTCAAGCGACCATTTCCGGAGACGAAAAATGCGGGTCAGCCGCGAGAAATTTGCAGAAAACCGCGAGAAGATCCTGACGGCGGCCAGCGTGCTTTTCCGCGAAAACGGGTTTGATGGCGTCGGCGTTGCCGACATCATGAAGGCTGCGGGCCTGACGCATGGCGGATTCTACGGCCATTTCGAATCGAAAGACGGTCTTGCGCTGGAGGTTAGCCGCAAGCTGATCGAGCGCGTCGAAGAGCGCTGGCGTGAATTGATCGCCAATGCGCCCGACCGACCGCTCCGGGCATTGCTCGATCACTACATTGACTGGCGCACGGTGGATGATCCCGGCGGAAGCTGTGTGTTCGCTTCACTGATCCAGGAAGTCAGCCGCAGTGAAGGTGCGGTCCGTGCAACCTTCAGCGAGGGCCTGTCCACCCTGGTCGATGTGCTGAAGAATATCGTGCCGGGTGAGACGCCGGAAGAGCGCCGCGCCAATGCGACGACCACGCTTTCCTCGATGATGGGGGCCGTTATCCTTGCCCGCGCGGTTGAGGATCGAGCGCTGGCCGAACAGTTTCTGGTGACGATGCGCCGCAAGCTCGATTCCGAGCCGCAGTCCTAGTCGCGGAAGGCGATCAGCGCGTGGCTTTCAACGGTTTCGATGAACCTGCCGTCCGGTGACAGGGCGGCCAGTTCATTGCGGAAGGCTGCCTCGAATTCCTGTGTCTTGTCACCCAGCGCCTGCGGCGAGGTGACGGACATGGAGAAGGCACGGCCGATGATGTCTTCCGCCCCGATCACCCTTTCGTTGACGATGCCGATGCGTTCCAGATTGTGGAAGGGGGAGCGCAGGAGGATTGTCTCATGCGGGCCGAATTCCGGCGCGCGACGCAATTTGCGTTCGGCGCTTTTTTCCGGCGAATAGGTCTCGGAGAGCTGATGCAGCACGTCGCGCCAATCCGGTGTCGCGGCGATATGCTTGTCGGAGAAGAGAACGACGGCGCCGCCCGGAATGATGAGCTTGTCGAGTGCTGCAAGAGTTGCCGGCCGGTCCATCCAATGGAAGGAACGGCCCATGATGGCAAGTTTCAGCGGCGCCAGATCCGGGCCGAGATCGTAAGACGAGCCTTGGATGAACCGCACGTCGACACCGGTTTCCGCGGCATTTTCGCGTGCGACCTCCAGCATTTCCGGCTCGGGATCGAGCCCGGTCACATCGCCGCCGGCAAGGCGCGCGAAGGCGACGCCGAGCGGTCCCGGCCCGCAGCCAAGGTCGAGTATATTCTCGCCGGGCTTCAGGCCGGTTCTTTCGGTAACGCGTTCAATCAGCCTGTCAGGATAGGGAACGCGGAAACGGCTGTAATAGACAGCGGTGCTGCGAAAGCGGTGAGCGTCGAAAGGAACGATGGTCATGCGGACGGTCCTCTGTTTACCGCAAACCGCTAAGACCTAAGTGTGACCGGCTCGTGATGGTCTCTTGCTGCGGGCACGCGCAGCCTCGAAAGAGGCGACGTTTTCGGCGGCCCAGCTCCACATCGGCATGATCTGCTTCCATAGGTCGCGCCCGAGCGGGGTGAGCTCATATTCCGTGGCGGCCGATTTCGATGAAGAGGCGACAAAGAGGTCGCTTGCCTGGAAGTCCTGACTTCAGGAAGTGTAAAGAGCCTCCCCCGCCAATGCCGAGGGAGGTCGCAATCCGGCGACTTATTTGAAGCCGGCGACATTGTGCGGAATGTAGGGTGTTTCGAGTGCCGCAATATCCTCGGCGCCAAGCTTCACCGACAGCGCGCCGACGGCGTCGATCAGGTGCTGTGGCTTGGAGGCGCCGATGATCGGAGCGGTGACGGCGCTTTTCTGGAGGATCCAGGCGGTGGCGACCTGCGCGCGGGAAACGCCATGGGCCTTGGCGATTTCGGCGACCTTCTCGACGATCTTCCGGTCGGCATCCTCGGCCTGCTTGTAGAGCGTCTTGCCGAATTCATCAGTCTCGCTGCGGTTGGTCTTTTCGTCCCAATCGCGGGTCAGGCGGCCACGGGCGAGCGGGCTCCAGGGAATGACTGCGATCTTCTGATCCTCACAGAAAGGCAGCATTTCCCGTTCTTCTTCGCGGTAGAGCAGGTTCACGTGGTCCTGCATGCTGACGAATTCCGTCCAGCCGTTGAGGCGGGAGGTGTAGAGCGCCTTGGCAAATTGCCAGGAATACATGGAGGAAGCGCCGATATAACGCGCCTTGCCGGCTTTGACGACATCATGGAGAGCTTCCAGCGTTTCCTCGATCGGCGTCGTATAGTCCCAGCGATGGATCTGGTAGAGATCGACATAGTCTGTGCCAAGGCGGCGCAGGCTGTTGTCGATCTCGTCGAAAATCGCCTTGCGCGACAGGCCGGCGCCATTCGGGCCGGGGCGCATGCGGTTGAACACCTTGGTCGCAAGCACGATATCCTCGCGCTTGGCGAAATCCTTGATGGCGCGGCCGACAATCTCTTCGGAGGAGCCATTGGAATAGGTGTTGGCCGTGTCGAGGAAATTGATGCCGAGATCGATCGCCTGCTTGAGCAATTTTCGGCTTTCTTCTTCCGACAGGCTCCAGGCGTGGTTTCCGCGGTCCGGGTCGCCATAGGTCATGCAGCCAAGGCAGATCTTCGAGACTTCGAGACCGGTTTTCCCGAGTTTTACATATTCCATGAAAGTGCTCCGTGATGAATTTCAGCGACTCCCGAGGCGCATGCGCATGATGTAGCGCAGAAATCGTCATAGTCTCAGCGAGCTAGCGGAGAATGTGTTCTGCCGTTAGCGCAATAATACATGATGAGCATGCGGAACGTCGTCTCATCCTTGCGGATTACATCGCTTGCACATCCGCACGGTGAGGTGTTAGCTGGTGCAGCATTTTACGAGATCATGCTTATGAAACTGCCGCCCGGCGATCGATACGACACGCTCTACCGCGATTTCTCCTGGCAGATATCAGAGGATTTTAATATCGGCCGCGTCGTCAGCGACGACTGGGCCGCGCGTGATCCTGATCGCGTCTGCCTCGAACATTTCAGCCCCGACGGCCATCACCTGTCGCTGACCTACGGCGAACTTGCCGCTCGCTCCTCGTCCCTCGCCAACGCGCTTGCGGCACTTGGCATCGGGAGGGGAGACCGTGTGGCGCTGCTCCTGCCGCAATCCTTCGAGACAGTCATTTCGCATGTGGCGATCTACAAGATGGGCGCGATCGCCCTGCCGCTTGCGCTGCTTTTCGGTGTCGAGGCGCTTGAGTACCGGCTGAAGGCTGCGGGTGCGACAGCTATCGTCACCAATGGTTTCGGGCTTGCGCGCGTCAACCAGATCCGCGACCGGCTGCCTGACGTCAAACATATCATCAGCGTAGAGGGAGCCTCCGCAAGCACGCTCGGCTTTGCCGATCTGGTCTCTGCCTATTCCTCCACTTTCGAAATTGCGCGATCGGGACCGGACGAGCCGGCGCTGATGATCTTTACGTCCGGCACGACGGGGCCGCCGAAGGGCGCGCTGCATGGTCATCGAGTTTTGGCTGGCCATATTCCCGGCATGCAGTTTGCCCACGAGGGCTTTCCGCAGTCCGGAGACAAGGTCTGGACTCCGTCCGACTGGGCCTGGGCTGGCGGGTTGCTCAATGCGTTGTTGCCAAGCCTGCTGCTCGGCGCGCCTGTCGTCTCCTCGCCGGCACAGAAATTCGATGCCGACATGGCCTATCGCATCATGGCCGAGATGAAGGTGCGCAACGCCTTCATTCCACCGACGGCGCTGCGGCTCCTGAAATCCGTCGAGGATCCACGCTCGAAATATGATCTCGTGCTGCGCACCATTGGCTCGGCTGGTGAATCCCTGGGGCGGGAGACCTACGAATGGGTGCGCCGCACGCTCGGCGTCACCGTCAATGAATTCTACGGGCAGACCGAATGCAATTTCGTGCTGGCCTCGAGTGCAGCCTTCGGCGTATCGAAGGCCGGCGCGATCGGGCGTGCCTCGCCAGGCCACAGGGTGGCTATCGTCAGCGATGAAGGCGACGAACTACCAGTCGGCGAGCAGGGGCAGATCGGCATTGCCAGCCCGGATCCGGTGATGTTTCTCGGCTACTGGAACGATCCTGGCGCGACCGAGAGGAAGTATGCCAAGGACTGGCTGCTGACCGGCGATATCGGCCGGCAGGATGCGGAGGGCTATATCACTTTTGCCGGCCGTGACGACGATGTCATCACGTCGTCGGGATACCGCATCGGCCCGGCGGAGATCGAGGACTGTCTCATCGGCCACCCGGCCGTGCAGCTTGCGGCGGCCGTCGGCAAGCCCGATCCGCTGCGTACGGAGATCGTCAAGGCTTATATCGTGCTTTCGCCGGGTTACAGCCCGAGTGCGGAACTGGCAGCGGAAATCCGGGACTGGGTGAAGACGCGACTTTCGATGCACGAATATCCGCGCGAGGTTGAATTCATCGATGCCCTGCCGCTGACGACCACTGGCAAGGTCATCCGCCGGCTGTTGCGGGAAAAGGCTGCAAAGGAAGCTGCAACCTAGCCGCGGCCGGCAAGCGACATGATCTTTTCGCGCAGCATCTTCGCCATGTTGCGGGTGCTGCGGTACATGTGAAGCTGGGCGGCGACCTGGCGCATGTCGCGGTCGCCGTTCTGGGTGAGGCCGATGACCAGCGTGCCCATCTCCTCGCGTTCCCGCCAGAAGCGGCTCATGATCGGATGGTCGGAGACGGCGCATGAATCCGAGCGTACGACATTGGCGTCGTCGAGATGCCATTCGGTCAGTTCGCTCATCAACAGCTTGCCCGGCGAATAGCGGGAATAGCTTTCGTCATAGGCGGTCTTCCAGGTGTAGGCCTCGCCGCCCATCATCAGCACGACCACGGAGGCAATCGCCTTGCCTTTGAGGTCGATCGTGTGGATGCGCACGGCATCGATCTCCGCCAGGTTGGAGACGGCCTCGCGGGCGAAGGCGGTATGATAACGGTCGGTCACCAGCGCGCTGCGGCGCTTGCCCTTCCAGCCCCCGGCCTCCAGCGCCAGGAATTCCTCGAAGCGCATGTGAATCTCGCGCGGCTGGCGCGCAACCGTGTGGACGACCGTGCCGAGCTCTTCGAGCAGCCGCCACTGGCGGCGCATCTCGCGCAGGTGAGAAGAGGATACGGTGCGGCCGAGATAGACAATGGCGTCGTCATCGCTCTGCAACATCGGCCGCTCATAGGGATTGGCGATGGTCAGCGGCAGGTTGCGGCTCAGCGCAACGGCCTTTGCCATGCGCACGAAGATGCCGTTCAGCCGCACATCAGGCAATACCAGCGTGCCCGGCAGGCCGAGATCCGGCGTGATCAGGCCCTCGAAGAGATTGTCCAGCGTCTCGGCCGCGTCCTCGGCATCGACCAAGGGCGTGCCGAGCGGGCCGAAGCTGTTTGCCCAGCCGCGGATGATCGATGGGCCAACGGCGAAACCGGGCTTGTCGACGGAGAAGGGCATGAGAAGGCGCATGCGGCTGCGCTTCTCGTTCAGGTCTCTGATAATGGCGAAATTGACCTGCCGATCCTCCAGCCGCGGCATGGCCGGGGCCAGGAAACGGCCGCTAAAGAAGACGTTCGGCTCCATCGCGCGGTTGGAGAGGAAGTCCAGTTCCTCCTGCAGATCGTAACCGAGCTTGCCGGGGTAAAGGCAGAGTTCACGGCCCGGCCGGCCGATTTCGATGCGCCCTTCGGCCTGCGGTGCTTCGAACTTGAGCGCGGCAAGATCGTGAACCATGCGGTTCGCATTGCTGTCGGTGCTCTCGGTGATGGGTGGTACGCGTACCATCTATCGGGCTCTCATTTCTGGCGTTGCGGCGGAAGGGGTTGCGAAGGCGAAAAGCGTGAAGCCGAGCGCGCGGCGCACGAAGACATGCAGCAGGATCGCTTCTACGGCCATGGCGGAGGCCGTGGCGATCGCGGTGCCGACGATGCCGTAATGCGGGATCAGCAGAATATTGAGGCCGACATTGGCAGTGAGTGCTCCGGCATAAAGCGCGACGCAGAGGTTTTGCTTGCCTGCCATCATCAGAAGCGTTTCGGCAGGACCGACGAGTGCCTTGGCGAGGATGCCGGCGAGCAGGATCGCCATCAGCATATAACCGGCCGTAAAGGCGCCACCGAAAAGCGACAGCAGCAGATGCCCGGCCGCCAGGACCACGAGACCGACGCCAAGGGCCGGCCAGAAGGTCCAGCGGGCGGCATCGATGGCCGCAGCCGCGAGATTTGCCTGGTTGCCTTCGGCAATGAGGGAGGAGAAGCGCGGGCCGGAGGCGGCCTTCACCGAGAAATTGATGAAATGCACCAGCGCCATGGTTTTGGCCGCCGCAAAATAGATCGCGACGTCATGCGGCTCCAGGAAGATGCCGACGACGACGACGTCGGAATTGGTGAGCAGGAAGCTCACACCTTCGATCAGGAAGATCGGGAAGGCGACACCCAGCCATTCCACGAAATCCACCTTGCGGGGGCCGGCATCGTAATGCTTGCGCATCCGATAGAGCGTAGCGGCATATTGGCCGAGCGCGGTGACGAAGGTTGCCGCAAGTGCTGCCTGCATGGCGGTAACCGCCGTGTGCGGTGCGGCGGAGAAGATCGCAGCCAGCATGAAGAGGATGATGAGGATCGGCCTGACAATATAGACCGGGCTGAGCGCCATGACGGGCCAATGATTGGCCCGTGACGTGCCCTCGAGGATGTCGCCGAGCGCGATCATCGGCATGGCCATGAGGCCGAGGAAGATCGGCACCAGGTAATAGCTTTCGATCCTGTCGCCGAAGAAATGCAGGCCGAGCATGCCGGCGATGAGAACGGTCGTACCTGAGAGCAGCGCGAAAACGCGCGCGATGCCGGTCAGGCCGCGGATCTCGGCAAAGGCGCCGGCAGCGCGATATTGCGGCAGGAAGCGGACGATCGCGGTGTGGAAGCCGAGGCATGAAAGATCGCCGCAGAGGACGACCAGCACCCAGACGAAAACGAAGATGCCGTATTCATATTCACCCATCAGCCTGGCGAGCACGATCTGCGACAGGAAGGCGAGTGCGGCGCTCAGAATGCGGATCGAAAAGGCGATCAGCGCCATGCGTTGCGCGGCTGCCTTGTCGCCCCGATCGGTCAGCACGGTGGCGAGCATGCGCAGCACGGGGCCGGCCATCGGCCGCAGCCCCGCCGGCAGCATTTTTTCCGCTGTTTCTATGACCGCCATTTTAACACGCAAAACTCTAAGGGCAGGGCATTCGCACCGGCAAGTCTTGCCAGACCAGGGTTAAGAAACGGTATTGCCGCGGTTGCCGAAGTACCTGCGGCTCATGACCAAAAATGGGAGGAAGGCAAAAGAAAATGGCGCCCGGAGGCGCCATTCTCAGACCTGTTCGAAAGCACCGTGGCAGTGCTTGTATTTCTTGCCCGAGCCACAGGGGCAGGCCTCGTTACGGCCGACCTTGCCCCAGGTTGCGGGATCGTCGGGGTTGCGGTTTTCCGGCGGGACGGTGATCTCAAGCGCCTGATAGGTCGTGTTCGTAAATTCATCCTCGCCGGTCGTCGGATCGAGGTGATGCGCCTGCATGATCGGCGGTTCCGGCTGCGGCGGAGCCTGCTGCACCAGCTCGACACGCATCAGCTGTGCGGTGACGGCCTGGCGCAGATTGTTGAGCAGCGCCTGGAAGAGTTCGAAGGCTTCCGACTTGTATTCCTGCAGCGGATCGCGCTGGGCATAGCCGCGGAAACCGATGACGGAGCGCAGGTGGTCGAGGTTGACGATGTGCTCACGCCACAGATGGTCGAGCGTCTGCATGACGATCTGGCGCTCGACATAGTGCATGATATCAGGGCCGAAACGCTCCACCTTGTCATTGAAGGCGGCGTTGGTGGCTTCCATCAGGCGCTCGCGGATATCGTCCTCGCCAATGCCTTCTTCCTTCACCCAGTCCTCGATCGGCAGATCGAGGTTGAGGATGTTGGCGACCTGTGTCTTCAGGCCGGCGGCATCCCACTGTTCGGCATAGGCCCGTTCGGGAATATGGGTCGTAACGAGATCGTCGACGGCTTCGCGACGCATGTCCGATACGGTCTCGGAAATGTTCGGCGCTTCCATCATCTCTACGCGCTGCTCGAAGATGACCTTGCGCTGGTCATTCAGAACGTCGTCGTACTTCAGAAGGTTCTTGCGGATGTCGAAGTTGCGGGCTTCAACCTTCTTCTGCGCGCGCTCCAAGGCCTTGTTGATCCAGGGATGGACGATTGCCTCGCCATCCTTGAGGCCCAGCTTCTGCAACATGCTGTCCATGCGGTCGGAGCCGAAGATGCGCATCAGGTCGTCCTGAAGCGACAGGTAGAACTTGGAACGGCCGGGGTCGCCCTGACGGCCGGAACGGCCGCGCAGCTGGTTATCGATGCGGCGGCTTTCATGGCGCTCGGTGGCGATGACGTAAAGTCCGCCGGCGGCAAGCGCCTGTTCCTTGAGGGTTTTGATTTCTTCGCGAATTGCCGCGACTTTCGCGTCATACTCTGGACCCGGCTCGATTTCGGCAAGCTCATGCTCGATGCGCATGTCGAGGTTGCCGCCGAGCTGGATGTCGGTACCGCGACCGGCCATGTTGGTAGCGATCGTCACTGCACCCGGAACACCGGCTTGAGAGACGATATAGGCTTCCTGCTCGTGGTAACGGGCATTGAGAACCTGGAATTTCGAGAAGCCCTGCTTGCGCATAAGCTCGGCCAGAGATTCCGACTTCTCGATCGAGGTGGTGCCGACGAGTACCGGCTGGCCGCGCTTGTGAGCGTCAAGGATCTCGGTGATGATCGCCTTGTACTTCTCCTCGACGGTCCGGTAGACCTCGTCGTCTTCATCGATACGCATGATCGGCAAGTTGGTCGGCACCTCGAGAACGTCGAGATTGTAGATATTGCCGAATTCTTCCGCTTCCGTCTGAGCTGTACCGGTCATGCCGGCAAGCTTGTTGTACATGCGGAAGTAGTTCTGGAACGTGATCGAGGCCAGAGTCTGGTTTTCCGGCTGGATCTGTACCTTTTCCTTGGCTTCCAGCGCCTGATGCTGGCCTTCCGAGTAACGGCGGCCCGGCATCATGCGGCCGGTGAATTCATCGATGATGACGATCTCGTCGTTGCGGACGATATAGTCCTTGTCGCGCTGGAAAAGCTTGTGGGCCTTCAGCGCATTGTTGATGTGGTGGACGATCGCAACGTTTTCGATGTCGTAGAGCGAGGCGCCCTTCAGGAGGCCAGCCTGCTTCAGCAGGTTTTCCAGCTTCTCAGTGCCGACTTCGGAGAAATTTGCCGAACGCTGCTTTTCATCGATCTCGTAATCATCAGGCGTCAGCAGCGGAATGTAGGTATCGATGGTGTTGTAAAGGTCGGAGCGGTCGTCGAGCGGGCCGGAGATGATGAGCGGCGTGCGGGCTTCGTCGACGAGGATCGAGTCCACTTCGTCGACGATCGCGAAGTTGTGGCCGCGCTGGACCATCTGGTTCGTCTCGTACTTCATGTTATCGCGCAGATAATCGAAGCCGAGTTCGTTGTTGGTCGCGTAAGTGATGTCACACGCATAGGCGTCGCGGCGTTCGTCGTCGGAAAGGCCGTGGACGATGACGCCGGTGGTCAGGCCGAGGAAGCTGTAGAGGCGGCCCATGGTCGCCGCGTCACGCTGTGCAAGGTAGTCGTTGACGGTGACGACATGAACGCCCTTGCCAGCAAGCGCGTTCAGATAGACCGGCAGGGTGGCGACCAGCGTTTTGCCTTCACCGGTTTTCATTTCGGCGATGGCATTGGAATGCAGGATCATGCCGCCAACAAGCTGTACGTCAAAAGGTCGCATGCCGAGGACGCGGCGAGAGGCCTCCCGAACGACCGCGAAGGCCGGGATGAGGATATCGTCCAGCGTTTTGCCTTCCGCCAGAAGAGCACGGAACTCCGCCGTCTTTGCGGTAAGCTGCTCGTCCGTCAGCGCCTTGGTCTTCTCTTCGATAGAGTTGATTGCGGCGACGTTCGGCTGGAAGGACCGCACGCGGCGGTCGTTGGCTGAGCCAAATAACTTGCGGGCAATACCGCCAAAGCTGACCATATGACTGGCCCTTTCTGAATATTCTTCCCCGACGTTTCTTATTCGCGGCCCAGCCGAAAAACAGGCGCGCGCTTGAAAACGCCCGGAAACTGTTCTGGACGCGAGGTTGCGTGACAGATAAGAGGGGGGGCAAATGATGTCAACGGATTTGGCTGATATAGAAAGGCCACATTCCGGTGTTGAAGGCTGTTTTCGGGCTGGATTCACACAAGCTGAAGCCGGCGGGTATAATTGTGAAGGGTTATTTGATGTTGAGCACCAACAAACTTGCTGCGCTGGCGTTTACGGCCTTCGTCGCCTTCCAGGCTCCGGCCTATGCCGATGACGCCGTCGTCGCCAAGGTCGGCAATCTTGAGATCCACCAGTCGGAACTCGATCTGGCAGTAGCCAATCTCGACCCGCAGCTCGCGCAGCTTCCTGACGACCAGAAGAAGGTCGCAGCGCTCTCCGCCGCGATCGACGTAAAGCTGCTCGCTGCCGATGCCACCGCCGAGAAGCTCGACCAGACGGATGACTTCAAGAAGCGCATGCAGTACCTGACGGACCGCGAACTTCACAATGCCTACTTCAAGAAGCATGTCGTCGACACCGTGACCGATGCCGACGTGAAGACACGCTATGACAAGGAAGTCGCCGGCCTGCCGAAGCAGGAAGAGGTTCATGCCCGCCACATCCTCGTCAAGACCGAGGACGAGGCCAAGGACGTGATCAAGCAGCTCGACGCGGGCAAGGATTTTGCCGAGCTCGCCAAGGAAAAGTCCACCGATCCGAACAAGGATGATGGCGGCGACCTCGGCTATTTCAGCCGCGGCCGCATGGTCAAGGAATTCGAGGATGCAGCCTTCGCACTCGACAAGGGCACCTATTCCAAGACCCCTGTGAAGACCGATTTCGGCTATCACGTCATCAAGGTCGAGGATAAGCGCGACGCTCCGCCGCCGGCATTCGAACAGGTACAGGACCAGGTTCGTCAGCTCGTCATGCGCGACAAGTATCTTGCTCTCCTGAACCAGGCGAAGGCTTCGGCGAAGGTCGAAATCACGGACGAAGCGCTCCGCAAGGGTTACGAAGACGCGAACAAGCAGCCTGAGCCGGGTGCCGCGCCGGCACCGGCGCCGCAGCAGTAATCAGCATTTGGGCCCGGTTCTTCCGGGCCCTTCACTATCATTGATTGTTGTCGCATTTCCGGACGGTGAACCGGCTTCCACTTCGCCTGGAAATGCTCATTGGCAGGTCGCATCCCATGTCCGCTATCGTTTCTCCGCTTGCCCCGAAATCCTTCGCTTCGCTGCCCCCGCTACGCGGAGTACGCATGGCGACTGCTTCCGCAGGCATCAAGTACAAGAACCGGACGGACGTGCTGATGATGGTGTTCGACGCTCCGGCTGCCGTTGCCGGCGTCTTCACCAAGTCGAAATGCCCCTCCGCTCCAGTCGATTTCTGCCGGACCAACCTGCCGCATGGCGTGGCACGCGCCGTCGTCGTCAATTCCGGCAATGCCAATGCCTTCACCGGTTTGAAGGGCCGCGCTGCGACTGAACTCACTGCAAAGTCTGCCGCTGCTGCCGTCGGCTGCGGTGAAAATGAAATCTTCCTCGCGTCGACCGGCGTCATCGGCGAACCTCTGGACGCCACCAAATTCTCCGGTGTACTCGACAAGATGCATGCCGATGCCACAGGCGATTTCTGGTTCGAGGCCGCCAAGGCCATCATGACCACCGACACCTATCCGAAAGTCGCGACCCGCACTGCCGAGATCGGCGGCGTCAAGGTGACGATCAACGGCATCGCCAAAGGCGCCGGCATGATCGCGCCCGACATGGCAACCATGCTTTCCTTCGTCGTCACGGATGCCGATATTGCTTCCTCCGCCTTGCAGTCGCTGCTGTCTGCCGGCGTCGAGCCGAGCTTCAACTCCATGACCGTCGACAGCGACACCTCGACATCGGATACGCTGATGCTCTTTGCGACGGGTGCAGCCGCGGCTGACGGACAGGCGAGCATCACGAGCGCGGACGATCCGCGGCTTGGCTCCTTCCGCGCAGCCCTCAACGAACTCCTCAAGGATCTGGCGATTCAGGTCGCCCGCGACGGTGAGGGCGCGACCAAGATGCTCGAAATCACCGTGACCGGTGCGGAGAGCGATGCCGCTGCCAAGACGATCGCCCTTTCCATTGCCAATTCGCCGCTGGTCAAGACTGCGGCTGCCGGTGAGGATGCCAATTGGGGCCGTATCGTCATGGCCGTCGGCAAGGCCGGTGAAATGGCCGACCGCGACCGGCTCGCCATCTGGTTCGGCGATGTGCGCGTCGCCGTCAACGGCGAGCGCGACCCCAGCTATTCCGAGGATGCGGCCTCTGCTGTGATGAAGAAGCAGGATATTCCTGTCAAAGTCGATATCGGCCTCGGCTCCGGCAAGGCTACGGTCTGGACCTGCGACCTCACCAAGGAATATGTTGCGATCAATGGCGACTACCGGAGCTGATCGTTCGTTGATGCAAGCATCCCTTCCGAAGCAGAACCTGCCGCTGGTCCGGCGGCTGGAAGCCGTGGGTTTTCGCGCCTGGCCGGCCGCTTCCGTGCAATATGACGGAAGCTGGCAGGTCCGTCTGACGGCGGGCCATCCCTCCAACCGCCTGAACTCCATCGTGCCGCTCGATCCTTCCGATCATCGTGATGTCGAGATCCGGCTGGAGAAGGCAAGCCGCAAGTTCGAGGCCTATGGCCGTCCTGCCATCGTGCGCGAGACGCCGCTTGCCTCGCCTGTTCTGATCGACCTGATTAGGGAACAGGGATGGAAGCGTTTCGATGAGACGGCTGTGATGGTCTGCGATCTCTCGCAGGCCGATCTGCCCGATACGCTCGATCATCTTCCGACCCATGACATCGGTCGGTTCGTCGATGCCAATCTTGTCGTCGATCAGGCGCCGCTGTCGCTGAAGCCGTCGCTTGCCGAGATCATTTCTGCGATCAAGCCGCCATCGGGCCTTTTCATGATCGAGGATGCCACCCATGGCTCGCTGGCGACTGTCCTCTGCGTACAGGACAACGACCTTGCCGGCATCATGTCGCTTTCGGTTGCCGATGGGCATCGCCGCAAGGGTCTCGGCGTCGAAATCCTGACCTCGGCCTTGCGCTGGGCGCGGATGCGCAGCGCCCGCACCGCCTGGCTGCAGGTGAAGCTTTCCAACGCGCCGGCGATTGCGCTTTATGAGCGTCTCGGTTTTCGCGATGCCTATCACTACTGCTACTGGCAGGAGAGATGCGAATGAGCGACGCCGGAAGGAAACTGCTGCTCGTCGCTGCCTGCGCGCTGATCGATACCGATGGGCGTATCCTTCTGGCACAGCGGCCGGAAGGCAAGTCGCTTGCCGGCCTATGGGAATTCCCCGGCGGTAAGGTCGAGCCTGGTGAGACACCGGAGGAGACGCTGGTACGCGAGTTGAACGAAGAACTCGGCATTACGACCAAGGTGCCGTGCCTTGCGCCGCTGACCTTTGCCAGCCACACCTACGAGACATTCCATCTGCTGATGCCGCTTTATGTCTGTCGCCGTTATGAAGGCATTCCACACGGTCGTGAGGGACAGGCGATCAAATGGGTGCGCCCGCAGGCGCTGCGCGATTACCCGATGCCACCGGCCGATGAGCCGCTCATCCCGGTGCTGCAGGATTTACTTTAGCCTTTACTGATTATTGGTGTGAAACGTCGATTTCACCTGTGGATATTAATCGATCATTTAGCACCTTCTGGCAATGATCGGCCTCACTCAAGCAACTGGCGTGCGTGTATTTAAGGGCTTGACGTCATGGACGACGATTTCTGGAAAGCTGTTCGCGAGAAGGAACGGGCTTCTTCGTCTGCTTCGCGCAGGACGGGGGCGCTCAATATCGCCCTTCTATTCGGCACGGCCGTAGTGGCGCTGACCCTCATCCTGACGCCAATGCTGGCGGATTCCTCCAAGAAGAGCGTGCTCGCCAGCGCACCGGCGGATTTCGACACGATCACCACCGGCTCCATCCCGAAGACCGAGAATGGCCCGAAGACCGAAAACGGCAAGCGTTATACGATCCGTCGCAGCGTGCTCCAGGATACGCCTGGCTCTGTCTGTGTCGTCCAGGGCTACGGCGTCGGCACCGGCTGCTGAGGAAATGAAGCTTCCGTCGCCGGAGGCCGTGAATTTCATTGCTGTCTTGCGCACAAAAGGGTTGGGTTGATGAATTTGCTGAAGAAATTTCTGGCGGACAGAAGCGGTGCGACCGCGATCGAATATGGACTGATCGCAGCGCTGATGGCGGCTGCCCTCATTGGAGGCCTGGGCGTGTTCACCAATGGCCTGCGTGGCGTGTTCAACACCGTCGAGAATAACCTGACGATCAACTGAACTATCCGTTAGCTCACTGCCTGAGCTTCTGCTCTTCCACCTTCAGGGCGTCAGCAAGCCGCGCCTTGGCCGTTCCTGGCTTCAGCGGCTGCTGCTGGCTTTCATGCGGTGCCCATCCCGACACGTAGATTATTGAAAATGTTGCGCGGATACGGCCGTCGGGGTCCGAATACCGCTCGGCATAGATTTCAGCGGCGCGCAGGAAGAAGGCGCGCGTCAGCGGCTTGCGACTGCGGGCTGCCAGCGGATTGGCCATGCCCATCGCTCTCAGGTCGCGCATCAGCGGAAAAATTGAATCATAGCGTACCGTATAATTCTCCGCGTCGATGACGGGCAGGGCAAAGCCTCCACGTTGCAGCAGGCCACCGACATCGCGCACATCGGCGAAGGGGATGACGCGCGGGCTTGCGCCGCCGGTCATTTCAATTTCGGTCGCAAGCAGCACTTCGCGCAGTTCCTGCAGCGTACCGGCGCCCGGAATGGCGGCCAGGAAAAGCCCGTCTGGCTTCAACGCGCGGCGGATCTGGATGAAGACGCCGGGTGTGTCGTTGGTCAGGTGCAGGCTGAGCGGCGCGATCACCAGATTGGCCGATTGGGGCGCCAGTGGCACGTCTTCAAGCGGTGCTTCGAGAAATGATTCCCCCGGCGCGACGTAGTCGATGTCGCTTTCCACGCGGGTGAGGCTGTCGACCTTGCCGGTGGCCATCGCCGCGCGGGCGGCTGCGCCCGTGGTGCCATGCAGTTCCACGGCGTGTTCGAAGGTGCGCTCCACGACGGCCAGACGTTCTGCCAGTTCCTCGGCGGCGATGTCGAGCAGGAAGCCTGCCTTCGGATCATGGTTTGCGAGCGCGCGGCGGCGGTTTGCGGCGATCTGTGCCTTGTCGAAGATGATATCCATGGGCGATGTCCATATTCCCCTGTCCGGCGGGCGGCAAGGCGATTTTCCTTTGGCTCGCGACACGCTAGTCTGCCTCATATGGGGATGATCGAGACGAAAAGAGAGAAGGGACACGTGTGGGCGCAGCTGCTGCGGCCGCTGTCGCTGATTGCCGATCTTGTCTATCCGCCGGCTTGTGCTGCCTGTGGCGTTTCGACGGGTGGCCATCGTGGGCTCTGTCCGAAATGCTGGGCCGCCGTCCGGTTCATCGAGCGGCCTTATTGCGAGGTGCTCGGCATTCCCTTTTCCCATGATCTCGGCACCGGCATCCTGAGCGCCGAGGCGATCGCCAATCCGCCACCCTTCGACCGGCTGCGTTCGGCAGCCGCGCATGACAATGCCATTCGCGCCCTCGTGCATGGTCTCAAATATCGGGATCGCACCGATCTTGCGCCGATGATGGCCGGCTGGATGCTGCGTGCCTCGGACGGCACGGTCGAGCGCTGCGACGCCATCATTCCAGTACCGCTTCATCGCGCCCGCATGGTTTCACGCAAGTTCAACCAGGCAGCGGAACTTGCCCGGCATCTGGCGCGACTTGCCGAAAAGCCCCTTCTGCCCGCAACCCTTCTGCGCGTGAAGCGCACCAGCCAGCAGGTCGGCCTCGGCGTTCGGGCGCGAGAGGAAAATGTCCGTGGCGCTTTTGCCGTCGCCGCCAATAAAGAAGACGATGTCTTCGGCAAGCGCATCGTGCTCGTTGACGATGTCTATACGACGGGTGCGACGGTCGCTGCGGCAACGCGCGCGCTGCGCAAGGCGGGTGCTGCCGATATAACGGTTTTGACCTTTGCAAGGGCCTTTGCGGAAACTATATGACGTTAAGAAAACAGCACCGTCTGGAGATCATTCATGGTACCCGTTACCATCTATACACGGCAGTTCTGCGGCTTTTGTACACGCGCCAAATCTCTGCTTGAAGAGAAGGGCGTGGACTATGTCGAGCATGATGCGACCTTCTCGCCTGAGCTTCGCCAGGAAATGCTCGGCAAGTCGAACGGCCGCAGCACCTTTCCGCAGATTTTCGTCGGCAGCACGCATGTCGGTGGTTGCGATGATCTTTACGCGCTCGATCGGGCAGGCAAGCTCGATCCACTGCTGGCAGCCTGAGGAAGAGCGATGAGTTTCACGGCCGCTGCCATCCAGATGTGCTCCGGTGTCGATCCGGAGCGGAATGCCGCTTCGATGGAGCGCCTTGTCCGGGAAGCCGCAGCAAAGGGCGCGACTTACGTGCAGACGCCCGAAATGACCGGCATGCTGCAGCGTAACCGCGCGGCGGCAAAGGAAGTGCTGCGCGACGAGAGCAATGACATCATCGTCAAGACCGGTTCGACGCTTGCCGCCGAGCTCGGCCTTTACATGCATGTCGGCTCGACGGCTATTGCGCTCGATGACGGCAAGATGGCCAATCGCGGGTTTCTCTTCGGACCTGACGGCAAGATCCTGAACCGCTACGACAAGATCCACATGTTCGACGTCGATCTCGATAATGGCGAGAGCTGGCGCGAAAGCGCAGCCTATCGACCGGGATCGGAGGTGCGCGTGCTGTCGCTGCCTTTCGCGGAGATGGGTTTCACCATTTGCTACGACGTGCGTTTCCCGCAGCTTTTCCGTGCGCAGGCGGTTGCCGGCGCCGAAGTGATTACTGTTCCGGCCGCTTTCACGAAGCAAACCGGTGAGGCGCATTGGGAAATCCTGCTGCGAGCCCGCGCCATCGAGAATGGCGTCTTCGTCATCGCCGCCGCGCAAGCCGGCCTGCATGAGGATGGGCGCGAGACATTCGGCCATTCGATGATCATCGATCCCTGGGGCAAGGTGCTGGCTTCGGCCGGCCCGTCTGGCGAGGCGGTCATTCTCGCGGAGATCGATCCGGCGGCCGTAAAGGTGGCGCATGACAAAATTCCGAACCTTAAGAACGGCCGGGAATTTTCCATCGAGAGAATTGCGGGGGGAATTTCAGGAGGCACAGCAGCTTGATCCGCTATTCCCTTATTTGTGAAAATGCCCACGAGTTCGAAGGCTGGTTTTCCGAAAGCGCCGATTTCGATCGGCAGGTTGCAAATGGCCTTCTGACTTGCCCTGTGTGCAATTCCGCTTCCATCTCCAAATCGCTGATGGCGCCATCCGTTTCGACCGCACGCAAGAAGGAAGAGATGCAGACGGTTGCCATGGATGCAGCTCGTCGCGAAGCCTTCCTGAAGCTCAAGGAAGCCGTAGCAGAGATCAAGGCGAAATCCGAGGATGTCGGAACCCGCTTTCCGGAGGAAGCTCGCAAGATCCATTACGGTGAGGCGGATGCCCGCGGCATCATCGGCCAGGCGACGCCCGACGAAGCCCAGGCGCTGGTGGAAGAGGGCATAGAAATCGCCGCTCTGCCGGTCCTCCCCGAAGACGTGAACTGATATGGAGCCTGCGGCCGGTCTTGAAACTGTAGACCGGCCGGATCAGACCGGCCGTTTTGCCAGCAGCATGTAGTTCACATCCATGTCCTTCGACAGGTTCCACTGGTTTGCCAGCGGATTGAAGAAGACGCCTGTACGGTCGATGATGTCGAGGCCATTCGCCGCAAGCGGCTTTTCCAGCTCTTCAGGACGAACCAGCTTTTCATATTGATGCGTGCCGCGCGGCAGCCAGCGCAGGACGTTTTCTGCGGCGAAGATCGCAAGTGCAGCCGCCTTCATCGTGCGGTTGATGGTGGCAACGAACATCAGCCCGCCCGGCCGGACCATGCTGGCGCAGGTATTCATGAAAAGTTCGACATCGGCCACATGCTCCACCACTTCCATGTTGAGCACGATATCGAAGGTTTCGCCGGCTTCGGCGAGCTGCTCTGCGGTGACGGCGCGATAGTCGACCACAACACCCGATGCCTTGGCGTGGGTAGAGGCGATGCCGATGTTCTTCTCCGAAGGGTCTGCACCGACGACCTCGGCGCCCATGCGGGCAACCGGCTCCGACAGCAGACCGCCGCCACAACCGATATCGAGCACACGCAGGCCTTCAAGCGTCCTGGCACTCCTCGGATTGCGCGAAAAATTCTCTGCCGCCTTATCGCGGATATAAGCAAGGCGAACGGGATTGAACTTGTGCAGCGGCTTGAACTTGCCGGTTGGGCTCCACCATTCGGCCGCCATGGCGGAAAAGCGATC
Source organism: Hyphomicrobiales bacterium (assembly GCA_900468805.1). Classification (GTDB taxonomy): domain Bacteria; phylum Pseudomonadota; class Alphaproteobacteria; order Rhizobiales; family Rhizobiaceae; genus Rhizobium. The sequence goes on along the minus strand of UEIF01000026.1, from coordinate 13,248 downwards.
GACTTCGCTCTGGTCAACGGTGGTCTTCGCCGCTTCGGTCATCTTGCCCGCTCCTTTGTCCTGCCAGTGAAGTCGGACGATCGGAGCAATAAGTCAAGGGCTGGCGGCTGCCGCATCGCTTATCGGGAGTCGCCAGGAGACCGCAAAAATTGCGGCCGCTTTCAGTCAATAAAAAACCCCGCATTGTTGCGGGGTTCTTGCGCTTGTTCGGATATTGCCTAGCGGCACTGACGGCGCGGACCATACGTGGGCTGGTACGTATTGTCGGATGCACGGTAGGAGCGATAACGGCTATAGCAATAATCGGCATGCGAGCTACCGGCGCTCACGCGTGGCTGCGAAGCAATGATACCGCCGATAATCGCGCCAGCTGCGAGTCCGCCGATGATGGCGCCCGTGTTATCGCGGCGGTAATAGCGGTCGCGGTAGTAGCGGTTACCGTCATAGCGGTTGCCGTAGTAGCGGCGGTCCCCATTCCATCGACGATCATCACGATAACGATCACTGTAGCGATAATCGCGGCCGCCACGCGAGCCGTAGTCGAAGCGCGGGCACTTGGTGAAATTATTGCAGCCGACCTTCAGAAGCTCAGCTTCGCCGCCCAGGGATTGCGGTGCGGATTGAACCGGATTTTCCACATAGGCCGGCCCTGCCCAGGCTGGTATTCCGGAGAATGCGGTTGCTATCGACAGGGCAAAAATCGCTAATCTTCTCATTTTCATCACGAGCCTTCTGAGACGTTTATCTGTGATTTAAACGCATTTGGCGCAACTAAGTTTCATGGTGGTTGCGAGGATCCAAGTTTCAGATTTTCGCGAGGACTGCTATTGGGCTGAAGCTGCCATTTGATCGTCCTTGCTCTGAGATTCAGAAGGGCGATTATCCACCGCCGCTGGTCAGGATGAAATACCCTTCCACTTCGCTTTCTTCCCGCCCTTGCCACCCCCCATCAAACTCGCTAAGAGACGCGCCAACTTTCGTCCTTGGTTAGCGGGCGTTGGAAGTGTTCCAGAAACCAGTATTTCCGGGCTCTTCGGTCGATCGGCAGCCAGAATTTTCTGATGTCTGGGAGGGTTGATATAGACCTCCCGGTGGTTTGTGAATGGCGCGTAGCGTGCCGGGGAAGCAAATCCCGTTTCCGGCAATCGCACGCGGGTCGTGGTAGAGGCTTATGGCGCGCATCGTTATGAAATTCGGCGGGACGTCCGTCGCTGACCTGGACCGTATCAAAAACGTCGCCCGCCACGTCAAACGCGAAGTCGATGCCGGCCATGAGGTGGCGGTCGTCGTTTCCGCCATGTCCGGCAAGACCAACGAGCTGGTCGGATGGGTTCAAAATACACCGAAGGTGATCGGCGCCAACTCGCCCTTCTACGATGCGCGCGAATACGACACCATTGTCGCTTCCGGCGAGCAGGTCACGTCAGGCCTTCTGGCAATTGCGCTACAGAGCATGGGCATTAATGCCCGTTCCTGGCAGGGTTGGCAGATCCCGATCCGCACCGACAATGCGCATGGCGCGGCGCGCATCATGGAAATCGACGGGACCGATATCATCAAGCGCATGGGTGAGGGCCAGGTTGCGGTGGTCGCCGGCTTCCAGGGACTCGGTCCCGATAACCGTATCTCGACACTCGGGCGCGGTGGATCGGACACGTCTGCCGTCGCGATCGCCGCTGCGGTAAAAGCCGATCGCTGCGACATCTATACCGATGTCGACGGCGTCTACACCACCGACCCGCGCATCGAGCCCAAGGCACGCCGCCTGAAGAAGATCGCTTTCGAAGAAATGCTGGAAATGGCGTCGCTCGGCGCCAAGGTTCTTCAGGTGCGCTCGGTCGAGCTTGCCATGGTGCACAAGGTACGCACCTTCGTGCGTTCGTCTTTCGAGGATCCCGATGCTCCGGGCATGGGCGACCTCTTGAACCCGCCCGGAACGCTGATTTGTGACGAGGATGAAATCGTGGAACAGGAAGTAGTCACCGGCATCGCCTATGCCAAGGATGAGGCTCAGATCTCGCTTCGCCGTCTTGCCGATCGACCGGGCGTTTCCGCCGCGATCTTCGGGCCGCTTGCCGAAAGCCACATCAACGTCGACATGATCGTCCAGAACATTTCCGAAGACGGTTCGAAGACGGACATGACCTTCACCGTCCCCTCGGGGGATGTCGAGAAGGCCATCAAGGTTCTCTCCGACAACAAGGAAAAGATCGGCTACGACGTCGCGCAGAGCGAATCCGGGCTGGTCAAGGTTTCCGTCATCGGCATCGGCATGCGCAGCCATGCCGGCGTTGCAGCGACCGCCTTCCGGGCGCTCGCCGAAAAGGGCATCAACATCAAGGCGATCACGACCTCGGAAATCAAGATTTCGATCCTGATCGATGGTCCCTATGCAGAACTCGCTGTCAGAACTTTGCATTCCTGCTACGGTCTGGATAAGAATTGATTCCCAGCGGGCGGCATGCCCCTTCAGGTTGAAGATGCGGCCGGTTCTTCTGGCCGCATCAAGCGTTTGTTTCGGGGAGCTTGAGACGCAATGAGAGACCTTTCCGGCGGTCCGCGCGTGCTGCTCAAGCGGCTGCGCGAGTTGATGGCGGAGCCGCTGGAGCCGCAAGAGCGCCTCGATCGGATCGTTCGCCAGATCGCGAGCAACATGGTGGCGGAGGTGTGCTCCGTCTATGTACTGCGCGCCGACGGCGTTCTCGAGCTCTATGCTACCGAAGGTCTCAATAAGGAAGCCGTCCACCTTTCGCAGCTGAAGATGGGGCAGGGCCTCGTCGGCACGATCGCCGCATCGGCCCAGCCGCTCAATCTGTCCGACGCGCAGTCACATCCGGCCTTCCGCTACCTGCCGGAAACGGGCGAGGAGATTTACCATTCCTTCCTCGGCGTGCCGATCCTGCGGACGGGACGTTCGCTCGGCGTTCTCGTGGTGCAGAACAAGGCAAGCCGCAATTATCGCGACGAGGAGCTGGAAGCGCTCGAAACGACGGCGATGGTTCTCGCGGAGATGATCGCGACCGGCGAGCTCAAGAAAATCACCAAGCCAGGCCTCGAACTCGATCTCACCCGTTCAGTCACTGTCGACGGCGATACGTATAATGACGGCATCGGTCTTGGCTACGTCGTGCTGCATGAACCGCGCATCGTTGTCACCAATCTGCTCAACGAGGATGCGGAGAAGGAAATCCGGCGGCTGGCGGAAGCCATGGGGTCGCTCCGGATCTCTATCGACGACATGCTGTCGCGTCGTGACGTTTCCATGGAAGGCGAGCATCGCGAGGTGCTGGAAACCTATCGCATGTTCGCACATGACCAGGGTTGGGTGCGCAAGCTGGAAGAGGCGATCCGCAACGGCTTGACTGCCGAGGCGGCAGTCGAGAAGGTTCAGAGCGACACCAAAGCGCGCATGATGCGCCTGACGGACCCTTATCTGCGCGAGCGGATGCATGATTTCGAGGATCTGGCGAACCGGCTGCTGCGCGTGTTGACGGGCTATACCGGCCGCACGACCGCCGAAGGTTTCCCGACTGATGCCATCATTCTGGCGCGCGCCATGGGGGCAGCCGAGCTGCTTGATTATCCGCGCGCCAATGTGCGCGGTCTGGTGCTGGAAGAGGGTGCGGTGACGAGCCATGTGGTGATCGTCGCGCGCGCCATGGGCATTCCGGTCATCGGTCAGGCGGCGGGTGTCGTGGCGCTCGCGGAAAACGGCGATGCCGTCATCATCGATGGCGACGAAGGGCATGTGCATATCCGGCCGATGCCGGAGCATCAGCGCTCCTACGAGGAAAAGGTGCGCTTCCGTGCGAGGCGGCAGGAGCAATTCCGGGCGCTGCGTTCCGTCGAGCCGGTCACCCGGGATGGGCAGCGTATCCAGCTTCAGATGAACGCAGGCCTGCTGGTCGACCTGCCGCAACTGGCGGAATCGGGGGCGGAGGGCATCGGCCTTTTCCGCACAGAGCTGCAGTTCATGATCGCGTCGACCATGCCGAAAGCGGAAGAGCAGGAGATGTTCTACCGCAATGTCCTGAAGCAGGCGGGCGGTCGCGTGGTGACCTTCCGGACGCTCGATATCGGTGGCGACAAGGTGGTGCCCTATTTCCGTGGCCACGAAGAAGAGAACCCGGCGCTCGGTTGGCGGGCGATCCGCCTGTCGCTCGACCGGCCGGGACTGCTGCGCACACAGTTGCGCGCCATGCTGAAGGCTGCGGCGGGTGCTGAGCTGAAGCTGATGGTGCCAATGGTGACTGAAGTTTCGGAACTCCGGCAGGTGCGCGAGCTCCTGCAGAAAGAAGTTCAGCATCTGTCTCGCTTTGGCCACGGCCTGCCGCGCAAGCTGCAGTTCGGCGCGATGCTGGAAGTGCCGGCGCTACTCTGGCAGCTCGACGAGCTGATGGATGCGGTTGACTTCGTCTCTGTCGGATCCAACGATCTCTTCCAGTTCGCCATGGCTGTCGACCGCGGCAATGCGCGGGTGTCCGATCGCTTCGATCCGCTTGAGCGGCCATTCCTGCGCATCCTGCGCGATATTGTGCGCGGTGCGGATCGCAACAAGACGCCGGTGACGCTCTGTGGCGAGCTGGCTGGCAAACCGCTCTCGGCCATGGCCCTGCTCGGTATCGGCTTCCGCTCCATCTCCATGTCGCCGGCATCGATCGGGCCGGTCAAGGCGATGCTGCTCAGCCTTGATGCCGGGGCGCTGACGGCGGCGGTCGATGAGGCGTTGGACGACCGCCACGCGACGACGCCGATGCGCGAAGTGCTTGCCCGCTTCGCCGAGAGCCACAATATTCCCCTTTAGACATATACAAGAAGAATAGGAGTAAGGGGTGGCGAAGCTTCCCATTGAAAAGATGCGTGAGCTTGAGCGCCGCTTCGGCGAGATCGAAGCGCGCATGTCGGCCGGCCCGTCGGCCGATGTCTATGTAAAGCTTGCATCCGAATATTCCGAACTGCAGCCGGTGGTAACCATGATCCGCGCCTATGAAAAGGCGGTCGGCGAGCTTGCCGATCTGGAGATGCTGCTCGAGGACAAGTCCGTCGACCGAGAAATGCGCGACCTTGCCGAGCTCGAACTGCCCGATGTGAAGGAGCGGATCGAGGCGCTGGAGAGTGAAATCCAGATCTTGCTGCTGCCGAAGGATGCGGCTGACGAGAAGAGCGCAATCCTGGAAATCCGAGCCGGCACCGGTGGCAACGAGGCGGCACTTTTCGCCGGCGACCTCTTCCGCATGTATGAGCGCTATGCGGCAGCGCATGGCTGGAAGGTCGAAGTACTGTCGGCGAGCGATGGAGAAGCCGGCGGCTACAAAGAAATCATTGCGACGATCACTGGCAAGGGCGTCTTCGCCAAGCTGAAATTCGAATCCGGCGTACATCGCGTGCAGCGCGTGCCGGAGACGGAAGCGGGCGGGCGTATCCATACCTCGGCAGCGACCGTTGCCGTTCTGCCCGAGGCCGAGGAGATCGATATCGAAATACGGCCAGAGGATATCCGCATCGATACGATGCGCTCCTCGGGTGCGGGCGGCCAGCACGTCAACACGACGGACTCGGCAGTGCGCATCACGCATCTGCCGACGGGTATCGTGGTGACCAGCTCGGAAAAATCGCAGCACCAGAACCGCGCCAAGGCCATGCAGGTGTTGCGTTCGCGGCTTTACGATGCCGAGCGGCAGAGGGCCGATAGCGAACGTTCCGCCGACCGCAAGAGCCAGGTCGGCTCGGGCGACCGCTCCGAGCGTATCCGCACCTACAACTTTCCGCAGGGGCGCGTGACCGACCACCGCATCAACCTGACACTCTACAAGCTCGACCGAATGATGGTCGGGGAGATTGACGAAGTGGTGGACGCATTGCTGGCCGACTATCAGGCGAGCCAGCTCGCGCAGCTTGGCGAACAGCAATGATCGCATCCGGGTCGACGGTTTCAGAGATGCTTGCCGAAGCCCGGCGTCGCTTCACGGAAGCGGGTATTGCCGATCCGCAGACCGATGCGCGGTTGCTGATTTCGGGATTACTGGAGCTTTCACCGACCGAGATGCTGACAGCCGGCCGCGAGCCGGTTTCAGAAGAGCAGGCGGGCAGTATCGGCCGCGCTATCGAAAGGCGGTTGAAGCACGAGCCGGTGCACCGCATCCTGGGAGAGCGGGAATTCTACGGTCTGCCGCTTTCGCTGTCCGCCGGCACGCTGGAGCCGCGGCCCGATACGGAAATCCTCGTCGATACGATCATTCCCTATCTGCATGACCTTGCAAAGACGCAGGGCAATCTCCATATCCTGGACATAGGAACCGGGACTGGAGCGATTTGCCTTGCGCTCCTCAATGAATGTCCGGAAGCATCAGGCATCGGCAGCGATATTTCGACCGATGCACTTGAGACGGCAAGATCAAACGCAGAAAGACACGGATTGCAAGACCGATTCACGGCTATTCGATCGAGCTGGTTTGAGAACATCCATGGGACGTTTCATGCGATTGTCTCAAATCCGCCCTATATTGCTTCCAATGTCATTCACGATCTCGCTCCCGAAGTGACGAAATTTGATCCGGCTGCAGCTCTGGATGGCGGCCCGGATGGGCTTGACGCTTACAAAGCCATAGCAAAGGATGCAGCAAGGTTCGTACGATCAAATGGGGTCGTCGGACTGGAAATTGGCTATGATCAGCGAAATGATGTGACGGCGATCTTTGAAGCGGAAGGCTTCAAGTGCCTCAAATCCGTGAAAGACTATGGTCAGAACGACAGAGTGCTCGTGTTCTCGCCGGCATGACCGGCGACAAATTGCAGCATCGAACTGGACATTGTTGCTATTGCGAAGAAAAGGCTTGGATTTCCCGAGGAAGCAATATAGGTTGCCCTCACGCGTTGGGCGCATAGGAATGAACGAGATTCGTTCGGTACTTGCTCAGCTTCGGGGGTCTGCTCTTTTAAACGAGAGTTTCAAAAGTTGAACACGACCCAATGCGTGAATCAGTCAAACTGACTTGAAGACAAGCGGCAGGTCGGCGCGAAGGCGCACTATGCTTGCGGCACGAAGGCCCTGATCCGGATGAACCGGTCTTGGCGGTTGGTGCCATGTATCCAATCACAAACAGAGAATTCAGGTGAACGATCGATGAGGCCAGGACAGCAGAACAAGCGCGGTCGAGGGCGTGGCAGTAATAACAATAACGGCGGCGGCGGCGGTGGTGGAAATAGCAATAACAACAATTTCAACCGCAAGGGCGGAAACCCGCTGACCCGGACTTACGATAGCTCCGGCCCCGACGTGAAAATCCGCGGTACTGCTCAGCACATCGCTGAAAAATATGCGCAGCTTGCCCGTGACGCCCAGAGCTCCGGGGACCGCGTCATTGCTGAAAACTACCTGCAGCACGCCGAACATTACAACCGCATCATTGCCGCCGCACAGGCCCAGATGCAGGAACGCTTCCAGCGCGATGATCGCGGCGACTTTAATGATCGTGACAATTCGGATCGCGACGGCGATGAAATGGATATGGCAGACAATGACGATGTCGTCGTTGTTCAGCCGCCTCATCAACAGCAGCGTGAAGAACGCCAGTCGCAACGCGAAGAACGCCAGCAACAGCGCGAAGAACGCCAGCCACGCGAACAGCAGCAGGTTGCTCCGGCAGCCCCTGTTCAGCAGGCCGAAGCAATCGACGGAACCGGCCCGCAGCCGGAAATCGAAGGCATTCCTGCTGAAGTCGCGATGGAAGAGGAAGGTGGCGCAACGCAGCAGCGCCAGCCCCGCCGCCGCAATCCCAGCAGCCGCCCGCGCCGCCCGCGGCGGAGTGCCGAAGGTGAAGCAGTTGGTGAGGAAGGTGCTTCGGCCGAAGCACCTGTTCTAGCTGAGGCTGCTTCGGAATAAGCTCGCTTCCAGAATAGACAAATTGAAAGGCCGCTCTTTTGGGCGGCTTTTCTGTTTGGGGAGTTCAAGGCTGCTTGTCGTGCTGTGATCACCCGGCGCATATTTCCGCATCGCGCCTATGGTAGGGCAGAGGATTTCTTCGATAAGAAATGGACGCGTCCGGACATGGTCAGCGCTCGGGCGAGGAGGCCTCGGAGACAGCGTTTTTCGCGTGCTTTACCCCTTTAAACTCCCGGGATTTCCCACCATATCCTGTTCAGTTTCGTTTGCCGGAAATCTCGCTGGCGACAAACAGGGCTTGCCTTTTGAGGGAGCTCAATCTCAATCATCGGCCTGTGCCTTATGAAGGGCAGGGCGATTCATGGAGGTAGCATATGAATATCGAAAAATACTCCGAGCGGGTGCGCGGTTTCGTTCAGTCTGCCCAGACTTATGCGCTGGCGCAGGGCCACCAGCAATTCACTGCGGAACATGTTCTCAAAGTCCTGCTCGACGATGATCAGGGCATGGCCGCTTCGCTGATCGAGCGCGCTGGCGGCGATGCCAAGGCCGCGCGGCTTGCCAATGACGGAGCACTTGCCAAACTGCCGAAGATTTCCGGCGGTAGCGGCAACATCTATCTCGCCCAGCCGCTCGCCAAAGTTTTCTCTACCGCCGAAGAGGCTGCGAAGAAGGCTGGCGATAGTTTCGTGACGGTCGAGCGTCTGTTGCAGGCGCTGGCGATCGAAAGCTCTGCCTCGACCTATCAGTCGTTGAAGAATGCAGGCGTGACCGCGCAGGCGCTCAATCAGGTCATCAACGAAATCCGCAAGGGCCGCACGGCCGATACGGCAAGTGCCGAGCAGGGCTTCGACAGCCTGAAGAAATACGCGCGCGACCTGACCGCCGAGGCCCGTGAGGGCAGGCTCGATCCTGTTATCGGCCGCGACGACGAAATCCGCCGCACGATCCAGGTTCTCTCCCGCCGCACCAAGAACAACCCTGTTCTCATCGGTGAGCCCGGCGTCGGCAAGACCGCGATCGTCGAAGGTCTTGCGCTGCGCATCGTCAATGGTGATGTGCCGGAAAGCCTGAAGGACAAGAAGCTGATGGCGCTCGATATGGGTGCCCTGATCGCCGGTGCGAAGTTCCGAGGCGAATTCGAAGAGCGCCTGAAGGCCGTGCTGAACGAGGTTCAGTCGGAAAACGGCGAGATCATCCTCTTCATCGACGAAATGCACACGCTTGTCGGTGCCGGCAAGGCGGATGGGGCGATGGACGCCTCCAATCTGCTGAAGCCTGCGCTTGCCCGTGGCGAGCTGCATTGCGTCGGCGCAACGACACTCGATGAGTATCGCAAGCATGTCGAAAAGGACCCGGCTCTTGCCCGCCGCTTCCAGCCGGTCATGGTCGAGGAGCCGACGGTCGAAGACACGATCTCGATCCTGCGCGGTCTGAAGGAAAAGTACGAGCAGCATCACAAGGTGCGCATCGCCGATGCCGCACTGGTTGCCGCTGCAACCCTCTCGAACCGCTACATCACCGACCGTTTCCTGCCGGACAAGGCCATCGACCTGATGGACGAAGCGGCTGCCCGCCTGCGTATGCAGGTGGATTCAAAGCCGGAAGAGCTCGACGAGCTCGACCGCCGCATCATCCAGCTTAAGATCGAGCGCGAGGCGCTAAAGAAGGAAACCGACGTCGCCTCCGCTGATCGGCTGAAGCGGCTGGAAACCGAGCTTTCCTCAATCGAGGAAGAAGCGGATGCGCTGACGGCCCGCTGGCAGGCGGAAAAGCAGAAACTCGGCCTTGCTGCTGATCTCAAGAAGCAGCTCGACGACGCCCGCAACGAACTGGCGATTGCCCAGCGTAAAGGTGAATTCCAGCGCGCCGGCGAACTCGCCTATGGCGTGATCCCTGGTCTTGAAAAGCAGCTGGCCGATGCCGAAAGCAAGGAAGACAACAGCCGCAATGCGATGGTGCAGGAGGTCGTGACCCCTGACAACATTGCCCACATCGTCTCCCGCTGGACCGGTATTCCGGTCGATAAGATGCTGGAAGGCGAACGCGACAAGCTGCTTCGGATGGAAGACGAGCTGGCGAAATCGGTCATCGGTCAGGGCGATGCGGTTCAGGCCGTATCCCGCGCCGTGCGCCGTGCACGCGCCGGCCTTCAGGATCCGAACCGGCCGATCGGTTCGTTCATCTTCCTCGGTCCGACCGGTGTCGGCAAGACGGAGCTCACCAAGGCGCTCGCCCGCTTCCTCTTCGACGACGAGACGGCGATGGTGCGCATGGATATGTCGGAATACATGGAAAAGCATTCCGTGGCCCGGCTGATCGGCGCACCTCCCGGCTATGTCGGTTATGATGAAGGTGGCGCGCTGACGGAAGCCGTTCGCCGCAGGCCCTACCAGGTCGTGTTGTTCGACGAGATCGAGAAGGCGCATCCCGATGTCTTCAACATCCTGTTGCAGGTGCTTGACGACGGTCGCCTGACCGACGGCCAGGGCCGGACGGTCGACTTCCGCAATACGATGATCATTATGACGTCGAACCTCGGTGCTGAATATCTCACGCAACTGCGCGAAGGTGACGACAGCGATACCGTTCGCGAACAGGTCATGGATGTGGTCCGCGGTCATTTCCGGCCGGAATTCCTGAACCGTATTGACGAGATCATCCTCTTCCACCGCCTGAAGCGCGAGGAGATGGGCGCGATCGTGGATATTCAGCTGAAGCGGTTGTTGTCGTTGCTGTCCGAACGCAAGATTACGCTCGATATCGACGAGGATGCTCGTAACTGGCTGGCCAACAAGGGGTATGATCCCGTTTATGGCGCCCGTCCGCTGAAGCGGGTGATCCAGAAGTTCGTGCAGGATCCGCTTGCCGAGCAGATCCTTTCGGGCCAGGTGCCAGATGGGTCGATGGTGAAGATCACCAGCGGTTCCGACCGATTGCTGTTCCGCACAAAACAGGCGGTCAACGAAGCGGCGTAACGCTGCGCAGACAGGGATTGAAGATGGGGGCTTTCGGGCCGCCATTTTTGCGTCTGCTTGAAGGAAAGGTTATTTGCTCGCGACCTGATCCGAGGCGGGCTGGTTGTTCAGCAGCGTGTCGATGCGCTTGCGCTCGTCCTCGAACTTTGCGAGTGCATCGCCCTGAAGCGACTTGCCGCCCGGCAGGCGAATACGCAGCGGGTCGACCTTCGTGCCGTTGACGATCAGTTCGTAGTGCAGGTGCGGGCCGGTGGATTCGCCTGTCGTTCCTACCCAGCCGATGACCTGACCCTGTCGCACCTTGGTGCCCGGCACGATGCCCTTGGCGATGGCGCTCTGGTGGTTATAGGAGGATTCGTAGCCGTTGGCATGGCGGACGATCGTCTGGTTGCCGTAACCGCCGGAATCCCAGCCGGCCTTCTCGACCGTGCCGTTACCCGCCGCAATGATCGCTGTGCCGCGCGGGGCTGCCCAGTCGACACCGGTATGCATGCGCGCGAAGCCGAGAATGGGGTGGCGGCGCATGCCGAAGCCGGATTTGAAGATACCATTCGGAACCGGGTTGCGCAGCAGGAACTGGCGGATGCTCTTGCCGTCCTGATCGAAGTAGTCGATCGTGCCGTCTTCCGGGTCCTGGAAGCGATAGAAGCGCGTCAGCGTATCGCCGAAGCGGGCATTGACGTAGAGAAGCTCGGAATCCTCGGTCGCCTGGCCGTTGCTGTCGGCGACGGAGAAGAAGGCTTCGAGATAGTCTGCCGGCTTCAATTGCGCCTGGAAATCGACATTGCTGGCGAGTAGCTTGATGACGAGCGCCGCCATGTCCTTGGTCATGCCATAGGAAAGGGATGCGCGGTAAATGCCATCATAAACGCGCGGCAAATTCTGGCCGGCGGGCGGGGCGAAGGAATTGTCCTCGAAAGCGGTGGCGATTGCATCCAGCGTCGGTGGTTCGCTGCCGGCCACGAAACGGCCCTTGTCGTCGAGGGCGACGGTGATGAGATGGCGCGTGCCGCGATAGACACTGGCTCGGATGATCTTGGCCTGCTCGCCCTTCTGAATGATACCGATGCGCAGGACGTCGCCCTTCGAAAGCGTATCGGTGCCGAACAGGGGCGCGATATAACCGGCCATGCCGTCTGCCTGCGGCTGCGGATAGCCGGAATCGGCGAGCGCCTTGGCGATTGTCGTATCCTGGCGCACCGGCAGGATATCGTCGGCGAATTCTTCGGTCTGCGGTGTGATGGATTCCGGTGCCGAGACCGTCATGTTCTGCTCGAGCACGCGCGCGGCAAGGCCGGCGGTCAGGTCGACGTCGTTGTCCTCAGCGGAGAAACGGCGAGGATCCACATAGTAGAGGGCTGAAAGCTGGGCATTTCCGTCCGTCAGAACGGAGCCGTTCGAGCGGACATTTTCCTCGACTTCGTCAAGCGATAGGCCGGGGGCCATATTGAGGTCCGACTTGCTGGTCGGGAAGGGAACGGTCTTCAGCGCCACTTCGGATTCGACATCGGAACCGTAAATCGCACCGGTGCGGCTTTGCGCTGCGGGCTGGGGCTCGTCGGCAGAGAAGATCGCCAGCGGATCGAAGTCCGGATAATCCTCGGTCGCGACGTGATTGGCAGCCAACATCATCTTCACATGGGAGAAGGGCTGGCGGCGCACGACTTCCTTCTCGCCGTCATGAACGACGGTCGAGACCTCCATGATGGCGCGGTCGGACGGCTTGGCGGCGATAACGGGGGCGATCAGACGGCCGCCGCGGGTCACAGACGTATCCTGATGTGCGTCTGCCGATGCGCTTGCATAGGCTTCGGCCGGGATTGCCAGCTGCTGCCGGCCATCGAGGGCGGCAAAAAGCGCGACACCCATGAGGATCGAAGAGGTAATGCCGGTGAGGAACGTGCCCGAAAGCCAGCGAAGCGAAACCTCGCGCCGGTCGGGCGCGCGTCGCCCGTCTGCCAGAAGCGGAGGCTCGCTGCCCAGCGAGCGGATCATCATTTTCTCCGTCATCATGGCAGCTGGGTTCGCATCCTTACATTCGATGTCGTTATGGGCATCCGCGGGCCATCCTGGCTGGGGCGAAAGATGTGCATATTTTGGGCACGGAAGTCAAATCACACCGGAATAGGCACCTTACGTGCGCATGCCTGCGTGAATCGTGCGTGTTTCCTCTGACCAGCAGAATGTGATGATGTCGGGGCAAGGCCGATCGAAATCGCATCTTCCACAACAAAACCGACAAACAGTCATGTTTTCCGGGCTTCTTGGCACGATCGGAATCCGGGAAAGGAGCGAGCTTTAGTGGCTAATGTAAAATCCCTTTATAAAACAAGAGGATGTGAGAAAAGTTATTTTTTTGAAAAAGGCCTGTTGACTGTTTCGAGGGTG
>UEIF01000011.1 GCA_900468805.1 Hyphomicrobiales bacterium | reverse complement strand
CTGTCGGACGGCTATGTCGACATCATCCAGCCGGACCTGTCGCATGCCGGCGGCATCACCGAATGCCGCAAGATCGCCGCCATGGCCGAAGCCTATGACGTGGCGGTCGCGCCGCATTGCCCGCTCGGTCCGATCGCGCTTGCCGCTTGCCTGCAGGTCGATGCCATCTCCTACAATGCCTTCATTCAGGAACAGAGCCTCGGCATCCACTACAACAAGGGCAACGACATCCTCGACTACATCTCCAACAAGGAGGTCTTCCAGTATGCCGACGGTTTCGTCTCCATTCCGCAAGGCCCCGGCCTCGGCGTGGAGGTGGACGAAGCCTATGTCATCGAGCGCGCCAAGGAAGGCCATCGCTGGCGCAATCCGATCTGGCGCCACGAAGACGGCAGCTTCGCCGAATGGTAATCAGAAGGGCCGCGAAAGCGGTCCTTTTTCATTCGTCCTGTCGGATATCAGGCGCTTCACCCGTCATAGTGGAACTCAAAGAGGAGATTTCACAATGGCCAGAGCAATCGCAATCATCATTGCCCGCATCATCTTCAGCTTCATCTTTTTCATGGCTGCCGGCTTCAAGTTCGCCGATATCGGCGCGACCGCCGGCTACATCACGTCGGCCGGTTTTCCGATGGCGACATTCCTCGCCTGGGTCGCCGCCTTCTTCGAGATCGCGCTGGCGCTCGCGTTCATATCAGGCGCCTTCTTCAGCGAGGCCAGCCTGCTTGCCGGCATCTACGTGATCTTCCTCGCCTTTTCCTTCCATGGCCCGTCCCTCTGGCAGCAGAACCAGGCCGAATTCGGCTTTTTCGTCGATCACTTCTCTTTTCTGGCCGGCCTGCTCTTCGCCGCCGTTCACGGACCGGAAAAGTGGGCGCTGCGCCACAGCCTCCTGAAATAGCCTCCTCGCACGATCGCGCCGGAACCAAGAGCCGCCCTGTTCATTGCCCTTACCGGCAGAGGCAAAAGGAGCGGCTGATGGAGTTGCAGGGAAAGATCGCATTGGTGACCGGCGCAGGCTCCGGCATCGGCAAGGCAACTGCATTGAAGCTCGCCGCTGAGGGCGCAAAGGTCGCGGTGCTGAGCCGCACCGAAAGCGAGGTATTGCAGACCTGCAAGGAGATTGTCGCGGCCGGCGGCCAGTCGATCGAGTTGACTGCCGATACGAGCGACGAAGGACAGATGCGCATCGCGATCGACAAGATGATCGAGACCTTTGGCGGTATCGACATCGTCGTCGCCAATGCCGGCATCAACGGCGTCTGGGCGCCGATCGACGATCTCAAACCCGACGAATGGGATCAGACCATGGCTGTGAACCTTCGCGGCACCTATCTGACCCTGCATCTCACCGTGCCCTATCTGAAGATGAACGGTGGCGCGATCGTCGTCGTTTCCTCCATCAACGGCACCCGCACCTTCACCACACCCGGCGCCACGGCCTATACGGCCACCAAGGCTGGTCAGGTCGCCATGGTCCAGCAGCTGGCGCTGGAACTCGGCAAACACGGCATCCGCGTCAATGCCGTCTGCCCCGGCGCGATCGAAACCAGCATTTCCGCCAACACCACCACGCGCCATCGCGAGGAAACCGAAGTACCCGTCATCTGGCCGGAGGGCGAAATCCCCATCACCGGCGGCAAGGCCGGGTCGAGCGACGATGTCGCCGAAACGATCCTCTTCCTCTCCTCCGAACGTGCCCGGCATATTACCGGCACGCCGGTCTGGATCGACGGCGGACAAGGATTGCTGCGTTAGGGCTGTTCCTGCGGGGTGCGACTATTGCCTTGGCTCGAAAGGATCATCGGCAGAGGCATAGGATGCATAAACTGTATAGGGTTATTTATAGCTACGTAGGAAAGTGTCAGTCATGTCTATCAAGATATGACATTCTCTATAGAGCGTAGGGAAATGCCCCTGCATATCCTGCGCCCTATGCAGGCCCCGAAGACCTGATAAATCTCGCTGAACCTCGAAGCGTTCCGCGCGAAAATACCAACCGATTTGCAGTTGCATCAAGATAAAACGGCCTTGCTGATCAGCCGTTCAGCCGCCCGCTCTCCAGCGTGTAAAGCAACTGCGGGCGCTTGACGCCGCGTAGCGCGTAGCGGCCGATACAGGCGAGAACGTTGCGCTCCGCCTCGGGGATCGCCGCTTCGAAATCCGACGACATCAGTACGTTTAGATCGACCGAACGGCAGATCGAGGCGATGCGGCTCACCTCATTGACGGCCGGCCCGATGACCGTGAAATCAAGCCGGTCCTGACTGCCGATATTACCGTAGAAGACATCGCCGATATGCAGGCCGATATAGACATCGGTCGTCGGCCGCCGGTCCACCTCGCGCGCGGCGTTCAGCACCGCGAGCTTCTGCCGCAGCAGACGCTCAGCCTGTAGGGCCGCAGAACAACATTCTGCCGGCTCCTCGCCTTTGAAGATAGCGAGCACGCCGTCGCCAATCAGCTTCAGCACATTGCCGCCGGCCTCATGGATCGCAGTAATCACCACTTCGCTATATTCGTTGAGAAGCGGGATGATCTCTTCCGGCGCCGAATTATCAGATATCTTCGTGTAGTTCAGCAGATCCGAGAACCACAGTGCAGCCGAAATCCGCTCCGACTTGCCGCGTGAGATCTTGCCTTCCATGACCTGGCGCGCTGCATCCTCGCCGAGATAGACCTCGGCGATCGTGCGGGCGATGCGCGCAAGCGCCACGCATTTGATCGCCAGCCCGAGCACCGGCACCAGCTTGCGCAGAATGACAAGGTCCTGCTCAGAAAAGCCTTCCGGGTGTTTGGTCGAAAAGTGCGAGAAGAAGCAGTCCATCTCGCCGATCGTGCCGGCCTCGGCGAAGCGATGCGCCATGGCGACATAATCCGTATGGCCCGACGCATGGATCTGCTCCAGCATGATGAAATCGGTCGGGTCGCCGAAGCCGATCCTCCGTCGCACCTCTTTGGTACCGGTCGTCCAGAGATAATAGAAAGCCGAGCGGCGCCAGGTATCGAGGCCCTGCCCTTCGCTCGAAGGGCCATATTCGAATTCGCCCTCGAAGGCCTCTGAATTGTCCCAGCGAAAAGCCCGGCCTTCATGGACCGGATGAAGCGTATCCATCAGCGCCATCGCACGATCGAGCCGCATGCCAGCCTTGCGGCAGGCCCCGCAAAAGCCAGCCAGCAACTCTGCTTCAGACACGCCATTCAGGCCCTGTTCGGTCACCCAGGCTGCAATTGTGCCTACGTCGCTATGATCCATGCGCGCTCCTCACTTCTCGCAAGCTGTAGCGTGAATCTGCCGCGGATGGAAAGACAATCAACCCGGATGGATTCCCGAACAAATCATTGCACAGCCGGCATATTGTAGGGCGTGACGATTTCGACGGCCGAAAAAGAAGCCGGTGCCGTCCGATTGGCGGGAAGCGCCCGCGTCATGATCGCACGGAAGGCCGAGCGCGCATCGGTCCTGAGATCATGATGCAGCACGAAATCGATCCGCCGTTCGGCGAGCAGGATGCGATTGTCGGCATCGAGGTCGTGAGCCACGAAAGCCGAGATCGGTCGGCCCGCAGCCTCGAAGGCAGCAAGCACCGCACGATTGCCGCCACCGACCGAATAGACGGCGTTGATGACAGGATCGTCCACAAGAGCTGCCGCAACGAGCGTGCCTGTCGCGGCATCGGTGCCGTGCCCTTCGCTGATTTCGATAATGCCGATCGAAGGATAATGCGCGCGGATCACCCGGCGAAAACCGATTTCCCGCTCTTCCTCGCCCCTGAAACGGCCACTTGACAACGTCACCAGCACTTTGCCCCCTGCAGCCCCGAGCAGCCGGCCGATGAGATAGGCAGCGGTCTCGCCCGCTGCCCGATTGTCGGTGCCGGCATAGGCAGAGCGCCCCGAATTCGGCAGGTCAGTGACGAGCGTGACGACCGGAATGCCCGCTGCCTCCAGCCGTGCGACGGCAGCGACAACTTCACGCACATCAGGCGCCTTCAGAACGATGCCATGCGTGCCGCGCAGCCGGATACGGTCGAGAAGCTGCACAAGCTCGGCTGCCCGCATCACCTCGGCGAAATGGAAGCGGCAGCGGAAGACGGTCGGCAGGAAAGTCGCGACCTCTGCTTCGAACGCAGCCCGAACCGCATCGCTGAACCGCTCCGGCGTCTCCATGACGATATCGATCGCAAGCTTCCGGCCGGCGACATCGGCGCCTGCCTGCTTTTCGAGTTCGGCCATCGCTGCCCTCACCCGCGTCTCCGTCTGCCGCCGCACACCGGGCCTATCGTTCAGCACCCTATCGACGGTCGCCGTGCTGAGACCTGCCTGGAAAGCGATATCCTTGACGAGAAAGGGATGGGCCATATCAGCTGTTCTGATGGATTTTTGATGGTTTCCTGATCTATATCAGGCTCCCAGCCGGCGTATAGTCCCTTCATCGGAAATGGAGGAGCACCCGATGAAATCAGACAACCAGCAGAAGCTGCGCGCCGATCGCGTCTGGCTGACAGAGGACGCCTGCGATCTCACCGATTTCCGCGCCCTTGCCGAAAAGACCACCCTGCTTGCCGACTATCCGACGGCCTCCGCCGTCGAGAAGAACGTATTGATCTACGACAGCCGCAAGGTCGTCGAGGCGGCTTCGACGCCGGAAGGCCGCCGCGCTGTTCTCGCCGAAATTAGCGAAGCCTTCGGTATCGGACCCGGCGTCGTCGTCTTCAAGCACGCCTATGAAGATACCGGCGTCATCGATCGGGCGAGCAAGATCTTCGACGAAATCATCGAGGAACAGCATCGTACTTCGACCGGCGGCGGCGACCATTTCGCCAAGCCGGGCGCCAATGACCGCATCTGGAACTCGCTGGAAAAGCACTGCCTGGCCGATCCCGAGAATTTCTCCCGTTATTACGGCAATGCCATCGTGGCGCTGGCAAGCGAGGCATGGCTCGGGCCGCATTACCAGATGACGGCGCAGGTCAACCGCGTCAACCCCGGCGGTGCTGCGCAATCTGCCCACCGCGACTATCATCTCGGCTTCCAGTCCTCCAAGGTGATCGAGCAATTCCCAGCGCATGTTCACCGCCTTTCGCCGGTGCTGACGCTGCAGGGCGCCGTTGCCCATTGCGACATGCCGCTCGAAAGCGGCCCGACGCTGTTCCTGCCGCATAGCCAGACCTATGAGCCGGGCTACCTCGCCCTCAGGCGTCAGGAATTCAAGGAGTATTTCGACCAGAACCATATCCAGCTGCCGCTGGAAAAGGGCGATGTCGTTTTCTTCAATCCCGCCCTCTTCCACGCCGCCGGCACCAACCGCTCGAAAGACATCAAGCGCGTGGCGAACCTCTTGCAGGTCTCCTCGGCTTTCGGCCGGGCGATGGAAACCGTCAACCGCGAGCGCATGAGCGCAACACTCTTCCCAGCCCTCAAGGCGCTGAAGAGCACGCTCACGGCCGACGAGATCGCCAATGCCGTCGCCTCCTGCGCGGAGGGGTATTCCTTCCCCACCAATCTCGACCGCGACCCACCGGTCGGCGGCCTCGCCCCGAAGACCCAGGCGCAACTGATGTACGAGGCGTTGGCCGAGAACTGGAGCGACGAGGCATTCACATCGGCACTTGCCGAACAGGCGGCCAGGAAATTGAGCTGACGCTTGGCCCTTCCCTTTTAATCGTCTCAAAGCCCCTCGCCTCCGGCGAGGGGCCATTTACATATCAACAGGAGGAAAAGACATATGAGCACGGATTATACCCGCCTCGACGGCAAGATCGCCATCGTCACGGGCGGCACACAGGGCCTCGGCGCCACCATCGCCAACCTCTTCGCCGAGCGCGGCGCCAAAGGCATCGTCATATGCGGCCGCAACGAGGCCAAGGGCAAGGCGAAGGCTGAAGATATCTCGTCAAAGACTGGCGCGAACGTGGTCTACGTCAAGGCCGATCTCGGCAAGGTCGAAGATGCGCAGAATGTCGTCCATGTCTGCGACCAGACCTTCGGCCGCGTCGATGCGCTGGTCAATGCGGCCGCCAGTACAGACCGCGGCACCATCCTCGATACCAGCCCCGAACTCTTCGATGCGATGTTCGCGGTTAATGTCCGCGCCCCGTTCTTCCTGATACAGGAAGCGGTAAAGGTCATGCGCCGCGAGAAGATCGAAGGCACGATCGTGAATATCGGCTCCATGTCCGCCAAGGCCGGCCAGCCCTTCATCGCCGCCTATTGCGCCTCCAAGGGCGCCCTGGAAACGCTGACCAAGAACACTGCCTATGCGCTCTTGCGCAACCGCATCCGCGTCAATGGCCTGAATATCGGCTGGATGGCCTCCGAAGGCGAAGACCGTATCCAGAGAGAATTCCACAAGGCCGACGCTGACTGGCTCGCCAAGGCTGCCGCAAGCCAGCCCTTCGGCCGGCTGGTCGACCCGGCGGAGGTTGCCCGCGCCTGTGCCTATCTCTCGTCAGCCGAATCCGGCCTGATGACCGGCTCCGTCATCTGCTTCGACCAGTCGATCTGGGGCGCTTACGACGGCTCGCCGCATCCCGTCGCCGCACTTTGAAACTCATGAGCGACTCCAGCAGAGCTGTGCGGCGATTTTGCGTCGCGAATTGCGTGATAACACCCGGAGCCCGGCGCTTTCTGCTGCTGGGCTCTGGCACGCTCAACCGTTTGCCGCTACGAAGAAACAATATCGATCTGGGAGGAATCGGGCATGGCTGGAAGTGAGCTTTATGACAAGAGAGACGAGCGTTTTGGGGCGTTGATCGCCGGTAGCGCAGTGCTGGAAGAACTTTACACGGGCTGTCGCTGGGCCGAAGGGCCTGTCTGGTTTTCGGATCTGAACTGCCTGATCTGGAGCGACATTCCAAACGAGCGTTTGATGCGCTGGGTGCCCGATGGAACGGTCTCTGTCTTCCGCTCACCTTCCAATTACGTCAATGGCAACACCCGCGACCGGCAGGGTCGCCTCGTTTCCTGCGAGCACGGCGGCCGCCGTGTCACCCGCACGGAGCCGGATGGCCGCATAACGATTCTTGCCGACAGCTACGAGGGCAAGCGGCTAAACTCCCCGAACGATGTCGTCGTGAAGTCCGACGGCTCGATCTGGTTCACCGATCCGAGCTACGGCATCATGTCCGACTATGAAGGCCATAAATCGCCGGAAGAACAGGAAACACGCAACGTCTACCGCATCGACGCCGCGACCGGCGAGATCGAAGCTGTCGTCACCGACTTCATCCAGCCCAACGGCCTCGCCTTCTCGCCCGACGAACGGCAGCTCTTCATCGCAGATTCCGGCTCCGCCAATCATGAGGTTCCGCGCCATATCCGTGTCTTCGATGTCGTGGATAGTCGCAAGCTCATCAACAGCCGCTTTTTCTGCTCGATCGACAGCGGCGTGCCGGATGGTTTCCGTTTCGATGTCTCGGGAAATCTCTGGACCAGCGCGGCAGACGGCGTGCACTGCTTTGCGCCTGATGGAACCCTGATCGGCAAGATCAAGGTACCGCAGACGGTCTCAAACATCACCTTCGGCGGACCGAAAAAGAACCGCCTCTTCATCACCGCGACGCAATCGCTCTATTCGATCTATACGACGACGAACGGCGCGCAGTACCCGTAATCTATTCCTTGCGGGCGGCGGCCCGCAGCCCCTGCTGGAAAACCTGCTTCATCTCGGCAAAACCGTCGAAGCCGAGATGATGCGCGAAACGGATGACGCTGGTTTGCGAGACATTGCAGCGCTCGGCAATCTTCTGGCTGCTTTCAAAGGCGAAGATATCTGGTCGCTCGGCGGCAAGCCGCGCCAGCGCATCGAGCCGCTGCGGCAAGTCACGATGGATGGAAACCCAGAATGCCTTGTTGAGAAAGGCATCACCGTCAGCCTTCATCGAAACGCTCTGCATTCTCTCCTCCATCAAATACCGCCCGCGGAGGCCAGGGTCATCATGGCCCCAGCCCCCACGGGAGGAAGTGATACGCATGTCGCGCAAAAGTGTGCAGCGGTTTTGCGATAACGACATGCGAAAAAGAAAAACTGAAGCGCGGCACCGCGCTTCAAGCTTTAGCCTTGTCCGGCCGGCCATGCAGCGGCTCCTTGCGGTGCCAGTTTTCGAGGATGCGGCCATCGGTGTGCTTCTGCTGCGCCCAGCGGATGCCGTTCGAAATGACCTTGTGCACGGTCTTGTCGTGATAGATCGGATAGGTCTCATGGCCGGGGCTGAAGAAGAAGATGCGCCCGCGGCCGCGCTGGAAGGTGCAGCCGCTGCGGAACACTTCGCCGCCGGAATACCAGGAGATGAAGACCAGCTCGTCCGGCTGCGGGATATCGAAGGGCTCGCCATACATTTCCGAGGCGTTGACCTCGAAATAGGGCGGCAGGCCTTCGGCGATCGGATGCGAGGGATTGACCACCCAGACGCGCTCCAGGTCGCCTTCCGGCGTTTCGCGCCACGAGAGGTTGGCATTGGTGCCCATCAGCCGGCGGAAGAGCTTGGAGTGGTGACCGGAATGCAGGACCAGCAGACCCATGCCCTTCAACACCCGCTGCTGTACGCGATCGATCAGCCCGTCGCTGACTTCATCATGCGCCATGTGCCCCCACCAGAGCAGCACGTCGGTATCGTTGAGAACGGAATCCGGCAAACCTTCATCCGGATCGTCAAGCGTGCCGCGGCGGATTTCGAAATCAGGATGAGCAATGCCTGCGGCGATCGCACCGTCGATACGGTCAGGATAGATATCCTGAACTTCCTTGTGGACCTGCTCGTGGCGTCCTTCGTTCCAGATCGTGACCTTGATTGTCATGTCATTCCTCAATGTGTTTCAAGCAGTTGCCGAACGGATGACCCGGCCGGCGGAATCGAACAGATGGCAACCGGCGCGCTCCGCCGTCAGCGACACGCGATCGCCGGGACGGATGGTCATGTCGCCTTCCGTGCGTACGACGATCGGCTGCTGCTGCGAGCCGACCGTCAGATAGGTCTCGACGCCGAGCCGCTCGACGATGACAACCTCAGCCGAAAAATCGCCCTGCCCCTGCGGCGCGAGCTTCAGATGCTCCGGCCGGATACCGAGCTTCGCCTCGCCCTGCGGCACGGCGCCATTGGCGTCCGAAAGATCGATGGCAAGGCCGAGCGGGCTTTCCAGATGCACCTTGCCGGCATCCCGGCGCGTCGCCGTCATCGGCAGCACGTTCATCTTCGGCGAGCCGATGAAGGTCGCGACGAACTCATTTTCCGGCTGGTGATAGAGTTCCATCGGCGCGCCCTGCTGGGCGACGACACCCTTGTTCAGCACGACGATACGGTCGGCCATCGTCATCGCCTCAACCTGGTCGTGCGTGACGTAGACGACGGTCGCCTTCAGCTCGCGATGCAGGCGCTGCAGTTCGGCGCGCATCTGCACGCGCAGTGCCGAATCGAGGTTCGACAGCGGCTCGTCGAACAGAATCAGCGATGGCTTCTTGATGATCGCGCGGCCGATCGCCACGCGCTGACGCTGGCCGCCGGAAAGGGCTGCCGGCTTGCGGTTGAGATAGTCGGTCAGCTGCAGGATTTCAGCGACGCCTTCTACCTGCTTCTTGATTTCGGCTTCCGGCACCTTCTTGAGGCTCAGCGAGAAACCGATATTTTCCCCGACCGTCATATGCGGATAGAGCGCATAGGACTGAAACACCATCGCGATACCACGCTTATCCGGCGGCACGTCGTTGATGCGCTGGCCGTTCAGCACCAGATCGCCCTCATCGATGCCTTCGAGGCCGGCGATCATGCGCAGCAGCGTGGACTTTCCGCAGCCGGACGGGCCGACGAAAACGGCGAATTCGCCATCTTCCACCGTGATATCAACGCCCTTGATGACTTCGAGCGCGCCGTAGAATTTGCGAACGTTTCTGAGATTGATCATTCGTTTCTCTTTCTTGATCTCAGCCCTTCACACCGCCCGAAAAAGTCTGGACGAGGAAGCGCCGCGCAAAGCCGAAGGCGACGACGGCCGGCAGCAGGTAAATGAAGGCGAGAGCCGTCAGCAGGCCGTAATCGATCTCGTTGATGCGCAGGAAGGCGCGGAAGAGACCGAGCGGCAGCGTCTGCAACTCCGGCGACGACAGGAAAATCAGCGGCAGCAGGAAATCGCCCCAGGCCGACATGAAGGCGAAGAGGCCGGCAGCCGCGAGCCCGGGCATGGCAAGCGGGATCAGCACGCGGCGGATGCGCTGCATCATCGTCGCCCCGTCCATGACCGCCGCTTCTTCATAATCGCGCGGCAAGCCGTCGAAGAAGGTCTTCATGATCCAGAGCCCGAGCGGCAGCTGCATGGTGGCAAGCACCAGCATGATGCCGAGATAGCCGTCGATAAACCCGGTCCAGCGCATGATATCGCGGACATAGCTGCCGAAGATCGGCCGCAAGATTGCAGCCTCCCCATTGTTCAGCGTCAGCAGGAACTTGTAGAGCGGCACGACGAGCGCGGTTGGCGGCAGCACGCGGATGAGCAGGATCGCATAGAGGAAAGGCAGCTTCCACCATGCCCGCGTGCGCGACAGCGCATAGCCGCCGAGCCCCGCCAGAACCATGACGATCAACGTCGCGCCGCCGACCACGAAGAGCGAGTTGAACAGCCACTTCGCCCCGTCTTCCTTGGTAAAGACGCGCACATAGTTTGCGAAGGTCCACTGTTCCGGCCAGCGCAGGAAGAGCTGTGCATTGCTGTCGAAGGAGGCAAGCAGCACCCAGAAGAAGGGCACGGCGCAGAAGGTCGAGATGATCGTCAGCGTGGCATAGGCAAGCAGGTCGGAGCGGGTCTTGTTGGCCCCTTCGCTCGGAGAGATAACGGCCATGTCAGACCTCCACTTTCATGGCGCGCACATAGCCGATGCCGAGGATCAACGAGATGAGGAGCGCGACAACCGCGACCGCAGCGCCGTAACCGAGCTGGAAGGCCGTAAACGACTGGTTATAGATGTAGATGCTGACGACTTCAGTCGCTCCGCCCGGACCGCCGCGCGTCAGCGCATAGACGAGGCCGAAGACGGCGATGGTGGAGACGGCCGAGATCAGCATGTAGAGCAGGATCGTCGGCATCATCAGCGGCAGGGTGATACGGCGGAACATCTGCGAAGTTGTCGCGCCATCCATGCGCGCCGCTTCGTAGATTTCAGAGGGAATGGTGCTGAGGCCAGCCGTCAGCAGGATCATCGCCGTCGCGATGCCGCGCCAGGTATTGACGATGATGATCATCGCCAGCGGGAAAGCATTCAGCCAGTCGGCAGGATCGATGCCGAAGAAGGAGACGATGCGCGACAGCGTCGCATGCTCGCCGCCGGCGAGCATCGAAATCCACATGAAGCCGGCAACGACCTCGGGTGCTGCATTCGGCAGCAGGATGATCGCCGAAAAGATCTGCCGGAAGCGGATCGGCCGGCGCAACGCCATCGCCGAGATCAGACCGAGCACGAACTGCCCGATGACTGCCGACCCCATGACGAAGACGAAGGTGACGAAGAGCGAATTCCAGAACTTCGCATCGTTGAGCAGGCGCGTGTAGTTGCGGATGCCGACGAAACGCGGCCGCAGGGCCGCAGCACCCGTCAGCGCCTCGTTGGTGAAGCTCAGATAGACGGAATAGAGGGCGGGATAGATCACAAAGGCCAGAAGCAGGATCAGCGACGGCAGCAGAACCAGCAGGAGTTGGCGCTCGGTTCGCTTTTCATGAGAGTTTCGGGCCATTGAAGCTCACAACCTTATCAGATGAAAGCGGGAAGACGCGGCGGTGATGCCGCGTCCCCGTCTTGGGCGGGAGAAAGATATCAGTGGCTTATTTGACCACGTCGTCGCCGAGCGTTTCCTTGACGTAATCGACAAGGATCTTCTGGGCGCCGGCTGCATCGGTTTCCTTGCGCAGCAGGGCCTCGGTGGCACGAGCCACACCTTCGGCAACCGTGCCGAAGCCGGAAGCCTGCTTCAGGAAGACGCCGTTTCCAGCAGCAGCATGGATCGGAACGAGTTCCGTCAGCTTCTGGAATTCCGGATCCTTGGCAGCATCCTTGCTGGCCGGGATGTTACCGATGCGGGCAGCATAGGAAACCTGCGTTTCGACCGAGCCGATTTCCATCAGCGCCTTCTTGGCCAGTTCCACATTGGCGGACTTGGAGTTGACGGCCCACGGAGCAGCAAGATTGGCAAGCACGTACTGGCCGCCGCTCTGGCCGGGAACGGTCCAGGTGCCGACGATCTTGGTCACGTCAGGGATCGGGTTCTTGCTCTCACGACCCCAGTCGAAAATGTAGCACCAGGAGCCGCAGGTGGTGGCGGCAAGCTTGCCGGCCGGGAACATCTCATACTTCGGCACGACCCAGGGCTCCGGTCCGAGCAGCGGCTGCACCGGCATCAGATCCTTGTCGATCAGCGTCTTGTAGACGTTGAAGACATCCTTGACGCCTTCGCCATTCAGATCGAGCTTGCCGTCGGCGCCGACGAGCTGCGGCGTCTTGGAACCGACGAGCAGGTGCTGGAAGCCTTCGTCGAAGGCGCCGCTGCCCCAGGAAACGCCGGCCGGGAAGAGCAGGCCGTAGGAACCGGTCTTCTGCTTGACTTCGGCGGCGCGGTCGAGGAGTTCCTGCCAGGTTTTCGGCTGCTCGGTGGAAATGCCGGCCTTTTCGAGAACGTCCTTGCGGAAATAGATTTCCTGGATGCCGAGCATGAACGGCATCACATAGGTTTCGCCATCCGGACTGACGGCGAGCTGCTTGGCGACGTCATAGAAATTGGCGTAGCCATCCCAGGCCTTGAATTCGGCGGTAACGGGCGCGAGGTAGCCGGCTTCAACCATGTCGGCAACGGCAGCCGTCGTCGGAATGGAGAAGAGATCTGGCGCATTGCCGGCACCGAGCTCCGTCAAAAGCTTGGTGAGATAGTCTTTGTCGGGCGCCGGATATTCGATGACCTCGACGGTGACGCCGTATTTTTTCTCGATCCGCTCGACGGTCGACTTCATGGCGTCGATGCCGGCCTGACCGTGATTGGCGATGCGAATTGTTTCAGCATGGGCCAGCGTCGAGACAGCGCTGAGCAGGATGGCGCACAAGCCACCGATAACCGTCTTCTTCAACGGAAGTCCTCCCTTTATTTAGAGCAACGGCGCCCTCCAGCACCGGTGGGGAAAATGTACACGCATTCTGAATGCTGACAAGATGATTTTTAAATCGCCGGCCGGCATAAAATTATCACATTGTTTTTGCTATGTTATTTATGTCTTGCATCAGATGTATCGTTTGTGTAATCGTTTGCACAACGATATCAGGGAGGATTTCGATGTCTCAGAAATTGCGCCTCGGCGTCATCGGCGCCGGCTTGAAAGCGGCCGAATATGCCCATAGCTGGGCGAAGATGCCGGAAATTGAATTCGTGGCTCTCGCCGACACCAGC
Source organism: Hyphomicrobiales bacterium (assembly GCA_900468805.1). Classification (GTDB taxonomy): domain Bacteria; phylum Pseudomonadota; class Alphaproteobacteria; order Rhizobiales; family Rhizobiaceae; genus Rhizobium. The sequence goes on along the minus strand of UEIF01000011.1, from coordinate 44,647 downwards.
GAAGCCTCCCGCAAACGCCTCATCGACGTCTGCACTGCGGCCGGCGCGCCGGAGCCGAAGGGCTTCGCCGATTATCGGGATCTGCTCACAAAATGCCGGGACGAGCTCGACATCATCTATGTCTCTACCCCTCACGCTTCCCATGCCGAGCAGGCGACGGCCGTGGCCGTTGCGGGCCTTGATCTCTTCCTCGAAAAGCCGATGGTGACCACCGTCGCCGAGGCGGAAACGCTGATCGCGGCACAGAAGAAGAGCGGCGTCACCATCGTCACCGCCTTCCAGGGCGGCCTCTCGCCGCTCGTGCTCGACACCCGCAAACGCGCGCTATCAGGCGAATTCGGCGAGCTCATCGCCATCTCCGGCATGATCTGGGAAAGCTGGTCTTCGAACTATGACGGCCACTGGAAGCAGCAGCCGGAGATCTCCGGCGGCGGCTTCATGTTCGATACCGGCGCGCACATGATGAACACTGTCTGCCTGCTCGCCAATTCCGACTTCGACAGCGTTGCCGCCTACATGAACAACCACGGCAAAAAGGTGGATATCGCCACCGCCGTCTCCGCCCGCCTGAAGAACGGCGCGCTGGTGACGCTGACGGCTGCCGGCGAAGGTCCTCCGGGCTGCGCCTCCTACATCACCTTCTTCTATTCGAAGGCGATCGTGCGCATCGATGCCTGGGGCGGCTGGCGCGAAATCAGCGTCGACAGAACCAGCGAACCGCGCGAAGAGGCCGAGATTCTCGGCAATCCAATGAAGAATTTCCTCGCCATCCGCGCCGGAACGATGGAAAACTCCGGCTCCGTTGAAATGGGTCTCAGATTCGCTAGGCTCTGGGATGCAATCAAGCAATCGGCAGCGGCCGACGGCATACCCGTCAGGATCACCGCATAGGCGCAAGACGATGAGCGGAACGAACAGACGGCGGATCACCTCGAAGGAACTGGCGAAATTGGCCGGTGTTTCCTCGGCGACGATATCGAGGGCCTTTTCGCCGGATTCCAGGATCGGCAGTGCCACGCGCGACCGCATTCTCGCCGTCGCCCGTGAATATGGCTATCAGCCGAATGCGATTGCCCGCTCGCTGAACAACCAGCGTTCGCGCCTCGTCGCGCTCGTCGTCAATGCCATCGGCAACCCCTGCGAGGCCGAGGAGCAGCAGCTTCTCGTCCACCGCCTGCAGGCCCGCCAGCTCCTGCCCATCATTCTCTGCTGCGCCGATCATTCGGACCGGCTGCAGTTGATGCGGCTGGCATCCACCTACCAAGTCGATCACGTCGTCATCTTCTCCGACATGGTGTCGATGCAGGACGCTGTCGACATTTTCCACACCACGAAGCCGATCATCGTTTCCTTCGAGCCGCTGGAAAACGAGGATGTCTCCAATATCCGCATTGATGGTGCGGCCGGCGCCGGCGAGATTATCGACAAGATCGTCGCCGATGGTAAGCGGCGCTTTGCCTATCTCTCCGGCACCAAATCGAGCTGGATCGACAAGTTGCGCCGCAAATGGTTCGCCGACGCCCTGGCGCGCCACGGTCTTGCCTTCGAAGCAGAAGCCTTCGGTGATTATTCCTATGATTCCGGCTTCAAGGAAGCAGTCCTCTTGCTGCACCGCTCCAAGGTCGATGCCGTCATCTGCGGCAACGATGTGATGGCGATCGGCGCGCGCGATGCCGCCCGCCGCGTGCTCGGCAAGAATACGCCCAACGACATTGCCATCGTCGGCCAGGATGGCATTGCCATGGCTGGCTGGGATTGCAACGACCTGACGACGCTGAGCCTCGACCACGCCGCCTTCATGGACGCCGTCGTCGAAGTGATCGAACGCCATGAGGCAGGCGATGAAGGCCCGCACAGCATCACGCTTGCCTGCACGCCCCGCTGGGGCTCGACCGCCTGAGGGGGCGGTTCCAGTCATTCGCATCGAGGAGGATTACCGATGACCACCCTTTTCCGCGCCGCCATCCGGCGCCACCTCTCCCTTGCCGCCTGCCAGGGAGCCTGAGATGCGCTCTGTCGTTTCCTTGAACGAATCCTGGAGCTTCCACGAAGGCTTCAGCCCGAGCCTGACTGAAGCTTTTGACGGCGTCAGCATGGTCCACCTGCCGCACACGGCTGTCGAGCTGCCCTTCAACTATTTCGATGAGAAGCGCTATCAGCGCGCCTTCACCTATCAGAAGGTGCTGCGCTGGCTGCCCGAATTCGAGGGACGCGAAGTCTCCATCCTCTTTGACGGCGCCATGGCCGACAGCGTCGTCTATCTGAACGGCGACGAGATCATCGCCCATAAGGACGGCTACACGCCCTTCGAAGCCCGCCTCACCGGCAAGCTGATCAAGGGCGACAACCTGATCACCGTCAAGATCGACGGCAGCGAGAACCCGGCCATCCCGCCCTTCGGCGGCCGCATCGATTATCTCACCTATGCCGGCATCTATCGGGACGTCTGGCTGAAGGTCACCGAAAAGGTTTTGATCCGCAATCTCAAGATCGAAACGCACGACGTTCTCTCAGACACGAAGTCTGCGACAGTGCGTGTCGATATCGCCAACCCGCAGGGTCTGACTTATGCGGCGACCGTGACCGGATCGCTGAGAGATGCGCACGGCAACATACTTGCGAGTGCGGCCGGCGAAACGATCGGCTCCACCACTACGCTGTCCTTCGGTGGCCTGACCGATATAACGCTCTGGGATCTGTCAAACCCGGCGCTCTATGAAGTCTCGGTCGAACTGAGGACGGAGCACGGCGCGGACAGAACCACCGCTCATTTCGGCTTCCGCACAGCGAAGTTCACGCCCGAAGGTTTCCTTCTGAATGGCCGTCCCGTAAAGCTCCAGGGCCTCAACCGCCATCAGGCCTACCCCTATGTCGGTTATGCCGCCGGCCGCTCCGCGCAGGAGCGCGACGCCGACATCATGAAGTCGGTGCTGAAGTGCAATATCGTGCGCACCTCGCACTATCCGCAGTCCAAATGGTTCCTGGACCAGTGCGACCGCATCGGCCTGCTCGTCTTCGAAGAAATCCCCGGCTGGCAGCATATCGGCGATCTCGACTGGCAGAAGGAATCCATCGAGAACGTGCGCCGCATGATCGAGCGCGACTGGAACCATCCCTCGATTATCATTTGGGGCGTGCGCATCAACGAGTCGCTCGACAGCCACGACTTCTATACCGCGACCAACCGGCTGGCCCACGAACTGGATTCCACCCGCCAGACCGGCGGCGTTCGCTATCTGACCGAAAGCGAGTTGCTGGAAGACGTCTATACGATGAACGACTTCATCCTCGGCAACGAGGAACTGCCGGGCGCCAACCGTCCACGCACGGCGCTGCGCAGCCAGCAGGAAAATACGGGCCTCTCCTACAAGGTCCCTTACATCATCACCGAGTTCAACGGCCACATGCATCCGACCAAGATGTATGATGCCGAACAGCGCCAGGCCGAACATGTGCGCCGCCATCTGGAAGTGCTGAACGCCGCCTATGGCGATCCGGATATTTCAGGCGCCATCGGCTGGTGCATGTTCGACTACAACACCCACAAGGATTTCGGCTCCGGCGATCGCATCTGCTACCACGGCGTCATGGACATGTTCCGCGAGCCGAAATTCGCCGCCTATGTCTATGCCAGCCAGTGCGACCCCTCCGATGAAGTGATCATGAAGCCGGTCACCTTCTGGGCGCGCGGCGAACGCAGCATCGGCGGCGTGCTGCCGCTGATCATCCTAACCAATTGCGACGAAGTGGAACTGAAATACGGCTCGCTGACGAAGCGCATCGGCCCAGACCGGGAGAACTATCCGCACCTGCCGCATCCGCCCGTCGTGCTCGACCACCGCCATTTCACGCAGGATGAACTCGGGCGCTGGGGCTTGGAATGGATCGATGGTGAATTCACCGGCTTCATCAATGGCGAGCCCGCGGCAAGGCTGACGCTGGCGGCCGATCCATTGCCAACCAAGCTGGAAGTCTCTCCCGACAGCACCACGCTGAAGGCCCGCGAACGCGACACGACCCGTGTCATCATCCGCGCGCTCGACCAGCGCGGCCAGCGCCTGCCCTTCCTGAACGACGTCGTCACCCTGACGGTCCGTGGCCCAGCCAAGGTCGTCGGCCCTACAACGGTACCGTTGCAGGGCGGTACGACCGGCTTCTGGCTGGAGGCAACGGGTCTGACGGGCGAAATCACAGTCGAAGCAACATCCAGCCACTTCGCACCGGTAACGCTCTCGGTGGCGGCCGTCTGACGGCCGCCACGGCACCTGCGCAGCGAAGAGGCTCTAAGCGATCCTGAGCTGACTGGCGGGATCGAAGAACACCGCCTTGTCGAGATTGAAGGCAAGGCGGGTGTTCTGGCCGGGCAGGATGCCGGTATCGGCGCCGAGGCGCGCCACCACCGACTTGCCGCCGAGCTTGGTGACGGCAAACGTATCCGAGCCTGCCGGTTCCACGACCTCGATGGCGCAGTCACCTTGTACGACCGACTTCGCCTTGCGGTCGGCACCATCAGGGTCCGTCAATGCTTCGGGACGAATGCCGAAGATCACCTGCTTGCCCGCATAGCCGGTCAGGCTGTTATTGCCCGCATTGACCGGTAGCTTCAGTGGCGCGGCATTGGGCCGCTCCAGCGATACCTGCAGCCCGCCGTCACCGTTTTCGACGGTGGCGTTAAGCAGGTTCATCGCCGGCGAACCCATGAAATCAGCCACGAAGACATTGGCCGGGCTGTTGTAGATTTCTGCCGGCGTGCCGAACTGCTGCAGCACGCCATCCTTCAGCACGGCGATCTTCGTCGCCAGCGTCATCGCCTCGATCTGGTCATGGGTGACGTAGACGATCGTCGTTCCCATGCGCTGGTGCAGGCGCTTGATTTCGGTGCGCATATCAACGCGCAGTTTCGCATCCAGGTTGGAGAGCGGCTCGTCGAAGAGGAACACTTGCGGATTGCGCACCAGCGCACGACCCATCGCCACGCGCTGCCGCTGGCCGCCGGAAAGCTGTGAAGGCTTGCGGTCGAGCAGATGGCCGATCTGCAGCATGTCTGAGACCTGCTTGATCGCCTTTTCCCGCTCTTCCTTCGGCACGCCGCGGATTTCCATGCCGAAGGCGATATTGCCGGCAACCGTCATGTTCGGATAGAGCGCGTAGCTCTGGAACACCATGGCGATATCACGCTTGGACGGGTGCAAGCCGTTGATGGAGCGGCCATCGATGCGGATCTCGCCCGAGGTGATCGCTTCGAGCCCGGCAATCGTGTTGAGCAGCGTGGACTTGCCGCAGCCGGACGGGCCGACCAGCACCAGGAAGCCGCCCTTTTCGAGTTCCAGGTCAATCCCCTTGAGAATATCGACGGCGCCGAAACGCTTTTTGAGACCGGAAATTTCAAGGAAAGCCATGGATCACCCTTTGACGGCGCCCGCCATCAGACCGCGAACGAAATAGCGGCCGGCGAGGATATAGACGATGAGCGTAGGAACGGCAGCGATCATCGCCGCAGCCATGTTGACATTATATTCGACCACGCCGGTCGAGGTATTGACGACATTGTTCAGCGCCACCGTCATCGGCATGGAGTCGCCTGTACCGGCATAGGCCGAGGCAAAGAGGAAGTCGTTCCAGATATTGGTGAACTGATAGATGACCGTAACGACGATGATCGGCAGCGAGTTCGGCAGCATGATGCGCCGGAAAATCTGGAAGAAGCTCGCGCCATCGACCTGCGCGGCCTTCACCAACTCGGTCGGGAAGGCCTCATAGAAATTGCGGAAGAACAGCGTCGTGAAGCCGAGACCGTAGACGACATGCACGAAGACAAGGTTCACGGTCGGATTGCCGAAGCCGAAGGTGAAGCCCGTGGCATTCTGCAGCGTCGTGCCGAAACGGCCGAGAAAACCGAGAATAGTCGCCATCGGCAGGAGCACGGACTGGAACGGGATGAAGCAGGCAAAGAGCATCAGCCCGAAGACCAGTGTATCGCCGGGAAACCGCCACTTGGTCAGCACATAACCGTTGAGCGCGCCGAGAATGGTGGAGATCGCGACAGCCGGCACGACCATCTTGATCGAGTTCCAGAAGTAGCCCTTGATGCCAGCGCAGGTGAGGCCGACGCAGGTTTCGCCCCAGGCCTTGAACCAGGGATCGAGCGTCGGCGCCTGCGGCAGCGCCAGCATGTTGCCGTTCTGGATCTCGTCCATGGTCTTGAACGAGGTCGTCAGCATGACGAAAAGCGGCATCAGATAGAGAACGGCGAAGATCAGCAGCAGGCCGTAGATGATGACGCGGCCAATCCAGCGGCCGCTATTGCCGCCCTGCGAGGTCGCGATATCCGAGGAAATAACGCTGCTCATCGCGCCTTCTCCTTCAGTTCGGAATAAAGATAGGGAACGATGATCGCCGAGATGGTCATTAGCATGATGATGGCGCTTGCAGAACCGACAGCCATTTCATTCCGCTTGAACGTATATTCGTACATGAAATTGGACGGCAGCCAGGCCGAGCCACCCGGACCGCCCGATGTCAGCGCCACGACAAGGTCGTAGGATTTGATCGCCATATGGGCGAGCACGATGAAGGCGGAGAGGAAGATCGGCCGCAGCAGCGGAATGACGATGCGCCGGTAAAGCTGGAACGGTGTGGCGCCATCGATCTGCGCCGCCTTCACGATCTCGCCGTCGATGCCCCGCAGACCCGCCAGGAACATCGCCATGACGAAGCCGGAAGCCTGCCAGACACCGGCGATGACGACGGTGTAGATGACGAAGTCCTTGTTCTTGATCCAATCGAAGTGAAAGCTCGTCCAGCCGAGATGATGCAGCGTCTGCTCCAGGCCGAGGCCCGGATCGAGGAACCACTTCCAGGCAACACCTGTTACGATGAAGGACAGCGCCATCGGATAGAGAAAGATCGGCCGCAGCACGCCTTCGCCGCGAATCTTCTGGTCGAGAAGGATCGCCAGCATCAGGCCGAGCCCGAGGCAGATGAAGATGTAGAGGAAACCGAAGATCCCCATATTGGTGATCGAGGTGTACCACGAGGACGGCGGATCGCTCTCGAAAGTCCAGCGCCAGAGCCGCTGATAGGCGCGAGGCCCTGTCAGCACATAGGACGGGAATGTCTTGGAATTGGTGAAGGAGAGATAGGCCGTCCAGACGATGAAGCCATAGACGAAAATCACGGTGATGAGAAAACTCGGCGCCAGCACGATCTTTGGCAGCGCATCCTGCAGCCGCCCTCGGATGGACGTGCGGGTTGAAGATTTCGACGTCAGGACCGGATCCGTGGTCGCAACTGTGCTCATGTGATCATCTCCTCCCTGCACCGCAGGGGCTGTGGCTTCCCCGCAAGAGTGCGGGAAAGCCTTGGTCGGTGGAATATTAGCGAGCGTCGTCGATAGCCTGGACGAGCTGGGTCACAGCTTCGTCGGAGGTCTTGATCTGACCATGGACGAACTTCGAGACAACGTCCTTATAAGCGTTGGCGATCGCCGGAGGAGCGCCATAGCCCTGGGCCAGCGAGCCGAACAGCGTGCCGCCTTCGTTGGCAGCCTTCAGGTCGGCAATGCCCTTCTTGCCGCAAGCGTCGAAATCCGTATCCGGAACGTCGGTGCGGGCCGGAACCGAACCCTTGACGACGTTGAAGGCGGACTGGAAGCTCTTGGACAACGTTGCCGTGGCAAGCGCGACCTGAGCGGCCTTGCGGTCGTCAGGAACATTGAACATGCCGAACATGTCGGAGTTGTAGACCACGCTGCCATCGGTGCCGGGGAAGCGGTAGCACAGGAAGTCGGTATCAGGGGTCTTCTTGGCGGCAACGAATTCGCCCTTCGCCCAGTCGCCCATGACCTGCACGAGCGCATCGCCCTTGATGACCATGGCGGTCGCCAGGTTCCAGTCGCGGCCCGAGAAGTTCGGATCGACATACTGGATGATCTTGGCAAGGTTATCGAACGACTTCTTCATCGTGTCGGACTTCAGCGAAGCCTCGTCGAGGTCGTTGAAAGCCTTCTTGTAGAATTCCGGACCGCCGGTCGACAGCACGATGGAGTCGAACATCGTGGCTTCCTGCCAGTTCTGGCCGCCGAGCGCGAGCGGGATGACGCCTGCTGCCTTCGCCTTGTCGAGCAGGGCGATCAGATCGTCAAAGGTCTTCGGCTGCGTGCCGCCGATCTTGTCCATGACGGACTTGTTGATCCACAGCCAGTTGACCGAGTGAACGTTAACAGGGGCTGCAACCCACTTGCCGTCATAGACCGAGAACTTCTGAAGTGCTGCCGGAACGGACTTGTCCCAGCCTTCCTTCTTGGCCGTCTCGGTCAGGTCGCCCATGACGCCTGCCTGGGCGTAATCGAGCACGGTATAGCCAAGCATCTGCGAGGCGGTCGGATAGGTGCCTGCGGCAACCATCGCCTTCAGGGCGGTCATGGCTGCGTCGCCGCCACCGCCTGCCACCGGCACATCCTTCCAGGCAAAACCTTCCTTGGAAAGGTCCTGCTTCAGCACGTTGAGCGCCGCGGCTTCACCGCCTGACGTCCACCAGTGCAGCATCTGAACTTCCTTGACGTCAGCCGCGTGAGCGCTGCCGAAACCAGCCATCATCACGACAGCAAGAGCTGCCGAGCTCAAAAACTTGCGCATGAATATCCTCCCGTTCGTGATTAGGCGGCGAGACCCTCCTCAGCCGCCCAGATGCCTCCCGTCTCAACGGCGGTCAGACACCACACCGCACCTCCCAGCGCGGTTAACAATTTAAAACGTTATAAACACAACGGCGTCAAGTCCTTCTCGACTCCCGAGAAAAATATCCTTAATTCGCATAAACACTGATTTTATTGGATTTTTTTAAGGAGGCTAGGAAACCCCTAAGAATTTAAATCGTTTGCATAGATTGATTGCGCGTCGGTTGCATCGTGTTAAGGTAGCCGCGACCCAGCACGGAATGTCCTCAGTGACCGAATCGCCTCAACTGCAACGCGGTGAAAATCCCGAGAACGCGCAAAGACGCGGCAAGCCGACATTGCGTACCATCGCGACTTTGACGGGCCTTGCGGTGACAACGGTTTCGCGGGCGCTCAGCGACGCCCCGCAGATATCGGTCGAGACGCGTGAGCGCGTCCACCGCATTGCGCGCGAGATTGGCTACCTGCCGGACCGGGCTGCCCAGCGCCTGAAGACTGGCCGCACCAATGTCATCAGCATTCTTCTCGATCCGCATCAGGAAGTCGTCGGTTTCGGCACCGCCATCATGTACGGCATCGCCAAGGTGCTGAAGGAGACGTCCTATCATCTTGTCGTCGCCCCGAACTTTCTGTCGACGACGGACCTCGAAGCGGCGGAATACATCGTCCGCAACAATTTCGCCGACGGCCTGATCTTCACGCGGACGGAGCCCTTCGATGCAAGGGTGCGGATGCTGCAGGAAGTCGGCTTTCCCTTCGTCTGCCACGGCCGCACCGAGTTTTCGACACCACACCCTTACGTCGATTATGACAACTACGCCTTTGCCTATGAGGCCACCCGACGTCTGATCGCCAAGGGAAGAAAGAGGGTCACGGTCGTCATGCCACCGAAGCGGCTGACTTTCAGCCAGCATATCCTTCATGGCTTCATGACCGCAGTGCGCGAGGCGGGCGTCGCCTACGAAATATCGGAGGCCGTCACGCTCGATTCACCAGCCAATGAAATCAGAGATTTCTTTCGCGCGCGTGCCGCCGCAGCCGATGTTCCCGATGGGTTCGTCTGTCCCGGCGAGGTCTCGGCGCTGGCGCTTGTGACAGCCATGGGTGATGCCGGGCGGATTCTCGCAGAAGACTATGATATTGTCGCCAAGGAGACCTCGCATCTCCTGACGCATCTTCAACCGAAGATCGACACGATCTACGAAGATCTGGTCAAGGCCGGCGAACATCTGGGACAGATGCTTCTCCAGCGCATCAGCAATCCGGCAGCGGAAAACGAGACCCTGCTCCTGCCGCCTCAGATCAACTTCCCGGTCGCCTAAGCCCACATCACTTGTCACGAAAGGCAAAGACGTCGACCGGCTCTCCGAGCCCGCGTAGCGGGAAGCTTCCGAGACTGTCCATCTCTTGGCTGCAAGTGGCCATCTCGACGAAAGCGCGCGAGAGGAGGACTGGTCGCTTGACCTCCTTCGTCAGGCTCTCGAGCCGTGAGGCGACATTGACCGCCGGACCGATGACGGTAAAATCCAGCCGCCGGCGCGAGCCGATATTGCCGTACATCACATCACCCACGTGCACGCCCACGCCGTAACGCAGGAGCTCGCGCCCCAGGCGTTTGTGCTGCTCGTTGAGCTGTGCCATCGCCTCCTGCCCTTCCCTGATGGCCGTCAGGAGATCCTCGCAAGCCGAGGGCTTCGACAGGGGGAAGATGGCAAGCAATCCGTCGCCCATGAACTTCAGGATTTCGCCGCCGTGCCGCTCGATCGGATCGGACATGGCGTCAAAATAGTCGTTGAGCAGCTGGATGACGTCATCGCGCGGCCAGAGATCGGAGATCGCCGTGAAATCGCGCAAATCGCAGATCATGATCGCCGCGCCGACGGTCGTACCACTGCCTCGGGTAATGACGCCGGAAAGAATCTGTTCACTCGCATGCGGCCCGACATAGGTCTGCAGCAGCGTGCGCGCCATGATGTTCTTCAGCCGGATCTCGCTGACCAGCGTCAGGGCGGGCAGCAGGTCGCGCAGAAAATCCAGGTGTTCGCCGGTAAAACCGCCCGGTCGATTGGTCGAAAAGGTCACGACGTGGCGCTTGTCGAACGTGTGGTCGATCGGCCAGGCGATATATTCGGAATAGCCTTCGTCGCGCAGCTCCTGGTAGAAGGGATTGTCGTCGCCCTCCCACAAATCCTCCAGGTTCTTCCGCACCTCGTTGGCGCCGTTGTGGATCTCGTTGACCGGGCTATTCAGATACTGCGGCGTATTTTCCACGCCATAGGCAAACGTATTGATCTTTGCCTCCTTCATACCCTCGGCCCAGAGGATACGGGCGCCGATCCATTGCGGATGATTTGTGCGGAAATGCAGGCTGGAGCGTGTCACCGGCACGCCGGCGGCCAGCAGCTTCTCGCACATTTCCATCAGGATATTATCGATGAAGCGCTCGCCGCGCGTCTCGTTCACCAGCCAGTCAAGAATCCGCCTCCGGCGGATCGGCCACACGCCTTCGACGGTTTCGTTGGCCACAGCGGCCTTGTTGACAGAGGACTTCATCGAAAACTCCCGCTACGCCACATTCAACTGAATCTGCTCGCGCTGAATGTGGGCGATGGCGGGCCCGATGATAAGGGGCTTCGTGAAGTTAGGCCTCAGAAATCCCAGTCTTCGTCTTCCGTCGCGACTGCCTTGCCGATGACATAGGAGGAGCCGGAGCCGGAGAAGAAGTCGTGGTTCTCGTCGGCATTCGGAGATAGCGCCGACAGGATCGCCGGATTGACCTTGCAGGCCTCGGCCGGGAACAGCGCCTCGTAACCGAGGTTCATCAGCGCCTTGTTGGCATTGTAATGCAGGAATTTCTTGACGTCCTCGGTCAAGCCGACGCTGTCATAGAGTGCTTCGGTATATTTCGCCTCGTTATCGTAGAGCTCGAGCAGCAGGTCGAAGGCAAAATCCTTGATCTCCTGCCGGCGCTCTTCGGAAAGCTTTTCAAGTCCGCGCTGGAACTTGTAGCCTATGTAATAGCCGTGCACGGCCTCGTCTCTGATAATGAGGCGGATCATATCGGCCGTGTTGGTGAGCTTGGCGCGGCTCGACCAGAACATCGGCAGGTAGAAGCCGGAATAGAACAGGAAGCTTTCGAGGAAGACGCTCGCGACCTTCTTCTTCAAGGGATCGCCGGAGGCATAATGCTCCATGATCAGCGCCGACTTCTTCTGCAGGAACTCGTTCTCTTCCGACCAGCGATAGGCATCGTCGACATCAGGCGTCAGGCAGAGCGTCGAGAAGATCGAAGAATAGGAGCGCGCATGCACCGCTTCCATGAAGGAGATGTTGGAGAGCACCGCCTCCTCATGCGGTGTTGCCGCATCAGCCATCAGCTTGACGGAGCCGACACCGTTCTGGATCGTGTCGAGCAGCGTCAGCCCGGTGAAGACGCGGATCGTCAGCTGCTGTTCGGCCGACGTCAGTGTCCCCCAGGAGGGAATGTCGTTCGACAGCGGCACCTTTTCCGGCAGCCAGAAATTGCCGGTCAGACGGTTCCAGACTTCGAGATCCTTGTCGTCCTCGATACGGTTCCAGTTGATGGCGCGCACGCGGGAGATCGGCTTGATGGATATGTTCATGGGGCGGTCTTTCTTCCACAAATTCTAACGGAGTACGGAGCCCCCTCACCCTGCCCTCTCCCCGATGGGGAGAGGGGGACGCCGTGCAAGCGGCTTGTCTTTTCTCCCCATCGGGGAGAAGGTGCCGGCAGGCGGATGAGGGGGCTACGGGCTCGAAACTCTCGGCCAGCAGCCCAAAATCAAAGCGTGCAGGAAACGCAGCCCTGCACCTCGGTGCCGGACAGCGCCATCTGGCGAAGGCGGATGTAGTAGATCGTCTTGATGCCCTTCTTCCAGGCATGGATCTGGGCACGGTTGATATCGCGTGTCGTTGCCGTGTCGCGGAAGAACAGCGTAAGCGACAGGCCCTGGTCGACATGCTGGGTCGCCGCCGCATAGGTATCGATGATCTTCTCAGGGCCGATCTCGTAGGCATCCTGATAGTAGTCGAGATTGTCGTTGGTCATGAACGGCGCCGGATAATAGACGCGGCCGATCTTGCCTTCCTTGCGGATCTCGATCTTCGAGACGATCGGATGGATCGAGGAGGTCGAGTGGTTGATATAGGAGATCGAGCCTGTCGGCGGCACCGCCTGCAGGTTCTGGTTATAGAGGCCGGAGGTCATGACAGCCTTCTTCAGTTCCAGCCAGTCTTCCTGCGTCGGGATATGGATGCCGGCATTGTCGAACAGCGCCTGCACCTTCCCGGTCGTAGGCTTCCATTCCTGCTTGGTATATTTGTCGAAATACTCGCCTGAAGCATATTTCGAGTTCTCGAAGCCCTTGAAGCTCGCGCCACGCTCGGCTGCAAGGCGGTTGGAAGCGCGGATCGCGTGATAGGTCACCGTGTAGAAATAGATATTGGTGAAATCGACGCCCTCTTCCGAACCGTAATGGATGCGCTCGCGGGCGAGATATCCATGCAGGTTCATCTGTCCCAGGCCGATCGCGTGGCTGTCATCATTGCCCTTCTCGATCGACGGCACCGAGGAGATATGGCTCATGTCGGAAACGGCTGTCAGCGCCCGGATCGAGGTCTCGATCGTCTTGCCGAAATCGGAGGAATCCATTGCCATGGCGATGTTCAACGAGCCGAGATTGCAGGAGATATCCTTGCCCATCACCTTATAGGAAAGGTCGTCGTTGAATTCACTCGCTTCGCTGACCTGCAGGATTTCCGAGCAGAGATTGCTCATGCTGATGCGGCCGGCGATCGGGTTTGCCCGATTCACCGTGTCTTCGAACATGATGTAGGGATAGCCGCTCTCGAACTGGATTTCGGCAATCACCTGGAAGAATTCGCGCGCCTTGATCTTCTTTTTGGTGATACGGGCATCCGCCACCATCTCGCGGTACTTTTCCGTCACCGATATCTCGGTAAAGGGCACGCCATAGACCCGCTCCACGTCATAGGGCGAGAAGAGGTACATATCCTCATTGTTCTTGGCGAGCTCGAAGGTGATGTCGGGCACGACGACGCCGAGCGACAGCGTCTTGATGCGGATCTTTTCGTCGGCATTTTCGCGCTTGGTATCGAGGAAGCGCATGATGTCGGGATGGTGGGCGTTGAGATAGACGGCACCCGCACCCTGCCGAGCACCGAGCTGGTTGGCATAGGAGAACGAGTCTTCGAGCAGCTTCATGACGGGGATGATGCCGGAAGACTGGTTTTCGATCTGCTTGATCGGCGCACCGGCCTCGCGGATGTTCGTCAGCGACAGCGCCACGCCGCCGCCACGCTTGGAGAGCTGCAGTGCGGAATTGATGGAGCGGCCGATTGATTCCATATTGTCTTCGACGCGCAGCAGGAAGCAGGAGACGAGCTCGCCGCGCTGCTTCTTGCCGGCGTTGAGGAAGGTCGGCGTTGCCGGCTGGAAACGGCCGGTAATGATCTCCTCGACCAGATCGCGGGCGAGCTGCTCATCGCCTCGGGCAAGCGCCAGTGCCACCATGCAGATACGGTCTTCGTAGCGCTCGAGATAGCGCTTTCCGTCGAATGTCTTCAGCGTATAGCTGGTGTAGTATTTGAAGGCGCCGAGGAAAGTCGGGAAACGGAACTTCTTGGCATAGGCTTCGTCGAAGAGGTCGCGGACGAAATTGAAGGAATACTGATCGAGCACTTCCTGCTCGTAATAACCTTCCGTGACCAGATAATCGAGTTTCTCCCGGAGATTATGGAAGAACACCGTGTTCTGGTTCACGTGCTGCAGGAAATACTGCTTGGCCGCCATGCGATCCATGTCGAGCTGGATCTTGCCCTGCTCGTCATAGAGGTTCAGCATTGCGTTCAGCGCGTGATAATCCAGCACGTCCGCTGCCTTTAGCGGTTTTGCGCCCGCATCCCGCGTCAGATTTGTCCCCGTGTCCAAAATCGTCCCATCCCGTCTTTGACATTAGCGACATCCTCGGCAGTCCCCAGAAGCTCGAACCGGTAGAGGTACGGCACCTGGCACTTCTGCGAGATCACGTCGCCGGCAAGCCCGTAGGTCTCGCCGAAATTGCTGTTGCCCGCAGCAATGACGCCACGGATGTTGGAGCGGTTTTCCGCATCGTTGAGGAAACGGATCACCTGCTTGGGCACGGCCCCCTTTACGACCCCTGGGCCGCCATCCCCGCAATAGGTGGGCGAGATCAGCACATAGGGTTCGCGGATGTGGATGTCTTCAGCGCCTACGGGAATGCGCGCCGCGCGCAGTCCCAGCTTCTCGACGAAACGATGGGTATTTTCGGACCGGCTGGAATAATAGACGATCAGGCCCACCGTTCTTCTCCGATCAGGAGAGCGCGCTGATCATATCAGGGCGGAAGCCCGCCCAATGGTTCTCACCGGCAACGACGACCGGAACCTGCATGTAGCCCATGCCGCGCACGCGATCGAGCGCGTCGGCATCTTCGGAAATGTCGATGATTTCATAGTCTACGCCCAGACGGTCGAGGGCGCGGTAGGTCGCGGTGCACTGAACGCAGGCAGGCTTGCTGTAAACGGTAACGCTCATCATGTTCCTCGTGATGTCAATGGATTCCGGACGCAGAACTAGGGTCGGGCGCCTTACGGCGTCCGGGGCAACGCTTGAGAATGATCTGGCAAAGTTGGCGCTTTACACGCCTGGCATTATCCCTCGCAGGATGTGCGTGGGCGGCGGTTTTGATGCTCTCGACATGACTTCAACCCCGAAGTGCTCATGCGGACGTTCGGAGCAGCGCAACAGGTGCGGATTTGATCCGCCTGACATGCACGCAACCTTCCGGACACCCCGCCCGTGGACGTTTCTCGTTCAAGGCAGGTCTCCTGGCTCGCGGGTCGAAGCACACTGCCCGCAGCCTTCCCAAAGCATCATGCCTCAGTGACCTGAAATCGGACAGTTGCTCGCCGCTTACAGTTGCGGGGGCAGCTCCGGCCTTGTTTCGCCTTCATGGCAAAACGCACCGTATTCCCGTCTTAGCCCTCGATCCTGACGAATCGAAGGAACCTTGAACACTAGATATAGTACTCGAATCGAAGTTGACGTCAACGGATGGTTTGTGCGTCGCGTTACGGCATGTTTGAAATTGCTACATTCCTGTGAAAAACGTGGTTAACGAATGCTTAAAGAAAGCAGGCTGTGGAGAAGGCCGCCGAGGCAAGAGCCGGCATATAGCCGGCTCTCCAGGAATCGACTAGCAGATCAGGCGCGTGTCGTTGCTGCGGCAGCACGCAACAGCCGGGCAGCCGCCACCATGTTGACGAGCGCCGGGCGCACTTCTTCCCACTTACGGGTCTTCAATCCGCAATCAGGATTGATCCAGAGCTGTCCATCCGTCAGACGCCCGCGCGCCAGCGTCAGAAGCTCGGTCATTTCCTCGACATCGGGAACGCGCGGCGAATGGATGTCATAAACGCCGGGACCGATCTCGTTAGGATATTTATAGCTGCGGAAGGCTTCCAACAGTTCCATCTTCGAACGTGAGGTCTCGATGGAAATCACGTCGGCATCCATGGCCGCAATGGCGTCGATAATCTGATTGAACTCCGAGTAGCACATATGCGTGTGGATCTGGGTTTCGTCGGAAACACCGGATGAGCACAGGCGGAAGCTTTCCACCGCCCAGTCGAGATAGGTCTTCCAGTCGGCCCTGCGCAGCGGCAGGCCCTCACGAAGAGCGGCCTCGTCGATCTGGATCATCGCCGCACCGGCCTTTTCGAGATCGAGCACCTCGTCACGGATCGCCAGCGCGATCTGCCGGCTGACATCGGCGCGTGAGAGATCATCACGTACGAAAGACCAATTGAGGATCGTCACTGGTCCGGTCAGCATGCCCTTGACCGGCTTCTCCGTCAGCGACTGCGCATAGCGCCACCATTCGACCGTCATCGGTACGGGACGGGAAACGTCGCCGAAGATGACCGGTGGACGGACATAACGCGAGCCATAGCTCTGCACCCAGGCATGCTGCGTGAAGGCGAAGCCGGAAAGCTGCTCGCCGAAATACTGCACCATGTCGTTGCGCTCGAATTCGCCATGGACGAGCACATCGAGGCCGATTTCCTCCTGCCAGCGGATCGCCGCTTCGGTCTCCTTTTTCAGGAAGGCATCATAATCCGCCTCGCTGATCGCCCCCTTTGTGAAAGCAGAGCGAGATTTGCGCACATCAGCCGTCTGCGGAAAGGAGCCAATCGTCGTCGTCGGGAAAAGCGGCAGGCGAAGCTTTCGATCCTGCAGGCCGGTGCGCTCCGCAAAGTTACTGCTGCGTGTCTTCATCGCCTCGTCGACTGCGGCAACCCGCTGCCTGACCTTCATGTCATGCACGCGCACTGATGCAGCACGCGAGCCAACGGCTCGCGACGCGGCCGCGATCACTTCTGAAGCCGTGCCGGGGTTGCCTAACGCTGCAAGTTCGTCCAGCTTCTGGGTCGCGAAAGCGAGCCATGACCTCAGCTCGTCGTCCAGTCCGGTCTCCAACTCCAGATCGATCGGCACATGCAGCAGGGAGCATGACGGCGCGATCTGCAGCCGGTCAGCACCGAAATGCTGGATCAGCGGCTCGATCCTTTTCAGGATCGCAGCCAGATCCGCCTTCCAGATATTGCGCCCGTCGATGACGCCAAGCGACAGCGTCAGGTCGCCGGGCGCCTCGAGAAGGGCTTCGATCTGCCGCGGAGCACGAACGAGATCGACATGCAGGCCCGCGACCGGAAGCGCAAGCACCGTCGGCAGGTTGTCACCTATGTCGCCGAAATAAGTGGCAAGCATGATCTTCAGGTTCGGCACCAGCTCATGCAGCGCGCGATAGGCATGTTTCAGCGCCGCCTGCTCTTCTCCCGTTAGATCCAGCACCAGGCACGGTTCGTCGATCTGCACCCAGTCGGCACCGGCAGCACTCAGTTCCGCCAGCACCCTCGCATAGACAGACAACAGGCGCTCCAGCAGGCTGATCGGCGCAAAACCGTCATCGGTTCCCTTGGCGAGTTTCAGGAAGGTGACCGGACCGAGGATGACCGGCCGGGTGTGTATGCCAAGGGTCTTGGCTTTTATGAAGGCATCGAGCGGCTTGTTTGCCGTCAGCGCAAAGGACTGATCGGGACCGAGTTCCGGCACCATGTAGTGATAGTTCGTGTCGAACCACTTCGTCATTTCCAGCGCCGGCACGCCATGTCCGTGATGGTGCTGATGGCCGCAATCGGCATGCGCCGCATCGCCGGTCGAGCCGCGCGCCATGGCGAAATAGGTATCGAGCGCAACAGGGCCGCCCTTCCAGCCATAGGTCGAAGGAATGGCGCCGACCATGACGGCCGTGTCGAGCACATGGTCGTAAAGCGAGAAATCGTTCGAGGGAATGACGTCGATCCCCTTCTCTTTCTGCAAGGCCCAGTTGTCGGCCCGCAACCGCTTCGCAACATCGAGAAGCGCGCCGGCATCGGATTTTCCGGCCCAATAGTTTTCCAGTGCGAATTTGAGTTCGCGATGCTTTCCGATCCTGGGAAAGCCGAGATTGGCAGTCTTGATGGTCATTTTCCTTACCCCGAAGGTTATGGGCAAGGCTGAGGCGCAACGCATCGACGAGATGCGGACACAGGAGTGCCGTCTCGCGCAAAGCGGCACACCGGGACACCCCGCCCGTGGACGTTATCTATCGCGGCAGGTCTCCTGGCTTGCGGGTCATCGACACCATCCAGTCTTCCCAGGCGTCTTCCCAGTGACGTCGAAGGACGGTGTCTATCCGCTTACAGTTGCGGGGGCAGCTTCGGTCTTGGCGATGGCCTCACCGAATTCCCTCTTAGCTTGGGATTGTCTGATCCCAAGAACCAACGATGCGGCAACCATGCACCCGCCGCATCGCAACGTCAAGATCACATAAAGAAATCTTTATATCTTTATACGAAGAAGGCGGAGTGCATTCATAGTCACCAGCACGGTCGCGCCGGTATCGGCGAGGATCGCCGGCCACAGGCCGGTAATGCCGACGATGGTGGTGACAAGGAACACCGCCTTCAGCCCCAGCGCGATGGTGATGTTCTGGAAGATATTACGCATCGTCCGCTTCGAAAGGTCAATCATGCGCGCAACGTCGCCGACACGTCCGTGCAGCACGGCCGCATCCGCGGTTTCCAGCGCCACATCGGTGCCGCCGCCCATGGCGATGCCGACATCGGCAGCGGCAAGCGCCGGCGCATCGTTGATGCCGTCACCGACCTTGGCGACGAACAGCCCTTCCTTCTTCAATTCGCCGACGATCCGCTGCTTGTCCTGCGGCAGCAACTCGCCGCGCCAGTCGATGCCGAGATCACCGGCAACGGCAGCGGCCGTGCGCTTGTTGTCGCCGGTCAGCATGATGACACGCACGCCTGACGCCTTCAGCGTTGCGAGGCCGCTCTTCGCGTCCTCACGCGGCTCGTCGCGCATGGCGATGAGGCCGGCAGCGACTCCATCGATCAGCAGCACCGAAACACTTTTGCCCGCGCCGTTCAGCACGGCGACCTGCTCATCCCGCTCCGCACTCAGAGCACCACGCTCTCGCGCAGCCGGCGGCGACAGGAGATCGAGCGTCTCGCCGCCCACCTTGCCCGCCACACCCTTGCCCGGCAGCGCCTCAAGTTCGAAAGCCGGCGGCATCGGCACACCATCGGCCTTCGCCCGGTTGAGGATCGCCAGCGCCAGCGGATGGCTAGAGCCCTGCTCCAGTACCGCGGCTCGTGACAGTACCTGCGCCTCGGGACGTCCATAGGCAATGATATCGGTCACCTGCGGCTTGCCCGCGGTGAGCGTACCCGTCTTGTCGAAGGCAACGGCCGTCACCTTGCCAAGCGACTCCAGAACCGCTCCGCCCTTCATCAGCAACCCGCGGCGCGCGCCTGCCGAAAGCGAGGCCGCAATCGCCGCCGGCGTCGAAATGACCAGCGCGCAGGGGCAGCCGATCAGCAGGATCGCAAGACCCTTATAGATCCACTCGCCCCACGCCGCACCCATCAGAAGCGGCGGCAAGGCCGCGACAAGCGCCGCCACGACGACAACGCCCGGTGTATAATAACGCGAGAAGCGGTCGATGAAGCGCTCTGTCGGCGCCTTGGATTCCTGGGCTTCTTCCACAAGCTTGACGACACGGGCAATCGTATTGTCCTCAGCAGCGGCCGTCACACGAATGCGCAGCGCGGCATCGCCATTGACCGTACCGGCGAAGACGGTCTCGCCCATTCCCTTGCGCACCGGCGTGCTTTCGCCGGTCACCGGCGCTTCGTCGATAGCGCTTTCACCAGACAGGATCGTACCATCGGCGGAAATCCGATCGCCCGGCCGTACGAGAATGACGGAGCCCACAGCGAGTGTTTCCGCCGGCACTTCCTTCACCTCGCCACCCGTTTCAAACAGCGCAATCTTCGGCACCAGTGTTGTCAGCGACTGGATGCTGGCGCGCGCCTTGCCGGCCGCAACGCCTTCCAGCAGCTCACCGACAAGGAACAGGAAGACCACCGTCGCCGCTTCCTCGCCGGCATTGATGATGACTGCGCCGACGGCGGCGATTGTCATCAGCATTTCAATCGAAAAGGGAATGCCGGCAAGCGCCGCCATGATGGCGCGCTTGGCGATCGGAACCAGCCCGACCAGCATGGCAATGATGAAGGCATAGGAAGCAATCGATGGCACCAGATGGCCCACCACATAGGCTGCCACCAGTGCCACGCCGGAAAAGATCGTCAGCCGACCCTTCTTGCTCTGCCACCACGGACCCGTCATCGGTCCATGATCATGGCCATGCAGCCCTTCGACTTCCTCGGCGCCATGCGAATGCCCGTGATCGGAATGGTCATGACCAGCATGATCATGATCGCGATCATGGCCTTCATGGGAATGGTCATGATGCTCATGCTCATGCTCATGCGCATGGTCATGATCATGATGTGCGTGATCATGACTACCCTTCGGTTCCTGAGCGGGCGCCTTGCCCTTGAGCGGAGCAACGGAATAACCGAGGCCGGTTACCTTCTTCTCGATCGCCTTCAGGTCGCTGCTTCCGTCATGACGCACGGTCATCGTACCTGCCGTCACCGAGACGGCGACATCTTCGACCCCGTCCATGCGCCTGACGGCCGTGTCGATTTTCGTCGCGCAAGCGGCGCAATCCATGCCGCCAACCCGGTACCGTGCCTGTGCTGCTTCACTCATGATCTAAATCCTTGCTTGTAGGCAGCCTCCTTCCTACATCCTCTAGCGACTAGAGGTGCAAGAGGAAATCATGAAAAAGATCACCATCGGCGAGGCGGCACGCCAAAGCGGCGTCAAGGTGCCGACGATCCGCTATTATGAGGGCATTGGCCTGCTATCGGCACCGAGCCGCAGCGAGGGCAACCAGCGTTCCTACGAGCCAGCCGATCTCAACCGCCTCGCTTTCATCCGTCACGCCCGTGAACTCGGCTTCGAGATCGATGCGATCCGCACGCTGCTGCACCTGCAGGACGACCCGGACCAGTCCTGTGCCTCCGCCGATGCCATCGCCAAGGCGCGCCTTATCGAAGTCGAACAGCGCATCCGCAGTCTGAACGCCCTGAAGGCCGAACTGGAACAAATGGTCGAAGGCTGCGGCCATGGCCGCGTCGACCAGTGCCGGGTCATCGAGGTGCTCGCCGACCACGGCAAGTGTGCCCATCCTCATCACTGAGACTTGCGCCAGATCACCTGCCGCGCCAATAAGGCGTAATGGAACAGAAGACTATCGCGATCATCGGTGGAGGCCCTACCGGCCTTTCGGCTGCCGAAGTGCTGTCCGAAAGCGGCCATGCCGTTTTCATCTATGATGCCATGCCGACCTTCGCCCGCAAGTTCCTGCTCGCCGGCAAGTCGGGTCTCAACATCACCCACTCCGAAGACTACGACCAGTTCGCCTCCCGCTTCGGCGGTGCCAATTCTCGGCTGCGCGCCGCCCTCGATGCCTTCACGCCGACAGATATCCGCGCCTGGGCGGCAGGCCTCGGCACGGAAACCTTTATAGGCTCCTCGGGCAGGGTCTTCCCCAATGTCATGAAGGCTTCCCCTTTGCTACGCGCCTGGCTCGCCCGGCTGGAAGCCCGTGACGTCACCTTTTTCACCCGTCATCGCTGGATCGGCTTTGCCGAGGGTGGACATGCATTCGAAACCCCCGACGGCCGCAAGACCGTTTCCTGCGACGCCACGATGCTCGCGCTCGGCGGCGCCAGCTATCCCCGCCTCGGCTCTGACGCCGGCTGGGTATCGCTGCTTTCCGAACGCGGCACGACAATCGCGCCATTTCAGCCTGCCAATTGCGGCTTCGATGTCGCCTGGAGTGATCTCTTCCGTGACCGCTTCGCCGGAGAACCGCTGAAATCGGTCATGGCGACATCGCGCGCCGGCACATTTCCCGGCGAATTCGTTATCAGCCGGCACGGCATCGAGGGCAGCCTCATCTATGCTCACGCGGCTGCTCTGCGTGATGACCTGCTGCAGCATGGCGAGGCAAGGCTGGCAATCGACCTTTCCCCCGGCCGCACGCTGGAACGCCTATCTCGCGATCTCGTCCGGCAGGACGCCAAGTCGAGCTTTTCGAACCGTCTGCGCAAGGGCGCCGGCATCGATGGCGTGAAGGCAGCACTCTTGCGCGAACTGATGTCGCAGGCGGATCGCAACGATCCGAACAAGCTCGCTGCCGCCATCAAGTCCTTGCCGATCCCCCTGTTACGCCCTCGCCCCATCGCCGAAGCCATATCCTCCGCCGGCGGCATCGCCTTCAGCCAAATCAACGAGACCTACATGCTGAAGCATCTCCCCGGCACTTTTGCAGCCGGAGAGATGCTGGATTGGGAGGCGCCGACAGGCGGCTATCTGCTGACAGCCTGTTTCGCTACGGGCCGAGCCGCAGCGAAAGGCATCGACGACTGGCTCAGCCGAAAGTGAAGGCAAAAGCCTGCACGCCGGGATCGAGGAAATGGATCTCGAACGTATGGTCGCCGACCGGCCCGGCTTCACGCACCAGCTGATAGAGCCGCTGTCCCGTCACCGTACCGTTGCCGTCAGTATCCGTATCGACGCCGTGACCGTCGCCCGGCGCCTTGCCATCCACCGTCACCTGGAAGCGCACCGGCTTGCCGTCCGCACCAGGTCCGAGAACCAAGTGCAGATCGCGGGCATGAAAGCGATAGTAGATGCTGCCGCCGGGAGTATTGAGCGTTGCCTGCTCGGACCCAACGGTCCAGTTGCCGGTTAGACCCCATTCGTTGAGCTTCGGCGTCGTGGCAACATAGTCATGGGCTGCATCGTTGACAGTGCCCTTGTCATCGACGAAATTTTGCGAGCGCTGATAGCCGACATAAGTTTCCGGTGACTGCACGTCGGCCGTATCCGAAGCTGCTTCGGCGCCTGTCGCCTTCACATCGACGATGTCGCTTGAAACACCGGTCTTCCCGGCTTGCGCCAGCAATTGCTGGATCACCCTCTCGGACTGGTCATAGTCGCCTTCGCCGAAATGATGGTGCCGGATCTGCCCCTTCGCATCGATAAAATAATGCGCCGGCCAGTATTCATTGTCGAAGGCGCGCCAGATCGCATAATTATTGTCGACTGCGACCGGATAGGTGATGCCGAGATCGGAAATCGGCTTCTTTACGTTATCGACGTTCTTCTCGAAGGCGAATTCCGGCGAATGCACGCCGATGACCACCAATCCCTGATCCTTGTACTTTTCCGCCCAGGCTTTGACATAGGGGATGGCGCGCAGGCAGTTGATGCAGGAATAGGTCCAGAAGTCGACGAGCACGACCTTGCCCTTCAGCTGCTCGGCTGTCAGAGGCCCGGAATTCAGCCATTGCACAGCGCCGTCGAGCGGCGGCATCTGGCCTTCGACCGGCAGCTGCTCGGCAACACCCTTCGGCTTCATCGCCATCATCATCGAGTTGCCGCTCATCGTGGCGGGATTGCCGGACATCATCATCTGATTGTTGGAAGTCATCGCCATCGAGCCGCTCCCATCCGTGGGCATGACAACGGATTCCATGGCGCCGCCGGCATTGTCAGCCGTTTGCTGTTGCGGATGGAACCGGTCGACTAGCCCCTGTTCCAGGACGTTGGTGCTGGCAAGCGAGGCCTGCGTCAGGAAACCGGTATCGAGGCCGAGCGCGATTGCCCCGACGGCGGCGAGAACCGCCACACCGACACCTCGCCGCAGCCACTCGCCGACGCCCAGAGATCGCTTCATCGCCTGATAGACCTTGCCGCCGATGAGAAGCGCAAGCGCAAGCGATGTTGCGGCACCAAGCGCATAGGCAAGCAGCAGCAGCGTCGTGCCGACATTTGCACCCTGCAGCGCAGCACCTGTCAGGATGAGGCCCAGAACCGGCCCGGCACAGGGAGCCCAGAGCAGTCCGGTCGCAACGCCAAACAGCAGTGAGGTGGCGATGGCCGAGCCACCACCGCGGCTGCTCTGATCGGCCGACTGCGACAGGCGCGCGCCGAGCGAAACGAGCGGCCGCGTCAGATAGTCTGACAGCGCCGGAAAAAGCAGGATGATGCCGAAGATCGCAAGCAGCACGATGGCGGCATAGCGGCCATATTCATTGGCCTGCACCGCCCATCCGCCGCCGACGGCCGCCAATGTCGCGACGCCGGCGAATGTCGCCGCCATGCCGATAAGCATCGGCAGCGTGCTGCGCATGAACGGCTGCCCCGCACGCGCAAAGACAAAGGGCAGTACCGGAAGGATGCAGGGGCTGACGATCGTCAGCACCCCACCGAGATAGGCAAGGACGAAGAGAAGCATCGGAATAATCCGTCAATCAGGCAGAAGCTGGGTGGAATGTCATGGCCACGCCGTTCATGCAGTAGCGCAGGCCGGTCGGTTTCGGTCCATCGTTGAAGACGTGGCCGAGATGCCCGCCGCAGCGGCCGCAATGGACGGCATCGCGCACCATGCCGAAGGAGGTATCGTGCGTCGTACCGACGACCTTGCCATCAAGCGGCGCCCAGAAGCTCGGCCAGCCTGTTCCGCTGTCGAATTTCGTGGCCGAGGAAAACGCCTCCTGATCGCAGCCCGCGCAGGCAAAATTGCCCTTGCGCTCTTCGTGCAGCAGCGGGCTGGTGAAAGGATATTCCGTTCCCTCCTGCCGCAGCACCGAATATTGATCCGCCGTCAGGAGCTTGCGCCATTCATCGTCGGTATGGGTCACGGTGAAAGTCTCCTCCGCCATGGCGTGGCTGCCAAAGCCGAAGCGCAGGGCGAAGGCGCCAAGTCCGGCAGTGGTCAGCAGAAATCGTCTGTTCAGCATCGCGTCGCTCTCCTATGTCTACAGCATCTGCGACAGGCACTTTCATTCAGTAGACAACGATCGGCCGGATTTATTCCCGGCATTCAGATCTTTTTAGTCCACACAGGAAACTACGGAGCCATGCGGTGTTTTGTTACGCAGGGACCGGCCGAAACACGCAAACGTGAAACGGTACTTGCCGGCTGGATCGTTATATCCTTTGAAATACGATGCTGTTCCGCAAATGCGGGCCGGGCAAGCGGAAGGCCGGTCATATTGTCGCGATCACGATGCCCAGGTGGGCCGGCGCAACTGTCTCAGAAATGCGACACCCGCCATCAGGCAAATTCCATTCACGCAATCCGCCGTTACGTCGGTCTGATTGCAAAGCGGCCGCATTTACATCAGAATATGCGCAAGTTCCGTGGGAGGAGCCTCAATGCATGAACAATCCGCGCATGCGGAACATGTCTATACGAGCGCCCAGCAGAATTCCGCTGCGGCCAGCTCTCCGATCGTGGCTTCCTGGCGCCGCTGCATGACGATGTACCAGCTGGCGCCCGAGGACAAGCGTGCGCCCTTACGCCTCACGGAGCAGGAGTTCCGTCTGGCGCGGGAGCAATCCGAACAATTGATCGCTGACGCCCGTGATGAACTCGACCGCCTCTTTGCGACGGTCGGAAGAGCCGGCTGCTGCCTGCTTCTGACCGACCGCAACGGCATTGCGTTGGAGCGCCGTGGAGCGGTCGGCAATGACAAGGAATTCCACGATCTCGGTCTCTGGACCGGCTCCGTCTGGACCGAAGCCAGCATCGGCACAAACGGCATCGGCACGGCCCTTGCCGACGACCGCTCCGTCGCCGTCTTCCGCGACCAGCATTTCTATTGCTCCAATATCAAGCTCAGTTGCACCACGGCACCCATCCGCGATCATCGCGGCCTGCTGACCGCAGCGCTCGACATCTCCACCTGCCGCGACGACGTCAACGAAATGACGCTCTCCATTCTCTCGCAGGCGGTACGCGATGCTGCGATGCGCATCGAGCTCAACCTGTTCCGCTCCGCCTTTGCGGGCGCCCGCTTCGTGATGGTTCCAGCCGGCCCCAATTCCGCCAATGCGCTGCTTGCCGTGGACCGGCACGATCTCGTTCTCGGCGCCACCCGCGCTGCCCGCCTCGCCCTCAAGCTCGATGATTTGCGCATCGCCGCCGGCCTGCCGGCTTCCGATGCGCTGCATGAAGGCCGTGTTTCGCAGGAAGAGGAAATGGCAGAAGCCGAAAAGGCAGCCCTCTTGCGGGCGCTGTCGCGCACCCACGGCAATGTCTCCCAGGCCGCCGCAGCGCTCGGTATCAGCCGCGCCACGCTGCACCGGAAGATGAAAAAGCTCGACCTCCACTGAGATTGACCGAAAGGTTCAATCACGTTTTCGTGGTGCTGTCGGAACCTGTCGCAACTCTGCGACACTGTGCACTGCGGTATTGGCAAGCCGCCCTGTTCCGTCAGGCGAAAGCGACACAGATTTCCTCCCACTGGTTCGATCCGGAACCCGTTCATCAAGGGAGGATGACATGCTTCATCAAAAAATCGTCGAGTCGCCGTTCAAACTGAAATACGGCAACTATATCGGTGGCGAGTGGCGTGAGCCGATAGGCGGCAGATACTTCGACAACGTCACGCCCGTCACCGGCGGCAAGCTCTGCGAAATCCCGCGCTCCGATGAAAAGGACATCAATGCCGCGCTCGATGCCGCCCATGCCGCGAAGGAAAAGTGGGGCCGCACCTCCACCACCGAGCGCTCCAACATTCTCATGAAGATCGCCCAGCGTATGGAAGACAAGCTGGAGCTCCTGGCCCAGGCCGAAACCTGGGACAACGGCAAGCCGATCCGTGAAACCATGGCAGCCGACATTCCGCTCGCCATCGACCACTTCCGCTATTTTGCCTCCTGCATCCGCGCACAGGAAGGCACGATCGGCGAAATCGATCATGACACTGTCGCCTATCACTTCCATGAGCCGCTCGGCGTCGTCGGCCAGATCATTCCCTGGAATTTCCCGATCCTGATGGCAACCTGGAAGCTGGCCCCGGCTCTCGCCGCCGGCAACTGCGTCGTCATCAAGCCGGCCGAACAGACGCCCGCTTCGCTCCTGCTCTGGGCAGAACTCGTCGGTGATCTGCTGCCCCCCGGCGTGCTCAACATCGTCAATGGCTTTGGCCTCGAAGCCGGCAAGCCGCTCGCTTCCAGCCCGCGCATCGCCAAGATCGCCTTCACCGGCGAGACGACGACAGGCCGCCTTATCATGCAATATGCCAGCCAGAACCTCATTCCGGTCACGCTGGAACTCGGCGGCAAGTCACCCAACATCTTCTTTGCCGATGTGGCAGCCGAGGATGACGACTTCCTCGACAAGGCTCTCGAAGGTTTCGCCATGTTTGCGCTGAACCAGGGCGAAGTCTGCACCTGCCCGAGCCGCGCTCTCATCCAGGAGTCGATCTATGATCGCTTCATGGAAAAGGCCGTCAAACGCGTCGAGGCCATCACCCAGGGCAACCCGCTCGATCCGGCAACGATGATCGGCGCCCAGGCCTCTACCGAGCAAATGGAAAAAATCCTCGCCTACCTCGATATCGGCAAGCAGGAGGGCGCACAGGTCCTTACCGGTGGCTCTCGCAACGATCTCGGCGGCGAATTGTCCGAGGGCTATTACATCAAGCCAACCATCTTCAAGGGCCACAACAAGATGCGTGTGTTCC
Organism: Hyphomicrobiales bacterium; assembly: GCA_900468805.1. Taxonomy (GTDB): domain Bacteria; phylum Pseudomonadota; class Alphaproteobacteria; order Rhizobiales; family Rhizobiaceae; genus Rhizobium. The sequence goes on along the minus strand of UEIF01000011.1, from coordinate 16,890 downwards.
AGGAGGAAATCTTCGGCCCGGTCGTCTCGGTCACCACCTTCAAGGATGAGAAGGAAGCGCTCGAGATCGCCAATGACACGCTCTATGGCCTCGGCGCCGGTGTCTGGACCCGCGACGGCAACCGCGCCTATCGCTTCGGCCGGGAAATCCAGGCCGGCCGCGTCTGGACCAATTGCTACCACGCCTATCCGGCCCATGCCGCCTTCGGCGGTTACAAGCAGTCCGGCATCGGCCGTGAAACGCACAAGATGATGCTCGACCACTACCAGCAGACCAAGAACATGCTGGTCAGTTACAGCCCGAAGAAGCTCGGCTTCTTCTGAGAAGCGGTTGATCGTGCTATTATCGCGCCTCCTCCCTTCACGGGGAGGAGGCATTGTCTTGGAGGAGGCAATCATGGAACAGACAATCAATGACGAACCGCGTGTCCTCGCAACCGATGCAGCGCTCGATCTCATCAAGGAAATCCAGCGCGACTACCCGGAAATCCTCTTCCACCAGTCCGGCGGCTGCTGCGACGGTTCCTCGCCCATGTGTTACCCGACAGACGATTTCATTGTCGGCGATCTGGACGTGAAGCTCGGTGAGATCGGCGGCGTGCCTGTTTATATCAGCGCCAGCCAGTTCGAAGCCTGGAAGCATACGCAGCTCATCATCGACGTCGTGCCCGGCCGCGGTGGCATGTTTTCGCTCGATAACGGCCGCGAGAAACGCTTTCTCACCCGCTCCCGCATCTTCGGCGGCGGCGAGGCCTGCGCCATTCCCGATGTCAGGGCCCGCGAGACGACCTGAACCGAAATCCGGCGTAGTATTCCCTTAATACCCGCGTCCGCGATCCTTTGTTAAAGTCCATCTGTTGGTTTTTACGGGAGGAAGACATGCCAGCGAGCAAGATCCTGATGATCACAGGCGATTTCACGGAAGATTACGAAACCATGGTGCCGTTTCAGACGCTGCTTGCCTGCGGCTATACGGTCCACGCCGTCTGCCCCGGCAAGACTGCCGGCCAGACGGTCGCCACCGCCATCCATGATTTCGAGGGCGACCAGACCTATTCGGAAAAGCGCGGTCATAACTTCGCGTTGAATGCCACCTTCGAAAGCGTGCGCGCCGAAGATTACGATGCCCTCGTCATTCCGGGCGGCCGTGCGCCGGAATATCTCCGCCTCAACCCCGAGGTCATCAAGGCTGTCAGGCATTTCTTCGATGCCAACAAGCCCGTCGCCGCAATCTGCCACGGTGCCCAGCTTCTGGCGGCTGCCGGTGTCCTCAAAGGTCGCACCTGCTCGGCCTATCCCGCCTGCCGCCCGGAAGTCGAGCTTGCCGGCGGCACCTATGCCGACATCGCAATCACCGATGCCGTTTCCGACGGCAATCTCGTCACCGCACCGGCCTGGCCGGCCCATCCTTCGTGGCTGCGTCAGTTCATGACGGTGCTCGATGCGGTAACGACCCTGGAGACCAACGCCGCCTAAAGCATGTCGCGCAAAAGTGCGCAGCGGTTTTGCGATAGCGACATGCAAAATCAAAACCTAAAGCGTGGCAAGCGAATCCGAAGGATCGCGACACGCTTTAGACGGACCGGCGGGAGGAATGTGATGTGTGAACTGTTCATCAAGGCCGATGCCCGGCTCTGGGAAAGCACCACCCGGTCGCTGCGGATCGACGGCATGGTCACCAGCGTGCGGCTGGAGAATTTCTTCTGGTCGAAGCTGGAAGAAATCGCCCGCCGCGACGGTATGAACGTGGTCCAGCTCATTACCCGGCTGCACCACGAGTCGATTGACGCCGGCCATGATCTCGGCAACTTCACCTCGTTCCTCCGCGTCTGCTGTGCCCGCTATCTGGACCTCCAGCTTGCCGGCGACATCCCTGCAGACCTCTCTAGACCGATCGCTGGCCTCGACGCGCCACAAATTCTGGGGCGGGAGAAGCGGAAGTATCATTGAATTCGCCGGAAACGTGAGGCGATGATTTTTAGATAGCCGGAATGCCCCTCCGCGTGAGACAATCACTCTCGACCGCCGCCAAACCGCACCGCTCGGTTTGCCCGGGCGGGCGAAGGCGGAGAGGAAAATGGCAGCGATCGTGGTCGTGATGCTACGGTATTCCGTGGCCGGTAGTAGTTCCGATGACTGACGGCGCCGCATTTCGCACTACCAGCATGGCGGGTGCCATACGTGAGGAATGGTTCCTCGGCGTCAGCGTCGCGACCGGCCTGGTTTTCTTCGTCTTCTCCGGGCCAATCTTCGCGCGGCTTTCCGAGCCCCTCTGGTTTACCGTCATTTTTCTTTGGCTTTTTGCCGTTGTGCTGGGCTCCGCCATGTCGGTCGTTCGTCATGCCGATCATCTGGCCGAGCAGCTTCGGGAGCCCTACGGGACCCTCATCCTGACCCTCGCCATCACCTCGATCGAAGTGATGGCGATCTCAGCTGTCATGCTTCATGGGGAAAATAATCCGACGCTCGCACGCGACACGCTGTTTGCCGTGGTGATGATCATCCTGAACGGCATGGTAGGATTGTCGCTGCTGTCAGGCGCATGGCGCAGAGAGGATCAGCAGCACAATCTGCACGGCGCCAATACCTATCTCGGGGTCATCGTGCCGCTGGCGACCCTCAGCCTCGTCATGCCGACTTTTCTGACCGGTCCGGATGGTCCCCACCCCTCGACCCCGCGGCAGATGTTTCTCGGCATCGTCTCGATCGGCCTCTACAGTATATTTCTGCTCCTCCAGGCCGGCCGTCATCAGCGCTACTTCGCCGATGATGACCATCATGAGCACCATATAGTCGGCATACGGCACCATCGATCCGTGTGGCATCATGCTGTCCTGCTCCTCGTTTACATGGGGCCGGTCGTTTTCCTGGTCGAACAACTCGCCCGGCCGATCGACTACGTGATCGAAACCCTGCACGCACCGGCAGCACTCGGAGGTGTGGTCATGGCGGTGCTTGTCGCGACACCAGAGGCGATCAGTGCCGTGCGCGCCTCGATCGCGAACCACCTGCAGCGGGCCATCAACATCTTCCTCGGCTCGGTCCTGTCGACGATCGGCCTCACCGTGCCGGCCATGCTGGCAATAAGCCACCTTTACGGGCACCCGGTCACGCTAGGGCTTCAGGGTCCCGATCTTGTCATGTTCGTGCTGACGCTTGCTGTCAGCATCATCACCTTTTCAAGTGGCCGCACCAATCTCATGCAGGGCGCAGTTCACCTGATGCTGTTCGTGGCTTACGTGCTGCTCATTACTCAGCAGTGAGCACAAAATCTGCGAACTAAGCCGTTACCGGGATTACGCGGCCACCAATCATTTAGGCACAGCTAAATTGCGTGCCGGGAACTATTGCAATTCCGAACAATCCCGCGACATAGTATCGCATGCCTGATATCCGGCGACTTATGGGGGTCGCCGCCAAGGCACGCATGAGACCGGGGCACACAGATCGTCGGGGCAGCAGCAATGCATGAGGGATTGCATCGGGGCCTGCAAATTTTCGTATCACTCATCGGCATGGGAGCACTCGCTGCCTGCGATGGAAGCAGCAATACGTATGTTCCGCCGCCGCCGCCCGCCGTCCGCGTTGCGCAGCCAGTCCAGCAGCCGATCACCCTCTATTTCGAACTGACGGGCAATACTGCGGCGCTGAATTCGGTTGATATCGAAGCGCGCGTCCAGGGCTACCTTCAATCGATCGACTATCAGGACGGTACGACGGTGACGAAGGGCACCAAGCTCTTCGGCATCGAGCGCGATACCTATCAGGCGCAGCTCGATCAGGCGAAAGCATCGCTCGCCTCGCAACAGGCGTCCCAGGTCGGGGCCAAGCAGGAATATGACCGGCAGCTCAACCTTCTGAAGCAGCAGGTCACCACGCAAACCGCCGTCGACAGCGCCAAGGCCACGCTCGACGAAGCAAACGCTTCCATCCTCAATGCCCAGGCCAATCTCGAGCTTGCGACAATCAATCTCGGCTATACCGAAGTGCTTGCGCCCTTCGACGGCACTGTGACCAATCACCTCGTCGATATCGGCACGCTCGTCGGCGTCTCGGGTCCGACCAAGCTTGCCAGCATCGTTCAGACAGACCCGATCTATGCCTATTTCAACGTCAGCGAAACACAGGTGCTGATGATCAAGGATATGCTGAGAAAGCAGGGACGCACCTTCAAGCAGACGGATCTACCCAGCATCCCTGCCGAGCTCGGCTTGCAATCCGAGGAAGGCTATCCCCACAAAGGGCATCTCGATTACGTCTCGCCCCAGCTCGATGCGTCCACCGGCACGCTTCAGGTGCGGGCTTTGTTCGACAATAAGGACAAAGTCATGCTCCCCGGCCTCTTCGTTCGCGTTCGCGTGCCCGTCGAGCAGAACAATAAAGCACTGCTCGTGCGCGACGACGCGATCGCCACCAACCAGCTCGGCAGCTACCTGCTCGTCGTCGGCAAGGAGGATATGATCGAGCAGAAACAGGTCAAGACGGGCCAGCGCGAAGGCGCCCTCCGCGTCATCGAGTCCGGTATTCAGCCAGCTGACTGGGTTGTGATCCAGGGCATCCAGCAGGCCATCCCCGGCAGCAAGGTTGCGCCTGAGAAAATCGATATGAATGCACAGCCGGCGCAAGCCAGCACCGATGCAAAGGCCATGACGACGCAGTAAATCGCCACCACGCTTCATCTGAACGTCCAAGGACAACAGCATGATCTCGCGCTTTTTCATCGAACGGCCGGTGCTCGCCAATGTTCTGGCATTGGTCTTTGTTCTCATCGGCGCGGTGGCTCTCTTCCAACTGCCGGTGGCGCAATATCCGAATGTCGTTCCGCCGACCGTGCAGGTCACGACGCGGTTTCCGGGCGCCAGCGCCAAGACGCTTGTCGACACGGTCGCGCTGCCGATCGAGCAGCAGGTCAACGGCGTCCAGGATATGCTCTATATGCAGTCCACGAGCGCGAGTGACGGGACCTATTCGCTGACTGTCACCTTCGCCATCGGCACCGATCCCGACCAGGCGCAGGTCCTTGTGCAGAACCGTGTCGCCATCGCCATGTCGTCGCTGCCGCAATCGGTGCAGGTCCAGGGCGTCACCACTCAGAAGAAATCGACGTCAATCCTCGGCTTCGTCACCCTGACGTCGTCCGAAACCCAATATGACAGCCTCTACCTCTCAAACTATGCCGTCATCAACCTGCAGAATGAACTTGCCCGTCTGCCGGGAGTCGGCAACGTCACGGTTTTCGGCGCAGGCCAATATGCCATGCGCATCTGGATGGATCCGAACTTACTGCAGGCGCGTGGCCTGACGCCGCAGGATGTTGTCAACGTCGTGCAGCAGCAGAGCCAGGAGGTCACGGCCGGTCAGCTCGGCATTCCTCCAGTCCCTCAGGGGCAGACCTTTCAGTACACGCTCAACGTCAACGGCCGCCTGAACGACGCTGTCGACTATGAGAATATCATCGTCAAGGTGGATGGCGCAGATGGCGGCCGGGTGACGCGGATTCGCGATATCGGCCGGGTCGAGCTCGGCGCCCAGACTTATAGCCAGTCCTTCATGCAGAATGGCCGCCCGGCCGCCGGCATTGGTATCTTCCAGTTGCCCGAGGCAAACGCCATTGCGGTCGCGCAGGCGGTCAGAACGAAGATGGAGGAATTGTCGAAGAGCTTCCCGCAAGGGCTCCAATATCAGATGCCCTTTGATACGACGAAGTTCGTCAATGCCTCGATCGACGAAGTCTATGTGACGCTGATCGAGGCCGGCGTTCTCGTTCTCATCGTCATCCTTCTGTTCCTGCAGGACTGGCGGGCGATGCTCGTACCGGCAACGACGGTTCCTGTCACCATCATCGGCGCTTTTGCCGCGATGGCGGCGATGGGCTTCACTGTCAATCTGTCCACGCTGTTTGCGATCGTTCTCGCCATCGGCATCGTCGTCGATGACGCGATCGTCATTGTCGAAGGGGTCGCCCGACACATCGAGGCCGGCATGTCCGGCCGCAAGGCAGCCGAGAAGGCAATGGATGAGCTGCTGGGCCCGGTCATCGGCATTACCCTGGTATTGATGGCCGTGTTCATTCCGGCTGCTTTCCTGCCGGGGCTTACGGGTCAACTCTACCGGCAATTCGCGCTCGTCATTGCCGCCACGGCACTGATCAGCGCCATCAACGCCGTGACGCTGAAACCGACGCAATGCGCCCTTTGGCTGCGCACGCCTGTACCTCCCGAGAAAAGAAACTTCATCTATCGTGGCTTCAACAGGGTCTACGATTGGAGCGAACGCGGCTATGTCAGGCTGATCGGCGCCATGACGCGCCACGCCGCCATCATGGTCCTTCTGGCGCTAGCACTGATGGCAGGCGCCATCTGGGGGCTGACCCGCATACCGACCGCGTTTCTGCCGATCGAAGATCAAGGCTATGTGCTGATCGGTGCCCAACTGCCCGATGGCGCATCCAAGGAACGGACCGACGCCGTCATCGCCGAGGTCGGCAAGATCGCTCAACAGACGCCTGGCGTCGATCAGGTCCTGACAATCAGCGGCGTATCGGTTCTCGATAACAATGCCAGCCTCCAGAATGCCGGCGTTGCCTATGTCGTGCTGAAGGACTGGGACGAGCGGCTCAAAGTGAAGGGACAGGATCTCCTGTCGATCTACGAACATCTGAATGGCGCCCTGGAGAGTGTCCTGGTTGCCAAGACCCTGGTCATCGTACCACCTCCGATCCAGGGCGTCGGCAATGCCAGCGGCTTCACGATGCAGGTGGAGCTCAAGAACGGTGTTTCCGATTACGCTCTGCTGCAGTCGCTTGCCGATACGATCGTGAAAAACGGTGAAGCCCAATCATCGCTGCAGAGACTCAGTACGCCGTTCCGTTCCAACGTGCCGCAACTTGAGGTCTCCGTGGACCGAATCAAGGCGGAGACGCTGGGTATCACGGTCGGCCAGGTCTTCTCCGCTTTGTCAGGCTATGTCGGATCGAGCTATGTCACGCAGTTCAACAAGTTTGGCCGCACCTTCCAGGTCTATGCCCAGGCATCCTCCGAATTCCGCGTCAGCCAGGACGATATCCGCAACCTGAAGGTCAAAGCCGGCGATGGCACCATGGTGCCGCTCGGAACCGTCGTCGATATCAAGGCCATGCAAGGCCCATCGCTGATCAGCCTCTACAATCTGTACCCGACCGCAACGATCGTTGGCGGCCCTGCTGCCGGCTTCAGCTCGGGTCAGGCGCTCGACGTCATGCAACAGGTCGCCGACAGCACTTTGCCGCCCGGCACCGGCTATGAATGGACGGCACTCTCCTACCAGGAGAAAATTGTCGGCGGGCAGATCTACTACATCTTCGCGCTTGCCATGCTGCTCGTCTATTTCGTGCTTGCGGGACAGTATGAAAGCTGGATCCTGCCCTTTGCGGTGCTGCTCGCCGTGCCGCTTGCCCTGCTCGGCACCGTCGGGGCGTTAACGGCAGCGGGCGTCGCCAACAACCTCTACACCCAGATCGGCCTGATCCTGCTGATCGCGCTCGCATCGAAGAATGCCATTCTGATCGTCGAATATGCGCGGGAAAAGCGGGCGGAAGGCATGGAGATAATGGATGCGGCAGTCGAAGCGGCGCGCTTGCGTTTCCGCCCGATCCTCATGACATCCTTCGCCTTCATCCTCGGCGTTTTGCCGCTCGTTCTGGCGACGGGTGCCGGCGCATCCGCCCGCAAATCGATCGGCATATCGGTCTTCAGCGGCATGATCGCATCGACCTGCCTTGCCGTGCTGTTCGTCCCGTCCTTCTACGTCGTGCTGCAGCGCCTCGAAGAGTTCAGAAGGCGCCGCAGCACCAAAGACCCGGCGGTCGTAGATGCGGAGATGAAGGTGCAATAGGATTGCATTAAGAGCCTATTGCACGATTACCTGCACATAAACGCCGCCGCTCTTGGCATAGTACAGGCCACCGCAGCGGTAATAATAGCCACCATAGTAGGGACCATAAAGGCAGCCGGGCGGCAGAACCGCGATCGTTGTTGCCGTTCGCCGGACAACCCGGCGCGTCGTCCGGCGGGCAACGCCGGCATAGGATAGCGGTGTCAAGGGACGGCCGATGACAGCCCCCGCCGGTGTGGCGAAGCCGATCGAAAACGGCAGCGGACCTTCTCCCTCTACGCGAAAATCGGCAAAAATCATCCCGCCGGCAAGGCAAAAGGCGAAAAAGAGCTTACTGAAGGTCATTTCATCTCTCCTGTAACTGCAGGCGCCGGAAGCTCATCGATCGATTGGAGTTCGCTCAGATCGACGGTCTTGGCATTGGCCGGGATCTCGATGTTGTAGGAAGTGGCGGCAACCTCTGCCCCGGTTTTGAAGTCGCTGATCTCAAGCGTGTATTGTGGCGCCTGGACGACGTGTTTGCTGGTGATCACATAGCGTCGCGGTATCGGCTGCGACCCCGTCTGTATCCAGATTTGCCAGTCGAGTTCCGGCGTGCGAAAGGCGAGATATTCGCATTCCACGCCATCGACGAAGGCGCTGGAAATGTGCTTTGACTCGGTCACATCGGACATCAATATGTCGTTGACATGAGATGACAGAAGATCGGCGCCAGGCGCTTCGACGCCTGCATCGGCAAGCCGGTCGATCAGATCATCGAGCGAACCCTTGCCGTCGATCTTCGCATAAGCATCGAGGTTCTTGCCATGCACGGTCAGTACCGAACCGTCAAAGCTGACGTCGATATCGGCAAAGCCCCCGGTTCTTGTGACGCGCAGTTTGTCAGGCCGGGTAATATTGGCCGTACCCGAACTGACGAACTGCAGTTTCTCGAAGTCCGGTGTCACGGCTTCGAGCGATGATTGATAGCTGAAGGATATTGTTTTCTGCGCCACGAGGAAATCGGACATGGCCTTAAGAAGATCTTTGGCATCATCCGCCCATGCATGGGTCGGCAGGACGAGGCCGGCAGCAACGGTGGAATAGGTCAGTATTCGTTTCAATCGCGATAGATGAGAAGTCGATGACATGGCAATTGCCTTTCGCTTGTGTCGTCATTGAATTCATCGAATGCGGGGATTTCGGATCGCGCTGCAACGATCGCAGAATGGTGGTGCGGACCTGTCAGCGGAATGCCTGACGGTTCAGGCATTCCCAGCGAACCCGTATGCGTATTGGAAAGCCGCTACAGTCCCGAGGTCAGCACCCTGTGACAGGCTGGCGATACACGCTGCAGATTGTCCCGCAGGCACGAGATGACCCGCCCTCCGCCGACCGGCACCATCCGGCAAAATGCCCGAAAGTCCGGTCCGCAGGTCTCGCGCACGATCATCACTTCCTCACGCGGAGAGAAGACGGGCATGGCCGCCGGTCGCGTCGCCGGCGGTGCGGCAGCTGTGGCAGCACCTGCACCGGCTGCGGGCGCACCCGCTGCATTAATGGCCGCGACCGCCTGCTGGCAGGGTGCCGACAGACGGGCACTATGCTGCTGCAGGCAGGAGAGCGCCGCCGCACCGCCGGGGGTGACGCCGGAGCATTGCGCCATGAAATCGGAGCGGCAGGCCGACTTGACGGCATCGCGCTGCGCCTCGGTTGGTTGAGCCGCCGTCTGAGTGCCGGCTGCCGGGGCCGGCGTCGCCGCACCTGTCGTGGCAGGCGCAGTTTGAGATGGCTCTGCGGATGTCGATTTCGGTTTGGTGCCAATCGCCGACACCGCCTTACGACAAGCAGCGGAGAGGGTGGAATCGTGTTGCTGCAGGCAATTCAGTGCCTCCATGCCCCCCGGCTGCACGCCAGAGCATTGTGCGATGAAATCGGATCGGCAGGCTGATCTGATCGCGCTTTTCTGCTCGTCGGTGGGCGCCTGCGCGACGGCGATCCCGGCGAAAAGACTGGCCGCGCAGACGACCCTGAGCGCCGATAATCCGAAGATCAGATGACGCCTCCAGCGTCGCTCCGCTCTTAGAGAAGATGCACATTCTCGCATTGTTCCCCTCCCTGGAAAGCTCATCGATTTACGGCATGAAAACAAATACCCCAGCTGAATGAGACAGCAGGACCTCGAAAGGTCGACGAAGGTTGTTAGACGGAAATTGTGGAACGTCCACTCGCCTTTAAATTTAGCACATTCGAATTTTATAGACTAGGCTCGAATATCCCGGCAAGGATTAGCGCACTATGCTTATGGCTTAGCGGTGGGATGCATTCTTCACAGCTGGCAGGCGACAAGAACATCAGCTATCTATGCTTTGTAGAAGCTTGGCTCTGTTTGAAGTAACCTCCAGCTCACTGGAAACGCCGCCAGAATCTCATGACCCATTGCTGCCTAGGCATCCGAAAATTTTGCAAAAGCAGACGCGCGCCTCTGCGCCGGGTGCTAAATCATCGCTCTGCTGCCAACAAAGAAGTCCGCTCTTGGCCGGCCTACCTTTTGGCTTCTAATGCGGGCTGCGCTATTCGCTGGCGAAGATACGCCAGCGGAACTGGCGGCCGCTTCCTCGGCCGGCAAAATGCAACTTCTATCGTGACCACCGCGCGATGATTTGGTCGGTATTTGCCAGCACCTTGCGGACTGCGTTGCGCGCCATGTTAGGTCGCTGTAGTCGGATGCTTTTCTCAATATTCTCATGAAGTTTCAGCGCATATTGCAAATTGTCTTCCTCCCGGGTGACATGGGCGAAGAGCTGGTTCAGAGCCGATTCGATCAAGACGCCGAGCGGCACCAACAGATCATTTCCGGAGGCGCGCAAGATTGCGATGTGAAATCGCGCATCGGATTCTGTGCGCTGCTGGAGTGATGTCGCCTGATCCATGTCATGCAGGGCCTGACTGATCGCGCTCATCTGCTCCTCCGTTCGGCGCTCGGCAGCAAGTGCTGTCGCCTCCGGCTCGATCATATGCCTGAGTTCCTGCACGGCCCTCAGAAACGATTCACGATCGGGAGATGCGGCGTACCAGCCCAGTACATCCCGATCCAGCAGGTTCCAACGTTCCTTGGGTTCGACCCAACTACCGATTTTCGGGCGGGAAGAAAGCAGGCCTTTTGCCATCAGCATCTTGATTGCTTCGCGCACCGCCGATCGGCTGACTTCGAAGACTTCCGACCACTTTGCCTCATTCGGCAGGATCGTGCCCGGCGGATAGTCGCCGCGCACGATTCGCAGGCCGATCTCGCCTGCCAAAGACACATGAACACTCGCCCCGGTCATGCGAGGAGCATTTGGGCGCCTTGCGGTGGCCGAACGGTCAACCGTCACCACCTCGGCCGGAGCCGTCAGCTTTCCCGATTTTTTGTCAGGCATCTTTTCTACTGCCTCAGCATTCTTCGATTGTCTGCACGTACCATCAAAACAATCGTAATAACGAGGAAGTCGCCTGCGATTGACCCCGCCAGAAAGCGCGGAATCTAGGTCGCGTCAAGCCCTGCAGATCTTTCGATCCGTCTCGTGGAGGCAGTCGGCGCACCCTTGTATCAGGTGCGCCAAACCGCGAGCCTACTTTTGAATGCAGGTATCGACTGTGTCCTTCGTGCACTCATCGAGCCCGGTGAAAACAGGATCTTCAACCGGCTTGCCGGCAATCAGATCCATCATCACCGAAGGTGCCTTGTAGCCCATCTCGAATGGCCGTTGGCCGACGAGCGCAGTCACCAGGCCTTCCTTCGCAATAGCGACCTCGTCGCCGATCGTGTCGGCGGCACCAATGACGAAATCGTTGCTGGCGATCTTGTCGGCCATCGGCTTGAACAGATCGCGATAGGGTTGCGGCGCGCCGAACAAAGGCCAGCCACCCATAATGCCGAATGCATCCAGGTCGGTATTGGCCGCAAGGATATCGGTCATTGCCTGCACGCCCTTGGCACCGTCGTCATTGGTAAATACCGGGCAGCCTGCGACTTCCGTCCAGCCGCCCTCGCCTTTCAGCGCGGTCAGGCCTTTCTGGCCGGTGAGCGTGTCGCGCATACCTTGCGCGCGGCGCAGAATATTGTCCGCTCCCGGATTGCCTTCGATCGTGCAGATCTTACCGCCGCTCGGCTTGGCCTTCTTGATGTATTCGCCGATGCGTGCGCCCATCAGATAGTTGTCGGTCCCGAGATAGGTCTTGCGCAGCGCGGCATCCTCGGCTGCAAGATCGGCATCGAGCGTCATCACCGGAACCGTCGGATTGGCTGTCTTCAGGGTCTGGGCGATGAGCTTTGCATTCGATGGCGAAATTGCGATTGCCGCCGTGTCTGCCTTGCCCAACATATCCTGAACAATCTGTGCTTCGCCGGCTTCATCGGATGTCGATGCCGGACCGGTGTAGAAGCACTCGTATTCCGCAGTGGGGTTCTCCTTGTTCCATTTCTGGCAACCCTGGTTGATTGCTTCGAAGAACGGATTGTCGAGGCCCTTGACGACGATGACGAGTTGCTTCTTGGCCAGGGCCTGTCCGGCGGTTAGTGCTAAGACTGCGGCTGTAAGTAATAATGCCTTCCTCATAGTTTCCTCCCTTGAAACAGACGGGCACCACGTGCCCGCCACACGACATCAACCCGGATACCAAACGATACGAGGCTCCTCCTCCGAACGCTCGTATTGCCATGCCGAGTCGATAAGCATTTCGAGATTATAGTTTGGCCGCCAACCCAGAAGGTATTTCGCCTTGCTGTTGTCCATCCAATTGGAATGGAACCGGCTTGGTATCTCGACAGAGCCGAGATTCCGCGTGCGCGACAGGTAGGCGGCAACTTCAGCATAATCGACGGGTCGATCCATGCAGATATTGAAGAGTTGCCGCTCGGCCCGGGGGTTGTCGATTGCCGCCAATATTGCCGACACCAGGTCATCGACATGCACGAAATTGCGTTTCAGCGGACGCCCGTCGGCATCGAGCAACAGCGGCACCGTCCCCATGGCCGCATAACGCCGCGCCGCTTCCTCCGGAACGAGTGTCTTCCAGTCTGGACCGCCAAAGAGGTCGTCACCAAAAGAAAGCGTATATTTAAAATCATCCTTTTCCATGATCCAGGGCGCGCGCAGACAACAACCATTGAGGCCGTACTGAATGCCGAACTGCTCCAGCATGACCTCTTCCAGGACCTTGGAGAGCGCGTAGCTTCCTGGATAGGCACAATGAGGAGCGTTCTCGGTGATCGGCCCATTGTGGCGATAGTGGAAATGCCCTATGCCCGCATCGCCGCCGATCAGGATGAATTGGCGTGCCGGGACGCTCGCGCGGAACTCCTCAAGCAGCCAAAAGAGACCTTTGACGGTAACGTCCATGATGTCTTCAGGCGTTTCCTTGCATGTGGCAAGATGCACGACATGGGTAACGTCATGGAGCGCCGCTGCCACAACATCGCGGTCGGCGATCGAGCCGCGGATGACGGCGACACGGTCGGTTTCATCGCACAAACGATTATGACAAAGCGCGCGAATGCGGGCTTTGGAAAACCTCGGATCGTCAAGCAGCCCAGCAATGAAGTGCCGCCCGACCTTGCCCGTCGCACCGGTAACAAGGATCAGCATGCTCTCTCTCCCCCACTGAAAGCTAATATTCAGGCGCTGCCCGCGTCAAATGATATTTGTCTGACAAAACAGATTTTTGCGACAATAGACCCAATACCTCGGACAATCTGTTGACGCTGTCGCAGGGTTTTGCGTAAATGCTCATAATCGCTTTTCCCGGGAGGACGTTGGAAAAGCGAATTCGCTGGAGCCGCGCGTCGAAAACAAGTCGGGTTCGGAGCGACGGATAGCTGCAGGTTTTGGGAGGCCGGAGGCTGGTGGCGGTTCTTGAACTCACCAATATTTCCAAACATTTCGGCGCCATCCAGGCCGTCAACGACGTTTCGTTTTCACTCGAAGCTGGGCAAGTGGTCGGCCTCATGGGCGATAACGGCGCTGGCAAATCCACATTGGTGAAGATGATCGCCGGCAACTTTCGACCGAGCCATGGAACCATGCGCCTCGACGGCGCCGATCTCGTGCTTCATCGGCCGAAGGAGGCACGCCAGCATGGCATCGAGATCGTTCATCAGGATCTGGCGCTCTGCAACAATCTTACGGCGGCAGCAAATGTGTTCCTCGGACGAGAATTGCGCCGCGGCATATGGCCTCTTCGCATCCTCGACTACAAGAACATGTACAAGCGCGCCGGAGAAATTTTCCGCGAACTCAAATCCGAAACGCGACCGCGCGATCTCGTCAAGCAAATGTCAGGGGGCCAGCGGCAAGCGGTAGCGATCGCCCGCACCATGCTGTCGGAAGCGAAAATCGTCTTGATGGACGAGCCGACGGCAGCCATTTCCGTGCGTCAGGTCGCTGAGGTTCTCAATCTGATCCGTCAGTTGCGTGACCGCGGTATCGTCGTTGTCCTGATCAGCCACCGCATGCCCGACGTCTTTTCGGTTGCCGACCGCGTGATCGTGATGCGGCGGGGCAGAAAGGTCGCTGACAAGCAGATTGCGGCAAGTTCGCCGGAGGAAGTGACGGGGCTTATTACCGGCGCCATCGAACAGGTGTGATCGATGCTATCCGTTGCAACAAAAACGAAGAAGGTCGACGATGGCGATTACACTTGACCAGACGATCGGACAGAAGCAACGGAGCTGGCTTGCAGCAGTCTTGGGCGGCCAGACATTCTGGGTTCTGATTGCGGTCATTCTCGCCTGCATTTTTCTGTCGATGGCGACGGACTCCTTTGCGACAGCGAAGAACATCTACAACATCACCCGCAACGTCACCTTCGTCGCAATTATCGCGCTGGGCATGACGCTGGTCATTATCACCGGCGGCATCGACCTGTCCGTTGGCTCCGTGCTGTGCCTGTGCAGCATGGTGCTGGCGGTCGTCATGCACGCGGGATACAGCATTGAAGTCGGTATCACCGCTTCGATCGGTACTGCTCTTTTGGTCGGAGCTTTCAACGGCGTATTGATTGCCTATCTTGGCTTCCCGCCTTTCGTCGTCACGCTCGGGATGCTGTCGATTGCGCGCAGCCTGGCGATGGTGGCATCCAACAACACCGTCGTTTTCGAGTTCGGGCCCGATCACGACAAGCTACTAGCGCTGGGCGGTGGCGCCTGGTTTTTTGGCATCGCCAACCCGGTGCTTTACATGGTCGTGTTGGCACTCATTACCGGTTTCGTGCTGCGCTGGACCAAGTTCGGCCGCTATGTCTTTGCCATCGGCGGCAATGAGCACGCCGCGACTCTCACGGGCGTTCCCGTGCCGAGGATCAAGGTTATCGTATATATGATTTCTGCCCTGTCGGCGGGGGTTGCCGGCATCATTCAAACCGGCTGGCTCGGCGCCGTCACCACAAACATCGGCGCCGGGATGGAACTTCAGGTCATTGCCGCTGCGGTTATCGGCGGCGCCAACCTGGCTGGCGGCGTCGGCACTGCCTTTGGTGCGTTGATCGGCGCCGCACTCATCGAGATTATCCGGAACAGTCTTGGTTTGCTCGGCATCAACGCGTTCTGGCAAGGTAGTTTTATCGGCGGCGCAATTGTGCTTGCCGTCCTCTTCGACCGAATTCGCAACCTGCGACGCGATGAGTAGGCAAACCCTGTCCCACATCCTCGAGCCTCACGACACCGGCATGATGAACTATGTGCGGGCCACCTCAGTGAAGCCTGCAGGACGAACGCACCTGGCCGTCGTTACCGCATAGAGGCGAGCGGAACACACTTGCCTTGGCGCTTGGGCCGTTTTTGTTACTGCAGGCTCCCGTCGCCGCCGCGGTCGGCAGCCTTGAAGTCCGCCATCACCCTATTCAGGAACTCGCTCTGGCTGACCTTGCCGTCACCGTTGGCGTCGGTGGCGGAGAATTGTTGGACAGTCAGAACTTGGGCAACTTCGTCAGAGTTCAGGCTGCCGTCCTTGTTCTTGTCCAGACCAGCGAACGCCGACGTCATGAAGGCTTGATATTCAGATCGGTCGACCGCTCCATTCTTGTCACGATCGAGCCGGTCCATTTGGCCCTGGTTCATAGCTATCGGCTGATTCTGCGCATCGGCCGCAATGGCGGTAAAGAAAACGAACCCCGTCAGCAGGACTACTCTTTTCATAATTCCGACCTTTCGCGTCAATGACATGTCAACGCACTGCCACCCGCAGCGCCCAGCGTGGCGCCGCCGCCGACAGCCCAGAGCTGCCCTGTCCCCGAGCCAATGGTCGCGCCAAGCAATCCGCCGACGACCGCGCCGCCGACCGTACCGGCGATGCAGCCGAACTCGTTACTGCGTCCTCCTTGGGACGTCGAAGCAGATTGGCAGCCAGACAAGGCAAGGCAGCCTAAGAGAGTGAGACTTATCGTGTACGTGTTCATTTTTCCCTCCAGTATATCCGTGCACGTTTGAGACAAACAGGCGGAGGCACCGTTGAGCGGCGGTGGTTGAAAGCAAGCTTCTGAGTAAGTCTCTCACGCGCGAGAGATTCTCTGCTGATCAGAGGCAACTCACAGACGAAACATACAAAGCGCGCGCCAAAGCTGCAACGATACTACAGAATACTACCACCGCGACCGATTGAAGACAACACCTGCACTTATCTCCACCGCTGATGTCCTGCCGAGGCGAAAATAGATCGCTCGTTCAGCGCATCCCGGACCGGATACGGTCCCCTCCTTTAAGCGATCGTCGGTCCGCCCTAACCGTGAGGCCGGCGCAACAGCTCGCCAAACCGATCTTCGCTCGGTTAGGCTTTTAGTTCGGTCACCGGTTTTTACGGCAGATCGACCTTTTGCCCGCTCCTTATGTCGGTGGCGAGCATCTGTCCCGATTCGTCGGGTTTTGCCTTTTTACCGGCCGCTGACGAGGTGTTTTGCCCTGCGCTAGAACGTCAACTAGAACGTCAAAAAGCCCGCATGTTTTGACCATGCGGGCTTTTTGATTGTTGGCTCGATATGGAAGATTGGTTGCGGGGGCAGGATT
>UEIF01000016.1 GCA_900468805.1 Hyphomicrobiales bacterium | reverse complement strand
GTCCCCTCCCGCCCTAGGGTCTGTTTCGAGATTGCGATGACGGTGGCAAAGACGTTCTTCACGCGATGATTGAGCTCGCCAGTCAATACCGTAAAGCTTCTCGGCGGGGGCATTCCAGCTGGTAATCGTCAAGTCGAGATCGATGCCAAGGATCGCGTCATTCGAGGACTCGATGATGGCAGCCAGGTGGCGTTCAGCCTCCTGCGCATTCTTGCTTGCCGAGATGTCGATGGCAATGAACCCAACTTGTCGGATCCGGCCATCCTCACCCCGGAGCGCCGAAACCGATATCGCCGTCACAACATTGGTCTTCATTCAGGATTGAGACGGCATCAGAAGCCTAGCGGTTTCACACCTCTAGTGGCGTGCGTGGCTCACCATACGATAAGGATGCACGGCCTTGAACTGCGAGATCATGGCGGTTGCTTGCTGTAACACGCGCTCGGCTTTACGCACGTCGTCACGCGCCAGTTCGTCAGCATTGATGAAGATCGCCTGTGCCATATTGGCGGAAAGCGCGGCAAAATGGCGGTTCCCTTCGACATATGCCTCGCGTGCAGCTGCCTCCAGGACATGCGCGATATCGGCAAAGACCTCTTCGCGCTCCTCGATGCTGAGGTCTTCGATGACTTTGATCTTCTCTTCCATTCTCGATCTCACTCCGGATAGACGTGTGATAGTGACCGAGCTCATCGGAGCCTCGATCGCGCAAAGAGCTAGGAAGCGAAAATTTCCGTTTCAAGAGCTTAGTTAAGCCTGAACTCGCCTTCGAGACGACGCCATTCGTTTGGCCCTATCAGACGCTGATGGCTGTAGCGGACGGAATGCAGCGGCCCGTCGAGGCTGGCGCGCCAGAAGTCGAGGAATTTATGCATTTCCGGAAAATCGGGAGCCAGATCGTAGTCCTGCCAGACATAGGTCTGCAGCACGGATTCGAAATCAGGAATGCGGTAGAGGATGTGCGCGGTGGTGAGGCCGTAGCCGTTAAGCTGACGCTCGAAATCCGACGAGAATTGCATGCTCATCTCCGTTTCATGACACTGCCAAAGGTGGCAAAAAATCATGCATCCATCAACGGTTTTCTTAAACCTTCGAAGGCGTTTATCGTTCCTCTCCAGCATGTTAGCAGCCGCCGGCGTTGAGTGCTGATTTTTCTTGCCGCCCCTCTTGAAATCGTAAAATCTCGAAAATAAATTTTCCCCGCGAACGCTCAGATGAGGTTCGCACCCGTCCGGATTGGTCACCCGGTCCGGCAGGGGATTTTGCGTCATCTTTTTGTCCAATGGAGGAAAACATGTCGTTCCGACCGCTTCATGATCGCATTCTTGTCCGCCGGGTCGAATCCGAAGAAAAGACCAAGGGTGGGATCATCATCCCTGACACTGCCAAGGAAAAGCCGCAGGAAGGCGAAGTCGTCGCCGTCGGTCTTGGTGCACGCAACGAGGCCGGCCAGATCCAGGCGCTCGACGTCAAGGCTGGCGACCGCATTCTGTTCGGCAAATGGTCCGGCACCGAAATCAAGATCAACGGCGAAGACCTGCTGATCATGAAGGAAAGCGACGTCTTGGGCATTATCGAAGCTCAGGCCGAGCAGAAGCGCGCCGCGTAATCACGCATTACCGCCCATCAGTCAAAAAGCTGCCTATTGAAGGAGTGAACAAATGGCTGCGAAAGAAGTCAAATTCAACACCGATGCCCGTGAACGCATGTTGCGTGGGGTCGATGTCCTTGCCAACGCCGTGAAGGTCACGCTCGGCCCGAAAGGCCGCAACGTCGTCATCGACAAGTCTTACGGCGCGCCACGCATCACCAAGGACGGCGTCTCCGTCGCCAAAGAGATCGAACTGGAAGACAAGTTCGAGAACATGGGGGCACAGATGCTGCGCGAAGTGGCATCGAAGACCAACGATCTTGCCGGCGACGGCACCACTACCGCAACTGTTCTCGCCCAGGCAATCGTGAAGCAGGGTGCCAAGGCGGTTGCTTCCGGCATGAACCCAATGGACCTGAAGCGCGGTATCGATATTGCCGTCGACGCCGTCGTCAAGGAACTGAAGACCAACGCCCGCAAGATCACCAGCAATTCCGAGATCGCCCAAGTGGGCACTGTGTCTGCCAACGGCGACGAGGAGATCGGCAAGTATCTCGCCGAGGCGATGGAAAAGGTTGGCAATGAAGGCGTCATCACCGTCGAGGAAGCCAAGACCGGCGAGACCGAGCTCGAAGTTGTCGAAGGCATGCAATTCGACCGCGGTTACCTCTCGCCCTACTTCGTAACCAATCAGGACAAGATGCGCGTCGAGTTCGAGGACCCCTATATCCTCATCCACGAGAAAAAGCTGTCGAACCTTCAGTCCTTGCTGCCGGTACTCGAAGCCGTCGTGCAGTCCTCCAAGCCGCTGCTGATTATCGCGGAAGACGTCGAGGGCGAGGCTCTTGCTACGCTCGTCGTCAACAAGCTGCGCGGTGGTCTGAAGATTGCGGCTGTCAAGGCGCCGGGGTTCGGCGATCGCCGCAAGGCGATGCTCGAAGACATCGCAATCCTGACCGGCGGCACTGTCATCTCCGAAGATCTCGGCATCAAGCTTGAGAACGTAACGCTCAATATGCTCGGTCGAGCCAAGAAGGTGGCGATCGAGAAAGAGAACACCACCATAATCGACGGCGTTGGCTCCAAGTCCGAGATCGACGGCCGCGTCGCCCAGATCCGGGCGCAGATCGAAGAAACCACCTCAGACTACGATCGCGAGAAGCTGCAGGAACGTTTAGCCAAGCTGGCAGGCGGCGTTGCGGTGATCCGTGTCGGTGGCTCCACCGAAGTCGAGGTGAAGGAGAAGAAGGACCGCGTCGACGACGCCCTTCATGCGACCCGCGCGGCCGTCGAAGAGGGTATCCTGCCGGGCGGTGGTGTTGCGCTATTGCGCGCCGTCAAGGCACTCGACAATCTTGCAACCGCCAACCAAGACCAGAAGGTTGGTATCGAGATCGTCCGCAGGGCGATCGAAGCCCCCGTTCGCCAGATCGCCGAAAACGCTGGCGCGGAAGGCTCCGTGATTGTCGGCAAGCTCCGCGAGAAAACCGACTTCTCCTTCGGGTGGAATGCGCAGACCGGCGAATATGGTGATCTCTATGCTCAGGGCGTCATCGATCCAGCCAAGGTCGTGCGGACCGCGCTTCAGGATGCTGCGTCGGTCGCCGGTCTGCTGGTGACCACGGAAGCGATGATCGCCGAGAAGCCCAAGAAGGACGCCTCACCCGCCCTGCCCGCTGGCGCCGGCATGGACTTCTAAGAGGTAATTGCTGGGGCTCGCCCGTCGACGCGGGCGAGCTCCGATAAGGAGGTGAAAGGATGGTTCATGCAATAACAAAACCTTGGCCAACTCCTTTCGACAGCCGTGATCTCGCCGTCTGCCAGAGGGTTTCAATGAAATCCGGTCGGGCGCTGGGATTGCGAAGGAGTCCGAGGAAGCGGAGCGCATGGCGGCCATAACGATAGAATTGTACAGGCAAGGTGTTCGCGAGCCGCGCCATCTCAGAACAATGGTCGAGTCCGCGCGAGGTCTGTTCGGGCGCCAGGGAATTTTACAAAGCTGAGCCAAACAACAACGTCAATTTGGCATCACATGGGGTCAAGCTATGAGAAAGGAAAGCTTCGAAAATTCAACACCAGTGAACGCGGCAGCAGCAATCAGCGCTGCTCATCTGCTGCATCCGGGCAGGCATTTTGCTCATCCGCGCGACGTTCTTGCGGCCGACGAAATCGGCAGGGACGAGAAACGCGCCATTCTTGCGTCCTGGGCATCCGACATCTTCGCCATCGAATCCATTCCGGCCCTTCGCCTTTATCCAGGTACGGACAAGGCCGTCTCCTATGACGAGATCATCGAAGCGCTGAAGACGTTGGACCGGTCTGATATGCTGCCCGGAAAGCAGGACGCATCCCGTAATCAAGACAATCAAAGATGCCGCCGTCGCCGAGTTCAATCACGTCGGTTTGGCGGCCTTGGTCTGTGCAGCTATCGGAAAGGAGGACGCCACCGACAACCATTCGAGATATAGAAATCCAATCTGACGTGCCGCGTGCCTCTTTGAGGACGCGGATCTGGTTTTTGCCGACGACTCTTTGCTCAATAGAGGAGGTTTTGCCGATGAAGATCGCTCAGATCGCACCACTTGCCGAAAGTGTTCCGCCCAAGCTCTATGGCGGTACCGAACGCATCGTATCCTATCTCACTGACGCACTCGTCGCCCAAGGTCACGACGTCACACTTTTTGCCAGCGGAGATTCGATCACCGCCGCGAAGCTCGTATCGTGCTCAGATGTGGCGCTCCGTCTTAATCCTGCCGTTAAAGATCATCTGCCCCATCAGGTTGTGATGTTGGAGGAAATTCGCCGGCGGGCGCACGAATTCGATGTGCTGCACTTCCACATCGATCTACTACATTTCCCGCTGATCCGCGAGTTCGCCGACCGCACGGTGACGACGCTGCACGGCCGCCTTGACCTGCCGGACCTCAAGCCCTTCTACTCGGCTTTTCCCGATATCCCGCTGGTGTCAATCTCCGATGATCAGCGCCGCCCAATGCCGCCGGTCAACTGGTCAGGGACGGTTTATCACGGCCTGCCTCGCGAGCTGCTGCCATTCACGGAAAAGCCGAAGGGCAACTACCTCGCGTTCCTCGGGCGAATATCGCCGGAGAAACGGCCTGACCGGGCAATCGAAGTCGCGGCGAAAGTTGGCATGTCCTTGAAGATGGCCGCAAAGATCGACAATGCCGACAAGGCCTATTGGGAAACGGTGATCGAGCCGATGGTGAGACGCCATCCGAACGTCGAATTCATCGGCGAGATCAACGAGCGTGAGAAAGCCGACTTCCTCGGCAATGCCGGCGCCCTGCTCTTCCCGATCGACTGGCCCGAGCCGTTCGGACTGGTGATGATCGAAGCGATGGCCTGTGGCACGCCCGTCATCGCCTTCGGATGCGGCTCCGTGCCGGAGGTCATCGACAACGGTATCTCTGGAATCCTCGTCGATAGCGTGGCCGACGCGGCCGAGAACATCGAATGGGCGCTCAAGATGGATCGAAAGAAAGTCCGCGCGACATTCGAGGCGCGTTTTAGCGCCGAGCGGATGGCACGAGATTATCTGGACATCTACCGCAACCTTCCTGGCGTGCGCACCAAGGCGGCCCCACTACGCCGTGCCAACGGGCAGGACCTCGATCTGCAGGTCGTTGCATAATCCGGAGGCCAGTAGCATGTCGATCGCTTCTGTACACGACGCTTCCGAGCCAGCAGGCGGCCACGCACCGATGGCGCAATTTTTCATTCCGGCCACAGCATCACTGCAAGAGCGACGGCCGCGCACCCTGAAGCACGGCGATACATTCGCCGTCTTCGACCACAATGGTGACGCGCTTTCTGGGCCCGGCAGCCCGGAAGGCGTTTTCCATCGGGACACGCGGTACCTCTCCCACCTCCATCTGACGATTAATGGCAAGCGCCCGATGCTTCTCTCGTCGACGCTGCGCGACGACAATGCGACGCTGACCTGCGATCTCACCAATCCCGACCTCTTTGATGAGAAGGGGAAGCTCACACTTGAGCATGATCTCATTCATATGCGCAGGACACGCTTTCTGTGGAATGCCGGTTGTTACGAGCGCTTGGCCGTAAGGAACTACGACGAGCGACGACAACAAGTGCGTATCGAAATTTCGTTCGAGGCGGACTTCGCCGATCTGTTCGAGGTTCGCGGAACCGTCAGGGCGAGGAGGGGCCGCCATCTTCCGTCCGTGATGGAACAGGATCGCGTTCTTCTCTCCTATATCGGCCTCGACGATCTGAAGCGCGTCACGCAGTTGTCGTTCGATCCCCGCCCAGACGAACTTGGGAGTGATCATGTCATTTATGATCTTGATCTGGCGCCACATGAAACGCGGTCGCTGTTCATCCAGATCTGCTGCGACCAAGACAAAGACCGGCCTCTCGGCTACCAGTCTTTCTTTCTGGGCCTACGGGATGCGCGCCGTGCATTGCGCTCCTCTTCCTCCCGCGCGGCATCGATCGTCACGTCCAACGAAATATTCAACGAGGTGGCGCGGCGCAGTGTCTCCGATCTATATATGCTAACGACCGATAAGCCCGAAGGTCCCTACCCCTATGCCGGCATCCCCTGGTTTAGCACTGTTTTCGGACGTGATGCGCTGATTACCGCGCTCGAAACGCTGTGGCTTGATCCGCACATTGCCCGCGGTGTCCTTGGCCATTTGGCCGCAAACCAGGCCACGGAAGTCGATCCGGCTGCAGACGCCGAACCTGGAAAGATTCTCCACGAAGTGCGCTATGGCGAAATGGCTGAACTGGGTGAAGTGCCCTTCCGCCGCTATTACGGCAGCATCGATTCCACACCGTTGTTCGTCCTGCTGGCAGGGGAGTACCTGAAGCGAACAGGCGACCTTGCCACGATCAACCATCTTCTGCCAAATATCGAGGCAGCGCTCACCTGGATCGACGCGCACGGCGATCGCGACGGCGATGGTTTCGTGGAATACAGGCGGTTAACGCAAGAAGGCTTAATCAATCAGGCCTGGAAAGACAGCCACGACTCGGTATTCCACGCCGATGGTACGCTCGCCAAAGGCCCGATCGCCATTGCCGAGGTTCAGGCCTACGTCTACGGTGCCTGGCAGTCCGCAGCCGAGATCTTCCGCCGGCTCGGCAGACCTGAACGCGCGGCAAAGTTCCTGGCACGGGCCGAAGGCCTGCGTCTTGCCTTCGATACGAGTTTCTTCGATGAGGAACTCGGCACCTTTGTGCTCGCGCTCGATGGGAATAAGCGGTCTTGCAGGGTCCGCTCTTCCAATGCCGGTCATGCCCTGTTCACCGGTATCGCCTATCCCGAGCGAGCCGTCCAGGTTGCCAGGACACTGATGAGCGCCTCGTCCTTCTGCGGTTGGGGCATCCGAACCATCGCCTCCACCGAGGCACGCTACAATCCGATGAGCTATCACAATGGCTCGGTTTGGCCGCATGACAATGCAATGATCGCCAGCGGTCTCGCCCGATATGGCTACCGGGCTGAAGCGGCGCGCATTTTCGAGGGGCTCTTTGCCTCGTCGACATATATCGACCTGCGCCGCCTTCCGGAACTCTTCTGCGGCTTGCCACGCCAGCGGGCTCAGGGACCGACCTTCTATCCTGTTGCTTGCTCTCCGCAGGCGTGGGCGGCCGCAGCACCGCTGCTTCTTCTGCAATCCTGCCTCGGCCTGGACTTCGAACCGAACGCCCTGCTCATCAGCTTCACGGAGCCGCAACTGCCCTCCTTCATGGATGAGGTGATCCTGCGACACCTGCAGGTCGGAAACGGCTCGGCCGACATTGCCTTACGCCGCTCGGGACGCAGCGTCGTGGTAGACACCCTCGGTCGACGGGGCGAGGTTCGCGTACTGACCACCGCTTAGGCAAGCCGCTTCCAGACAGGCGTCTTGCCTAGTCCAGTTCGTCGTTGTCTGAGACCAGCAGGTCAATCAACAAGGCGATTTTGCCCGTGGGTGGCGGCCGTCGTTCATTCATCAACGCTTCGTCATTGTTGACCCATGCGAAAGCTTCCGCCAGTTCAGCCTGACTGGCACCAGTGGCCACGACATCAGCTATCAAAGTTTCGTCGACAGGTCCGAGGATGTCGATGACGTCTTCGGAGGTCATTGTCATGCCGATTTCTCCTTTTGTATCACCACACGAATCTGGTGGCCCAAACAAAAAAATCAAATTTTTTACACCAGGCAATTCCACAGCTCTTGAAACCGCAAGCCACTGAATTATATTGATATTGTTCGATCGCCCAATGGGGATCGACAGGTCCAGGAGGCGCCATTGTGCTCTTGGCGCCTCCTTGTATCCATGTTGCTTACAAGGAGGATATGGTTATGAGGACAAACCTCGATTTTTCTCCCCTGTTCCGGTCGAGCATCGGCTTCGACCGAATGCTGAACGCGCTCGAGGCTGCAAGCCGCATCGAGACGATCGACAACTGGCCGCCTTACGACATCGTCAAGACCGGTGAGGATGAGTACCGCATTGCCATGGCAGTGGCGGGCTTCACGCAGGACGAACTGACGATCACGCAAGAGCAGAACATGCTCTTCGTATCGGGTCAGAAGGCGAATGCCGACGATGTGCAGTATCTGCATCGCGGCATCGCCGGCCGCTCGTTCCAGCGCCGGTTCGAACTTGCCGACCACGTCAAGGTCGTCGGCGCCGGTCTCGTCAACGGTCTGCTGACCATCGATCTCAAGCGCGAAATCCCTGAAGCGATGAAGCCGCGCCAGATCGCGATTTCGACCGACACGGCTATGCCGCAGGCCGAGATCAAGCAGATCGAAGCAGAGAAGCACGCGGCTTAAGCTCCAGCAACAGCATAGTCGGGAAAGACGGCGCCGGGTATATCGTCCGGCGCCACCAGAGAAACTTTGCCAATCGAACCAACGGAAAGGAGAAAACCATGAGTGTTCGTGATCTGATTCCCTGGGGCCGAAACAATGGCAACCAGGCCCCGACTGTCCTGCGCGACGACGACCGGGATCCCTTCCTGTCGCTGCATCGCGAGGTGAACCGCCTGTTCGACGACGTCTTCCGCGGCTTCGGCCCCGGCCTGCCGGCCTTCGGAAGCGCTTCTGCCTTCGGCGCCGGCTGGCCGAACGTCGAGATCGCCGATACCGACAAGGAGATCAAGGTGACCGCCGAGGTGCCCGGCCTTGAAGAAAAGGACATCGAAGTCCTGCTCAACGACGGCGTGCTGACGCTGAGAGGTGAGAAGCGCTCCGAGAACGAAGACAAGGATCGTCAGTTCTCCGAGCGCTACTACGGCCGTTTCGAGCGCCGCATCCCGCTCGGCGTCGAGGTCGATGAAGACAAGGTCGCTGCCAGCTTCAGGAACGGCGTTTTGACCGTGACCCTGCCGAAGACCGAGAAGGCGCAGACGCAGGTCAAGCGGATCGCCATCAAGAGCTAACCGAACCAGCCTGCCCGGCGGCCGGCCTTGTTGGGGGCCGCCGGCATCCTTCGCCAATAGGGAGGGATAAAATGATGGAGATTATTAGAGAGACACACACCAAACCAAGCAAAAGCCTCGCTTCCGTTAGCCAGGCCTCCAATGATAACCGGCGGAAGCGTCTCGCTTTCGGCCGCTCCGTGTTTCCCGAAGACGTCGTCGCCCGCATCTTCAGACCATCACACTCGGTGATGACATCGGGCAAAGCACGAATGAACGGCTGGCTGCTTGTCTTCGAGCGCCGCAGCGCGCCGTTCATTGAGCCTTTGATGGGCTATACGGGCACCACGGATACGCTGACGCAGGTGGAGCTGGAGTTTCCAACGCTGCGATCCGCCATCCGCTATGCCGAGCGGCAAGGCCTGACCTATGTCGTGCAGGGTCCGGCAAGCAAAGCTGCGGCCCTGACAAAGAAAGGAATTCGTCGCCGATTGAACCGGCCATCTCACGCCTTCTCCGATGCGACATTGGAGCGGCTCGGCCTCGCCGCGCTTCAGGAGAGCTACGGTCAGGCAATGGTCGAGGCGGCGGAACGGCACGATGCTTCCGGTCCCGCCACATGGTCATCGCCCATAGATGTCATCCGTGATCCGACGCTGTCTCTCGAAGCAAAGCGCTCGATCCTGATGAACTGGGCATGGACCGAATATCTGATCGACCAGGCGACCAACGAAGGCATGCCGGTGAACAATCGTCCGTCCCGCCTTAATGAGGTCGAGCAGGCGCTGCTTGCGCTCGAAGAAGACGTTGAGCGCAGGCAGGACCATACCACTGCCGATCGGAAAGCTGCATGAGGTGCACCCATGGACCCGCATGTCGTTTTCGGTTGCCAGGAGATTGTGCCGAACAGGTTTACGCTGACGATGGCCGCAGCTGCCCGTGCCCGTGCCCTCAACCGCGGTGCGGGGCCGAGGCTTGATCTGCCGCATGCCAGTGTAAGCGATCTTGCGCTGCATGAGATCGCCCGTGGCGCGTTCAGCCACGACGAGCTCGCGCCGTTCTTGCCCGAATTGGCAGCAACAACGCTTCCTCCGGCTCCTAATCCAACCACAACCGAGCTTCGCGGCGACGGCGCGGCAAGCGCCGCCGCCGCACCCGCCTTCTGTCCGCAGGAGACGGTTCAATGATGATGCAACCAACCGATGAGGAGAAATGAACGATGCTGAAGTCCCTGTCTTCCAACAACCGGACCGCTTTCGATATCGTCAATATCGTTGCCGGTCTTGGTCTTCTTGTCTCACCGTGGCTAATTGGCTTCGCCGCTGAAACCTATGCCGCCTGGAATGCCTGGCTCGTCGGCGCGGCCATCGCCGTGATCGCCGCTGTGGCTCTCTATGCCTTCTGTGAGGCGGAGGAATGGGTCAACCTAGTGCTCGGCATTTGGGCGGTAGCTGCTCCATGGGTTCTCGGCTTCGCGGGCGTGACGGCTGCGATGTGGGTCCATGTTGTTGCCGGTCTTGTCGTCGCGGTGCTTGCCGCCGGCAACATCTGGTTCGGCCATAACCGCCCGCTCTCGACCGCCTGATCCTATGGAGGCGGGTCCGGATCTTCGGACCCGCCTCTTTTTCGAGTCCTTCATGCGTCATGCCCGGAGGGATACCAATCATTTCAATTCATGGAGCAACCGATGTTCGATCTCACCCCGAGGCTTCGCACGATTGCCATTTCCGCAGCCGTCGCCGCCGGAGCCATTTTCTTCACCACAAGCCCATTGCCTGCGCAAATGACAGGACTCGTGGCGGATGTTCCTATGACGACATCATTGAGGCGCTGAAGACGTTGGACAAGAACGATGAGCGCGAGGACGAGGTTCGTCCGCCGCGATGAGAGCGAGCCTGCTGTAAAGCTGTAACACTCCCTTTAGGCAGGTCTGCGGCTTCACCACAACCAGCCTGTCATTGATGTTTCGAGAAACCTAAATATAACGAGAAGGCATCTTTCAACGACGATGATGCGCGCGCTCCGGCCCGGATCACGCTAACAGTTCTGAAAGATGAGTTATGCCGAAACGAAAAGCGCCAGCAGTTGTCAGCACAGGCATCACAGGATTGAACGAAATCCTGCGTGGTGGTCTGCCAGCATCCAATCTCTATATGCTGCAAGGCGCTCCGGGCTCCGGAAAGACGACAGCAGCACTACAGTTCCTTCGCGCCGGGGTGGAAGCGGGAGAGAGCTGCATTTACGTGACACTGTCGCAGACGGCGGCAGAGCTTGAAGCCATTGCTGTTTCACACGGCTGGACACTCGATGGCATTCGGGTCGAAGAACTGTCGACATCCGGTTCGGTCAGCGAAGCCGATGACCAGAGCATATTTCTGACCGCAGACCTCAGGCTCGACGAGACGCGAAAGGCGATCGAGGCAGCGATCGAAGAACACAAGCCGCGGCGCCTTGTTTACGACTCCCTCCTCGAAATCCGCCTGATCACCGGTGACTCCCCAAGGTTTCGTCGCGAACTGATCGGTTTCAAGTCCTTTCTTGCCAAGCGCAACGTCGTCGCACTTCTTCTTGACACCCAGACAACCGGCTATGACCGCAGTGGCGAGGAAGTAGAGGGGCTTGCTCATGGGGTCATCCGTTTCGACAAGTCACTGGAGGAGTACGGCGCTGTGCGGCGTCGTGTGGAAGTTTCCAAGATGCGCGGTGTCCCCGTTGCCGATGGTTATCACGACATGGCAATCCGGGAAGGTGAAGGGGTCATCGTTTTTCCTCGTATTATGCCCAACACTGCATCTGAGGCCACCAAGCCGGACCTGATCAAATCAGGTGTTGCAGCGCTCGACGACATGTTTGGCGGCGGCCAGGAGGCCGGAACCACGACGCTGGTCATCGGACAGTCGGGCACTGGCAAGTCGACTATGTCGTCACTCTATGCGACCGCAGCACTCGACCGCGGCGAGAACGTTGCGCTATTCTTGTTCGAAGAGAGGCTGGAAACGTTCTTCCGCCGGTCGGAAGGCCTGGGAATGCAGCTTCGCGAGTTCCATAAGGATGGCAAGCTCATCCTGCGGGATTTCAATCCGAACGAAATCTCACCGGGTGAATTTGGTCAAATCGTCCAGGACGCGGTGACGCAAAACAAAGTCCGCGTCGTCGTCATCGATAGCCTGACCGGCTATCTGAACTCGCTACCGCATCGGGAAAAGGCGGTCCGCGACATTCAATCCCTTCTCAAATTCCTGGCTCGTTCGGGCGTGCTGACGATGCTGATTGTCGCTCAGCACGGCCTGATCGGTCAGAATGTCGGCATCGACGTAGATGTCAGCTTTCTGGGCGACACCGTGCTCCTGCTGCGGATCATGGAGCATGAGGGTCGGCTGCGCCGTAACATCACCGTCGTCAAAAAGCGCCACGGTCCACATGACCTCAACATTCAGGAACTGCTGATAGAAAGCGGCAGCGTCAGCGTCGTTTCCTACAACCCCCTTCCTGACCCGAAATGAATGAAACACCGAGTGAACTGGATTGGGTGCTCATAATTGCCCCGTTTCGCAAGGACGCCGAGTACATCGCGGCGTCCTTGCAGGAGCAGAACGTCGGGGTCCGGCACGGCCAGGCTGGCGAGGATTTGGCTAAAAATCTGGCGCTTTCGCCCGGCGTCATCCTCATCACCCATGAGGCGCTAAGCCCGCATGTCGTCGCAACGATCGGCCATCATCTCGCCGACCAGCCTGATTGGTCCGAAGTGCCAATCGTGGTCCTGCTTGAGCGCGCGGCTCCCATTGCACAGATCCGCACTCAGCTTCAAAGCGCCTGGCCGAGCGCCCGCCTCCTGTTCTATACACGCCCAATCGCGCGACTGGAGCTAGCCAATAGCATTCAGACCAACCTGCTCGTCCGATTGCGCCAGAAACAGGTGCGCGATGCCATTGAGCGCGAAGTCGAGTTGCGGCTGGAGCTCAATCATCGCATTAAGAACATTCTTGCCAGCGTCACCTCAATCTTTCAAATGACGCGACGCGGCGCGTCTACGGTTGATGAGCTTGCGGCAGATTTCACAGGCCGGCTTCGTGCTCTTTCCGACGTCCACACCGCAGTGTTCGAAGCAGGCGGAGATGAAGTCTCTCTGTTATCGGTGATTGCCATGACCGTCGCCCCCTATAACGGCGATAGCCTGAAGCGGATTGACATTGTTGGCCCAGACCTCCTTGTCGGACGGATCGCTGCGACGACCATCGCCCTTTGCCTCCACGAACTGACGACGAATGCCATCAAGTACGGCGCACTGTCTCAAGGCGACGGAAGCATCAACATTGTCTGGTCCGTTTCGGAGGAAGATCCGCCCGTATTTTCAATGAACTGGATCGAATCGGGCGGCCCCAAAGTCGTTCAACCGACGCGGCAGGGCTACGGCACAAAATATGTTCGCTCGGCTCTCGCCTCGCTCTTGGGGGCAGCGCCGACGATCACGTTCGATCGCAATGGGTTTCGATGCCACGCCGCGGGTCCGTTAGCAAGACTTGTGCGGCAGTCGGCGGAAGCTGTTTGATACAGTATCCGTTATCGGAAGGTTTAAACACTTACTGAAGACATTCCCGAACCCGGCGGATCATATTCGTACGAGAGACGTTATCATACTCTTGGACCATTTTATCTGCCTGTAAATCATGATGGAGCGTTGGGGATGGGCGGCAACGGTATAACGGTCCTTGTCGTGGAGGACGAGGCTCTCGTTCGGATGGATATTGCGCTATTGCTAGAGGACGAAGGTTTCCAGGTGCTGGAAGCATCGAACGCTGACGACGCCATCAGCCTGCTCGACGCACATCCGGAGGTTCGTTTGATGTTCACCGATATCGATATGCCCGGCAGCATGGATGGCTTGAAACTTGCGGCCGCGGTTCGAGATCGATGGCCACCAGTCAAGATCATCGTGACATCGGGTCATCGCCACATGAGCGATGATACCCTTCCGATCGTCGGCCGCTTTTTCAGTAAGCCCTATGATCCGTCACGCGTGATTCACGCGATACGCGAAATGATCTAACACGATGACGTCCTACGCTGAGCATACCGTCAAGCCGAGGATGCCGATGCTAGCAACTGCGCAATCGCAACCGACTACCAGGATGCCTGATGCCATCATTACCTCGACGGCGAGCAAGACTTACTGGCCTTTGGTCGCCGACGGCCAATCGTTTGAGGGCTCGTCGATCTGGTGATCTAGGGTCTCGTCCATCGTATCACGAAGCTGGGTAGATTCCTTCTCGATCATGTAGATCACCGCGGATCTCTCGGCACCTTTAGCGACGAGCTCATCGATCAACGCGTGCAGCCTCGGTTTGACCTCTTTCAAAATGTTTTGGTTGTCACTCATCAATTTCTCCCATTTTTGCTCAAGTTGGGGCGACGCTCCTCCTTGCGTCTTAGCCAAACCGCTACGCGACATGCGCATCTTCCGCCAGAACCAGACTTGCGGGCGGCGACCCACTCTCGTCGCCTCCGACGATTGCGGAAATGTAAGTCAGGGCATTTTTCATTCCGTTCATAGTGTAAGGCTTTTCAATTGCACCGAGGGCTCCGGCAAACCCTTCTGGAATCTTTTTGATATTGCCACTCACGAAGACGTATGGAATGCCCGCGGCTTTTAGTTCGCGACCCACGTCGATCCCGGTCGGGCCATCCATGAGGTGGATATCGACGAATGCGAAATCCGGCGTCGACGCGTTGATCTGCTCGCGCGCCTGGCTGCTGCTCATGGCAAGTCCTGTGACCTGATGGCCCGCCATCTCCACCTCACTTTCAAGCTCCATGGCGAGCAACATCTCATCTTCGACGATCATAACTTTCAATGTGTCTTCTCCTGATGGTCGCCGACAAGCAGCACCACGTCGACAACCGTCTTTCGGCCATCCTGTTTCCGTTCGATTTCGGCGCCGAGCTGCAAAGCAGACGCCTCGATCAACATGCGTCCGAGCTCGGTGCTTTCAATATCAGGCTCAACTGGTTCGGATGTGTCCTCGACACGGAGCAGAAAGTGACCGTTGAGGCGTTTGACCAGCACGTGGATGTCGCCGCCGCCGTCCATGAGGCCCCGTCGAACTGCATCGCCGACCAACTCATTGACGATCAGCGACAAAGGCGTGGCTTTGACAGCGGGCACGAGCAGCGGCGAAAGCTCTAAAGACAGACGGATGTCGTTGCGGCCAGTGGCATCGACAAGATCTGTCACCAATTCCTTTGTGAACTCTGAGATATCGAACTTCGACACGTCGTCGAGCGTGAACAGCTTTCGTTGAACCGTGCTGAGGGCCTCGATCCGGTTGAGGACCGACATGAGTGTCTGCCTTTGCCGATAATCGGTGGTGATGCGTGCCTGCATTTTTACGATGGAAGCCATCGTCAGCAGGTTGTTTTTCACCCGATGGTCCACCTCGTGGACGAGCAGCGTGCGCGCCTCCAGTGCCGCCTTAAGGGTGGCGGTATTTTTTGCCACCTCCGCCTCCGCCTGATGGCGCGCAGCCGCCAGGTCTGCTTCCCGGCTCTTGACCGTTGTGAAATCGAGCTGGGACGCAAAGAAATAGATGATTGTCCCTGCCTCGTCCCGGACGGGGCTGATGAATACCGCATTCCAAAACGTAGTGCCGTCTTTTCGGTAATTAAGGATATCGACAGCAACATCGTGGCCGGCCGCGATGCCTTCCCGGATCTTCGCGATCGTTGCATTGTCAGTCTCTGGACCCTGCATGAAACGGCAATTGCGCCCGATTATCTCGTCGTCTCTGTAGCCCGTGAGCCTTCGGAAGGCTTCGTTGCAGAAGATGATCGGATTGTCGGACTGGTTCGGATCGGTGACGATCATTGGCATCCGGGTCGCCTTGAACGCTGCCGCAAATGGATCCTCGCTTACATGTCCCGCGACGAGACGATCGCCGGCGTTGCGGGCATCGGCCCGATATTGATCCTTTTCTTGCATGGGGGTCCTGATCTTATTGTCCGCAACAAATGCCGCGGCTGGGGAATTGGTTCCGGTTTTTGTCAGGGCAAAGAGGTTATCGTCGCCTCGATCTCGCAAATCACACCGGACGGATCATAGGCGATTGTCGATTTGCCGTTCAGCTCCGCGGCCAACAAGCGTTCGACGAGGCGGGACCCGAAGCCCTTGCGGGTCGGAGGGAGAACCTCCGGTCCGTCCATCTCCCTCCAAACGAGGCGAAGATCTCCGGTCTCTTTAGCGAAGCTCCAGCTGATGGCAATTCTGCCTGTCGCATTGGAGAGTGCACCATATTTGGCAGCATTTGTGCCGAGTTCATGGAGAGCAAGCGAGAGTGACGCAACGACTTTTTGCGGCAGCAAGACCGGATCGCCAGAAACATCAAACCGCTCAGAAGGATATGGAGCGATAGCCTGCTCTACCACAGCCTTGAGATCGGCACTCTGCCAATGCCCCTCGGCAAGAAGGTCGTGGGCATGCGCCATGGCCGAAAGGCGAGCCTCGAAAGCGGTAACCGCACCGCTGGCCTCAGCATCTTTTGCCAGGGTCTGACGGGCAATCGCCATGACCGTCGCAAAGACATTCTTCACCCGGTGGTGCAACTCGCCGATCAGCACCGCCTGAAGCCGATCCGCTTCCTTTTTCGCAGAAATATCGTGAGCGATCTTGGATGCGCCGATGATCCGGCCGGCACTGTCGTAGATTGGCGACACGCTGAGGAGAACATCGACGAGATGGCCATCTTTGTGACGGCGTCTGGTTTCGTAAGGCTCCACCGTCGATCCGGCCCTGACGCGGCTCAACAGCGTCGGCTCCTCGTCGATCCGATCAGCAGGGACAAGGGTCAGTACGGACTGACCGATGATCTCCTCCGCCTTATAACCGTATAGCCTCTCCGCCGAGGCGTTCCAAGACGTGATAGTCATATCGAGATCGATGCCTAGGATGGCATCATTGGAAGATGCGATGATGGACGCCAGCTGGCGCTCGACCTCCTGCCCTTTTTTGCGTTCGCTTATATCGATCGAGACGACCGCAACCTGGCGAATCCTCCCGCTATCGTCTCGAAGCGGTGAGACGGTGTTGTTCACCCAGACGAGACTGCCATCTTTTCGGACATATCGCTTTTCGAGATCGAAGCTCTCGCCGGTCTGTGCAAGCCGCTGATACAATCGGGTTTGCTCGGGCATATCGTCGGCATAGGTGATGTCGCGGATGTTCTTGCCGAGCAGCTCCTGTTCCTCGTAGCCAACAATCTCGCAAAACCGCTTGTTGACGTGCAGGATCTCGCCATTGAGGCTCCCTTGGCCAATCCCGGCCGCCGACTGCGATATTACCGCCCGCAGCCGTTCTTCGCTTGCCTGGAGCGCCCGATCGGCGCGGACGCGATCTGTGGTCTCGTTGACAATGCAGAAGACGCCGCAAACCGTCCCGTTTTCATCGCGGACCGGGGAATAAGAAATGTCAAAATAGACAGTTTCCGGGTAGCCGTGCCGCTCGATATAAAATGGGCGGTCCTTGGCGGCGACCGTCTCGCCTTTGTCCAGGACTTGACGCAGGAGCGGTTCGAGGTCGTCCCATAGCTCGCTCCAGTTTTCTCGTGCCGGTCGACCGAAAGCCTTCGGGTGCCGTTGTCCGATCGACGGCGCATAGGGTGCGTTGTACAGGGCGACGAAGTCCGGCCCCCAGAACAAAACGATCTGCGCCATGGACGGCAGCATAATGTCGATAGCGGATCTCAGGCACGGAGGCCAAACCGAAGGCGGGCCAAGCATGGACTGGTCCCAGTCTCCCCGCTCAAGCATTCGAGAAATTTCGTCTTGCCCCGAGAAAATTTCCCCCGTTTCGTTCTGCATCGGCGCCCACTCTAAATCGTTGCGACGTCGCAAACGTTCGTCCCAGTGCTCAATGTATAGCGTGAGATAGGTCTTTTCGCAATGAAATCAGCTTAGTGGCCGCCCTAATTTCAGGAGAGCGATCAACGATCGCCAACTTCGGGCGATGACGCCCGGCGCGTGAAAATCACGGCGACAGACATTCCTCGCAGATCCCGTAACAGTCTTCCTCGGTCGATGCGGGCCCTCCGCAACAGGCGCATGAGGGAATCGCCGGATCAGCCGAAAGGGTCTCCGGCGGCGGCAGAATCTCAATCTCGGCGTCTTCGAAGAGGCGTAGGGTGTCTTCTTCCATCTCGATGCTCCAGGTCGAGGATTTGACTCGAGATAGTTACGCCGGCGGCGATCTCAAGATGACAACCTTGATATGCCTTCTTCGAAGTTCCCTGGTGTTGATGCTGCGAAAACGCCTGTCGGAACTACCGCGTTTTCCTTGTTGATCCCGAGCAACGCCAAACCCATCTACGCTGGATGCCGAAACAGAAGATCATCATCGCTCCCGCGCTCGTGGAGACCTGGACACTGTCGCCCGCCGCCACTTTCGGCTCCTTTGTCCGCGCCAAAGGTATTCTTCTGGAAGTCCGGGCCCGTCTGCCCGTGGCCGTTCGGAAATCTCTCGAAGTAAGCGGCATGTCTCTCGTTCTTGGGATGGCGGAAGACAGCGAGCACGAGTTCGCCTCGACGTCAGCAGCCGTCACCCGGGCGCTGGAGGGGATCGAAAACCTGCCGGTCATTCCGCGCGAAATCCAGGACATACTTGGTATCTCCGCAAACGAGCGGCATCGCTGGCTGAAGGACGGCCGCCTTCCGAGCGCCGGAACACGCACTGTTCGACTGAGCGGCCGCGCAAGGCAGATCACCTTCCATGTGTTCGATCCCCGTGTTGTGGAGGATCTGCTTGACCGGGCCGTCGTCGATGAATGGCGTGAAGAGGATATCGCCGCGAGAGCGGAGAATAGAAGGCAGGCCGCCTACCGGGCGAAGATTACCCGTTCGCTCAAGAAGGCGGTGAAGAAGCCAAAGACGGCCGAGAGCCTGTCTGATGCCGAGGCCAGCGATTTGCCTGGTTGGCAAGAGTTCGACGCCGATGGTCTGCTTCAGTAGCTGGAGCCCGATTCCGTCAGCGACAGCAGCGCGTCCTCGGTCACATCACGATTCCACTACAAGAGCCCGCCCTTACCCCGCAGGCTGAAATGCCATACCAACGCAAGAGCCGTTCGATCCCCTCAATGCACGTCGCCGCCGCAGAAACATCACCGGCTCAATTGGTGCAGTCGAGATAGCCTTCCGTTCCTTGTGTAAACCATGTTTGGGGGTCATCCTGTGCCAGCGGCAGACCTTCAGCCACGCGTCTTGGAAAATCCGGGTTTGCAATAAACGGTCGGCCAAAGGCCACCGCGTCACCTATTCCGGCATCAAGCTCTGCCTGGGCACGGGTCGCGTCAAAATCCGAGTTCAGGATCAACGGCCCCTTGAATGCCGGCCGCAGATACCGCGCCAGTGGATCGATCTCTCCGACGCCGAATGTCCCATCGACCGGCGGTTCCCTCAATTCGACATGGGCGATGCCAATTTCGGAGAGTGTCTCAAGGGCCTTCGTGAAGAGCGGGAGCGGGTCACTATCCCGTACCCCTTGTGTTTCGCCATTCGGGGAGAGGCGCACGCCCACTCGACCGGCGCCGATTGCGTTGGCGACAGCCTGTGTTGCTTCCTTCAGAAACCGGACACGGTTCTCAATCGTTCCGCCGTATCGATCATCCCTGAGATTGGCGCTATCTCGCAGGAACTGGTCGATGAGGTAGCCGTTCGAAGCGTGAAGCTGAATGCCATCGAATCCGGCGTCTATCGCATTGAGAGCTGCCTGCCGGAAATCTTGCACGACGCCAGCGATCTCATCCACCGATAGCGGTCGGGCGAGCTCGTAAGGTTTCTTGCCCTCATAGGTATGGGCATGATTTGGCGCGGCTGTCGCGGATGCCGACACCGGTTGGCGGCCGCCTAAGAAGTCCGGATGAACGACCCGGCCCATCTGCCAGAGCTGCGCTATAATGCGGCCGCCACGCTCGTGAACCGCATCGGTGACGTTTCGCCATCCGGCGATCTGCTGGCGTGACCATATGCCTGTCGCATATGGCCAGCCAAGGCCGAGCTGAGTGATACCGATCGCCTCGCTGATGATGAGGCCGCGGATGCGCGTTGCGCGTAGTAGTTGGCCATAATTGGCGTCGGCAGGTGGTCCTTTGTGCCGCGAGCCCGCGTCATGGGCGCCATCAGGATACGGTTGGGCGCTTTGATGGCGCCGAGCTGGATAGGGTCGAACAGACTGGGCATGGATATGATCTTTCAATACGGAGCTCAAACGAGACGCGAGCCGCCATCGATGTTGAGCACAGCGCCGTTCATCCAGCCATTGGCCATCAGGAAGACGACGGCAGCACCTGCTTCTTCAGCAGTGCCGACCCGGTGTAGGGGCAGCTTCTGCGCAAGGGATTCGAGATAGGCGGCGCGGCCATCACCCAACGTCTTGGAAAGGATCGGCGTGTCGATTGGGCCTGGCGATAGCGTGTTGACGCGGCGTGGTGCGAGTTCCACCGCAAGCCCGCGGGCAAAAGCCTCCATTGCGGCGGAAGCGGCAGCTAGGACAGCCGTGCCATAGGCGTTCGGTCGATCAGCCAGTGCCCCAGAGATGAAGGTGATGGAGGCATCCGCAGACAGGTTGTCGCCAAGTGTCCGCAAGATGTGGATGGCTGCCCAGATGCGCTCTTCGAAGGCTCTACGCAGGTAGGTCACGTCGGCCTCCAGCACCTTGCCGGCGACGAAGGTCCCGGCCAAAAGAACCAGGTGGTCGACGTGGCCGATATCTGAGAGCGCCATCTGAATTGCTTCAGGGCTGGTGACATCGGCTGCACGCCAGCCTTCGAAGTCATGCTCCGCGGCAACAGTTCGAGAGCGCTCATGGTCGGAGCCGAGCACCGTGACGCGTGCGCCTGCACCTTTTGCTTCGATGGCCGCCGCAAGGCCGATGCCTGATGTGCCGCCGACGATGAGGACGCGTTTACCTTTGAGGGTATTTGAGTGGTTGAATTCAGTCATATCAGACATCTCGATCTCCATTTGGCGCCTTTTCTGGCGCGATGGAAACAAGGTAGACCGGGTAATCGATCTTGATAATCAGGCTCGAATTCGCTTTACTCCTTCCATGGTGGAACGAATTGGATTCGATAGACTAACCGGTGTCATCGCGTTTGCGCGAGCGGCTTCGCTTGGCAGCTATGCAGCGGCAGCGCGATCATTGGCGGTTTCTCCGTCTGCGGTCAGCAAGAGCGTTCAGAGGCTTGAGCAGCAGTTCGGCATAAGCCTGTTCACACGAACGACCCGATCCCTCACGCTAACCCCGGAGGGGCGGGATCTCCATGAGCGGGCATTGCGCTTATTGCGGGAAGCCGAGGACATCGAACAGGCCGCTGTGGCCGCGCGCGCCGAACCGTCGGGCTTCATGAAGGTGACGGCGCCGCTCCCGATCGGAGTCCATCTGATCGCGCCGGCATTATCCGCATTCAGGCAAAGATATCCTAAGGTGATCGTCGATCTTCGTCTTGGAGATCGGTTCACCGATCTGGTCGAGGAAGGAATTGATGTCGCCATCCGGGTCGGAGAGCCGGCAGACTCCCGGCTGGTCGCCAAGAAGCTGGCGCCGAATAGGATCTGCGCGTTCGCGTCACCCGCTTACCTTGCCGCTCGCGGCGTACCGCAAAAGCCAGAGGACCTCGTCGACCACGACTGCGTGAACTTCCGCTATCAAAGCAGCGGCCAGACCCTGCGTTGGCCCTTCAAGATCGGCGACAAGGTTCTTGAGATCATTCCGAATGCGGTCACCATCCTGGACAACAGTGATGCTGTTGCATCTGTGGTTGCCGCCGGTGGCGGGATCGGCATTTCTCCTACATATATTGCGGCGCCGTTTTTGGAAAACGGCAGGCTCGTGCCGATCCTGAAAGAGTTTTCC
Organism: Hyphomicrobiales bacterium; assembly: GCA_900468805.1. Classification (GTDB taxonomy): domain Bacteria; phylum Pseudomonadota; class Alphaproteobacteria; order Rhizobiales; family Rhizobiaceae; genus Rhizobium. The sequence continues at coordinate 107,127 of UEIF01000016.1, read as the reverse complement.
GTCGACCGCAGCCATATCAGTGCCTACTGGCCCGAAAGCCGGCGCAGCAATCCAAACGTCAAGGCGTTCGTTGCCTTTCTGGCGGAGATCTTCCCAAACCCGACGCCTTGGGACGTGCGCTTCAAAGAAGCTGAATAAGGGAAGTGGCAACGGAGTTGGTTGCAATGCTCTTGAAAGGATCTGAGCCTTCGACCCGTAACTTTGGAATCGCAAATGGCTGAGACCGAACGACGATAATCCCCCACAAGTTACTCCCTCTTCGCCTTGTAGGAATGTATAGTGCCATTGGCTTCATCTGTGTGACCGCGCGGTCAAGATAGACCGTGTGCCAAAGTATTGTAGCGCCTATCATTCGATCGGGGGGCTGGTGGGATCCGGAGCACCGTCGAAGAAGAGATAGAGCGCAGAAATCTTTCCGTCCCGAGCAACCACGAAGTCCGTGCCGGCATAGGCGGGGGGTTCTCCCGGTGCGCCTGCAACCCATTTCAGACGGCCCGCCATGCCGTGGAGGACTTCCGCCGCATCGGTCGGCACGTATCGAAAAGTTGGATGGGTGGCACGTATGACACCGGCAATCCGAACGACCTCGTCGCGACCTCGGTAAACGCCGTGCGGTTCGACGAAGATGGCGTCCTCGTGCAGCACCTCTTCAGCAACCGCTCGACGACGAGCCTCATCCTCTTCGCCGAAGATGCCTTGAAGGTTTTTCTCAAGCAGTGTCGGGATATCGTATGACATTTGCATTCTCCTGTTGTTGGGCGCGACCTCAGCCACGTACCGTTCTGAATGCCTTGCGAAGCTCGTCGGCGAAGAGAGCGGGCTGCTCGAAAGCTGCGAAATGGCCGCCGCGGTCGAGCTCGTTCCAGTAGATGAGGTTCGGCCAGTGGGCTTCGGCCCATGCCTTTGGCGCGCGATAGATTTCCCTGGGAAAGATGCTGGCGGCCATGGGCAGTTCGATCGTGCCGGCGTCAAAACCGGCGACGGTTGCATTTTCCCAATAGAAGCGAGCCGACGACGCTGCGGTGTTCGTAAACCAATAAATGGAGATGTCATCGAGCATCTGGTCGAGAGACAGTGCATCCTCGGCGTTGCCGTTGTTGTCGGTCCAGGCACGAAACTTTTCGTAAATAAAAGTCGCCTGCCCCACGGGCGAGTCAGCCAGCCCGTACCCGATCGTCTCCGGACGCGTCATCTGTTCCTTGAAGTAACCATACCCATCGCCGGTAAAGCGTGCCGCCGCCTCGATGGCCGCCTTTTCCTCGGGCGTAGGGTTGTCCGGCAGCGTCGCCGGAAACACGAATGGCCAATTGACGTGGGCCGCGATCAGGCCATCGGGGCGGATGTGCCCGAGGGCGTGTGTGACACCGGAACCCCAGTCGCCTCCCTGGGCGACCCACTTGTTATAACCCAGTCGTTTCATCAATGTTGCCCAGGCTTTTCCCGTGCGCACAACGTTCCAACCGGTTTCACCGGGTTTGTCCGACCATCCGTATCCAGGTAGCGACGGAATGACAACGTGGAAGGCATCCTCTGCGCTGCCCCCGTGCGCGGTGGGATCGGTAAGCGGTCCGATGACGTCGAGGAACTCGATCACCGAGCCCGGCCAGCCATGCGTCATGATGATCGGAAGAGCGTCCCGGTGCTTTGACCTGACGTGGATGAAGTGAATGCCCAGGCCGTCGACTTCGGTGCGAAACTGCGGATATGCGTTGATGCGCTTCTCGAACTTGCGCCAGTCATAGCTCTCCCGCCAGTAGGCAATGAGTTCCTTGGCCTTGGAGAGCGGCACGCCCTGCGACCAGTCGTTCACCGTTTCCTTTTCCGGCAAGCGAACGGACTTCAGGCGGCGCTTGAGATCATCGATTTCCGGCTGCGGAACGTCAACTTTGAAGGACGTGATGGCATCCGTTGCCTTCGGTAGATCTTGCGTTACGGAGGCAGCGTCAGCGACGGATGATGAGAGTGCGTCAAGCGCGAGAATCGTCGGCACGGCGCCGAGAGCCTTCAGGAAGTTTCGGCGTAGGGGAGCGTTCCCGCCCTGGACGGGTTCGTCATGTGTGTTCATGTCTGTCTCCATTGAATTTAGACGCGCCGGTATCCGCGTCGTTTGATGGCCAAAAGCTACGAACGAAGGGCGTCCGGCGGAAGCCCGTGGCGATGGAATGAATATCCATGGGAATGGATGATGGCCTTGACCCCCTATTGTCAGCGGGCTTATCTGCTCACCTCACCCTTCCCGAGGTTCACGCTTGGATCACCTTCTCGCCCTCCGCGCCTTCGTGCGCATCGCCGAAGCCGGCTCCTTCGCCAAGGCCGCGGATACGATGAACCTGCCGCGATCCTCCGTCAGCAAGCTGCTACAAGACCTGGAGGCGCATCTCGGAACCAAGCTTTTGGAACGGACGACACGCGCCGTGACGATGACGGACGATGGGGTCGCCTACCATGAACGCGCCGTCAGGGTGCTTGCCAATATCGAGGAAATGGATGGCGCGGTCGCGACCGCGCGGATCGCACCGAGAGGTCGTTTGCGGGTCGATGTCGGTTCCAGCATCGCCAACATTCTCCTGCTCCCGGCACTTCACGAGTTTCAGGAAAAGTATCCAGAGATAGAACTGCAGCTCGGGATCAGCGACAGGCACGTCGATCTGATAGGCGATGGCGTGGATTGCGTGCTGCGCAGCGGATCGCTGTCGGATACGTCCCTCGTGGCACGAAAGCTTGGGGAACTGGCATGGGTAACCTGCGCAACGCCCGCCTATATCGCCCGCTTCGGCACGCCTGTGAACCCCTCGGACTTGGAAACAGGTCATAGGGTCGTCGGCTATTTCTCGGCCGCCAGCGGCAGGGCTATGTCACTTCGCTTCCAGCGGGGAGAAGAGGCGATAGAGATAGCCCCCTCGCCTAGGCTGGCCGTCAACGAGAGCACCGCTCATCTCAACACGATCCTGGTCGGCCTTGGCATCGCACAGACCTATGAGTTCATGGCGCGCCAGCATTTGGAAAGCGGCGGCCTGGTAGAGGTACTCCACGACTGGAAGCCGAAAAGCTTCCCATTCTATCTCGTCTATCCTGCGAGCCGTTTCCCAAGTCAGAAGCTGCGGGCGTTTTCGGACTGGGCCGCATCGCTGTTCTCAAAGCAAGACAAGCCGACGACCTAGCCAATGGCTGCGTTCTTCTCGAAGCCCGTTTGAAATCATAGCTTTGGTTCATCGGGTGGCGAACAGACGACCAATCGGCGTCACTGCCACGCACCGACATATCGACAACGTAACGATCAGGGCGCGCTCGAGACGAACCTTTCGCGCGCTCAGTGGAGATTGAAATGAGCAATAGACTTGCAAATAAGGTAGCCGTTGTTACCGGCGGTACGAGCGGCATCGGCCTTGCCACAGCAAAACTCTTCGCAGCCGAAGGTGCCCACGTCTACATCACCGGGCGCCGTCAGGATGTTCTCAACGCTGCAGTCGCGGAGATTGGAGGCAAGGTGACGGGCGTAAAGGCGGATTCAGGAAAGCTGGAAGACCTGGACCGGCTGTACGATCAGATCAAGACAGCCCATGGCCGCATCGACGTCCTCTTTGCCAATGCTGGCGGTGGCAGCATGTTGCCGCTCGGCCAGATCACCGAAGAGCATTACGACGACATCTTCGGCCGAAACGTGAAGGGCGTTGTCTTCACGGTCCAGAAAGCGCTTCCGCTCTTGAAGGAAGGCTCCTCCGTCATCCTCGCGGGCTCGATCGTCGGCATTGAAGGGAACGCCAACTTCAGCATCTATTCGGCGTCGAAGGCTGCCGTGCGCAATCTAGCACGCTCCTGGATCCTCGACCTCAAGGGTAAGGGCGTCCGCGTCAATGTCGTCTCGCCGGGACCGATCCACACGACGGGACTGGTGGAACTCGCCGGCGACGACAAGGCTCAGCAGCAGGGTCTTCTGGACTACCTCGCATCGACTGTACCACTTGGCCGCGTCGGCGAGCCGGAAGAGATTGCGAAGGTGGCGCTGTTTCTCGCGACCGATGACTCGAGCTTCGTCAACGGCGCCGAGATTTTCGCGGACGGCGGTAAGGCACAAGTCTAGTCCAGGTGGGGGCGGCTTCGGCCGCCGCCGAACTGCTCCGGTTTCGAAGCCAGATCTAAGTGTTCTAGCAAAAGCGTCGCAAGGTCGCGCTCCTTGAAGCAGGAGTTACGTTAATGAGACGGACACGGCCACTAGCATATCCTTGAATTCGCAGCTTCTGCGGCTTCGAGAACCGCTCCTGCAATACCCTCGTCGGCGTAAATAACGGCACAGTCCCGCTTGCCGGATTAGGCGCTACCCTGATCACGCCGTCGGCTTCGAGTTCGCGAAGCTGCTGGGTCAGAACAAGCAGCGTGATAAACCTGCAAGAGCCGCTTGTCGTGTCTGTCGGCTGTCAGAGATCACACTCTTTTGACATGGCAAAGACAATCCGCGTCCTAAACATGGGCGATCGGTAACCGCGTCCGACTACAGTTGAAGATCGCTCGTCTGCCTGGAGCGCGAAGGTCGAGGCGATGAACTCGTCGCGGAGTCTCCGCCTAGTGGCTTGTCGGCATCCTGAAGGTGAAGCAGGTTCCGGCTTCGTCCGACAAGACGTCGATCGTCCCGCCATGCGCCTTAGCAATCTCCAAAGCGATATAGAGACCGAGGCCGAGCCCCTCTCCCACGTGGGAGCCGTCTCCGCGCTTGAACGGCAGAAACAGCTTCTCGATCTGGTCGGGAGGAATGGGACTACCGCCGTTGCGCACGCTGACTTCGATCGCGTCCGTGCCATGACGGCCCCTAATCTCTATCGGTTGCTCCTCGGCGCCGTGACTGACCGCATTCGAGACGAGGTTCGAGAACAGCTGCGCGATCCTGACTCGGTCGACGACAGCGGGCTCCGGAAAGTCCAACGCAAGGCGGATGTCGCGGTCCGGATGGGCGGAACGGATCTCGTCCACTACGACCTGTAGCGTCTCGACCATATTGGTTTCCCTCATCTCCAGTGAGATGCCTCCGCCAAGGCGCGCGCGTGCAAGATCCATGATGTCATCGACGAGACCGGTCATCCTGGAGATGCTGGCCTTCATCAGGTTCAGGAATAACGGACTGCGATCGGTCCAACCCTCTTTGAGGAGCCGGCTCGTTCCGGCATCAACCGCGGCAAGCGGGTTGCGAAGGTCGTGACCGAGGACGGCGATGAACTGCTCGCGAAGCTCCGAGAGCTCCCGCTCCCGCTCCAACGATGCTTGTGTGAGGCGAAGCTGATCACCGGCGTCCAGGTGATGAGCGATCAGTTCCGCGAACAGCTTGAATGTGCCGACGACTTGAGGATTATCGACCTTCGCCGGATTGGGGTCGATGGCACAGAGGGTGCCCCAGAAGGAGCCGTCCGCCCGTATGATCGGCATCGAGATGTAGCTACGCAGCCCGTAGATGCGTGGAGTGTGATGATCTCTGTACCGGTCATCATTTGCCGCGTCGTCGAACACGATCGCCTGTCGGTGGTCGCGGATCTCGTTGCAGAGCGTGCTTTCAATGGGAAGCTCATCTCCTGGCTTCAGACCGAACCCCACATGGTCGAGGGAGCTGCAGGTAATCCAGCGTGTTTCGGTCACGCGAGCGATCGCCGCAAAGCCCATCCCGGTCATCCGCAAGGCGACGTCCAGCATTGTGGGGACTGCCGCGATCCCGGCAATGGTTTCGATATCCGCTTGGAAGCCGCCCGGTCCGGTAATGATGGGAGTTGCGGTTCTCTCCAGCTTCAGCTTCGCCACGAAGCCGATCGTCTCGACGGCCGTCGCCGCTGCTTCCGCAACAGCCTCCAGCGTTTCCACTTCCCACTGCGTCGGCTGATACGGCCGCGACCAGTAGGCGCCGATCGCGCCCACGGGATCGTCCCTGCGGATCGGAGCTATGGCGCCGGCTCGTACGAACGTCCCGGCGTAGAGTTCGTAGGGGATGCGATCGTCTCGGGCCACATCTGGCACGACGACTGTCTGCCTGTTGATCATGGCCCAGCCAGAGATGCAGGCGTTTGCCGGAAACTTCTGGCCCTTCCAGAGCTGCCCGACAGCATCCTCCTCGACGTAGTGGCAGAGATCACCCTCCCGACGGATGACAGCAATCCCTTCGCATCCAATGAGAGACCGCGCGCTGGCGCGAATGGTCGCCACCATTTCGTCGATGTTGCGCGCACGGGAGATGGCCGACGTCGCCTTGGTCAGGCTGGCAAGCGGTGTCCTGGATTCAGCCGGGAAGTCTATCAGTGCCATGATCGTCCTTTCGTTTCGAGACGATGGCCTCAGTCATCTGATGTACTTCGCATATTCGAGCAGAATTTGAAAGAACCGGTAGGGACGTCGGGATGTCCGTGCTGCTACGCGTTCAGTCGCAGGCTTCCTCGGCGCGGGAAGCATTTCCGAAGGAATATTCGCCGCACCTCCTCTTCACTCTCCAAGTTCACCTTGACTGTAAGAGCATATGCTCCTATCTGTTTTCCATCGAGAGCATATGCTCTTATTAGCTGGAGAAACGACGATGAACGATGCAGCAGACATTCTAGTCACTGGCGCAACCGGACGGACCGGGGGCGCGGCGATCGACGAGTTACTGAAGATGGGCCACAAGGTTCGAGCCTACGTCCGCTCGGATGACGACCGCGCGCAAGCCCTGCGCAGCCGGGGTGTCGAAACCGCCGTTGGCGACTTCACGGACATCGACCACATCCGTTTGGCAATGGAAGGCATCAAGTCCGCGTATTTCCTGCATCCGATCGCACCGGGAATTCTGAGTGCTGCCGCTTACTTCGCACAGGCAGCAAAGGAAGCAGGCGTCACCGCGATTGTTAACATGTCGCAGATTTCAGCCCGTAGGGAGTCGGCCAGCCACGCGGCGCAGGATCACTGGATCTCAGAGCGAGTATTCGACTGGTCCGGTGTGGCGACAACCCATCTGAGGCCGACGTTCTTCGCCGATTGGCTCGTCTATCCGCACTTCGCGAAGGAAATCTGGGCCTCGAAGAAGATCGAGTTCCCGTTTGGGGACGGCCGTCATGCGCCGATCAGCTCCGATGACCAAGGTCGTGTGATCGCCCATCTGTTGGCAAAACCTGAAGGTCACGGCGGCAAAATCTATACGCTCCATGGCCCCGTCGAATTGAACCACACCGAGATCGCCGCTGCGATGAGCGACGTCCTTGGCGCAAAGATCGAATACGCCCCGACCTCAATCGAGGAGTTTAAGGACAAGATGGAGAACCTCTACAAGTTCCCGCCCTTCCTGGTGCAGCACCTCGTCGAGGTCGCGCAGAACTATCGCGAGAGCATCTTCGCCGGCACCAACGACGTCGTCGAGCGGGTGACGGGAACTCCTGCACTCTCGGTTCCCGAATTCATCGCCAAGTATCGCGACGCCTTCCATTGAGAGACGAACGAAGGACAACGACAATGTCGAACGCACATGAAGAACGACATCCCTTCCTCGACGACCTGACCGAGGATGCAAAGTTGACGAGTTCCGTCCTGCGCGGCCCGGTGGTCGGCCGTGAAACCATCCGCAAGGTTGTGGACGCCGTCGGCGCCTTTTACGTCGAGCAGAACCCGACCTTTCTCGGCACCATCGGCTTGCGGACGTTGCTCGAATATGAAGCAAAGCTGACGAGCGGCGGGAGCCTCAACGCGGTTGCCGTCATCGACCACAATCCCGATGGCACCGTCTCCCGGGTCAGCGTCCGTATGGATCCTGTCGATGCCGTCGTGGCACTCGCCAACCACCTGCGATCTGCGCTTTCCGGGCAGTTGCCCGAAGAGCTTTTCCTTTGAACCCTTGCCGCACGATTCCCGCACCGGGACGCGGCAAAAATCCAGCCAACAAGGAGACGTGTTATGGAAATCAAGAATGCAACGGTCTTCATCACCGGTGCCAATCGCGGCTTGGGCCTTGCCTTCGCCCGCGAGGCGGTGCGTCGCGGCGCGAAGAAGGTCTACGCCGGCATGCGCAATACGAACGGGTTCGACGAAGCCGGCGTCGTCCCGGTGCGCATCGACGTCACCGATCCCGCAACGATCGCAGCGGCCGCCGAGATTGCAGCGGATACGACCATCCTGATCAACAACGCCGGGATCGCCGCGCTGATCGACAATCCTCTGGCTGCAGACTTCGAAAGCCAATCGAAGGCGCTGTTCGACACCAACTACTATGGTCTGGCGCGTGTGACCCAGGCGTTCGAACCGGCCCTGTCGAAGCAGTCCAAGGCGGCGATCATCAACGTCCTCTCGGACATCGTATGGCTGCCGCGACCCTATCTCACGCCCTATGCCGCGTCCAAGGCCGCCGCCTGGAGCTATACCAATCAGCTAAGGTTCCACCTCGCGGACCGCGGTATCCAGGTACTTGGACTCCATGTCGGGTTCCTCGACACCGATCTGACGAACGGCATCGACGTGCCGAAGACCAGCCCCGCCGACGTTGCGACCCAAACCTATGACGCGCTCGGTGAAGGCAAGAGCGAGATCATGGCGGACAAGGGCACGCTTCTGCTAAAGAGCACCCTGGCAGACGAGGTGCCCGGCTATATCACGCCTCCGCCGGGATTGTTCTGAAACGCTAAGGCTGGTGAATGCTTTCGCGTCTTCCGTAACGTGCGCGAAGACGCCAAGGCTTGGATTTGAAGGGAAAGACAATGCTGTCGACAAACCAACCCTTGGGGATCGACCAGTGCAACTGCAACGCCATGCGAAGAGCGAGCCGACAGATCACCCGTCTTTACGACGCTCACCTGGAGCCGGTCGGTCTGCGCATCACGCAGTTTCTCATCCTCGCCGCGTTGGCGGAAGCAGAAAGCGCGACGGTTAACATGTTGGCCGAGCGGCTCGACGTCGAACGCACAGCGATGGGGAAGATGGTCGGCACGCTGGAGAGGGACGGTTTCGTTACGATGAAGCCGTCGCCCACCGATGGCCGCTATCGGGTCATTGAACTCACCCGCGAGGGCGATGCCCTGCATGACAAGGCATCGCCTCTCTGGAATGCAGCGCAACAGGAGTTCGCGAAGCTCAACGGTGCAGCGGGCGTCGCCACCCTTAGGAAAGAACTCGACTCGATCGTCGTTGAGGACGGCCTGGAGCGTCCGGGCACTTGATGGTCTGCGACGACGGTGCTCGGAGCGATTGTGAGCCCCTGCCCTGCCTGAAGGTATAAATTTTGCGTTTCCTCTTGAAAGGATTTGAAACAGCGACCCCATTAGTTGAACGGCGCTAGAGTGCTGAGATGCAGCGGCGGAGATGATGTCGGCGATGACAGCGAAACGCTCGCAGAGCATGCGTGAACGGTGATCGATGAGGCTCGACCGCTCTCATCAACGTTCGTCCGCGTGCCATCGACCACCTAATTTACAAGCTTGAGAGCAAATCGACGCCGCAGGCCGCAATTTCCAACCTGCGACGCCGCCGACACATCTACTACCGATTAGACCTGCGCCAGACCTCCATCGACGAAGACTTCGCCGCCAGTCATGAAGCTTGAATCCGAAGATGCGAGAAACGCAGCCACCGCTCCGGTCTCGGAGGGCTCGCCCATGCGTCCGAGCACTGTCGTCGCCCCGATTGCGTTCATCCCTTCATCACCTAAGACTTCCAATGCCAACTCTGTTGTGATCGGCCCCGGCGACATGACGTTGACGCGGATGCCCGTGCCGCGTAAGTCCAGCGCCCAGCTGCGTGCGAGGTTTCGGACCGCCGCCTTCGTTGCGCTGTAGATGCTGAAGGCCGGCGTCCCCATCACCCCCGTGCTTGAACCCGTCAAGATGATCGACGCCCCCTCCGACATCAGCGGCAGGGCCTTCTGCACCGTGAACACCGTGCCCTTCACGTTGAGATCGAAGATCTGGTCGTAGTGCTCAGGCGTAATCTCGCCAAGTGGCGCGAACGACCCGGTCCCGGCATTGGCGAGGAGAACATCCAGCCTGCCGCGCTCGCTCTCGACCGTCTCATACAGCCGGTTGAGGTCGGAAAGGTCGGTCACTGACCCTTGGACGGCGCGTGCCGAGGACCCGAGTTGCGCTACGGCGGTGTCGAGTGTTTCCTGGCGGCGGCCGAATATGTAGACAAAAGCGCCCTCTTCGATGAACCGCTTGGCGGCTCCGAAACCGATGCCGCTTCCGCCGCCCGTTATCACTGCCGTCTTACCCTGTAGTCTGTTCATGATGTGCTCCTTCACTGAGATCAGACAAAGCTGGCGACCCGCATACTCATTGACAAGTATGCACCTTTTGGTAAGTATCTAGAAATGACATTAGATCAGTCACACTCCAACTCGTCGTCAACGCAGACTATGCCACCGGCTGAGACCTGCACTCCAACGCTGGCAGGGTTTACCTGCGGCCTAGACGCGACGTTGCGTGTTATTGCGGGAAAGTGGAAACCACTGATCCTGTACTTCGTCGCCCAGGGCGGCCCAACCCGATACGGCGCGCTACGGCGAGCCGTGCGCGACGTCAGTGACAAGATGCTGATCCAGCAGCTCAAGGAGTTGGAGGCGGACGGTCTCGTGAAGCGGACCGACTACAAAGAGATTCCACCAAGGGTCGACTACAGTCTCACCCCGTTGGGTAGGAGCCTGGCCGAAGCCCTTGTGCCGCTCTGCTCATGGGGCACAGACAACATGGCCGAGGTTACCCGCGTCTTCGCCGAGCGTGAGGCTTTGCAGGATGGACGGATTGCTTCGAAGCGATCGGCGGCCGCCGAATAGGAATCTCTTTGCGTATCGCGCGCCTATTGAGTGTTACAAAGCGGCCGCCTTGAACCATACTGAACCTCCCGCCAGTGACATCGTATCAACACGTCGAGCGCGCTGCGATAGCCGGGGATTAGCTGTCCCGGCGTGAGCGGCTGCATTTCATCAGCTGAGATACCGTTGCGTCTATGCGGGTATTGAACTATTCGGTTCAGAATACTATCTTCTTGCCATGGCTAGACCTAAAAAATTCAGTCGGGAAACAGTGCTCGACAAAGCGATACCCGTTTTCTGGCGTTATGGGCTGGCTGGAGCAAATGTCCAGCAGCTAGAAGCCGCGACCGGAGTGAACAAGTCCGGCCTCTATTCCGAGTTCGAGAACAAGGACGACATGTTCGTCGAAGCCCTGAGGCGATATCTCGAGACAGGGCCGGCCTTGCGGATCCTTTCGAGCAGGCCACTGGGGCTGGGCAACATCGAGCAATTTCTTTCGTTGGCGCCGGCCTTCTCTGGGGATTACGCGGGGTGCCTGTCGGTTAATTCTACACGCGACATTGCCTTGCTGCCGGATGCCGCAGTTCGATTGATTTCAGATTTCAACGAAACGCGTATGGCTGCTATCCGTAAGAACGTGGAAGCGGAGTTTCCCCAAGATCAAGTGGACGACGTCTGCGATCTGATCTGGACCTTCTTTTCTGGTATCTGCATCGACGCGAACCTGAAGGCGGACGTCGGTGCTCACCGAAATCGCGTCCAAGCGTTTATGCGGCTTCTTCGAGGCAGCGCTTCCAGCGGCCGCGCCGAGGCCTGACAGCGGATTTCTTGCGAAGATCGTCGCTCGACTGACCGCGTCTGCGCGGGCTTCATTGGCGGGCGTGGCCTCGATCCTTGTTGCGCCATTTCAAGGCACCCCCAACCTCCCTTCACAAGACTTTCTGCGTCTGGCCGTCTCGCCCATTCATAGGCTTTCTTCCCGTGAGCGGGTTATGGGCGGGTGAAGGCCATGGCTCCATTGTACAATCTTCCATCGGCTTAGCCTGCCAGATTGCCTTACACAGAGCCCAAACCTCCCAAGCATGGAGAAACGAACCAAACGGTTCAAAACCCCTTGACGGGGCAGAAAGGGAAACTTAGTTTTGAACTATACGGTTCAAAACCCTCGACCGCTAGGAGATAGGTAATGCGTTCGACGCCGCGATGTCTTTCAACACCTTTGAGCTTCTGGGTTTCCGCAGGCATTGTCGCCCATACCCTTTGGACGAGCGCGGCCCCGGCCATGGTCTATCCACTGTACGCTCATGAGTGGAATCTCACGCCGACGGTGACGACTGCGATCTTCGCAGTCTACCCGATAGTGGTCGTCGCGATGCTGGTGCTATTTGGAGACCTGTCCGATTTCATTGGCAGACGGAGCACGATGCTGCTCGGTCTGGGATCGTCCATCATCGGCGTATTCCTCTTCGCGATCGCACCCAATGTGGCGACGCTCTTCATCGGCCGCGTCTTCATGGGCATCGGGGTCGGGCTTTCGGCGGGACCTTCTACTGCGGCTCTCCAGGAGTTCGCGGGCTCCGGTGGCGTAACAAGGGCTAGCTCGACCACAATCGTCGCCCAAGCCATCGGCTTCACCTGCGCACTTATCGTGGGCGGTTTCTTGGTCCAATTCGCCCCTCTTCCGACCCACCTGACTTTCATAGTTCTTTTTGTTCTACTGCTCGCACTTTTTGCGGTCAGCTGGTTTCTGCCGGAAAACAAGCGTGCAAATTCCAGCCGCTGGCAACCCAAAATCCTTGGTGTTCAGCGAGAAATCAGAACCACGTTCATGGCTTCTTCCCTCGCCGTCATGACCGCTTATACCCATGGTGTCATCATCACCTCGCTTGGAGCCCAGATCGCCAAGGAACTCGTCCAGTCGTCGAATATATTCGTCAACGGATCCGTTCTCGCGCTTTTCGCGATTTCTTTGGGTATCGCAGGTCTGTTCGCTCGCCGTCTGGCCGGAATCAAGGCCGTGGTCTGGGGTTCGGTGGCGTCGATCGTCGGGATGTTGTTTCTCGCGGCGGCGATTGCCCAACACACGCTCGTCTTCTTCATTCCCGCGACGTCCATTTCCGGCGTGGGCTACGCCTTGATGGTCTACGGCGGTCTCGCCATCATCAACCCGGTGACCCCGGAAAAGGTTCGGGGTGGTGTTATGTCGGCCCTCTATCTGTTCGCCTATCTTTTTACCGGACTTCTGGCAGTCGCGCTGGGCAAAGTAGCTACCGAGGTCGGCATAGCGGTCGCCGCCCTAATCGGAGCCGCGGTCATGATCGGATTGTGCGCGATTGTCATCGTCCTGGTCGTCAGACTTCCTCGGACCCCGGCCGCCCAGATCAAGTCCTTAAATTCTCAACGGGCCTGAACGTGACGGCCTTAGGCCGTGTCCCGTCGGAAAACCTGGCGCCAGTTTTCCGTGAAACGTATGACCATTTTGAACCATTTGGTTCAAAATATCTCGCAACTGAAGGAGAATGCTATGCCCCTCAAGATCCACCCAATCAACTACGGCAACATCACCATGGACTCGAGCGGTCTCGTACTGTTTCGAAATCCCGGCGTCCTGACAACGATCCCGACACTCGGCTTTCTGATCACGGGAGGTGAGGAGCCACTTCTCGTCGATACTGGATCAAGGAACTCAGAGCAGTATGCGACCTTCGGCATGGTTCATGACAGAACCAGGGAAATGACCATCGAACATCATCTGGCCCAACACGGTCTGAAGATGAAGGATATTCGTCATGTGATCCACACGCACGTGCATATCGATCATTCTGGTCAGGACTACCTGTTCCCGATGTCAACAACCGTTATGATGTCGCGGCGGGAACTCGAGTTCGCGGCGTCTGGTCTGATGGGTCCAGGCATGTATACCGCAGTGGAGACGAAGCATCTTATCGACAGGCTTCACACCCGAGGCGCTCTGCGACTGTTCGATGTCGACGGCACGTTCGAAGAAGAAATCATCCCCGGCGTCGCGGTACGCCTGTCGGGTGGGCACACGCCCGGTTCCATCTCAATTCTCGTCGAGACTGACGAAGGTCTGGCGAACATCGCAGGGGATATCGCTTACCATCTCGGCGACCAGTTGATCACCCCGCTCCTGGATCAGGCAGCGCACGAGCCGACAATCACGGGCAACCACGCGATGTCCACGCTGCAAGAGAAACAAGCCATCAAACGTGCGCTGTCCGGCACTCGCTTCCTTCTTATCAGCCATGACTCACCGGCTCTTGTCAGCGGCGGCAAGGTTGTCGGTCGCTTCCACGGCGCAGTCGACAACCCTAAAGCTGACGTCACGACGGCTGCCAGCTACGACCTTCTGGCGCGCCAGCAGCTCGCCGATGAAATTGAGGCGGCGTGATAGCGCTGACTTGTCCGTTGCGCGCCCTTACTGGGTGTGCAACGGAAATAATTCACAGCAGTCCAACCGGGTTGTGCGTTCGTTTCCGATCGGCTCGCCGAGATTTTACGGCGTGAGGATCTGCGCAGCCGGCAGGGCAAAATACACTTTTTACCGATATGACGTGAAGATCTCGCGCGAGAAGGCAGCCGCGTCCGGTTGACGCGTGTCTCGTCCAAAGTGACAGGCCCATGTGCTTAGCGATCGGTAGATCGGTCCTGTCGTCCCGACCGTTGAAACCGAGTGGTACAGCGGATCATGCCCCGATTGAAGCGGGATAGTATCCTAGATACTGCGCCGTTGCGCCGGACGCATGAGCCGCGCCTACAAACGAGGCGCGGCTTCAGACGGCATTCGACCCAGCGTTGACCGAGGCAAATGCAAATGGGTTGCCTGACCTCAGACCCAGAGCGCTCCCGTTGCGCGATAAACGTTTCAGGCGTGCGATCCTCACTGTTGACGAAGACGATATCCTTCGGCTTGCGGCGGGGTGTGTCGACGGACAGAAATACGACCGGCTCCTCAATGATCTTCGGCAACGCATGAACCGTGCCCTTTTCGAAGAAGAGCAAATCTCCCGGTTTGAATTCCGCCTCAGTTGAAGGGTCCTCCATCCAGAAGGTCCCCCGGCCGGAGAGCACGTAGAGGTACTCGTCACAGCCGCGGTGAAAATGCGGGGGCGTTCCCCTGTAGACACGGAATACGCGCGAGCTCGCCGCGGCTGTGTCGGTCAGATACTCGTCTATCAGAAGCGTATCGGCCGTCTGCGGGAATTTCGCTATGGTCGATGGAAGATCGAAACGGGCGGAGCGGGCGCTTGCCTTCGTGTTCATGGCAAACTCCTCACGCGGCCAGTTCGGATGCGCGGGCATAGCGTGGAGCCGGATGAACGTTTGAAAGATGCGGCAGCATGATCTGACGGGCGGCCTCATAGGCCTCCCATTCCGCACCGTCCTGGAGCGAAGGAATCGTCACCTTTTCCTGGCGGTCGAGGCCGAGAAGGGCGGAATCAACCAGATCCGTAGTGCTCATCAGCCATTCGCTCGGAAGGTTGCTCACGCCAACGCCCGCAATGTCCCAAAATTCGGTCGATGTCGCGCCCGGCAATACCGCCTGAGCATGGATGCCCTTGGAGGAAAGCTCATGCTGCAGCGACTGGGTGAAGGCCAGCATATATGCCTTGGTGCCGCCATAGACGCCGTTGAGCAGCTCCGGAGCGATCGCCACAATGGACGCGATATTGATGATCGTGCCGCCGCCTCGCTTGACCATGCCAGGCACGACCGCATACGTCAGACGCGTTGGGGCCGTGACGTTGGTGGCAATCATTTCAGCCATTTTGCCGATATCGCTCTCCAGAAGCGTGCCGGCGCCACCGAAGCCGGCATTGTTGACAAGAACAGAAATGCTCTCGTCGCCTGAAAGACGCGCCTCGAGGGCGGCGAGGTCAGCGTCCTTGGTCAAATCGGCGGTCAAAACCGTTACCCTTACATCGTGAGACTTGCGGATACGCTCAGCGACAGCCTCAAGCTTATGCTTGTTTCTCGCGACCAGAATGACGTCGTATCCACGCCTCGCCAGCCGTTCCGCATAGGTCGCGCCGATACCAGAAGATGCGCCAGTGATGACCGCGGTCGTGTTTTCAGTGCTCATGTTTAAACTCCTTTCAGGGCGATAAGAATGGCACCGGAAAGCTAGAGCGGACGCAGTTCGTGATATTTGACGATACATTCACTGCTCTTAAGCGAAGGTGGACGGCCTTGGCGCGCACAATCATCGAATTCGGCCAAGTCGGGTTCCCGCCCTGTAGGCACACCATCATCAGAGCGCCCCGTGAACCATATTGTTGTCGTCTTCAAAGTCACTTCGGTCGCAGGTCTGCCTTCAGCCAAAGGAGATCTTGCATGGCCATAGAACTCTCGGTCGCCCGGTTCGGGATATGCCGATCCAAACCATCGAAAAGAGTGACTAACATCCTTGGCAGCGCCACCCCATCCAAAGGTTTGGGTTTCTGCGCACCTGAGTTCAATCGCCAAATCAAGATACGTTGGGCAAAAAGGGATCATTGAGTTTAACCAAGGAGTTAACGAGATGATCGCCACCGCAAACATATCTTGGACAACCAATGCCGACGCCGTGCGCCCCAGCATCGCCACCGCTGTTCACCCATCAGCTGTGGATGCCGACATCGCCAAGATGCCCGCCTTCTTCCCGGATGCGAGCACCGAAGTTGTTCGTGGCGGGCTCGCTCCATGGCAGTACAAGAAGGTGTTGAAGTTCATCGAAGAGAACCTTTCTGAAACGATCAGGATCGAGGAACTCGCAGATCTTGCCCGGTTGAGCTGCAGTCACTTTTCTCGTGCTTTTAGGGCAACGGCCGGCCAGTCGCCTTACGACTATGTTCTCGGTCGCCGGATGGCTTTCGCTAAGCAATTGATGGCGCAGACAGACGCTTCCCTCAGCCAGATTGCCCTTGATTGCGGAATGTCGGACCAAGCTCATCTTTGCAAGGTGTTTCGCCGCACCTTCGGGACGACGCCAAACGCATGGCGAAAACCTCAGCGGGCGGAAGCGAACCAAACCCTTCACTGAAAACATATCAACAGTCGTCACTGCCAGCATGCCCGCGGCGACGCTTGGCCTTAAGGCTGAACGACCGACAAACCTGTAAACGCCTATTGCCGGCGGTTACAGGTTTTTTGTTGTGAGTGAGCGTGATCTAGTGGGACTCGTTCTCGACCCAAAGACTAAACTTAAGGTGGCACCGCTTCTCAGGCACCCTCAAGGCAGCGAATGAGATCATCGGCGAGAATTGGTTTTTGAAGGAGCTCCCTGGCTCCGCTCGTTATAGCGCGTTGCCGCAGCATGTCGTCCCGCAATGCTGTCATCATGACGATTGGAATACCGGGATGCTGGGCGCGAACGATGTCTTGCAGATCAAGGCCACTCATGCCAGGCATATTGATGTCTGTTAAGAGCACATCGACGCGCTTCGCGTCGGGAGATTGCAAAAACGCCTCTCCAGATCCAAAGGCAAGGACATCGTAACCCATTGCCTCGAGGAAACCGGATGTGGCCTCAAGCAGCGCCTCGTCGTCATCAACGATAGCAATGGTTTTCTTGCCGAGGAACACCGGCGCCGTCCTTTCCGCAACACGTTCAGTCATAGCCCTAAATAGCCTGTCACTGGCCTCACGATAGTTATACGATCGTATGGGCATATGCCGAAACGATCATAAACAGGCTCGACCAGCGGGCTAAAGGTACGAATACATCTGGCGAGTTATGGTTGCGTCAGCCGGCTCTCAGCAGCTCCGCCTTACGGACCAGGTCTGCGACCGAGCCCGACTTCATCTTGCGCATGACGTTGCCGCGGTGGATTTTGACGGTGATTTCGCTCAGTTGCAGCTCATGGGCGATCTGTTTGTTCAGCAGACCTCGGATAACAGCATCCATGACCTGCGTCTCGCGCGGCGTCAGAGTGGCGGCAAGCCTGGATATTTCCATCGTTGCAGACAACTGCGAACGTTGCTCCCGGTCTTGCTCGATCGCAGCAGTTACGGCATCGATGATATCCTGATCCCGGAATGGCTTCTGCAGAAAATCAAGCGCTCCCGCTTTCATCGCTCGGACAGTCATCGGGACGTCCCCATATCCGGTCATGAAAATGATCGGCTTTCGATTACCGGCTGCCGCGAGTTTGGTCTGTAGCTCCAGACCGCTGAGCCCGGGCAGCCGCACGTCGAGAACCAAGCATCCGGGGCGATCGGGCACGGTCGCGGCCAAGAGTTCGGCCGTAGAGCCAAACCCGACCGAAGCGATCCCAACGGACCTGAGGATTTCGCCGACGCTTTCCCGCATCCCTTCGTCGTCGTCAACGATGGTAACAAGGGGTGTTGCGTCGGTCATGCGTTCTCTCCAGGAAAACTCGGCTTGCGGATGTATGAAACGTCGTCGTCAAGTCTTCCTACAGAGCTTCGGCCTTACGCGCCATAGACAGAACGCCTACTCAACGCGGTATTTGCTCCTTAGAGGTGCAGACAGGTCCGCGAAGTGCTAACAGAAATCTCGCCAGATCCGATCAATCATTTTAGCGACACATTTCATGGCCGATGTCCTGCCGACCGAGACCTCCGCCTTCCGTTCGACAGGTGGAGGAACAACCAAACCGATCGCGGTAACCTCTCGAATTCTCGTCTCGAGCCTCATCGGGACGTCCGTCGAATTCTACGATTTCTACATCTATGCCACTGCCGCAAGCTTGATATTCGGGCCACTCTTCTTTCCGGCTTCCGTCTCATCGCTGGAGCTGATCGGAGCCTATGCAAGCTTTGGCATCGCATTCATGGCGAGGCCGATCGGAGGCGTTGTCTTCGGGCATTTTGGCGATCGGGTGGGTCGCAAGGCCACCCTCGTAGCGTCGCTATTATTGATGGGCCTCTCAACAGCTGCGATCGGCCTTCTTCCAAGCTACGCGGTCGCGGGTTGGCTGGCCCCCGCCCTTCTCTGTCTGTTGCGTTTCGGCCAAGGCTTGGCGCTCGGTGGAGAGTGGACAGGCGCTGTCCTGCTGGCGCTGGAAAATGCACCTCCTGGATGGCGGGCCCGATTTGCGATGTTCGCGCCGCTCGGTGCACCGATCGGCTTCCTCTTGGCCAATGGGCTATTCCTGTTGCTGACGGTTTCGCTGACCCCGGCGGAGTTCGTCAGCTGGGGATGGCGCATTCCCTTTCTCGTCAGCCTTCCGCTCGTAGGCTTTGGCCTCTGGCTGCGCTTCAACTTGGTCGAAACCCCCGAATTCACTGAGGCGGTCGCTGAGACGAAGCCCGCACGCGTTCCCCTTGTTGAGGTCGTGCGCGATCATTCCTCCCAGCTTATCATCGGCGCCTTTGGTGTCGTTGCATGCTTTTCTCTTTATTATGTGGTGACCGCGTTTGCGCTCGGCTACGGCACCACAAGCCTCGGCTATACAAGGGCTGAATTCCTCGGAGTGCAGCTGATTGCAATCTTGTTCATGGCAGGCTCGATTATCGTCGCGAGCTGGCTTGCCGATCGGCTGAGCCATGAACGGGTATTGATCTGGGGATGCGTCGGGACAATCCTGTCAGGCATCGCCATATCGCCGATGATGAGCAGTGGCTCGCTGTCGACGATCTTCCTGTATTTGGCTCTTTCTCTCTGCGCCATGGGCTTCGTCAACGGACCGCTCGGCGCCTGGCTACCGAGCTTGTTTCCCGCCCGTGTCCGATATTCCGGTACGTCGCTGGCCTTCAACATTGGCGGTATCGTGGGTGGCGCCTTCTCTCCCATCATCGCTCAGACGCTTGCCTCCACCAGCGGCCTCCTCGCAGTCGGTTTCTACCTGGCGATCACCGGCGGACTGAGCCTTGTCGCATTCGATGCGAGCGCGCGCGCCCGAACAATGTATGCGCTCACGCAAAGTGAGAAGCGCTATCGCGCTATTTTCGAGCAGAACCATGTTTCCCTTTGTGAACTCGACCTAGCAAGGCTGCGTGAGAAACTCGATGAGATAGCTCTGGCCAATGGTGGCAGTGTCAGAGATTTCTTCGAACGTCATCCGGGCTCTGCCGACGAATGCGCGGATCTCATACACTTTGTTGACGTCAACGACGCCACGGTGAAGCTGTTTGCTTGCAGCTCGGCAGAAGAGCTCCTCGGTCCGATGCGCCGGTTTCTACCGACCAATGCGGACACGTTTCTTTCGTTGATATTGGCGGTGGAGGATAGCGCTGAACGTTATGAGAAGGAGTTACATCTGCTGACCCGTGAGGGCAAACCGGTTACGGTTTTGTTTATTGCAGCACTGACGACGGATCGGGACGCTCTTGACCGTGTTGCTTGCGCGATGATCGATGTGACCCAGCGTGAGCAAGCGAAGGAGGCACTCCTTGCGGCCCAAGTGCAGCTTGCCCGTGCCGGTCGGGTGGCAACCGTGGGGGCGGTCTCAGCCACTATTGCTCACGAGGTCAACCAGCCGATAGGTGCCGCAGTCATGTTCGCACAGGCTTGCATCCGCTGGCTGAAGTCTGAGACGCCGGACATACAAGCAGCCCATAACGCAGCCGAGAAAGTTGTGCAGCACAGTATGCGCGCCAGCCAGATCATTCAGCGTACTCGCGAGCAGATCAAAGGAAATCAGCCGCGACCTGCACCTGTCGATCTCAAGGAGCTTATCCTGGAGGTGATCGGACTGCTGGAGCGGGAGGTCGCATACTCCGCGACGCGCATCAAATCGATGTTTGCGGAGCTCGACCACGTGGTTCTCGCCAACAGGGTGGAAATGCAGCAGGTGATCGCAAATCTCGTCACGAACGCCATCCACGCGATGAACGAGACCTCACTGGAGAGGCGGGAACTCAAGTTGGTCACCGATCAAGGTTCAGACGACACTATAAGGCTGACGGTCCGCGACAACGGGACTGGGATCCGACCGGACAATCTTGCAAAGCTGTTCGACCCATTCTTCACAACCAAGTCCGAAGGCATGGGCGTTGGCCTTTCAATCTGCAAGACGATTGTTGAAGCACACGGCGGCTCGCTGGCCGCTCGCAACCACCCCGAGGGCGGTGCCGTGTTCGAGATGATCTTGCCCCAGGCAACGACGCCCAGCCATAGCGCCTACAGCATGCCCGCCTTATAGTTGGCTTGCCCGCTAAATCGGCGGCGATGGTGGCCATCATCGCCGCCGACTTCATGCAAATCAGTCGGGCCGTTTACTTGTTCAATAGAACCGGGCCGGCATCGATCTTGATGCGAAGCAGCTTATAGGGCTTCTTGCGCATATCGACGCCTTGGTGAAAACCAGCCTGCTTGTCGAGCTGGTTGGCGGTAAAGTAGAGGTAGCCATCCGCCGCTATAGAGAGAGTATCCGGCCATTCGATCTCGCGGGAATGGATCAGCGTCGACCACTTGCCCTTGTCGAGCACTCGGATACTGTCGTGCTCGTAGTCACCGCCATAGACGCGGCCCTTATCATCTGTTTCAAGCCCATCGGAAGCACCTTTCAAGCCAAGATCCTTGACGGTGGCGGCAAGCTGCTTTTCGCTGACGTTCTGATCGAGAAGTGCGGCCGTCGGTACGGAATAGAGATGCCCGCCGGATACCGCCGAGTAGTACAACGTCTCGCCGTCCGGAGAGATGGCAATCCCATCGCTGGCGATTTGGATTTTCGAGGGTTTTCCGTCCTTCGGACGGTTCATGAACTTCTGGCCGTCGATGACAGCGATGAAATCCTTGTCAGCCGATGTGCTCGGGTCGCCCGATAGGCGACGGAAGGCTTTACCGGACGCGAGATCAACGACGATGATGCCGCCGGGCCCCGTCAGAGAGCTGTCGGTCACATAGGCGACACCCTCCGAACCCTTGGTCAGATCGAAACGGATATCGTTCACATAAGTCGACTTGAGAATAACATCTGCTGGGAAAACGATGGTCTTGACCACCTTGTTGGTCGCGAGGTCGACGGCGACCAGCTTGGCACCGCCCTGAAGCGGCGGCTTGAAACCGGGTGCCGCGGTGTCGAGGATCCACAGACGGTTGGCCGGATCAACGACGACGCTCTGGACGCTGATCAGGCTCTTGGCCGGGTTGGCCGGGTCCGCTTTATTGATTTCTGCATCCGGATAGGCCACCGCCTTGTCGTTGATCAATTCCGCCACAGTGAATGGAACCTCGTCGCCCCAACGTGGGTAGTTGATGAAGATGCGGCCGTCACGCGCGACGGTAACCCCGGTCGGCATTGCGTCGGTAAAAGTCGCGACGGTTTCAAGCTTCGGCGCTTTATCTTCAGCAAAAGATCGGCCAACGGGGACTGCCAGCATCAAGCCAGCGGTGGACAGCAACAACAGCGTTTTCTTTATCATTGAGATCTCCATAGAGCACAGCCCATCGATCCCGGCCGAGCGGAGCGCGCTGAGCCAGAGGGGCAAGTTTCGAGACAGTTGCACGGACAAGGCCGGTGCAATGTTTCCTTTCAATACGTGGTAGGTTTCAAGCGATAGCGCCGCCGCCATCGACACGGACATTGGAGCCGGTCGCAAACGGCGTGCCCATGAGGAAAAGCACCGCATTGGCAATGTCGGTCGACTTCCCGATCGTCTTTGCGGGCAGATTTGCCGCGACCTTGGCAAACATTGCGCCTTTCGCGTCCTGGTCCATTTTCGACCAGAGGGGCGTATCGATCAGGCCAGGCGAGACGGTATTCACCCGGACGGGCGAAAGTTCCAGTGAGAGGCCCCGCGCTAAGCCTTCGAGCGCGGCATTGATGGCGCCCTGCAGCACCGACGTGGCCGACGGCCGTTCACTCAGGAAACCCGAGACCAGGGTCAAGGTGCCACGTTCGGTGAACCGGGCGAAACGGGCTACGCGATAGGCGCCCCAGAATTTGCTCTCCATCGCCTGTTGCGCATCGGCGAGCGCAAGCTTGCGCACAGGTCCCGTGGGCGTCTGTGCCGCTGACACGACGATATGATCGAACGGATCGTTTGCGCGGAAAAACGCTTCGAGCGCGTTTTCGTCCGCTGTATCGAGAACCGCGGATCGAGCCTGAGGTCCCAACGACTTCAACGCCTCGTCAAGCTTGGGACGCGATCGCGAAGCGATCGTGACGGCAGCACCGGCTGCGATGGCGGCTTCTGCCACTGCCAAGCCGATGCCCGAACTGCCGCCAATAACGAGAACGCGGCTGTTTACTAGAGATGCCATGTTATTACCCTTCCTGCCTCACTCAGTTGCGAGCTCGGCAATATCCGTTTTCAGAGGAGTTGCTGAAGGCGTTGCAGGTGCAACGGTTCCGCAAGAAGCACATCAAGACGAGCCGCCTGCGCATGAGCCTCGAGAGCTGAACCATCCCGCCAGCTTTCCAGCATCACAGCTGAATCAGGGTCGTCGCGGTCCACGGTCAGATCGTAGAGCAGGCAGCCATCCTCCTTTCGCACGTCCGGCACGATTGCCTTCAATGCATCAAAGAGCGCCGACCGCTGCTCCGGCTTTGCCTTCAACCTTGCAACGAGGTGAATAACCTCCGACGCATTCTCGTTCATTGTCCTATCCTCAGTTAAGGTCACTATCGCCAGGAGATAAGAGCGGAAAGACTCCAATCTTTCCGCCCTCACCTCTTCACTTGGCCTCGAAACCTTCGAGCACGAGCTTGCCTTTGGTCTTTCCACTTTCGATCGCGGCGTGCGCCTTTTTCAAGTTCGCGGCGTTTATGGGAGAAAGCGTCTCGGTCACGGTTGTATAGATCTTCCCCTGGTCGATCAGCCGGGAAACTTCATTTAGCAGCTTGCCCTGTTCGGCAATGTCGGCGGTCTCGAAGATCGAACGCGTGAACATCAGTTCCCAGTGGATCGATGCAGCCTTGCGCTTGAAGCCAAGGACATCGAGGCTGTCCGGATCGTCGATCAAGCCGAAGCGGCCCTGCGGCGCGATGAGCTCGATAATGTCCTTTAGATGACGATGGGTCTCGGTCGTGGAGAAGACGAAGGCCGGCGCGCCAATACCGAGGGCGGCAACCTGTTCGGCAAGCGGCTTGGAGTGGTCGATGACGTGGTGAGCGCCGAGGCTTTTCACCCATTCCTGCGTTTCCGGACGCGACGCCGTGGCAATGACTGTCACATTGGTAAGCGCTCGTACGAGCTGAATTGCGATCGAGCCGACGCCACCCGCACCGCCGATAATGACGATCGCGTTTGCCGCACCTGGCACGGGCTTGCGAATATCCAGCCGGTCGAACAGCATTTCCCAGGCGGTGATGGCTGTCAGCGGCAAGGCAGCAGCCTCGGCGTTGGAAAGCGTTTTGGGTTTCTTGCCCACGATACGTTCGTCAACGAGATGAAACTGGCTGTTTGCGCCGGGACGGATCAGCGAGCCGGCGTAAAACACCTCGTCGCCGACCTTGAAGCCTTTCACGTCAGGCCCGGCTTCAACCACCTTGCCGACGGCATCCCAGCCAAGGACCTTCCATTGACCTGCTTCCGGACTGGCGTTTTTACGAACCTTCGTATCGACAGGATTGACCGAAATCGCCTCGACCTCGACGAGAATGTCGCGGCCCGCCGGCGTTGGACGGGGAAGTTCGATATCCTGCAAGGCGTCGTCCCGTTCAATGGCGCCTGCTGCCTTGTAACCGATTGCTTTCATGGTTTTGCTCCTTTGATCAACGAGGGATTGCCGATTGATATGCATCCAAAATGGTCTATATTCGTAGCAGCGCAATACGCACAAATAACGCACGTAGTATCAAAAAGGATACTGTCATGGCAAAAGCGAGACACTCCCGTTTCGATTGTTCTCCCGGCTGCTCGGTCGAGGCGGCCATCGGCCTCAT
Organism: Hyphomicrobiales bacterium; assembly: GCA_900468805.1. Classification (GTDB taxonomy): domain Bacteria; phylum Pseudomonadota; class Alphaproteobacteria; order Rhizobiales; family Rhizobiaceae; genus Rhizobium. The sequence goes on along the minus strand of UEIF01000016.1, from coordinate 82,599 downwards.
CGATGGAAAATGGAAGTCGGTGGTGCTTTTCCACCTCCTCTCCGGCACGTTGAGGTTCAACGAGCTCCGCAAGCATATCGTCAATGTCACGCCGCGCATGCTGACCAACCAGTTGCGTGAGCTTGAGGACGACGGCCTGATCGAGCGGAAGGTTTATGCGCAGGTCCCGCCGAAAGTCGAATACAGCCTTTCGGAACTCGGCCGCAGCATGGAACCGATCCTGCTTGCACTCAAATATTGGGGCGATGCCAATATTAGCCTCTACGGCAAGCCGCGCGGCGTTGATCCGCGAGAGGCGAAAGTCGCGGAGCGTGGCGAAGCCCACGCCTGAGAACTCTATGATCCAGCTTGTCCGTCAATTACGGACCTAATGCGGAAGTCGATATGCGACGCGTTGGTTTCATCATGGAAGATGGCTTCCAGGTCATGGGTATGGCCGCTCTGACCGCCTTCGAATTTGCCAATGACGCACTTGGCGAGGAGATGTATCGCCTGACGGTCATGTCCGAAAAGGGTGGCACAATCCGCTCGTCACTCGGCATCCGTATCGAGACCGAACCGCTCGGCGATTTTCCCGATACGCTGATGGTGGTTGGAGAGCTCGTTCCGAAACCTGCCTCGGCGAGGCTGCTCGCCTATATCCGCGATGCCGCGCGCCAGTCGCGTCGCGTCGCCGGTGTCTGTACAGGAGCCTTCCTTTTGGCCGAAGCCGGCTTATTAGATGGTCGCACCGCGACCACACACTGGGCACATGCCCGAACTTTGCGCGAGCGGTATCCGGCAATCGCAGTGGACGAGGACAGGATCTTCGTCCATGACGACAACATCTGGACCTCTGCCGGAATGAGCGCGGCCATAGACCTGACGCTCGCCATGATCGAGGACGATCATGGTGCCGAACTATCGCGCCTTATCGCCCGCAAGATGGTCGTCTACCACCGCCGGCCCGGCGGCCAATCACAGTTTTCAGCCTTGCTGGAACTTGAGCCCCGTTCGGATCGGGTCCGACGCGCTCTTGTCTATGCCAAGGAGAACCTTCGCAATCCTCTGACCGTGGAGGAGCTCGCTGAAGCTGCAAGTCTCAGTCCGCGCCAGTTCAGCCGTCTGTTCCGTGACGAAACCGGGCAATCCCCGGCAAAGGCGGTTGAGCGCCTGCGGCTGGAGGCAGCCAAGGCCATGCTGGAAGACAGCCGCCACCCGATTGATATTGTGGCAAGGGATACGGGTTTCGCGGATCGGGATCGAATGCGCCGCGCGTTCTTGCGCTCTTTCGGCCAGCCGCCGCAAAGCCTTCGCCGCAGCTTGCGGCTGATCGAAGGGGATCGCGCCGAGGAATTTGCCGCCTGAAATTCCTTAAATTGTCCGATCCGATCATGCTGATGGGCCGAGCCTCCCAAAGCGATAGGCTATGAGTATCGATAGCACGAAGTTACAAGCTTGACGCTCTCCTGCCGCGCATCATTGCGGCGCTTGAAGGAGATCAACCATGTCAGCAATTTCAACACTTTCAGACAACGAAGTAACACCGCATGTGGCAGACGTCTTTGCCTCGGCAAAGGCAGCGATGGGAAAGGTCCCTAACCTCTACCGGATCCTTGCCCATGCACCGGCAGCCCTCGACGTCTATACCGGAAGCAAGGGATTTCTCCACCACGGCGTCCTTTCCCCCGCGGCGCAGGAGCAGATCGCTATCGCTATCGCAGCCGCTAACGGCTGTGATTATTGCCTCGCCGCACATACTGGCGGAGCACGCGCGGCGGGGGTCAGCGCCGAAGACCGGGCCAGTGCCCAAAAGGGACGAACGTCCGATCCGAAGATCCAGGCCATTCTCGAGTTCGCTCTGGCAATCAACGCCACTCACGGGCAGGGAGCGGCTCCAGCACTTGAGGCAGCCAGGGCATACGGCCTGACCGATGCGGAGATCCTCGAGACGGTCGCTCACGTGGCGGTCAACATCCTCACCAACAGCGTCAACAATACCGTCGGCACGGTCCTCGATTTCCCGAAGGTCGAGCGCGTCGCCTGACACTGGTCACCCCTATCATGCGAGGCTCATGTCCTAAAATGACGTTTAGATGTCATTTCAGACATCGAGGCCATGAGGCATGATCTTCCCATCGAAGCACCGCTTCCACCGAAACCCAGATCCAAAGGAGAGCTTTCATGCAACTCGAGAACAATACGATCTTCATCACGGGCGGCACATCCGGTATCGGCCGCGCACTGGCGGAGTCTTTTCACCGCCTCGGTAACAAGGTCATCATTGCCGGCCGCCGCAAGGCGCTGCTCGACGAGGTCACCGCCGCCAATCCGGGCATGGATGGCATCGAACTCGACATTGCCGATCCCGCAGATATCGAGCGCGTCGCAGGCCGTCTGATCCGCGACTATCCCGCGCTCAATGTCCTCGTCAACAATGCCGGCATCATGCCCTTCGACGATGCAGGCGCAAAGATCGATGACGCGCAATCGCGCGGGATCATCGACACCAATCTGCTTGGGCCTATCCGCGTGACTTCGGCGCTGATCGACCATCTCAAGGCTCAGCCGAAAGCTACAATCATCCACAACACGTCGGTCCTCGCCTATCTGCCGCTTGCCTCCACCGCAGTCTATTCCGCGACCAAGGCGGCACTGCATTCCTATGCTCTGTCGCAGCGTTTCCAGCTGCGAGGCACCAATGTCAGCGTCCAGGAAATCGCGCCGCCATGGGTCGACACCGATCTGATCAAGAAGAGCGGTGATCCGCGCGCAATGCCGCTCGACATCTTTATCGAGAAGACGATTAAGGGTCTCGGTACCGAAGCCGAGGAGATCTATGTCGAGGAGATCAAGGCGATCCGCGACAATCCCGGCAGCGGGGAGCACGCGCTCTTCAACGCCTTCAACGAATCTCTGGTCGCAAATCCGATCCCCGTCTGACACGACAGGCCGAAGCCCGGTTGCCGACAAGGCGGCCGGGCATTTGGCTGGAGGTTACCATGCTGCAGAAACATGACTTAAAATCAGCCATTCCCATCAACGGCGGGGATCTCGGACGGCCCGAGCCGTCCATTCTACCGGCATGGTTCCTGGCGCTCGGGACCTTCGCAATCGGTACCGAAGGGTTCATGATCGCCCCATTGTTGCCGACCATCTCAGCCGATCTCGGCATGAGCCTGTCGGCGACGGCCATGCTGGTTGTGGTCTTCACCCTGGTACTGGCCCTCAGTTCGCCGATCGCGACGGTTATAACCGGCGGGCTACGTCGTCGGGACACATTGCTACTTGCCATGACACTCTTCACGGGCGGCAATCTGATTGCGGCCTTCGCGCCCGGATTCGGCACGCTGATATTTGCCCGCATCTTGATGGCGGTTGCCGCCGGTCTCTATGCGCCGAACGCCAACGCGCTTGCCGGAATGATCGTGCCGGCAGAGAAAAGAGGACGCGCACTTGCCATCGTCAGCGGCGGCATGACCATCGCGATCGCACTTGGCCTGCCGCTTGGCTCGATCATCGGCCATGCGTTTGGCTGGCGCTCGACATTTCTCATGGTCGCCGCCATGGGGGCTGCCGCGATTATCGGCATCCTGGCAGGTGTCGGCCGCGACGCCGGTGCTCACATGACTATCGCAAGCCTCGGCGAGCGTATTGGTGTGATCCGTCAGGCACCCGTGTTAAAACTGCTGTCGGTGACGCTGTTCTGGTCGATGGGCGCGTATACGGCCTATCCCTATATCGCCCCCTACCTCTCGCAGACGCTTGGGTTTGCCGACAGGGGCATTACGGCAACCGTGACGCTATGGGGCGTATTCGCAGCGCTCGGCGTCTTTACCGGCGGCGCACTGAACGATCGGTTCGGGTCGCTCAAGGTCGCGAAGCTCTCGCTTATTGCGCTCGCCCTGTCTTTCGCCGCTTTGGCTGTGGCCACAATACTTCCGGGCAAGGGCGCCGTTTTGCTGGCACTTCTCGCCGTCGCCGGATGGGGGTTCAGTGTCTGGTCCTTCTTTCCCGCGCAGATGGCTCGACTGATCGTTGCCGGAGGACAGAGCCACGCCTCCGTCGCACTCTCCCTCAACACATCCACCATGTATCTCGGCTTTTCCGTCGGCAGCGCGATCGGCGCCGGGATCATCTCAATCGGCAATGTGTGGATGATCGGTGCTGCGGCTGCCGTGATGGAATTGGTTGCCTTGGCTCTGGACGAAATCTGGAGACGCAGACAATCCTGACGGAAACGATCTGAAATCGGGATCAGAGATGGCGCCACCGCATATGTCTGTGGTGGCGCCTTCAATGGAGAGACTGCAATAAGGCTCGCATATCTGATCGGATTTACGTGAAATCTGTCCACGCGGCCGAGAGCCGCTGGTCCTCGACCTGGTTCAGCCTTTGGGACATCGCGGTCGTCATATTGGTATAAGCATCGCTACCTAGAACCAGCCGTAGAGCGTCCGTGGGATTGTCGGTCGCTTCGATGATAGCGGCGGCAATCTTTCTAGGGTCTCCGATGGGGTTGCGAGCATGATCTCGCAGGACCGATCTGAGAGAGGCGATGGAAGTTTGCTCATATCCCGGAGGCGTGTTGGATAGATGCTCGGCTGCAGCGTTGCGGAACGATGTTCGCGCCGCACCAGGCTCTACGATCAGCACACGGAGCCCAAAGGAGCCGATCTCCTTTGAAAGCGATTCAAAGTAGCCTTCGAGGCCCCATTTACTCGCATGGTAGGCGGATGCCCCGGGATGTGTGGCCTGGCCCCCGTAACTCGAGATCGCAATGATGGTCCCCTTCCCTCGTGCGCGCATATGCGGAAGCGCATACTTGGTGAGAAGCATGGGGGCGATCAGATTGACCTCAAGTTGCCGTCGCAATTGCTTTTCCTCGATGCCCTCGGCCGCACCGAACAGGCCGTAGCCGGCGTTATTGACGAGAACATCGACCCCGCCGAACCGCTGGGCGGCGGCTTCAACGACAGCGGCAAATCGCGGCGCACCATCGGCAAGGTCCAGCTGCTCAACCGCAAGGGCATCAGGATGTTTTGCAATCAGCTCCTGCAGATCTGACGGGTCGCGGGCAGTACCGAAAACAAAGTGCCCGCCCGCAAGGAGCTGCTCGGCCAGTTCGCGTCCCAACCCGCGACCAATTCCAGTTATGAACCAGACGTTATGCATTTCAGAGGTCCTCACATTAGTAATGGCCTCTCAAATAGCGAGCAAATTTACGAAGTAGAATTGCACAATGCTGGATGGACCGTTAGCTATTTGGCCATGAATGAGAAACCCACCTTCGCTGAACTTGGTGCATTTCTGGCTGCTGCGCGCCATCGCAACTTTCGTAAAGCAGCCGAGGAACTTGGCATTGCGCCATCGACCCTCAGCCATTTCATTCGACGGCTTGAGGAGCGTCTTGAGACGCGTCTTCTCCACAGAAGCACACGAAGTGTATCGCTCACATCAGCCGGCGAAGCGCTCGCCAACCGGCTGTTACCGCTAATCCATGATCTGGATGAGGCACTGGTGGAGGCGGCAAATACTAAGGACAGCCCACGGGGCCCACTGCGCGTCTTGGCGTCTGATGTCGTGGCAACCCTGCTCATGGAGACCGTGGTACCGACATTTTTCAGCGAGTATCCGCACGTACAGCTTGAACTGGTTGCGAACTCCGCTTTTGTTGACATCGTTGCGGAAGGGTTCGATGCAGCCTTTCGGTTGGGCGATGATATTCCTAAGGACATGATCGCCCTGAAGTTCGGGGCGACGTCACGCATGAAGGTGGTTGGATCCCCAGCTTACTTGAAAGGCCGCCAGCTTCCCGCCTCTCCGGAAGAACTAGACGTCTTAGATTGTGTTCGATCCAGACCGGCGGCCGGTGTTCCCTATCGTTGGGAATTCGAGAAGGGAGGCAAGAAGATTTCTGTCGACCCTGAGGGCGCATTTACTGTCAATCGATCGGAGCTTGCTCTCCAGGCCGCACTGCGCGGCTTAGGGGTTTCCTACGTTCCGGAGAGACTGTGCCGAACTCATCTCGAGACCGGCGCCTTGGTGTCGTTGTTGGACGACTGGTCCTCGTCATATGAAGGTCTGTGCCTCTACTATCCGGGCCACCGGCTCGTCCCGCCCGCGCTCAGAGCGTTCATCAATGTGGTTAAAAGGAGCGAGTTTGCCTGAGAGGCTTACTGCTCTTGATGAGAATCGAACCTGGGATCATACCTACTTGATTGTTTCCTAGCATCCTAACCGAATGATTTCGCTGGTCTAAATATTTTCCACCCAAAGTTATATCGTTAGCGACACAGACAAAAACAGCGCTTCTGAAAGCATTGGATTTTTTAGCAATATGCCAAAACCCATGGTTTAGCTATCTATCGATGATGACAGAACCGCAGCATCAAGAACGCTCGTCGCCGGCGTCATTCGCCGTTTATACGCCAGGTTACTCTGCAGGCGTTTGCGCTTCGCTGAGCTATACTGTCATAGGCATCTTTCGGCAATCGAGCGACGAATCGGTCGGCTCAATTCCCTCTAGAATAATTGTAAGCTTCGTGCTACACATCCCTCCAATCTGTAGTGCGAAGGTGGCAAATGCCGACACCCCACAATCCGCCCGCCGCGGTGAGGCGTGCGCTGCGCAAGCTTGGCGCGGACATCCACGATGCCCGTCGCCGTCGTCGGCTGCCGATGTCAGTCGTGGCCGAGCGAGCCTTCACGTCGCGTTCGACGCTCCAAAAGATCGAGGCGGGCGATACCAATGTCAGCATCGGTATCTATGCCGGCGTCCTTCAGGCGCTCGGTCTCCTCGAAGGATTGAGCCAGATCGCCGATATCGGCAACGATAGCGTCGGCCAGGCATTGGCCAGCGCTGATTTGCCGAAGCACGCCCACCCGAAGCGGCCGACCGGAGCGTCGCGCGATGGCTGACTTCGAGGTTCATCTCGACCTTCATGGCCACACGCGCCCAATCGGGTTGGCGCGGGGCAATCGCGTCCGTGGCGCCGAGACCATCATGTTCGAATATGATCGCGGCTGGCTTGAGGACCCGGATCGCTTCTCGCTTGAGCCGGCTCTGGCACTGACGCGCGGGGCATTCGCGCCACCCGCTGGTCTGGCGACCTTCGGCTCCATCGGCGATTCCGCACCCGACACCTGGGGACGCCGCCTCATGCAACGCTCGGAGCGGCGCAGCGCCGAGCGCGATGGCCGCGCCGTGCGCAGTCTGGCCGAAAGCGACTATCTGCTCGGCGTCGCCGACGAGACCCGACTTGGCGCGCTTCGCTTCCGTTGGGTCGGCGAAGAACAATTCCAAGCGCCGATCCGCGCCGGCGTGCCCGCCCTAATCGAACTCGGCCGACTGCTTCAGATCACCGAACGCATTCTGCGCGATGAGGAAACCGACGAAGACCTCCAGCTCATCTTCGCGCCCGGCTCGTCACTTGGCGGGGCGCGGCCCAAGGCCTCGGTCGTGGACCAGCACGGTCATCTCTCCATCGCCAAGTTCCCCAAGGAGACTGACGAATACAGCATGGAGACGTGGGAGGAGATCGCCCTGCGACTGGCGGACCAAGCCGGCATCGCCACGCCGCTCCACGAACTGATCGATGTCGCCGGCAAGAAGGTCATGCTGTCGCGGCGCTTCGACCGAGATGATGCGGTCCGCATTCCCTTCCTGTCGGCGATGGCGATGATGGGAGCCAAGGATGGCGAGCGCGGCAGTTATCCCGAGATCGTTGACGCCCTGGCCGAGCATGGCGCGCAGGGGAAGACCGATGCCCATGCCCTTTATCGCCGTGTCGTCTTCAATGTGCTGATCTCAAATGTCGACGATCATCTGCGCAATCACGGCTTCCTCTGGCTCGGCAACGCTGGATGGTCACTGTCCCCAGCGTATGACCTCAATCCCGTGCCGACCGATATCAAAGCGCGAGTGCTGACGACCAACATCGATCTCGATGAGGGCACCTGCTCGCTCGACCTTCTGGAAGAGGCCTCGGAGTTCTTCGCCCTCACGTTGGCGCAGGCTCGCACGGTCATCAAGGACGTGGCGACCGTGACCGCAACCTGGCGCGAAACTGCAAAGGCGGTCGGCGCGAGATCGGCTGAGATCAACCGCATGGCCAGCGCCTTCGAGCATGACGACCTCAAGCGGGCGCTGGCCCTATGACGAGAACCTTCCTTCACAGCTTCGATCCACCGTCGGCCAGCCCCGTCAACGCCGCCACAGTCGACCTGGACGTGGCAGATATCGAGGACGCCGGCATTCGCGAGGTGCTTCAGACGCCGGGCGCCGCCTATGGCGCGTGGTCTATTCTCAATGCGCTCCTAACGCCGACAGGCGCCGGCACCCCCTTCATTTTCCGCGAACCACTCGGCCAGGCGCGCGAGGTGAAGGTGGCCCTGTCGGGCCTCTTCGGACGCTTCGTCGCCCGTGCCTACCTCGAGCGCTATTTCAGCCTTTCAATCTTCGCGCATCTGGGCAGCCAGACGATCGACCTCGATCGCCGACGGAAGGTCAAGATCACGCGGCTGTCGCGCGGCGACCTGCCCGATTGGATCGCCTGCGCCTCCGATCTTTCATCGCTGACGGTCGCCGAGGCCAAGGGCTGCCATGATCCCGGGGGCCCGGCCAAAGCCCTGACTCGGGCGTGGGCGCAGGCCAGCCGCGTCGACGTAACTGCCCAGGGCCGCAAGGTCACGGTCAAGCGCATCGCCATCGCTACGCGCTGGGGCATGGCCATCGCGGGGCCAGCAGACGCCCATCTCTCCGTCAAGGATCCGCTCGACGAGGGCGAGTCCATCGAGCCGCAGGAGAAGGACGCGCTCTTCATTGGCATGCTCCGATTGCACATCGCCAACATGATCCGTCCGCTTGGCCATGCCGAACTGGCAGGAGCGCTTTATCGGCTGACCCAGCAGCCATTCGCGCGCAGGCTTCAAGGCGATCTCGATCTCGCCCGCACCGCGCTTGATGCAGCTCCGGTAGGAGAAGTGGATAAGACAGCCGCCATGGGCGGGCTGGTCGGCGGCATCGTCACCCGCGCCGGTCCGGTGACCGACGCGGACGTCACGCCCGGCGATCAGGAGTCGCTCGCGCGTCTCAATCTCCGACCGGTCTTTGTCGGCGTTGAGCGCGAGCTGATCCGGGCCGCCATCAATGCGGACCCGCAGGCGGTGCGCACGCGGCTGATCCAGTCGGTGCGTCCCGATGATTTCGCGCGGCCCGATCGCGCGGGCGGTTGGATCGTGCCACTCGGCGAAGGACGACACATCATCGGCGGGGCCTGAGCCAGGATCACGCGGCTGGACAAACCAATTGCCGGAACCGGCAGATAACGTGGGGGGCAGAAATATGGACGAACAGGACGGAGATCTCTCCAACGAAGCCGCGGCTCTTGCTGACATCCTCAAATGGTCGGCGGACATCCCCGCTTGGCAACGAGATGCCCTGCGGCGACTGTGTGGCCAGGCGAAGCTGGAGCTGGCGGACCTGACATCGCTCGTGGCCATCTGCAAGGCTGTCGAGCAAGGCTCGCCGCTCGATACGACCCACGTTCGAGATCCCGCCGCAAGCCATGCCGTCGTCAGTCTCGGCGCTCTCCATGGCCTTTCGAACGTCAACGCGCTCGCTCCGGGCGAACGCCTTTCGTTTGGCAAGGCCGGCCTGACAGTCATTTACGGCGACAATGGCGCTGGCAAGTCCGGCTATGCCCGTGTGCTGAAGCAGCTCTGCCGGGCGCGCTCGCCCAAGGGTGATGCGATCCTGCCCAACATCTACGCAGCCGCTTCAGGCACGCCATCCGCCAATGTCGAATTCTATATAGGCGGCCAGAAGCGCAACGCCTCCTGGACGCAGGGCTCTCCCACCGACGCGATGCTTTCGGCGGTTAGCGTATTCGATTCGCGCACCGCCAACGTTCATGTCGAAAACACCAACGATCTCGCCTACACGCCTCTTCCGCTCCGCATCCTCGCCGGCCTTGCGCAGGCCTGTCAGGACGTGAAGGCCAAGCTCGCCGGAGAGATCAAGGCCCTGCAGGAGCAGACGCCAGCCGTTCTTTCCAAACCCGAGTGCAAGCCCGAGACCGAGGTCGGCAAGCTGGTCGCGTCCCTGTCGGGTAAGACCAAGCCGGAAACCGCCGAGAAATTGGCGGGCATCAATGCCGATGAGGAATCCCGCCTTCAGACCTTGGCCACCGATCTCGCCAGCGATCCGCTGCGCACGCTGCGCCAGCTTCAGGGCCACGAGAACCGCCTCAAGACCGTTATTGAGCATCTCGAGCGGCTGGCGGCCGTAGTGATCGAGGAAACTCGGACCGCGCTGCACGATGCCCATGCCCGTCTCGGCACGGCACGCCGGGCGGCGGCTGCCGCATCCGCGAACCTATTCGCCGACGAACCGCTGCCCGACATCGGGTCGGACGTCTGGAAGTCACTTTGGGAGGCAGCCCGCGACTATTCCCGCGCGTCGGCTTATCCGGAAAAAGGCTTTCCCGTTGCCGACGCCGGCGCACATTGCGTTCTATGCCAGCAACCCCTCAGCGAAGAAGCCTCAAAGCGCCTGAGCAGCTTCGAGGCCTTCGTCCAGGATGAGAGCAAGCGCCGGGAGGGAGAGGCCGAGACGGCCTATGACGAGGCGCTGGAGGATGCCGCCTCGAAAGGTATCGCGATGGCCGACGTCCCGCCTATCATCATGCTGATCCGGGACGATCTTGGGCAAGAGGCCCTCGCCAAATCGGTGCGTCGCGAGATTCTCACCCTCGCCTGGCGCCTGCGCGCCATCCTGCGCACCCATCGTCTTGAAACCCTGCCTGCCTTGCCGCGGGCAATTGCGGTTTCTCTCGCCCCCTTGCGCACTTCCCTTTCCGACTTGGCGACCCGCATGGAGGCACTGAGGTCGGAGGCAAACTCACCTCAGCGAACTGCGCTCGTCGCCGAACGCGATGGGCTTGCAGATCGCAAGTGGCTCGGCGTCGTGCTGGCCGATGTGCTCGCCCAGATAACGCGCCTCAAGGCTGTCGAGGCTCTTGAGAAGGCGAGCAAGGACACGACCACCAACAAAATCACCACTCAGAGCGCCCGGATCGCGCAGGCCCTCGTCACCAATCGGCTGCGCGGCCGTTTCGCCATCGAGGTGGACAAGCTCGGCGTCTCAGGGCTGGCCATCGAGCTTCAGCAGGCAAAGACGACCGCCGGCGTCCCCTTCTTCCAGGTTCGGCTCATCAACAAGCCGAGCGAACCGGTCGGTAAGGTGCTGAGCGAAGGCGAGCATCGCTGCGTCGCGCTCGCCGCGTTCCTGGCAGAACTCTCCACAATCGACGCCCAGTCGGCGATCGTGTTCGACGATCCGGTTTCTTCGCTCGATCATCTCCATCGTGACCGGGTCGCCGCGCGCCTGGCCGAGGCCGGCCAGTCCCGGCAGGTCGTGGTCTTCACCCACGACATGGCCTTCCTTTTGCTGCTAGACGAAGCCTGCCGCGCGACCAAGGACCGCGACGCGACACCCATCACCTATCGCCTGATCAGCCGCGGCGGCGAAAACTCCGGCTTCTGCCATCAGGACCCACCCGCCACTGTCATGCCAATCGACAAGGTGCTCGACGGCATGAAGGCGCATCTCTCCAACGTGAAAATCCATCATGAGCGCGGCGATCAAGCCAAGTGGCTGCGAGAGGTGACCTCGTTCCAGGACCAATTGCGCCAGACGTGGGAACGCGCCGTCGAGGAAGTGGTCGGGCCAGTGATCCGGCGACTGTCGCGCAAGGTCGATACTACCGGCCTAATCAAGCTCACCATTTTCACCGACGGTGACTGCACAGACATGCGCGAGGCCTTCGGCAGGTGCTCCGCGCTGCTTCACAGCCAGCCTGGCGAGATCAACCCGCGTTTGCCCACGCCGAGTGTCATCGAGGCGGAGATCGACGCGTTGGAGAATTGGCTCGCCGATATCAGAGCCCGACAAGAGAAGGCGGCATGACGGTTCGCCTCCATCACTCCGCTCGTCCTCGGTTAACGCGTCCCAGAGGTAACGCGCCCGATAGCATCGAGCTTGGCCGACTGGCAAAAACCCCACTATAGCCTCTTTCAACGGGCCATAACTCAGGCACGGGGTTGCTTGAGAGGCCAGAACATAATAGGAACATTCTGGTGAATAGCCAGCGAAAATCCAAGATACCCAAGGTGACGAATTGATGCGAGATTTTCAGGGCGATGAGCTGAGTAACGAGCTTGCAAAGCTTGATAGAGACGACCTCGAGCGGATGGTCAGGGGCCTGCTGACCAACGGGGTTGCCCTCAGCTTTTATGGCAAGCGAACTGCCCTCGAGATCTATCGCCGCGTCCGCCCCCGCGTGACAAGGCGGGAGCCGAAACTTCACGTCGGAAGCCTCGCAGACCAAGCGTGCAACTTGCTTATTGAAGGTGAAAACCTTCAGGCCATGGTGACGCTATACAAATATCGTGGCGAAGTTGACCTGATTCTCACCGACCCGCCGTACAACACGGGACAATCATTCAGGTATAATGATAAGTGGGATAACGATCCCAACGATCCTGATCTTGGCACCATCGTCGCCAAAGAGGACGGTTCGCGTCACACAAAGTGGATCAAAACCATCATGCCTCGTCTTCAGATGATGAAGGCGATGCTAAAGCCATCGGGCGTGGTCGCTATTTGTATTGATGACAACGAACTCTTCCACCTTGGTATGATGATGGACGAGGTATTTGGAGAAGAGAATCGTATCGCCATTATTAATTGGCAGAAGACCACACCGAAGAATGCTCGCCACGTTTCGACCGCCACGGACTACGTCCTGGTGTACGCGAAGGATAAGTCTCTGAGTTCGACCAAACTCCTTGCTCGATCTGAAAAAGCCGATTCTAGATTCGGCAACAGGGATGGAGATGAAACTGGGGACTGGAAACAGGGGGACGTGACCGGCAAGCGGAGCCCGACCTCGCATAAATCGAGTACCTATGCCATCCAGTCTCCGTTTACTGGTGAGCTACATTGGCCGCTTGAAACGCGACACTGGGCATTCGAGAAGGCGACAATTCGAAAGTGGCTTTCGGAGTGGGGCTCTCAATATGAGGAGCGAGAGTTAGGAGACGGCAAGCCGAAAGCGCTCGTTATCAAGGGTGCGCCGACGCGGTCGTCCTCGTCATTCGATCCAGCCCATCCGAAACTGATCGAAGCACGAGGGAAAGCACAGGCGAGGCTCGAAGCCGGGAACTGGCCTAAATTGTACTTTGGTGTGAAGGGCGACGCGCAGCCGATGCTGAAAGTGCACGCCGCTCACGTGAAGATGGGCTCCGTACCCACGACATTCTGGGTTGATGAGGCCGATCCAGACCGGCTGACCTCAATCGGCGCAGTATCCTGGGCAGCAACGGAATCGGGCCGTAATCGCGAAGGTATTGAAGAGCTGGATGCCATCGTCGGCAAGGGCCACGGTTTCGAGACCGTGAAGCCAATGTCCCTGTTCAAGAAGATCATCATGCTTTGGTGCCCGCCGGGCGGCCTGGTCATGGACCCGTATGCCGGTTCGGGGACGACGGGCCATTCGGTTCTCGCGCTCAATCAGGAGGCGGACAGTGATCGTCGCTTCATTCTGATAGAACAGGGCGCACCGGAGAACGGAGACAAGTACGCTCGGACGCTGACCTGGAAACGCTTGTACAATGCCGCCACAGGTGAGCGCCCCGATGGGAGCACTGCCGAACCTTTGGGGGGCGGCTTCGAGTATCGTCTCCTCACGAAAACCATTGACGCGAAAACCGTCCTGTCGATGCAGCGCGACGAGCTAATCGACATCGTCCTCACGTCGCATTGGGAATCTCAGCGACGAAGCGCTCCGAACTTGAGCGTATTCGACGGAGAGGACTATCAATACCTTATCGGTACCGATGACGCCGGCGAAGGTTATTTCTTAATATGGGACAACGGGGGACCGGTCGGTTCTCTTGATCTCGAAACCTACAGGACGGTCGTCAGCGAGGCCAAGCGGGCGGGGATCAAAACCCCGTATCATGTTTACGCACGTTACGAGACTTATCAGTCGCCCAATGTCAGATTCTGGAAAATCCCAGATCGGATACTTGCGCATCTCGGTCTCAACGAAAATGACGAATTCAATAATCCGGAGGAGGTAGCATAATGGACCTCTTCAAATTCCAAGAGCAGGCCGCTTCGCAGATTGCTTCACGGTTTACTGATTATGTTGCGAATCCACTAATGGTGGATCGCTTGACGACCGTGCCGTTTCTCCAAACATTGGCGTCGATAACCGGAAGTGGCAAGACGCTCGTCTTGGCGGATACGGTTTCGCAAATCCGCGACCGGTTGCCGGTACAGCCCATAGTGCTGTGGGTTTCCAAAGGGAAAATCGTAGTTGCGCAGACCTATGCCAACTTGTCGTCCGGCAGGTACGCCGACAACATTGCTGGTTTCGCGGTTAAACCCCTCCTCCAAGTGGCGCCATCCGACATAGAGGATACCACGAAAGGACTTTTGCTTGTCGCGACCGTAGGAAAGTTCGCGGTGGAGGATGAGACTGGCGGGGATCGTAAGGTATTTGAGGCTCAACTTGATCTTGCCAGTGAGTCGCTCTGGGACCTGCTGACAAAACGCCGATCGGTTGGCGGATCGCGGCGCCCACTCATCATTATCTATGATGAGGGCCACAACCTGTCGGATCTCCAAACGAGGAGGCTTCTCGAACTCTCGCCCGACGGACTGATTGCTGCCAGTGCGACTATGTCGCTGCCCGCTCGATTGGAGAACACAATCGCGCGGCTTCGTACCGATAGAGGGTGGCTCGACGAGCATTTTACGACAGCGGTAGCGAGCAAGGATGTGGTCGCGTCCGGGCTAGTAAAGGAACGCATAGCGATCGGCGGCTACGTGACGCCAATGGAGACCGCCGTTGATGCCATGCTGGCTGACATGGCCGACGCTCGCGAGGCCGCCGCAACTCTGCCGGTGCCATTTCGACCAAAGGCTATCTATGTCTGCAGCACGAACGCCGTGGACGGAGTTCCGATCGCCGAGGACATGAAGCGACCGTTCGATGAGCGGCAAGCACGCCCGGTCCTGATCTGGCGGCACCTGGTTGAGAACGCCGGCATCGATCCCGAGAAGATCGTAATTTATAGCCAGCTTAAATTTCCCAAAGATGCTCCCCCTCCGAAATCAATGCGCGTGCTTTCTGGAGGCGACCGCGACTACACCGATTTCATCAATGGCGACTTCGAGCACATCATCTTCAACTTAGGCCTACAGGAAGGTTGGGACGATCCCACCTGTGGGTTTGCATATATCGATAAGGAGATGGCATCGTCTCGCCAGATCACGCAGGTCGTCGGGCGCGTACTGCGTCAACCTGGAGCAGAGCACTACGGCGACCCCGCTCTCAACACAGCCCATTTTTATATAAGGACGGACGAGCGGGGCGTTTTCGACGAGATTCTTGAGGACATTCGCAAGCAGCTCGTCTCGGAGCATCCTGCTGTCGCACTTCTGATCAAGAAAGAAGGCAATAGCCGCGTCCTCGAGAAGGTCAATCCGGAGCCACCCCGTACCGTCCCAACAATCGGCATCCATTCCGTCAAAGCAAAGCGGCCGATCGCTGACATCGTCGGGAAGATGATGGATTTTTCCTCCGGAGGAACAAACACCATCGGCCAAGGAAGCCGAATGCTTGTCCTTCAAGAGATAGGAATTGGATCTGAAGCGACTTATGAGTGGGCGGAGGTTGAGCACAGCAATCGCGTTACTGCCAGGTCTGTCTTTAGACGCGAACTGCAGCGTCTATATTCCGGGGCTCTCCGTCGAGCAGGCGGACCAGTTAATTTAGTCGATATCGAGCTCCCCAAGTTTGATGCCCTCATCGAACTGACCAGTCCGGCAGCCGACCACGTCCGGTCAATCGCGCGATCAGTCGTCGAAGCCTACATCGATCACTCGAAAATTTTCCAAAATGACTTTGATGCGCCTTATTCCGTGGGGCCAGTCGCGGTCGATCCGTCCGATGCCGTCGAGTTCACCAAAGCGCTTCACCGAACTTACTCCGGTCTGAACCCATTGGAGCTGCGATTTGCGCGAGCCCTAGACCGAACGCAGCGTGTCTGGGCCCGGAACCCTCGAAACAGTGGCTTTTATATCCCGCTGCTCGATATGTCATCGTCCTCGACCTACTGGCCCGACTTTCTCGTTTGGGTCGATAAAGCAGTAATCGCGATCGATACCAAAGGCGATCATCTCCTAACGGTGGCGAGTGTTGGGAAGCTTTTCGATATTGACACTCTCGGGGAACCGGCGAAGGTGGTTCTTCGGCTTATTTCAGAAGGTGAATCTGAGGCATTGCCTTCGGGGCAGATCAACAAGGTCGGCAAATTGGGTTTCACGGTATGGAGCTGGAAGAATGGGCGCCTCCTTGGAATTCATGCCCCTGACGAAAAGGCCGCTGTGAAGCTGGCCCTTGATATCACCTAGTCGGAGGCATGTGACGCGGCAGCCGTGATTGGAATCACTTCAGGAACGGCGCCGCGATTTCCAAGATTCTCGCGCGCTCCACGCGACGCTCACTCATCATCGCTTCCGCCAGCGCGACCACGAGGCCCATCGGGAGACTCCCTGCGATCTGCTGGCCCACGGTCATGAAGCTCCTATCGTCATTTGCCGGCCACATCTTATCCGGACCCTCGCGATCCTCGCCGAAGAATTGGATCTTATCGAGCGCCGCGTTCTGGCCAATGGCCAAGTGGATGAAGGTTTTCTCGTCGATCACGACGCAAGACGCGTTCGTGAGACGATGGGCCATGAACAGATTGTACTCGACGGCATAGGCCGCGCTAGCCACGATACGTCGCTGCTGGGTATCGCCAACGGGTATACGACTACGCGCGCGTCCCTTCGGCCCCTTACCGTCCAAGAACTCAATGAATTCAGGAATAAGGCCGACAACCAGGGCCGCGCAGGCATGACCCGCTTCATGAAGGCAGATAGCTTCGTCCGACGGCGTCTCGAAATCGATCATATACGGAATCCGTCTCAAAACCACGTCTCCCCCACACTGCCGTCCACTTCGCCCAACAAGCCTCTTCATCCACTCAATTAGTGCCTTGATCAATCAACCTGCTCCATCGAAAGGCCGCCGTTGCCTGCACCCGTCCCAACAAAAGCGTAAGTTTGCTGTTCTTGAAACCCCAATCAGAAAGTGGCGCGAACCATTCGGAGCTGCTTCTCCATGGAGCTGAATGACTGGTCGGCATCGATTGTCTGCGCTGCCTCGTGCCCGCTGTGAATGCGGCTGGTCCACGCCCGCGACCATCTGGGATACAAGCAAGCAAGGTGATACCATCATACGATTCCCCATGCCCGAAACCTCCCCCTCCCCGTCATCTCTCTGAGCCCGAGTTCCAAAACGATCCGCCGCGCCGCCTGCGGCGTCACCTCGAGCGTCTTCGCCACCATTTTTGCCGACACCAACGGCTTCGCCATAACGAGTTCCACCAGCTCTGGCAGTTTTGACGACGTCCGGCGCCCCTCCAGCTTTCGCTCGAACATCGTGCGCGCCAGCGTCAGCCGGTCATGCTCTTTCATGCCGATCCCGGCGGCCGCCAAAAGCCCCTGAGCGATCGCGAGCAGCCGCGTCTCCCGATCGCGATGCCGGCGCCGGTCTACGGGGATGGATTTCAGGCCGAGGTTGATGGCGGCCAGATGGGTGCCGGTGGTGATGCCGGCATGGCGCAGGATCGAGGCGGCCAGCAGCCTGCCGAGCCAGGGCGCGTGCTGCAGGACGGCAAGCTCGTTCCACGCATCGAGGACAACGATGGCCTGCAGCACCGCCGGCAGATTTTCAGCTTGGCGCAGCACGCCCCGCCATTCTTCCAGCCGCGCATCCTC
Source organism: Hyphomicrobiales bacterium (assembly GCA_900468805.1). GTDB lineage: Bacteria > Pseudomonadota > Alphaproteobacteria > Rhizobiales > Rhizobiaceae > Rhizobium. The sequence goes on along the minus strand of UEIF01000016.1, from coordinate 64,718 downwards.
GTCCCAGTCGAGGTCGTAGATCATCGGATCTTTCTCTCGGCCGCCGACACGGCCGGGCCGTGTTGCATTCTCGATTGCCGCCTCCGATCGGGCGAGCACCGCATCGATAGCGGCATAGTCGACGCCGGGGAGATTCTCCGCCTGATCACCATCGTCCCCCTCCCCTTCCGGGTCGAATGCGACCGCGGGCCGCACGACGCCGGCCGTCTCCGCTGCCTCGATCGCGCCGGTGGAAGTGATGTCCGAAGTCTGTCGCAAAGTTCGGATACCCTCGGCGGACAAGGCCCAGTCGGGCAACTGACCAGCAATGCGCCGGCGGGTCCTCAAAACATCGCGGGCGATGGTCAGTTCGTGGGTGGGTGTGCGGATGTCGCGAGTCGCATCGTGGAGGACGAGATCTTCGAGATGGACGAGCTCGCCGTCGATCCACAGCGAGGCGCACGCATCGGCAAAGTGCATGCGCTCAAGGAATCCTGCCCCGACCGGCGAGCGAGCAATGCGCTCGTCGAGACGGGTCAGAGCGACACCCGCGTCGAAAGCGGGACACATCAGGGCACTCATGCTGATTTTCGTAAGATCGTAAGCCATTGAAATCAATGTAAATGATTTGCTATAGGAACTCTAGATCAATATTAAAGTTCGCCATATAGTATGACTGTGGGTTGGTGTGATAACCATCGATAAGTAACAGGTATCGATAGTGATTGATTGGAGGAGGATTCGCCCGAAATCGCCAGTGCGGCCCCACGACGTTGCCGCGCTGCAATTGTTGAGCCCGCCTCCTTCCAGACAGCGCTACCTGCGGTCGAGCGAATAGCCGGGGAGGAGCACCTTTCTCCTTGGTCCCGTCTCCGCTTTATTTGGCCATCGAAAGTGTCTATATAGCTAGACAGGCTAGCTAACTCGGAGCAGAACCATGGAATGGCAGCTACAGGACGCGAAAAATCAGTTTTCAAAAGTGGTGCAAAAGGCGCGATTTGAAGGTCCGCAGGAGATCACTGTACGTGGAGAAAGAACCGCTGTCGTATTATCCACGCGCGACTATGACGCCTTGCGCGCAGGCCGCCCCACACTCGTCGACGATCTACTCGGCGGTCCGTCTTGGGACGACGAGCTCGTTGATGCGGTCGAGGCGCGCGCCAAGATCCCCAGCCGCGACGTCGCCTTCTGATGTACCTGCTGGACACTAACATTGTCTCAGAAGCGCGACGCGGCACCCCGCAGGCGGTATCCTGGTTGCGATCGGTCGATCCGCTCAGCGTCCACCTAAGCGCCCTGACCCTGGGCGAAATCATGCGTGGCATCGCGCTGAAACAAAAGTCTGACCCGAGGGCCGCCTCTCACCTTACCGAGTGGCTGCGCAAGCTACGCCGGGACCACGGTGATCGTATCCTGCCGGTAACTGACCAGATCGCCGTGGAATGGGGCCGTATCGCAGCGATCCGTCCCCGAGGCGATATTCATGGGCTGCTCGCCGCGACCGCGATCATCCACGACCTGATCCTCGTCACGCGCAACGTCAAGGACTTCGAAGACACCGACGCAACTGTGATCAATCCCTGGGATATGCCGGCGTAGGGATAGCGTTTATGCGATCCAGATCGATGTACACAGCAAACTGCCGCGAGCTTCAACGGGATCACCGCCTGCAGCCCTGATCAGCCGTTGTCGGCCTTGGCGGATGATGCGGTTCAAGTATCGATAGTGATTGCTTTCAGGGCTTTCAACGCAGAGTGCGCGGGCGCGGAACTCGAAGGACAGATGTCAGGCTGGAATCGATGGGAAAGGTCCTACTTGATGGAGGTATTGACGCACTTGGTCTGGTGTTGACCAAGCTGGCAATCGTGCGTTACTTTGGCATCGATATCGAACGTGGCTGTTTCCGCTGCTCCACGACAGCGTATCGCCAGGAGTTTTTTCATGACCGTTAAAGTTAAAGTCGGCGAGGCCAAGACGCATCTTTCCGAATTGCTGGCCAAGGTCGAGGCGGGCGAAGACGTGATCATTTCACGCGGCAATACGCCCATTGCAAGATTGTCGCGCATCCGGCGTGAGAACGATATCGATGCCGTCATTGCCGAGATCAAGGCGATCCGCTCGACCCTTCAGCCCACGACGCAAGCCGAGATCCGCGAATGGCGCGACGAGGGCCGGCGGTACTGATGTCCTTCGTCCTCGATGCTTCGATCGCCGCAGCCTGGTTTCTGCCAGACGAGCAGAATGATGCTGCCGACAGGTTGATGTCCGAACTTCGTGCAGGCCCGGCGCTTGTGCCGGCGCTGTTCTGGTTCGAGATCAGAAACCTTTTCCTGATGGCCGAGCGACGCGGTCGGCTTCGACCCGGAGACGCCTCGTTGCTAATGGGTCAGTTGCGCAGGCTGTCATTGGAGGACGCCGGATCGGGAAACGACCCTGCTGTGCTCGACCTTGCGACGCGTCACATGCTGAGCGCTTATGATGCCAGTTATCTGGATCTGGCAAAGACGGTCGATCTGCCGTTGGGGACAGGCGATCGGAAAATGGCCGCGGCGGCCCGCAACGAAGGTGTTGTGGTCGTTGGGCCACTTGAGAATGAGCGGTAATGAGCCGTTGTCGGCTTTGAGGCTGATGCGGACAGGTATCGGTAGTGATGGATTTCGTGGCGTAGAACGGCAAATTCGCGCTCGGTGGGTGGGTCTGCGCGGTGCGTAGATCTTAGACTAGAGTATCGGCGGACACCGTTGGCGGGCGTGCTTGACGGTGATAATTTCAATGTCCTGGCTGACCCGATACGGGATGATCTAAGGGATAACAGCCAGCACCACCTCATGGGTACCCTTTATGCGTCCCGGCCGCCCAAAGGCGGGCAATTCGCCAAGCATGTCCACAGCCGTCACGATCCTGGCAATCACCCGCACTGTAGAATCGGGATTGTCCTTCTCGATATAAGCGCCGATCTCATCAAGCAGCCGCACGAAGCGTCCAGCGAATATGTTTCCCGGTCATGATCAACGAGCAGCCTTGACGTACTTGCCAACAATCTTCGCCACGTCTTGGGCGCTGGCAAATTCGCCGCGATCGTCCTCGGCGAAGCCAGCCTCGATCTCGGCCAACTGCCACTCCTGCAGCTCGACAAAAGCCTCAATGGCCTCGGCAGCCATATAGGCACGGGAACGATCGAGCTTTTCCGCGATCTGATTAAGCTTGCTCGCAGTTTCGTCCGAAACCCGCATGGTAAATGCAGCAGTCATGGCACCTATCTTCCTTGGTTCATAATGATTGTTAGTGAACCGAGGTGGTTCGTCGAGGTTCTGCTCGTGAGAGAAGGCACTCGAAACATTCAGAGCTGCGGCAGTTGCCTCTCTGCGAGTGGTCTCGAACATTGTGCCTTCGTTTCCCTAGACCCAGCATTCGACGTCGCCCTTCACGGGCAGATCCTGGTAGGGATCAAGTATCGATAGTGATCGATTTGAGGGCGGTAAAAGGTGGATGTCGGCCGCCCCAATTCAGCGGATTTCCCACATTCCGGCCGTTTTGGGCGCGTTTCGCCCGAATTCGATGGACAGTTTGTAGCTGATCACCTTTGCCGATCCCTCGTGGCGAGCAGGCTCCGGACGCGCTGACCGCGGATGTCGTCCCAATTTTATCCGTCGAGGCGATGATTGGTAGATACCTTGCTACGCGAAGCCTTATTTTCCAGCATTTGCGCCTCAGAAGGGCGCTGGCGAGCATTCGGCGCTTGGGATAACCAGAGCCCCTGTAGGGCCATCAATTGCGCTCCGCGGACTCGCATTCATTCATAAAACACGCATGCAAATGGCCCTTTCCTCACCCATCCTTATCCGTAAACGCCATCAAATGGTCCGAAAAATCGATGGCTAAGCAGCGAAGGTCTATCCCCGTCCCCTCGCCAAAAAACCGATTGACTACGCCGCTTTTCGACCGACGAGTCCTCGGAATAACCTAGGGATGGATCATCGGGTGCACATCAGACCTTCCATTTCGGTTCGCCATGCCCATCTCAATTTGAAACGGCATGGATATGCGTCTGGTGGGCGATTTGCTGCTTTTCGCGGATGAGATCCAGGAAGGCGCGCTCATTCAGGTTTTCGGCATCAAGCCCGTCCCAGTCGAGCGCCGTCTGCATCAGCGCCATATCCATCAGGCGCGCGAGATCCATGAGCTGCAATGATGAAGCACTGTCTCTTGCTGCTGAAATGAGGCGGAAGAGCCGCAGGAATCCCACTGGCTCATTGCTGTCAATCACATCAGGAATCGCGTCGGCCATCGCCTTAATTTGCCTCCAAGCTTGGCAAAGGTTCGAGATCGAGCAGGCCCGCCTGCATCGCGCCCGAAACGGAATATTGAATCGGATCTCGCCCGAGCCAAAACGCTAACACACCCCAAGAGTTGCGTAAATAACTCAATTGCATGGATTTAGACCTAAAAATTTCTGCCATTTCCTTAACTTAATTGATCTCTTGAGGCGGGACGGAACACCTCTGCGGTAGTATTGCAGACTATTCTGTGATCAAAATCGGCGTTTGCGATCGTTAAACTGCGACTTCTCAGCGCCGATAAGCTGCCATTCTTCAGCAATTGCCCGTAATCCCCGATCAAGTATATTGTTGCGCCTCCACTAATACGCGAGGCGGTCGTGAACAAACCCTTCCCTCCTCTTCCGTTCGGCAGCGAACGCGCCGATCTGGATAAATCCCCACTTGAGATCAGGGGCCTGCTTTCGCAGCCGATCTGGCGCGAGCTCAGAACCTTTCTGGCGGTCGCCAAAAGCCCCTCCTTTGCTCAGGCCGCGGAACTGCTCGGCACCAGTGCGCCGACCGTCAGCCGCGATGTGAAGCGACTCCAGGACCAGATCGGCTCGCAACTCGTTATCTCGACCTTTTCCGGCGTCACACTCACGGAAACCGGCCGCAAGCTCGCCATCCAGGTCGCAGAGCTCGATTTCCAGCTGTTTGCCCTTTCCAACGACCTGAAGGATGAGATGGACGCCGTCACCGGGCGGGTCGCCGTTAGCGTGACCTCCGGACTTGCCGTCGCCATCGTCGCTCCTGCGGTGCCCCGGCTGAACGACAGCTATCCGCGCCTCAATCTCGACATCCGGGAACAGGTGTCGCTCGTCAATTTCGAGAAGAACCAGGCCGACCTGATGATCTCGCTGTCTCCGATCTCAAGAGCAGATGTCGATTGCGTCGAGATCGGCACTCTTCATCTCATTCCGGTTGCCAGCCGTGACTATCTGAAGAAATCCGGCGTTCCGCAGCGGCAATTCGTTTCCCAGCATGTCTATGTGCAGTGCAACTACTATGCCTCCGAACGCGAAATCTGGGACGGCTGGCGCGGCCTTGTCGAAGCCGGCCACCAGACCCACAACTGCGAGAACTCGCTCGCCTACTACGCCCTCGTTCGTAACGGCGCCGGCGTCGGGCTGCTCGGCAACTATGTCCTGGCCGATCCCGAGCTGGTGCCGCTTGAGCTTGGGGTTCATGTCGCCCTGCCGATCTATCTGATTTCTGTTGCCAATCGCCGGCAATCGAGACCGGTTGCCGCCGTCTATGACTGGATCGTCGATATTTTCAGGACCAACCCGTCATTCGGTGCGGGATTGACCTTCCCGTCGGGGCGGCACGAGCAGGAAGAAAGCCTGCGCAAGATGCTTGAAACTATCGCCCCTCCGCCGCCTTCACAATTTGGCTGAGTTCTTCCGAGATAGAAAGATAGGCATTCGCGACATCCTCGAGGAAGCCGGCGAGCTCGATCGGCTGGACCGTCGGATCATTGACGAGACGACGCACCATTTCGGTGTGCAGTTTCGTGCGGGTCAGGATTTCCTCCTGCAGCGCCCCCGTTACGGAGCTGTCACCCTTATTCCTCAAACCTGTCATGATCATGCCGTCTCAAACGAACTCGGCGCGTCCCACTGACCTTCGATGCGCAACAGCAATGCACTGCTGCTTTCCATGGTAATCGGGTCAGACGAGGCGGGGATCGTGCCGACCACGGTCAGATAAGGCTCCGGATGGCCGGCGATCTCCATGGGAGGGCTGTCGACGATCTCCAGGTCGAACAAAATGGTCCACAAGCGCGCGAGGCGTTGCTCGGCCTGGGTCAGAACCTTCGTGTAGCCCTTGCGCGCCACGTGATCGAAAGTCATCTGAATGCAACGCTTAACCGTAAAAGGGTGTCGGTACTTTTCGCGGAAGCAGGTTCGTTCATACTTGGCAAAGTCGGCAAACCAGCGGATGCGAAGAGAACCAACCGGCTCTTCGCCATCATAAAAGACGAAATGCGTGGCCTGGTGATCATTGCCATCGAAGATGAAGGAGGGCGAGATACCGTGCTCATGGACAAAGCAGATGCTTCTGAGGATCATCGCATCCCGGACATGGTCCGGGGTCGTTGCCACTTGGCATCGAAGATTGGGATATTTGTTCACCATCGGTCGGCCTCGTTGTGTGTGCAACCCACTTCAACTCCAGAACGTCTGCGAAGCGAAGGACGAAGATTTCAGGGGGGATTTCAAAAATGACGGGCCCTGCCAATCCGATGGCAACCATCATCGCTCTCTGCGCCGAAGGGGCGCGCCGGTTTGGCGACGACCCGCGGGCCATTACCAGCTTCGTTGAAAATGAAATCGCTCGTCTGTCGGAGACAGAACAGCGACAGCTCAAAGAACAACTGACGCTATTGACCGATAGAGGTGGATCTCAAAAGCCGATCATGTAAAGACAACTCCCAAGAGTTTGCATTTACGGAAGTATTCTTAAGGATAGGCATGAAAGATCAGGAACTGAATTTGGCAATCGGCCAAAGACTACGCTCCGTGCGCGCCGCGCGCGGCGTCACCCAAAGCGAACTGGCCGCGCATATCGGCGTCGCGTTTCAGCAGATTCAGAAATACGAGAATGGCACAAACCGCCTCTCCGTCGCCGTCATGCTTCGGTTGTGCAGCTTCATGAAGGTGGATGCCAGTTGGTTCGTCAATGGCGTCGAAACTGCGGCGGAGGCTGGTGCCGAGGACGAGGCAGGCTATCTTGCCAAGAAAATCGGGCGCATTTCCGATGAGACGATCCGGCGCAACCTGACGATGCTGATCCACTCCCTGGCCGTCGCCGATGGAGCGAACTGACGCGTCAAACAGCCGAACAGACGGCGATCCGCCTGGCTTCGGCTCAGCGCTGACTGACCTGACGAGGCGAAAGTCAGTCGCGCAAAATGTGCAGCGGATTTGCGATAACGACACGCGGAAAACAAAGGCTTGAAGCGGGCAAAGCGAACTTGAAAGATCGCGCCAGTATTTAGGCCTGTTCTGAGCGGCCTCGCAGCAAGCTGCGAGGCCTAAAGGTCATGGAGAACCTTAGGCAGCGTTCGGATAACGCGCGGCATACCAGGTCCTGAACAGGCGGTACTGGTTTTCGAGGTGGCGGCGCTGCGAACCGCTGAGCTTGTCGGTCTCGTTGAAATGCAGCGAGTATTCCTTCTCGCCGTTCAGCACCATCAGATACTTGTAGTGCAAAACGAGGTCCGGACCTTCGTCATAGGTCGACAGAACCGTCAGCGCTTCTTCGAGTTCGCGTGCGGCGCCGCGGGCAGCCGCATCACCCTTGGCGGCCTTTTCGCAGAGCGAGACGAGATGCAGGACTTCCTTCGGCAGCGCATTGCCGATGCCGGTGATGGCACCGCCTGCACCGCAATTGACGAAGCCATGATAGACACCGGTATCGACTCCAACCATCAGCGTCAGCGCATCATCGCCCGACGTGATGTTTTCAGCAGCGTAGGTCATATCGTTCTTACCGCCGAATTCCTTGAAGCCGACGAGGTTGGCAAAGCGCGAACGCAGATCGAAGAACAGGTCAGCGCGGGTCGCAAAGCCATAATAGGGGCTGTTGTAGATGACAGCCGGGAGATCCCTTGCAGCTTCGAGGATCGCCGAGAAATGATCCCGCTGGGCCGAAGCCGACGAGCCGCGCGACAGGACGCGTGGGATGACCATCAGGCCCTTGGCGCCGACGGCAGCAGCATGGGCGGCATGGGCAACGGCCGACTTTGTGTTGACGGCGCCGGTGCCGACGATGACGGGAACGCCCGCTTCGACGAGGCGCTTGACGCCCTCCTGGCGCTGCTCGTCCGTCAAAAGCGGCCAGTCGCCCATCGAACCGCAATAGACGACGGCGGACATGCCGAGGTCGATCAGCTCCTTGCCTTTACGGGCAAGCGCGTCGAAGTCAGGGGTACGATCATCCTTGCACGGCGTCATGAGCGCCGGGATGCAGCCTTGGAATACGGAACCAGTCATCGCCAATCTCTCTTTAATTGGAAAAATCCCCGAACGGCAGGGTTGATGAGGCATTTACCATCCTGCCGACTTCTTGTCGACAAGAAAAATACAGACGACAGCTTTCCTTCGAAGCCACGCAATGCACCGCTGCGATAGTGCGAGCCTGTATGAGGCTGCTAGAGCGCCAACCTGGCGTTCTGGCGGGAGTCGGCGGTAATGTAGGAGCGGATTTGGCCGACGATCTGATCAGCGTGGGCAGATGCCAGGCTATCAGCGAGTGCCACGTCACGATTGATAATCGCCTGGATCATCTCTTCATGCTCGCCGACATATTGCCGTGGCAGCACATCGTTGAAGGAAGAATAGTACAGCCTCAGAATGCGGCGGCCTTCATCCAGAAGGCGGGTGAAAAGTTCGACGTAATAGCGGTTCTGGCCGGCCTGGGCGATCGCGATATGAAAATCTCGGTTGGTCGAAATCATGCCGAGCACATCGCGGTTGGTGACGGCAACCTCGAAGGCTTTCTGCCGAACGCGGATGGCGGCGATATCGCCTTCAGCATGATTGGCAGCCGCAAGCCGCGTCGTGACGCGATACATCAGCGTCAACGCATCGAAAAATTCGGGCAGGCCGAGAAAATCGATGTTCGAGACGATCGTCGCCCGGTTGGTAAGCGTCGTAATCAGCCCTTCGGCGGCGAGCCGTACGAGCGCTTCGCGGATCGGCGTCCGCGACAACGCAAACCGATCGGACAATTGTTGCTCATCGATCGGGCTGCCCGGCGGCAGCTTCAGCTCGATGATCTCGTTTCTAAGCGTCTCGTAGACCGTCGATACGCCAGAGCCGCGCCGATGCGTCTGCAGTTTTTCGCTCTCGTCCACGCGTCCATTGTCCTTCAAGCAGCCGAGTCTACATCTCGTTACTAGCGAATCCGCAAAAGGACTTCAAACTGAATATACTTTCTGTCGGCAGGTGGAATATTGAGTGTTGATGCTTGCGCGAGACAATCACGCCTCACTCCTGCTTTCCCGGCTTGCCGACACGCAGAGCATCACTTAATTCCATCCGGGCCGTGCCGATCAGCTGCTCCATCGCAAAGCGCGCCGCGTCGGGGCGGCGCATGCGGATGGCGTCGAGTACATCCTGATGCCGGGCGATCGCATAGTCGTGGCTCTGGCTTGCCCGGTTGGTCAGGCGAAAGCTTGCGAGCAGGGCGGCGCGGATGGCGGTGGCGAACTGGCGGAACACCCAGTTGCCGCTGGCATTGATGATGGCGGTGTGGAATTCGAGATCCGCCTGGCTCCAGGCTTCGTTGTCGCGGGCATTCGCCGCCACCATGTCCTCGAAGGCTTCGGCGATCTGCGCAAGCTGCTTTGCCGTAGCATTGGCGGCCGCTTGCGCGGCAGCGGCTGGCTCCAGGAGCTGGCGGGCATCGAGGAGCGAATCGTAGAAACCGCGGTCGTCGCTGAATTCGAGCGTCGCATCGAGAACCATCGGATCGAGATAATTCCAGTTCTCACGCGGCAGCACACTGGTGCCGGCGCGCGTGCGGGAGCGGATCATCCCGAGCGCCGACAGATATTGCATGGCCTCCCGAAGACTGGTGCGGCTGACACCATAGACTTCCGAAAGCTCGGCCTCGTTCGGAAGCAGCGAGCCTTCGGCAATGTCGCCGGACACGATCTGTCCGATGAGCTTCTTCAACAGCTCCTCGCGCACAGTGCGCCGCCCCTGTTCGGGCTTCGCCACCGCGCTTCCTATTCGCAGAAGTCCCGATCGAGTGCTCATAACGTCTCCCGTTCCACTGGCCTTGCTGTCACCATGAGCAGCGCCATGCTTTCTCATCAATGGACAACCGCGGGCTCAGCGAGCTTCTCCCAAGAAAACTGATCGTCACGCGCGACTGCCGCGCCCGGCGGCCGACGAGCGCATATTGTCGAGCAGGACGGCGATCAGAAGAATAAGACCGCGCACCACATATTGATAGAAGGCCTGGATGTTGAGCAGGTTCATGACGTTTTCGGCGATGCCCATGATGAGCACGCCAACGATCACGCCGGTCATCGCAGCACGCCCGCCGGCAAGCGACACGCCGCCGAGCACGCAGGCCGAAATGACGGACAGCTCCAGGCCGGTCGCCGCATTCGGCTGGCCCGACGTGATGCGCGAGGCAAGCAGAATGCCGGCGATGGCGCAGACGAGCCCCTGCAGCGCGAAGATCCAGATGCGCATGGTGACGACGTTGACGCCGGCAAGACGCGAGGCCTCCGGATTGCCGCCGATTGCCAGCGTATTCTTGCCGAAAACGGTGCGGTTCAGCACGAAGCCGAAGACGATGAAGAGCAGCAGCATGATCCAGATCGGCGTCGGCACCGTCAGAAAACGCGACAGCGCCAGCTGATAGAAGGCCGGATCATTGATGCCGACGGCGCGGCCATCGGAGGCGATCAGCGCCAGGCCGCGGACGATCTGCATCGTCGCGAGCGTGGTGATCAGCGCGTTGATGCGGAAGCGGGCGATGACCACGCCGTTGACGGCGCCGACGAGGGTGCCGCAGACGAGAGCCGCGAGCAGCCCGAGGGGAATAGAGCCGGTCGAATTCGACACCATGACGGCGATCATGCCCGAGAAGGCAACGGTCGAGCCGACGGAAAGGTCGAAGTCGCGCGATGCGAGGCAGAACATCATCGTGCAGGCGACGATGCCGATTGTCACCACGGACTGTAAAAGACCCAGCATGTTGCGTTCAGTCAGGAAGCTCGGCACGGTCAGCGAGACGATCACGAAGGCGATCGCGAAGATCACCACCAGACCCTGTTCGCCGAGAAGGATTTTTTTCAACGCGTTCATCAATGCTGTTCCTGAATTAGATTGTGCCGGCGGCGTTCTTGTCGGGCAGCGCTGCGGTCAGAATGCTGCGTTCGTCGAAATCGGCGCGCGCCACATCGGCAGCGACGCGGCCCTGGCACATGATCATGATGCGATCGGAAATGCCCATGACCTCGGGAAGCTCACTGGAGATGACGACGATCGCCATGCCGCCCGCCGCCAGCTCATAGAGGATTTCATAGATCTCCGACTTGGCGCCGACATCGATACCGCGCGTCGGCTCGTCGATGACCAGCACCTTGACGCCCTGCTCCGACAGCCAGCGGCCGAGAATGACCTTCTGCTGGTTGCCGCCGGAGAGATTGATGATGTTCTGCTTGCGCGAGGGCGTGCGCACCCTGAGCTTGGCGATGAACTGATCGGCGACGGTGGCTTCCTTCTTCGGGTTCAGCACGCCGAAGGGCGAGAAATGCCGGCGCGAGGAGATTGCGATATTCTCCTCGATCGACCGGCCCTGGATGATGCCGTCGAGCTTGCGGTCCTCGGGGCAGAGCACCATGCCGGCATTAATCGCCGCCTTCGGATTATTGGGAGAAACGGCAACGCCGTCGATCGCAACAGTGCCTCGATGGCGGTGGTCGGCGCCGTAGAGTAGCCGCGCCATCTCGCTTCGCCCGGCACCGATCAGGCCGAAGAAACCGAGGATTTCGCCCCTGCGGACGGAGAAGCTGATTGGATTGCGCAGCCTAGACCCGGAGAGAGTCTTGACCTCAAGGCGCATGTCGCCGAGTGGCCGCTCGCGCCAACCCCAGATATTGCTGATCTCGCGCCCGACCATTTCGGCGATGATCTGTTCGCGCGTCGTCTCGGCGACCTTGGGATGATGGGCGGCAAGTTTGCCGTCGCGCAACACCGTCAGGCTGTCGCAGAGACGGAAGATCTCGTCGAGGCGATGGGAGACGTAAAGAATGACCGTGCCTTTTGCCTTCAACCTGCCGATCAGCGAGAAGAGGATTTCGCTTTCGCGCGAGGACAAGGACGAGGTCGGCTCGTCGAGCGCGATGACCCGGGCGTCGAGCATAACGGCCTTGGCGATCTCCACCATCTGACGGGCGCCGATCGAAAGCGTAGACACTTTTACCGAGGGATCGACGTCGATACCAATCTCGTCAAGCTTGGCGCGAACGGTCTCGATCAGCGTCTTGCCGTTGATGACGCCAGCCTTGCCGGGAAAGCGCCCGAGCCAGAGGTTTTCGGCAACGGTCAGTTCCGGAACGAGCTGCAGCTCCTGATGGATGACGATGACGCCGGCATGGAAGCCATCGCGGACAGAGCTGTATTTCTGCTCGACGCCGTCGATGAAAATGCTGCCTTCATCGGCTGACTGATCGCCAGAGAGCACGCGGATCAGGGTGGATTTGCCGGCGCCGTTCTCTCCCATCAGCCCGTGCACGGCGCCCTTTTCGACGCCGAAGGAGACGTTCGACAGCGCCTGGACGCCCGGATAGCCCTTGGAAATGGTCTTGAATTCGAGGAAAGCCATCATCGCTCCGTCGAGAATGAACCCGGCGGCCTCAAATGCCGCCGGGATGAAGTCATCATGGGAGGATGATTATTCGATGCCCAGGTCCTTGCGAACCTTTTCATAGTCGCCGCGCAGCGCCAGCGAACCCGACGTCAGCGTCACCTTTGCCGGCTCCTTGCCGTTGGCGATCCAGTCATACATGTTGAGCGCGGTTTCATAACCGTGACGCTTCGGCGAGATGATGACCGTGCCGAAAAAGCCGGTCGCAGAAGGCTTCTTGAACTCGTTGATTGCCGATTCCGCACCGCCGATGCCCACGCCGATCATGTTGTCGGCGGGAATCCCGACCGATTCCGAGGCGCGCACGGCACCGAGCACGGCTTCGTCGTTGAGGCCAAAGGCAATCCAGTATTTCACGTCGGCGTGCTTGTTGAGAACGGTCGTGGCGGCGTTGAGCGCTGCTTCCGTATCGGTCTTTGCCTGCGGCGCGTCATAGATGTTTTCGGCCGGGAAACCGGCAGCCTTCAGCGCCGAGATCGCGCCTTCGACGCGGTCCACAGCAGTCGGCAGCTGGTCGTAGGAGACGCGGATCGCGCCGACAGTCTTCAGGTCCCAGCCGCGCTTCTTGATTTCGTCGATAATTGCCTGGCCGACGCCCTCGCCGATCTTCGTGGCGGAAATGCCCATGTGCGGCACGTCTTCCAGCGGCTTGCCTTCGGCATCGACCAGACGGTCGTCGACCGTCATCAGCTTTAGCTGGTTGGCAGCGGCCTTGGCGACGATGCCGGGACCGAGCTTGACGTCAGGCGTGCAGATGATGAAGCCCTGAGCGCCCTGCGCCCCGAGATTATCGATCGCCGACTGGACCTTCTCGCCGTCTTCGGCGCCGATCTTGACGACGGTGAAACCCTTTTCCTTGGCGGCCTGGTCGGCGAACTTCCATTCGTCCTGGAACCACGGCTCTTCCGGCTGCTTGACGATGAAACCGATCTTGACATCCTCCGCCAAGACGGAGCCGGCAGCCAGAACGGCAAAGGCGCCAGCGAGGATGGCTGCTTTGAAGAAGCGCATAATCTCTCTCCCTAGAATCGCGATCTGCCGCTCACTCGGCAGCAGTCATTGAATAAAAAGAAACATCATACCAGTCAAGATTTGTGTATGATTATTTATGTGATTCAACAGGCGAAAAGCCGAATAAGTCCATGCAAGCGCGGCCTAACGCGAGGAAATCAGCGAAACAAGAACCTAGGCGCCGCCGGATTTGCAAAATAAATCCTATATATATTGACATTCAATCGACCGATAATAGGGTGCCGCCACGATCCGGATCAGCTTCGATCCGTGGGAAGGTATTGCTTCATGGCCATCATCGATATGCAGGACGGTCCACCTTCGGCCCGTGTTTCAACGACCGGCGGTGTGCTTCTCGATTTCTCTTGGATGCGAAATGGTCGGAAAGTCCCGCTTCTGAGGCGGGCGACCGATGATGCCGATGCGCTGTCGTCGGCCTGCTATCCGCTCGTGCCCTTCGGTATTCGTGTGAGGAGCAATCGCTTGCGTTTCGAAGGACGCGACCACAGTCTTCAGCCGAACACGCCTTGGTATCCGCACTATCTGCACGGAGACGGCTGGCTGGCGGAACGGGCGCTTCATTCTAAGGGCGGCACAGACGTTGAGATCGGTTTCCGCCACCGGGCAGGCGGCACGCCCTACAGTGATGAACCAAAGCAGAGCTTCACATTCTCGGGAGAGGGGCTAAAGGATCTTCCGCCATGCGGTCATTTTTCGGTCGAACGCGCATTTCCATCCCGGATTTCGCCGCGATTATTTCTACTTCGAGCCGATGTCCCATCTCGCCAATGGCCAGAATCTTCCAGGCCTCGGCGCGCTCAAGGTGCTGCAGCCAAGCGAAAGCCTCGAGGGCGCGATCTCCCAGCACCGCAGGCCATATCCCGATCACAAGAGAACGAGCATAAAGAGGAGCCAGACGATGCCAAACCGCCTTTCCGGAAAACGGGTCTTCATCACCGGTGCAGCGCAAGGGATCGGACGGGCGCTCGCCGAAGCTTTTGCGGCCGAGGAGGCCCGCCTCTTCCTTGTCGACCGCGATGAGAAACTACTCGAAGAGACAGCCACTGCACTCGCATCGAAGGGCACGCAACTTGGCTATCAGGCGGCCGATATCACCGACGCCGCCGACATAAGGGCGGCCGTTGCAAAGGCGGAAGAGCAGATCGGCAGCATCAATGCTCTCGTCAACAATGCCGGCGTCAACGTTTTTGCCGAACCCTTGCAGACGACAGACGAAGAGTGGCAGCGCTGCTTCGACATCAATCTCAAGGGCGCCTGGCACTGCTGCCGTTCGGTTCTGCCTCAGATGATTTCAGGAGGCGGCGGGGTGATCCTCAACATTGCCTCGACGCACGCCTTCACCATCATTCCCCACACCTTCCCCTACCCGCTCGCCAAACATGCGCTGCTCGGCATGACCAAGTCTCTCGGCATCGAATATGCGCCGCAAAACGTGCGGGTGAATGCGATTGCGCCCGGCTACGTCTCTACCCAGAAGGTCATCGATTACTGGAACAGCTTCCCCGATCCGGAAAATGCCAAGGCCGAAACGATGAAGCTGCATCCGGGCGGGCGGATCGCCACGCCGCAGGAAATCGCCATGGCCGCGGTGTTCATGATCTCTGACGAGTGCACCTTCATGAATGCCACCTGCCTGACGATCGACGGTGGCTTGAGCGTCATGCAGCATCAATAACAGCGGGTCTTTTCTCCTCTCTCCAGGGCCTCAGAGTGCGGGCGCTCACAGCCATTGTCTAGTTTTTGCGCAGCAGCATTACTTGACACAATTTTGGGCGATCCATAGAGTTTTATCCATCTGGTAAAAAAGAGGGGAACTCATGAAAAATCAGATCACTATCTCCCGTCGTACGGTGCTCGCCTCCGGCATGGCGCTCGGTGCGACCGCCTTCGCACCGAAGCTCTGGGCGCAGGAAAAACTTAAAGTTGCCGGCATCCATGCCTCGCCGGTGGAAAATGCTTGGAATTCCTGTCTGCACAAAGCGCTGCAGGATGCTGCTTCCGAAGGCGTGATCGACTATGTCTTCTCCGAAGGCGTTTCGGGCACCGACTATCCGCGCGCCATGCGCGAATATGCCGAGCAGGGCTCCGCTCTGATCGTCGGCGAAGCCTATGCCGTCGAGCGTGAAGCCCGACAGGTTGCCGCCGACTATCCGAAAACCGCTTTCATGCTGGGTTCGAGCGGCGAAGCATCGGGCGACAATTTCGGCGTCTTCGGCACTTGGAACCATGACGGCGCCTATCTCGCCGGCATGCTGGCCGGCAAGATGACGAAGTCAGGCATCGTCGGTTCGGTCGGCGCGCTGCCGATCCCTGAGGTCAATATGCTGATGAATGCCTTTGCGGCCGGCGTGAAGGAAGTACGCCCGGATGCCAAACATCTGGTCGCCTTCATCGGCACCTTCTTCGACCCGCCGAAGGCGCGCGAAGCGGGCCTCGCTCAGATCGATGCCGGCGCCGACATCCTGTTCGGCGAGCGTATCGGCACGGCCGATGCCGCCAAGGAGCGCGGCATCAAGTCCGTCGGCTCGCTGATCGACTATACGCCGCGTTATCCAGACACCGTCTTTGCCAACGCCATCTGGGGCTTCCGCCCGATCCTCAATGCGGCGATCGCCGATGTGAAGGCCGGCAAGCCAACCGGCAACAACTACACCCGCTTCGGCCTGATGAAGGAAGGCGGCAGCGATATCGTCTATGTCAAGGGCGTTGCACCGGCAGAAGCCGAAGCGGCGATGGAGGCCAAGCGTGCGGCCATCAAGTCCGGCGCCTTCGAAGTGCCCATCATGCCCGAGGAGCCGAAATAAGCCGGCAACCGCATGAACAGGACTGATGCAAGCAAGGGCTCGATACCGGGCGGCGACGCGATAGCGCTCGCCGCCCGGATCGGGAGCGGTTCACTGAGCTGCACTGACGCGATGAAGCAGGCGATTTCAGCTGCCAGAGCCAACGCGGCGCTTGGTGCCCTCTGTCATCTCGACGAAGCGCTGGGCATGGCGAATGCCACAGCGCTCGACCACGAATTCAACGACAATCCCGAGGCTTTTTCCATCAGGCGCTTTGCCGGCGTGCCGACGCTCGCCAAGGATCTCGGCGGTCCGTTCAAAGGGCTTGCCGTTCGTGCCGGCTCGCGGCTTTTCGACGGACTGCTCGATGCGTCAGCCGATTCCGATCTGGCGGCGCGCTTCCGGCAGGCCGGTTTCAGCCTGTTCGGCCTCACCACCAGTCCGGAAGTGGGCCTCTCCCTTGCGAGCGAGCCGGCCCGCGGGCCGGTCTGCCGCAATCCGCTCGATCCCTCCCGCACGGCGGGCGGTTCTTCCGGCGGTGCGGCTGCCGCCGTCGCAGCCGGTATCGTCGCGATTGCCCATGCAACGGATGCCGGCGGCTCGATCCGCGTGCCGGCTGCCTGTTGCGGGCTCGTTGGCCTGAAAGCCAGCCGCGGCGCCATTCCCGGAGGGCCGGGCTTCGGCAATCATCTCGGCGGCATCGCCAGCGAACTGGCCATCTGCCGTTCCGTACGGGATGCCGGTGCGATCTTTGACGTCCTGCGGGGAAAATCCGCCGGTCCCTATGCGGAACCGGCTCTCGACAAAAGCGAAAAGACCTGCCTGCGCATCGGCCTATTGACAGAGACCGGCAGCGATTTCCCGACCGACGCGTCACGGCAGGAAGCCATCGAAGCCGCAGCCCGCAGCCTCGAGGAAGACGGGCATGAGATCATCACCGTCGACTGGCAGCGGCTTGCGGCGAGCGTTACTGCCAGTGCCGCCATTTTTGCAGATATCATTTCGATCAATCTGGCATGGCTCGTCGAAAGCCTGCATCTCGACCTTTCGAAGGCAGAGCCGCTGACGGCCGCCTTTGCGGCGCGTGGGAAAGCGCTTGCGCCAACCGCGCTCTGGCAGAGCCTCAGCGCCATGCCGCATGTCAGCCATGACCTCTGGCGGCTGTTTGACGGCATCGACTGCCTGCTCACACCGATGCTGGCGACAGCACCGCCGCCGATCGGCTTCTTTCCGACCGATCATTCCGACACGGCGTTGCATCTGAACCGCATGGGGCGCTTTGCGCCGCTCGCCTGCCTTGCCAATATATCCGGCTTGCCGGCGCTGACCCTGCCCTACGGACACGATGCAGGCGGAATGCCGCTTCCCCTTCAGTTACTGGCGCCAATGGGCGGGGAACCGATGTTGCTTGCGCTTGCCTCGCGGCTGGAAGCGGAGCAACGTTGGATCCATCCCCATGCCATCGCGGGACTTGCTCCATGATATCAGCCCCCGTGCTTCAGCTTGCCGGCATCAGTAAGCGCTTTGGCGCCATCCAGGCCAATGAGGATATTTCGCTAAGCCTCGCCAAGGGCGAAGTGCTGGCGCTGCTCGGCGAAAACGGCGCCGGCAAGACTACATTGATGAGCATCCTCTTCGGCCACTATGTGCCGGATGCGGGAACGATCCAGATCGAGGGCACCGAACTGCCGGCCGGCCGGCCGCGAGCGGCGATCCGCGCCGGCATCGGCATGGTGCACCAGCATTTCTCCCTGGCGCCGAACCTGACGGTGCTCGAAAACGTCATGACGGGAACGGAAAAGCTATGGTCCTGGAAGTCTGAGAAAACCGCTGGCCGCGCCAAGCTTCTCTCCATCGCCACCCGCTTCGGCCTCGACGTCAATCCCGATGCCAGGCTCGGCGATCTCTCGGTCGGCGAACAGCAGCGGGTCGAAATCCTCAAGGCGCTCTATAACGACGCCCGTATCCTGATCCTCGACGAGCCGACGGCGGTGCTCACCAATATCGAGGCGGAACGCCTCTTCCGGACGCTTCGGGAAATGGCGCGGCAGGGACTGTCGCTGATCTTTATCTCGCACAAGCTGGACGAGGTGATCAGCGCAGCTGACCGCGTCGTCGTGCTGCGCGGCGGAAAGGTCGTCGCCGAACGGCTGACTGGCGAGACCAGTAAGTCCGAGCTCGCAGAACTCATGGTCGGTAGGCGGGTGACACGCCCGGTGCGCGAGGCGTCAACGCCAGGTGCCGTCGTCTTCGAAGCCGCCGGCGTCACTGTTTACGACGGCGGCCAGGAGCGGCTGACGGATATCAGCTTGCGGCTCCATACCGGCGAAACGCTCGGCATTATCGGCGTCTCCGGCAATGGCCAGGCGACCCTCAGCCATCTCGTCAGCGGACTTGCCGGCTGGAGCAGTGGCGACATCCTTCTGTTCGGACAGCCGGTTACCGAGATCAGCGTCGGAAGCCTGATTACTGCCGGCATCGGCCGCATACCTGAGGATCGCAACAAGGAAGGCGCGATCGGCGAACTCGCTGTCTGGGAAAATGCCGTACTGGAGCGCATCGCCGCGCCGCGCTTTTCGCGTTTCGGGCTGGTCGACCGTAGGGCCGGCATGGCCTTCGCCCAGGAGATCATCGGTGAGTTCGATATTCGCGGCGGCGGGCCGGCGACACGCACGCGACTGCTGTCGGGCGGCAACATGCAGAAGCTCATCCTCGGCCGCAACCTGCATGACAGGCCGAAGATCCTGATTGCGGCGCAGCCGACGCGCGGGCTCGACGAGGGCGCCGTGGCCGCCGTTCATGCAAGGATATTGCAGGCACGCAAGGAGGGCACGGCCGTGCTTCTGATATCAGAGGATCTGGACGAGGTGATCGGCCTTGCCGATCGTATCCAGGCCATCGTCAAAGGGCGTCTGTCGCCGCCGATCGATGCCGAGACTGCCGATCCCAGAAAACTTGGCCTGATGATGTCAGGCGAATGGACGTCCGAGGCCCAGAATGCGTCTTGAACGCCGCGATCACCGCCCGCTCTATCTGGTCGTGGGGGCACCTGTTGTTGCCGTCATCGCAGCGCTTGCTGTTGCCGGTATCCTGATCGCGCTTGCCGGCGCGCCCGTCTTCGAGGCCTATTGGCGTATCCTCACCGGCGCCTTCGGCACGCGGCTTTCGGCAACGGAGACGCTGACGCGGGCCACACCCCTGATGCTGACCGGCCTTGCGGCAGCCGTCGCCTTCCGCGCCCGGCTCTGGAATATCGGTGCCGAAGGCCAGTTCTATCTCGGCGCCATTACGGTTGCCGCACTCGGCTCCAAACTTCTGGCGGGGCTGCCTGCTGCCCTTCTCATCCCCACCCTGCTGACAGCGGGCGCCATCGCCGGCATGGTGCTGATCCTCATACCGCTCTGGCTCCGGCTGCGCTTTTCCGTCGATGAGGTGGTGACCAGCCTGCTTTTGAATTTCGTCGCCCTGCTCTTCGTTTCCATGCTGATCGACGGCGTGTTGAAGGATCCGCTCGCCTTCGGCTGGCCGCAATCCACGCCGGTCAGCGATCATGCGCTGTTGCCGAAGCTGGTAGCGCGCTCGCGGCTGCATGTCGGCTTCGTCATCGCTATCGTCATCGCGCTTGCCGTGCATCTCCTGCAGTCGCGAACGGTCTTCGGCCTGCGCTCGCGCGCAGCCGGCCTCAATCCAGCCGGCGCCGTCTTTGCCGGCGTGCCGCTCGGCATGACGCTGGTGAAAGTTGCCTGCCTTTCCGGCGGGCTCGCCGGACTTGCCGGTGCAATCGAGGTGATGGGTGTGAAGGGCTATGTGACGACCGATCTGTCGCCCGGCTTCGGCTATTCCGGCATCATCGTCGCCATGCTCGCCAACCTGCACCCGATCGGCGTGATCTTCGCCGCCCTCTTCACCGCTACGATGTTCGTCGGCGCCGACGGAATGAGCCGGGCACTCGGCATACCGACCTATATCGCCGACGTGACGGTGGCCGTCTCGCTGCTCACCATGCTTATTGCCCTGTTCTTCACCCAATACAGGATCCGCAGATGATGGCTCTCATCGACATTGTCTCATCCGCGGGCCTCTGGGCCGCCGTGCTGCGCATCGCGACCCCGCTGATCTTCGGCACGCTCGGCGCGCTGCTCTGCGAAAGGGCGGGCGTGCTCAATCTCGGCATCGAAGGCATCATGACCTTTGGGGCAATGATCGGCTGGCTTGCGGTCTTCCACGGCGCCGATCTCTGGACCGGCCTTGTGGTCGCGGCCTTCGCCGGTGCGGTCTTCGGTCTGCTGCATGCGCTTCTGACGGTGACGCTCGGCTTGTCACAACATGTCACCGGCCTCGGCATCACGCTCTTTGCCTCCAGCCTCAGCTATTTCATCTTCCGCCTGGTCGTGCCGCTTGCCGGCACGCCACCGACGATCGTGCCCTTCCAGCCGCTCGACATCCCGCTTCTCTCCGGCCTGCCCTTCGTCGGCCCTGCCCTCTTTGCACAGACGGCGCCGACTTATCTGGCGATCTTCCTGGCGCTTGCGATGGGCTATCTGATCTTTCGAACCCCACTTGGCCTGACGATCCGCATGACCGGCGAAAATCCGCATGCGGCAGAAGCCCAGGGCATCGACCCGATCAGGATCCGCTATGGCGCGATCATTGCCGGAAGCGCGCTGATGGCCGTCGGCGGCGCCTTCCTGACGCTCGCAGCCTTCAACAGCTTCTTCCCGACCATGGTCCAGGGACGCGGCTGGATTTCCATCGCGCTCGTTGTCTTCGCCTCCTGGCAGCCGGGTCGGGCCCTCTTCGGCGCTCTGCTCTTTGCCTTCTTCGATGCCTTTCAGCTGAGACTGCAGACGGTGCTTGGAGGGGTCGTGCCCTATCAGCTTTTCCTGATGACGCCCTATCTCCTGTCGATTGCAGCCCTTGCCGTGATGGCGCGGCGTGCCCGCGTACCGCAGGCGCTCATGCAGCCCTATCGCCGCGGCGAGCGCTGATTGCCATGTCCAAAAACCTCAACAGACCGGTGCCGCCATGTTTGACCTGATCATCAAAAACGCAAATCTTCCCGATGGCCGCAGCGGCATCGATCTCGCCATAGAAAAAGGCAGGATCGCCGACGTCGCTTTCAGGATCGAGGCCGAGGCCGGCGAGGAGATCGATGCGAGCGGCCGCCTTGTCAGCCCGCCTTTCGTCGATCCGCATTTTCATATGGATGCAACGCTCTCGCTTGGCCTGCCGCGCATGAACCGCTCCGGCACGCTGCTTGAAGGGATTGCGCTCTGGGGTGAACTGCGGCCGGCCCTGACGCGCGAAGCCTTGGTGGAGCGGGCGTTGCGCTATTGCGACCTCGCCGTTTCGCAGGGGCTTCTCGCCATCCGCAGCCATGTCGATACCAGCGATCCCAGACTGGTGACTGCTGAAGCACTGATCGAGGTGCGCGAGCGGGTCGCCCCCTATATCGACCTGCAGCTCGTCGCCTTTCCGCAGGATGGCTACTATCGTGCGCCTGAGGGCGTCGAGGCGTTGAACCGTGCGCTGGACATGGGCCTCGACATCGTCGGCGGCATTCCGCATTTCGAGCGCACCATGGCCGATGGTGCGGCGTCGGTCGCGGCTCTTTGCCGTATCGCTGCCGATCGTGGCCTGCCCGTCGACATGCATTGCGATGAAACCGACGATCCGATGTCCCGCCATATCGAGACACTCGCCGCCGAAACGGTGCGTTTCGGCCTGCAGGGCCGGGTCGCCGGCTCGCACCTGACCTCCATGCATTCGATGGACAATTATTACGTCTCCAAGCTCATTCCGCTGATGGCGGAGGCTCAAATCAACGTCATCCCCAATCCATTGATCAACATCATGCTGCAGGGCCGGCACGACACCTATCCGAAGCGGCGCGGCATGACGCGGGTGCGCGAACTAATGGAAGCCGGCCTCAACGTCTCCTTCGGCCATGACTGCGTGATGGACCCCTGGTACTCCATGGGCTCCGGCGACATGCTGGAGGTCGGCCATATGGCGATCCATGTCGCGCAAATGGCGGGTATCGACGACAAGAAGAAGATCTTCGACGCGCTGACCGTCAACTCCGCCAAAACCATGGGGCTTGAAGGCTACGGCCTGGAAAAGGGCAGGAATGCCGATCTCGTCATCCTGCAGGCGCGCGATCCGGTGGAAGCGCTCAGGCTGAAGGCGAACCGGCTGACCGTCATCCGCCGCGGCAAGGTCATCGCGCGTTCGGCTCCGCGGATTGCTGAACTGCATCTTGCCGGGCGCCCGGCAACGGTTGACGGGGCCGCCTATGCGCCGATCGTCCCCGGCGCCTAGACCTCTTCTTGGGTGCGTGCGTTCAGCGCTCGGCCTTGACCTGGATCAGATAGGGTGGCGTCAGCCCTGAGGGCATGACGGGCAAGTGCTGGAGGATCTTCAGATTGGGATCCAGCGCCCGGCGCAGGTGATCTGCAAGTGCCGCGCAGGCCCCCTCGATATCGCCGGCCAGCAGCGCGTCATAGACACGCGTATGCTCAGCGATCATTGTCGAAATTTCCTCTTCGGTGCGGAAATTGGCGAAGGTCGAGTGCGTAGCGATGAGCACGCGCTGGCTGCGGCGCACGGCCGAAAGAAGCACGGTGTTGGGACAGGGCGCGAGGGAGTCGAGATGCAGGTCGGCTTCGGCCCGCTCAAGCTTTTCCGGCACCTGCGGATAGGGGCCGAGAGACTTCAGCCTCTGCCGCCGCTCCTCAAGGGCTGCCTTATCCAGAGCGGCATAAGCCTGGCGCAGGGCTTCCGGCTCCAGCAGGCGGCGCATGTCGTAGTGGTAGCGGAACACCTTGGCGCTGAGCGGGCCGGCATACCAGCGGTTATTGCTGTCCTGCTCGATGATGCCGCTGCGCTCCAGCTGCGTCAGCACCTCATGGGCGATGGTGCGGCTGACGTCGTAGTGCTGGGCAAGTGCTGTCTCGTTCAACAGGAAACGGCCATAGGCAAGACAGACGGCAACGGCATGTTCGACTTCCGGATAGATCTGCTCTCGGCGGTTGATGACGGGCACAGTGACCGAACGTGGCAGATCGAGACCCGCGGCAAAAAGGTCGCCGCGCTGCGGCTCGCCGCCCGGCACGATATAACCGCGCCCTTGGAAGGTCTGGATCAGGCCTTCCGACAGAAGCCGCGCCAGCGCGATACCGGCCGGGATGCGGCTGACATTGAAGGCACGCGCGATATTCGCCTGACCGAGAATGAGGCCGGGCGCGAGCGCGCCCCGCTCCAGATGATCGCGAAGAACCTGGTAGATCGTCAGATAGATAGGTTCGGACCGCACAGCCGTGGCGGCGGTTTCAGCCTCCACTCCGCTCGCCATCGTCATGTCTGTCCCAAAGGCTCTTTGCCCATTCCCCTATGCGCCCGATCAGTTTGCGGGCGGTCTTGCCTGCGCGATCCATGATGAAGAAACCATGGATGGTTCCCTGCCATTCCTCGTAACAGACGTCATTTCCGGCGGCAATCAAGCGCTGTGCATAAGCGCGGCCCTCGTCGCGCAGCGGATCGTGGTCAGCGGTGATCAGCAGGGTTGGTGCCAGGCGCGAAAGATCACTGGCGAGTAGCGGCGAGACGCGAGGGTCGGAGGGTAGCATGCCGCCCGAAAGATAATGTTCCGCAAACCAGATCATCGTCGACTGTTGGAGGGAAAAACCGCTTGCGAATTTCTGGCGGCTTCCAGTCACGCCGGAGAGATCGGTAGCCGGATAAATCAAAACCTGCCCGGCAAGCGGGATGGCGAGATCGCGCGCCCGGATCGCCAGCGATGCGCAAAGGCTAGCGCCGGCGCTGTCGCCAGCAAGGATCACTTTGCCTGCATCGAGAGCAAGCGCTCCGCCATTTCCCTGAAGCCAGAGAAGTGCCGCCTCGGAGTCCTCGCAGGCCGCGGGAAACGGCGCTTCCGGCGCTTTGCGGTATTCGACAGACAGCACATTGGCATGGGCGGCTTTGGCGAGCGAGCGAACCGGCCCGTCATGGGTCTCGATGGTGCCGACCATCCAGCCGCCATGGAAGAACAGGATGGTCCGCGCGGTGCCGGCCACGCGGTAGAGCCGCGCCTTCAGCCTGACATCGCCGCTTGGAATCTCCAGATCCTCAATGCCGGAGACCACATCCTTCGCGCCCCAATGAAGGGCAAGCCGGGTTTCGGAAGCGGCGCGCGCCTGTTGCGGCGTGAGCGTTTCCATCGCCGGCCCGCCCAGCGCATCCTGCTCCTCCAGCAGGGTCCTATATTCCGGCAGAAGCCTCGATCGGTCGACACGCGACCGGTTCTCTTGCCGCTCCATCAACTCCTCCTCGCCGATTGCCCGGCGTGATGGAAAGGGAAAATGACAAAAAAGTCAATAATCGAATATTGCATGCGATATTCGATCGTGTTAGCGATTGATTACGGCAATGCTGGGAGAGGACCGGACTTGCCCAAACGGGAGGATGTCATGACAATTCGCAGTTTCATTGCTGCAGGCCTTGCATGCTCCGTGGCAGTCGCGCCGCTCAGCGCTTTCGCCTCGGACAACAAGATCGCCCTGGTTCCGGGCGGTCCGCACCCCTATTTCGCGCCCTGGGAACAGGCTGTCGCCGATGCCGCCAAGGATTTCGGCATCGCCGCCGTCGCGTACAAAGTGCCGAGCGAATGGAAGCTGGAGGCGCAGACCGAGCTTCTGGAAAGCCTTGCGGCACAGGGCACCAATGGCTTCGGCGTATTTCCGGGTGACGCAGTCGGCGTCAACGCCATTTTGTCGGAAATGAAGAGCAACGGCATTCCCTCGGTGGCACTTGGCGGCTGCGCGCAGGATCCGACCGATGTCGGTCTTTGCCTGGCGACCGATGTTTCGCAGTCGGCCTATCTCGGTACCAAGGCGCTGATCGAGGCCATGGGTGGCAAGGGCACGATCGTTCATCTGGCGGGCCTGCTGGTCGACCCGAACACGACGCTGCGCGTCAAGGCGGTCGAGAAGGCTGTCGGCGAGACGAATGGTGCCGTCACCCTGTTGCAGACGGTCGGTGATACCGACAGCCAGGAGCAGGGCGACCAGAAGATCAATGCCCTGCTTGCCGCGCAGAAGGACAAGATCAACGGGTTGATCGCCACCGGCTATATCTCCTCGGTGGTGGCCGCGACCGCGCTCAAGAACCTTGGCGACAAGAAGATCAAGCTTGTCGGCATCGACGATGACAAGATCATTCTTGATGGCATCCGCGACGGTTTCGTCGCCGGCACCATGGCGCAGAACCCCTATGGTCAGGCCTATATCGGCGCCTATGTACTCGACCAGATGGCCGCAGGCTGCAGCGTGAAGGCGGACGCCCCGTGGATCGCCACACCGCAGACGGCGCATTTTGTCGATTCCGGCACGCTGCTGATCTCAGAAAAGAACGTCGCCAGCTACAAGGACGATCTGAAGGCGCTGACGAAGAAGCTGCAGGGAAGTTTCAAGGACACCTACCTCTCCTGCAAGTAACGAGAGCGGCGCGGGTCGAATCCGCCCCGCGCCTAATTACTCCTGTTCCACGAGACCGGTCATCCCAGCGCATGGCACCCATCGACAATGATAGCCCCGTTCCTGACACAGGCAGACCCAGCCTGCTCGGATTGCTGACCAGGGGGCCGGCGCAGCTTGGCCTGTTGATCATCCTGCTGATCCTGTGGGCCGTCTTCACCAGCCTGGCGCCGGGCTTTCTGTCGCGCTTCAACTTGAATTCCATGGGACGCTCGGTCGCGATCGATGTCGTCGTCGGTTTCGCGCAGATGGTGGTGCTGGTGACCGGCGGCATGAACCTTTCCGTTGGCGCGATCGGCGTCTGCTCCGTCATGGCTGCGGGCTATCTGATGCAGACGGCAGGCCTTCCCATTCCGATTGCGATCATCCTGACGCTTGCCTTCGGCGGCCTTCTCGGCGCGCTGAACGGGCTCGCGATCGTCAAGACCGGCGTCAACAGCTTCATCGTCACGCTCGCCAGCGCCAGCCTGTTTTCCGGCGGCATGCTGATCTTCACCAAGGGCGTGCCACTGAACGGTTTGCCGGCGAGTTTCGGCGCTTTCGGCCGCAGCAGCATCGGTCCGGTGCCGTCGCTGGCGGTCGTCGCACTTTTGATCGGCGCCCTGCTCTACATCCTCTTCAAGCATACTGTGCTCGGCCGGCAGATCCTGGCCGTCGGCGCCAATGCGCGCACGGCGGAAATGTCGGGCATCCCCGTTGGACGGATTACCATCTTCGTACATGTGCTCTCGGGAATGCTTTCCGCGGCGGCAGCCTTGATGCTGACGTCACGACTGTCAGCGGCCATGCCAGGCGTTGCCGGCGACGACTGGCTGCTGCCCTCTTTCCTTGCCCCGGTCATCGGCGGCACCGCGCTTGCCGGCGGAATGGTGTCGGTGGTTGGTACGATCCTCGGGGCAATGCTGGTCGCAACCATCCGGAGCGGCCTGCTGGTGCTGCAGGTCGGGAATTTCTGGCTGCAGCTCTTCCTCGGCATTTTCCTGCTTTCGGCGATCCTCTTCGAGCGCTACCGGACGAAGCTCGCAATCCGCGAACAGACGAGGCGTGCATGAAGACGCTGATTTCCCTTGCGGCAAGGACACAATGGTCCGGCATCTTAGTCGGCGTCATCGCCGGCGGCATCGCGCTCGCCTTCGCCTCCCCCGCCTTCATGACGGAATTCAACTGGTTCGTCATGCTGCGCAGCATCTGCGTATCGCTGCTCGTCGCCTTCAGCCAGATGGTCATGCTGGGCGTCGGCCAGATGAACCTTTCCGTCGGGGCCCTCGGCGGGCTTGTCGCGGTCGTGACCGGTGGGCTGATGGATGTCTGGGGTCTGCCGGCCATCGTTGCTATCATTGTCGGCATCGCCTTCGGCGGCCTTGCCGGTTTTATCAATGGCTGGCTGACGGTGCGAACCGGCATCAATGGCTTCATCGTCACACTCGCGACCGGCTCGGCCTTTGCCGGCATCAATCTCGGCATTACCAAGGCCATCCCCTTCTACAATCTCTCGCCGGCCTTCGTCGCCTTCGGCAACGGACGCCTCGGCCCCTTCCCGCTGCTGCTCATTGTGCCGCTGGTGGTGACCGTGCTGCTCATCATCTTCTTTGCCCGCACGGTCGAGGGACGCTACATGCTGGCGGTCGGCGGCAATGCCCATGCGGCGGAACTCTCGGGCATTTCCGTTGCCCGCGCCACGATCATGGCGCATGTGCTTTCCGGCCTGCTGGCCGCAGCCGCCGGAGTGCTCGCCGTCGCCCAGCTCGGCTCGGCGCAGCCGACGATCGGGGCTGACTGGGTGGTGATTTCCTTTGCGGCGCCGATCATCGGCGGTGCAAGCTTGGCCGGCGGCTCGATCTCTATTGTCGGCACCCTCATCGCTGTGTTGCTGGTGGGGTTGATCCAGAATGCCATGGTGCTGCTGGCGGTCGATCCTTACTGGGTCACCTTCCTGCTTGGCGCGCTGATCCTTGCCGCCGTCTGGGTCAATCGCTACCGCGCGGTCCGGGTCGGGGAGGATTGAGATGGCACTCGTTCTCGACCGGATCGGCAAGTCGTTCCCCGGTGTCAGGGCGCTCAACAGTGCCTCTCTGGTCCTCAATGGCGGCGAGATCCATGCGCTGATGGGCGAAAACGGCGCCGGCAAATCGACGCTAATCAAGATCATCACCGGCGTTCACCGGCCCGACAGCGGGACGGTCACGCTAGACGATTCGCCGCTGTCGCTTGCCTCGCCGCGCGATGCGATCGCGCTTGGCATTTCAGCGGTACATCAGGAGCGCAACCTCATTCCGCGTTTCTCGGTTGCCGAGAACATTCTCCTGGAGGGTCTACCGGTTCGAAACGGCCTCGTCGATTTTCGCCGCGCTAACGATGAGGCGCGCCACCACCTTCGCAAGGTCGGGCTCGATGTCGATCCGGCAACCGAAGTGCGGCGCCTTAGTGTCGCCCAGATGCAGATGGTGGAGATTGCCAAGGCGCTGAGCCACCAGGCCAAGCTTCTGCTGCTCGACGAGCCGACCGCATCGATCACCGATGCCGAGACCGAAATCCTCTTCAGGCTCGTGCGGCAACTGCGCGATCAGGGAGCGGCGATCCTCTTCGTCAGCCACAAGCTTGAAGAGGTCTTGAGCCTTTGCGACCGGGTCACGGTTCTGCGCGACGGCGAAACGACGCTGCGTGGCGCGCCGATGGCCGGCATGACACGGCAGACGCTGATCGAGGCGATGATCGGCCGCGCGGAGCGGCCGGTGATTGCCCGCTCCGGAAAGCCGCAGGAAGACGCGCCAAAGCTTGAATTGCGCAATGTCGCAACGGCTGCCGGCCACGGCGATATCTCGTTTTCGCTTCGCCGCGGTGAAATCCTCGGCCTCTACGGCCTCGTCGGTGCCGGCCGCACCGAGCTGATCCGCGCTATTATCGGCAAGGACAAACTTAAGTCAGGCACAGTCCTGATCGACGGCAAGCCGGTGCGCATCCGCTCGGTCGAAGAGGCGATCAAGCGCTTCCGTATGGGCTATGTCAGCGAGGACCGGAAACACGAGGGCGTCATCCTCGCCCATCCCATCCGTTCGAATATCGCGATGACGGTCTGGGGCAGGATCGCTTCGACCTTCGGCCTGATCGGCGCCGGCCAGGAGCGCAAGACCGCCGCACCGCTTGCCCGGCAGCTGGAAATCCGCACGCCCAATCTGGAACAGCTCGTCGGCAATCTCTCAGGCGGCAACCAGCAGAAGGTGTCGCTCGCCAAGTGGCTCGCCGCCGATGTCGATATCCTCTTCATCGACGAGCCGACCGTCGGCATCGATATCAAGGCGAAGGCCTATATCCACGAGCTGATCAACGGGCTTGCCGACAAGGGCATGGCGATCCTGCTGATCTCGAGCGACATGCCGGAAATGGTGGCGCTCGTTGACCGCATCCTTGTCATGCACGATTTCAGGATCGTCCACGAATATGAAAACGACCGCAAATATGAGACGGCAAGCCGCGCCATCATGTCGGCGATCCACGCGGCCGAACCCGCTCAAACCCGCACGGCACGCTAGGAGGAACCATGGCCCGCATTGAAAAGATCGAATTGCGCATGGTGGACCTGCCACCGAAGGTGAAGCGCACCGATGCGATCCAGAGCTTCGTCAGCCAGGAAACGCCAATCGTCACCATCACCGATTCCGACGGCGCCTCCGGCACCGGCTATTCCTATACGATCGGTACCGGCGGCTCCTCCGTCATGCGGCTTCTGTCGGACCATCTGGCGCCGCTCTTGATCGGCGAGGATGCCGATTGCATCGAAGCGATCTGGCATAAAATGGAATTTGCAACCCACGCCACGACGATCGGCGCGATCACAGCGCTGGCGCTCGCCGCCGTGGATACCGCGCTCTGGGATCTGAGAGCCAAAAAGCAGAAGCTGCCGCTTTGGAAACTTGCCGGCGGTGCCAAGGAAAGCTGCCCGCTCTATACGACCGAAGGCGGCTGGCTGCATATCGATAAGGAGGCGCTCATCGAAGACGCCCTGCAGGCGAAGGCCAAGGGCTTTTCCGGCTCGAAGGTGAAGATCGGCAAGCCGCACGGCGCCGAGGATTATGCCCGTCTGTCTGCCGTGCGCGCTGCCCTTGGCGACGCCTTCGAGATCATGACCGACTGCAACCAAGGCTTTACCGTCGATGAAGTCATCCGCAGGGCAGCACGGCTGCGGGAACTCGATCTCGCCTGGATCGAAGAGCCGCTGCCGGCCGACGACCTCGACGGCCATATCCGGCTTTCGCTTTCCTCTCCAACGCCGATCGCTATCGGCGAGTCCATCTACTCGATCCGGCATTTCCGCGAATATATGCAGAAGGGCGCTTGCTCGATCGTGCAGGTCGACGTCGCCCGCATCGGCGGCATCACGCCCTGGCTAAAGGTCGCGCATGCGGCCGAAGCCTTCGATATTCCCGTCTGCCCGCATTTCCTGATGGAATTGCATGTCAGCCTGGTCTGCGCCATCCAGAACGGAAAATATGTCGAATACATCCCGCAGCTCGACGACCTCACGACAAAAGGCTTGGAAATCCGCGAGGGCCGCGCCATCGCCCCCTCCGAACCCGGCATCGGCATCGAGTGGGACTGGGATGCCGTGAAGAAGCGCAGCATCGCCGAATTCACGACAGAAATTACCCAAGGGCGGTAGCAACATGCAGCGCATGGGCATGGTGATCGGCCTGGAGCCGGACAAGGTCGCAGACTACAAGGCGCTACATGGCGCCGTCTGGCCGGAGATCCTGTCACTGATCTCGGCCTGCAACATCACCAACTATTCGATCTTCCTCAAGGAGCCGGAAAACCTGCTCTTCGGTTATTGGGAATATATGGGCGAGGACTTCGAAGCCGATATGGCGAAGATGGCTGCCGATCCGGCAAACCAGGAATGGTGGGCAGTCTGTATGCCCTGCCAAAAGCCGCTGGCGAGCCGCAAGGAGGGTGAGTGGTGGGCGATGATGCCGGAGCTGTTTCACCTGGATTAAGGCAGGATAGCGCCAGATCGCCGCGCACCTAACCTGTGTCGTAGACCTTAGCGGCAAGCCCGTGGAACCCATCAGTCCCGGAAGACGTTTTCCAGGCATACCCGCCTGTCTCATTTCGAGCTCATCGATAATTTGCAGCCCCACGGAGCCGGATGACAACGCAACAGATCCTCGCCTTCTCCGTCATCGCCCTGATGATGGGGGTCTTTATCTGGGATCGGTTCAGATATGATGTCGTCGCGTGCTGCGCGCTCGTTCTCTCCGTTGCAGTCGGCATCGTTCCAAAGGACAAGGCATTTTCCGGTTTTTCGGATGATATCGTCATAATCGTCGGCAGTGCATTGGTCGTCTCGGCCGGTGTCGCGCGTTCGGGCATCGTCGATACGGCGATCAAGCGATTCTTCCCTAACCTCAATACGCTGCACAGCCAGCTTGCCCTGTTGATGATCGTCGTGGCGCTGCTTTCTGCCTTCATCAAGAATATCGGCGCGCTGGCAATCATGATGCCGGTCGCTTTTCAGTTTGCCAGGAAGTCTGGCGCCTCGCCCTCCAAATATCTGATGCCCATGTCATTCGCCGCCTTGCTTGGCGGCCTGATGACGCAGATCGGCACTTCGCCCAATATTGTCGTCTCACGGCTGAGAGAGGAGATGACGGGCAGCTCCTTCACCATGTTCGATTTCACGCCGGTCGGCGGTGTCCTGACGATCGTCGGCATCACCTTTCTGATCTTCTTTCACTGGCTGGTGCCAAGTCGTACAAAACAGGGTGGCTCGATCGAGGAAGCGGTCGAGATCAAGAACTATACCTCGGAAGCGCTGGTTACAGCTGAATCGGCGGTCCTGGAAAAGCCGATCAGCGCGCTCGTCAAACCTGGCGACGGCGAAGCGATTGCCACTGCCGTCCTGCGCGGCGCAACGCGCATGTCCCCCTTCCCCGATCTGACACTTCGGGAAAACGATATCGTCCTGCTAGAAGGTCCGCCCGCCGCGCTTGACCGCATCGTGTCGGCCGGAAAGCTGCAGCTCTCCGGCAAGCCAATTGTCGAGAACGGGCAGGTGCAGGCGGAGGTCGTCTCGATCGAGGTGGTGATCGGCCAGGAATCTCCGCTAAGGGGCCGTTCCGTCAAGCAGCTCGCGCTCGCCTATACGCGCGGCGTCAATCTGCTGGCCGTCAGCCGGCACGGCGAACGGCTGAAGGAACGCCTCGTCAATATCACCCTGGCCGCCGGCGACGTGCTGGTGCTGCAGGGAAGCCGTGAAAACCTGCCCGTCGTTATGCAGGATCTTGCTCTCCTGCCGCTTGCCCAGCGCGAGATATTGCTTGGCACGCGCCGGCGAGCTTTCATTCCGCTCGTTATCCTGGCGCTTGCCATGGCAACGACGGCGGTCGGCCTTGCGCCGGTGCCCGTCGCCTTCTTTGCGGCGGCGCTTGGCATGGTCGTCTTCCGGGCAATCCCGCTTGTCGACATCTACAAGTCGGTCGACGGGCCGATCCTTATCATGCTGGCAGCCCTGATCCCGGTCTCGGATACGCTGCGCACATCAGGCGGCAGCGACCTGATCGCCCATGGGCTTGGCGATATCGCCAAGGGCCTGCCGGCCTGGGGGGCGCTCGGCTTGATCCTTGTCGCCGCGATGGCGGTGACGCCCTTTCTCAACAATGCCGCCACCGTGCTTGTCATGGGGCCGATCGCCGTCGGTTTTGCCACCGATCTCGGCTTCCGGCCGGAGGCCTTCCTGATGGCGGTGGCGATCGGTGCGGGCTGCGATTTCCTGACCCCGGTCGGCCACCAGTGCAACACACTGGTCTTCGGTCCGGGAGGATATAAATTCTCCGACTACCCGCGCCTCGGTCTACCGCTGTCATTTCTGATCATTACCGTCAGCGTGCCGGTGCTGTTGTATGTCTGGCCGGTAAGCTGATGGTGGCGGCTGAATAGCCCGCTAGATATGTAGACGCCGTCTTTCCTAAATCCGGGGTAGGAGGTCTACATGGGCCTAGTCAATCTCAGCGACAATCCGCTTCGGCGCCAGGCCTTGCGCTGCAGGCCATAGAGGCAATGCATGATCCAATAGTCTTTTTCAACTAGGACCGGTTGTACCCTCCTCTCGTCGGCGACGATGCGCAGCAGCGACGGGAAATCTCGGTGGTTATGCAGGAAGTCAGCCGGCATGTGCGTCCGCTGCGAGTGCGCTGAAAAACTTCCGCGTCCGCACCATACCGTAGTCCTTCGCCGCACGGGCAAGGGTGTTCCGGTTACTTTGCAGGGCACACTCCTTCACGTGGTCCAGCACCTGCTGGTGGTCTTCCGCCAGATCGTCGAGATTGTTGACCAAGTCGACCAGCAGGAATTCCTTGGTCAGGGTTTTTGGGAAGGCTGGCTTCTTACGAAACCTGAACTCCCGACCGCCCAGCGTGAAGTTTCCGTGTCGCTTGTGGTTATAGACAACGGTCTTGTTGTAGAGCTGCGTCGCTCCGACACCCAAGCTATTGTAGGCATTGGGGGAGGTGATGAGATAACGGTCGTCTTTGAGGAATGCCTCGACAAGGGCGCTGTCTTCGGCGGGGGCTTTACCAAACGCCGTCTGTTTCGGCCGGTGATAAACACCGGTCGATATTTTGGTCAGATATCCTTCCGCGACGAGCTGCTGCAGATGACGATCGACAGACGAGGACCATTGGGCCAGATCCTCTCGCCTATAGACCTTGCCAGGCCGCAGATGTCTTTTCAGTTCCTGTAACTTCGTCATGGTGCAGCTCCTGCACTCCATATAGCGGAATTCGGCGATGAGTGCAATTTTCTTCAAATTTCATGCAGGTCACCTCGCGCCACATAGGCCCATCACTTTGATTTCAAAATGGGTTTCCTGCAGCGTCGTCGAACAGACCATCGTATAGCCGTCGGTGGTCTGGCGCGTCACACCGGTCGTGACGATGTTGACGGACCCTCCTCGGCGGTGACATCGAGAGCTCCGCTGGCATTGGCCGAACTGCCGATCACACATCGGTTTGCGCGGTGATGGAGATGCCGCCATCCCTATTTATACGGGTTCCGGTCGCATTCTGCGAACCGTTATTGTCGACCTTCTGCGCCTCAAGCGTTACGTCTCGGCCAGAACGCTTGAACGCCATTGCCGTGAGCGCTTCGAGAAGATCTATATCTTCAGGAGCACGGCCGATGCGACCATGAGGGATCTACCTTCATGGACGCTTCGCTGCACTTTTAACAGTTCCAGGCGCTTTGGAGCCCCGATAGGCGGAACACCCATTGTGTGGTGACACCCGGATCCCTTTCAGCCCTTTCCCACTTCGACGGTCGCCGTCAGGCCGGCGATCAGCCTGACACCATCGGGCACGGTGTCGATGCTTATGCGCACGGGGACGCGTTGGGCGAGGCGCACCCAGCTGAAGGTGGGGTTGATGTTGGCGAGCAGGCCGGTGCCTGCGGTGCGTTCGCGGTCCTCGATGCCGGTTGCAATGCTTTCGACATGACCGTCGAGGCTTTGCGACTGGCCCATCAGGTGGATCGAAACCTTGTCGCCGGGATGGATGCGCTGCAGCTTGGTTTCCTCGAAATAGCCCTCGACACGTAGGGAATCGGTATCGATCAAGGCGATCCTCGCGGTGCCGGCGCTGACATAGTCGCCCGGGCGCAGGCTGAGATTGGAGACCGTACCGTTGACCGTCGCCTTGATCTCAGAGCGTTCGAGATTGAGCGCGGCAAGATCGCGGTTGGCGGTCGCCTGGCGGAAGGCGGCATCGGCCTGTTGCTCGGCCGTCTGCGCCTGTTCCTTCTGCTGCCGGGACGCGGCTTCGCCGAGGCGTTGCTGGCGCTCGCGTTCGCGATGCGCCTGGTCGAGTGCTGCCTTGCTGCCTTCGAGCGCTGCTTCCGATTGGACAAGCGCGATCGAGAAACGCTGGCGGTCGACGCGGAAGAGGATATCGCCCTTCTTCACTGCCTGGTTATCGGTGACGAGCACCTCGCTGACGAGGCCGGAAACATCGGGCGCTAAGCCGACGACATCGGCGCGCAGGCGCGCATCGCGCGTCCAGGGTTCGTCCATGTAGTGGCCCCAAAGCCCGCGGCCGACGAAGACTGCGGCGACGACGATGGCGAGAGTGGCGATGAGGCGGCCAATGAATTTCAGGGATTTCATACGAAGTACCAACGTGTGAAGGAGGAAACGGCTCCGAGGACGAGCACATAGAGGGCAAGGTCGAAAAGACCGCGGTGCCAGACGAGGGAATAGGCGCCGAGCCAGGCAAGGATGCGTCTGATGACGATGATGAAGAGCAGGCTCAGCACCATGAGAACGAGGAGGCGTGGGACATAGACGCCGTAAACATCAAATTCTGCGGGCATGATTGTTACTCAGCGGCAAGCGGGAGGAGTTGCGGCGCAGCCTCGGCCGCGTGCCAGCTTGCTGGCGGGGCTGCATCAGGGAAAAGGGCGCGTCTGAGGCCGACGAGGGCATCGATACTGTCGGCGCCGCGCCTGTTGTCTTCGAACGCGATGATTTTGAGGCTGTCGTCGATCGATCGACGCAGGCCATCCTGCGGATTAAGCGCACGGCCGGCCGCGATGCGGCCATGATAGAAATCGGCAATGCCGGAGAGAACCGCGCCGAGCGATGCGGCGCTCGCGCCACGCAGTTTCTTGCGCTCGCCTTGCAGCATCAGCACGTTGAAGCCAATGCGCACTTCGGCAAAACCATCCACCTTCTTCAATTCGCGATCCTCGACGACGGCCAGACGCGGAACGAGCTGGCCGAGGCGATCGAGAATGCGGCCGGAAAGCCGCTGGTGATCAGCGCGGCGTTCGCCGGCTGCCGTCTCGGCAAGATCGCTCCAGCCGGCACGCACGAGGCGCCAGGCGGCGAGTTCGGCACCGAAGGGGCGGGCAATCAGCGTCCAGACCAGGGCGAAGCCGATACCGGCAAGGGCTGCGATCGCTTCATTGGTGAAAGTAGTGAAATCGGACGTATAGCGATCCTGCAGCGCGATGAAGGAGGCGCTGTTGACGGTCATCAACATGGCCAGCATGTTGAACTGTGGCTTGGGGATCATCAGCCCGAGCAGCAGAAAGGGCGGAGCGAAGACCAGAACCAGGAGCTCGTAGCTGTTGACCATCGGCAGGATGGCAAAAATGTAGACGAAGGAAATGACGAGGCTGACGCCGCACCAGATGAACATCGAGGTGATGAAAGGAGCCGGCCGGTCAAGCGCAGCAAAGAAGGAACAGGCTACGGCTGCCATAGTGACGAAGCCGGCGCCATTCTGCCAGCCGCTGAAGATCCAGAATAGGCAGGCGACGAGAATGCCCACGACGACGGCACTCGCCTGGAAAGCGAGTAGCGCATAGTCATAATGGCGGTTGCCGCCGACGACCTGGCGATGGCGGAAGGCCGGCCGCCAGGGGCCGGAATGTCGGCCGCTGACGATTTCGTCGCGCAGTGTCAGGCAATCCTGCCAGAGATCGACGATTTCCTTCAGCCGCGCCAGCGCACTCGAGAGCAACAGATCGCCCCAGCGCAAATCCGGATCGGCCTCGCGAAGGCGCTCGATCCGCTGCGTTAGTTTTTCTGCCGTGTCGCCGGCTTGAGACCTTGCGCCGAGGCTCAGCCAGTCGGCGACCTCGTTCAGCAGGCAGACCAGCTCCTTGGGCAGGCTCTCGCGCTCGCTCTTCAGAGCGTGAAGCCGGTCGGCGAGCGAGGAGAAGAGCGGCAGCAGCATCAGGAGACGGCCGCGCAATTCGCGCGAATGGCGCACGATATCGCGGCTGCCCGCATCGTAACCGAGCTGGCTGATGATGAGGTCGAGGCCGGTCACGTCGGCGGCAAGCTTCTGCCGCTTCAAAGGGGTTGCCGGGGTGGCGCCCTCGCCACGCAGAATATCGTTTGCCCAGCTGCCGGCATCGTCGAGCCAGGTGGCGATGCGCTGACCGAGCACGCTGCGCACACTGGTCGGGAAGACGACGGCGCTGACCAGGCTGGCGCAGACTATGCCGATGATGATCTCTTCCGAGCGGGCGAGGGCCGTATCAAAGATGGTGTCCGGCGAACCGACTGACGGCAGCGCGATCAACGGCAGGGAATAACCGGCTAGCATGAAGACATAGCTGCGCGAGGAGCGGTCCAACATCGAAATGAAGAGCAGCGTGCCGGTCCAGAGCGCAATGACGATGCTTAAAAGCTCCGGTGCGTTGACGAAGAGCGGCACGAAAAAGACGGCCGCACTCGCGCCGAGAAGCGTTCCGAGCGCGCGGTAAAGGCCCTTCGAACTGGTTGCCCCCGCAAGCGGATTGGCAACGACATAGACCGCCGCCATTGCCCAGTAAGGCCGCGGCAAGTCGAGAGACAGAGCAATGAAAAGTGCAAGCATGGAGGCGAGGAAGGCCTTGGTCGAGAAGAGCCAGTCCCGCCAGGAGGGTAGAGTCACGATGTTTCCTCGAATTGCTGTAATGTCGCCGCAACCTGTGACGGGCTGATCTCTTCGAAGGCCTGCAGAACGCGGACCGCCGCTTCGAGGTCGGCTTCACTGACCTTCTCGAGGATCCTGCCACGCAGGTCATCGAGAATGGCCTCCATGCGGGTTGCCAGGATATGGCCCTCCTCCGTCAGCCAAAGACCCTTTGCTCGCCTGTCGATCGGATCATCCTTGCGCACCACAAGCTCAAGCGCCTCCAGCTGATCGAGCAGCCTGACCAGTGACGGGCCTTCGATACCGACCTGATTGGCCAACGCGACCTGCCGAACACCGCCGCCCAAGCGGCCAATCCAGAGCAACGGCGCTGCGCAGGCTTCCGAGATACCATGGGAACTCAGTGCAAGATCGACCGCCCGTCGCCATTGGCGACCGGTCGACAAGAGGTTTGCGGTAAAAACGCGCTGCAGGGCCGTGATGGATTGCATACAAATCTGATAGCATCAAAATAGTTAGGATTCAAACGATTTTCCGAACCAGGGGAAAATTACTCCTGGCGGATGTCCGAAAGAACTGGCGCCAGGATAGACATGGGCCGGATTTGCCTTACCTGGAGGAGGATTGCAGGGCAGCGACGCTCGCCCGCAGCCGGGGTGCGGCGAAATCCAGAAAGTGGCGCATCTTGAGCGGCATCTGGCCACGGGCGAGATGGACAAGCTGTATCGGAGCGGGCTCCGGTTCGAAGTCCTCTAGCACGAGCCTGAGCGTGCCGGCCGCAACCTCTGCTGCGACCTGGTAATAAAGCAGCCTGGTGACGCCAGCGCCGCGGATGGCGGCCTCGGCTGCGGCTTCGGTCGTTGTGACGGAAAGCCGCGGGGTTATCGTCACCTCGATGGCTTTTGCCAGACCTGCCTCCTGGAACTGCCAGTCGGCGGTCGGCGTCAGGATCTCGACGCTGATGCAGGGAAGACCGAGGAGATCGGCCGGCTCCATTGGCACCCCGCGGCCAGCAAAGAGAGCAGGACTGCCACAGACCACCCTGCGCACCGCACCGATACGGGTGGCAACCATGGCGCTATCAGGCAGATTGCCGATGCGCACGGCCATATCGACATGTTCGTCGACGAGATCGATATTGCGGTCCGTCAGCATCAGGCGCACGTTGATCGCCGGAAAGACAGCCAGAAAATCGGTCACGACAGGCAGCACGTGAAGGCGGCCGAACTGCACCGGTGCGGTTATCACCAGCTCGCCTTTCGGCATGGCGAATTCGCCCGATGCCTGACGTTCGGCCTCCTCCACCTGCTCGAGGATGCGCCTGGCAGCATCGACATAGGTAGCGCCTGCATCGGTCAAGGCGATCTTGCGGGTGGTGCGGGTAAGCAGCTTGGTTCCGAGCAGCGTCTCCAGATCGGTGATCTTGCGGCTCAGCGTCGGCAGGGGAATTTTCAGCGACCGGCTGGCCGCCGACAGGTTTCCCCGGTCCACCACCTCCAGCAACATCGACATGGCTTCGAACCGGTCCACGACATTCTTCCAGATTCTGGTAAAATCAGTTTCACTTAGAGCATATTCTCTTCGTTGGTGGAAATAGACACATTCATCTCACCATGCCAATCACGGCTTGCCCGTCCGCCAAGGAGATCTCCATGTCCCGTATTTCCATCCCCACGAAAGACGACGCCCCGGAAGCAACCAGACCGATACTCGATGGCATCCAGAAGGCGCTGGGCTTCGTTCCGAATGTCTTCCGCCTGGTCGCCAACAGCCCGGCCGCCCTGACGGCGTTCACCGGCCTTCAGGGCGGGCTCTCGAAGACGCTCGATGTCAAGACGCGCGAGCGGATCGCGCTTGCGGTCGCCGAGGTCAACGGCTGTGACTATTGGCCTCTCTGCCCACACCTATCTCGGCCTCAACCTCGCGAAAATGAGCCCGGAAGAAATCGCGCTGAATCGCAAGGGTGCGTCCGCTGATGCCAAGGCGAATGCCGCCGTCCGCTTTGCGGCAAAGATCGCCGAGGCGCGTGGCCATGTCGACAACGACGATATCGCTGCCGTGCGCTCTGCTGGCTTTTCGGATGCGCAGATCGTCGAAATCGTCGCTCTGGTCGCTGAAAATACCTTTACCAACTATCTGAACGAGGTTGCCAAGACTGACATCGACTTTCCGTCCGTCCCAGCAGCCGATGCGGCCTGACGGAGAGCAGCGGGGCCAGTGCCCCGCTCCTGCCAACCTTGAGGAGATGGATCATGTCCTATGGATTTCTCGACATAGCCTCGACGCCCAGCGTGCGCGCTGCCCAGGCCGAAATGGGCGCGCAGGACTTCTGGACCAGCCTGCCGACCGACAGGAGCTTCGACCGCTTCACGGAGAACGAGAGCGCCTTCATCGCCTCCCGTGACAGTTTCTACATGGCTACCGTTTCGGAAACGGGCTGGCCTTATGTTCAGCACAGGGGCGGCCCGCAGGGTTTCCTGAAGGTACTCGACGATCGCACGCTTGCATTTGCGGACTACCGCGGCAACCGGCAGTACATCAGCACGGGCAACCTGGCTGCCAATGACCGGGTCTGCCTCTTTCTCATGGACTATCCCCGCCGAGCACGGCTGAAGATCTATGCCCATGCCGAAAAACTGCCACTCGATGCCGATCCTGACCTGACGGAAATGCTCGCCACACCATCCTATCGTGCCAAGCCGGAACGACTTTTCCGCCTGCGTCTCGAAGCCTTCGACTGGAATTGCCCGCAGCATATCACGCCGCGCTATACCGAGGCTGAGATCGCCGTCGCCGTCCAGCCGCTTCGCCAGCGCCTCGCAGAGTTGGAAGCAGAGAATGCCGCCTTGCGGGCACAGGTCGTGCGCGCTGGAGATATCGAGTAGCGGTTAGCTACCGAGCCGAAACCATGCCTCGATCGGTGAGCGTCATACTGGCGAGATCAACGCCCATCGCGCCCCGGGCTGCTGCCCGGCCGATGGCCTGGAGGTGGTCGGGATTGCTACGAGACTGCTCGACGGCGCTTTCGACCGGCAGCGCCTGCAGCAACAGGGCTTCGGGGCAACCAGCACTTCCTCCTTTCAGAACTCCAGAAATCCCGCCAGACTTGTTACTCCCGCTCATTGGCGGCCGGGCTCAGGCCCTTGGCGATCATCAGGGCCCCCCTGACGGCATGGTCAATCATAGGAGCATGTCTTGAACATCGAAAACAAAACGGTGCTGATTACCGGCGCCAATCGTGGCATCGGCCGGGCTCTCCTGGACGAAGCGCTGCGGCGCGGTGCAAAGCGCGTTTATGCGGGATCGCGCAGCGAGCAGCAGCATGGGGATGAGCGCGTCACCTTCCTCAAACTCGATATCACCGACGAGCATGATGTCCGGCAGGTGGACGCCACTGTCAAAACCTCGATATCCTCATCAACAATGCCGGAATCTTCATGCCCGACGATCTCGATGATACGGACATCATCAATCGCCATCTGGCGGTCAATTTTCTCGGGCCGCTGAGGGTGACTGAGGCTTTTGTGCCGGCGTTGACGCGATCGAAAGGCGCCATCATCAACAACCTCTCCCTGTCGGCACTTGTGCCGGTCGCTTCCACGCCGGCCTATTCGATTTCGAAGGCGGCGACCCATAACCTCATGCAGGCCTTCAGGGCGCTCCTCTCCGCTCGCGATGTCGCCGTACACAGCTGCTTCACCGGACCTGTCAATACCGACATGACGCGCGGCTTCGAGGTGCCGAAGTCACCACCCGGCCTGGTGGCAGCGGGAATATTCGACGGCTTCGAAAGAGGCGAGGACGATATCTTCCCCGACGCTTACTCCGAACGCATTGCCGATGGCTGGCGCACCGGCGTCATAAAGGCTCTCCAACAGGAATTCGCCGCCTACGTTCCGCCCGCCGCTGAAGTGGCTCAGGACTGCTGTCACCACTGACATTCCGTTTTGCGAGTGAACGGCATGCGCACCGTTCGCCGCAAGCAGCTGCCTTTACTTCATATAGAGCGCACGCGAGCGTTCCAGATGCTTGAGCACTGCGGCCTCTGCACCATCAGCATCATTGGCAGCAAGCTGCTCCAGGATCTCTTCGTGTTCGGCGAGCGTAAACTTTTCCTTGCCGGTCCAGATCAGCATTTCCGTGTGATACTCCTTCAGCCATGCCAGCATGGCTTCGCTGACGGCCACATAGATCGGGTTGCCGGAAATCTGGGCGATACGCGTATGAAAGCGCATATCGGCGGAGATGAACTCCTCGGCATGGCCGAGAGAGGCCCGCTGATGGTCGATAATGTCGCGAAGCGCCTTGACATCGGATTGCTTGGCGCGTTGGGCCGCCTCGCGCGCCATTCCACGCTCGAAGAAGATACGGGCGCTTTTCAGGTGCTCGAGCGAATCGGCCGATTGCGACAGCATGATCTTCGCCGTCAGGTCGACCTGTCGGAAGATCGACTGGGCAGTCAGTTGCAGGACTTTTGCCCGCTCTCCATGCGAAATGCTAACGAGGCCCTTGTTGGCAAGAGACTGCATGGCCTCGCGGATCGCCGGGCGGCCGACGCCGAAGCGCTCCATCAGAACGCGTTCGGACGGCATTTCGTCGCCCGGTTGCAACTCTCCTGAGGTGATCAGCCGTTCCAGCCTGTCAAAAACCTCGTCAGACAGTTTTCGACGGACAATTGGCTCGATGGCTGAGGTCATGGGGTCTCGCTGGCTCAAATCATCTCTCCCCTTAGCATTTTCACCGACCGACGACAAAGCGCACTACGCGAAATTCACACTTGCTGAAAATTTCCGTTGCAGAAAATGGAATACTCATTATACCAGATCACGAGTTGACGCCATGACTTCTTGCCGTGGCGAGAGGAGCAACCGGCAATTTCATGATGATAACCCTCACCTACCGCATCGAGACACCTGGCAGCGTCGAAGCGATCGCGAACAAGATCGCCTCCGATCAATCGACCGGCACCTTCGTCCCGGTTCCTGGCGAAACGGAAGAGCTGAAGTCGCGCGTGGCCGCACGCGTCCTCGCAATCCGCCCGCTTGAAGAGGCAAATCATCCGTCGTGGCCCGAAGCGCCTGAAGGTTCCAGGCTACAGCGCGCCGATGTCGATATCGCCTTCCCGCTCGATGCCATCGGCACGGATCTTTCGGCGCTGATGACGATCGCAATCGGCGGGACCTTCTCCATCAAGGGCATGACCGGCCTGCGTGTCATCGACATGAAACTGCCGGAGGCCTTCAGGGATGCCCATCCCGGCCCGCAATTCGGCATTGCGGGCAGCCGGCGCCTGACCGGCGTCGAGGGCCGGCCGATCATCGGCACGATCGTCAAGCCGGCGCTCGGCCTGCGGCCGCATGAAACCGCCGAGCTCGTCGGCGAGCTGATCGAATCCGGCGTCGACTTCATCAAGGACGACGAGAAACTGATGAGCCCGGTCTATTCGCCGCTGAAAGAGCGTGTGGCGGCGATCATGCCCCGCATTCTCGATCGCGAGCAGAAGACCGGCAAGAAGGTGATGTATGCCTTCGGCATCTCGCATGCCGATCCCGACGAGATCATGCGCAACCACGACCTTGTTCTCGAAGCGGGCGGCAATTGTGCCGTCGTCAACATCAATTCGATCGGCTTCGGCGGCATGAGCTTCCTGCGCAAGCGCTCCGGTCTCGTGTTGCATGCGCATCGCAACGGCTGGGACGTGCTGACGCGCCATCCCGGCATCGGCATCGATTTCAAGGTGTATCAGCAGCTCTGGCGGTTGCTCGGCGTCGACCAGTTCCAGATCAACGGCATCCGCGTCAAATACTGGGAGCCGGACGAAAGCTTCGTTGCCTCTTTCAAGGCGATCAGCACGCCGCTCTTTGATCCTTCCGACTGCCCGCTGCCGGTGGCCGGTTCCGGCCAGTGGGGCGGCCAGGCGCCCGAAACCTATCAGCGCACCGGCCGCACCACCGATCTGCTCTACCTTTGCGGCGGAGGCATCGTCAGCCATCCGCAGGGACCCGCAGCCGGTGTGCGTGCCGTTCAACAGGCATGGCAGGCGGCCGTCGCCGACATTCCGCTTA
Organism: Hyphomicrobiales bacterium; assembly: GCA_900468805.1. GTDB lineage: Bacteria > Pseudomonadota > Alphaproteobacteria > Rhizobiales > Rhizobiaceae > Rhizobium. The sequence goes on along the minus strand of UEIF01000016.1, from coordinate 21,199 downwards.
ATGATTATGCCAAAGATCATCCGGAGCTTGCCGCCTCGATTGTCAAATTCGGCGACGGCAAGGCGGGGTGAATAAGATGCGTGACCTGCTCGTCAGCTATTACGGCGACGATTTCACCGGCTCCACAGATGTAATGGAGGCGCTCGCCAGCAACGGTATTCCGACCGTGCTGTTCCTCGGCATCCCCGATCAGGCGATGCTCGATCGCTTCCAGGATTGCCGTGCGGTCGGCATTGCCGGAACGAGCCGCAGCGAAAGCCCGACCTGGATGAAGGAGCATCTTGCCCCGACCTTCCAATGGCTGAAGGGCTTGCAGGCAAAGATCTGCCATTACAAGGTCTGCTCGACATTCGATTCCGCGCCTGATGTCGGCAACATCGGCACGGCGATCGAGATCGGCAAGGCAGCCTTCGGCCAGTCGCTCGTTCCCGTCATCGTCGGCGCGCCACAGCTGAAGCGCTACACGGCTTTCGGCAATCTCTTTGCTGCCTATCAAGGGCGTGTTTTCCGAATCGACCGCCATCCGGTCATGAGCCGCCATCCCGTCACCCCGATGCATGAGGCGGATCTTGCCCTGCATCTCGGCAGGCAGACCGATCTTCCCGTGTCTTTGGCCGATCTGACGCTGCTTTCAGCACCGGATGCCAATACCAGGATCGACGAGCTGGTTGCCAACCTATCCGGTATCCTGCTTCTCGATGTCGATTCTGCCGAGAGCCAGGTTTTCGCCGGCCGGCAGTTGCAGCGGATCACGAATGCCAAGGGCGGCTTCGTCGCCGGCTCCTCCGGTGTCGAATATGCGCTCATCAATGCCTGGCGCACGGCCGGAATGATCGGCCCCGGCGTCGCGTTCCAGTCTCCCGGCAAGGTCGACCGGCTTGCCGTGGTCTCCGGCAGCGTATCGCCGACGACCGAGCGGCAGATCCGCACGGCCGTCGCCGATGGCTTCGAGGATATCCCGCTTGATCCGCTGGCACTCGTCGGCGCCGATGCCGGGGCCGCGCTGGATGCGGCAGTGGCCGCGGGGCTTGTCGCCCTGAAAACAGGCCGCAGCGTCATCCTGCATACCGCGCTTGGGCCTTCGGCCGATCGTGGCGCCGATATCGATCAGCTGCCCGGCGCCCGTCATCGCGTCGGCCGCGCGCTCGGCACGATCCTGCGCCGCCTCGTTGAAACCGAAAGGCTTTCGCGCGCCGTCATTGCCGGTGGCGACACCTCGAGCCATGCCCTGAAAGAATTGCGTGTCGATGCACTGACGACCCTGCTGCCGTTGCCGCAGACCCCCGGTTCGCCGCTCTGCACCGCCCATGGCGGCCATGCGCCGACGGATGGGCTGCAGATTGCGCTGAAGGGCGGGCAGGTCGGCGCGGACGGTTATTTCGCTCAGATCCGGGACGGAAGACCGTTCTGACGGCCAATCAGGCGGTGTCCGCCTGCTGGACAACGATGGAATGGTGATTGACTCATTATACCAGTTACTATACCAATCTCGCATACAAAGGTGAGGAAACATGACTGCAATTGCCCTCTTCGGCGCCGGTGGAAAAATGGGATACCGGCTGGCCAAGAATCTCAAAGGTTCCCGTTTTGACGTTCGCCATGTCGAGGTCAGCGATGTCGGCAAGGCACGTCTGAAGAGCGATCTCGGCATCGATTGCACGCCGGCCGATGCCGCGCTCGACGGTGCCGACGTCGTGATCCTGGCCGTGCCGGATACCGCGATCGGCAAGGTAGCCGCCGGCATCGTCGACAAGCTGAAGCCAGGCACAATGGTCGTCGCGCTCGATGCGGCCGCCCCCTTTGCCGGCCACCTGCCGCAGCGCGACGATCTTACCTATTTCGTCACCCATCCCTGCCATCCGCCGATCTTCAACGACGAGACGGACATGCAGGCCAAGAAGGACCATTTCGGCGGCCTTTTTGCCAAGCAGCACATCGTCTCGGCACTGATGCAGGGTCCAGACAGCGCTTACGGCCTCGGCGAGGAGATCGCCAAAGTGATCTGGGCGCCGGTCATGCGCTCGCACCGCGTCACCGTCGAGCAGATGGCGATGTTGGAGCCCGGCCTTTCGGAAACCGTTTGCGCCTCGCTGCTCGTCATCATGCGTCAGGCCATGGACGAATGCGTCTCGCGCGGCGTTCCGGCGGAAGCTGCCCGCGACTTCCTGCTCGGCCACATGAATGTGCTCGGTGCCGTCATCTTCAAGGAAGTCGACGGCGTGTTCTCGGATGCCTGCAATAAGGCGATCGAGTTCGGCATTCCGGCGCTCATGCGCGACGACTGGAAGAAGGTCTTTGAACCTCAGGAGATCGCCGACAGCATCCGGCGCATCACCTGACACTACCGCGGCAGGGCTCGGGCCTTGCCGCCTTGCCGGCCCGGGGGGACTTTGAAGACGGGCCGGTTTTCGATTTCGCATGAATTTCAGCCGAGCCGGGGTTGGTTCGGCCATGTGTCAAACCTGGGAGGAGAAACCATGAAGCTTACACGTAGACTGACCCTTGCCGCCTTCGCCGGCGCCCTATCGCTCGGCGTTGCGATGCCGGCCTTTTCGGCTGACCTGATTGCCATCATCACGCCGGCCCACGACAACCCCTTCTTCAAGGCCGAAGCTGTCGGTGCCGAGGCCAAGGCCAAGGAACTCGGCTATGAAGCGCTCGTCATGACCCATGACGACGATGCCAACAAGCAGTCGGAAATGATCGACACCGCCATCGGCCGCGGTGCCAAGGCAATCATCCTCGACAATGCCGGCGCTGACGCTTCGGTTGCCGCCGTCAAGAAGGCCAAGGATGCCGGCATCCCCTCCTTCCTGATCGACCGCGAAATCAATGCGACCGGCGTTGCCGTCGCCCAGATCGTTTCCAACAACTATCAGGGCGCCCAGCTCGGCGCGCAGGAATTCGTCAAACTCATGGGCGAGAAGGGCAATTATGTCGAGCTCGTCGGCAAGGAATCGGACACCAATGCCGGCATCCGCTCACAGGGCTATCATGACGTCATCGACGACTATCCGGACCTGAAGTCGGTCGCCAAGCAGTCGGCCAACTGGAGCCAGACGGAAGCCTATTCGAAGATGGAAACCATCCTGCAGGCCAACCCTGATATCAAGGGCGTGATCTCCGGCAACGACACGATGGCCATGGGTGCGATTGCCGCCCTCCAGGCTGCCGGCCGCAAGGATGTCATCGTCGTCGGCTTCGACGGCTCCAACGACGTTCGCGACTCCATCAAGTCGGGCGGCATCAAGGCGACCGTGCTGCAGCCGGCCTATGCGCAGGCGCAGCTGGCTGTCGAACAGGCCGACGCCTTCATCAAGAACAAGACGGCGCCGAAGGAAGAAAAGCAGCTGATGGACTGCGTCCTCATCAATGCCGACAATGCCGGCAAGCTCGAGACCTTCGCCATCGCAAAGTAAGGCGGACCGATGACTGCAGGGAACGCGGGAGACTGCGCTCCCTGCAGTCTATTTCCATTGATTTCGAGGTTTATCGCATGTTGAGGATCAGGGGCGCCCTGATCGCCGCTTTCGTGGCGGCGGCTTTGCCCGGCTGCAAGATCATCAAGACACCAACTGCGGAAGAAAAAGCCGCAGCGGCGGCAAAGAGCGCTTTCGATCCGAATGCCAAGGTCGAGGCGATTTGGCAGCCACAGGTCGTTCCCTATTATGAAAAGCGCGCCGGCGAGCTGAAAGATGTGGCGGCGCTGGCCGCTTCGAACCCAGATCAAGCCGGTGAGAAATACGGCAATCCGCGCAAGCAGGCAAGCTCCCCTTGGACCTATGCGGTGAAATTCACAGGCAAGGTCGTTGCCGCCGATACGGCATCACGGGCAGCAGCGCTCGATGTCGATGCCGATGGCGACGGCAAGGCGGATGCCAAGGTGCAGATCGGACCGGCCATCCGCGGGACGGCGCTGCGCGACACGCTGGATTTCGTCAATTTCAACGAGTTCAAGAACCAGATCGAATGGGCACAGTTCGGCAAGTCCTTCAATGAGAAGGCGAACGCCGCATTTCTCTCGGCGGTACCGCGCGACGGACTGGTCGGCAAGACGGTTACTGTCACGGGCGCCTTCCCGCTGCCGTCGGGCAACGATCTGCCGCTCGTCACCCCTTCAGCGCTGACGGTAGCACCATGACGATGGCCGAGGCTCCAACTGACGATATCATCCTGCGCCTCGACGACGTGTCGAAGGTCTATTCCGGCATCGTCGCCGTCAAGCGCGCCAATCTCGAGCTGCGTCGCGGCGCCGTCAACGTGCTGGTCGGTGAAAACGGTGCGGGCAAATCGACGCTGATGAAGATCATCGCCGGTGTCGAGCGGCCGACGCTCGGGCGCATCATTCTGGACGGCGAAACCGTTTCCTTCGACAGCCCGGCCGATGCGCAGGCGCACGGCATCGGCATGATCTTCCAGGAGCTCAATCTCTTCGCCAATATGTCGGTCGCCGAAAACATCTTTGCGACGCGTGAATTGACCCGCGGCGTGCTCGGCATCGACCATAAGGAACAGGTCCGCAAGGCCAACGAATTCCTTGACCGGCTCGATGCCGGCATCGATGCTCAGACCATGGTCGAGGATCTGCCGATCGGCCAGCAACAGCTTGTCGAAATCGCCAAGGCGATGTCGCTGAACGCCCGCATCCTGATCATGGACGAGCCGACGTCGGCACTGTCGGCCGCCGAAGTCGAGATCCTCTTCAAGGTGATCGGCGAGTTGAAGGCGCAGGGCGTGGCGATCGTCTATATCTCCCACCGGCTGGAAGAGCTGATGCGGATCGGCGACTACATCACCGTGCTGCGCGATGGGCAGATCACCGGGCATGCCATGGTCAGGGATATCGACACGCGCTGGATCGTGCGTTCGATGATCGGCTCCGACGCCAAGGATTTTGCCAAATCCGAGGATCATGCGCTTGGTAAGGAAATGTTCCGCGCCGAAAACATCAGCCTGCCGCGCCCGACCGGCGGGCTTGCCGTCGATAATGTCTCTCTGTCCGTCAAGGCAGGCGAGATCCTCGGCATCTACGGCCTGATGGGTGCGGGGCGCAGCGAATTCTTCGAATGCGTCATCGGCCGCCACGCGCACTCAACCGGCAAGATCTTCATCGACGGGCAGGAAGTGCGGGCGCGCGATACGACACGGCGCATCCGCCGCGGTCTCGCCCTCATTCCCGAGGACCGGCAGCGCGAGGGGCTGGTGCAGGTTCTCTCCATCGCCTCCAACCTGACGCTTGCCAGCCTCGGTCGCTTCACACGCCTCTTCCATATCGACGCCAAGGCCGAAAAAAACGCCATCGTCGAGGCGATCCGCGATCTCTCCATCAAGGCGCCGAACCCGGATTTCGAGGTCACCTCCATGTCCGGCGGCAACCAACAGAAGGTGGTCATCGGCAAGGCATTGATGACCAATCCGAAGGTTCTTTTGATGGACGAGCCGAGCCGCGGCATCGATGTCGGCGCCAAGGCGGATGTTTTCCGCACCATGCGCCGGCTTGCCGCCAATGGCCTCGCCATCCTGTTTTCAACCTCCGACCTCGAGGAGGTCATGGCGCTTTCCGATCGCATCGCGGTGCTCAGCAACGGCCATCTCATCGCCGTTTTCGACCGCAATCAGGCGACGGAAGAGGCGATCATCGCTGCCTCCGCCAAGGGCCACGAACACCAAGGGAAACTCGCGTCATGACGGCGGCTACCACATCTACTTCCGCGCCGAAGAGCGCGAACGGCTCCTTCCTGCTGACGTTGATGAAGCTTCGAACCTTCATCGCGCTCTTTGCCGTCATCATCTTCTTCTCGATATTCGCGCCGAACTTCACTTCGACTGCGAACATGATCCTGATGTCGAAGCATGTGGCGCTGAACGCCTTCCTGGCGATGGGCATGACCTTCGTCATCATCACCGGCGGCATCGACCTGTCGGTCGGCTCGATCGTCGGCCTCTGCGGCATGGTCGCCGGCGGCCTCATCCTCTACGGCATCGAACTGCCGATCGGCTATACAGTTTATTTCAACCTCGCGGAGATCGTGTTGATCACGCTCGCAATCGGCCTCATCATCGGGCTGATCAACGGGTTGCTGATCACCAAGCTCAATGTCGCGCCGTTCATCGCCACACTCGGCACGCTCTATGTCGCGCGCGGCCTTGCGCTACTGTCGTCGGACGGCCAGACCTTTCCGAACCTCGTCGGCCGGCCGGAATATGCGACGACCGGTTTCGATTTCTTCGGCGCCGGCCGCATTCTCGGCCTGCCTGTGTCGATCTGGATCCTGATTTTTCTGGCGCTCGTCGCTGCCTATGTAGCGCGCTCGACACCGATCGGCCGCCATATCTTTGCCGTCGGCGGCAACGAACGCGCCGCCCGCATGTCGGGCATCCGCGTGGATCTGGTCAAGATCTTCGTCTACATGTTCTCCGGCCTGTGCGCGGCAATCGTCGGCATTGTCATCTCCTCGGAACTGATGGCCGCACATCCGGCAACCGGCGAAAGCTTCGAACTCAACGCGATTGCCGCAGCCGTTCTCGGCGGCACCTCGATGTCGGGCGGTCGCGGCACCATCGGCGGCACGATCATCGGCGCCTTCGTCATCGGCATTCTCTCCGATGGTCTCGTCATGATGGGGGTTTCCTCCTTCTGGCAGATGGTGATCAAGGGGCTGGTGATTATCATCGCCGTCGTCGTCGACCAGGCGCAGCGTCGGCTGCAGCAGCGCGTCACCCTTATGCAGATGGCAAAGGCAGGTTGAAATGGCTGACTTGAAAGGCGCTTTGATCGGTTGCGGCTTCTTTGCGATCAATCAGATGCATGCGTGGAAGGACGTTGACGGTGCTTCGATCGTGGCCATCTGCGACCGGGACCCGGAGCGGCTGAAGATTGTCGGCGACCAGTTCGGCATTAACAGGCGCTACACGGATGCCGCAGCCATGTTTGCCGATGGCGGCTTCGATTTCGTCGATATCGCCACCACGGTCCAGAGCCACCGGGCGCTGGTGGAGATCGCCGCCAGCCACAAGATCCCGGCCATCTGCCAGAAGCCTTTTGCGAAGACGCTTGCCGATGCCAAGGCGATGGTCGAGGCCTGTCGGAGTGCCGGCATTCCGCTGATGGTGCATGAGAATTTCCGCTGGCAGACGCCGATCCAAGCCGTTCGCCGGCTCTTGCACAACAAGGCGATCGGCGTGCCGTTCTGGGGCCGCTTCTCCTTCCGCTCCGGCTACGACGTGTTTTCGGGCCAGCCCTATCTCGCCGAAGGCGAACGCTTCATCATCGAGGACCTTGGCATCCATACGCTCGATATCGCCCGCTTCATCCTCGGCGACGTGAAAACGCTGACAGCCCGCACCAAACGCGTCAATCCAAAGATCAAGGGCGAGGATGTCGCGACGATCCTGCTCGACCACGAGAGCGGCGCGACATCCGTCGTCGACGTCAGCTACGCGACCAAGCTTAGCACAGAGCCTTTCCCGGAAACGCTGATCGAGCTCGACGGCACCGATGGCACGATCCGTCTTTCTGTCGGCTACCGGCTCGAAGTGACCAATGCGGCAGGTACTGTCGTTTCCGATGCCTCGCCGGAGTTGCTCGCCTGGGCATCGCGGCCCTGGCATAATATTCAGGAAAGCGTCTATGCGATCCAGAAGCACTGGGTCGACCGGTTGAAAAATGGCGGCGAGCCCGCAACCTCGGGTGCCGACAATCTCAAGACCTTTGCCCTTGTCGAAGCGGCCTATGACAGTGCCGCGTCCGGCAAGACGATCGATGTAGAGGCGATGCTGAAATGACCACGGACGCCTTCGCCCTCTACGGCACGCATGAGGCCGAAGAACATCCGGTCCGCCTGACCGCCGGGCGCCTCTCAGCCGATCTTGCCAACGGCAATCTGCGGACAATCCGCTATGACGGGATCGAGGTGCTGCGCGCCGTCTCCTATCTGGTGCGCGACCGCGACTGGGGTACCTACAGCCCTCATATCGAGGGCCTGTCGGTCGAGCAGGACAAAGGAAGCTCTTCCGTCCGCTATGTCGCGCGCTGCAACGGACCCGATGACAGCACGCTCGCAATTTCGGTACGGATCGCGGCGACTGAAAGTGAACTGGTTTTCGCGGCCGAAGCGCTCTCGCCTGATGGTTTCGAAACCAATCGCTGCGGCTTCTGTATCCTGCATCCGATCGTCGGCATTGCCGGAAGTCCGGCAAAGGTCGAGCATGTCGATGGCAGCATCGACGAGACGCGTTTTCCCGATCAGATCGATCCCTGGCAACCCTTCAAGGATATGCGAGCGATCACCCATCAGGTGCTGCCGGGCGTTTCGGCCGAATGCCGCATGGAAGGCGATACGTTCGAGATGGAAGACCAGCGCAACTGGTCGGACGCATCCTACAAGACCTATGTGCGCCCCCTCGCCCTGCCCTGGCCCTATCAGATCGCCGCCAACGAACCGGTGAAGCAGAGGATCATCCTTTCGATCCGCGATACCAGGAGTGATCAGACGACGGCCCCCGGCTCAACTGCCGGCGCCATTCGGCTCGAACCGGCTGGGCGGAGCGGCACCATGCCGGCCATTGGCCTGATCGTCACCCCTGAGGAAGCCAAGGCAACACTTGCGGCCCGTGATCTGCTTAACGAGATCGCGCCACAGGAACTGCTCTTCCACTTCGACCCGAATGCGGGTCACGGCGCGCAAGCATTCAGGGATTTCGCCGCCGTCGCCGCCGTTCATCGCGGCCGCTCGACGCTGGAAATCGCCCTTCCCTGCAGGCAGACGCCGGCAACTGAAACGGCAGAAATTGCCGGGCAGATGCAGGATGCAGGCTTTCGTCCGGACGCCATCCTGATTTCGCCCTCCGTCGATCGGCAGTCGACGCCTCCCGGTAGCAAATGGCCGGAATGCCCACCGCTCGAAGAGGTGTATGCCGCAGCCCACGCGGCCTTTGCCGGTATCCGCATCGGCGGCGGCATGTTGAGTTACTTCACCGAACTCAACCGCAAGCGCGTGCCGGCCGATCGCCTCGCGTTCATAAGCCATTGCACCAATCCGATCGTCCATGCCGCCGATGATCTGAGCGTCATGCAAACCCTGGAAGCGCTGCCCTTCATCACGGGCTCGGTGCGCGCCATCTATGGCGACAAGTCCTACCGGATCGGTCCCTCGACCATTCCCATGCGGCAAAACCCCTATGGCAGCCGCACGATGGACAATCCCTCCAACGGACGCATTCCGATGGCCAACCGCGATCCGCGCCATAATGGCCGCTTCGCGGAGGCCTTCGCGCTCGGTTATGCCATACGGGCACTTGATGCCGACATCGAATGCATGACGCTTTCGGCGCTCACCGGTCCCTTCGGGCTTGTCGCCGGTAAGTCGGAGCCAACGGAAGAAGGCGGCAATCGCCCGCTTTTCAACGTGGTGAAGCTTCTCTCCGGCCTTGCAGGGTCAGCCTGGACCGGCTGCACGTCTTCGCATCCATCGAAGGTTCTGGCCTTCCTGGCGGGCTCGACGATGCATATCGTCAATCTGACGGCCCAAGAGCAAAGCATCGATATCAGTGCGTTCCGCTCGGACTCGCAAGGAAAGAGCATGGCACTTGCGCCTTTTGGTACGGCGTCGATCAAACTCGCGGTTTAGGGCGTTCGGGCATATCGGGCAGACCGTTGGGCATCAGCATCTGTGCCGTGGAAGACGCGCCGTTTAAAAATCAAAGCCACGCACATCCCAGGTTGCTCTTATGTTTGCTATCTCGTAAAACGTTTATATGCGAAATATCGGGCGAGCCGTTACGATGGATACGATTCCCACCGAAGGCTTTGATGTGGCTTTGACACTGACCGACACCCTTGATCATCTGCCGGCCAGCAAGCGGCGCGAACTTGCCCTCGTGCTGGAAATCATCTTTGCCGAGGTCGAGCAGTTCCGCGCCGCCAAACAGTCAGCAAAGCGCGCCAACAGCCAAGTCTTCAAGGTCATCCTCTATGGCTCCTATTCCAGAGGCGACTGGGTGGAAGACAGGCTGAGCGGCTATCGCTCCGACTACGATATCCTGATCGTCGTCAATTCCGAAAACTTCGCCCAAGAGCAGGAACTTTGGCTTTCCCTCGAAGAACGGTTCCTGCAGGAACAGATCGCCCACCGGATCGAAACCCCAGTCATTCCGATCGTCCACAGTTTGCATGATATCAACGACCAGCTCTCACGCGGCCGGCCCTTCTTCGTCGACATAGCCAGGGACGGTAAGGTCCTCTATGAGGTAAAGGGCCATCCCCTCGTTCAGCCGAAGCCGCTGACAAAAGAGGAAGCCAAAGCAGAAGCGCAAAAGAATTTCGAAAGATGGTACAGCCAAGCCTCTCAATTTCTGGAAACGGCTGAAGATCAAATGAGCCGCGGTTGGCTGACGATGGCCGCATTCAACTTGCATCAATCTTGCGAGAGCTACTACCACTGTATCCTGCTGACATTCACACTCTACAGCCCGAAATCGCACCGTATTAAGGTTTTGCGTTCCAAGGCAGAGGACTTGGATAAGAGGCTTGTCGAGGCATGGCCGCGAGACAACCGGATCGCTCGCCGGCGCTTCGAGCTCCTGTCGCGCGCTTATGTCGAGGCCCGGTACTCGCCGAACTACGAGATTAGCGCAGAGGATCTGGCATGGCTGGTCGAACGGGTCAAAGTTCTGCAGGAAGTGGTCTCAGTCATCTGTCGAGAACGTCTGCCGTAGATATTCCTACTGAAAGCTTGATCTGCTCGCCTTGATGAGAATCGAACCCACCCGCCTCGAACTATTCACTAAATCATTGAAAACACACGCCTGAGGCGTATGCATTTTATGGAACTTTCGAACGCTGTCGCGGCGCGCGCTGGCTCCCAGGTCGAGCCTGGGAGCCAGCTGCGAGCCCGACCGAAAGCTCACCACAAGACGCGACGGCGATACGGGTGCCGTCTGCGGAGGTACAAAACCGGATGGTCTGGCTGAATTTCATCTGCCGAGAATAGCGTAGGGAAGGGTCGCATAGCAGACCTATCCTTCTCCCCATCAATTGGTGCCCCCGCGGCCAAATGCTACGCTTTGAAAGCCGGGGGTGTGCTTGGCACCCCTGAAGACTGATTTGAATTCCTGCCGCAATCCCCTCGCGTTGGAACGAAGGTCAAACTTACGTCGGGATCAGACGAGGAAGCTGCCGTGCCAATGCCACGCGCGGTGCGTCCGCTTGCCGAGGATGCCGTCCTCGAAAGTTGCCTGTGGGATCGTCACCTGACCCAACTTTCCCGCCACTTTCATCAAAACTCGACGTCACGGCGAGCCAACTCCCTCGGGACGATGGACCTATTTGTCACTTGCCGTGCCGACCACGCACACGATCACGCAATTCGGCAAAATAGCGCCCATCGACGGGATCGGATTGCACGGACGATGCTCCGTCAATCAACAGTCCGCGCAATATAAGACGGTCCTGATCTCGTCGAATCAGTTCGCGGATATATTCGCTGCTCGTCCACGTCCCGCGACCTGCTCATCAACGAAGCTCTTAAGGTGGTCGGGCAGGGAAATGTTGATTGTGCTCATACGAATACCTTGAGCTCAAATGGCAAAATTTGGCAGATTGACATCTTTCTCCTAAGACGGACGTAGGCGATGGGTATTGAGCTGAATCGGTTTTTGGCCAATTGGTTATTAGCTCCGTCGGCGTATCTGGCAGCCCGCCCCCCCAACAGACCGCCGTTCGGCTTGTGGCTGCCTGAATTGGGCCATCCTCCGATTCTGATAACATTCGCTCATAAGCTCTGTCGGCCTCGTAAAAGTTATTTGTCGACCAGCAAACGGGTCAGGTCGCGCGGCATAAAGCTGGTTGAGTGGGTGAAAGCCCTGCGGGAATTGGTCGCGGTCATCTGAGGGGAAAGACAAGCTTATGCACACAGCGTCAGATCCACGCATAGAAAACGTTTCCGTAAAGTAGGTTCCATCGCAATCTCAACGAGCACGTCCGCTTTGCCTCATCCAGCCATCGCGTCCTCCTCGCCGGAAAGATCCCGATACTGGCGACCGGCACCTCGTGCAAGCGCCGCATCGGCGAGTGCAGTGTAATGCAACATCTCGCAAGCACTCCAGGTCTCGAACTCGTCGACAAGGTCGGCGCTCAGATGCTCGAGAGTACCGTCGCGGTTAGAAGAGAAATCACCAAAGTCCTTAAGGTCGCGAAGGACGTTTGCGACATGGGAAGAGGAGGTATCGTAACGTTTGGCCAGGGCGTTGGTCGACAGAGTGATGGGGCTGCGCCCATCGAGCCGCCTGTAATGCGCAGCCATCAGCGTCACAAGGAGCAGATAACCGCAATCCCTCGAGGCAAGGCTGAGAATTCTCGGAAAAGGGTGGATGACCGTGCCATGTAGCCTGACGAAGCGAGCGCAATGACAGATGACGTCTCCGAGCAGTTCGGGGTCGCGGGCGACCTGCCCTGCTCGCGAGGAGTCCCCGGCCAACATGCCCTCGGCTTGGATGTAGGCAAGCATGGAGCGCCCGATCTCCCTGATGATTTCGCACGAAGGCCGCAGAAGCTTGACTCGCCTGTCACTGGGAAGGCTCTCGACCGTTACAAGGCGACCCGCTTTGAGCGCGTTCACAAGGTTGACGGTCTGACGGGGGCTTAGGCCGGATTGCTTCTGCAGCACCGCCGCCGTTGGATGGGTTTCCCCATATTGCTCCCAGGCAAAGAAATTGTGGATCAGAATATAGGTGGCGAAGTAGCGGCTGAATCGGTTGAGGAGCTTCCAGATAGGCCAACCGTCGGGCGCTGGCTGGCTCATCGAATCGCAGTAATGCGCAACGGCTTGGCGAAACCGCGGATGGCTTCTGTGCTTCGCCCCGGACGCAATCAGCTTCGCAACTTCGCGCGAAACCGCAATCTCGTTATTCAATTCGTATCCCATCCCGCTCGTCGACCCACGATGTTAGCGGAGTATCATCTAGCGTATAGCATCGCGAACCGGAACCGGTTTTGCATCGGAAGATACCTTACTTCAGTGCGATGGCGCCTGTGGTGTCCGGTCAAGAACCGGCGAAACATGCAACTTTTGCGAATGTGCACGGCGGTTTCCGACGCTACGGTCCACCGGACAAGTCGCTCCAGCCCTTATCCCGGAAACCAATGAAGCTCATCACGCGCCGCACCTATGTTTGCCTGCTCGTCGCGGGCGTCTCTGCGCTTGCCACGTCGAGCGCAAACGCCGACGAGGTCGTCGCCGACAACAAGACAATCTACAACGGCAATGAGCTGAGCGGCTACACTTGGCTCGACGGCGGTCACCTCAGATACGGCACCGTGGACGTCGAAGATACCTTGCAGGGCGAGCTCATCGTCGGGGCCGGTGATACCGGCACCCTCTCAGTTACGCCGACATCGACCATTCATGTGAATTTCAGGCAGTTGCTCAACGGCTCCACACTCAATCTGGGAACAGCGACAGATACGGGGAAGATCATCATCGACCACGTCCTGATATACGGCTCCTCTGACCCCACAAAGTATAATATCAACGGCGGTATTGTCGTCGCCAATGCAAGCCTGTTCCTCGATTACCATGAAGTCGGCATTTTCAATGGGGCGACTCTGGAAATGGGAGGCACGTCCCGCGCCGCGAGCCTCGTCAATCTCCACGGCGACGGGACGTTTGTGGCCAACGGCGCCGACGTCAATGTCTTTGGCGGCGTCTTTGACGGTACCTTTCAGAATGTGGGGGCTCTCAGTTTCAGGCAAATATCTTTGATGGGCGTCCCGACCAGCGGCACGGCTGCCCTGCGCGGCCGTTTGATCGACGTCAATTCCCTTTATGTCGGAGGCCCGATCGCCCTTGATGCGACTGATAGTGACATTGCCGCCGATCTCTCGCTCATCGGCTCGATCGGCGTCGACGGCACGATGGATCTTGGCTTAAACGACGCGACACTTCACAACCTATCGGGAGCTGGTCTGATCGGTACGGCAGGCAACGTGACGGTCGCCAATTCGAATTATGGAGGTCAGATTCAGGCCGGCCACGGAATCACCTTCGTCGGCAGCAACAACATGTCGGGCATTCTGAGCGGCGACGTTGCCATCGCAGCCGGAGCCTCGCTTTTCACCAGCAACGCTTCGGCCTTCAACAGCGCTACGACCCTTGCTATCGACGGCTCCTACGGGATGCTGGAAGGCACGAGCATCGGAAAACTGGCCGGTAGTGGTTCCATCAACCTGCGCTTCGGCGAAGCCCTATCGGTCGTCGGCAACGCCGCATCCAGCTTCTCGGGGCGTATTGGCGGCGGCGGTTCGCTCGTCAAGGACGGTACCGGCACGCTCACCTTGAGCGGCGCCAATACCTATTTCGGCGGCACGACGATCCTGGCAGGAACGCTCCTAGGGGATACCAACAGCATACAGGGCGAAATCGCGAATTATTCCGGCGTGCTTCATTTCGACCAGGCTTTCGACGGCGAGTTCTCGGGCGACATCATCGGCATGGGCAGGTTGGTGAAGTCGGGAAGCGGCGCACTAAAATTGACTGGAACAAACAGCTATCTCGGTACCACCACCGTTTCGTCTGGCACGCTTTCCGTCTCCAGCAGCAGCATCACTGGCGACATCGTCGACAACGCCACGCTGATCTTCGACCAGGATTTCAATGGCGCTTTCTCCGGCGACATCTCCGGCACAGGGAGTTTTGAAAAGCGGGGCAGCGGCAAGCTCACCTGGACGGGAGACGGCACCTACACTGGAGCGACCGACGTCGTGGAGGGCACGTTGTCGGTTAACGGTAGCCTCCTCTCTCAGGTAACGATCCATGACGGAGCCTTTCTCGGCGGCAACGGCACGGTTGCCTCGTTCAGCGCCTCAAGCGGCGGCACGGTCGCACCTGGGAATTCCATTGGCACATTGACGGTGGGGGGCAACGCCGATTTTCACTCTGGCTCGACCTACGCCGTCGAAGTCGACGGCGCCGGACGCTCCGACCTGATCAATGTCGGCGGCATCCTCACCATCGCTCCGACTGCAGGCGTGGCCGTGAGGCCGGAAAATGGCATCGATACCGGCGACACGTATAGTTCTCCGCTGACCTATACGATCGCAACCGCCGCCGGCGGTGTCTCGGGCGCTTTCGGCTCAGTCACCGACAACTTCGCCTTCCTTACATCGTCGCTGAGCTACGATCCCAGCAACGTCTATCTTACCCTTACTAAGATACCCTTCTCCTTACCCGACGGCACGACGAATGAGACCGGGGTTGGCGGCGCGATCGACACGATCGGTCCCGGCGCCCTGTCCGATGCGTTACTCTACGTCACCGACGATGAGCGCGAGGTAGCGTTGCGGTCGCTCTCGGGAGAAATCCATGCCTCGCTCCAGCGCAGCCTCGTCGATGAGAGCAGCCGCTACAGCGGTGCCGCACTGTCCCACCTCTTCGACGAGAGAAGCGGCCCGTTCTGGTCGGTTGCCTATGGTGGCCGCTCCCATTACGCTACAAACGACGATGCAAGCGGTTTTAACGGGTCCGGCGGCGGACTGATCATGGGCGCAGACCTCATCCGTACCGACGAGGGGACGGCCGGCCTCATGGCGGGTTACAGCAACGCCTCCGCCAATCTCGACCAGACCCCTTCCAGCGCCACGATCAACAGCGTGCATTTCGGCGCCTATGGTGCTTTGCGACTGGAGGACACCTCCTTCCGCTTCGGTGGCCTCTGGAGCGGACACGATATCGCAACCAGGCGAAAGGTCGAATTCACATCGCTTTCGGAAACGCTTACAGTCGACTACGATACGACGACGTCACAGGCTTTCGTCGAGGCTGCCCGGCGCCTCACTTTCGGCGGCCTCGACGTCGAACCCTACGTCAACGGCACCCTCGTCTACCAGAATACGCCATCATTCGAGGAAGATGGCGGCGTGGCCGCATTGCATGGCCAGGCTGATAGCATTCTCAATACATTCCTGACTGTGGGTACGCGCTTCGATCAGGGGCTTCCCGACGAGAAAACGAGATTGTTCGGGGAGGTCGGCTGGCGCCATCTGTTCGGCGAGCGCTCTTCCAGTGCTGTTCTCGCCTTTGACGGCAGCCAGGATTTCAGTGTCATGGGCGTCAGTTCCGCCCGCGATTCCGCCTTCGTCAAGCTCGGCGCACGCGTTCAGCTCACCTCCTCCTTATCGGCCGATCTGTCCTATGACGGCAGCTTTTCCTCTGGCCCGGACAGCCATTCAATCAAGACGGGCCTCAGCCTCGGCTTCTAGAAATCCCCGCGGCTTTCATCGCCACGTCCCGGGTGGCTGCTCAATTAATCTTCAGCCAATGCCGGATGGCAGCAGCCGCACCGTCGTAGGCCGCATCCGCTTAGACACCACAACGCACAACAGATTGGGGGTATGGAAGTGGGGTGGCGGCTTCAAGAGGTGGGTGCGCGATCGACTCATGCCGCAGAGAGGATGGGAAGAAACCCCGCACGAGGCATCGCGCAGGGCTGAAGAAGATCATGACAAGCTAAAAGTCCTTCATAGGCGATAACTTTAATCCCCTGAGCGTTTTGCACGGGGATTACGCCCGTGAGTGTTCAGGTGACCGACCTTAGTCCCCAGCACTTTGCTGCAACCGTCGAAGACCTGATGGGTATGCTTTTGAGCGACCGTTGGCCGGAGAAAGCTTCGCCTATTTATATATGGGCGGTAAGACGCTGCATTGACGCTATCGCCTTGCAGAGCGAAGGCGATAAGCTGCCGAACTTATCGTTTAACCGTGCCACCAGCTCAAAACTGCCATGCCTACAGCGGCAGCAACGAGCACGGGAATTATAATTTTTGCCCAAGGGTGACGTCCTGTTTGAGATGTCGTCTTGGCTGAAACGGGCTCGCGCATCGCAACGTCGAAGTTTTTTTGCCTGTCAGGCTTCAAATGCTTGTGGTCGTCCAGGGCGATGCGAGCCTGTTCGTTGGTAATGGGTTCGCCTCCCGCTTCTGCATCGGTTTCCATCGGCGCGGCAGCAGGATCAAAACCGGGCCTGACATCTCCTGTTTTACCCGATTGTGCTTGGCCGCGGACTTGTGCCCCCGTCGGATCTCTAGGATTGCTCAAATCAAACTCCCGACATGAGAGAAACGGGCCACCGAGAAGGGCCGTCGCTGTATGTCATCACTGAACCTTTTCGGTACCGCTTGGCGTTGTCACCTGGGTCGGGCCGCCACCATTTCCGCTGGGCGAAGGACTGCGATCAGTCGCTTCCGGAGGCCGACTGGTTCCGTCGGCGGGATTGTCGTCAAAGGTGCCCTCGCCCTTCGGCTGCGCGTTGATCGGATCTGGCTTGGTCGAAGCGGTCGACTGACGATCCTTGTCGATGCTTTCGCCCCAGAATTCCGATACGCTCCAGGCGACCATCGTGAGGACTAGCGCACTTACCAGCACGAACAGAACGGGGCGGCCGCGACCGCCCTGCCTCGCTTCGGCTGCGGTCTCCGTTACCTGCTCCGGCCCGGGTCTGCCATTATATTTCGTCACCATGTCATCTCCTATTCTTGGGTGCCTTTCAAACCTTCGGATCCGCCACATGTTCCCGTGATTGCTCAAACATCCTTCTCTCCTCAATTTACGTTTCGAATGCCGGAACATCCGATCTCTCTGCAGGTTCGAGGGTGAAATCACAGCGAGTGAGAGAGACCCATGAGAACCCCGTTCACCGTCGCCTTACTTCTACTGAGCGCTTTTTCTGTTTTGGGCGCCGACGACCCCACAAAACTGCATGCAATCGATTTCGCAAAGAAGGCCGCGATGTCGAACCTTTTTGAGATCGAAGGCGCTAAAATCGAAGTGGCGAAAGGAAAAGCGAGCGATGCAAAGCAGTTCGCTGAGGATATGCTAAAGGATCACGAGAAGGCCGGACCACTACTGGCCGACGCTGCGAAGCAGGACGGCATCGAGGCGCCTGTGACACTCGACGCCGAGTACAGCCAGAAGCTCATAGCCCTGCAACGGAGCGACGAGGCAAATCTGGATCAGGCTTACCTGTCGACGCAAGTGACAGCCCATCAGCAAGCCGTGGAGTTGTTCACCAATTATTCCAAAGAGGGGCCGGACGGACAGCTAAAGAATACAGCAGTAAAGATCCTGCCGGATCTGCGCATGCACCTGACCCGCGTGCAGGGCTTGACCTCAAAGTGACGGCACGACTACCGGATTGGAGAAGGCTGCCCGATCGTGCTGGCTATCGGCAGCGGGACTGGTTTTCCTACCCTCGTCGGAACAATTTTATTCCAACGAAGCCAATGACCGTTGTTTATGTTGCAGGCCGGAAGACTTCTACTGCTTCGGAGGTTGGATCTTTTGGTCGTAAAGTCCCACCACCTCCCCTTTGCCGATCACATGCCCCGACGCTGCGGCAAGGAAGGCATCGCGGTCGGATGTCAGAGGAATATCGAGTACCGAGTCCAGCGCCATCATTTGGAAATGGTAATGGTGAGCCGGATCACCGACCGGGGGCGTAGGGCCAAAGTAGCCATGAGAGCCGGAACTATTTCTCCCCTGAAGCACGCCTTCCGGCTCAAGTAGGCGAAGTTGCTCCTGAAGTCCCTCGGGCAATTCCGTCACGGTTGCAGGGATATTCCAGGCGATCCAATGGACGAATGGCTTGATCGGGTCAGAGTCGGGATCTTCCATGACAATGGCGTAGGAAGCGGCATCCTTTACTGCCTTCTACTTCAGGGCCGGAGACACGCCGTCAGCATACTCGCTGTGTTTTTGCGGGATGGTCCCTTCAGGTTTGAAAGATGCCGAAGTTACAACGAGCGTTGCATTCGACTTGGTCTCGGGCCCATCCTTGGCGAGTGAAACACCCTGCGCCTTAGCTGCCTGTTCGTCCATGACGGCGGCCGGAGCGGCTCTAGCCGCAGTCGACTTTGGGGCGTTGCCCTCATAGGCGATCCGGTAGATCACGCCGTTTGCATCGTCCGCCATTAGAAGGGAGCCGTCCTTGGCTACCGCAAGGCCGACCGGCCGAGCAAAAATGCGTCTTGCCGCCGTCGGTCAGAAAACCCGTTAGAAATGGCTCGATCGCCTTTGGTTGACCGTTTTCGAAATGGATGCGGACGATCTAATGGAACCCGGGAACCTTTTGATCGCCGGGAAGTATATTGCTTCGAGGCGTCATTTTGAACCTCCAGTCAACGTCGGATGGCTCGACCCAACTTCCCACTTAGCCCGCTTCGGCAGGCTTCTTTTTGCCCATACTAGTGGCGCCGGTCACCTTTGCTCGCGAGTTCATTTAGCCCCCGCGTCACGCTCAAAGAGGTTACTGTGCCCGGCAGGGGTCTTTTTTTGAACCCCGAATTGGCGAACCGTTCAGATGATGATGATGCGGTGGGATTAGATACCGAACGCCGTTGGTAGGCTGTATCAGTGGTATCCGGGATCACGCAGCTCAATGGGGGCGCTATGACCGCGCCGCGGCGCTGGATGACGACAGACTTCGCCTTACCTGCGCCGACGTCACCGCCGAGACGAAGCCGAGCCCGATCCGCAAAGCGTCTGGCTCGAAGACCGTATCGGGGAGACGCCATCCCTTTCTCTTCCTACGCTCTACTTTCGGGGCGTCGGAGGATGGCGTTATTCCACCGGAACTGTCCGAAGACCTGTGCAAGAGTTTTCCGGTCCCTTTGAAAGGGTCGTCCTTGGGTGTTGGCGGGACTGGCTTTCCAAGGATCAGGCGGCTCGAGACGCAATGGGACTTTCCGGGCGAAAGAAGGATCTGCTCTTGCAATGGATCGACCAGCACAGCGTGTGGTTTTTCGAACTACTCTTCTGTGGTTGCCGTCCGTTGCGCAAGTAGTTTCTGACCTTCTTGAGGTGTGATCGAGTGCGGTCTTCTGTCAGGCCTTTCTTTGCGGCACTTTCAGAGGCCGCTGGCCGGTATGGTGATCTGCGGATCCGGTCCAAATCTTGTTCCCGAGCTCGTGGCTCCAAGAGCAGTACTGGTTTTCCCGATCCAGATCGTTTCGATCATGCCCCCATTCGGGTCATCGACTTCTCACACCTCCTAGCCGGTCCTGGTTATCCGTAGCGGTTCCGTGTCACGCCATAATTGCCAGAGCCGGGTCTCTATAATCTTCCTGCTTCGTCAGCATGGCCCATATATTCCGCGCCATTTTGTTCGCCAGTGCGATAGCCACCAGCATCTTCGGCTTCTTTGCGAGCATCCGTGAAAGCCACGATCCGTGCACCGGCGGTTTGCGACCCGCCCAACTTACGCAGGTCATCGCACCGATGATCAGAAGTCTGCGAATGTCGGCCTGTCCGGCCTTCGATACCCGGCCGAGTCGTTCCTTTCCGCCCGACGAAAATTGTCGGGGAACGAGACCAAGCCAGGCTGCGAAATCTCGGCCGCACCGGAAATTCTCCATCGCTGGCGCGAACGCTTCTACCGCCAGTGCGACCAGCGGACCCACGCCAGGCATCGTTTGAAGTCGATGCGCGATTCCGCTCTGCCGAGACAGGTCCACGAGCTTCTTGGCCTTCTCCTTAATCCGGGCTGTCTTCTCGTCTATCTGAGCCAAAAGATCACGGCACTCCTCCCGAACGAGTTCAGGCAGGCCGATCTCAGTCCTCTCAACGATCGCTTCAATGCGCTGGATATGAGCGATGCCCTGGGGAATGGCCTGGCCATATTCATAGAGAACAGCACGCAAAGCGTTCACCAATTCCGTTCGCTGGCGGACAATCCGCTCGCGCGCCCGGAACAGAACCGCCCGAGCTTGCTGATCCGCAGTTTTGGGCGGAACGAAACGCATCTCGGGCTGACGGGCCGCGATGACGATTGCTTCAGCATCGGCGGCGTCGTTCTTCTGGCGCTTCACGAAAGGGCGGACATATTGCGGAGCGATCAGCCTGACCTCGTGCCCCACTTTGACCAACTCACGGGTCCAGTAATGGGCGCTACCGCAGGCTTCCATAATCACAATCGCTGGCGGCTGTTCCGATAGGAAGCGGAGAAACTGTCCTCGTGACAGTTTCTTTCGATACCGTACTTCGCCCGCCATCGTTGCTGCGTGCAGCACGAAAACATTCTTTGCCAGATCCACCCCGATCATCGTGTCTTTCATTTTGCCGTCTTCTCCGTCCTGTGGGCTACAACCACATCATCTTGGCATATTGCGATGCCGTGAGGGGAGGACGGCAACCACATGGGGTAATCGCAG
>UEIF01000006.1 GCA_900468805.1 Hyphomicrobiales bacterium | reverse complement strand
GAAGCTGCTTGACGCCCGCTCATGATGCGGGCGTTTTTGCGTCAATGTCCACTGTCTGCGATCGAGTCCTGCCATCGATCCTTTGCGATCTTTTCGACTTGCCGTTCTTGCATGGGTGCAGTGCAGCATCAGCAATAGTAAGTGGTTCGTAGTCGGCGTATAGATTACCGCATCGAAGCGATGCACCTCCTCCCGCAGAGCTTCGAGTTTCAGACGGCCCACTCCTCCTCCCAGGGTCGTCTGTATGAACAGCGGCACTCCTCCTCCCAGTCGCTGTTCAATTCTTTTCGAAAGCCTGCCGCACCTCCTCCCGCGGCAGGCTTTTTCGTTTTGGGCTATTCTCCCGAAGGTCAAGGTCAAGGTTGAGTTGCAGTCGACATACGCTGCCTTCGAGGTTCGCGTCCGTCAGCAAAAGAGCGAGGGGCGCTCTAGTTGAGCAAATTTGCAGGAGGTTGTTCTCCTTCAGCGGGTTCTGAAAGAAGCTCGCAAATTTGCATCCAAGCACGCCCGCTATCTTTCCCAGGGAGTCAATCCCGAGGTTGCTTGCGTTCGATCTGAGAGATCGAGACGCTCTCTAAGTTAGCTCCAGCGCAAGACGCTGCTGTGAGAGGCCACGCGACCCCAACTTACGCGCATTCCAAGTGACCTGGGCTCCTGCCTACCCGCTGCCCCCATAGGCAGCGGCGAGATTGGAACGCTTCGTGCAAAGTATGCGAGAGCCGCGCGCTGTGGTCTCTCTGATCAGGCTGTGGTCATGACGTCTGTCATAAGCCTGACAGTCTCGTCTGGATATCGTTTGTAAGCAGGCCCGCATAGGGGTAGAGCGCTGGCGAGCCGCCGCAATGAATGAAGAGGACGTGTGAGCCCTTGGCGATCGAGCCGTTCTCGACGCATCCGATGATGCCGGCGACAGCCTTGCCGGTATAAACTGGGTCGAGCAGCATGCCCTCGCGGTTACCGGCGAGCTTGATCGCCGCGTTGCCGGCTTCCGAAGGGATGGAATAACCAGGACCGATATAGTCGTTCTCGATGCGGATTTCGTCAGCGGTCCAGCGCTTGTCGAAGCCCAGCAGTTCGGCGCCAGCGTTGGCCATGACGGCGATACGCTCGCTGAAGGGAACGGCGCTGCCGGTGACCGCAATGCCGACGACTTCGGCCTTTGGCATGAACATGGCGCAGCCGATATGCAGGCCGGCCAGCGTGCCCCCCGAGCCGACGGGGGCGACGATATAGTCCGGCGTTAGGGTGCCGGCGGCGTGATACTGTTCGGCAAGTTCCTTGACCGCATTGACATAACCCATCGCGCCAAGCGCAGAGGCGCCGCCGAGCGGAATGATATAGGCCTTTTCGCTGCGCGCCTCGGCCTGGTCGGCGTGGTACTTCATGCGCGGATTGATGTCGGTGAAATAGGCGTCCGGATCCAGGAAGTCGATCTCGGCGCCGAACAGATGGTCGAGAAGCAGGTTACCCTGGTAGAGATCCGGGCGGTTGCCGCGCAGGACGAGGATCGGCTTCATGCCGTATTTGCGGGCGGCCGCGGCCGTCATGCGGGCATGATTGGACTGGTGGCCACCGGTCGTGATCAGCACCTTGATGCCCTGCGAGACTGCATCAGCCATCAGATATTCCAGCTTGCGGACCTTGTTGCCGCCACCGCCGAAGCCGGTGAAGTCGTCACGCTTGACCGACAGGGAGATCCCCAGCTCGGCGCTGAGGCGCTCCAGTTTCTCGATCGGGGTCGGCAGGAAGCCAAGGGAAAGGCGGGGGATCTCTTCAAGCTTCATGAATTCGCTTCTTCCATTCTCACCCGCAGCAATCCCGCGGGCGATTTACTGATAGAGATATATCATATATCCTGTATCCGCGGTGGCAAGGCGCTTTTATTTGTGGCATGCAACATGGGGCAGGCGGTGAGGGTGTCGCCGCCCAGGAGTTCGAAGGATCGGGCCATGGCAGAGACAGTGATCAGCGTTTCCAGCCTGAAGACCTCTTTTCGCCGGAAGGGGCTATGGCTGCCGGTGGTGCGTGACGTCTCGTTCGACGTCGCCGCCGGTGAGACGGTGGCGCTGGTCGGTGAATCCGGCTCCGGCAAGAGCGTGACCGCCATGTCGATCATGCAGCTCTATGAGCGGGATGCCTGCCGCATCGAAGGTTCCGTGAGGCTGGAAGGCCAGGAACTGCTCGGCCTGCCGGAACGGAACATGCGCGACATCAGAGGCAATCGCATCGCGATGATCTTCCAGGAGCCGATGACGAGCCTCAATCCGTCACTGAGGATCGGGGACCAGATTTCCGAAGTGCTGGTGGCCCATCGTGGCCTCTCCTTCTCGAATGCGGCGAAGGAAGCGCTCGGCCTGATGGAAAAGGTGCGCATTCCCTCCGCCGCCAGGCGCATGCAGGAATATCCGCACCAGCTTTCCGGCGGCATGCGTCAGCGCATCATGATCGCGATGGCACTTGCCTGCCGTCCCAAACTGCTGATCGCCGACGAACCGACGACGGCGCTCGACGTGACGATCCAGGCGCAGATCCTTGAACTCATCAAGCTCCTGCAGGAGGAAGAGGACATGGGCGTGCTCTTCATCACCCATGACATGGGCGTGGTCGCGGAAATCGCCGACCGCACCATTGTCATGTACAAGGGCGAGGCGATCGAACGCGGCCAGACGGAAAACATCTTCGCCGAGCCCCAGCGCGCCTATACCAAGGCACTGCTCTCTGCCGTACCGAAGCTCGGATCCATGAACGGCGCCTCTGGCCCGGCGCGCTTTCCGCTGATCGACGTGGAAAGCGGCGCTCCGGTCGAGATGCCGCCGGTGGAGGATACCGTTTCGGCAAAGCCGGTGCCGCTGATGCAGGTCCGCGATCTCGTGGCACGGTTTGACATTGGCGGCGGTTTCCTGGGTTCCACCTCCGGCCGGGTGCATGCCGTCGAAAACATCTCCTTTGACCTGAAGGCCGGCGAGACGCTGGCGCTGGTCGGCGAAAGCGGCTGCGGCAAGTCGACCACCGGCCGCACGATCATGCGGCTGCTCGATGCCAATTCCGGCTCGGTCAAGCTCGATGGCAGGGAGATCCTCGGCCTCACCGGCCGGGAAATGCGCGACATGCGCCGGCATATCCAGATGATATTCCAGGACCCGTTCGCCAGCCTCAATCCGCGTATCGAAGTGGGTGACGCGATCGCCGAACCGCTGCTGGCGCATGGCATCGCATCGGGCAGGCGCGACGCGCGTGAGCGGGTTGCCGACCTGATGGTCAAGGTCGGGCTGCAGCCGGACATGGCTTCCCGCTTCCCGCACGAATTCTCCGGCGGCCAGCGGCAGCGCCTCTGCATCGCCCGGGCGCTCGCAATGGCGCCGCAGATCATCGTCGCCGACGAAGCGGTCTCCGCACTCGACGTGTCGATCAAGGCGCAGGTCATCAACCTGATGCTCGACCTGCAGGAAAACCTCGGCCTCGCCTATCTCTTCATCTCCCACGACATGGCCGTGGTGGAGCGGATGAGCCATCGGGTGGCGGTCATGTATCTCGGCGAGATCGTCGAGATCGGCCCGCGCCGGGCGATCTTCGAGAACCCGCAGCATCCCTACACAAAACGACTTCTGGCCGCCGTACCGATCCCAGACCCGACGCGGCGCGGCATCCGCCGCGGGCTGAGCAACGATGAGATCAAGAGCCCCGTCCGGCCGCTCTCCTACGCGCCGCCGAAGCGCGATCATATCGAGGTCTCGCCGGGGCACCGGGTACAGGCCTGGGGCGACGAGTGGGGCACCGCGGTCACCGCGGCTTAAATTCTCCGGGGCGGAAGATTTGACGCGATAACGGCCGCCGAATTGGTTGAAACCATCAGGGTCCAGGACTGGCCTCAAGCCAGCCTCAGACCTCCTCGGCCTGGCCGATCTCGATCGGCAGCGCCGCATTGCCGGCCCATTCGTGCCAGGAACCGGTATAGATCTTCACCTTGTCGTAGCCGGCGAGCCTGAGGCCATAAAGCGCCGTGGCGGCGCGGGCGCCACGATGACAATAGGTGATGACCTCGCGTTCCGGCGAAAGCCCCGCTGCTTTGGCAATCGCACGGATCTCGGCGGCTGAACGGTATCTGCCGTCCTGCAATAGATCTTCGTAGAAGGCGAAATGCGAATGCGGGATGCGGCCGGGCCTGGCGCAGCAGGGATGGACGAAAGTGCCTTCGAACTCGGTGCGGCGGCGCGTGTCGAAGACGTCGGCGCCATTGGCCTCATGGGCCAGGACCTGCTCCGTGGACGCGACGAGCTCTCGGCGGAACGGTATAGCCGATGCTTTGGCCTGGCGGATCGCATCCGCAGCGCCGGTTCCCGGCGCGGTCTCGCCGCCGGCGGCTTTCCAGGCCTGGATGCCGCCGTCGAGGATCAGCCCACCTTCCAGACCGACGAGTTCGTGGAACCAGAGGCCCCGCGGCGAGATCATGCCGGTCTGTTCTTCGAAGAACACCGGGAAGCGGTTCTTGCCGAGGCCGAGCCGTTCGAAAGCGCCGCGCGCGCCGGCGGCCATGCCGGCGATACCGGCTTCGTCGCTCTCGGGGATGAAGTAGTCGTAGACGTTGAGGCTCACTGCCCCCGGCAGCGTCTCCTTGCGCCAGTCCGCCTCCGGGCGGACGTCCACCGGCACGAGTTTTCCTTGCGGCAATTGCGACATGAGTTCCGCGGCAGTGATGATCATGGCCGGATCCTTTCAGGGAATGCGTATCAGACGGAAGGCAGCACGGCGCCTATATTCAAGTCGGCCGCACGGTGCAGCAGGCGGGCGGCGAAGGCGATGTCGAAGACGTTGAGGCCGAAGCTGGAAAAATAGAGCGACGCGCCGGCAGGTGGTTGCCAGCCGTCCAGAAGGATAGCTGGCAGATCTGCTGCCACGCAGTGGGGGCTGAACTCCCCCGCGCGATACATTTGAAACAGGCTCTTGGCGCTCTTCTCGGCAAAGTCGCCCCAGAGATCGACGGCGACGACATCCGTCGCCGCGATCGTTTCGAACAGAACCTCATGGAAGCCGATCTGCATGATCAGCCGGCCGGGCCGGACTGCCGACGCACTGATGAAGGGGGTTGGCGCCGAGGTGCAGGAGATCACAACGTCAGCCTCGCCCAGCGCCTCGTCGAGATCGTCATGTGCGAGGATACGCGTGGCACCCGGTGTCACCTGATCCAGCAACCGGTCGAGATGGGCTTTCGTGCGGTTCCAGAGATGGATCTCCCGGAGGAAAGGGTACAGCTGCAGCAGCATGTCCAGATGGGTTTCCGCATGGGCGCCGGCGCCGAGCAGTGTGACGGACGTTATCCCGCCCGGTTTCAGCGCCCGCATGGCGATGGCAGAAACGGCTGCCGTGCGCATGCGGGTCAGAAGCGCGCTTTCGACGCTGCCGACCGGCGCGCCGTCCGAGAGCCGGTTTATGATCGTAGTGCTGCTGATGCTCGGCAGGTCGCCTGTCGGCTCTGCTCGATGGACCGTCCATTTCAGGCCGGCTGCATCGTAGCGGCCACCGACGAAGGCCGGCAGGCTATAGGCCTTGTTGCGGGGATCGGCGCCAAGCGGCATGACACTTTCGGCAACCATGCCCGCCTGTCCGTCGCGCAGGAGCCTGATCGTTGCCTCGACGTCCTCGACGGCTGCCGCCCAGTCCAGGGCGCCGGCCTTGATCGCGTCCGCGCGGGAAAGGTGGAGGATGGTATTCATGGCGTAGTCTCCTCGGCTTCGTCGGCAACCAGATCGAGCCACAAGGCGATAGAGTCGATGAAGCGGCGGAAGCCCTCGAGTGTCATGAACTCATCGATGCCATGGGCGTTGCCGCCACGGCCAGCACCGGCCAGCAGGAAAGATTTCGCATGGCGGGCAAAGGCGTAGGCCGGTGCTGCGCCGATTGCCCAGGGCCAGATCTGCGGGCGTGCAAGCGCCGTCTTTTCGTAACTCTTCAGAAGCGGCCCGACACCTGGCGCATTGGCCGCGAAGCGGGAACCGGGATAGCTGTCGGCGACCGCCAGGACCGCGCCGGGAACCGCTTCGATTATCTCCCGATACCGGGCGAGAAAATCGGCGGGGTCGAGAGACGGTGGGGCACGGAGCTCGAAACCGGCTCGGGCACCGTAAGGTATGACGCCGTCGGAGCCCAGAGGCATGCTTTCAAGGCTGGAAATATTGAGGGAAGCGGTCGAAAGGACGTGCTCGAGCAAGGTGCGGCCATCGCCTTCCAGCGCGAAGCTTTCCGTTCTGCGGAAGCGCAGCTCGCCCGCAGGATCGAAGGTCGAGGCCAGGATCGCGACGACGGCCTTCGCCTCCTCGTCTATCACGATCTTTGCGAGTTCGCCGGTCGGCGGCTTGCCGATCAGCGAAAGCACCTCGATCAATCGGCTGGCAGGATTGGCGATCCAGGGCGCGTTGCTGGAGTGGATTGCCGCCTTCGGCCCGCCCCAGGCACCGGATTCCACCTTTATTTCGCCCTTTGCGATGCCGGAAAAGCCGAGATAGATGCGCGGCGCTCCACCGCCATATTCGCAGAAGGACGGAAAGATCGCCGACACGCTCGGCCTTATCGGGCAGGCGGTGTCGGCGAGATAGTCACGCATCGCGCCGCTGCCGCTTTCCTCTTCGCCATCAACAAGGATTTCGACATTGACCCGAAGTTTTCCCGCATCGGCCAGCGCCTTGACGGCCAGAAGCATGCCGGCGAGCGGACCCTTGTTGTTCTCGGCCCCGCGGGCGACGAAGCTCTCACCGATGCCGGGCAGATCGACGATGCCGCCGCTGAACGGATCGACCGACCAGCCTGCCGGCGTCGCCGGCATCACGTCATACATGTTGTAGAGAATGACCGAGGCCTTGGCGCCGACATCGACGCGGGCGTGGATCACCGGCGGTCGGTCCCCCGACGGGTTGGAGCAGATGATCTCGGCGCCGAGTTGGTGCTGCAGCCAGCAGCGGATTTCGTCGGCCTGGGCGCGCAGTGCCCTGTCGTCGCCCTTAACCGACGGGATGGCGCACCAGTCCTGCGTCAGTTGCAGCGCCTCGTCGACAGTCCAGTCGTCGATCATAGCCTTATCCTCGGGTTAAGCCAGACATAGGTGAGGTCGACCAGGAAGTTGACGACCACGAAGACGGCAGCGGCAAACAGCACGACGGCCTGCACGACGGGAAAGTCGCGGTTCTGGATGGCTTCGACGGCAAGCCGTCCGATGCCTGGCCAGGCGAAAATGATCTCGGTGATCAGAGCGCCGCCGAGCAGCGAGGCGAAATACATACCCTGAACAGTGATAACAGGGATCAGCGCGTTGCGCAGCGCATGGTGGACGATGATGCGCCAGGAGGAGATGCCCTTGGCGCGGGCGGTGCGAATGTAGTTCTCGCCCAGCACTTCGATGAGGCTGGCGCGCACGAGCCGGGTGATGGCACTCAGATAATAGGCGCCGAGCGCAATCGATGGCATGATCAACTGGGCGGCGCTGCCGATGCCGCTCGACGGCAGCCAGCGAAGCTTTAGCGAAAAGAAGATGATCAGCAGCAGTGCCAGCCAGAAGACCGGGATCGCCTGGCCGAGCAGCGAAATGATGCGGATTGCGAAATCGATGGCGCTGTTCTTGCGGATGGCAGCGATGGTTCCGAGCAGGAAGCCGAGCAGCGAACTCCAGACGAGAGCCACGCAGGCAAGCAGCGCGGTGGCCGGCAGGCGTTCGATAAGGAGATCGAGCGCCGGGCGATGGAAGCGCAGCGAGCTGCCCAGCTCTCCCGTCACGGCACTTGCAAGGAAGCGACCATACTGGACCCAGATCGGATCGTTGAAGCCCATCGCCTGGCGGAAGGCCTCGATTTCTTCACGCGACGCGTCCGGCGACATCATCAGCGCAGCCGGATCGCCGGTGAGGAACAAGGCAAAGAAGACGATCGCCGAGACGCCGAACATGACGACGATGCCCTGAAGCACTCGTCCGGTGATGAAACTCAAGGTCTTCATGGTCTTCAAGCGTTCCTGCTGTCGGCACGTCGCACGAGCCAGTCGCCAATAAGATTGCAGCCGACCACCAATGCGCCAATAACGAGGCCCGGATAAAGCACCAGCCAATTGGCAAGCAGGATATAGGAGCGGCCTTCGCCGATCAGGTTGCCGAGGGTCGGGGTGGGTGGCTGCACGCCAAGGCCGAGAAAGCCGACGGAGGCTTCGAGGATGACCAACCTCGGCAGGTCGAGCGTCATCAGCACCGTCTGCGGCCCGACGATGTTCGGCAGCACATGGCGGAAGATGATGACCATGTCGGACAGGCCGATCGATCGCGAGGCATCGATATATTCCAACTCGCGGATTTCCAGCGTCTTGGCGCGGGCGACGCGGGCGAAGACCGCCCAGCCGGTGACGCCAAGCACGACGACGAGATTGCCCATGCTCGGGCCGATCACCGCAACGATCAACAGGATGAGAAGAATGAAGGGAATGGCGAGCTGCACGTCGACAGCGCGCATGATGATGATGTCGAACCAGCCGCGATAATAACCGGCGATCATGCCGAGCGTCGTGCCGAGCACGACGGAGATCACCGACGCGGCGACGACGATCGATAGAGAGATGGCTGTACCGAGGCCGAGCCGGGCGAGAAGGTCTCGCCCGAGCTGGTCGGTTCCGAGCGGATGGAATTGCCCGCCGATAACCGAAAGTGGCGGCTTGAATGTCGCAGTCAAGGTTCCCCGTACTGGGTCGACCGGCCAGAGGAGCGGCACGAAGACGCAGAGCATCAGAACCGCGACCAGAAGGAACGTTGCGAACAGGGCATCCGCATTGTTCCGGACATTCCAGAACCGTGTCATGCTTGACTTACTGCTTCCTGATGTCGAAGACCGGGATACGGGCATCGGGGCGCCCTTCGAAGGTAACCGACTTCGCCTTACCGTACAGCGCGTCTTCCTGGTAAAGCGGGATCACCGGAGCCTGTTCGGCAGCGAGATCCTGGATCTGGGCCAAGACCGCTTCACGCTTGGCAGGATCGACGATCGAGCGGCTTTCGTCGAGCAGCTTGTCGAGTTCCGGAATGGACGCCGTCGAATAGGGTTCACCCGTCTTGAAGATGGCGTAAACGGCCGCATCGGCATCCAGCGTCTGGGTCGAGCCCCAGCCCAGCATGAAGATCGGCCCCTTGCGCGGAACCTGCTGGACATAGACGGACCAGTCGAGGACTTCCTGTTCGACCTTGACGCCGATATCGCCGAACTGCTGGGCGATCGCCTGGGCGACTTCGCCGTCCTTCATGTAACGGTGGGTAGACTGCATCTTGATCGAGAAGCCGTTCGGGAAGCCAGCTTCGGCAAGCAGGGCTTTCGCCTTCTTCGGGTCATAGGGGGTGACTGGCAGATCCTTGTAGCCGAAGTCGGCCGCACCCACCTGCGTGCCGCGGGGCGATGCCATGCCCTGCAGGATGTTGGTGACGATCGATTGGCGGTCGATTGCGGCGTTCAGCGCCTGGCGGACCTTGACGTTGTCGAGCGGCTTTTCGCTCATCACGAGGCCGAGATAGATGGTCAGGCCGCCGTTCTTGACCTGCACGAGGTCGGCGTCCGGGCTTTCCTTGATTATCGGTGCGATATCGACCGGGACGTTTTCGATCAGGTCGACTTCACCGGTGAGCAGCGCGGTGATACGGGCAGTTCCATCAGGGATGGCGCGCCAGGTGACCTTGTCGATCGACGGTGCGCCACGCCAGTAATCCTTGTTGGCTTCCAGAATGACGTGCTGGTCGGGAACGAACTCGACGAACTTGTACGGGCCAGTGCCGACCGGCTTGCGGGCGAAGACGTCGTTTCCGACTTCCTTCACGTATTTCGGCGGCACGATATAGGCCGGATAGCGGCTCATTCGGGTCGGCAGAAGCGGATCCGCGCTCTTGGTCTTGATGCGAACGGTCAGCGGATCGACCACCGAGACGCTGTCGATCGTCCGGATATAGGAAACCGTGGGCGACTTGGCATTCGGATCGAGAACGCGGTCGAGGGTGAACTTCACGGCTTCGGCATCGAAGTCCTCGCCGTTGTGGAACTTAACGCCCTCGCGCAGCTTGAACTCCCAGGTCGTGTCGTCGATCGCCTTCCAGGAGGTCGCAAGCCCCGGGACGAGCTTCATATCCTTGTCGCGCATGACCAGCGTATCGAAGATGTTGTCGACGATCGTCGCGCTTTCCCGCAGGAAACCGGGATCCATCGCCGTGGTGGAGGCGCCGCGTCCGACGACAAGATCGGCAGCGGCAGCGATTGCCGTGGTCAAGGGCAGCAGCATGGACGCCGCAAGTGCGAGGGCAGCAAGTCTTTTCATGGGGCCTTCACTTCCTTTGGGGTTCGTATTCATATCCGATTTCAGCCCCAGGCTCCTACAGGGAAGGGCTGTTGATAGACAAACGATATATGATATATCCTATCTGGACAAGATATAGGCAGTTTCGAATCCGTGGTAAAAAACGGGCAAATTTTCTACCTGCGAGGATGATGTGAGTACGGCTTTGTTCAATGTGGCTCCGCGAAAGAGCCTTGTGACACATGTCGAGGATGAGATCCGCATGGCTCTTATCGAAGGTCGTCTGGAGCCGGGGACACGGCTTGTCACAAAGGACCTGGCCGACTCGCTCGGAATGAGCATTACGCCGGTGCGTGAAGCGCTGGTGCGTTTCGCAGCCTCCGGCGTGCTGACGGCGGAACCTGCGCAATCCTTTCGGGTGCCGACGATGACAGTGGCGCAATATCGCGAGATTTCCGAGATCCGCAAATCGGTCGAGGGCCTTGCTGCATTCAAGGCTGCAAGCCAGATCAGCGGCAAAGAGATTGCGCAGATGCGGGTTCTTCTAAAAAAATACCTGGCAGCGAAGACGGCTAAGGACCAGCATCTGGCCCTTGCCCTGAACAAGGAATTTCGCTTCGTACTTTATGCCTCGGCTCGCATGCCGACCCTTCTGGGTGTCATCGAAATGCTTTGGCTGAAGGCGGGCCCCGGCTTTAATTATCTCTATCCGGAGGCCCAGTCCGCTTCCGACGATCATCACAATTATGACGATCTTATGCAGGCTCTGCAGGAGAAGAGCGCAGAGGCGGCCCGCGCCGCGATCGAACATGCGATCTCCGACGGTGCGCAGATCGTCATAGAAGCATTGCGGCAGCGCGAAGCGCCATTGGCGGCGGCGAGATGAAGGACCACGCAAAAAGCTCCAACATCAAGATCCGTACTGCTGCCCACTGGGGCGTCTACGAGATCACGCCCGAAGTCACCGGCGGCGTGTCGATCCGCGGTGCGGCGGAGGATGCCGATCCGTCTCCGATTGGCATCCATATGGCATCAGAAACGCTGAAGTCGGTGCGGATTGCAAAGCCTTCGATCCGCAAAAGCTGGTTGCAAAGTGGACCGGGCGCCAACCCGCATTTGCGCGGCCGCGAACCTTTCG
Source organism: Hyphomicrobiales bacterium (assembly GCA_900468805.1). GTDB lineage: Bacteria > Pseudomonadota > Alphaproteobacteria > Rhizobiales > Rhizobiaceae > Rhizobium. The sequence continues at coordinate 125,828 of UEIF01000006.1, read as the reverse complement.
TCGAGGTGGAATGGGACGAGGCGCTCGATCTTCTGGCGCGCGAATTTCAGCGTATCCGCGAAAATTTCGGCAATGAGGCTATCTTCGGAGGCTCTTATGGCTGGGCCAGCGCCGGTCGGTTTCACCACGCGCAAAGCCACGTGCACCGTTTCCTCAACCTGTTCGGCGGTTATGTCGGCAGCGTCGACAATTATAGTCTGGCGGCGGGGCGGGTAATCCTGCCGCACGCGATCGCATCGACCGAGATCCTTCTCGACCAACACACGTCATTCGACGTGATGGCGCAGCATACCGAGCTGTTCCTCACCTTCGGCGGCGTGCCGGTGAAGAATGCCCAGATGTCTGCCGGAGGCGCCGGGCGCCATCGCGTGACGGCCGGCATGAAGGCGATGAAAATGGCTGGTACGCGCTTTGTCAATGTCAGCCCGGTGTCTGATAACATGCCGGTTGACAGCGAATGGCTGGCTATCCGCCCGAACACGGACGTGGCGCTGATGCTGGCGCTTGCCTATGTGCTGGATGCCGAGAAACTTGCCGATTTCTCGTTTCTGCAAAGCCATTGCGTCGGCTATGAGCGTTTCAGGCCCTATCTCCTCGGCGAGAGCGACGGCATTGCCAAGTCCCCGGAATGGGCATCCGTAATCTGCGGGATCGATGCCCGACGGATCACCTCGCTGGCGAGGGAAATGGCGACGAGCCGGACGATGATCAACGTCTCATGGTCGCTGCAGCGCGCCGTGCATGGCGAACAGCCATTCTGGATGACGGTGACCTTGGCGGCCATGCTGGGCCAGATCGGCCTGCCCGGCGGCGGTTTTGGCGTTGGCTACGGCGCCTTGAATTCCGTAGGCCACGACAATCCCCGCTTCAAGTTCGGTGCTTTTCCGCAGGGGCGGAACCCGGTTTCCACTTTCATTCCGGTCGCGCGTATCACCGACATGCTGCGCAATCCCGGTGACGGCTTCACCTATAATGGCAAGGCCTTTGTCTATCCCGATATCCGGCTGGTCTATTGGGCAGGCGGTAATCCGTTCCATCATCATCAGGATCTCAATCGCCTCTTGAAGGCTTGGCAGAAGCCCGAGACCATCGTCGTCAACGAACCCTACTGGACGCCGACGGCGAAGCTTGCCGACATTGTGCTGCCTGTTACCACTCCGCTGGAACGCAACGATATCGCATCCTCCGGCGGCGAAGACCTGATCGTTGCGATGAAAAAGGTCCAGGAGCCTTTCGGACAGGCACGCAATGATTTCGATATTTTCGACGATCTTTCCAAGCGGCTCGGCATCGACTACTCGGAAGGTCTCGATGAAAGCGGATGGATGAAGCGCATCTATGCACTGGGCCGCGATAACGCCGCCGCAAGGAGCATCGATTTGCCCGAGTTCAGCGATTTTTGGGAGACCGGCCTCGTCGATCTCGGGCCGCAGGCGAAGCCGGTCGTGATGTTGGAGGCCTTCCGCCACGCGCCGGACGACAATCCCGTCCCGACCCCCTCCGGCCGTATCGAGATTTTTTCTGAAACCGTTGACAGCTTTGCACTTGAAGATTGCCCTGGTCACCCAAGCTGGTTCGAGCCACCGGAATGGCTGGGCGCGGCTTTGCGGGGCGACCAGGAACTGCACATGATTTCAGATCAGCCCGTGCGCCGACTACACAGCCAGTTGGACGCCAGCCCGCACAGCAAAGCAGGCAAGATCAAGGGCCGTGAGCCGATCTTCATGAATCCGGCGGACGCGCAGGCCCGAGGAATTATCGGAGGTGATCTTGTCGAGATCCACAATAAGCGCGGGCGGGTAGTCTCTGGTGTGGTGATTTCTGACGCGATCATGCCAGGTGTTGTGAGGCTGTCGACAGGCGCATGGTTCGACATGGATCACGAGCGCGATCTGGAGCGGCACGGCAATCCCAATGCCTTGACCCTGGATATACCGTCATCATCGCTATCACAGGGTTGCAGCGCGCAAACCTGCCTTGTTCAAGTTAGAAAGATTGACATCGAACATGCCGGAGTCGTCGAGGCGTTTGCTCAGCCTCATTTCGAAGCGAGATGAAATGCAAGCACTCGTGAACACGATCCCCCAGGTCGCGGCCACATTCGCATGGGCCGCCATCGTCCCGGTTCTTCAGGACTTGGACCTAGAAAGATGTGGTCGCCTGAACAGGGTTAGGACGTGACATTGTTTCTCCCACAGCTCGCCCGGACGAGAAATTCATATGGCACGAGCTGAGGCCCAGAGACTTCGTGATCCTCGCTCATCTGGCGCAGCAGCGTTTGTGCTCCCAGGAATCCGAGCCGCCGGCGTGGCACGGAAATCGTCGTCAACGCCGGACTGAAGGCTTCGCCAACCGGATGGTTGTCGAAGCCCATAAAGGCGACTTGGTCGGGCACCTTTATCCCGTGTTCCCTGGAGACCTGGATGGCGCCGAAGGCAAGCTCGTCGCTGGCGCACAGAATTGCATCGGGTAGATCACGTCTGCCGAGGATTGTGCGCATAGCATCACGCCCTGCCGCAATATCGAAGGAGCAGAGATGTTGCGCGTCGGCGCGTTCTCCGAGGCCGGCCTGCTGCATCGCCATTCGATAGCCTAGCGCGCGGGCGGCGAAAATCGGGCTCTGTTCCGGACCGCCGATATGCACGATCCGACCACGGCCAAGTGACAGCAGATATTGTGTGGCTTCAATGGCTGCCTTTTTATTATCTATGCCGACGAAGGCGATCCCCGGGTTTTCTACCGGCCTGGAGATCGCAACGATTCTGCGATTGTAGTGCGACAGCTCTCCCAATTCTGTGGGCAGGTGGCCGTTAAGCAGGATGAGTCCGTCGGCTGTACCTGTGATCAATTGCCGGGCGAGGGCGATCTCCCTTTCTTTGCTTCCTTTGGTGCTGCCGACGATGACGCCAATATTGTGCTCTTCGAGAGCCTCCTCGATACCTAATATGACATCGGGATGGGAGAAGGCGGCTATGTTGGGGACGATGACCAGGATCTGGCCGGCTTTGCGCGAGCGCAGCATGCGGGCATTATGATTTGCGACATAGCCATTTTCCCTGGCAATGTCTGCGATCCGCGCGCGCGTCTGCGCCGTCACGGCCGATGACCCCGAAAGGGCTCGACTGACTGTCGATGGATTGACGCCTGCGAGCCTGGCGATATCGACGATCGTGACGTTCAAAGTCGATCGCGCTGCCTGTCCTGTCGACTTTTCTCTCGTCACGAGCGGCCAGCGCTACCGTTTGAAGGAAAACGAGCGCTTTCCTGACGACCTCGCGAACTCATTCGGGCTCTTCCTGAACCACATCGACATAAGGTGCGATGATCAGGTCAGCCACGACAGCGGCGTATTTTGCCCTCTCGTCGGCATTCAGACCCTCATCGGTAATGATGCGATTGATCCTTTCGATCGGCGTCGTTCGGTAGATTGCCCGGCTGCCAAATCGGCTGCTGTCGATCATGAGGGTTGTTTCGACAGACGCGTCGATCATGGCGCGCTGCAGTTGGACCAACTCCAGCGACGTGTCGCTGGCACATTCCGTATCCACTGCCTGCGAAGACAGGAACAGATGGTCGCAGCGCAACTCGCGAACGAAATTGATCGCGGTTTCCCCAAGCAGCGAATAGGCGCCCGGACGACAGATCCCGCCCGGCACTACAAGTTTGATATGGTCCTTATTGACGAGAACATCGGCCACATGCACGTCGTTCGTCACGACGGTCAGCGGCGTCGTCAGTTCTGCGATCACATAGGCGAATTGATGAAGCGTCGAGCGGGAATCGATGAAGATGCTCTGCTCAGGTTGAAGTAGTTTTGCGGCCGCGACTGCGATCGCCCTTTTCTCCTCGACAGCCGTCTGGCGCGCTTCGTCGACCAGCTGTTCGAATGTCGTATTGCGACGAACGCGCACGGCCCCGCCATGGGTCCTTCTCACGACACCCTGGGATGCGAGGAAATCGAGATCGCGACGGATCGTCGAGATGGAGGTGTTGAGACGCTTGGCGAGATCCTGGCTCGATGCGACCTGATTGGACGAAAACCATTCCATGATTTTCTCGCGCCGCTCAGCGGGCAAGAAGTCTTCTGATTGCGGTGTTTCCGTCTCAGCCAAGAGCAGACCCTCTTTCTTTCTCAATGGAGCGCGACCTTACAGAAACAGCAGCAAAACTGAAAGCAGAGGCAATGCCTCGCCGCGTGTGATCGGCCGCCTGGTCGTGCCGGGCGGCCGGGATAGTTTCTAGAGGCTGACGTTGATATATTCCGAGCCAGCCGCGCCCACGCCCTTATACGCAGTCACCTCGATCTCGACACGGAAATCCGGGCCACCGAGCGGCGGGCACGTCACCGTGCTGCAGGGATCGACGCCGCGGAATTTTTCCCCGACATAGGCCATGACCGCCGGAGCGTCAGCAACGTTCGGTATGACGACGCGCGAACGCACGACATCTGCAAGCGTTGCGCCAACGGCTGCGAGAGCGCCTTCGATATTGTGAAAGCACTGCTTGGCCTGCTCGACTGGATCGGTCGACATTTCGCGGGTCTTGTAGTTGCGTCCGGCGGTATTTGACACGAACACCCAGTTGTCGACCGCGACCACGCGCGAATAGCTTTCCTTTTCCTCGTAGAGGCTGCCGGATTTGACTTTCGTTACCTTTACCACGGACAATATCCTTCCTTTGATGTGGGTTTGAGCGATCAGGCGGTTGCCGCCAGATTCGATTGTGTGGCGCCGAGGCCGTAGACTCGTTCGGCGAATTCGGCCGTGATGCGCTCCTCCTTGACGTCTCGGCGGATGGCTTCCAGAGAGCGGCCGGAAGGCAAGCCGTAGCCGCCGCCGCCCGGTGTCACGAGCTCGACCACCTGCCCCGCCTTCAACTGCACGGTTCCCGGCAAGTTGTGCTCGCCGTTGCCGAAATCGAAATGTGACCCGCTCGCCTGCAGACCGCCCTCGAGCCCCCAGGGGTAGACCGACAGCCTTCCGCCCTCGACGCTGAAGCGGCAATCGGCCTCGATCCGATAGACGCGCCTCAAGCCCATGCCGCCGCGCCAGGTGCCGGCGCCGGCCGAGCCGTTGACGAGTTCATAGCGCAGGAGCGTCAGAGGATATTCGAGCTCGAGCGCTTCGACCGGAAGGTTGGACGTATTCGTCATGTGGACGTGCACGCCGCTGAGGCCGTCAGCCGTCGGGCGCGCGCCGCCCCCGCCGCCAATGGTCTCGAGATAGACCCAGAGCGAACCGTCCTCGCGCGTGCCGGTAAACAGGGCACCGGTGCACGCACCGTTGCCAGCAGCCGTCACCCGGCCCGGTAGCGCCTTTGCGAGTGCGCCCTGGACAAGGTCGGCAACGCGCTGGCAGGCGGCGATGCGCCCGTCGACGGCGGCAGGATGCTTGCAATTGAGCAGCGATCCGTGCGGTGCTTCGACGCTGATGGGGCGCGACAGGCCGGCGTTCGGTAGGATCGTCGGATCGATGACGGCCTTGACTGCGTAGTAGCAGGTCGCCAGAAGCGCGGTATAGATGACGTTCAGCCCGGCAGGCACCTGCGGCGGCGCATCGAAGGCGATGTGCATGGCATCGCCGTTGATGGTGATGTCGACGTTCAATTTCATCACATCGGCGAACTGGTTGCTGTCGAAATAGTCCGTAAAGCTGTAGACGCCATCCGGGATCGCGGCGATCCCAGCGCGCATCTTGCGCTCCGCATAGTCCTGCAGGGCATCGCCGGCGGCAAGGACGAGGTCTGCGCCGTATTTCTTGCACAAATCCTGCATGCGTTGGACGCAAAGCCGGTTTGCCGACATCTGGGCGCGAAGATCCGAAAGCCGCTCGTGCGGAACCTGGCAGTTCAGCAGGAACATATCCTGCAGATCCTGTTGCAACTGTCCCTGTCGATAGAGTCGTACCGGCGGGATGCGCAGGCCTTCCTGGTAAATATGGGCGTGGCCGCGATCGGCAAAGTCGGCGTGGTGGGCCGTATTGACGGCCCAGCCGACCATGATTTCGTCATGATAAATAGGTTCGGCCAACACGATGTCCGGCAGATGCGTTGCACCTCCCTCATAGGCATCGTTGCCCATGAATACGTCGCCTGGTTTGATATCCTCAGCGGCGTAGCGCTTGTTAATGTGCGGGATGATACCGATGAAACTGCCGAGATGCATGGGAATATGCTCGGCCTGGCAAAGCGTGTTTCCGTGTCTGTCGAAGAGCGCAGTCGAGCAATCGCGTCGCTCCTTGATATTGGTGGAATAACTGGCACGCACCAGCGCTTCGCCCATCTCTTCGACGATCGACGTCAACGCGCTGCCGATAACTTCCACGGTGATCGGGTCGATCTTGCTCATGCCCGTGTCTCCAGAATGAGGTTGAGATAAGGGTCGACTGTCGCCTGCATGTCGGGGAGGATGACGGTGGTTGTGTCCATCTGCTCGACGATGGCCGGACCGGCGATGCGGTTGCCGGGCTTCAATTTTTCGCGGGCATAGACCGCGCAGGAGAGGAAGTCCTTTGCCTCATCCATATAGACCTGACGCGAGCCGATGACGGCCTCCTCACAGGTAGGGCCAGCATCCGGCAATGATGCGAGTTCAGCCTTGTTGACGACGCCGGCCGCCTCCAACCGCAGGGTCACGATCTGGATTGCCTCACCCTCGGCGACGAAGCCGAAGCGCTGCAGGTGAGCCTGTTCGAAGCCCTTCACCAAGGCAGCAAGGCTGTCCGGTCCCAGCGGACCGGCAGGCGCCTGGACCTGCAGTTCGTAATTCTGACCGACATAACGCATGTCAGCAGTACGATTGACGACACGCCGATCCGTCTCGATTGCCTCCTGATCGAACCACGCCACAGCTTGCGCTTCGAGCGTCTGGAAACCGTTGACCATTGGCTCGACGGCGCCTTCGTCGACCTTCATCAATCGGGATATGGCGAAGTCGGAGCGAAGGTCGGTCAAAAGCAGGCCGAGCGCGCAGAGCGTGCCGGGTGTGAGCGGCACGATGATGCGGCTCATATCGAGTTCCTTGGCGAGCCGGGCAGCGTGGAGGGGTCCTGCACCGCCGAATGCCATCAGCGCGTAGTCGCGCGGGTCGTGTCCGCGTTGAACGCTGATCAGGCGGATGGCCTTTGCCATGTTTGCGGTTACGACCGAAATGATGCCCTGGGCCGTTTCCATCAGGCCGAGGCCGAGCTGATCGGCAAGGCGCTGGACGGCTTCGATTGCGAGGTCGCGGCGCACCTTCATGCGTCCGCCGAGGATTTCGACCGGGTTGAGTGTCTGCAGGACGATGTTGGCGTCGGTGACCGTCGCCTCCGTATTGCCACGCCCATAGCAGACCGGGCCGGGATCAGCACCCGCCGAACGTGGACCGACCTTCAGGAGACCACCGCTGTCGACGAACGCGATCGAGCCGCCGCCGGCGCCGACCGTATGAATGTCGAGCATCGGCGCCTTGATCGGATAACCGTGGACATTGGCTTCTCCGGTCAGCTTGCAGATGCCGCCCTGCAGCAGCGCCACGTCGCTCGAGGTGCCGCCGACATCGAAGGTGATGATATTGTCGAAGCCGGCCAGTCGTCCGACCGCCTGGGCCGCCACGACCCCGGTGCTCGGACCGGACAGCACGGTGCGAACCGGAAGCTGTGCGGCCATGTCAAAGCCAATCACGCCGCCATTCGACTGCGTCAGTTGCGGGGCGACCGGCACGCCGAGTTCGCTCAGGCGCAGCTTGAGCCGGTCGATATACCGCTGCATGACCGGACCGAGATAGGCATTGACGACGGTTGTCGACATGCGCTCATATTCGCGAAATTCCGGCGCCACCAGATGCGAGGCGCTGACGAAGACATCGGGCATTTCTTCACGAAGGATCTCGATCACGCGCTGTTCGTGGGCGCTGTTTAAAAACCCGTAGAGGAAGCAAACGGCAATTGCCTTGACGTCTTCCTCTGCAAGCTTGCGCACGGCCTCTCGCAGCTTCTCCTCGTCGAGCCCGCGATCCGCCGACCCATCGCATTTGAGGCGTTCGGGAACTTCCTGGCGCCGGTCTCGGCTGACCAGCGTTTCCGGCTTTTCGGCATTCATGTCATAGAGGCTTGGGCGCTTCTGGCGGCCGATTTCCAGGAGGTCGCGGAAGCCGTCGGTTGTGATCAAGCCTGTCGCGACACCCTTCAGCTCGATGAGCGCATTGGTGGCGACCGTCGTTCCATGGCCAAGGAAGACGACATGGGCCGCGGTGCTGCCGACGGTGGCAAGTCCTTCGGAAACACCGTCCGAAATGCCACGCGAAGGGTCGTCGGGGGTCGACGGCACCTTCCAGATGTCGAGCTTGCCGGTTTCTTCGTCGAACAGGCAGACGTCGGTGAACGTGCCGCCGGAATCTACGCCAATTCTCAATGCCATGTCTTCACCCTCTTTGGCCAAGGTTTACGCGGGCGGATCAGGCCGCCTTGGTCTTCTTGAAACGATCGAAGCGGAATGGTGCCGGATCCACGCTCGGCTGCGCGCCAGTTACGAGATCGGCCATCAGCTTTCCAGCGCCGGGACCGATGCCGAAGCCATGGCCGGAAAAGCCGCTGGCAATGAAGAAACCGGGAATGCCGCCGGCCGCACCGATGACGGGAACTGCGTCCGGCGTCACGTCGATCAGGCCGGCCCAGCTTTGCGTGATGCGGCTTTCTGCAAAGGCCGGAAAGGCCTTGACGAGATGCGCAAGGCCCTCGCGGTTGAAGCGTTCAAAGGGGACGGGATCGAGAATGCGCACCTGCTCGAACGGAGAGATGGCATCTGCTGCCCAGGAGCTCGGCGTTCGCCATTCCTGGATGAAGCGGTTGCCGACCCGCAATTTCAGTTCGCGCCAGCTTTTGATGAGGGTCGGAACGAAATCGGCAAAGAGGCGGAAGCTGTCTGGCACGATGGGCGCAATATTGGCATTGCGCATGGCGATCGAGAAACTGCCGTCCAGCCGTCGCCGGAATGAGAAATTGTCCGCACCGACCGGTAGCTCGGGCACGCCGTTGACCGATGTCGCGCGCGCCACGGAACCGAGGATCTTCAGCTGGGGAAAATCAACGCCGATGTTTCCGCTGAAGAGACGCGACCAGGCGCCGCCGGCAAGCACGACGGAGGAGCAGGCAATGCGCCCGCGTTCGGTGATCACGCCGCTGACGGCACCTGCGGAGCGTTCAATAGACCGAACCGCACATCCCGTTATCACGTGGGCTCCGGCGCGGATGGCGCCACGGGCAATTGCCGGGGCGGCCTTGAACGGTTCGGCACGGCCGTCGGTGGACGTGTGCAGGGCGGCCGTAAACCCACCGGTCATGCCCGGAAGGTGCTGACGCAATTCCTCGCTTCGCAGCAGCCGGGAATCGAGGCCGAATTCGCGGGCGTGCACCAGCCAGGCCTCATATTCGGCCTCCTGGCGTGCATTGCGGCACAGATAGGCGATACCGGTCTGTCGAAAACCGGTTTCCTCGCCAATACGCGTGTTCATGCCCTTCCAGAGTGACAGGCTTTCCATCGCGAGCGGCAGTTCCGAGGGGTCGCGGCCCATCTGCCGCACCCAGCCCCAGTTCCGGCCTGACTGCTCGCCAGCGATCAGTCCCTTTTCGCAAACCGCAACCGAGATGCCGCGTTCGGCAAGCTCCAGTGCTGTCGATATGCCGACGATTCCGCCGCCGATGACGACGACATCCACCTTTGCCGGCAGGGCCTGCGTGGAAGGGACGGCGTCGGGAATGATACGTGACATGGTTCTATCTCGCCGGCATTGATCAGAGCGTGTCTTCGAGCCGGCAATTTACCAGCATCTCGGCCATGGCCGCATTGTTGGGAAGTTCGATGGCGGTGCGCACGAGAGATGCAAGCGTCTCCGGCTGGATCATGTCCTCAGGCTTGACCTTGTTGGTGTAGGAGCTCATCTCCGTGCGCACGAAGCTCGGACATATGGCCGTTGCACGAACGCCCTTTTCCCAAGCGACATGACGGGTCGTGTGGGTCAGCCCCATCACCGCAAACTTGGTCATGTTGTAGCCGACGAAGGCGTTCCTGACCCGTTTTCCCGACAGCGAGGCTATGTTGACGATGCGCCCCGCGCCCGTCTGTTCGAGATGAGGCATGCAAAGGCGCGTGAGGCGCAAGGGAGCCTTCACATTGACGGCCCAGAGCCGGTCAAGGGCCTCGTCATTGTCGTCCATCAGCGAGACATGCTCGCCGAGGCCGGCATTGTTCACGAGAGCATCGATCCTCTGGAACTTTTCGGCAGCTGCAGCCACCCATCGCTCCGATGTGGCCGGTTCAAAAGCGTCGAAATGCGCATAATGTAACCTGCCGCTCTCAGGGCCGAGCTCGGCTTTGAGGGCCTGGATGTTGCGCGCGCCGAGGCTGAGACGGTAGCCGTGCCCGATGAGTTCGCGGGCGATCGCCAGACCAATGCCGCGGCTTGCGCCCGAAATCAGCGCCACGCGTGAATGTTGTTGCGTTGTCATTGTCCGTTCCCCTGTAGCGACTGCGTGGTCACGCATTCGTTTGCATGAACGGTATGCGTGCTTTCGGTTTCTGACAAGTCGGTATTTGATAGAAATTCCAAAAAAGCTTCAAAAACTATCATCAACCGAAAGTTTCTACCAAAATACAAACGTGTGCTTGACGGAGTTTGGCGCTTTGTGCCTTAATACTCCAAAATATGCGCATAAGCGCTCAAAAACTACGGGAACGGGTCCGCCGATAGCGGCGGGCAGAAATCGCAGATCGGATGTGCGGTATGCCGGGTAGGGAAATTCTGAAAATCGACAATCTTTCCGTCGCCTTCCAGACGGGCGAGGGCCTGCGCGCTGCGGTCAATGGCGTGTCGCTTTCGCTGGTCGCGGGTGAGATCCTGGGTCTTGTCGGCGAAAGCGGTAGCGGGAAAACCATTCTGTCGCTTGCGGCAATGGGGCTTCTGCCGGCCAATGCCGTCGTCACAGGCGGACGCGTCGAGTTCGACGGCGAAAACCTCCTGACGGCCCGTCCGGACATCCTGCGAAAGCTGCGCGGCAAGCGCATCTCGATGATCTTTCAGGATCCGATGGCCTCGCTCGATCCGGTCTTTTCATGCGGAAGTCAGATCATCGAGGCGATCCTTTTGCATGAGCGGATGAGCCGTCGCCAAGCTGGCGAGTGCGCCGCCGATCTGCTCGCAAGGGTCGGGATCGTCGATCCAGCGCGCTGCATGCGCTCCTATCCACACGAGCTTTCCGGCGGTCAATGCCAGCGCGTCATGATCGCCATGGCGGTGGCCTGCAAACCGGACGTCATCATCGCTGACGAGCCGACGACAGCACTTGACGTTACTGTCCAAAAGCAGGTGCTCGGTCTGTTGCGCGACCTCAACAGGGAGATCGGCGCCGCTGTCCTGCTCATCACGCATGATCTCGGCGTCATCTACGAGGTCGCCGACCGCGTTGCCGTCATCTATCGCGGCGATCTCATGGAGGAAGCCGCCACCGGCAACCTCTTTGCAGCGCCCAGCAGTCCTTATACCAAGGCGCTGATAGCCTCCATGCCGTCGGTTTCCGCGCCGAAGAGCCGGCTACCGGTCATCGGAAGAGACGCAAGCGGTGCGATCGCGAGCGTTGTGGCAGCGCGACCTGCCGAACGCAAGCTGCGGGCGCCGGGACCGGAAAACGGCATACTCCTCAATATCCGCAATCTGACGAAGACATTCTGGACACGCGAGAGCGCGTTGTCGCCGCCCCAATCCTTCCTGGCCGTCGATGCTGTCAGCCTTGCTATTCCGGCGCGCTCCACGCTCGGACTTGTCGGCGAATCCGGTTGCGGGAAATCGACGCTCTCCCGGCTGGTCATGCGCTTGATGCAGCCGGACAGCGGTGCCATCGAATTCGATGGACGCGATCTCGCCTCGCTCGACCGCGACCGGCTACGCGCTGCACGGCGCGACTTTGCGCTCGTCTTCCAGAACCCATATGGGTCGCTCAATCCGCGCCAGACTGTAATGGACCTTGTCGCCGCGCCGATCGACATCCACGAGAAGGGGTGCAATCGTCAGGCGACGGTCGCAAGGCTGCTGGATGCCGTCGGGCTGCCGCGCGATGCCACGCGTCGCTATCCGCACGAGTTTTCGGGCGGACAGCGCCAGCGTATCGTCATTGCCCGGGCTCTTGCCCTCAATCCGAAACTTCTCATCTGCGACGAGGCGGTCTCCGCGCTCGACGTGTCCGTTCAGGCACAGGTCCTCAACTTGCTTCAGGATCTTCAGGAAGAATTCGATCTGACCTATCTGTTCATTTCCCACGACATGTCGGTCGTGCGCCACGTCAGCGATACGATTGCCGTGATGCAGAAGGGCAGGATCGTCGAGACAGGCCCTGCCGCAGATGTCTTCGACAATCCCAGGGCCGACTATACCCGCACGCTTCTCAATGCCGTGCCCAAGATCGGCGCGACCCAACCAAATGCTCTGGAGGCGCGCTGATGGAAACCCTGTCGACATTCGTCATCACGCTCGGATCGAGGCTCGTCACAGCGCTGATCCAGCTCTGGGTCATCGCGACGCTCGTCTTCTCCATCATGTACATCATGCCGGGGGACCCGGTCCTGCTGCTGCTCGGGCCGGAGAGCAATCCTTCGCCTGAAACTGTTGCCGCCATGCGCCATCAGCTCGGTCTCGACCAGCCAGTCCTGTCCCAATATTTCAAATGGCTCGGCAATGCGGCAACCGGCGATCTCGGCAATTCTCTCGACGGCGTTTCCGTCATGGAATATGTGTCCTCCAGTCTTCCAAAGACTATGGAACTTGCGAGCGCTGCAATCGTCCTTGCAGCCATCATCGGAGTCCCCGTCGGCATCGCTGCCGCCCTGCGGCGCGGCCGATTCCTCGACGGTCTTCTGACATCGCTTTCGACTCTCGGCATTTCGGTGCCGGTCTATATTCTCGGGTCGCTTCTCATTTTGCTGCTGAGCCTCAAGCTCGGTTGGCTTCCCTCGAGCGGCTATACGGACATTTCGCGCAACGCCTTCCTGCATTTCCAGAAACTGATCCTACCGGCGCTCACACTCGGCCTCGGTCTCGCTGCCTCAATCGCCCGCATGACGCGCTCGTCCATGCTGGAAATCCTGGGGCGCGATTTCGTGCGGTCGCTTCGGGCGAGAGGCATGCGCGAACGGCGCGTCATTTGGCTCCATGTTCTGCGCAATGCAGCGATCCCGATCGTGACGATCATCGGCCTGCAGCTTGGCAATCTGATGGGCGGCACGGTGCTCGTCGAAGCTCTCTACAATTGGCCCGGGCTGAGTACCCTTCTCGTCACAGCCGTCTCCAACCGCAACTATCCCCTGGTGCAGGGCAGCATCCTGACCATCGCGGCCCTGTTCATCCTGATCAATCTGTGTGTCGACATCCTCTACAGCCTGCTCGATCCACGAATCCGCCGGAAGCGCGCCTGATGACGAACATCCTCTTTCGCCGACCGCTGGTCGCATCCAGTCTCATTGTCGTGGTGGCGGTGCTCGCGATAGCAGCGGCCGGTCCTCTGCTCGCCCCCCACGATCCCCTCGCCATCAACCAGAATGCGGTCAACCAGGCGAGTTCGACGCAATATCTGCTCGGCACCGACGAGTTCGGTCGCGATATCCTGTCGCGTCTTCTGGTCGGCATCCGCCCGACCATCCTGGTAGCCGTCATTTCGACCATAATCGCCGCCATCGGCGGCACGGCTTGCGGCATCGTCGGCGCCTACAGTCGGCCGGTGTTGGCCTTTTTCGTCATGCGCGGCGTCGATATCATGCTGAGCTTTCCGGCAATCCTGCTGGCCTTGCTTGCCGTCGGTTTCTGGCGCAGCGGCGTCGTCAGCCTCAGTGTCGTCATCGGCATCATTTTCATCCCGCAATTTGCCCGCGTCGCGCAATCGGCCGCCCTTCAGGTGATCAGACAGGAGTTCGTCGAAGCCGAACATGCAATGGGGGCGCGCTATCTTCGGGTCGTCTTGCGGGCGATTCTGCCCAACATCCTCTCGCCATTGGTCGTTCAGGCCACATTGACGATCGCAGCGGCGATCCTGCTCGAATCCGGCCTGAGTTTTCTCGGTCTCGGCATCGTGCCACCCGAACCCTCATGGGGCCAGATGATCGGCACGGCGCGTGGTTATCTCAGCCAGAATCCGATGTATGTCGTCTGGCCCTCCCTCTGCCTTGCGGTCACCGTTCTCGCCATCAACGTCCTCGGCGACGCGCTTCGTGACCATCTCGATCCGAGACTTCGCGAAAACTGACAGTCATCAACAAAGAAAGGGAACATCATGAAGAGAATTCTCCAAATGGCTCTCGTTGCAGGCCTTCTGGGCTTGACCGCGACAAGTGCGCTCGCCGGCGGCACCCTCTATTTCGGGCTTTCGGGAGAGCCTTCGACCCTCGATACGGTCATTCAGCCCGGTACATCCGGCCGCACCGTCAAGCTCGCCATCCATCGCGGACTTGTTAATTATGGCGTCGATGGAAAGATCACGCCGGAGCTTGCCGAAAGCTACGACATCAGCCCCGACGCGAAGGAGTTCACTTTCCATCTCCGTCAGGCCAAGTTTCACGATGGTTCGCCGGTGACAGCTACAGATGTGAAGGCATCGCTGGAAAGAACTCTCGATCCAAAGGGAAAGGCGGCGTTCCGCAATGAGCTTTCGATCATATCGAAGATTGAAACCCCAGATGAAAAGACCGTAAAACTGACCCTGTCGAGCCCATCGGTTGCGCTTGTCGACTATCTGGCGCTGCCGGAATCCGTCATTGTGCCGGCGGCCTGGCTTGCCAAGAATGCCGACAATCCGACCGCCTCGCCGATCGGCGCCGGTCCCTTCAAATTCGCAGGTTGGACGCGCGGACGGGAGATCGTCGTCAAGAAATTCGACGACTACTACAAGCCAGGAAAGCCGGATCTCGACGAAGTCCACTACGTCTTCTACAGCGACGAAAATACCCGTGTGAACGCCCTGAAATCGGGTGACGTCGACATTATCGACTATGTTCCGGCCAAGGATGCAGCGGATCTCGAAAAAGGCCCCGATACTGAGCTTTTGAGAAACACGGGTCCCTTCATGGGGCTTCAGTTCAATACAAAATTTGAACCGTTTTCAAAACCAGAAGTTCGTCAGGCCATCGCCTATGCCGTGGACCGCAACGTGATCATCAATACTGCCTTCAACGGCCTCGGTAGCCCGATTTACGGCATCGCCATTCCAAAGGGCTATATGGGCTATTCCGAATCCAAGGCGAACTATTTTTCACACGATATCGAGAAAGCAAAAGCACTGCTCGCCAAGGCTGGATATCCGAATGGCTTCGAGGCGCGATTGCTCGCATCCTCTCAATATAGTTTCCACCAAAATACAGCGATCGCCATTCAGTCGGAGCTCGCCAAAATCGGCATCAAGGTCAAGCTCGATTTGCCGGACTGGGCTAGCCGCATGTCCAAGGCAACCTCTGCCGATTACGATTTTACGGTGCTCGGCAGCCTCGGCGAGATCACTGACGCCGATTGGCTGAGCAACTACTACTATGGTGGCGACAAGCTCGTTCGGACCAACAATTCTCCATATTTCAACGATCCGCAAATCAATGAGCTGCTCGACAAGGGCAGGGCGACCGTCGACAAGGACGAAAGAGCGAAGGTCTATGACGCCTTCGTCGACAGAGCGCTTGAACTGTCGCCGCTCGTCTATTTCATGTGGCGCGAACAGAACTACGCAGTGAAGAAAGGCGTGACCGGCTTTACGAATATGCCGGGCTTCCTGACGTTCCAGTCGGGCCTCAGCATCGAGAACACCAAAGTGGAATAAGACAACAGCTACCGGACGCTTTGGCGTCCGGTAGCATCAATCTTTGCCGTTCTTCATGGTCCATCATTTTAATCGGGGCTGGACGTTCGCCGCGGAGCAAGGCGTTACGGGATTTCGCCGCGAGCCTGGAGCGCGCGCCATTCTCGCCACAGAAACAGAGCGATACAGGATGTCGCCTTTGCAGCGCCCCGTTTCTGTTAAGCGGGGCTTATCACGTCACCAACGGATAAAGGACCAGAAACGCCTTGTCTTCTATCTATTTGAAAATGTTCTGTTATTAAGTTCCAACCTATTCAAGAGCAGCATGCGTCATTCCAGTGGCGGAATCTGGTTGTCGTCGCTGAACGGTCCTGGTAGGTGCCAAAATCGGCAACGACGAGAATTGCTGAGATGCGGCCTGTTAGTTGGTGATATTCGACCAGCGTTCAACCGAGCTTAAGGCTTCTCTTTGTGCTGTGACGCCCAGGCGCGTTGTCTTGGACGGGACGAGCTTTCGCGGATGACGAGTGCGCCCGGAAGGAGCGTCAGGGTCGGAGGGGGCAAGGGACCGTCCGTCTCCATAAGCGTGATCACGCGTTCGACAGCCGCTTTGGCCAATGTTGCGCCGTCGTTGCGAACGCTGGTGAGAGTCGTACCAGAGAACTCTCCGAACTCGATGTTGTCACAGCCCACGATGGACAGCTCTTCGGGAACGGACACGCCATTGACCTTCGCCCAACGCATGGCCCCAAGGGCGAACATGTCAGATGATGAGGCAGCCGGGCCTGGGATGTTTGCGGCCCGGAAGAATATCCGCCGATTTTTTGCACGCGGTATTCTTCTCGATATCGCGGCCATGCATGGCGTCAACACACTGCCACGAGTCATCCAATTGGGAAGGCCGACATCGAGGACTGCCTTAAGAAACAGGGCCTAAAAATTCTGCCTGGCGATATCGTTTTGCTACGTACCGGCCAGATGCTATGGCCAGACATGGCCTCCACTAGGAATACAGCTGGCCTCAACCGCGAGGGCGCCTACGTCGCGCGACGGGCACACCGATGCGACCAGTGGCGATGCCACTGACCTGAGCGCAGGGGCCGGATGGTGACATGCGGATGGAAGTGAAATTGATGATCGTGAGCCGGCAGTGGGAACCGTGATAACAGCACCACTGTTCAAATCCATTCAGGGCCACCAATTCGGTAAGGCAGCTTACCGTCCGAGGCAGGCAATGTGGCCGCCGGTCTGCTCGCGAGCGTCAGAGGTGCGTGTTTCCAACAGACGTGGCCTCGCGATGTGAGGGTGGTGTTGTGATAACGCGGAGGCGATGCGGTGCTATCGCCTAATGTTGTCTAATCGTGCCAAGCCGAACTAAAGCATAGCCCGCACCGCCAATTTGAATCAAAAGGTCTGCTCTCATTTCCCTATCGGTGACGACCTTGATTTTGGTCCATTTGTCTATCTTGGTATCGAGCGGAACAGGCAAGCCCTCTCGCAACAAGAGGGTGAACTCGGGCGCTCTCTCCGACTTATAGATGCAAATCCTCATCGCACGGCACCCCAACTGCACAGATTTATGACAGTTATATTGCAGTGCGCTATCAACTATTGCAATGCCGCAGAATCCTCTTCGCAAACATGCCCAGCTAGATTGCCGTCCTACCGGCAACATGCCGCCGCATCTTTTGGCTCTGGGCCTGAGCCCGACTTGACGGTCGGCCGATCAGCTTTCGCAAAGCTAGCAAGGGCACACCTCGCGTGACGATATAGTCGAGATCGGGTGATCGCTCGTGCGGCCGAGCAGGTAAGGAATAGTACACCTCGATCCGCAGTGACGAATGGCTAGCGGTGGCTAACAAGTCACGTGTTCGACCGGTAAAGACCGCTTCGACGATCGTCGGAGACACTGCCGCGGCTGCGACATGAAATCATGCAGCGATGCAATCCCCAAGGTCGGAATCGTCGAATTCATGTTGTCTCGTCTTCCAGTATTTTGACAGGCCGGTCCCACTGGATGAGCACGACACAGCCGGTATCGCTCCAGACCGAATGCTCAGTGCCCGGCGCATTGACGATGTAGCAGCCGCGGCCGTAATCGCCCGCTTCGTCGGATTGGACCCCATCCAGAACGAGAATTGTCTCCAGACCCTCGTGCCGATGACGGGGAACCGAGGCGCCAGCCCCGTATTTCAACAGTGCCACGCCGGGCTGATCGCCTTCGAAGGGGCGTATCCAGTGGATCGTCACCTCCTCGCGGAACGGACCGAATTCCAGCTCCTTCCAGCCACCGGCTGTGACCAGTTCGCGGGTCGTTTCAGGCATAAGCGATGCTCTCCAGGATGTCGTCGACATGGGCCGTCCAGCCGACGATCGCACCCTGGGCGCGGATCATGGCGATGGCGGCCGCCTTGAATTCGGGGAAATAGCTTTCCGTGGCTTCTTCGGCGAGTAGACATTCGTAGCCGCGGTCGTTCGCCTCTCGCATCGTCGTCTGCACGCAGACTTCGGTTGTCACGCCTGCGAACACTAACTGTTTGATACCCTTCTGCTGCAGGACGTCGCAGAGCTCAGTGGCGTAGAAGGCACCCTTGCCGGGCTTTTCGATGACGATTTCGCTCTTGAGGGGGGCGAGCTCCGGCAGGATTTCGGTTCCAGGCTCGCCGGTTATCAGGATGCGGCCCATGGGACCCTCGTCACCGATGCGGAGCGCTGGGTTGCCGCGGTTGCGTTTTGCCGGCGGCAGGTCCGATAGGTCGGGTTTGTGGCATTCCATTGTATGGATGACCGGCAGGCCGGCATCGCGGAAGCCCTGGATGAGACGTTTGACATCGGGCACGATCCTGGTGATGCGGCTGACATCGTTGCCGAGACTTGCGCCGAAGCCGCCGGGCTCGGCGAAATCGCGCTGCATGTCGATGACGATGAGGGCAAGCCTGTCGTGTTTCACCGGAAAGGGGAAGGGTTCTGCCTTGATCTCCGCCATCAGTGATGTCCCGCCATGTGGGCGCCGATGACGCCGATATCGGCGGATAGGGCCTGCGTCTCGTAAACCAGCTTGCCGTCGGATATCACCATGATGCGGTCGGACATTTCGAGCAGTTCATCGAGGTCCTCGGAAAGCAGCAAGACAGCGGTGCCCGAATTGCGGGCTTTCATGATGCGGGCCCGGATTTCGGCGACAGCCGAAAAATCGAGGCCGAAACAGGGGTTCGAGACGATGAGCAGATCCACCTCGCCGGTCAGCTCGCGGGCAAGCACGGCGCGCTGCACATTGCCGCCCGAAAGGGCCGCGACCGGCGAGGAAGAGGAGGCCGTCTTCACTTTGAAATCCGAAATCAGGTCCGTGGCGCGCTTCTTCATCTTGCCCTTGTTGAGCCAGATCGCGTCCTTGCCGTCGGCTTTCAGGTCGAAGGTGCGGAAGGCGAGGTTTTCGCTGACCGTCATGCGCGGGGCACAGGCGTTCTGCAACGGTTCCTCGGGGATGAAGCGGACATTGTTCTTGCGGGTCTCGGGCCGGGTCGCTCCGTAGGTCTCGCCGTTGACGCTGACACGGCCGGTATCTGTCGGCCTTTGGCCTGCAAGGATTTCCGTCAGTTCCTTCTGGCCATTGCCAGATATGCCGGCAATGCCGACGATCTCGCCAGAGCGGACCGTGAGATTGTCGATCTCGATGGTCTTGAGTCCCGATCGGTCTGGCGCCTTGATCTGCTCGACCGTCAGCACGTATCTGGCACTTTCAGTAACGGGAATGCGGGTGTCCAGTTCGGCCAGCTTGACGTCGCCGATCATCATCGCCGCCATGTCGGCGGTGGAAAGCTCGCCTACCTCGCCAGTGCCGACGAGCTTGCCGCGCCGCAGGACCGAAACGGCGTCGGCAAATTTCGTGACCTCGTGGAACTTGTGGGAGATCATCAGCACGGTCAGCTCGCCGCGCTTTGTCATGGCACGCACGAGGCCGAGCATCTCGTCGGCCTCGGCGGGTGTGAGCACCGAGGTCGGCTCGTCGAGCACCAGGAAGGATCGGCCGAGATAGAGCTGCTTGACGATCTCGAGCTTCTGCTTCTCGCCGGCGGCAAGCTCGCTCACCGGGCGGTCGAGCGGGATCTTGAAAGGCATACGCTCCATGAAGGCGGCAAGATCCTTGCGCTCCTTCGCCCAATTGATGATGGCGGGCACTTCGGCGCGACTGATGACGAGGTTTTCGGCACCCGTCAGTGACGGGACCAGCGTGAAGTGCTGGTAGACCATACCGAGGCCATAAGTTGCCGCATCCTTCGGCGAAGCGATCGCTACTTCGCGGCCATCGACGGAAAGTGAACCCGATGTTGCGTGGTAGAAGCCCATGATGCATTTGACGAGCGTCGATTTGCCGGCGCCATTTTCGCCGAGCAGCGCGTGGAAGCTGCCTGGGGGCACCTTGATCGACACGTGGTCGAGCGCGGTGAAACTGCCGAAGCGCATCGTCATGTCGATGGTGTCGATGCCGACCGCCTTGCCGGATTGCGGAAGGGGGGTGTCGCGGACTGTGCTCATGGCAGCTGGCTCACGAGCGTTTGCGAATTGGAGACGGAGCCGAAGACCCCGCCCTGCATTTTGACCATCTTGATTGCGGCCAGATGATTGCCGTAATCGGTCGCGCCGCAGCAGTCTTCCAGAAGCAGGCATTCGTAGCCGCGGTCGTTCGCCTCCCGCATGGTGGTGGAAACGCAGACATCTGTGGTGATGCCGGTCAGGATGATGTTCTCGATGCGCTTCTGGTTGAGGATCAGTTCCAGATCGGTAGCACAGAAGGAGCCTTTGCCCGGCTTGTCGATGATCGTCTCGCCCTCGATCGGATAGAGCTCCGGAATGATGTCCCAGCCGGGTTCGCCGCGTGTGAGGATGCGCCCGCACGGACCGGGGTCGCCGATGCCTGCACCGATGCGCTGCGAGCGCCAGCGCTTGTTGGCCGGCAGGTCGGCAAGATCGGGGCGATGGCCCTCTCGTGTGTGGATGATATGGTAGCCCTTCGCCCGCATCGCGGCCAGCGTCTTCTTGATGGGATCGATGGGCGCTTGGACCAGCGAGAGGTCATAGCCCATGTGATCGACATAACCGCCCTTACCGCAGAAATCCGTCTGCATGTCGATGATGATGAGTGCCGTATTATCAGGCCGCAGGGCGCCGTTATAGGGCCAGGCATAGGGATCGGCGTCGATATAATGTCCTTTGGTCCTGACCGTGGCGTCCATCGTCTCTTCTCCTATTCACCCGCGAGTTTGAATGTTTCGCCGTAGGCGCGCGCTGGCTTGCCGAAGCCGCAGGACGTGCCATCCGTGACCTTGACTTGGTCCTCCCAGGGGAGGCGGTATTTGCCGGCGATGAGGTCGTGCATGTAGGTGTAGGGCGCGTCGCCTGCGCCGCCGGCAACGGCGACATAGCCGCGATGGCCGAACTGGTAGATGTTGTTTTCAACGCCCCAGCCGAGGCGGGCTTCGCGCACGAGGTCGGGGCGCACTTCGGCGGTGATGATCTCGTTGACGCGTCCCGATATCCCGTGAGCGATGATCGAGCCATCGAAATTGCAGATCATGCCTTCGCCCATACTGTCGAAGGTGCCGTCGGAGCCGCACATGCAGACGCTCGCCGTGACCATGAGATTGCAGAAGGCGTTCGACTGGTTGGTAAAGCGCCAGCTGTCGCGGATGGGTGCCGTATAACCGGCAGTGCGGATCATGATTTCCGCGCCCCTGTAAGCGCATTCGCGGGCCATTTCCGGGAACATGCCGTCATGGCAGATGATGAGCGCGAGCTTTGCGCCCTTTGGCCCGTCGATGACGGGAATGCCGAAATTGCCGGGCTCCCAAGGCTCGACCGGCACCCATGGGTGCATCTTGCGGTAATAGAGTTTCAGGTCACCCTTATCGTCGATGATGATACCGGAATTGTAAGGCATACCATCCGGGTTCAGCTCCATGATGGAGAAGCATCCCCAGATCGCATTCTCCCTGCAGGCCTTCTTGAAGGCTGCGACTTCCGGTCCGTCGAGCGTGCACATGATCTCGGGGTTGATATCCATCGACAGGCCGTGCAGCGCATATTCAGGGAAGACGACCAGATCCATGCCCGGCTGGTTGCGGCGCGCCTTGCCGACGAGATCGACGATCAGCTGTGTCTGGCGGGCAAGATCTTCCCTCGTCACAGTGAGGGGGAGCTGCAACTGCACGAGACCGATGCCGACGCCGTGTTCCGATTTGTTCAGTCCGCCGAGGCCGTTCATGGCTTGGTTCCTTTCATGCTTATTTCGTCAGGGAAAGCGCCCCGGGTGCACCGGCGAGCGAACGCGTCGGCGAGGAGGTGGCGATCATGATGACCAGGGTCAGCACGTAAGGAGCGGCGTAGAAGAGATAGTAGCCTTGGGTGACGCCGACCGATTGCAGCGCCGGGCCAAGCGCACCAGCGCCACCGAAAAGAAGGGCGGCGAGAAAGCAACCGATCGGGTTCCAGCGGGCGAAGATGACGAGCGCCACGGCCATCAGACCCTGACCCGACGAAATGCCCTCGTTCCAGGATCCCGGATAATAGAGCGAGAGGTAGGCGCCGCCGACTGCTGCCAGTGAACCGCCGACGGCGGTTGCGAGCAGACGTACACGATCAGGATTGACGCCCATGGCGCGTGCGGCATCGGTGCTGTCGCCAACGACGCGCAGGATCAGGCCGATCCGGGTATTCTTGAAGGCCCACCAAAGGATGAAGGCGAGAGCTGCGCCAAGCAGGAAGAGCACGTTGATGTTCAACGCCGCCTGGATCTGCGGCATGGTCGACCAGAAGCCGAGTGGTATCGCCGGCAGATGCGGGGCGGCCGGCTTGATGAAGGACTTGCCGAGGAAGAAGGCAAGCCCAAGACCGAACTGCATCATGGCAATTCCGATGGCGATATCGTTGACCTTCGGCCATTTGCAGATCCAGCCATGCACGAGGCCGAACGCCGCGCCCGTCGCCATGGCCGAGAGCACTCCGAGCCAGGGCGAATTGGTCATCACGGCGACGGCGTAAGCCGTCATGGCGCCGAAGACCAGCGTACCTTCAAGTCCAAGATTGATGCGGCCGGAACGCTCGGTGACAGTTTCGCCGAGGCTGACGAAAATGAAGGGCGTGGACACGCGGATGGCGCCTGCAAGGATGGCAAGGGGCACGCCCCATAGGCCGATGCCTGTCTCTTCCATCAGAGGCTCCTTTTCCAAAGGTCGGGATTGAACATCTTGAAGCGGCCGTAGAAGGTCTCGCAGAACAGGATGACGATGAAGAGCGTGCCCTGCAGTACCAGCACGGTGGCGTCGGGCAGGCCCATGCGGCGCTGAATAAGACCGCCGGAGGCATCAATGCCGCCGAGCAGGATCGCAACGGGGATGATCGCCAGCGGATTGTGACGGGCGAGGAAGGCGACGAGGATGCCGGTATAGCCGTAACCGGCGGCAAGCGATGCATTGGCACTGCCCTGGACGGCAACGACCTCGATCATCCCGGCAAGTCCCGCGAAACTGCCGGCGATTGCGGTGAAGCCGGTAATCAGCCTGCCGACCGGCAAGCCCTGGATCTGAGCAGCGCGCACATTGCCGCCGGCGATGCGGGCGGCAAAGCCGAAACTCGTCACTTCTATCAAAATCCAGGAGAGAATGCAGGCGATGATGCCGATGACGAGGCCCCAATGCACGTCCATGCCGGGGATGTTGCCGAGCATATATTCCGGCGGCAACGGCTTGGTCGATGGCTTATTGAGGCTGGCGGGATCGCGCAGTGGCCCCTCGACGAACTGGTTCATCAGGGCGATGGCGATATAGGACAGCAGCAGCGAGGAGATCGTCTCGTTGACACCGCGATAATGGCGCAGGAAACCGGCAAGGCCGATCCAGATGCCGCCGACCACCATGGCGGCGATGCCCATCACGATGAGGGTCAGGAGGACAGGTGCCGAGCCGGCCAGCGGCATGGCCATGGCTGCAGCGGCAACGCCGCCCAGCACGACCGCTCCTTCCCCGCCGATGATGACGAGGCCGAGGCGGGCCGGCAGGGCGACGCAAAGTGCCGTCAGGAGAAGGGGTGCGGCACGACTTAAGGTGTTCTGCACCGAAAACCAGCTGCCGAAGCCGCCGGTATACATGAGCTGGAAGAGCATCGCCGGCGATTTGCCGATCGCCAGTATGAACAGGGAGAAGAGCGCAAGACCGATCAGGATGGCTGCAAGGCCGATCATAGCAGGTTCGGCGTGTCGCGCGATCCATTCGAGGACGGGGCGCAGCGACGCCGGCTTTTCGGAAGCGACTGATAGTGCGGGATCATTGGCCTGAACGGTCATGGCGCTTCTCCCCTGACGGTTTACGCTGTTGACCCGACGACGCCCTCGACCAGGTAGTTCATGCTTTCGAGCTCGATCGCATCTTCGGCGTAGCCCTTGTCGGCCGCGACGACGGTCTCGCCCTTATTGTCCTTCAGTGGCCCCTTAAACACCGAGAAGCTCCCCTTCATCATCTCCACCTGGGTCGCTTCGAATGCCTTGCGACCCGCCTCGGAAACGCCAGGACCGAGCGCGCTCATCTTCACGAAGCCGTCCTTCAGGCCGCCGCGCACGAAGTTGCCGAGCTTCTCGCCCGCCTGTGCCTTCTTGACGAAGTCACTATAGACATTGCCCCAGGCCCATTCGGCGCCCGTGAGGTATTTCTCGGGCGCAAGCGGGCTCTGATTGGCGTGATAGCCGCAGACGAAGGCGCCTCGGCCGGCGGCCGTTTCCACGACCACCTTCGGGCTGTCGACATGGCAGGTGATGACGTCGGCGCCTTGGTCGATCAACACATTGGTGGCTTCGGCTTCCTTGACAGCGAGCGACCATTCGCCGGTGAAGATCACCTGGCAGGTGATCGTCGGATCAACGGAGCGGGCGCCGAGCAGGAAGGCGTTGATGTTCTGAAGAACCTGCGGGATCGGCTTGGCGGCAACAAAACCGATCTTCTTGCTCTTCGTCGCATGACCGGCCGCGATGCCGTTCAGATACTGCCCCTGGAAAATATAGCCGAAATAGGAGCCGGTATTGGCCGGGTTCTTGCCCTCCTGCCACAGTCCGCCGCAATGGCGGAACTGGATATCAGGATATTTGGCGGCCATAGCCAGCATATGCGGGTCGAAATAGCCGAAGGAGGTTGGGAACAGCAGGGTGGCGCCGTCGAGATTGATCATCGATTCCATCGTCTTCTGAACGTCTACCGTCTCGGGAACGTTCTCTTCTTCAACGACGGTGACGCCGGCCAGCGCCTTGACGGCGGCAGCACCCTCGGCATGCGCCTGGTTGTAGCCATAGTCATCCTTGGGGCCGACATAGATGAACCCGACCGTGAGAGCCGTCTGGGCAAGTGCGCGCGAGGAGAGGAAACCAGGTGCTGCGCCGACGAAAGCGGCGGCAGCAGAAGCCTGAAGGAAATGGCGTCGTTTCATGGAAAGGAGTCTGGTCATCGGAATGCTCCCCTTACGGCGGTCTTTGCCGTTTCGATTGGTTACTCAAAAGTGTATGCAACGGATGTGCCAGATTCTAATACTATGATTTTATGAGGAAATTTTTCGGCGTCCGGTGGATGAAATTGAAAGTGCATGCTATTTGATCGCCGAATAAGATCGAAAATTATGCATCGCATAAAAAATCATCCATCGTCATCGTTGGCGACGGATACCCCGCCAGCCCGAGCGACAGTCTCAGAATATAATGCTGCATTATCAACATGATATATCTGCATTGACTTTAAACAACCGAGCGGGCATGTGTATGCAGCCACAACAAGGTAGAATCGTTTCTTGAAGCAAGTCAGGCGCAGAGAGATCATCCGGGCTGGAACGACCGTCGAGCAGATGGTCCGGGCGATTGCCGACTTGATCGTCACAGGGCAGATGCTGCCGGGCGAGAAGCTTGATGAAGTCTCACTCGCTGTTCGTTTCGAGGTGTCGCGGACCCCGGTACGGGAGGCGTTGCGCGAACTCGGAGCGATGGGGCTTGTCGGTCGGGAGCCGAACCGCAGCGCAGTCGTCACCAACGTGACCGAGGCCTATCTGCATTCGATGTTTGAGGCGATGGCGGAACTCGAAGCGATCTGCGCCAGGCTCTCGGCCGAGCGCATGACAGTCGACGAGCGGCGCACCCTGGAACTGGACCACAAGGCATCGATGAGGCTGGTGCATGCCGGCGCGGAGGAAGAATATTCCGCCCACAATACCGAATTTCACACCCGCCTCTACCAAGGCGCGCATAATGACCATATTTTCGAGACAGTGACGCAAACGCGTGCGCGGCTCGCACCCTTTCGGCGAGCTCAATTCCGGCTGCCCGGGCGCTTGGCAAGATCCTACGAGGAGCACGGCCGGATCGTAACTGCCATCATGCGAGCAGATGGCCCCGTTGCTGCGCAGGCGGCATATTCCCATGTGGAAATTGTCAGCGATGCCAGCGTGGTGTTTGCAACGGCCGGGGAGGCGTGAGCGCGCGACGCCTGACCAGGTGCGTCGCATTGGCGAGAGTGCAAAGGCCACGAAGCACATGATCGCCATGGCCGCTCGCGGGATCTACTCTGCGGCTTCGATAAAGCGGTGCCGTTCATGGAGGAACTTCAAAACCGCTTCGCGACATTTGAGATATGTCCGGTCGGAAGCGAGTTCGATGCGATTGCGAGGGCGGGAGATGACCACGTCGAGCACTTCGCCGATGCGAGCCGCCGGACCGTTGGTCATCATCACGATGCGGTCGGACAGCAGCACCGCTTCGTCCACATCGTGGGTGATCATCACCATCGTGTTGCCTAGGCGAGCGTGGATTTCCATCACCGCGTCCTGAAGATGGGCGCGGGTCAGTGCGTCGAGCGCGCCGAAGGGCTCGTCGAGCAGCAGGATCTTTGGCTCCATGGAAAGCGCACGCGCAATGCCGACGCGCTGTTTCATACCCCCTGATATTTCCGAGGGTCGCTTATCTTTGGCATGCGCCATCTGCACGAGATCGAGATTGGCCATGACCCATTCATGCCGCTCGCTCTTGGTCTTCGTTCTGCTGAAGACCTTGGAGACGGCGAGATTGACGTTGTCGTAGACTGTCAGCCACGGCAGGAGCGAGTGGTTCTGGAAGACGACGGCGCGTTCTGGACCTGGCTGGTTGACCTTGCGGTTTTCAAGCAGCACGGCGCCCGCAGAAACCGGCGTCAGACCGGCAATGAGATTGAGCAGGGTGGACTTGCCGCAGCCAGAATGGCCAATGATCGAGACGAACTCGCCCTCGCAAATCGTCAGGTTGATGTCTTTCAGGACCTCGGCGCGCACGCCGCCCCGATCGACTCCTATCGACATCATCGTCAGACATGGAAGCATTCTATGGCGAATGCGGTACCCCTCGGTCCCGCCTCGTCACCTGATCCTGCGGCGACCGAACCGCCTCGAGGCACTTCGTGCCTCGAGGCCAGCGAGTATCGCCAGCAAGAATCTTTTGAGATGATACTTCACGCTCATTTCATTTCGGTATCCGTTGATCTGTCACGTAGGCGCGCCAGCCCCCCAATTCGGTGATTTCGCGCGCGCCATCGATTGCATGAGCCTCGCAGAGAAAACCTGAAATCTGGGAACCGTCATCGAGCGTTACCTTGCCTATGCCGAGCGGGGCCGGGATATTCTGGACAAAAAGCCCGAAAGCTTCCGCGGTGACTTTCCAAACCTCAACTTCGAGGCCCTTGCCATCAAAGCCGGGTTCGCGGATCAGGCCCGGCTTCGGCGGGCTGGTATCGGGCAGAACGAAGAGGCGGTAGTCCGGTGCAGTCCGGCAGGATTTGACGCGCCTGCCACCCGGTCGGGTCAATTCGTGGTTGAGAGGCATGCCGGTGAGATGCGCCCCGACGACGACGATCGGCACCAAGCCGTCATCGGCCTGCGGCAGGCGGCTTTGCTCGGGGATCACCGCAAGACGATCCTTTCCCATTCCCGCGTTCGAAGTCCGATGCATGGCGTCTGCGAAGGGGGCGAGGGCGTCATCGCTAAAGGCAGGCCCGATCAAAGTCACGCCAGCAGGGAGATGACTGTTGGCGTCGAAGCCGGCTGGGACGGCGATCGCTGCGCAATCGAGCAGATTGACGAAGTTGGTGTAGCGGCCGAAATGGCCGTTTTTCACGATCGGATCCGCCATCATGTCTTCGACCGTATAGGTGGTCGGCGATGTTGGCAGCATCAGGATATCGGCCTTCTCCCATTGCCTTCCGGTCTTCTGGCGCAGCGCTTCCAGCTTGTACCGGCCTTCGAAAGCGGCGACCGCGTCATAGGCTTTCGCGCCCTCGATAATGCTGAGAACCGTCGGGTCGAAATCGGCGGCATTCGTGGCAAGAAAATCCTTCACCGCCGCAAGCCGCTCGGCGACCCAGGGACCGTTGTAGAGCAGTTCAGCTGCCTGCCGGAACGGCGCGTAGTCGAAGGGAACGATGGTGGCGCCGAGTGCGCGCGCTCTTTCGATTGCGGCATCATAGAGAGCCTCGACGTGGCTGTTGCCGAAGAACTCCCGTTCCGCTCCGTCGAGCACACCGATCCGCAAACCGGAAGCGGGCAGGCCGGACGGAACCGCTTTGCGCGAGAACGGATCGGCGGCATCATATCCCTCCATCACCTTGCGGATCGCGACGCCGTCGCCGACCGTTGCAGCAAAGACGGTGACGACGTCGACGCTGCGGCAGGCAGGCACGACGCCGACATTCGGCACCAGTCCCGGTGTCGGCTTTATGCCGACGAGATTGTTGAAGGCAGCCGGTACGCGCCCGGAGCCTGCTGTGTCGGTGCCGAGCGCGAAGCTCGCCAGGCCCGAGGCGACGGCAACCGCCGAGCCGGAGCTAGAGCCGCCCGACACATAGTTCCTGTCGAAGACTGAGCGCGGCGCGCCGTAAGGCGAACGCGTGCCGTTGAGGCCGGTCGCAAACTGATCGAGATTGGCCTTGCCGATGACGATCGCGCCCGCAGCCCTCAGCCTCGCGACGACGGTTGCGTCCCTCTCGGGATCGTAGGAAAATGCGGGGCACGCGGCCGTTGTCGGCAGACCTTCCACATCAATATTGTCCTTCACCACGAAAGGAATACCCCAGAGCGGCAGGCTGTTCGGCTGAGGCGCGCGCTCCATCAGGGCGCGTGCCTCAGCTCGCATCGTATCGTCGGGCGTCGGCGTGATGAAGATTGCCGGATCCATCGAAGCCGCGCGACGGACAATGACGGTCTCGATGACCTCCAGCGGCGTTGTGCCTGCCTCATAGGCTGTGCGAAGGCTGGTCAGATCAAGAATGGTCGGCAGCATGGTTCAGCATTCCTCCAGAACAACAATGATATCGCCCGCTTTGACATTGCGTCCGGGGCCGGCGCGCAGGTCGCGGACGCGGCCTGGCGCATGTGCGGTGACGTTGATTTCCATTTTCATGGATTCGATGATGGCGAGCGTATCGCCCGCCGCAACCGGTGCGCCCGGCGCGACCAGCAGTTTCCAGATATTGCCGGGCACGGCGCTGGCCACGCCGAAACAGCCTTCGGGAATATCGCCATCGGGGCTTTCGCCGACACCTTCGTCAGTGACGAAGGTGTCGAGGCCCGCCTCCTTCCAGCGCTGGCGCTCGGCTTCGAAGGCGGCCTGCTGGCTTGCCTTGAAGATTCCAATCGAGGCGGCATTCGCCTGCAGTTCTTTCTCGTATGCAGGGTAGGAGAATTCCGTCTCTTCGATGCGGACGGGATAGCCCCCGTGCGGGAAGGCGCTGCGCGCCTCCTTCAGCTCCTGATGGCTGACAGGAAAGAAGCGGATCTGATCGAAGAAGTTCAGCAGCCAGGGCTTGCCCTCGGCAAAGACCGGTGTCTGCCGCCAGGTGTTCCACACCTGGATGGTGCGGCCGAAAAGCTGGTATCCGCCGGGCCCTTCCATGCCATAGATGCACATATAGGCTCCGCCGATGCCGACGGCATTCTCCGGCGTCCAGGTGCGGGCCGGGTTGTATTTCGTGGTCACCAACCTGTGGCGCGGGTCGACCGGGGTGGCGACCGGTGCCCCAAGATAGACGTCGCCGAGGCCGAGCACGAGATAGCTGGCGTCGAAGACGACGTCGCGCACGGCCTGTTCATCCGCCAGCCCGTTGATGCGTCGGATGAACTCGATATTGGAGGGGCACCAGGGCGCATTCGGCCGCACGAGCTCCTGATATTTGCGCATGGCAAGTTCGGCATCCGGGTCATTCCAGGAGAGCGGCAGATGCACGATGCGGCTTGGCACCTTGACGTCCTCCGCCGTCGGCAGACTCGCTTCGATCTCAGCCAGCAGGCCGAGCAGGCGTTTGCGGGTCAGCGTCGTGCCGTCATAATGGATCTGCAGCGAGCGGATTCCGGGCGTGAGATCGATAATGCCGGGCAGGCGGGCCTGCGATACGGCCTGCATCAGAAGATGCACTCTCAGCCGCAAGGCAATATCGAGCGTCATCGGCCCGTATTCGACCAGCAGATTGTCATCGCCCTGACGGCGGTAGACGACCGAGACCGGTCCGTCGTCGCGCTTGCCGATGATGGGCGAGCCGGCATCCTCCTTCGCCCGATGCACCGCTGGACCGGCGATGGGGTCTTCGGGACGAGAGACGGGGTGAAAGCAAATGCGATCACCAGGCTTGAACTGGCCCATTTTCCACTGTTCGTCGCGAGCGATCACCGCCGGGCAGACGAAGCCGCCAAGCGATGGCCCGTCCGGTCCGAGAATGATCGGCATGTCGCCGGTGAAATCGATCGCGCCGATCGCATAGGCATTGTCATGCAGGTTGGAGGGATGAAGGCCGGCTTCGCCGCCATCGCTGCGCGCCCATTTCGGCGCGGGGCCGATCAGGCGCACGCCGGTGCGAGCGCTGTTGAAATGCACCTCGTAGCTCGTCGAAAACAGGGCCTCGATATCGCCATCCTCAAAGAAATCCGGTGCGCCATGCGGACCGTAGACGACACCGACATCCCATTCCCGCGTCAACTCTGCCGCCTCGGTCGCCGGCTTCGGTGCATCGGCGGCCGCCTGACGGGCAAGGTGCAGCACATGACCTGTCTTCAGCGTGCCGGTTGCATCGCCGCCGAACTGGCCGAGGCCGAAGGTGGCGCGCGAGCCGAGCACGACAGGGGCGGCAAAACCGCCCGCCACGGCGAGGTAAGCCCGCTGCCCGGGGCCATCTATGGTGCCGATCGACAGGATCTGGCCGGCGCGGATGGTAACCGCTTCGTCATGTGGCAGTTTTTCGCCATCAGTGCCCATCGCCATCCTTGCGCCGGCAAGGGCGACCACCGTATTGGTGTGAAATTTGAGGACCGGGCCTGACACCGTCAGTTCCAGTGCCGCGACTGTATCGTCGTTGCCGACGAGACGGTTGGCGTGACGGAAGGAGCGCTCGTCCATCGGCCCGCTTGGGGGCACGCCGACATGCCAGAGGCCAAGCCGTCCCGGCAGTTCCTGGATGCTCGACTGCGCGCCGGGCGCAATCACCTCGATGACATCGGGCACGAAGGAAAAATCGCGCAGCGCCGTCGTCCCCACCTTGCCGCTCGCCAGAAGCTCGGAGCTGGCGATGGCCCTGAGATAGTCCAGATTGGTCTCGATGCCCGATATTGACGTGTGGGCAAGGGCCGCCTTCAGTTTTTCGATCGCCGCCGGGCGGTCCTCGGCCGACACGATCACCTTGGCGAGCATCGGATCGTAAAAGGGTGTGACCTCCGTGCCGGTCTCGATCCAGCCGTCGATGCGCGCGTCTTTAGGAAAAACGACCTCCGTCAGCAGGCCGGCACTCGGGCGGAAATCCGCATGCGGCATCTCGGCATAGACGCGTACTTCGATCGCGGCCCCTTTCGCCTGCAGAGCCTCCGCACTAGACAGTACATCCTCGCCTGCGGCCTGCCGGATCATCCATTCCACCAGGTCGATGCCGAACACTGCTTCGGTGACGGGATGTTCGACCTGTAGGCGGGTATTGACCTCAAGGAAGTAGAATTCCTCGCGCAGGGGATCGTAGATGAATTCGACGGTGCCGGCGGATTCGTATGAGACCGCCGCGCCGAGGTCGACGGCTGCCTTGTGCAGGCGGGCGCGGGTTGCCGCCGAAAGGCCGGGGGCCGGGGTTTCCTCCACGACCTTCTGGTTCCGTCGCTGTAGCGAGCAATCGCGCTCGCCGAGCGCGATCACCTGGCCTTTTCCATCGCCGAAGATCTGCACTTCGACATGGCGTGCCTCAGCCACAAAACGCTCGATATAAACTCGCGCATCGCCGAAGCTTGCCCGCGCGGTGCGCTGCACGCTTTCGAAGGACGCCTTCAGGCTTTCGGCATCGGCGCAGAGCTGCATGCCGATGCCGCCGCCGCCAGCCGTGCTTTTCAGCATCACGGGATAACCGACCGTTTCCGCCGCTGAGAGCGCTTCGTCGGCACTCGACAGCAGGCCGGTGCCGGGCAGCAGCGGCACGCCGCTCGCTTTGGCCAGTTCGCGCGCCGTATGCTTCAGGCCGAAGGCGGAGAGATGTTCGGGGCGGGGACCGATGAAGGCGATGCCTTCGGCGGCAAGTCGCTCGCCAAAGCCAATATTTTCCGACAGAAAGCCGTAGCCGGGATGCACCGCCTCGGCCCCTGTTGCCTTGCAGGCGGCAATGACCGCATCGACATTGAGATAGCTTTCGCTGGCCGGCGCCGGCCCGAGACGGATGGCCTCATCCGCCATCATCGCGGGCTTGGTGAAGCGGTCGGCATCGGAATAGACGGCGACGGAGGCAATGCCCATCCGTCGCAGCGTCTTGATGATCCGGATGGCGATTTCGCCCCGGTTGGCGATCAGGACTTTCTTGAACATGCTCAGTCCTCGCCATTCCAGATCAGCACCCGGATCGGCGTCGGATCGAAGCCGTTGCAGGGATTGTTGATCTGCGGGCAGTTGGAGATGACGCAGAGCACGTCCATTTCAGCGACGAGTTCGACATAGTCGCCAGGCGCGGAAATGCCGTCGACGATCGTCATTTCGCCATTCGGCTTAATGGGCACGTTCATGAAGAAGTTGATGTTGGGCACGATATCGCGCTTGCCCAAGCCGTATTTGCTGACCTCAAGGACGAAGTTATCGCGGCAGGCATGCAGGTATTTCGTTCCATGGCCGAAACGCACCGTATTGCTTTCGCAAGAGCAGGCGCCGGCGGACGTGTCGTGGCGACCGCAACTGTCGGCCGTCATGGTCAGCATGACATTGCCTTCATTCGACATGATCTTCGTGCCGATGCCGATATAGGCAGCACCCTGCATGCGCATCGTATCCTGGTTGGAATAGCGCTCGGAGAAATCATCGGCACGATAGAAAAGCGTGTCGATCGCCTGTTGGCCATAGCTGTCCTCGATGCGGATCGTCTGGCCCTTGTGTACGATGCCGGACCACGGGGCCTCGGCCGAGATGAAATGATCCTCGACGGCGGTTTGCGGGCTGCGGTCAGGCGAGGTCTGAATGAAATCGGTCATCGTCGTCTCCTCAGGCCTGCATAAGGGCGTTGTTTTCGAAGCCACGCACGGCTTCGGTCGTTGCCGTGCGGCAAAGATCGTCCGCAGCCGGAGCCGCCGCCTTGTAGCGGGTGATGACAACAGGCTTTGGTTGGTAGGCCGGATCCGGATCGAGCGGATGCGGGCAATTGGAAAAGCCGACCAGCATGTCCATTTCGGCACGCAACTCGACGTAATCACCGCTGTTGGAGCGTTTGCCCTGCCAGCCAAAGCCGCCGGCCTCGGCAAGGCGCACTGGCGCGAAGAGATTGAGGATGCCTGGAATATCGCGACGGTCGAGGCCGAGCTTGACCGCAACGAGGACGAGGTTGTCGCGGGTGTTTCGGGTCTTCTGGCCGGCATATTTCGCTGCGTTCGAGGCGGCCGTCGAGCCACCCATCAGGCAGTCATGGGCGCCGGAACTGTCCTCGATCATTGAGAACATGACGCGGCCCATATCAGAAAAGATGACACGTCCCTTGCCGAGCGCCGTCGTCCACTGGACCTTGGCGGTATCGACGAGATTGATCCGCTCGCTCGTATCGTCGGCATTCCAGGCGACGAGCGCCACCGTGGAATTGCCCTCGGCCTGATCGACGCGGATCGCCTCGCCACGCAAAAGCTTCGTCGACCAGTACCAACCACCGGGGATGGTCTCCTGGTGGATGACGGTGTTCGCATCGATGGTCGGCGCCGGCAGCGGGCTTGGGCCAGGCAGGGCCTTGGGCGCGAATTCCAGACCCTTTTTCTGGTGCTCCTCGTAGCGTGCGCGATTGGCGGCGATTTCTTCGGACGAGCGTCTTATATGCATCATAGCATCTCTCCTGACGGTGCCAGGTCGTCCCGGCTGTGCCCCAGGGAAGAGACCGGGCCGTCCCGGTCGGGGCTGAAGATCGTTGACTGGCCGGCAAGGCGCGGCGGCCAGATGGAAATGTCCTTGGTAATGGTGGCGCCGTAGCGCTCCTTCTCTTCCGGCCGGTCTCGACGGCGTTCGAAAGCGACGACGCGGCTGGCGAGTGTGAAGGCCTCGCGCATGTCATGGGTAACCATGACGACCGTCATCTGCGTTTCGTGCCAGAGCCGCTTCATCAGCGTGTGGATTTCGGCACGGATGCCGGGATCGAGCGCGCCGAAGGGCTCGTCGAGCAGCAGCACTTTCGGCTTCATGATGAGTGCCTGGGCGAGCGCAAGGCGCTGCTGCATGCCGCCGGAAAGCTGGGCCGGATATTTGCTCTCCGAACCGGCGAGTCCGACTTCCGCAATCAGCTGGCGTGCTTCCGCGATGGCGTCGCGGCGTGCCGCGCCGAAGAGTTTGGCCCTGTAGCGCGCGGCGGTCAGTTCCTTGCCGAGCAGCACATTGCCGAGCACCGTCAGATGCGGAAAGACGGAATAGCGCTGGAAGACGACGCCGCGATCCGGTCCCGGCTCCGGCGGCAGGGGCTCGTCGTCGAGCAGGATCTTGCCCCTCGTCGGCTGTTCCTGGCCAAGCAGCATGCGCAGGAATGTGCTCTTGCCGCAGCCGGAAGGCCCGACAAGCGCGACGAAGGCACGCGCGGCGACGGTCAGTGACACATCCTCGAGCACAATCTGGTCGCCGTATTCCTTCCAGACCCTTTCGATCTTCAGCTCGCTCATGCCTGCTTCTCCAGTTCCGACCAGGGGAAGACGGCGATGCGCAGACGGTCGAGCAAAGTGTTCATCACCACGGCAAGCAGGGTGATCCAGACGACATAGGGAAAGATGATGTCCATCGAGAGATAGCGGCGGACGAGGAAGATGCGGTAGCCGAGGCCTGAATCCGACGAGATTGCCTCGGCCGCAATCAAGAACAGCCAGGCCGGGCCGAGCTGCAGCCTCAGACAGGTGATCAGCCGCGGCAGGATCTGCGGTAGCACGACACGCAGGCCGATCTGCCAGGAGGAGCCGCCGAGCGTCTCGGCCTTGACGATCTGCTCACGCGGCAATTCCAGCGCCTTCAGCGCCAAGTCACGGATCATCGTCGGCGCAACACCGATGACGATGAGGGCGATCTTCGATGTTTCGCCGAGACCCATGAGGATGAAGAGAATCGGCAGCAGTGCCAATGGCGGCACCATGGAAATGACGGCAATGAACGGAGCGAGCAGCGCTCTGAGATAAGGTAGCATGCCGATCAGCATGCCGATCATGAGTGCGATCGCCGTCGAGATGCCGAGGCCGGAGAGCAGGCGGATGAGACTGGCGCCCGTGTCCGACCACAGCAGAAACTCGCCGGTACGCTGGTCGACGACGAAGACCAGACGGTTGATCGCATCGCCAAAGCCGGCAAGGCTCGGCAGAAGCTTGTCGTTGGCATTTTCCGCCAGTCGCGCGGCCGAGCCGAAGGCATAGGCAAGGGCGAGCAGCACGAAGGGCAGCAGCATCAAGGCGAACTGCGCGCCTCGGCTCGGCCTCGTGTTGATCCAACGCATGGGGATGCTCCGCTGATGAGGGGGAGAGGCGCGGGCAAGCCGCGCCTCCATTACGGTCAGAGCGAACCGTCGGCGGCTGCCTTCATGTAGGTTTCGGTGAAGCGCAGCTTCACGTTGCCGGCGTCGCCCAGTACCTTGCCATCAGGCATTTCGATGCCGATGACGTCGGCAGACGGCGCACCATTGCCGAGCAGGCCCTTTTCGAAGAGGAAGTTGCGCACCAGATCCATGGTCTTCGGCAGATTGGGTGAGGCGACGAAGGCAACGGCATCAGCCGGCTTGTCAAAGAGCTTGGTAGCTGCGAGCTGGGCTTCGAAGCCGGCGAGATCGGTGCCCGAAGCCGAGCCCATGGCCTCGCGGGCTGCCTTGCCTTCGGCGGTGTCTGCCCGCAGCAGGGCAGCGGTCTCATACCAGATGCCGGCGAGCGCCTTGCCGAAGTTCGGATTGTCTTTCAGCACGCCGCTATTGGCGACCATCAGGTCGATAATTTCGCCTGGCACCTGCGAGCTGTCGAAAACCTTCTTGGCCGAGGGATCCTCGATGATGGTGGAGACCAGCGGGTTCCAGGTGACGACGGCGGTGACATCGGACGTCTTATAGGCGGCAACCATGTCGGCATCAGATGTGTTGACGACCTTTACGTCCCGCTCCGTCAGCTTGATGCTTTCGAGCGCGCGGGCGAGCAGATAGTGCGAGACGGAGAATTCGACGAGATTGACGTTCTGGCCCTTGATATCGGCAAGGCTCGCCTTGTCCTTCAGGATAACGGCGTCATTGCCGTTCGAGAAGTCGCCGACGATCACGGCGGTCGTATCGACGCCGCCGGCGGCCGGGATCGACAACCCGTCCATATTGGTCAGCGTCACGGCGTCGAAGGCGCCGGCCGTGTATTGGTTCATCGACTCCACATAGTCGTTGAACTGCGTGACATCGATCTTGAGGTCGTATTTGTCAGCCCATTTCTTGACGATGCCGTGATCGGCTGCATAACCCCAAGGCATCCAGCCCACATAGATGGACCAGGCCACCTTGAATTCGGTCTTCTGTTCCGCCTCTGCGACGGAAGCCAGCCCAAGCATCAGCGATACTGCCAGCGCTGGGATGGAAACAATCTTTGAAAAAGTCTGCATTGAAATTCCCCTTCTGCTTTTCTTCAAAAGGGATCGGCAATGACCATCGTGCCACCAATCCCTTGGCTTACGAGGTCTCCCGGGCTTTTGTCCCGCCGTGCACCCAACGGGATTTCTCCCCCGCCGGTGGTGGCTCTCGGACCAGCCGCGCTCTATAAAGCGCCGGAACCCTAGCCACCAACTCAACTCATCTCACGCAAGAGGCGTGCCAGCTTATAACTATTTGATTTTTCTTACCTCAGCCGCTTTGGCACTTTGATATTGTGCACACTTGCAGCATTTTGCTCAATATTTGAGCGCCGATGGAGGTAGACCTTGCAGGCGATCACGTTAGGGTCGTAGTTGCGCCGACACACTGGCTATTGCGCATCCTGTGTGCAAATGGCGGCAACAGGTTCAAGGTCGGACATTAATCACCCGTCATTGTATGACGCCCGCCTTGCGGAGCCCCTCCGTGACGAGCTCGAAATCGGCGGGATTCTTGAAGGGCAAGACTTTGCGACGGTATTCCAAGGAGTAGCCGGGATTGACGCGCAGCACCTCTTGCCACCTCGCGCGAGCCTCTTCGAAATGGCCGAGGTGTCCGTAACAGGCGGCCAGCAGCGCGCGCGAGACATCGGTGACGGGGTTGCGGCTCACGCGTTGCAGCAACAGTTCGACGGCCTCTTCGTACTTTCCCAATTGGAACAAGGCCCAGGCCTGAAAGTGGAGAACGACATCCGGAAAGTACGGGTTCAAAACCCTTGCCCGATCGAAATAGGCGAGTGCCTCCTCGGATCTGCCTGAATAGAGAAGTGCCTCGCCGAGGCTGACCTGCCCTTCGGCGAAGTTCGGATTGAGGACTATCGCACGCTCGGCCTCGCTGATGGCTCCATCGTGCTGTCGCGAGTAAAGGTTGACCAGACTCAGTGCCCAGTGCGCCACGGGATCGCTATCATCCAGCGCTACCGCCAGCGTCGCAGCGTCTTCGGCTTGCTCGATAGAGCGCTGCGGCGACGCGCTCCACTGGTTCAAGTAGTCGAGCCCGTGGGTAAGGGCGAGAAAGGCGTGGGCCGAGGCGAAGTTCGGGTCCAGTTCGACGGCATGTTGCAAAAGGTCGCGAGCGTCGCTGTTCGTCTGTTTCGTCAGCCGGTGCCACAGCTCCCGGCCACGCAAGAAGCAGTCATACGCCTCGGGGTGCCGGGTCTGCCCCGGGGCCAGTTTTTTCCGATCGCCGTCTGTCAGGTTGACCGCCAGCGCGCCGACGATCTGTTGCGTGACATCGTCCTGAACCGCGAATATGTCGGTCAGGTCACGATCGAACCGCTCCGCCCATAGATGCCCGCCGGTGCTCGCGTCGATGAGTTGCGCGGTGATGCGTACCTTGTTCCCCGATTTGCGTACGCTGCCCTCAAGTACATGCCGAACGCCGAGCTTCCTGCCCACCTCCTGCACATCGACGTTCTTGCCCTTGAAAGTGAACGACGAATTGCGGGCGATGACGAAGAGCTGCGACAGCTTCGATAGTGCCGTGATGATGTCTTCCGAGATGCCGTCAGCGAAGTAGTCCTGTTCGGTGTCACCGCTCATGTTGGCGAAGGGCAGGACCGCGATCGACAGCATCTGCGACGCTTCCGTCGCCGGTTGGCTCGTCGCGGTTTCCGAGGCCGCGGGTACCTTGGACCCGGCGCTGCCGACTTGCAACGAATAGACCCGGATCGGCTCTGTGATGTTCTTGAGCTGCGTGGTGCCGAGATCGCTGACCGAGAGGTCGAGCCTCGCCTTGACCTGACGGTAGGCATCCTCGGACAGGCAGATCGCGCCCGCCGCGGCGACGCCCTCCAGTCGCGAGGCGATGTTGACGCCGTCGCCCATCAGATCGCCGTCACTTTCCTCGACGACGTCGCCCAGATGGATACCGATCCGGAAGTCTATGCGACGGTCCTGAGGCACGCCGTCATTGCGCTCCACCATACCGTTCTGCACCTCAATGGCGCAGCGCACGGCGTCCACCACGCTGCGGAACTCGACCAGCGCACCATCGCCGGTGCGCTTCACCACCCGGCCATGGTGCACAGCGATCGTCGGATCGATGAGATCACTGCGTAGCGCCCGCAACCTCGCCAGGGTGCGGTCCTCGTCGGCGCCAGCAAGCCGGCTGTACCCGACCACGTCCGCAACGAGGATTGCAGCCAGCTTTCGGTTCTCGCTCATGGAGCCTCTCCTCACGTCCACGATAGCAGGGAGACAGAGGGCAAAAAAGAACTTTTACCCTCTGCTCAGAGCGATCTTGGTTGAGATCGAGTTGGCCATGGCTCATGTGGCGCAGTCGACATTGTAGCCCACGTGCAATGACCGCTCTGCCAGCCTCCCCCATTCCGCGGTCGTTCCGAAAGTCCACTCCGGTCAGGTCACGAGGATGTATGCTCTTTGAAGAACCGCAGCCTGAAGGCCCGGTCAGCTTTCGGCCCCAAGTTAGTCACTCCAGCCAGCCTAAGTTCAGCGGGTTCTGCTAGAAGCTCGCAAAACCGGCATTCAGAGACGCTAGCGAACCCGGCAGCAGCGACGTGCTTCAGAGGTTCAGAAGGTCTGGTAGCTGAGGGGGCATCTGCATGCCAAGGCATAAGAGGCTGCATGGTTTGCTGGCGGCAGTCGTATACTGGTCCCATCCGCCAGCCTAGTCCTGATTGGCAACCACCGGCAATGTGCGTTCGTCGGGAACACGAGCCTCGGTCTGCCTTGCTGCTGACACGAGGCGCCGCTTTGCGCGGATCGCGTGCCATTGTTGGTCAAGGAGGACGCCAATGAGAATTACACCACCCATGACGGCGAAATTCAGCGACGAGGGGATGCCAAGCAGATTAACGAGGTTCTGCAACTCCTGGAGAAGCACCGTCCCGAGCACGACGCCAACGATCGATCCCTCGCCGCCGCGGAGCGAAAAGCCGCCGAGTACGGCAGCGGCAATCGCGTAGAGTTCATAGAATTGGCCATGGCTCGCCGGCGAGATCGAGCGTGTATACATGGCGAAATAGATCGCTGAAAGCGCTGTGAGCAGTCCGCAGATGACATAGGCCGACATTACCATCCGGCCGGTACGGATACCGGAATAGCGGGCCGCCTCCTCGTTTTTGCCGATCGCGTAGAGATAACGTCCAAAGACAGAGCGATGCAGTACCACCCACATGACCACGGAAATGATGACGAGCGCAGTGAAGGTGTTGGGGACGCCATAGAACCGTCCCGCCGTCAGAAATTCAAGGTCCGGGAAATTTTGGCCGAACGCAAACCCCGCCGTCCCGTCGGCCGTATAGAAGCGCGCCGCCCCGCGGTAGATAAGGAGGCCACAGAGGGTGACGACGAAGGGTTGCAGGTTCAGCCGGGTGATCAGCAAGCCGTGAATGGCGCCTATGGCCCCACCGAGCACGAGAATGAGCGGTAACGCCAGCATCCATGACATGTCCTGGACCGCGACGAAGTCCACAAACAATACGCCAAGAAGGGCTACGAGCGAACCAACGGAAAGTTCGATACCGCCTGTAATGATGACGTAGGCCTGGCCGATCGACAGGATGCCGAACAGGCCGATCAGGTTGGCCGTATTCGCCAAGTTGATTGGCAGCAGGAAGCGCGGGTTGATGATGGCGACGATGACGCCGACGACGACGATCAGAAGCAGCAGTCCAAGATCTTTTTTGACCATTCGAGATCCACCCCCGATACCCAATTATATTGACGCAGCTGCTATTTTACGCGTTTGCCGACAGCAAGCAAAAGGACGCTTTCCTGACTGACCTCGTCCTCATCGAGAATGCCGGCAATCTGGCCCTCGTGCATGACGGCAATGCGGTCTGAAACGCCGATCACCTCCTCCATGTCGCTGGAGATCATCAGGATCGCAACTCCGGCATCGGCAAGCGCCCGCATAAGGCCGTAGATCTCGTTCTTCGCGCCGATATCGATACCGCGCGTCGGCTCGTCGAAGATCATCACCTTCGGGCTCATCGACAACCATTTGGCAAGAACTACTTTTTGCTGGTTGCCGCCAGACAGAGTGCCGGTTCGGGTCGAAACGGAGGGGGCCTTGATGCCGAGGCGAACGCGCTGCTTTTCGGCCGCCGCCATCTCGCGCTCGTCGGAAAGCATGAAGCGGCTGGTGAGCGTGGGGAGGTCGGCAAGCGTTATGTTCTGCGCGATTGGAAAGTCAAGAAGTATGCCGTTGCGCTTTCGATCCTCCGGGACCAGGAAAATGCCGCGAGCAACGGCGTCCCGCGCGGAACGGACAGCAATTCGCTGCCCATCCTGCAGGATGACTCCGCCGTAACTGCGATCAATGCCAAAGAGCACCCTGGCAAGCTCGGTACGGCCGGACCCGACGAGGCCCGCAAGTCCCAGGATTTCTCCATACCTGATTTCCAGATCAACGGGACGGCTGGGGTAGGCCTCGGTGCGCACGGCACTTACTTTCAGCGCAACTGAGCCGGGTGAGCGCTGCGGCTTTGCGGTACGGGCTGCAAGCATCCGGCCGATCATCAACTTGACCATTTGGTCGTGGCCGATGTCCTCCTTGGAGAGCGTGCCGACAAGGGCGCCGTCGCGCAGGACTACGACCCGGTCGGCGACGCGCTCAACCTCGTGGAGGCGATGCGAGATGAAAATAACACTGATGCCATCCGCCTTTAGCAATTTGATGATGCTGAGCAGCCGCTCGGTTTCCGCCATCGGAAGGCTGGAAGTTGGCTCGTCGAAGATGACGAGCCTCGCGTTGATAGACAGCGCCTTGGCGATTTCCACCATCTGCTGCTCGGCCAGCGAAAGCGACGCCACGGGTGTGTCGGCGGAAAAATGCGCGCCCACGCGCATCAAGAGCGGCTTCACCATGTCCCTTAGTCGATCGCGATCGACGAGCTTAAGAGGACCGGCCTTCAGTGGTTCGCGCCCCAGAAAGATATTGGCAGCGACGTCGAGATTCTCAAAGAGATTGAGTTCCTGATGCACGAAGGCAATGCCAGACGAGATGCTCGATTCGACGGTGAGGAAACGAAGCTCTGTCCCGTCAAGCAGGATCGTGCCCCGATCGGGTGCAATCACACCGCCGAGGATCTTCATCAACGTCGATTTGCCGGCCCCGTTTTCGCCGACAAGGCCAATGACCTCTCCCGGCACGATGTCCATCGAAAGATCCTCGAGTGCAATGACGCCTGGATAGGTCTTGCCGACTCCGGAAAGCGAAAGGAACGGCATTGAGGGCACGCCCGGTGAGGGGATGTCGCTGCTATGATTCATCGCCTGCCCATGACTGCTGGTAATGTCGACGTGATCCGCGGCGGCGAGGGCCGCCGCCGCGAAGGCGGATTATTTTCCAGCCATGGCCTTCAGGTTGGCGGCATACTTATCAACGTCATCCTTGCCGATGATCACCGTCGGGATGATGATTAAGCCATCGGCGGGAACGCCGGACTTGTCGCCCTTGAGGTAGGCGGCCATCAATTTCATACCCTGATAGGCCCATTCGAACGGCTGCTGCACGACGGTCGCCGCGATCGTGCCTTCCTTGACGCCGCCGAGCGTGATCGGATCGTCATCAAAGCCGACGACGGTGATCTGGCCGAGTTTGCCTGCGTCGCGCAACGCCTCATAGATGCGCGGCGTGTTGTAGGAGTAGAAGCCGACCATGCAGGTCAGGTCGGGGCTGGCCACCAACGCATCCTCGACGTTCTTCTTGGCGCGCGTCTGGTCGATGTCGTCCCCGCGAACATCAACAAGCTCGATCTTGGTACCCTTGAGCCCTTCCTTCATTCCTTCGATGCGTTCGCGGGCGTTGTCGGCGCCCAGCAGGCCGACGAAGCCCATGCACTTGCCGCCGTCCGGCATTGCCTTCTTGGCGATTTCGGCGGCCTGCTTGCCGGCATCGACGTTCGAAGAACCGATGTAGGCGACACGGTTGGTCTTCGGCGCGTCGCTGTCGGTGGTGAAGAGAGCCGTCTGCGAGCCGATCTTGTTGAGGCCGTCCGTCTGGGTCTTGGGATCGACGGCGGAAACCATAATCCCCTTGACGCCGGCACTGACGAGATCTTCCATGAGACGCTGCTGAATGGCGACGGCTGCCTGCTCAGGATATTTCAACTCCATGGTGTAATCTGGCATTTCGCTCTGCGCCTTCTTCACCCCCGCCTCGGCAGCTTTCCAGAAGTCGGACGCTCCGTTGACGACGAAGGCGAGCGTCGGCTTGTCGGCAGCGTGGGATGTAGCCATAGGTGCAGCACTCAGCATTAACCCGGTGAAAAACAAGGCTGCATGTTTGCGTTTAATTTGTTTCATAATACACCTCCCGAAGGCCGCAATTGCGAGGGCCCGTTCGCGACTTACGGCCGGCCGAATGCGCGCCCTTCAAAGGCTCGTCGCAAGGCGACGTCTGGCATGGTGCCGATCGCCCTGCGACGGTATACAAGAATCTTAATTAGTAAATAGTAATATTAGTGAGGAGCGGGAGGAGCTTCGGCATAGCCGTTCGATCGAAAGGCCGTACCTACTGCCCGCGACTGCGTGTTACATTTCCAGCGGAACTCGAGATCAGTCGATATCCTCGCTACCGTCGGCCCGTATTTCACGCCACTAATCGTGCCTCGATATCTTCAAATGGACAAGCCGACGCAGGTGTCGATCAAGCAGTTCTTTCGAGAGGGCGGAACGAGAGAAGTGCAAAATCGTATGCAAAGGGCGAACGGAGCGGGAAATTATGCGATGCGCCGTAGCCCTGGTGGAAGGCGGAACGGTCGGAATTCGTTCAGCATCTGGTGTTCCGCATCCAGGTGTAGATGCCGGTAAAGTTGATATGTTCACAAATCAATGGCGAGAGCTGCTTCAGCCCTTGCTGACACGAGAAGGCGCTTCAGGTATGTCGCCCGTTATCTGCCGGTGTACATGCTGGATAAGGATGGCGAGGTCGATGGGAGCGTGTAGGCCCAGACGGTCAGTTCAATATCTGCAGGATAGAGCGTTGGTCGGCCTGAAGCCTTGGCTGCACGCCGGGTTTCTCGAATTCCAGGGCTGATACTGGAAATCGGCGCTGTTTGCTCTTTGGTGCGTCGTGCACGATGACGCTAACGTGGCCAATCCGATAACCAATCCAGCTACTATAAGCGTCCGAATTCTGGTCATCACGGTCACCTTCAAGGTAGCGACTCGAAAAATAGAATTCATGGCATGACCCGCCGTGTCAACGGAGAGAGAACGCGAGCGATTTTCCGGGGGATTGACGCATGTGGTCATGGCTTCAGTTCCTTCCGATCAGCGTGCAGTTGCTCGACGCAATTTGCCGCCGCCATGCGTCTGTTTGACCACGGCTCTGGGCACCAACAATTGCTGCAGTATTACCCGCCGATTTGCCCACGGATATGGCTGCAGACTGTTGACTGAGCGAACGGCGAGCCTGCGTTGTGCCACCTTCACTGCCCAGACGTCGTTTGTCGATCACAAGCAGTTCGGCCATTAGGAGGTAATCTAATTCGGCTCCGCAAAATGTTCGGGATTGGGGTCCTCCTTGCAACGTAAAGCTGGTCGCCACGCCCAGTTTAAGGATCGATCTAAACCGGTGAAATCTTTCGCGGAGCGTCTCGGCCTCGCGCTGGCGTTTCCACGCCTCGGCAGCGCCGTGCGATGGATTTTAAGCTCCGTAATACTGCTGCAACCAAAGAAGTGAAAACCAAGACAGATCAAAAGAGGATCCGTGATGAGGAATTCGCTGAGTTGGGTCACAAACGCAGAGACGAACGTGCTGAATAAAATGCATCGGCCCGCGCTCACTATTGGCACGCGAAAAGCGTCAGCAGCCCAGATCGTCTAGCTGGCCCCGAAACGCGTCGCCGTACACCGATGAAATCGGTGCGCAGGAAAGCCAGAAGCGCATCAGATATTATCAAAAACCGCAGCAGGTGAAAATGTCGAATAAAGCCGTGAAGATCGCGCTGCACACCGAGCAGAGAGATGAATATTTCCGCGAGCAGA
Source organism: Hyphomicrobiales bacterium (assembly GCA_900468805.1). Classification (GTDB taxonomy): domain Bacteria; phylum Pseudomonadota; class Alphaproteobacteria; order Rhizobiales; family Rhizobiaceae; genus Rhizobium. Next base: position 80,921 of record UEIF01000006.1, on the reverse strand, counting down.
ACCAGGTATTCGGGGATTTTGCATTTACAGCGAAGGTCGCTAATGTCTTCGACGACATGGTTTCCCGATCTGTGCCGTTCTACATGGAAATGCAGCGCATGGTCTCCGAACTCGCGCTCGATTTTTCCAAGCCCGACACCAGCCTCTATGACATAGGCTGCTCAACCGCGACAACGCTTCTGACGCTCGATCCGCTTCTTGATCCGAGTATGAAATTCATTGGCCTCGATAATGCACCCGAAATGCTGGAGAAGGCGCGGCAGAAACTCCAGACCACGGAGACGCGCCGAATAATTGATTTGCAGGTCGTCGATCTCCACCAGGGGATACCGTTGGAAAATGCAAGCATCGTTACGATGCTGCTGACCCTGCAATTCGTCCGCCCGTTATATCGCGAACGCACGATGAAGGCCATTCATGCGGGGTTGAACGATCAGGGATGTCTGCTTCTGATCGAGAAGCTCACCAGCGAAGACACAATATTCAATCGGCTTTTCATTCAGCATTATTACGATTTCAAGCGCTTTAACGGCTATTCCGAAATTGAGATCGCCAACAAGCGCGAGTCTCTGGAGAATGTCCTGATACCTTACCGGCTCGAAGAAAATTTCCAGCTGCTCAAGGAAGCGGGCTTCCGCAGCGTTGAAGTTTTCTTTCGGTGGTACAATTTCTGCGGGATCATCGCCGTCAAGTGACGCCCAGGCATGATAAAACTCATGAAGACAATAATGATATCGATCGGAGAGTTTCTCTTCCGATACAGAAACCAGGTGTTCCCTCTCATTATCGTGGCGCTGTTCGTGCTGGCCGCGCCCCCACTGGCGCTGTTTGACAGTAAAGCGCTTGAGCAGGTCAAGGACTGGGTGGCTCTGCTGATTGCGCTATCGGGCCTCGTGCTGCGTGCGACCGTCATCGGTTACGTCTACATCCGGCGCGGCGGGCACAACAAAAGCGTCTATGCGAGTGACCTTATAACGGAAGGAATGTTCGCCGTTTGCCGCAATCCTCTTTATGTCGGCAATATGCTTATTTACGCCAGCATCTTCCTGATGCACGGCCGCCCAATTGTCGTGATCGCAGGCATCGGCCTTTTTGCCTTCATGTACAAATGTATCGTCCTGGCGGAAGAGGCTTATCTCGAGGAGAAATTCAGGGATGGCTATCGCGATTATCGCGCGGCTGTACCCCGCTGGCTTCCTCGGTTCGGCAGGTTTGCCGAAGCGACAGAAGGGATGACGTTCAAGTTCAGACGTGTCCTCCTGAAAGATTACTCAACTGTGGGCGCGACCTTGATCGCTCTCTCGCTGGTCAAGATCTACGAACGTATCGTCCTGCCGGATCCGTTGCAGTATACCGGTGACTTCGTGCAATTTGGCTTCCTGATCGTCGTGCTTTCGACGCTTACAGGTTTGGTCAGCTACTGCAAGAAACGTGGGTATTTGGCCGAGAACAAACCTTAAACCGGGACGTCTGCAGCGACAGCCCCAAGGCGGGCTTTTCGTCGCTCCGAACTGCACCGCTGCCAGATAAGGACCAGGGCTCCACTGTTTTCAGCATGGACCGCATCTAAGCCTGAAGACAACACGGCCGTCGCGCCCATAGGTTCGTTCGTTTAGGAACTTCTCCAGGTGCAACGCCTGATCCAGCTTTCATCGCGATGTTTCGAAAGTCTTGATCGCCTGCGGATCGCTGATGAGAAGCTGCAACAGATCGTCGACGGGGCGTGACGGCAGGATGACGGTGTGGAGGAAATCCTGTGAGAGGAGGTGCTCCATCAGCCCCTCCAAGCATGTTAGCATCCGCAACCAGATCACCGATGATGACCGTTCGCTGTGCCGAGGTGGACCAGTTTTCGGACGGTTGGACGTGGAACCTCAGATAGCCGCGTTCGGTACCCTCAGCTCCGATGAAGACCGCATGATGTGGCGGCGATCCCTGTGTCGCGCGAAACTTCTGGATCTGCAACCAAACATCCCAGGGAAGAAGGGTGGTGGCGCGGTGCCGGCGCGGAGTTGGCTATGCCGTACGAGGGAACCGCGCGCACCTTATCCAGGTTCAGGGCGGCCCGATCGCAGCTGCACCGCTGTCGCAGATCATCACATCGACGATCCTTGGCCACGAGCCGTTCGATCCCTATCCGACCGAAGGCAACATGCGAGAAGGCAGCCAAGCCTTCTCGCTGGATCCGGCTGTTCAATTCTTGAAGATGGGCATCACGCCTTACCCTTGCGGACAACGCCCGCAATCGTCACTTCCTTCGGAATGAGCTTGAGCTTGAAAAAGGTATCGGCGATGCTCTGCTGTTGCGCTACGACGGAGTCATCCAGGCTCTTGACTCCATAGGACTGACGTTCGAGCGCCTTGACGAGGACCGGTTCGGGGATGCCGACCGACGGTGATAGCTCCGCAGCCGCAGCCGCGATGTCGGACTTGGTCCATTCGTCAATCTCGGCAATGGCGTCGATCAAGACATCGATCGCCTCCGCGTGGTCGTCGACCAGCGCCTCGGTGCCGAGATAGAACTGGTGATTGGGAACGAGGCCTTCGCCGTTCTTGAGTTCTCGCGCTTCGATTGCGACTTCCGCCGCTGCCTGGAAGGGATCCCAGATGACCCATGCATCCACCGCGCCCTTTTCGAAGGCTGCGCGGCCGTCGGCCGGGGCGAGAAAGGATGATTCCACGTCCTCATAGGTCAAGCCGGCTTCTTCGAGCGCCTTGACGAGCAGGTAATGCACGTTCGAGCCCTTGTTGAAGGCGACCTTCTTGCCTTTCAGTTCCGCGACGGACTTGATGGGACTGTCCTTCGGGACAAGTATGGCTTCGCCGCGCGGGGCGGGCGGCTCGTGTGCGATGTAGACAAGCGGCGCATTGGCGACCTGGGCGAAGATCGGCGGCGTTTCGCCGGTCGATCCGAAATCGACGGCGCCAGCGTTCAGGGCCTCGAGCAGCTGCGGACCGCCTGGAAACTCGGTCCATTCAACCTTGTAGCCGATGGATTCAAGTTTCTTCTCCAGCGTGCCTTTGCCCTTGAGAAGTACCAGCGTTCCATATTTCTGATAGCCGATACGTACGACCTTTTCGGCCGCACCAGCCAGTCGAACATGCGTCAACGGTGTCGCGATGGCACCTGCCACCACCGCAGTGAAAGCGCGTCTTGTGATCTTCATCATAGCCTCCGGAACAGACGAGGCTAAATTAAAGCGTCTCTATATTTTTCATAGAATATACGTGCTCCAGCATCCGCTTCTGCGGGATTGGCTTTTTGTTCTGTTTCGACAACGAGCAAAAAGAACCGCATCGCGAAATAGATACGCCAAGGCGATGCATCAGGGTGCTACGCGCACGATCAGCTTTCTGAGGTTCTTTCCTTTCAGAAGACCAGGGAGAGCTTCCGGAGCATTTTCTAGTCCGTCAACGATAAGCCTCGGATGGCCGCGCCTCGCGCCCGGCAACAAGATCTCGGGGGGCAAGATGCTTTCGTCGCGAACCCGTCGATCATCCAGTCGAGCGGCTGCATTGTTGCGATTGGCGACAACCACATCGGCCGAAGCGATACTGCGCTAAGTCCGATTCTATCGGCGTCTGGCTGGAAGGATCGGCACGCAAGATTGCCGTTCTGTTTTTACGACGCTCTCCGATTTGGAATGGTTTACCGGGATTCGGGCGCTGCGATCTATGATGAGCGGCATCGTTGTCGTGTGCTAACCAATCTGCAGCGCCGCGCCTGGTCTTTGGGCTATCAGCTTGAGGTCATGCCCGCTGAAGGATCAGTTTCTTAGGGAAGCGGCGGCGTACTTCGCCAGGGATGCAAGTGAAGTAAGCGTTCGTTGCCCTGCATCGCTTGCGTTTCTCGGTGTGGGATGTGCCGCCTTGCCCCTGGCCAAGCGGTTAGGAGCCAGTGGCCGTTGGTTCATCCGCTCAAGAGCTCAGATGCTCTGATCGCGCGGGCTTGGCTGCACCGTCGATCATTGAATTCGTATCATCCCTCGGCCTCTGCGAGAGCGTTGATTTGGATCGATTACGCCCGGAAAGTTTGGCATCATAAAGTAGCTTGTCTGCTTGTTTATAAAGCTCCGTGAACCTTACATCTGCATTAGGCGGCGCATCCGAAATGCCCATGCTGGCAGTAACGGGATGGCCGAGGCCTGGAACTGCGTTTGCAACGGCAGAGGGGATCGCTTGCCTGCGGCGTTCGGCCCGCAATTGGGCATCCTCGCCGCGCACGAGCAGCACGAATTCCTCGCCGCCGAGGCGAAACGCATGAATTTGCGGGTCCGTTTGGAGGGCCTCACCCACGGCCTTCAGTACCGCGTCGCCGGTCCCGTGGCCGTGAGCATCATTGATTGCCTTGAAGTGGTCGAGGTCGAGCACGGCAAGCGCGCTGTAGCCCTCATTGCGGTACTTTTCGAAATTCTGTTCGATCGCCCGGCGATTGAGCAGTCCGGTCAGAGCGTCACGTTCGGAAATACTCTTCAGAGCATCAGCTTCAAAGCGTGCCTTGTCTCGTTGGCGCCGGATCGTCATGAAACGATCGGCAACGCCAAGTGTGGTGAACAGGACTTCGCATGCACAACCCAGATAAAACAGGAGCATCGCATCATTGCTCTCCAGCCATGGAACTACGCCTGTGATCAGGCGCACCAGGCCGGACGCAATCATTGGTATATAACCGATTGCCTGAAACTTTGCGGCTCGACTGCCGCGCCGAAGTGCGTCGGCAACCGACAAGAAGAAAATGACCAGCACCGGCGCGAAAGCTGCGGTGTAGGCAGTTGACTGAATGGGGCGTGCAACAAAGGGGAAAGCTGCGTGAAATGCACTTAGGAGCATTGCCCAAACGGCGCAATAAATGAGTGCCCGCCGAAGCAAGGGATGCATATGGTTTGGTTCGATGAAGCTGTGGGTAAACAACGCCCCTGACGCAACGGTGAGGCCGAAGATCATGGTCGTCATCCAGCTCAGCGTCATCGCCGGCGGATCGAAGAGCACGACTGCAAGTTCCGATGAGGTCAGGATCGTCGCTAGCAACGAGAGCGTGAGCGCGGAATGCCAAAGCACGAAGGGCTCGCGCAGGACTCGATAAAAGGCAGCGTTGAAAATGAGCGGCATGGACAGCATGCCGGCAAGGACGGCAAGAAACACCAGTGAGCGCAAAAAATCGGGGCTGACGGCCACATCAGACGGTGACAGATAAGCTCTTTCCAGCGTCATCCGGTGGCTTGGCAAATCGAAAGCAACGACAACTTGTTGCGTGTCGCGGGTTACGCCCGGTAGAGGAGCTTTGAAATATCCGCCACGCAGAGAGCTGGGCAGGTCGCCCGCAGGAAACGAGGCTTGGTACACTTCGCCGTTCCGGTCGATCGCCAGCAGATGCACTTTCTCGAGTGCGCTTCTTCTGGAAAAGACATATTGTGGAAGGGCATCATCGGGACCGATTTCAAAACGTAGAAACGCCCGCTCGCCTTCAAGCGAGTAGGCCCGATCCCGGCAATTCCAGCGTGCGGGCGAGTGAACAATGGTGACAAGGTCCTCCGACAAACTGCCGGACGCCCAGCAAGAACTTTGAATCTCAATAGATTCAGCAGCCCCAACCTGTGTCGCATGCAATGATGCCAACAGCACGAGGCTCAGCACAATTTTCGAAAGCGCTTTTCGGACGACGTGCCAGAACATTGCCCTAGGCTACACGTCAAATATTGCGATGCAGTTACACAAAGTGGGCGTTGTCTGGGCCACAGCAGGTGTCCACAGCGAAATTCGACTTCGTGCTTTTTGTGTAAACGCCGGCGCTACCCCCGAAAGTCCGCCACCCGTTTAGAGTGTTCCATTGACTAAGTCGTTCCCAAGCGGTTTGTTTTGCGCCACTCTTCGTACTCTCCGCGAGCATCGTCATGGAGCGGATAGTAGCGCTGCAACGACCCGCCCCCCATAAGCTTCGCGCGCGAGAATTCCTCCCAATCGTGATGCTTTTGCGATTCTTCGATAACCTTCGAGGCCATTGCGACCGGAAGCATCACCACGCCATCATCGTCGGCGACGATGATGTCTCCGGGGATGACCGTGACACCGCCGCAGGCAATCGGGACGTTGACGGCGTTGGGATAGATGCCGGTCTGGACATGATAGTTGGGTGTCCAGCCGCGCAGCCATAAAGGCAGATCCAGCTTCTCGACATTGGGCCGATCGCGCATGCAGCCATCGATCACGATGCCAGCGCCGCCTCTGCCTTTGAAATAGGTCGACATCATATCGCCGAAGACGCCAGAACTCATGTCGCCGCGCGCGTCGACGACGACCACATCGCCCTCCTGCACGTGATAAAGCACATGGCGGTGCAGCTGCGTCTCCGGATCTGCATATTCTCCCTCGTTAAAAAGGTCCGGCCGCTGCGGCAGGAATTGAAGCGTCAGGGCAGGCCCGACGATCGACTTCCCGCGATTCTGCGCTACGGGACCGACCATGTGCGGATTGCGGAAGCCCATATGGCCAAGCGTGCCGGCAACGGTCGCGGCGCCGATCTCCTTCAGCGCGTCGATTAGTTCCTTGGGCGGTCGCGTAATGTCGGGCGTATGTGTCATTTTGTACTCCGGTGGATGAAACTACCAGTTGGTGACAGAACTGTCGCGGCGCTTCAGGTGAGGCGCTTCCCAGAAACGAAAGCTCTCCGCCTTGACCGCCTCTTCGTTGACCTCGACGCCGAGCCCCGGCAGATCGCTGACCGGATAGTCGGGGCCGTCGAGCCGGGGTTGAACGGGGAAGAACTCGGAATTATCGAAGCCCAGTTTTGCTTCGGGCGCCCTAGTCTCGAGCCAGGCGAAATTCGGCACCGCGGCGGCGAGATGGATGGTCGCCGCCGTGCAGACCGGGCCCAAGGGATTGTGCGGCATCAGGTCCACATAGTGCGCCTCGCTCCAACCAGCGACTTTCATCGCTTCGGTGAGCCCGCCAACATTGCAAACATCGAGCCGGTTGAACTGATGGATGCCACGCTCGATATAGGGCAGGAATTGCCACTTGCTGGCAAATTCCTCGCCGATGGCGAACGGGATGTCGGTCATCCTGCGCAGGGATTCGTAGGCCTCGGGCGTTTCGTCTCGTATCGGCTCCTCGAGAAAATCAAGCACCCCGCGGCCGAGCTTGTTGCAGAAGCTCGCCGCCTCTGCCACCGACAGCCGATGATGATAGTCGATGCCGAGGACGACCTCGTCGCCCAGCGCCTCGCGCGCCTTGTTCAGCATGGTTGCGGTAGCGCCGATCGACTCCCGCGGCTCAAATATATCCCTGCTGCTTTGCCCGATGGGGAAAAAGCGGATCGCCTGCCAACCCTGGGCGCGTAGTTCGCGAGCTCGTTCGATAGCAACATCGCCCTCGGCCTCGTCACCGGTCGAGGCGAAGGTTGGAATGCGGTCGCGCTGCTTACCGCCCAGCAGTTCATAGGCCGGCACGCCAAGCGCCTTGCCCTTGATGTCGTGAAGAGCAATGTCGATGGCGGATATCGCTGCCTGCAGAACGCGCCCGCCTTCAAAATATTGGCTGCGATAGGCTTCCTGCCAGATCCGACCAATCTGCATCGGGTCGCGGCCGATGAGAAATTCGCGATAGTGCTCGATCGCGCCGGCCACGGCCTTCTCGCGACCGCTCAGGCCGCTCTCGCCCCAGCCGAAGATGCCGTTGTCGGTCTCGACCTTGACCAGCATCTGGTTGCGCGTTCCTACCCATACTGGATAGGGCTTGATCGCCGTGATTTTAAGCTTCGCAGTCATCCACGCTCTCGTTTCACACGCATCCGCCTGATCTCAGTTGGCCTTGAGAGCCATTTCTGTTTCGCCGTCGAACAGATGCATCCGCTCCTGATCGAACTCGAGCCAAATTTGTTCATCAGGCGCCACGGCAATGGTCGGCGGCACGCTGACGTTGACGATGGCGCCAGACAGGAAGGCTTGCACGAAAGTGACGTCTCCGGTGGGCTCTACCGTGTAGGCCTTGGCAGGGACGCTTCCCGGCATCGCACTTTTATGCAGCCTGATCGTCGAGTGACGCGCGCCGAGCACGATCTTCTTTGTTGTTGCCCTAGCGACCTTCTGGACGTTTTCCGGTGAGAGTTCGAGGCGCCAACCCTCCGCGCTAGTCAACACGGTGTTGCCGCTCGCCGTCGATGCCTCCAGCGGAACAAGGCTCATCGCCGGGCTGCCGACGAAGCTGGCGACGAACATGTTCACCGGATGGGCAAAGACCTGCGCCGGAGTATCGTATTGCTGCAGGTAGCCGCCATTCATCACCGCCATCCTGTCGGCCATGGTTACTGCTTCGAGCTGATCGTGTGTCACGTAGATGATCGTCGCGTTGAGGTCCTGGTGGAAACGCTTGATCTCTGAGCGCATCTGCACGCGCAGCTTTGCGTCGAGGTTGGAGAGTGGTTCATCCATCAGGAAGACCGCCGGATCGCGAACGAGGGCACGGCCGAGCGCCACGCGCTGCTGTTGCCCGCCCGAAAGTTCGCGCGGCTTGCGCTCGAGCAGCTGCGTCATGTCGAGCACGCGCGCCGCTTCTCTGACCTTTTTGTCGATCTCGTCGCTTGGCAGTTTGCGCATCTGCAGCGGGAACGCCAGATTCTTGTAGACCGATTTCTGCGGATAGAGCGCGTAGTTCTGGAACACCATTGCGATGTCCCTGTCCTTGGGGTCGAGGTCGTTGACTACCCTGTCGCCGATCACGATGTCGCCCGATGTGATGGGGATGAGCCCCGCCACAAGATTGAGTGTGGTTGTCTTGCCGCAGCCTGAGGGGCCGACGAGTGCGACGAATTCGCCGTCGTTGACCGTCAGCGAAACGTCGTTGACAGCTTTGAAGCTGCCATAGGTCTTGACCAGATCTTTGAGGACCACGTGGGCCACCGGCAACTCCCTTAGTGCTTGACTGCGCCTTCTGTAAGGGCGCGTACGAAGTATCGTTGCAGAACGAGGAACAGGACCACGACGGGCACGCTCATCATGAAGCTGGCTGCCATCAGGCCCGGAAAGTCCGTTGTATTTTCCGAGAAGAAGCGCTGGATGCCGACCGGCAGTGTCAACTGCTCGTTCTTGGACAGAAAGGTGTAGGCGTAGATGTACTCGTTCCACGCGCCAATGAAGGAATAGATCGCCGTGGCGATGATCCCCGGCGCCGAGAGCGGCATCACGATCAGGACAAAGGCCTGGAACCGCGTTGCCCCGTCGATGCGCGCCGCCTGCTCGAGTTGCACCGGAATGTTGTCGTAGAAGCCCTTGAGGAGCCAGATTGCCAGCGGCAGGCCGAATGTGAGGTAGGTGAGAACAAGCGACCCATGGGTGTTCACAAGCCCGATCGCGCGCATCAGGATGAAGAGCGGCACGAGAAAGATCACTGCCGGGAACATGTTGCGCAGCAGGACGGCAAAGAACAGAAAGTTCCGGCCCGGGAAGGTGAAGCGCGAAAACGCGTAGGCGGCAGGAACTGCCACGATCACCGAAAGGATGGTCGTTGTGGTGGAGACGAAAAGGCTGTTCCAGAAAAAGCGCAGGAAGTCCTGGCCGACGCTGTTTTGCGGATCGAGCAGCTTCTCGTAGCTGGCAAGGGTAGGCTGGTCCGGCCACCATTGGGGCGGGAATTGCATGGCCGCGAAGCCGGACTTGATCGAGGTGATCAGCATCCAGATCATCGGCAAGGCGGTATAAAGCAGCATGAACACGAGGAAGATGCGTCCGCCCCACCGCCATCCATCGATGCGCGTACGGCGACGCCCCTGGCCTCGACGAGCAGTCCCGGCAATGGCGCTCATTCGCTTCCATCCTTCCGTTCGTTGCCGCTCAGCGCGCGGACGTAAAAATAGCCGAACGACATCAGGATCAGGAACAGCAGCACCGAATAGGCCGATGCCACGCCCCAGCGCTGGCGGCCGAAGGCGAGCTCATAAATGTGGGTGATCCAGATATGCGATGCGTTCGACGGCCCGCCGCCGGTCATGATCCAGGGGATGATGAAAGAATTGAAATTGGCGACTGCCAAGAGCAGGATCGTCACCGTCGAGACGTTTCTCAAGTGCGGAAAGGTGACGTGCCAGAACCGCTGCCATGCATTGGCGCCGTCGACTTTTGCGGCGCGCAGCAACTGGTCGGGAACCGTCTGCAGGCCAGCCATCATCATGATCATGGCAAACGGAAACTCTCGCCAGATATTGACGACGATCAGCGAGGGCAGCACTGTGCTGACGCTGTCGATGAAATTCGGCGGCCGGTCGGCCAGTCCGAGGCCAACAAGCACCGCGCCGATGATCCCAAAGTCCGAATGGTAGATCCACTTCCAGATATAGGACGCGGCGACCGCGCTGATGACCCAGGGAATGATCAGGATGGCCCGCAGGATGCCGCGGCCGAGAAAGTCGCGATGGAGCGCCAGGGCGCAGGCAAACCCCAGGACGAATGAGATGAATGTGGATCCCAGTGTCCAGATAAGAGTGTTCCAGGTGACCGTCCAGAACACCGGACTTGTGAGGATGGCGGAGTAGTTGTCGAAGCCAACGAAAATCTTGTCCCGAAGCTGCAGGCCAGGCGGTGTATTAAAGAACGACAGCTCGATCGTGTAGTAGATCGGATAGGCAATAACGATGAGCATCACGGCGATCGCGGGAAGCACATACGCGTAGTCAGCGCGGTGCACCCAGATCTTTCGCAACACGCCGGACCTGTCGGGTTGCAGTCTTCGGCGCGCCTCGGCCTTGCCAGTCAAGATCGTCACTGTGCCCTGCCCTTATTCTTCGGAAGAAACCGGCTGCAATCGCGATGCAGCCGGTCAGATCGTGGTCAGGCTTGGACTAGAGTCCGCCGTCCGTCAGGTTTTTTACCTTCTTGGCCGCGTCGTCCGCTGCCTGGTCGACAGTCATTGCTCCGGTGAGGGCATTCTGCAGCATGTCAGGGACGATGATGTTCATGATCTCGGGCGACTGTGGCAGCGCCGGGAACGGGATGCCGTATGGCAGCATCGAGGTCGTGACATCAAGGAACTTGATACTGTCGAGGCGTTCCTTCATCCACTTGGTCTTGAAGCCGTTAAGATTTCCCGGGTTCGAGCCGGCATAGGCCATCTTCAACGACCATTCGGGGCTCGCCCACAAGCAGCCGAGAGCCTTTGCTGCCGGCTCGTCCACCTTGCCGCCCTCGACATATTCGGGCTTCAGGATGTGAATGTTCGAGCCACCAAACACGACGGCACGCTTGCCGTCAGGGCCAGTCGGTATCAGACCGTAGCGCATATTGTCGATGACGGTCTGCGCCTTGTCCTTGTCGCTGCCCGTCGTCTTCTTCTGCAGGTCGAGCATGACGTTATAGTCGGAAGGATGGGAGACCATCATGCCGAGCTGGCCAGCGAGGAAGAGGGGCTGGTTGTCCGCCTGTTGATTGGTGAGTGCCGAAACCGGAACCGACTTGTCGCGAACATACATATCGTAGGAGGCTTGCAATGCCGCCTTGCTCTGCGGGCTATCGAGCTCAACCTGCTTATAGGTCGGGCTCGCAGTGGCTTCGTCGAAGACGCCGCCGCCATAGGCCCACAGCTGCGGCATGAAGCGATACGGCGTATTGCCGGCATTCTTGCGCGCCACGAGACCGTAACCGGCAATGCCGAGCCTGTCGTGGATCTGCTTGGAATATTTGACGACGTCGTCCCAGGTTGCCGGAGCCTTGTCTGGATCGAGGCCTGCGCGCTTGAAGATGTCGGCGTTCCAGATGAAGGCCATCGTCTCGTTGTTGGTTGGGACGCCGTAGGTCACCCCTTCCCAGGTTACAGCCTTCATTGCACCGGGCCAGAAGTCCTCGGTCGAATACCCTACATCCTCGGGTTTGAGCGGTTCCAGATAGCCCTTTGCGGCGAACTCGGTGCCACCAAGGATTTGTAGACGCACCGCCATGGGCGCTGCATTGCCCAGAAGTGCAGTCCGGAACTTGTCCAGAAGGTCATTATAGGTGAGGGCTTGTTCCTCAAGCTGGATGTTTGGATAGGTTTTGCGGAACGTCTCGAAGAAGTCCTTGTAATACTGGCGCAGCAGGTCGGGGTCGCCCTCGAACACACCCTGATACCAGAAAGTCAGCCGCCCCTTATAGTCGAGTGGGGTGACCTTGGCGCAATCGCCCGCCGTGTCAAAATCCTGTGTGCCGGCGATGGAGCGCACATATTCCGGCGACCACTTGCTCAAGTCGACCGGCGCAGCCAGCGCAGACGCGGACATCAATGATAGCATCAAAGCAGTGGATACAGTTGCGCGCACGGCGATACCGCCGAGTGAAATCCTCGTCATAGGAATCCTCCAGATTCTCTCCCAAGCCGCTCTGCATCGAGGCAAGCGGTCTTTGCTCCCCGGTCGCGGGACTTTCCACCCAATGTATCCCTTCGACCTCATTGCACGTTTCCAGATTAAAGATTGCCTGTCAATTGAAGAAATCGTACATTGTTTGCAGATGCCTCGCATGATATCCGAGCAATATGTGTATTGATTGGGGACAGTCTTGGCCGAAACAAGTGATTTTAAAGCGAAACCACCGGAAGGGATCGACGCTATCGGGGCCTCCAGCGAGGGCGCCTCGGTTTATCAATTGATCAGGGACGACATCATCGAAGGGCGGCTCGCAGCCAACGATCGGCTTGTGGTAACCGACCTCGCCCGGCGCCACGGCACCTCAACCAACCCCGTACGCGAAGCTTTGCAACTGTTGCGCGGCGAGGGCTTTGTCACCTTGGTTCCCAACCGCGGAGCACGCGTTCGGCCGATAGATCAGGATTTTGTTCGGGACATCTACGAGATAGGAGTCTTGATCGAGCCGGCACTGACGCGATGGTTCGTGAATATGGCTACCGTCGAGGACATTGCTGATCTCGAACGCATCCAAGGCCTGATTGAAGAGAACAACTTCGCCGACACGGTCAGGCACAGCGAGCTGGACACCGCCTTTCACACAGTCATGTACCAAAAGCACTACAACCGCCACGCCGCTGAACTTTGGTGGAAGCATCGCGAAGTGCTTCGAGCCGTGAGCCGGCGCTTCAACTTTACGCTTGCCCGGCGTGCCTCGATCCTGAGCGAGCATCGCGAGCTTATCGCGCATGTAAAAGCAGGAATGGCAAACGAGGCAGCCGAACTCATTGCACGCCATGTCGAGGGCTCAGGCCGACACATCCTCGAACACATGCGGGCGCGGAACGCCGCCCGGGCAGGATAGAATACGTAGCCTCAAATATCGGTTATCCCAACCATTTCAGATAAAGGCAGTTGAGATGAAAATCACTAGCGTCCGGCCGTGGCTCATCAGATCCGATGCTTCTTATTGGGGAGAGTTTCTGTTCGTCGAAGTGACGACCGACGAGGGGGTGAGCGGCTGGGGTGAGATCACCACCACGACAAGGCTCGCCAATCGGGCCCTCTGCACGATCCTGCGGCAGATCGGTGCCGCTTTGACGGGCGAGGACCCGGCCCGCATCGAGTATCTGTGGCACAAGATATTCCGTAGCTTCACCTATATGGGAAGTCGCGGCGCCGCAGTCGAATGCGTCAGTGCCATCGACATAGCCCTCTGGGACATCCGCGGCAAAGTTCTTGGCAAGCCGATTTACGAGCTGCTGGGCGGACCGGTCCGCGATGAAATCTCGCTCTATACCCATCCCAACCAGGCCAAGTTTACCAGCAAGGAGGCTGTGGTCCGCGAAATCAGAGACATCGTCGAATCCGGCCATACCGCGCTCAAGTTCGATCCGTTCCCCCATCAGGGCCGCACCGCCGATGGACAGTCTCGCGAACAACGTGACGGCTACCTGGATGGCAGCATGACCCGCAAGGATGAGCGCGAAGCCGCCGAACTCACGGCTCTGATCCGCGAAACGGCGGGCTCCGATGTCGACATCCTGATCGATGCGCATGGCCGGTTCGACGTTCCCACCGCCATTCGCCTTTGTCGCAGCCTCGAGGAGGCTGGTCAGATCGACTGGTTCGAGGAGCCCTGTCCACCGGAGAGCCTCAACGCGCTCAAACAGGTCCGTGAGAAGGTCAGCGCCGCTATCTCGTGGGGCGAGCGCGGCCACACGAAATGGGATTTCGTGCCGGTTCTCGAAAACAGGCTCGCCGACTACATCATGCCTGATGTCACCTGGACCGGCGGCATTACCGAACTCAAGAAGATTTCTGCCCTCTGCGAAGCCTACTACATCCCGGTTTCGCCGCATGACGCCGCAGGGCCGATCAACGTGGTTGCGGGAGCGCAGGTGATGATGACCGTTCCCAATTTCTACAAGCTTGAAACGTCGGAGTGGAACCTGGGCAAATACGATCACCTCATCGACAGACCACTCGATGTTTCGAACGGCAGCCTCAGGCTTACGCACAAGCCCGGTCTCGGCGTCGAAATGAACCGCGAATACCTTCAAGATCACGAGATAGAGCTGGACTAGCCATCACCGCTCTACGCCGCTCAAGCTTGCACGACGACGAGCCCTGCTGACCAGAACGAGGATAAATCATGCCAGAGGCACATGGAGCCGACGAGGCGCTCAATCGAGTGAACACGCATTCCAAGCCGTCCGACCTTCGCATCACCGACATGCGGGTGGCCGAAATTGTCGGTGCGCCGTTCACCTCGGTGCTGCTCAAGATCTACACCAATCAGGGCATCGTCGGGCTTGGCGAGGTGCGCGACGGCGCCAGCGCCACCTACGCGCTGATGCTGAAGAGCCGATTGCTTGGCGAGAACCCTTGCGATATCGACCGCCTGTTTCGCCGGATCAAGCAATTCGGCGGGCACGGCCGGCAAGGCGGCGGCGTATCGGCGGTTGAAATCGCGTTGTGGGATCTTGCCGGCAAGGCCTATGGCGTCCCTATCTACCAGATGCTCGGCGGCCGGTTTCGGGAGAAAGTGCGCGTCTACTGCGATACTGACGCCACAGTGCCGAGCGGTACCGAGACCGGTAAGCGTCTCAAGCAGCGCATGGAGCTCGGCTTCACCTTCCTCAAGATGGATCTGGGTTTGATGCAGATCGCGGATGTGCCCGGTGCGGTTGTGTTTCCTGCTGGCTCACTCGAAGGGTACCGCGACAGTCCCAGTCGCGGGCCGCTGAAGAGCGTTGAAGAGCGGCGTCTCCGCAACGCTGCGTACGATTTGCATAACGTCCCGCACCCGTTTACCGGCCTGCACTTTTCCGACAAGGGCCTCGACCTGCTTGAGCAATACATCGCCGAGGTTCGTGAGGTTATCGGCATGGATGTGCCGCTTGCGATCGATCATATCGGCCATATCTCCATGCAGAACGGCATTCGCCTTGCCAGGCGCATTGAAAAATACGTGCCAGCCTGGCTCGAGGATGTGATCCCCTGGCAATATACCGAACAATACCGACAACTGCAGGACGCCACCACGATACCGATCTGCACTGGCGAGGATATATACCTCAAGGAGGGCTTCGAGCCCCTGCTCAACAGCGGCGGCGTCTCCGTTATCCACCCGGACCTGCTCACCAGTGGGGGCATCCTCGAGACCAAGAAGATCGGCGATATGGCGCAGGACCGTGGTGTCGCCATGGCCATCCACATGGCAGAAAGTCCAATCGCCGCAATGGCCGCGGCACATGTCGCGACCGCGACCGAAAATTTCATGGCGCTCGAATATCATTCCGCCGACGTTGACTGGTGGGACGATATCGTCACAGGCCTTCCCAAGCCCCTGGTGAAGGACGGCTTCATCACTGTTACGGACAAGCCGGGCCTCGGGATTGACGACGTCGTCGACGAGGTGATCTCGCAGCATCTGCAGCCAGGTGTCACCGGCATTTGGCAGCCTACGGATCGATGGGACGATGAGTATTCCTGGGATCGCACCTGGAGCTGAAGCGAAAAGGAACGAAGATGAAGATCACCGATCTGCGCTGCGCCGTAATCGGCAAACACCCGATCGTCCGCATCGTTACGGACGAGGGCCTCTATGGCTTGGGTGAAGTCGAATTCACCAAGTCCTACCTCAAGCCCTTTGTGCTGCATTTCCGCGAGGCACTCATCGGCGAGGACCCGACCGACGTCGAGAGAGTCATGCTG
This sequence comes from Hyphomicrobiales bacterium, assembly GCA_900468805.1. Taxonomy (GTDB): domain Bacteria; phylum Pseudomonadota; class Alphaproteobacteria; order Rhizobiales; family Rhizobiaceae; genus Rhizobium. The sequence continues at coordinate 64,840 of UEIF01000006.1, read as the reverse complement.
AAGATCCGCCAACGCGGCTCTTTCAAGCCCTATGGCGCGGCGGTGAGCGCGATTGAGCACGCACTGTGGGATATTGCCGGCAAGGCCGCGGGCGTGCCCGTCTACAAACTGCTCGGCGGCAAGGTGCGGGACAAGGTGCGCGTCTACAACGGCTCTATTCGCCAGAAACGCACGGGCGATCGGCCGGAGGATTACGCCGCTGACGTCAAATGGATGATGGAGCAGCCGCAGAACTTCTTCATGGTCAAGCAGGGAATCTCGTTCCACTCCAACATGAAGGATACCATCGAAGGCTTCCACTACGGCGTGACGCAGAAGAAAGCCGGCTATCACGGGGCCATGGATCAGGGCGTGATCAGCGAGCGCGGTTTCAATCACATGCTCGACTGCGTGATCGCGATGAAGGAAGTGCTGGGTGACAAAGTCAGCCTGGCGCTCGACTGCGGCCCGGGCTGGATGCTGCCCGATGCGATCAAGTTTGCTCGCGCGGTCGAGAAGTACAATCTGATGTGGCTTGAGGACATGCTGACTGGCGACTACGTGCCGTGGGTCAATCCGCAGGCCTATCGCGAACTGACAACCTCCACCTCGACGCCAATCCACACTGGTGAGCAGATCTACCTGCGGCACAATTTCAAGGAACTGATCGAGACCCAGGCGGTGCGCGTTATCGGCCCCGATCCAGCCGATATCGGCGGCATTGCCGAGCTCAAATGGGTCGCCGAGCACGCCTATATGCACTCGATCCTGATGGCACCGCACGGCACCGCTAACGGCCTGCTGGGACTTGGTGCTTTGATCAATGTCTGCGCCACCTTGCCGGCAAATTACGTCGCGTTCGAATATCCGAGCGCATCCGACCCCTGGTGGGAGGATCTGGTAATCGGCTTGCCGACGCAGATCGTGAAGGACAGCATGGTCGACCTGCTGGAAGCGCCGGGGCTCGGCCTCGATATCGACGCTGAAGGGGCCAGGAGATATCTCATGGAAGAGGATGCGGGCTTTTTCGGCTGATCCTCCTCCGCCTGCCGTGCCGGTCTTGTCGGGGGACAGGCGATAGGGCCTATCGAAATAGTTGGTATCGATCTGCAACCACGGAATGAAGGCCGATATTCATAGTCTTGTCGCAATCGGGTACGGCGGCGGCTCACTACAGACTGTAGTCGGGAATGAAGAACCCGCTACCGGGTCGGCTGTCCAGGTTTCGGCATGCCAAGACCTGGCAGGCGCGATCATCGCGGGTCGGGATACCCCTCCACTCAGCATATTCATTGGCGTCACAGAAGCGGCTATTTCGAATGAACCGATCGTAAAGCGGCAAACCCCTTGGCGATGTCCATCTGAAGATGACCGCACCCTGATTATGGACGGCCGCACGGGCGCTTGCACAGCTCATCGAAAGCGGATTGAGCCGTGAGATCGCAAAAGACTGGGTCGCAATGAGGGCGACAGCAGCGGTCAGCAGTAACGTCTTCATGGTTTTGATCCACTTCTCTGCGAAGGGGCGGTCGCGGCATCGCGATCTACCCCGATAACGAAGTTGGCCGTCGGAAGTTCAACAGTGACACAAGATTGAGAACGTTTCCGGGATGATCCGTCTCCTCAGGTCGTACCTGCCGCACTTCTGGTGCGTTTCAAAGCTCAGCGGGAGCGGAGCTGGAGGTCAACTGGTTCCGCCGCTCAGCATGATGCTTTACGACGCTCGCCGTTTCGAACATGGCTTTGATGCTGCGGATCTTCGCGAGAATCTCTTCAACTTCCGTCGCGTTTAGTAGGGATGGGCAAGGCGGACGGTTGCCCTTGGCGGCATTGCTGCTACAGTGCGCGTTCGATCCGCCGACACCTCGGGGCAGGGCACCCGCTGCCGACAAGCGGGCCGGATGCAGCAACACAAGCGACGCCGAGAAATGCCGTCATAGCCATCATGGTCGACTTTGTTGGGCTGCCTCGATCATGTTGTCGACGTAGCCTCTTACCGGCTTAACGTCGGCAGTTCTCTGCGGACAGCCGAGAGGTTTGGAGAATGCACCCGTCGATACCGCGCCTCGACCAGGTTGTAGATGCCGAAAGCGGCAAGGCCGATGGCGACCGCGAAGTATAGAATGCTGCCGAAGGGAAGTTGCCTGATCCATGACAAGGCCTCGCTCATGCTTCCGGCCTGACTCGGGTCCACTTTGAAGGCTGCATAACAAAAGAAGATGCCGATAATGGCGAAGACCGCGCCGCGAGCTAAGAGGCCGTAGACGCAGACCAAAAAGAGCAGACGATTTTGCCGAAGATCGAGATAGCGTTCAAAGCGGCGGGTCAAGCCTTTGAGCGCGGTGATGACGCCCCCGATGATGAATCCGACACCTATCGCTCCAGCGAGATATCGGCCGAAAGGTTGAGACATGACCCAGGCAGCGAGGCCCTGTTCTCCGCTAGCGCCGCCAGATCCTGCACCTATCGCTGCTTCGAACGCGTAGATTGCCAGACCGATGTAGGTGAACGCACTGCCGAAGAGCGAAGCCCGGATCAGATAGCTTTTCGCGCTACGATCATGATTGTCGGCGTTGGCAAGCGACTGAGCGAGCCGCCATGCGACGAAGCCGAGTAGACCCAGGCCGATCAATGCAAGCCAGACCTGGCCGAGGGGCTGGTTTAGCAGCACGTCGAGAGCTGATTTTGTGTCGGCCTTGCTGCCGCCAAAGCTTGAAAACATGGCCAATGCGGCAACCAGGAGAAAGACGATCCCCCTCGCGCCGTATCCTGAACGAGCCAGCCACTCAAACTTTGATTTATTCATGTTGGGTCCCCCGTTGCCATCACAACGAGAAACCGCGAATTCGGTTCCGCGATGACCGACAGGCGGACCCGCTTGGATGGCAGTGTTCTCACGCTGTTCCAAGTGAGATCCGATGTTCATTCCGTGAGGCGACCAGTTCGTTTCGAACGCGCCTGTCAATATTGCCATCGGGAAAATTTGCTCCAGGAAGGCTCCGAAAACTGCCAATCTGTGAGTTGATCCGATAGAGGGGGCATGATGCCGTCGCGTCCACGGAACCTCGAAGATTTCGAGCTGAAACTGCGGTGCTCGACAAACTGCACCAGCTGGGATTTAAACCGTCCGCGACCTCGGTGACGTGGAAACCGTGCAAATGTTGAGAACGCCGGGTATCACCGGCTACGGATGGCGGAAGATCGCAGCGGCATTGCCGTCTGCTCGTCGGACAAGTCAGTAGGCAATTTGACCGAGCCACGAGCGCAGTCAAGCAAGGCGAAGGTCAATCTGCGGGTATAGTTTCTTCAAGTTCGGCAAAGATTTGGTCTGCCACGGATACTGGCTCGTGCCTTTCACTACAAGTTGGACTTCCGGGCGCTTTCGAGCCTCGATCGTCAATTTGGCGAGCAGGTTGATTCCTGAAGAATTGAGAAACTCAAGTCCGGTCAGATCGAAAGACACGCGGGCGTGGTGACCGGAAAGAATGCCGGACGCCAGGGAGAATATCGGCGCGTATGCATCTGGTCCTGCAAGCCTTAGGGTTCCTTCGAAGAAGACCTCGCTGCCTTCTGCCCACACTCTGAAATCTTCATCTCGAATTTCCATTGTACCCTCACATGTTGGAGACCATCGGTACCGACACTGCTGCAGTCGTGGTGAGCATAACGCTGCCCTCGCCATAGTCATCGAATTCCCAAGTCATCCTTGCCCCGTAATCGCTCAGTAGCGTTAACAAACCGAGGCCGGAGGCGTTTGAATCGGCCAGCGCATTTGCTTCGATCTGCCGAATAAGCAGGTCGCCGGGATCGCTCTCGAGCATATGATCGAGTGTCCGCTGAAACCTTGCCGAACTCTCGAGCGCGATCGGGTTCCTCACACGCAGCAGGAACTCCGCCGAGCGAAGGCAGGCTTGGATTTCTATCGATGAAGGCAGCCGGAACTTCACTGCGTTCTCGATCAGTTCGTTAGCGAGGTACCCGATGCTGTGATGAACCACAGTGTAATGTTGCTTGCTGGAGGCGTAGGGCATCGCCATCACGCCCGCGATGAAGTCGGATGTAATGCCCGAATGCCTCCAGCCAAGCTGCAATGGCCCGTCTGTCAGCGTGAGCCGCGCACCGCGCTGCAAATTGATCTCAGCCAAGTCGATCGAGCCATATAATCTTCTAGCCATAGCTCACCTGTGCCGCAAAACGAGGAGGGTGATGTCGTCACGTATTTTCTGGGTGCCCACGTATTCCATCAGGGCGGTTACGATCCCCGACACGATTGCGTTTGCGCTCCTTTCTTTCAGGCGCAGTGCTTCGTTACACAGTCTCTCGATGCCGAAGAGCTCCCCGGAGCTGTTCTCCGCCTCAGTGACGCCGTCAGTGTGAAGCAGGATGAGGTCGTCCTTCTCGAACGGTATCCTGACGGAATTCACAAAGGGGGCGATGTCGGCTTCCAGGCCGATCGGTAACCCAAGATCGATGGTATCGATCCGTTCCATGTCCCCGTTTGCCCGCACCACGATGACGTCCTCGTGCTGTCCGGACAGCACCATGTCCGTGCCGTCGTAGTCGAGGAAGGCCAGCGTCATGTGCTTGTCGATCTTCGTTCTTTCGATATTCTTGAACAGGGCACTGTTCAGATCAGTCAGAAATTTCACCGGGTCGGTGCTGCCGGCTTCCTGAAGTGCGCGCGCCACCGACTGGACCATCAGCATGAGGACACCGCTTTCCAGGCCGTGACCCGTGACGTCTCCGATACCGATCTTGAGCCTGTCGCCGCTTTCGAGAACGTCGTAGTAGTCGCCGCCGACCTCTTCAGCGGCCCTCATGTATCCAGCTACTTCGAGGGTTGGAAACGATTGCAACTCTTCCTCCAGCGGCAGGACCATCATCTGGATTCTCTCCGCAACGGCCAGCTCTGTTCCTAGCCGTCGGTTTTCCCGCTCCAACTGTGCATTGAGCGTCGAAATCTCCTCCTTGGCGTCCTCGATTTCAGCGGTGCGCTCGGCTACGATCTGCTCGAGGTTTTCGGTGTGAAAGCTGATCTCCTCGGCCATCCTGTTGAAAGCCTCGCCAGCTTCGCCGACTTCGTCCCGGCTGGTGACAGCTACGCGGACGGAATAGTCCTTCGCCTGGATTTTCCGAGCGGCACTCGCTAACGCACTGATTCCTGCCGTAATGCGCTTGGAGGCCGCGACGACCGCGATGAGCACGATGATCAGCGACGCGAGGATCGCCAGGATCTGATAGAGAACGATGCGATTGGTCGCGTCTGTGATCTTGGCCTGGGCGGCCACCAGGGACGCGTAGATTTCCTGTTCCGGTACAACGATGCCAAGGGACATTGCTTCAGCCTTCACGGGCCCCGATGACCAAAGATTCGTTGCGGGAAGGTTCTTCATGATGACCATGAAAGGCACTTCGTTGCCGCCTATATTCAAAAGCAGGTGCCTTATTCCTTCCCGCTGGTCGGAGGCGAGTTTGACGATTGACGGCTGAGTGCTAGTCTTCAGCGATCGCTCGATGCCAGCTACGCCGCTGCCGTTGCCTTCGCTTGCGGCATTCACCCCGATCGTTTGCTCGCCAGCCTTGTTGATCGCGATCACGTTTCCATCTGACATCGACAGAAACCCGAACCCGGACTGCGCGACCTTCACATTCTCGACGATCTGGGCGAGCTGATCGAGCGTGATGTCTGCTCCGACCGTGCCCGCAACTTTCTTCCTGTCCGGGGACCACAGGGGATGGAAGAAGCTAACGATGAGCTTTCCGGTGATTGCGTCGGTGTAGGGCGCAGTCTGTGTGATGTCGCTGGAGGCAGGCCGCAGCTTGGGATCCGTCGCCCAGCTCTGCCATGATTCATACAGGCCCGGAAAGAAGAAGTCCCAGAAGTTCGCATCGTTGTGGCCGGGATAGAGGCGGTCAAACGTCTGCGCCTGATCGGTGTAGGGGGCAGTCCTGAAGATCGGTCTCTCCTTCGGACCGATGTAGTACATCTGCAGCTTCGCGGATCCGGTTTTGAGCAAGCTCGGGGCTACGAGGTTCAGTACCGCACTGGTGTTTATGTCCGCCTGCACGTCAGCTCGGGGCATGTTATCGGGTCCTAGCAGATAGCCCCACGCGCTAACGACCGAGGAAGTCCCTGGCGCATTCTGCGCCCATCGCCCGCCGACATTGTACGTCACCTCTACGCTGCCTGGCGAGCTTTTTGAAACTGAGCTACCGACATCAGCACCGGTTGCGGGATCGTCGATCTGAGCCTGCATGACGCCCGCGAGCGTGGACACGTCGCTGTGAACTTGACCGAGCAGGAGCGAGACCTGGGCAGCGGTGGAATTCGCGTATGTCTGCAGGTAGTCTTGGCTGGCATTCTCAAGGCCATGCCCGACCTCGACGGTCGCGTTGCGCGATAGTCGTTGGACATTCCATAGGGCGAGACCGCCGCTGACCAGCAGGTCGAACAGCACCGCGCCACCAACCAAAAGGATGAACTTGGCTCGGAACGAGTCCCATCGAACAAAGGATCTGGCAGAGGTGTCATCCATTAAAACGGCTTCCGTCCCGAGGCTGCCCAGATTGGCCATCCGGCATATCCCTTGGGGTGAAGGGCAGCGGCTATATGGTCTCGGAAACCCTGACGGAATTTTCTGATGAACTCAGGAGTATCTCCACGACGCACCGCCATTTCCCCAGCATAGACATTCTCCCAAGCCTCGATCATGTCGGCAAAGTCTTGCGGGTCGCCATCGAGATTGGTCACCATGAAGCTCTCGACTTGGATTTGCTCGAAACCCGCATCCGTCAGGAAGCGTCTGCTCTTCGGGCCCATCTCGACGTCCATATCGAAGTGGCTGAAAAGCCTGGCGACTTCGTTGTAGGTCCATTGGATGGACTGCGAATGTGGCTCGCCGAGGCAGTGTGAATTTTTCTCATTGGTGATGTAGACCCGGCCCCCCGGCTTGCAGATGCGATGAAGTTCCCGCAGCAGCAGGTCGGGCCTGTCGAAAATCTGGAGCGAGTGGCGGCAGGTGACAAAATCGAACAGGTTGTCCCCGAGAAGCATCTGCGAGGCGTCACCATAGGTGTATTCGATGCCCGAAAGTCCGAATTCGGCTGCTACACGGCGTGCGTATTCCAGGCTTCGTTTCGAGTGGTCCAATGCCACCAGACGGGCAGGGCTGAATTCCTTGTGTATAAGAGTGGCAAAATCGCCGATGCCGCAACAGATATCGGCGACAAACGCGCCGCTCCGCAGGCCGTGACGAGGTAGCATCTGACGTTCGTGCCTCCACGTCATCTTCGTCTGTGTCCGCAGAATAGGTATGAAGCTCTCGTCCTCGACGAACGTTTGGCCGGGATAGAATGCGGAGTCGTAGACCTGGACCGTGATGTTCGGCTCTCTCTCCGCCAGTTCACGGAACAGCGTGGCCGACCAGGATATCACGCTGGATGTCACGACCACGACGCTGAAGTCAGCTCTGTGTGAGCATACGGATGAGAGGACCTCGCCCAAGGCATGGAATGCGGTTTGGTTGATGTTGGTCAGTCTCTTGACGTTGAGGTACGCGACGCCTTTGCATGCGTCGAGGCCATGCCTCACCTGACCGAGGATCTCGCGCATGTCGATTGGAGATCGCGGCCTCAGTTTCCCAACGAGAGCGATCTCCTGGTTTGTTGGGTCGAATTGCAGCGTGAACTTGCCGAGATTCGCGTTCAATGGAACTCCCCGCGCCATTTCAACGACGATGCGATTGCAATCCGACCGGACGGCGCAGCGTGCGCTGACAGTTCAACGTGGAACAGCTTTGCGAGGCGAACTAAGCGCAACTCATCATCGATGATCGCGCTAGCGGCTCTCGGTCGAAGCTTCTCTGCCGATGCTTCCCCGATGAGCCGAACGATGTTCTGGCAATCGTCTTCACGACACAGGTAGCCTACGCTTATGTGCAAATCTTCGGCGTCCTTGTGAACTTCGAATTTGACGGTTCCTTCTCCGGAGGACGTCTTGAAGGCCAGTTCCACCAGCTCGTTGACGATAAGCGACAGGAAATTGGAGTACCGTGCTGCATCCTCGTGCATTTGGCCCGCAACCTGGGCAAGGTATTCGACGACGCGGTCGCAGAGTGCCCATTCCGCCATCAGGAGACCCGAGTCCAATTCCAATGCCGCCATCGGCTTCAATTTACAGCCCTCAAGGTCGCGCATGGTTAGGTGACTCGGTGCGATTGTACATGGCGCTATGCCGCCGATCCGGCGTAGACAGGAACTTCTTCAAGGAATTGACCGAAAGGGGAGCGCTGACGAGAAACCCCTGGATCCGATCGCATCCGATTTCCGTCAGCCATTGCGCCTGCGCTTGGGTCTCGACACCTTCTGCTGTCACCTGCATGTCGAGGTCATGCGCAAGCACGGTGATGGCACGTACGATGGCCTGGCTTTTCGGATTGGTTTCGATATCCGCGACGAAGTACTTGTCGATCTTGATGGTGTCGAAGGGGAAATTCTTCAGATAACTCAGCGAGGAGTACTGGGTCCCGAAGTCGTCGAGGGAAATCCGGATGCCCAGGATGCTGAGCGTGTTGAGCGTGTCCAGATTGTTCACGGTGCGCTCGAGGAGGACGCTTTCGGTAATCTCCAGTTCCAGTCGCTCGGCCGGAAGTCCGATTTCGTCCAGTGTCTGCGAAATTCGGTCCGTAAGTCCGTCCCACAGGAATTCGGCCGGAGACACGTTGACCGCCAGAGTGAAATCTTCCGGCCAGTCGAGCGCTTGTCGACACGCCTGTTGCAAGGTCCAGGAGCCGATCTCCGGCATCAGCCCGTCACGTTCAGCCATCGGGATGAAAACGGAAGGTGGTATGTGGCCGAGCAAGGGATGCTTCCAGCGGAGGAGCGCTTCGAATCCTACGACGCGAGAGCTTTCCACAATGGGCTGATATTCGACGGAGAATTGCTGTTTTTCCAAGGCTATGCGAAGACTTCGGCGCAGCAGTTCCCGCTGCTCGATGATGTGAAGCATTTTCGCCTCGAACGTGCTCGCTCGTCCTCTGCCTTCCGTCTTTGCAGCATAAAGCGCAACATCGGATGCCTTCATTAACGTCTCCGGATCCCGGCCATCGACAGGTGCCACCGATATCCCCACGCTCAAGCCGACGAACACAGCGATGCCATCGAGCGTAAAGGGATCTTTGAACGCGCGGACCAGGCGCTCGCCGAGCTCCCGACTTCGTGCCGGATGTCCATGTCCAAGCGAAATCACTGCAAATTCGTCACCCGCAAGCCGATATGCGCGATCCTCGCTGCCGAGGCAGCTCACAATGCGGTTGGCTGCGAGCTGGAGAAGCTTGTCTCCGGCCGGGTGGCCGAGGGTGTCGTTCACGGGCTTGAAGTCGTCGAGGTCCAACTGCATTAGCGAGACCACGTCGGGGCCGCCGTCGATTCCCCGCAACCCATCGCTGAGGTCGCTGCTGAACTGTCGACGGTTCGGTAATCCTGTCAACGCATCGTGATGGGCCTGGTGCAGGAGGGTGTTGCGCTCGTCGTGATCCGGTCGATAGGACTGCACCACGGCCAGGAAGTTTCCAGCCGCAAATATCGTGAGGTGCCCAGATTCCCCGGCGAAGAGGACAGGCGACAGGCGGAGGGGAACTGGGTCCCCTGACTGCACGTACCGGGCCACCACGGACATATCCAAATTAGGATACATTTCCGGAAGGGATGCGTTCGGACCGAGATTAGCAGCCGCTTCAATATTTGAAGGGCAGGCAACGAGATTGAACTGGCTATCGAAGAGGAAGAGCCTGTCGAATTTACCCTCCGTCGCGGCGGCGGGAGCTGAAGGTCCCTGCCAGCTTGATCGGGGCTTTGTCATGCTTCCTGGCCTCTATTGCTTCCTACAAGCTGAACCGACACTCTAAGGCACTTTAAGAGTGTATATTAGTAGCAGCTGTTTGAAATAATAGAAACAAGCATAGTGTCGGAGCTTTACCTCCTCCACGCCGATCGCACCCGCCACCAAAGCGGGGCGAGTGGACGGGCCAATGCCACTGATTGACAACGAACCCAGCACGCTGGCGAGAGCCTCACGTCTTGCTTTGCAGCATGAGGATCAGCCGGGGATACGATACGAGCTCGACCCGACCGCCGAGCAGGCGAGTCTCATGTGAACTCCTTGCAATTTTTTCGATGCAAGGAAAAGATATACGTTCTATATCAACGCTAAAATACGCACTAACTGCAAAGCAGATATCGTGGAGTATATCTATGCCCGAAACCCGCAAAGGTCCGGTTTCCCATATTTCAGTGGTAAGACAGTCGAACAAGAAGGTCATGGAGGAAGCCTTGATCGACGCCAGGCGGGCGCGGCCGATCCTCGAGCAGATTGGCAACAAATGGTCGGTGTTGATCCTTAGCGTTCTTTGCACTCGACCATCGCGATTTAATGAAATCATGCGCCGCTTGGATGGGATAACCCACAAGGCGTTGGCAGATGCGCTCAAACGGCTTGAGCGAAATGGGCTGGTTGAGCGCCATGTGTTGCCGACGGCACCCGTTGGCGTCGAGTATTCCATCACGCCGATGGCGGAATCCCTGCGTCAGCCGTTTGCTGCGCTATACGAATGGGCGATCACCAACGGGCCGGAGATGGAGCGCGCTCAGGCGGAATACGACAGTGACCGCGCTTGAATGTGCGGCTGAATATGTCTTGCTGTCGCAGACACGTCATCGATTCTTGTCACGCGGATCGCCAGGTCAATTGCGGTCCGGGTAGAATTGGAACAGAGTAAGAACAAAGCTGGTAAACCTGCCATTTTTGGTTTACCGCATTAAATACTGCAAAGGTGAGAGCGAGATGAGTCGGCTGAAACTACTGAGAGACCAACGTCAGCTAGCGCAATCAAAATTCGAGGGGCTACCGGAGGACCATCCGCTTCGCTCGCGCTACCTCGAGTGGCTACGCGCGCTCGATGAGCAGATCGAAGCTCTGACCTGAATCGCGCATTCGAAACATCCGGAGATCAATGATGTCGCTGTCGGAGAAATTTATCGTCGTCCCGTTCAAGCGCAACCGGGCGGGCTTGGTGCCAGGAGACATGCGACAGGCCTCGAATGGGACGTCTGCGGAGAAGATAGCTTTAGCGATGTCGGCCAGGTCTATTGGCGTAGGAGCCTATTCAGTGATGGTCGACAGCGAAACGGGCGATATGAGTTCGCCAAGACTGCTTGCTGGTTTCGGTGAAGTCGGTGATCTGACGCAGGATTGAGCCGACGCGGTCGGACGTCCGTCCCTTATTGATCATGGCCGCCGGGCTAGCGTCGTTTCGCTCATCGCACGGCGGCTACCACAGTACCTGAACGGCGACGACGACGAGAAAACCAATCCCCACCGCGAGAGCAATCCGCAAAACAGTGCGATTGGCCTCGGCGAGTACTTCTGGCTTAGGGTCTCGCTTGGCATTGAATTTGTGGTGACGTTTATGTGGCGCTCCCGCCTGGGACGATTTGTTTCCTGCTGCCATGGCTGTTTCGCTCGAGGTCGTAGATTTTCTGGAACGCCAATCTAGCATGAAAGATGCGTGGTGCTTAGTGCTGCGATACCTTCTCGCTGGTGTCGCTTGTCTCAGCCGGTCTTGGCCTTGGCATCGGCTTCGTGCCGGAACGGACACAGGATCTGCCTAACCGCGGTTTCGAGTTGAAGAAGGTGCGAGGCGTCGATTTCAAGATTGAACTCGGTGTCGCCTGGAATAGGGAGGACCCGACCCCCTCGCGATGACATCATCGATATTGCCCGGTCGCTGGTGTGGCCGGACAGGTGAAGCGATGGCCGGTCGCCCGTGAACGTTTGCGAGACCGGAATCAATGTAGTGGAGATTAGTTGGACTCTATTTCCTCACGCGGCATGTGTAACGCTCCGCAGGAGCGGGACTAGCATCGACAGGAGCTCATCGTTTCCGCATGCAAACCGCAATTTCTCGGAAAGGCCGGTTCGGCTCCAGTCAATGGTATGAGAAAGACCGAGGCTCTCGAGGATTGGCAGGGCCGCCATCACGTCCCAAGTCGAGTCCCCAAGCGAGATGTAGCCGTCGGTTTCCCCCATCGCAACCTCGACCAGCGACAGCGTCGCTGATCCGCAGAAGCGGAAGTTGATCTGCAACTCGTCTGAAAGGAAGCGCACCACCTCGATGCGGTCTGACGTCGGGATGGAGGGGTGGAAACTGAAACCGACCGATGCTGCCGACATGTCCAGGGCTGGCAACGGCTTGACAGGTTTGCCGTTCAACCGTGCCCCGACCGATCGCCCCCCGACCAACATCAGCTGGCGGACCGGGGCGTAAATCACCCCGAACGTAGGGCGCCGGTTTTCGAACAGGCCAATGGAGATCGCCCAGTTCTGGCCGCCTCGAACGAAGTTGAATGTGCCATCGATCGGATCGATGACCCAAATACGGCCAGATGTACCTGGAATTTCACCACCTTCTTCGCCGAAAACTCCGTCATCGGGGAAGGCTTCCCGCAGTCTGGCGACCAGGAATTCCTCGACCTGCCTGTCGGCCTTTGTCACCAGATCGAGGTGCCCCTTCCTTTCGACCGGCAGGCTAGCCAGCGACCGGAAATGGGCCAAGGCCAGTTCCCCAGCTTCCCTTGCGATGTCTTCAACGATAGCCTCGGCTGGACGACCAGACGAGGCATAGCCATGCGTATCAACCACGCGCTTCATCTCTAAGCCTTGTGACCTGCGCCACATCGTCGCCGAGGAGCTGGTCCAACTGGCCTTCACGAACCCATTGGATGATCTGCGCCTCGATATCGACGCCATACTGCATCAGTTTTTCATGATATCCCGCCGGCAAATAGGTGAACGCGGCGAAGCCTTCTTCGTGAAGCTGGTGCGCCTCGCCGCTGGCGAAGTGATAGACCTCGATATTCATGGCATCGAGATTGGCCTGCCGGGCGATCGCAGCCGGGTCGATCAGACGGGAGTGCATCAGACCGACTGTCGGCACGTCGGGAATGACCTCCTTCACGGCCTTCAGCTGGACGTAGTCGAACGAAGAAAACTGCAAGAGGTCGGCGCAACCCAGTTCATCGATCAGGGCCCGCAGTTTCGCGAAAAGGACATCGTTGCGGTCGTAGATCTTGAGCTCGAGCTGATAGATGATGCCGAGTTCACGGGCGAGTTGCAGGGCATCGCGGAGCCGCGGGACCCGCTCTCCGGTAAATTCGTGGCCGAACCAGCTGCCCGCATCGAGCTTGGAGATTTCCGAATAGGTCATCTTTTGCACGATGCCGTGACCGTTGGTGGTGCGGTCAACTGTCTTATCGTGCATCAGGATGAGTTCGCCATCACTGGTGATGCTGAGATCGGTCTCGCAGGTGGCCGGCGGACCGACAAACTCGAAAGCCTTTTTAAATGCGGCGAGCGTGTTTTCCGGCGCGCCAGCGCTATGGCCGCGGTGGCCGCCGAGGCGCATGTTTTCAATCGTCATTCTGAGCGGGTTCATGCCTATTTCCTTTCAATTAACGGAGGCGCGCGTCGAGCCGGTCGCGCAGGTAGTCGCCGAGCAGGCTGATCGACAGGGTCGTGAGAACGATGACGGCACCGGGGAATGCTGCGAGCCACCAGGCGATCGCCAGGTAGTTCCGGCCGTCGGCCACCATCAGCCCGAGACTGGTCTCGGGCGGCTGGATGCCGAGCCCGAGAAAACTCAAGCCGCTTTCCAGGAGGATGATTTCCGGGAAGTTGATGGTGAACTGCACGATGAGCGGACCGGCGATGTTCGGCAGCATATGACGCAGATAGATGCGCATTGGTGGAACGCCGACAATACGGGCCGCTTCCGCATAGCCCTCTTCCTTGGCACTGATGACGAGGCCGCGCGTCAGTCGCGCATAGCGTTCCCAGCTTGCAAAACCGACGAGAAAGACGAACAGCAGCGGGCTGGAACCGAAGAGCGCGAGAACGCTGAGCGCAACGATGATAAACGGCACTGCCGCCATCGCATCGGCAAAGCCCATGATGGCATTGTCGATCCAGCCGCCGAAATGAGCGGCAAGCAGGCCGAGGCTCGTTCCGATCAAGGCGCAGATGAGCGATCCGACGAGTGCAATCATCAATGTCGTCTGGGTCGCGATCAGCAGATTGCTGACGATGTCCCGTCCCAGGTAATCGGTTCCAAGAAGATGGGCGACGGATGCGAGCGGCCGCGCCAACCGCCCAAGCGGATCCTGATGCGTGTAATCGAAAGGGGCCGACCATCGGCCCGTGATGCCGGCGATAACCACGATAGCGATCCATGCGCAGCACAGGGCGATGCTGCCCGGCATGCGGACAAACGGAGCCGATATCGTGCTGCGCATCGAGGGGGATGAGGGCGCTGCCGTCATGTCAGTGCTTCCTGATTTTCGGATTGAGAACCGCATAGAGGACATCGACGGTCAGGTTGATCGCGACCATGAAGGCCGTAAACAGCACGATCATCGCCTGTATCACGGGGAGGTCCCCGGTGTTTGTCGCATTCACGAACCCGCTGCCGAGACCGGGCCAGGAAAAGACCGGCTCGATGAGCGCGGAGCCGCCGAGCAGGCCGCCGGCGACGAAGCCGAGTGTCGTCACCATCGGGATCGCGGCATTGGGAAGCGCGTGGCGAAGAATGATCTCCCAGTGCGGGATGCCGTCGGCGCGAGCGGCTGCGATATAGGGCTCGCCTAGCACGTCGATCAGGGTGGAGCGCATGAAGCGTGCCACGGCCGCCGCGTTGAACAGAGCAAAGGTCGCGACCGGCAGGATCGCATGGTTCCAGGTCGAACTGCCCGAACTCGGCAATACGCGAAGCCAGACGGCGAAGATAAAGATGAAGACCAGGCCGAGCAGGAAGTTCGGAACGCTGTAGCCTAGCACCGCTGCTGCCATCACGCCCTTGTCGAGAGCGGACTCGCGCCGCACGGCTGCAATGATCCCGGCCGGCACGCCGACCAGGATGCTGAGGATGAATGCAGAGATCGTTACGACAAGTGTTTTGGGAATTCGTTCGCTGATGACGGTGAAGACCTCACGCCCGTCCGCGAACGAAACGCCGAAATCGCCACGCAGGGCATTTGCGACGTAATACAGATATTGCTCCGGGATCGATCGGTCCAGGCCCCACTTGGCATTGAAGGCTGCAAGCGCCTCGGGACCGGCATTGTCGGAGAGCATCTGCTGGGCGGGATCGCCACTCAACCGCAGAACGACAAAGACGAGCGTAACGGTGAATAAGAGGACCACGATGGCCCGGATGAGGCGGGCAAGGATGAAGGCCATCATAGCGCCATCTCCTTCTGCGTTACCGCACTTTGCGGTGCGATCGCCTGCGGAAATTCCTCGGCACGATGACATGCTGTCTGTTGGCTGGCCACAGCCCGAAGCTCGGGTGTTTCAGTAGCACACTTGTCGAGCGCGAAGGGACAGCGCGATCGGAAGGCGCAGCCTTTCGATATTGCCGACGTATCGAGTTCTCCCTTGATGGGCGGCTCGATGTTGCGAACCGTCGGGTCCATGCTGGGGACGGAGGCGAGCAGAGCACGCGTATAGGGATGGCGCGGCCATTCGTAGACGGATCGGATGTCGCCCGTCTCCACGATGCGGCCGAGATACATGACGGCGATGCGATCGACGAGATAGCGCACGATACGCAGGTCATGAGTGATGAAGACATAGGCCAGGTCGAGCTCCTGCCAGAGAGACCGCAGGAGTGCGACAACCTGGGCCTGAACGGATACGTCGAGCGCGGACACGGCTTCGTCAAAGACGACCAGCTTCGGGTCGAGGATCAACGCTCTGGCGATCACCACGCGCTGTCGCTGACCTCCCGACATCTGGTGAGGATAGCGGTTCATCATCGCGCTCGACAGCCCGACACGCTCGAGCATGGCGGCGACGCGTTCGTCGGCACCCGCCCGATCGGTGATGCGATGCACAAGCAGCCCCTCGGCGATCTGCTGCCCGATGGACATTTGCGGATTAAGGGCTGAAAGCGGGTTCTGCTGTACCAATGCGGTGCGGATGCGGAATGCTCTCCAGTCGTCGGCCTGGCGCCGCTTGTGATTGACACCTTCGAAGCAGACGTCGCCGCCTGTCGGTTCCGTCAGTCCGAGCAGAAGTCGGCCAAGGGTTGACTTCCCGCTTCCGGATTCTCCGACCACACCGATGCGTTCGCGAGCCGCAAGGTCCAGACTGATCGCATTCACTGCAAGCTGGCTGGTCGGCCTCGCGAAAAAGCCGGTCTTGTGTCGGAACACCTTGGTTAGCCCCGTGGCCTGAAGGAAAGGCGCGCTCATGCGGCCACCGGATGGTAACAGGAAGCCTCATGGACGGGGCCGATAGTGGCGGGGACGGGGAAACCGACGGAGCATTCGGCGCTTGCGCGCGGACAGCGTGGATGAAAATGGCATCCCGGCGGAAGGCTGTCGAGCAGCGGCACGGAACCAGGGATAGGAGCCGGCGGTTCGAGATCGTTCGGATCGATGCTTGGCATGCAGTCGACCAGGGCGCGCGCATAGGGATGCGCCGGTCGCTGGAGCAGTTCGCCCACGGGCGCCGTCTCGATGATCTTGCCGCAATACATGACGGCCGCTTTGTCGGCGAGGCGTGCGATGACGCCGAGATCGTGGGACACGATCATCAGCGCCATGCCGGTCTCCGCTTTCAGCTCTTCGAGTAGATGCAGGATCTGGGCCTGCATCGTGACATCGAGCGCCGTCGTCGGCTCGTCGGCGATCAGCAATTGAGGTTTCGCGGCAAGCGCATGAGCGATCATGACACGCTGGTTCATGCCGCCGGAAAATTGATGAGGATAGGCACGCATCCTGCTCCTGGCGCGATCGATGCCGACGCGCTCCAGAAGTCGCATCGCTTCCAGCCTTGCGTCGCTGCCTTTCAAACCTTGATGGCGATGAAGCGCCGATTCCAGATAATAGCCGATCGTGTGAACTGGATTGAGACTGCTGGTCGGATCCTGAAAGATCATCGCGATCTTCGGGGCCTTTGCCGTCACCCCGGTTGGAGCGCTGTTTTGGATGGTCACGCTGCCGCTCGCGCGGGTAATGCCGCGTGGCAGCATGCTGGCAACCGCGTAGCAGGTCATCGACTTGCCGCAGCCGGATTCGCCGACGAGGCCGAGCGTTTGCCCGCTTTCGAGCGAAAAACTGATGCCGTCGAGGATTTTGATGTTCCGCGCAGGAACCTCGACGACGAGGTCGCGAACGGTCAGAAAATCGGACATGGCCGCCTCCAGGATGCGGTGCGCACGAATGCGCGCCGCAAGTTCGTTTGCTGGCGTCAGCCGAAGCTGAGATTGTTGCGGAATTCCATCATCTCGAAGCTGATCGGATTCCAGTGCACGTCCTTGCGGGCAGCGTAGACGTCGAACGGCTGGTAGAGGATGACCGCCGGCGCCTCTTCCTCGAAGATGTCGCGCAGGCGATTGAAGGCGTCAAACCGCTCCTTGCCGTCGGGCATCTGGGAGACCTTGGTGCACAGCTCGTTGAATTCCGCCGGAGCCTTCCAGCCCCAACGCTTCTGAACCTGGCCCTTCGGGCCGAATTCGCAAACCATCGTCGCCCAGGCGTCGGTCAGCCACTGGCCGTTCGACCAGTTGCGCATGTAGCTGTCCTGGTCCTTCGGAGCTGCGCCGGGAGCATAGACCTTCGGCACCACGTTGACGCCGATCTGCTTCCACATCTCGATCATCATCAATAATGCAGGGGTGGCGTTGGCGTAATAGTTGCCCATCGTGTGGTAGGTGATCGGCGAGCCGTCGTAGCCGCTTTCCTTCACGAGGCGCTTTGCCTCCTCGATGTCATAGGCCAGAGCGCGGCGATCGGGATCGAAGGTCTTGCCATAGTTCGGAAAGTTGAAGCCGTGCGGGATAATCGCCTTGTTGTGCCACAGGGACTCGACCAGCAGCGGGCGGTTGACCGCAAGTGCCAGCGCGCGGCGCAGCATCTTCGACTGGAAGATCGGCTGGTTCATGTTGAACGTGAACATGTGGAAATTTTCGACGACGTTTCCACGCGTTTCCAGATCCGAGTAGCCGTTGATCATCGGCATGTCGTCCGGCGTCAGCGTGGTGACGATATCATATTCGCCGCTGATGAGGCCGGCGACACGCGTCGCCGGTTCGGCCACGAGCTGGTAGGTGATTTTTGATGCGGTCGGCTTCACTCCCCAATAGTCGTCATTGGCTTCGACGACGACGCGATCGTTGGCGACGAACTCGACGAACTTATAGGGGCCCGTGCCGACCGGCTTGTTACCGAACGCGACCGTTCCGAGCGACTTGTAATAGTCCTTGGGAACGATGCGCCCCATCCAGGACGCAACGTAGGACTCGGTCAGAGGGGTCGGCGTCTTCGTGCGCAGGACGACCGTGTACTTATCCTCGACGAGTGCCTCGTCGAAGTCGAGCGAGTAGGCGCCACCGAGTGGAATCGTCTTGATCGCATCGGGTCCCCACAGCCGTTCGGAGGAGAACGTGTAGGCGACGTCGTCTGCGGTCATCTCGACGCCATTGTGGAACATGACCTTCTGGCGCAGTCTGAAGCGAACCGACTTGTCGTCGATCCGTTCCCAGCTTTCGGCCAGCGACGGCATCAGATCGATGCCGTTGCCCGATGCACCTTTTCCGAAAAAGTCGCGCGCAAGCAGCGTGTCGAAAATCTGGTTGACGATGCGAGGACCGACGTTGCTGATCGCATTAATCGGTTCCAGCGTCACGGGAATGCCATTGACGCCGATCTTCAGCGCACGGCGTTCCGCCGAAAAGGCAAACTGGGCACTTGTGGTGGAGGCAAGCGCTGCAACGCTTGCGCCGATCATGAACTTTCTGCGGCTTGTCTTGAGCATCTGTTTCTCCTGGCGAGATGCTGTTGATGAAAACTTGGATTTGCTCAGTTCGCGATGACGAACTTCTTGCGCAGCTGTTCGGGAGCTGCGTCGATGATGGATTTCGCGCCGGCGTCGGTCACAATGACGCCGAGGTCTTCGATCCTGGCGACGACCGACAGGCTGGATTTCGTGAATTTCGAGTGGTCCGCCACAACGATCACGCGGCGCGATACCTCGATCATGGCGCGCGCCACACTTGCGTTCACCGGTTCCACGGTGCAGACCAATCCGCGATCCATATCAATCGAGGCGGCGTTGAGAATGAGCTTGTCGACATTGAACTGGCGAATGAGCTGCTCTGCCAATGGCCCGCGGAAGGATCGGTTCGTTTCGGTATATTCCCCGCCGACCGCGTAAATGTTCTGGCCGTCGAAACGCGTCAGTTCGGCGATGATGTCGAGGCCGTTCGAAATGAATGTGAGGCTGCTTCGGCCCGTGAGTCGCTTGGCGACTTCGAGCGCCGTGGTACCCGCATCGAGAAGCACCGTGTCGCCATCAGCGATCATTTCCGCGACTACAGCGGCGATCGCCGCCTTCTCAGCCTGTTTCCAAATGGAGCGGGCCGCATTGCTCTTATCGAGGGCAACCTGATTGATGTTGAGCGCACCACCGTGTGTCCGGCGCAGGAGGCCCGCTTCCTCCAACTCCCCGAGGTCGCGACGAACGGTCGCGACGGAAACTTCAAACCGCTCGGTGAGCATCCCGATGCCCAGAAACTGCTCTTCTTTCAGAAGTTCAACGATTTTTGCCTGGCGGTCCTGAGCTGCGGTTAGCACGTAGCTTTGTCCTCAAAATGATGTATTTCGCTCAAATTATGATCGCAATACATCTTGAGTCAAATGAAGAATTCATGACATTCGGCGTGCTGGCATCCTATCCGTGCCCCGCAAATCAAAAAATTTCATGTTAGGTCGAGACAATTGAGCGATATCGCTCAATTATCATTCACCACTGGTGGGCGCATTAGAAAGTGTCTTTGTGCCACGAGAAATGACGATGGCGGGCCGGTTGGCTCCAGAGCTGAATATCCCATTTGAGGACACGCCTCCTGTGAACGTGTCGCAGGTCCACGATGGTCAGGCCTGACCAATTCCAGAACCGCTTCACATCCGGAGTGTCGTTGACGTCCTCCTGTGCCGTCGCGATCAGGGTGACGCCTGGCGCGAAGTCGGCATGCAGGCGGAACACGCGGTCGTGGGGCAGTTGGTCCCGCGTCTCCTTCGGACCGCTCACGCTGACGCTCCTGCGGCTGCCCTTCCTCACGCCCTCGTGTGACGCAAATTTCTGCTTTCGCGCGTGTCGCCGCGCGACTGCTATGCGGAGAGCTCCGACTCGCCAGAAGTCGGCGGCCACTCGACGCACTGTGCCTGCGAATGGCCGGGGGACAGTCTCGTCGGGCTGCACGTTTAGGAAGCTCGGCCCATCCTGTGGCCGCTCCAACCCTGTGCACGCCCTCGAGTGGATGTCGCCGGCTTGCCAGGGGTCCGAGCTGTCTTCAGTTTCACTTCAGTTACGCCTAATCCCGCGCTCATAAACGATTGCTAGAGAAAGATACGAAGCTCGCCAGCCGATCTCTGGCGAAAGCTCATATGGCTGGCCCCGACTTTGCGGGAACTCACAGTGAACTGCATCACATGTTGATTGGAAAAACCTGTATGCCTTCTTTTCTTCGGACAATAGGAATGGCTAGAAAGGCGATCTGGACATTCTTTGCCGTCGCCCTGGTTCTGGCTGGCATCGCTTCGGTAGATCCAGTCGAAGCGCAAGGTTCCCCTGAAAAGAGAATGGCATTCGTCGTGGGTAATGCCGCCTATAAGGCAGGCGCCTTGCCGACCCCGGCCAACGATGCCGGGCTGATTGCGCAAACGCTGCAGGCGGCCGGCTTCGACGTGATCGGCGCGCGCGACCTCGACCAGAATGGATTGCGCGACGCGATGCGGGACTTTCTGACGAAAGCGAATGCATCGGGACCCGATACCGTCATTTTCGTTTATCTGGCAGGCTACGGAGTGCAATATCAGGGCGATAACTATTTCGTGCCGGTCGACGCCCAGATCGCCAATGCCACGGATGTGCCGGTCGAAGCTCTGCGGATAACCGATTTCACGAGATCGCTGGCCGGCATCAACAATCGCGGCAGCATCGTCGTGCTCGATGCTGCAAGAGCCAATCCCTTCGTGCAGTCCAATCAGCCGCTGGCCGGTGGTCTGGCACTCGTCGATCCGGACGCCAATCAGCTGATTGCCTTCAATGCCGCGCCGGGCACCGTCGCCCCGGAGGAAGGCGGCCCCTATGGTTCCTATGCCCATGCCCTGGCGGAAATGATCCGCATCGGCGGCATTGCGCTCGATGACGTGTTTGACCGGACACGGTTGCGGGTCAGCGATCTGACCAAGGGCGCGCAGATTTCCTGGAATGCTTCCAAATTCAAGAACGCCTTTGCGTTTTTCGACCGCGGTCCCAATCCTCCGGCCGCGCAGCTGTCCAGCTACGACAATGCCACGATCCGGATGAAGCCGATCGGTGATTTCGATGAGCGCGATGCCTATTTCGCCGCGCTCGATCGCGACACGATGCGTGGTTACGAGGATTTCCTGGCAGCCTATCCGAACGACTCCATGGCAAGGCGGGTGCGTGCGATCATTGCAGCGCGTCGCGAAGCGATCACCTGGCGTGAAACCTGGAATGCGGATACGCCGGAGGCCTATTGGTCCTATCTGGGACGTTATCCGCGTGGTCCCCATGTCTGGGATGCCCGCCGTCGTCTGGAACATTTCGAGGCAGCACTCGAGCCGCCCCCGTCATTTTCGGTGATCAAGTATGACGTGCCGCCTCCACCACCACCGGAAATCGTCTATGTGGACCGGCCTGTCTTGTATTTCGATGATGCCGACTTCGGTTATGCGCCGCCGCCGCCCGTCGTCTTCCTGGCACCGCCGCCGCCAGATTTCGTAATGCTTGCGCCGCCCAGGCCACCGGTCGATCTCTACGTGCTACCGGCGCCCGTCTTCGTTCCGGTCCCCGAATGGGTGGAACTCCCGCGTGATATCGTGCCGCCCGAAAACAACATCATTTTCAACAACATTCACAACACGGTCGTCAACAACACGGTTGTCAACGGGAACGAGGCGGCATCGGCTACGCCCGGATGGCCGACGGGAAACAAGCTTGCCGGTGCGGCCGCCATCGCCGCGGCGGGTACAGCTGCGCTTCACGTTGCCCTGCCGCCCTCGGTGCAGAAAAAGGCTGCGGTTTTGCAAAGGCAAGTCCCGGCCGCAGCAGAAAAACCGATACCTGGAGCCGGTTTGGCGCCGGCGCCCGTTCCTTCGGTACAGCCCCAGCCACAGACAAAGACAAAGACAAAGACACAGGCACCACAGCCGCAAACACAGACCACTGCCTCCCACGCGCTTCCCGGCGCCAATGGCCAGCCGCTTCCGCTCGCCGGCACACTGCCGAACAAGCCGCAAGCGGCTCCTGCAGAAAAAACGACGACGTCCGAAGCAGAGCCCAATACGGCGCATCATCCGACGACGGTTGCCCAACCACCGTTTCAGAGCGCAAATCCCGACGCGCGGGCGGCTCCCGGTTCAAAGGGCCAGCCGCAGTTGCCCGACACCAATACGCCTGCCGACAAAGGTCAAAGCCAGATTGCCAAGACCTCGCCCGACGCTCCGAATGCGAAGCTGAAGGGAGGTATCACAGCCCCGAAATCCGACGCTAACGGCTTGTCGACAAGGCCTGCGCCGGCAATCATCGACAACTCCCCGGCAAAACCCAACGTTCCCGATAGCAGCGAGCCGCAGGCACCTGCGCCAAAACCGCAGGCCGAACCCAAACGACAGGTCGAACTCAAACCCCATGCTAAGCCAAAATCTCAGGCTGAATCCGAGCCTCAGCCTCAGCTTCAGCCCAAGCCGGCGACCGTCGAGCAGCTGACGAAGAGACCGCCGGCTGCAGAAAAGAAGAAGTGCGGCGTTACAGATTTACCTGCATGTCCCTAAGGCAGTTGGCACAGAAGAGAAAATTGCTTTAAAAGACTGCAGCGGCGCAACCCCCAAGCGGGGTCGTTCGCTGACGTTCGAGACGTGGAGCAGGGCGTAAATGGTCTCATCGGACACGGCATTATTCCGGGCGGCGGCGCTAACGTTGCCGCTGATATTCCTGGGGTCTCATTCGGCCTTGAGCCAGGATGCAAAATCCTCCGATAACCAGTGGATCATAACGCTTGGCGGGTCCGTCGAATACGGTCCCTCGTATGAAGGATCGAAGCACCTTTCCTTCAGCGGCATGCCGTCTTTCGATTTTCGACGCCTCGGAGAAGCGCCTGAACACAGCGCGCCGGACGATAATATCGACTACGGGCTGTTCGATATCGGCGGCGTCGAAATCGGTCCCGTCGTCGGCCTGAGAGGGGGACGGTCGGCATTCGACGATTCCGAACTGAAGGGTTTGCATTCGGTCCAGTGGAATCTGGACGCCGGCGTCTTTGCGCAATACTGGCCGATAGAGGATCGCCTGCGAGTGCGGGTGGAAACACGGCAGGCGCTGTGGGGCGGCGACGGTCTGCTGGCCGATCTCTATCTCGATTGGTTCCAGCCGGTCGGCGATCGCTGGCTTCTGTCTGCCGGTCCGCGCCTGTCTCTGGCAAACGGCACCTATATGCGCAACAATTTCGGGGTTTCCGCCGAGGAAGCTGCCAATAGTGGCCGCGTCGAGGCGTTCAACGCGAATGGCGGTCTCAAATCCATCGGTTTAACGGTGGCCGCCACCTATACGCTCTCACCGGCTTGGAGTGTGCAGATCTACGACACATATAGCCGCCTGGTGGGCGATGCCGCCGACAGCCCGATCACCTCAAGACTTGGCTCAGCCGATCAGAACGTCATCGGTATCACGCTCAACCGCTCCTTCCAGATCGGCTTTTGAGCTTTGCGTTGCCGCTCTCTCATGCTGGCCGATATAATCCCGCGTGACGGGAATGACGTCATTGCGCTTGCTTAACTGAATCTGGAAAACCACCAGATCTTCGTAGCGGAAAGCGGCTTCGGCGCTTGCAAGGTAGAATTCCCACATGCGGCAGAAGCGCTCGTCGTAAAGTGCGGCTGCCTCGTGCCAGCGCGCCAGGAAGCGCTTTCGCCAATGTGCCAGCGTCCAGGCATAATGCAGGCGCAGGATTTCGATATCGGTAACCGCAAGACCGGCTTTTTCAATTTGGGGAAGGATCTCCGACAGCGCGGGAATGTAGCCGCCCGGAAAGATATATTTGTCGAGCCAAGGTGTGGTGAAGCCAGGTGTCGCAGAACAGCCTATCGTGTGCAAAACCATGATGCCGTCATCTTCCAGCAGGTCCGCACATTTCTCGAAGAAGGCGCGGTAGGATGCGAGGCCGACATGTTCGAACATGCCAACCGACACGATCCGGTCGAACCGTCCGCTCAGGCTGCGATAATCCTGAAGGGAAAATTGGATGCCTGCCTCCATCCTCTCATGTTCGGCAAGCCGCTTCAGGGCGTAGCCATGCTGCTCCTCCGACAGGGTGATGCCAAGCACATGCCCGCACGGTACATGCCTGGCCATGTGCAGGGCCAGCCCACCCCAACCGCAACCGATATCGAGCACGCTCTTGCCAGGCCCAAGCTGCAATTTCGCGGCGAGATGCCGCTTCTTGGCGCGTTGTGCCGCATCGAGCGACTGGTCGGGACTCTCGAAATAGGCGCAGGAATATTGCCGGTCCGCGTCGAGGAAGATGTCATAGAGCCGGCCATCCAGATCGTAGTGGTGGGCGACATTGGCTTTGGAGCGCGCCGGCAGATTGCGATGGCGGAAGATGCGCAACCAGACGCGGGCACTGTCGATCAGCCGGGCGATAAGCGGATGGTTGGTGTTCTGCGCCTCACGCAGCATCATCGCCAGGAAGTCGTGGAGCGAGCCCTGTTCGATGAGAAAGCGGCGATCCATATAGAGTTCGCCGAGCCGCAGATCTGCGTCGATGAGGAATGCCCACTGCGCTGCAAGGTCGGCAAAGCTGACATGCATCCGCTCTCCGGACCCGTCGCCGAAGGAAAGCTGCTGCCCATTGGATGTCGTGACATTGAGGCAACCGCGGGTGACGATATGCGAGAGTGCACGCTCCAGGACCCGATTGCTGAGTGCCGACGCAGCGGCTTCGCCATGACGGAGGATGAAATTCAGTGTTGGCCGCATCATCGATCCTTGCTGACATGGGCGTGCGGCAGGACGCGCCCGGCTTCTAGGTCACCGACGGAGTCCGTTTGCGCTGCGCCGGCGATCAGCCAGACACCGGCGAGGATCAGACCGCTGCCGACGATCTGAAGGCCGACGATCGGTTCGCCGAAAGCGAACCAGCCGGTGGCAATGATCAGCACGTAGCTGATGCCGGAAAGCGGAAAGGCCCTGCTGAGGTCGAGTTCGGCGAGCACCGTCATCCAGATGAAGAAGCAGACGATCTCGACGACGACGGCCGCCAGGATCCAGTGCGAGGTCAGCGCATCCTCCAGCCAGGTCGTCCCCTCGACATTGCCGAGCTGCGTCGCGCCAAGCTTGGTGAAGATCTGGAACAGCGTGTTGAGGACAGGCACGGAGAGCCATGTCAGGCGCATCGACGTCATCACTTGGCCTGCTCCTGCGAAAAGAGCGGGGAGACCAGCCGCAACAGCGCCTGCAGCAGCGGATTGCGATGGCGGAAGAACATGGTGTTTGACGTGAGCTGACTGCCGAGCCGCACCTTGTTTTCATAATAAGCCTGACCGCTCTGGTAGCGGGAAAGGCCATGACTGAGGCAATAGCGCAGATTGGTGAACCAGCTGAGGAAATAGAGGTTGTAGGGACGTCCTCTCTCGCCATCCATGCAAAAGAACTTGTCGATCGCGAGCCGTTCGTCATGAACGATCAGGTTGGCGGCGAGCAGCTCGTCGCCGACGAAATAAAGCGCACAGAACGCGCGGCCAGCCATATGGGTGAGGATGCCTTCGAAATAGGCCGGGGTCAGTTCCTCGAACTGCCATTCGCTGCGATTGCGCGTGTCATGATAGAGCGTCATCACCCGGTTAAGCAGATCGCCGATATCGGTTCTGATTTCGACCCTGACGGCATCAAAGGATTTCAGCTTGCGCCGCATGTCCTTTCGGGTGCCCGCCGACAGTCGGGCCATGTAGTCGTCGATGGTCTTGAAATCGATGTCGAGCCAGGCGGACGGCAGGCCGCCGATGGCAGCATAACCGCATTTTGAAAACAGCGTGCCGAATTCGCCGGCAACCGGTGCCGGAATATCCTTGATCCCCATCAGCGCACAGCACTCTTCGGCCGCAAGCGCCTCGAAGGCGGCGAGCAATTCGCCAAACAGCCCCTCGCGACGTTCCTCCGGCACGTCGGCATGAAAACCTATCGCGCCGGTTTCCGTGCAGGGCGAGCCAAGGCAGGCAAGCCGCAGAACGAGGAAACCCGATGCATGCTGCCGCACGCGACGTATCAGCCGCCGCGCCATGCCCTCTTCCAGCGTGGTATCCAATGGATAGGGGCACAGGAACGCCGACATGGCCGCGCTGACCTTACCGTCTTCCACGACGGTCAGGTAGCGCCACTCGAAGTCGCCGATGCCGGCGCTTTCGATCGCCAGAAGGCAATCATAATCCTCGACATGGCCGCGGAAGCAGGCGTTCCACGCCTCGCGGCCGATGGCGCGGATCGTGTCGTGGACCTGCGTGAGGGGCTCGGCACTTCCGGGAAAGGGACGTTTATGCGCGAATTGCAGCATCGCTTGCCTCGAAAAAATCCGCCGTGAACGCTGCGACCTGCCGATGTTGGCGATCGAGATGGATCATGTGGTAGCTGTCCTTGATCCACCTGAGTTGGTGCGGCCCGCCAATATGCTCGGAAATGTAGAGGGCATGTCTTGGATTGCTCAGATCGTCTTCTTCCGCATGCAGGATCAGCGTCGGTGTCTGGATTTGCGGCAAGGTTTGGCGAAGCGCCTTGCCCAGCCGGTGCATTTCGACGATGCCGCGGCCGGGGAATTTCTCGAGCATGCCTTCGCCGACCATGCCTTCGACCATCCGCCGCATCCGCTCGTCCTTAATGCCGAGTGAGTCATTCTCCCTGAAATTGAGACGGTCGAGGAAAGGGATGCGGGACAACCATCCGATATGCGGTGAGAGCAGCGCATAGTGTCTTGGAACATCCCAGCCGTCATAGTGGAAGCACGGCGAATAGATGGCGACCGCCTTTATCAGATCCGGCCGCTGCTCGGCCGCAAGCAGCGAAAGCTTGCCGCCAACGCAGATGCCGGCCGCAAATATCGCCTGCGTTCGCTCGGCCAGGAATTCGGAGGCCTGCAGCACGCTTGTCAGCCAGTCTTCCCAATGCGTCCGGCGCAATGTCCTGATATCCTCTCCATGACCGGCCAGCAGCGGCGCATGCACGCTGTAGCCGCGACGATTGAGCTGGCGGGCGACAAGCTTCATCTCGGCCGGTGCGCCGGTCAGGCCGTGGATCAGCAGCACACCTTTGCCATTCGTGCCTTCCAGGAAGAAACTCAATTGCTCAGACCTCATGCCGAAGCTCCGTCTCGCGGTTTTCCGGAGCCATGAAGCCGAGTGCATGGCAGGTGCTGATCACGTGCGTGCCGGCTCTTTCCTGCTCGTCCTTGATCTGTTCATGCAGGGCCGAAAGCTTCGTCCAGTGGGTGCGCGGCCGATAATGATGTTCGGCATGATAGCCATTGCCGAACCACAGCCAGTTGTAGAACGGCTTGTGGCTGCTCACACCCCAGGCGATTGGTTCGTCCGGATCGCCGTGAAGATGCTCGTAATAACCGTTGAGCGACGACAGGCAGTTGCCGGCATAATAGAAGGGCACGAAGAACAGTAGGGCCTTCCAGTCGTAGATCAGCGCAATCGCCGCCAGGCCGAGAAAGGCCACCAGCTCGAAACGGCCCCATGCGGCATCGAAGGGACGCCGCTTGGCAATGGCCTTGTGGATATCGCCGAGACTGTCGCGGAAGAAGCTCTTTAGCGTGTAGGACCAGACGTTTTCCGGTTCGCCGTTCCTGCCATGACGATAGATCGACAGAAGATCGATTGTCTCACCTTTCTCGTCCGGCCGGTCACTGTTGCCGGAGTGATGGCGCATATGTACCCAGTGGTAATAGGTCTGGGAAAAGCCGATCGCCACAGACTCCATCAGGCTGAATGCGTAATTCATCCAGCGCGGCTTGAAATAGGGGGTGTGGATGAAATTATGCGAGATGCTGTTGATGTTCCAGGATATCGAGAGGGCATAAACGCAGCCCAGGATCAATGAGGCCCAGAGCGGCCGGCTCTGGAAGCCGACGATCAGGTAGACGTCGAAAACGAGATGTGCCACGGCGGCAAGCACGGGGGCGGCATCCCACCTGGCATGAGCAAAGATTTTCATAGTCCGGTTGCTCCGACACAGGCCACGCCGGCGGTAACGAGAAACACGCCCGCCGCGTGACGAAGGTTGATATTTTCCCTGAAGATGACGGCGCCGGCGATGACGATCGCCACATAGCTGAGCGCCATCAGCGGAAAGGCGACGGTGAGCGGCACCCTGCCAAGTACGACCGTCCAGGCAAGCAGTTCGATCGCCCAGAAGGCGATGCCGAGCCAGGTCAGCGGCTTGGTGAGCGTCGTCAGCACCGGGCTGTCGCTGGCAACCTGCTTGAAGCAGACCTCGCGCGCCGTTTCCGCCAGAACGCAGAAGAGGATCAGGCCGACCATCGGCAATGTGAGGCCGCCGATCATCCCATCGATTCCGCCAGGACTTCCAGCAATGCGTGATTTGCAGCGCTGTTGATATTTCGCACCGCATCGGCGGCGTGCCGCAGACGCGGTTGATCGATGAAGGTTTCGGCTTGCTTGAGCAGGCGGGTCGTGAAGCCACCAGCATAGCTTGGCACCGAATAGTCGCCGACGACATCGGCGCCAATGATGCGATGGCGGCTGCCGATCTCGCTGACAAGCGCCATCAGATAGGGCAGCCGCATGCGCCCCTGATCCCAGTTGGTTACGGCGTCATCGGCGGCGAGCACGTCCTTGTCGATCGTGACATAGACTGCCTCGGTGCCGATGCGGGTGAGGATGCGGTCGATGAAATTGTCCTCGCCAATCTCGGAGATGGAATTCCAGTGCAAGGCACCCCTGTGCTGGCGGTAGCTCGGGCCGTTGCCATAATCGGCCCTCACGCGGCTGGGTGGATGCTCGTAAGGATAAAGTTCGAGCTTGCCTTGCCGCAGCCGGTCCAGATTGGCGCCCTTGCGCTCGGGATTGCGCAGGTCGTGGCTGCAGACCCCGACGGTAACAACCCTTTCGATATAAGGGTTTGAAAGTGCGCTGTTGATCCATGAGCCGCAATGCATGCCGCCCTCGAAGTTCACCCAGTCGGGGTGATTGTCGAAATGAACGAGCGTGGTCGAAACCGGGCGCCGTTCGAGAGCGGTATCGAGCAGCAGGGCGGTCACATGATGGAAATCGCCCGAGCCCATGAAGGCAAGCTGCGGCCCTCTGCTGCGCGGCGGCAGCGATCTGGCTATGTCCCGGCCGAGTTCGGCAAGCATCTTCTGCCTGCCCCACAGTCTGATCGTCTTGCCGCTCAACTTGTCGACATGGTGGCACGCGCCCGCGAGCGTGCAGGCGCGCACGAAGTCCGGCTGCAACTCCAAAGCATCGTCGAGATGAAGGAGGAGAAGCTGCACCATCCTACCTCCGGACCGCACGTGTGAAGAGCTGGTCGAGCAGCGTCAGCGCCAGGTCGATCTCCCCGCGAGTAATCAGCAGGTTCGGGGCCAGCGTGATGACGTTTTTGTGGTAGCCGCCGACATCGAGAACGAGGCCATAGGTCTTGTTGCCGACCCTGAGATCGCCCTTCATGCCCTCGTCGCAGAGCCAGTCCATCGTCGCCTTGTCCGGCGTGAAACCGTCTTCGTTGCAGATCTCGCATCTCAGCGCCAATCCGAGCCCGTCGACATCGCCGACGATCGCATGGCGTTTCTGGAGCTGTTTGAGGCCATCGAGGAAATATGCTCCTTTGGCCATGATCGCAGCACCAAAATCCTCCTCTTCCAGCATCTTCATCGTTTCGAGCGCGACGGCCGTACCCATCGGGTTGCTGGCAAAGGTGGAGTGGGTGGAACCGGGCGGAAAGATCGTCGGATTGATCATTTCTTCCCTTGCCCAAACGCCCGAAAGCGGATTGAGCCCGTTGGTGATCGCCTTGCCGAAAACGAGAACGTCCGGTGAGACGCCGAAATGTTCGATCGACCAGAGTTTGCCAGTCCGGTAGACACCCATCTGGATCTCGTCGACGACGAGCAGGATGCCGTGCTGATCCAGAACCTTCTTGAGTTCGGTGAAGAAGTTCACGGGCGGAATGACATAGCCACCGGTGCCCTGGATCGGTTCGATATAGAAGGCGGCATATTCTGCGCTGCCGACCTTCGGATCCCAGACGCCGTTATATTCGCTTTCGAAGAGGCGAGCGAATTTGCGCACACAATGTTCGCCATATTCCTCCTTCGTCATGCCCTTCCCGCCGCGGAAATGGTAAGGAAACTCGACGAATTGGGCCCTTTCGCCGAAATGGCCGAAGCGGCGGCGATAGCGATAGCTGGAGGTGATCGCCGAGGCGCCCAGCGTGCGGCCGTGATAGCCGCCCTCGAAGGCGAACATCAGGCTTTTGCCACCGGTATAGTTGCGCACCAGCTTCAGCGAATCCTCGATCGCCTGCGATCCGCCGACATTGAAATGAACGCGCCCCTTGCGGCCGAATTTGCGCTCGGCGTCCTGCGCAATCATGGCGGCCAGTTCGACCTTCTCGCGATGCAGATATTGCGAAGCGACCTGCGGCAGCCGGTCCAGCTGGCGATGGAGGGCGGCATTCAGCCTTTCGTTTCGGTAGCCGAAATTGACGGCGGAATACCACATTTGCAGATCGAGAAACTGTGTTCCCTTGGCGTCATAGACGTAGGAACCTTCGCATTCTTCGAAGAATTTCGGCTCCGCCGAATAATGAACCGTATCGCCGTGAGAGCAGTAGGTCTCCTCCAGCAAGCGCAGTTCGGCTTCCGACAGGTCGGAGAGTGGCGTTTTTTTGTTGAAGGTTTCAGCATTCACAATGTTCATGAGAGGCCTCTTGGTCTTCTGGTTCAGGCGATTTTCGATTGCAGCGCCGCTCGTCGCGGACGCGCGATCCTCGGGATGACGGCTTTCATCTTGGAAAGCAGGTCGGCGAAATCATCGAAAGCGATGAAGGGGATGTTGCTGTCGCCGCAGTAATCGGCGAGCGTGTCCTTGGCGAAGACGAGGTCGGCTCTGCCGGCGACGCAGAAATCGCTCCGTCCGTCGCCAATATAGACCTGCGGCTCCATGCCGGAGACGACCCGGCATTTGCACACGCCCGAGCCGGAGGAACAGCCGGCCGAGTTTGGGGCGGGTGCCAGGATGTAGCTCTCAAGGCCGTTGACGACGCTACAGCGAAGGTGATTGGCGATGACGGGCAGATCGGTGATGCCGTTGTGCCTCAGTACATGGCGGATGAAATAGTCGACGCCGTCGCTGACGATCGTCAGGGGCAGGCCGTTCACGCGGCAGTAGTCGCGAAACGCGAGGACGCCGGGGTCGATGGCAACGGTGTCCAGGATCGCATCGAGTTCGTGACGGCTTGCCCGGATGAGGGCGATCTGGCGGCGCATGCACTCTGCCGATCCGATCAGACCGTCTTTCCATTGCTGCTCGATGTCTTCCCATTCAGGCTCGGCAAAACAAGACAGCACGACATCCGTCACATCCTGAATGGAAATCGTGCCGTCAAAATCAGAGAATACCTGCATCGAATCGTCCTTCGATCTGCCTTGCGGTCGTGTTTAACGACGGCCGATGAGGCTGACCTGAGAGGAAAATGATGCGAAAATGAAAAATGATGGAGCCGTTGTCGCGGACGTGATCGACGCCGTCGGTGCTGCGTCAGTTCCTGGGCAGTCGCAGCTCGACCCGCAGTCCACTGCCCCGCGAGGGTGTGGAAAGCTTTACGGAAGCGGCAAGCCGGTCCGCGGTGTCGGCAACGATTGCAAGCCCGAGGCCCGCACCTTCGGCATTCAGCGTGTCGAGGCGATAGAAGCGATTGAACACGGCCTCCCGCTCCTCGGGCGGTATGCCCGGTCCGCTATCGCTGATCGATATCAGCCAGAACTCGATTTCGCAGGAGAGGATGACCTCGATCATACCGCCCACCGGCGTATATTTGATGGCATTGTCCAGGAGGTTGCTGATCATCATCTGCAGCAGCGATTCATCTGTCATGATCTCGGCCGACTCCGGGCCTTCCAGCGAGACGTCGAGATTGCGGCTGTTGATGATGTTGCCGAAGTCCGCCAAGGTCGACGCGATCATATGGTAGAGCGGAACCGGTATCAGATTGAGCGGATGGTGGCTGACCCTGGCAAGGCGCAGCAATTGCTCGATGAGATGGGTGGCTCTGTTGTTGCTGGTCACCAGATCCGAGATGATCGCCTTCTGCTCCTGCTGGTCATCGGTGCTCGCCAGCATCTGCAGCAGCAGCTTAACGCTTGCCTGAGGCGTGCGCAGCTGGTGGGCCGCCAGATCAGAAAAGCGCCGCTCGAGGGTCAGGGAGCGGCCGAGCTTTTCGAGAAGCTGGTTGATTGACTTTCCGAGAGGCAGAAAATCCCTCGGCAGGTCCCCGACCGCGATGGCTGAAAGATCGTCGGGCGAACGAGTGCGGATCTGGTGCACAAGCCCGTGGATGGTCCGCAGGCCATTGTGGATCCCGAGCCAGATCAGAAAGCCTATCACCGGCACTAGCACGAGCAGCGGAAAGAACAGGTTCAGAAGGATGTTGGAAACCAGCGTCTGACGCAGGGACATCTTTTCTCCGACTTCCATGACAATGTCTGAAGCGGGGATCGGCAGCGAATAGACCCGCCAGTTCTCGCCGCCGTAAGAAAGGTCGGTGAAGCCTGCCTTCTGGTACGGCACGTCGGCAAGAAAGGCCGTGCTGGAGTAGAACATGATCTTGCCGTTCACCCAGGCACGGAACATATGCGCATCGGCATAATCGTCCGCGTCCTCGTTGAAGGCGAGCTGATTGTTCATGTTGAGGTCGATGTCATCGACTTGTCGCGGTGTGCGCTCCGGCGAGTGCCGTAGCCGGTTATGCAGCAGTCCCCATAAGACGTTCGCATCGTTGATAAGCTGCGCGTCGTAGATATTGTTGATCTCGCGCGTGGCGCTGTTGAAGGCGAAGGCGCCGATCACCAGGATGGTCACCACGACGACGGGGGCGATCCGCAGGAAGAGCTTGCGCGTAAGGGTTGAAGGGCTCATCGTTCGATCATGTAGCCGATGCCGCGGATCGATTTGATGAATTCGGTGCCGAGCTTCTTGCGCAGATTGTAGATCGTCACCTCGATGGCATTGCTTTCGACGCTGCTATAGGCATCGTAAAGCGCGTATTCGATATCGTTTTTCGTCACGTAGCGACCGCTGCGCTCCATCAGGAGCTTGAGCAGGTGGAATTCCTTTGCCGTCGTGTGCACCTGTATATTGGCTTTGCGCGTTATCATTGCCGACGGATCCACCTCGACATCGCCGCACCGAAGCAGGCTTTCCGTCCGGCCGTCGCGTCGCCGGATCAGCGCGCGCAGACGGGCAAGCAATTCATCGAGATCAAAGGGTTTGACCAGATAGTCGTCGGCTCCCTCGTCGAGACCCTCGACCTTGCGCCGGACGTTGTCGAGCGCCGTCAAAAGCAGGATGGGGACGGCGTTGCCTTTGCGTCTTACACCTTTGAGGAGCTCGATACCGCTGAGCAGCGGCAGGTTGATGTCGAGGACAATAGCTGCAAAATCCGAATGCTCCGTCGCTTCAAGACCGGACTGGCCGTCACGCATCCAGTCGACGCCATAGGCATGCTTTTCTAGTGCCTTCTTCAGGGACGGGCCGAGAATGCTGTCGTCTTCGACAAGTAGGATGCGCACGGTCGTTTCATTCCTGCAAAGGCGGATAATGTCGATGAGAAGCGCGATTTGAAGCATTGTTGTGGCAGGCCGCGATAGAAACGGCTGAATCGCTGCTAAGGCGCCGGCTTGGAATTATCGGAACATGCCGGCTTTGGCTCGCCGGCGCGATGGCGTCATTCCTGGCCGCAGCGACCGCTTCACGCGCCTATATTGCGACCAACAGCATTCTCGTGTTGGTCCCGTCACTCGCGCTTTATTGCGTGGGTAATCTCATCATGGTGCGGCTGACGAGAGAGGGTGGAATGGGGCTTGCGATATCGGTTTCCGCCGTTTCTCAGCTGCTGCTCACCAACCTGATTGCAGTGGAATCGATCCCGGCTCTCTTCGATCAGCTTAATGGTGAACTCAGCGAAAGAAACGGAAGCAAGCTGGGTAACCGCGCAAGTCATCGAGGCAAGCGGAGGTTACAAGCTCTGAGCGATTAAGCACATTAGAGGGCGCGCGAAGCAATCTATTCGTCAGCGGTTCGCGCGCCCGCCGTCAATCCTCGTGTTGGTCCACAGACATCCAGCGGGCAGCCGCTTAGAGTGGCGCCAATCCGAATCCCATCAACTGCCCGATTACAGAATAGCGGAGGTCGAGGGTTCTTTTCCCATCAAGGTGCTCATCGGTGGAACCTGCCGTCCCGAAGAAACGAAAGGGCTTGCGCCCACATGGTCTTGTTGGATGGGATGAAGGTGTGGTTGGCCGCGATTACGATATGGTCGGCAGCTCCTGCAAGACGCGTGCTTTCTACAGTTACCTTGCCGTCATTGGCTTTTTGATAGCCAATGATCAAGGACGAAACCGGATCGATGCTCCGGGTTCCGGCGATGATGCCCAGTTCGAAATCCACCGGACCGAAAATATGGCCGAACGTGCTCTGATCGCTGACGAGCTGCTGACCGGCAGGGCCGTAAGCCGCTTTATACAGCGGCAGATTTTTCAAGAAATCTGCGACCTGGCTGCCATTGTTCGGAGTGCCGACCATCACCACTCGCCCGAGATTTGACGGTCGGTAACTCTTTAACATCGCCCTTATGACCAATCCGCCCATGGAATGTCCGACCAGGTGAATACGGCCTCCACGGTTGCTTTTAGCCGCATCTTCCACTTCTGCCGCAACGATTTTCGCCAGTCGTTCGATTGGGTAGCGGGTCGAAGGATAATCAACGTTACGAGTGATGTAGCCCTGCGTCTGCAGGTGCTTTTCGAACTTGCGCATGCAAGCGCTGGTCCTCTTGATGCCGTGGAGAAGAACGACTGTGTCGGCCATGTCGGGTGCGGTCTTTCGGTCAAAGGTCGCCCCGCGGGCGCAACGCTGCTTCGTTTCCTGCGTCAGCGCGTTGTTGTCTGCCATTTCGATGATCGTGGTAGAACCTCATCCGTTCTGCACCCTACATCGATCGCACTGAGGTTGAAAGATGCTAGGTCGTCGGCAACTTTGCGCACGGACAGGTGTTACGAACGAGCTGCCGCTGCCTTGAAGAGCGAGATCGACATCGAGGATCTCATGGACGAGAAGATTATCTTCTTTTCCCGCCACCTCTCCCACAGCGAGCGCTAAATCGCCGAGAAGTTCGATGAGCACGATCTAACGGACAATGTCACCTATACCTGCGACGACACCTTCTCGCTGGTCTCGGCCGGTCTTGGCATTGGCTTCGTGCCGGAATGGACGCAGGATCTGCCGAACCACGGGTTTGAGTTGAACAAGGCGAGGGGCGTCGATTTATAGATCGGGCTTGGTGTCGACTGGAACAGGGAAGACCCGACCGCCTCGGGTGACGACGACATCATCGATATCGTCCGGTCGCTCGTGCGGCCGGGTAGGTGACGGCAGGAGAGGGCCGGCCGTTGATCGCAAAAAAGCGCGACTGGTGGCCAGTTCGGCTTAAACCGGAACACGAGGACGGCGGGCAGTCGGTCCCGCTTGTCCTTCGGATCGCTGACACTCAAAGCTCCTGCCGCGGCCCTTCTTCACGCCCTCAGCGAAAGCTGGCATCGATCCAGCGAGAGATCGCCTCGGCGCAAGTGCCCTACTTGCAAGGGCCGCAATGCCATTTTTTTGGACGTGCGGTGGGGAAGGACGAATCCCGCGCTTCATCGCAGATGATCTTTAATGACCTGAGCTAATGGTGCAATCAGGTGTCAGCCGCGGTGATATCAGACCCTCTTACCTTCAAGATGTCCCGCACCTTGGGCCGGAGGCTTTCGTTTTGGACGGAAGTGAAATCCAAAAATACTGTAGTTTTATCCGGTATTTAGAGCTAAAACTGCAGCACGTCAGGCTCGATTCCCTTCAGGAGCGTGGAGCCCAAGCTTATTACGACACAAACACAGGAATATCCTGTTGCTGCCGGGTGGCAGCTATCTATCCTCGGTCCGGTTTTTGGCAAAGGTTAACGATCTTGTGTTCCCAGCGGAATATCGGCGTGCAGGACTCGCAATCGACAAAATCTCTTGAGGCACGAATATATTCGGCTTACGCGGAACTCTCCCCATCTGAGCGCAGCCTGGCTGACGTCATGCTCGAGCATCAGATGGATTTGGCTCTATATACTGCCGGCGAACTGGCTCAAAAAGCGGGCGTTTCGACAGCGACGGCCGCCCGACTTATTCGCACCCTCGGCTATTCGTCCTATCCCGCCGCCAAGCGCCAGATCCGCGAGGCGATCCATTGGGGATCGCCGCAGGGTGGCGCGATCGATACCGCGCAGCACGCCGCCGAAGTCCCGACCTTGGCGGCGGTGGTCCAGACCAATATCGACAATATTCGCGCCACCGCGGACGGAACACCGCCGCAGACGCTGGATGCCATCTGCAGCGCCTGCGTCGAGGCCGAGCGGATCTTCGTGGTCGGCATGCGCAATGGCTTTGGTCTGGCCCACTATGCCGCGCATTATCTCGGCCTGATCAAGAACGACGTGCGGGTCCTGCCGGCGACCGGCACCTCGATGGCACATGAATTATCCGGCATTCGCGAGGGAGATCTGGTGATTTGCTTCGCTTTTCGCCGCCGGCCGCGCAAGCTTCCGCTGCTTCTGAACGAGATCCGCACGACCGGCGCCATAGCGGTTCTGATTACCGATATCAGCGCGGCCGAAAGCGCCAAGGCCGCCGACCATGTCATTCGATGCCGCTGCCATTCGCTGGCGGCATTCAACTCCTTCACCGCCGCCGCGACGATGATCGACTATATCTCCTGGACCGTCGCGGCGCGGCTGGGCGAACAAAGCGTCGAACGGTTCCGCAAGATCGACCGGATGGTCGAACTGATCGACGACGTCGCCACGCCCAAACGGGAAACGGCGCGGCCGAAAGGTTAGCTCATCCTGAGGAAATCGCCGGCGCGCGACGGAAACGCCCAGCCGCGGCGCTTGGAGGGAGCAAGCCCGGATGCCGCCAGCAGCTCCGCCAGGCGGACGGCGGCATCGATGCCGTCGATGACGGGAATGCCGAGGTCCTGCTGCAGCGTTTCGGCCAGATCCGCCATGCCGGCGCAGCCGAGAACGGCAGCTTCGGCGCCGTTTTCCATCGCGCGAACGATGAGGCCGGAGATTTTCTGCCGCGCTCCGCTTTCCGGCCGATGCAGATCCAGCACGGGAATGTCGCTGGCCAGGACCTGCGGGCAGCGGCGCTCGAATCCGTAGCGCAGGATGTTCATCTTCAGCGTCGGCACCGATCGTGAAAGGGTCGTGACGACACAGAACTCCTGAGCGAGGAGGCTTGCGACATGGAGCGCCGCCTCGCCGACACCGATGACGGGGCGGCGGGAAAGCGCTCGTGCCGCATCCAGTCCGGTGTCGTCGAAACAGGCGATGACATGGGCGCTCGCGCCGTCTGCCTCGGCCTGCTGAATGGCTTGGAGAAGGCCGGGCAGGCAGACCGCGCCGTCGAACGGCCCTTCGATTGCCGAGGGACCGTGGTTCGACTGGCGGATCATCAGTTCGGTCGTCGGGGCAGCCGATCGTGCCGCGGCCGCCCCGATTGCCCGGGTCATCTCGGGGGTCGTGTTCGGATTGATGACGGCTATTTTCATGCGATTTCTTCAGCCCTTTGCCATTGCCGGGTCGGAACGGGATCGATCAGTTGCTCATAGGGGATTGCAGCCGCGGTGAGATGACCTGCCATGATTCCCTCCTGCCACCGGCGATAGCCATCCGCATCGATCCTTGGCGTCGTCCACATGCCGTGGGCGAAATAAGTTCGGGCAACTGACAATAGGATATTCAAAGGCTGGCTGGGGAAGGTCTCGATCAGGAAATCGGCATAGGTCTCCGGGTCTCTCGCCAATATCCATTCCATGCCCTGATTGAGGGCACGGGCAAACCGCGTCTGGGTCTCCTGCCGTTCGGGATTGCTTTCGCCGAGCGCGTAGTAGACGCTCCACGGTACCTTGCCGCCGGTAACGGCAAGCGGCTGGACGACGTGACCGCGGCCCTCGGCTTCCATCCGCAGCGCATTCGGGTAATCGACAATCAGATAATCGCCCATGCCGCCATGGAAAAGCTCGGCCAGCATGGCGCCGTCGAGATCCTGGATATAGCTGACCTGCCCGGGATCGATGTCATGCTCGCGCAGGCATAATTTGAAGAAGAGCCCGACGCTTGCGCCGTTGCTGCCCTTCATCAAGACCGTCCTGCCGGGCAGCCCCTCCCAGCTGAATTCTTCCGGTCTTTCCCGCCCGACGACCGCCAGCGGCGCGCGGGCTGCGATCTGGGCGAAGGGGGTAAAACGCGTGCCGCGGCCGAGATACATCGACGGCACCCAGATGCCGCCGAGGGCCGCTTGGGCGGATCCGCGGCGGAGTTCTTCGAGCACCAGATCCCAGGGGCGCGGCACGCTCACCGTGACGCGCAGACCCTCCGCTTCGAAGAAGCCTTGCCGCATGGCGACATAGTGCGGAAGGTAGTTCAGGCTGTGGCCTGTCGCCGCGACGTGAAAATCGAACATGTGAGCTCCTCAGGCGCTGCAGGAGAGCAGGGGAGCAGGAGCTGAATGCAGCGCCTTGCCGGTCTCGGTCGAATACCAGTTCACGCCCGCCGGATCGTATCCAAGCGATGCCCGTGTGCCGATCGCGACATGCGGATTGCCGGAAATGCGCACGAAGACCAGATCCTGCCGCAAGAGGTCGCCGGATTGCCTGTCGCCGGGATGCACGAGGCGGCATCCGAGGATGACTTCGGCACCGAGTTTTTCGACCAGGCTCACTTCGACGGGAATGCCGGGCTGTTCTGCCGATTGCAATTTCAGCCGCTCGGGCCGCAAGCCGAGGATCAGCGTCTTTTCGGCATGCAGCTCGCCTGGATGCGTGAAGGTTGCGCCGCCCTCGAGCGTCAGCTGCTGCCCCTGCCGCCTGACGGTGAGAAGGTTCATCGGAGGCGCACCGACGAAGCGGGCGACGAAGGTGTTTGCCGGATTCTCATAGATTTCATCAGGCGTGCCGATCTGCTGAATCTCGCCGCGATTCATGACGATGATCTTCGTCGCCATCGTCATGGCCTCGACCTGATCGTGGGTGACGTAGACGAAGGTCTTGCGGACGCGCTGATGCAGGGTGGATATCTCAGAACGCATCTGTGTGCGCAGTTTGGCATCGAGATTGGAGAGCGGCTCATCCAGAAGGTAGAGCGATGGATCTCGTACCAGCGAGCGGGCGAGGGCGACGCGCTGACGTTGGCCGCCGGACAGGCTCGCCGGGCGCCGGTCCATCAGGGGCGCCAGTTCCAGCTGTTCGGCGATCTGGTTGGTGCGTTCGACGATATCGGGACGGCGCATCAGCTTCCAGCGCATAACGCTGCTGACGAGCGGTATGTGGTGCCATTTGCGGAACGCGTCCATCAGCAACGGGAAGGCGATATTTTCGCGCACCGTCATATGCGGATAAAGCGCATAGGACTGAAACACGAAGGCGACGCCACGTCGGCTGGGCGTCCATTCGTTGACATCCTCGCCATCGAAACTGAGGGTGCCCGCGGTGATATCGGTCAGTCCGGCGATCATGCGCAGCAGGGTGGATTTGCCGCAGCCCGAGGGCCCGAGGAGGACGAGGAATTCGCCGTCATCGATCGAGGCATCGAACCGGGGAATGACGGTGACGTCGCCGAAGTTCTTGCTGACGCCTTTCATGGTGATCTGAGGCATGGCTCTATCCCTTAACTGCACCGGCGGTGATGCCGGCGACGATCTTGCGTTGGATGAGAAGGAAGAAGACGACAGCCGGGAGGCTGAAGATCAAAGCCGCCCCCATGACCGCCGAAAGCGGCGTCTCGTACTGGCCGACGAAGGATGCGAGCCCGACGCTGGCCGGCCACAGATCTCTGTCCATCAGGAAGGTTGAGGCGAAGAGATATTCGTTCCAGCCGGCGAAAAAGGAAATCACCGCGGCCGCCGCCATTGACGGCGCGATGATCGGCAGGATGATCATCGTCAGCACGCTGATGCGCGGGCAATTGTCGATGACGGCCGATTCTTCGATCTCGTAGGGAACGGCATCGATGGCGCCCTTGATGATAAAGGCGGCGACCGGCAGCGAGAAGCCGACATTGGCGAGCACCAGCCCGAACAGGCTGTTGAGAAGGCCGAGCGTGATGAACATGGCGTAGAGCGGCACGAGGATCAGCGCCTCGGGAACGACCTGCGTCATGAACATCAGGAAGCCGAGAATGCTCTTGCCGTGAAACTTGAAGCGGCTGAGTGAATAGCCGGCAAGGGCGGCGAGAACCAGGCTGAGAACGGTGGTTCCCACGGCCACGATGCTGGTATTCACAAGCCAGCGCATCAAAGGCAACTGGGCGAGTTCAGCGATCATGCCCGGCAGGTTGGCAAGCTGCGGCCAAGGTATCTGGCCGCTGTTGTACAGTTCGGAATTCAGCGAAAGTGCAGTCGTCGCCATCCAGTAGATCGGAAAGCCGCCGAAGACCGTGAGCGCCAGTACGAGCAGGATATGCAGCAGGCGGGTCGGAATTTGATGGAGATTGCTCATCGCGAACTCATTTTCTGGCGGCGGTGATTGAAGAGCGCGTGGATTGCGGCGACCGATAGCGCCAGGATCAGGCCGACCACGCCATAGGTGCTGGAGAGGCCAAGGTCATGATTCTCGAAGGCGACCTGCCGTAGCTTGACGATCAGCGTGCTGGTGCTTCCGACCGGACCGCCGCCTGTCAGGAGGTAGATGATGTCGAAGCGGCGGATCGACCAGACCATGACCAACAGGGAAACGAGCTGCAATGTCGGCAGGATGTGCGGCAGCGTCACGGCCCTGAAGACATTGAGCTTGTCGGCTCCGTCGACCACTGCCGCCTCCTTCACTTCCTCTGGAACGGATTGAAGTGCCGCCAGCATCACCAGCATGACGAAGGGCGCGACCTGCCACGCCGTCACGAGGAGGATCGAAGGCAGCGCCATTTCGGTGCTGGTCAGCCAGGAAATCCGTTCGAGACCGAGACCGGTGACGATCGTGTTGAGGATGCCTGACCGCTCGTTGAAGATCCACAGCCATACGAGGGCAGCGGCGACATTGGGAACTGCCCAGCCGAACAGCAGGACGCCGCGCACCAGGGTGCGTCCGGGAAACGGCCGGTTCAGCGCAAGCGCAGCGACGAATCCGACGGCAACGCCGATCACGACAGCCATGACGGAGTAGATCAGGGTGATCTGCAGCGTCGTGTAGAAATCGGGATTGTCGAGCAGCCTTTCGTAATTCCGCAATCCGATGAAAGTGCTGCGGTTCGGATTGGCAAGCCGCGTGCGGGTCAGGCTCAGATAGATCTGCCTGCCGAGCGGCCAGAACATGAACACCAGCAGATAAAGGGCCGGAGGTATGACGAAGGCATAAGGCAGAAGCCCGTTCAGCCTCCTGCGGGTCCCGGATTTTCGGGCGGAGTATGCTGGGACGGCCATGGGCCGCTCCAGCAGGGTTTGTTCAGTCATGGCCCAATTCCTTCTCAAGCGGCGGCTGTTCCTCAGAACATGCCGTCGACTTTCTCCTGAGCCTTTGCGAGCGCTGCGGCGGGGTCGGTTCCGTTAATGAGCACTTCCTCGACGGCCTCCATGACGGGGCGCATGATCTGCGTCGTCTCGACCTCGTAGCCGGGGATGAGAACCGAGCGCGACTTCTGGGCAATCTCGGCAAAGACGGGAGCCCAGGGGTTGGCGGCGACGAAGTCTTCGGTCAGCGGCACGTCGGTCGCCAGCATGTCCGGCCCGGACGCTTTGCGCAGTTCGGTCTGACCTTCCGGGCTCATCAGCCATTTCAGGAAGTCCTTGGCCTCGTCGGGATGTTTGCCGTTGGCGTTGACGACGACATAGATCTGCTGATGGGCGCCCGGATTGGGGAAGGGCAGGGGTGCGGCATGCATCTCGGCGCTCTTGATGGTCCCGCCGGAAGCGATGTTCAGCGTTCCGCCTGAGTTGTCGATGCTGAAGCCGACCCGGCCTTCCTTGAAGCGCGTGCGCTGGGTCGGCATGTCATCGCCGACGGGGATGATCTTCGCATCGTACATCTTCTTGAACGCGGTTACCGCCTGGACGGCTTCGGGCGTATCGATGGTCAATTTGCCCTTGTCGTTGACCCAGTTGACGCCATAGCCATAGGCCCAGCTCTGGAAATCCATGTAAAAGCCGGAGAAGTCGTTGATCTGGTGGCGCGAGGTGAAGCCGACGGCGCCGGTCTTGTCCTGCACCGTCTTGGCGTTCTCGATGAGTTCGTCGATGGTTTTCGGCACGGCAGCGCCGGCAGCATCGGTGAGCTTGCCGTTATAGATCAGCGCATAGGCCGCGCGCTGCCAAGGAACGCCGAGCGTCACGCCGTCGACGATGCCGTTTTTTGCCGTCGCGTTGAGCGAGACACCTTCCGTCGCCGAACCGACATCGACGAGATGGCCGGCATCGGCCAATGCAAAGAAGACGCCTTCCTGAATGATCGCCACATCGGGGCCCTGGCCGGCGCCGAATTCGGTCATCAGCCGGTCGCCGTAATCCTTCGACGGGATGCCGAGGGCTTCGAGTTGCACATTCGGCGCATGTTTTTCATAGGCCTTGACCGCCTTCCACAGGGCGTCGCCGCGCAAGGCGTCGAGCCATTGGGAATTCGAGACGACGAGTTTCACCTTGTCTTGCGCCATGGCGGGTACTGCCGCAGCCAATGCCACGATAACGGCGCACGCACTGGATAGCAGGGAAATTCTGTTCATTTTCGTTCACCTCTTTTGTTTGTTTTGTCGAGTTATTGTTGTTCTTGGGTCAGGCCTTGACGCGGTAAGGCGCCAGCGGTGTGTTGCAGCTGAGATTCTCGCAGCCGTCGTCGGTGACGAGATAGCAGTCACCGACATTGCAGCCCGCCACCATCGGATCCAGCCACTGCGAATGCAGGACGAAGGTCATCCCTTCCTCCAGCCGGTCATGATTGTTGGAGGCGATGTTGTAGGGCTTGAATTTGGCCATCGAAACGGAATGACCGACATTGGGATTGTGCGGCCCTTTGGTCGCCGGATAGACATGCATGAGCCGGCGTCCCTGCCGCTCCCAATCGGCGTCAGCCACATAGCTGCGCGGAATCTGGCGGGGCGATCCGTCCTCATTCGATTGCCAATTGTAAGGCATCGTTCGACTGTCGGCCGATTTCAGGTATCCACGCCGGATATAGGGCTCGAACGATGCGTTGGCGACTTCGGAGACCAAGACACCCGGGCGCACACATGCCGCTGCCGCCTCGACGCCTTCGACGCACATCTGCAGGACTTCTTCCTGTTCATCGGTGATGTCGCCGACGGCGATCATGCGGGCGATCTGCGCTGAGTAGCCGTGATAGCTGACGCTTGAAATATAGAGATTGACGAGGTCGCCGGGGCTGACGACATGACCATAGGGCTTGCCGCAATGGGTGCCGAAGCGATTGACCCCGATCTGATAGCCGTCGCCCCACTCGCCGCCGCGCGCCATCTGCGCATAGGTGAAGGCGGCATAGATCTGGTGGTCGGTGACACCCGGGCGGGTGACGTGATAGGCGGCCTGGATGCCGATGTCGGCAAGTTGCGCCGCGGCACGCACGATCGCCTGCTCCCGCTTGCTTCGCCGCCGCTGCATCCGTTCGATGATGCCGGCATCGGCAACGAAGTGGCTGCGCGGCAGGCGGGCCTTCAGGCCGTCCCAACAGGGTGAGGAGGTGGCGTCGCCGAAGAGCCCGATCTGGCTGCAGGCAAATCCTCGTCCCTCCAGATGCGTGGCAACGGCCTGGACGACACGATCGACGGCGCGGCCGGGGCGATTATAGGTTTCACGTCCCCAGGTGCCGATCTGCCAGATATCGTCGACAAGCACGGGTT
The DNA here is from genome assembly GCA_900468805.1 of Hyphomicrobiales bacterium. Classification (GTDB taxonomy): domain Bacteria; phylum Pseudomonadota; class Alphaproteobacteria; order Rhizobiales; family Rhizobiaceae; genus Rhizobium. The sequence continues at coordinate 20,568 of UEIF01000006.1, read as the reverse complement.
CGCCAGCCGGGGGCAACAGGACGGAACTGCTGAAGAAGGAGAACAGCGCCATCGGCAAGTCCTCGTCCGTCGGGATGACGAGCACGCCTTCGCGCATCCAGTCGCAGATGTAGCGCAGATACGAATTCGATACGCGATAGGAGCCGATGGTATCGGCATGGACGAGGATGACGTCATGGCCGGCCACGGTGGCCTCGCGGCGGATATGGCGCAGACGTTCTGCAAATTCCTCTTCCGGCAATGGATTGATCGGCTCGAATTCGAAGCTGGGCTGAAATCCGTCGAGAAGGGCTTCAGCAGAAAATGGTGCGGGAGCGCGTTCGGACCTGGTGAGCATCATGGGGTTCCTTTTTTTCGATTAAGAACCCGCTAAATCTTCTTTGCAATAAAAATTTCAACACCTGTAAAATTCGAAAAAAGAGCGCTGTAAAAAAATGGCTTGCGCTCAACAAAAACTTTCACGACCCGCGGCGATGGAACTAATTAATATACTGTAATAACGAATTAAAATTCGAATATTCTCGACGCCGGACCACAAGAAACACAGCTAATTTTTGATTTTTTTTACATGAAATTTTTTTTTGATTGCAATATGATCTTACGTGTTCACCGGCTTGCGCATTTGGCCAAGGGGGCATTGTCACCTCGGCGTCGGCCACATCATTTTACTAGTAGCTACCCCGACCTGGCCAGGTCTCTAGCCCGTCGTTGCGCTTTCTCACGCCCTCGTTTGACGCGAGTTCCCGTTTTCCGCCGCCTTGCGCGCCGCCGCTCCAATGCGCTTCCTTGTTTCCGGCCGATCCTTACGGATCGGTGCGGCGTGCATGCACCAAATCAGCGAAACTGCCCGGAACTGAATGCGGCACGTCCGATCGGTTCAAGATCTGTCTTATATTCATTCGAACATATGACCTTTTATCGTGGGAGCATTTAAGCCCGCACAGGACGCCGTTCGTCGCGAAAAGACATGAACATCGCTATAGCCTTTTCGAAAATTCTTCACATTTGGAGCCATCCTTGAATGCGGGTTAGCGCAAATGTTCATTTGAACATTTGGCGATTGCAATATGAATGTCAGCTGGTAGGGTTGCGGCGCGTTCGGAGCGGAGGCTCCAAACATCAACATTGGGAGTGAGAGATGAATAAGGCTGCTTATTATCTGTCTGCGGGTCTGCTGAGTCTGTCCTTGAGCGCTCCGGCCATGGCGGCGACCAAGATTCAGTGGTGGCACGCGATGGGCGGCGAGAACGGTGCGAAATTGGAGGAAATCGCCAAGGGCTTCAATGCGTCACAGGCCGACTACGAGATCGTGCCCGTCTTCAAGGGTACCTATGACGAGACCCTGACCGGCGCCATTGCCGCTTTCCGCGCCAACCAGCAGCCCGCGATCGTTCAGGTCTACGAGGTCGGAACCGGAACGATGATGGCAGCGCAAGGCGCCATCTATCCTGTCTACCAGCTCATGAAGGACGAAGGGGAAGCTTGGGACCAAAGCAAGTTTATTGCGCCGGTCGTCGGTTATTATTCCGATACCAGCGGCAACGTCCTGTCTTTGCCATTCAACTCTTCGACCCCCATCATGTACTACAATAAGGATGTCTTCAAAAAGGCGGGGCTCGACCCCGAAACGCCGCCGAAGACATGGGCCGAGGTCGAGGCATTCTCGCGCAAAATCATGGAGTCTGGTGCTGCCAAGTGCGGTTTCACCAGCGCCTGGATCTCCTGGATTCAGACCGAAAATCTCAATGCACTGCACGACAAGCCCTATTCGACCAAGGCCAACGGCTTTGGTGGCCTTGATGCCGAATTCACATTCAACAACGACCTGACTGTTCGCCATTGGGACAACTTGAAAAAATGGCAGGATGAAGGACTGTTCAAGTACGGCGGACCGGGCGGCGGCGACAACGCCCCGCCGATGTTCTATTCGCAGGAATGTGCGATGTACATGAACTCGTCGGCGGGCCGGGCGGGCGTCGTCAACAACGCCAAGGGCTTCGAAGTCGGTTTTGCTCCTCTTCCATACTATAATGATGTCATCGAGCAGCCTCTGAATTCCATCATTGGCGGCGCCACGCTGTGGACGCTCAAGGGACGGCCCGAGGACGAATACAAGGGTGTCGCAAAGTTCTACACCTATCTGCAAAAGCCCGAGGTTCAGGCCGGCTGGCATCAGTTCTCCGGTTACCTGCCGATCACCGAAGCGGCCTACAAGCTCGGGCAGGATCAGGGCTATTACGACAAGAACCCAGGTACTGATATCGGCATCAAGCAGCTGACGCGCGTGACGCCGACGGACAATTCAAAGGGCATCCGCTTCGGCAATTACGTTCAGGTCCGCGGCATCATCGACGATGAATTCGCCGCCCTCCTGTCGGGCAAGAAAACGGCCAAGGAAGCGCTGGATTCCGTGGTCGTACGTGGCAACGAACAGCTGCGCGACTTCCAGTCCGCCAATCAGTAGTCCACACCGAAGGGCCGGCTTAATGCCGGCCCTTCGCCCAGAAAACCCATCGGGACGTGAGGACGCATGCAAACCAAACGGACTGTCTTTCCGGGCAAACTTCTCCCTTACCTGCTGATTGCCCCGCAGATCCTTGTCACCGTCGTCTTTTTTCTCTGGCCGGCCGCAACCGCGTTCTGGCAGTCATTCCTGCGCCAGGACGCCTTCGGCTTCAAAACGAGCTTCGTGTGGTTTGACAACTATCGTCGCCTGTTTGCCGATCCACTCTACCTCGATGCCTTCGGCAATACGCTGATCTTCGCGGTTCTTGTAACGGTATTGTCGACGTCGATCGCTTTGATACTGGCGGCGGCCGCAACGCGCGTGCTGCGCATCTCACGGCTCTATTCAACCCTGCTGATCTGGCCCTACGCCGTCGCGCCGGCGATCGCGGGCATCCTCTGGTGGTTCATGTTCAACCCGTCGATCGGCATCATCGCCTATCTGTTGCGGTCGATGGGCGTGAACTGGAACCACCTGATCAATCCCAACGATGCGATGGCGCTCATCGTTATCGCCGCCACCTGGAAACAGATATCCTATAACTTCCTGTTTTTCCTGGCAGCACTCCAGTCCGTGCCGCGGTCTCTGCTGGAGGCGGGGTCTATCGATGGCGCGGGCCCGGTCAAGCGCTTCTGGACGATCGTCTTCCCGCTGATCTCGCCGACGACCTTCTACCTCGTCGTCATCAATATCGTTTACGCGATGTTCGACACGTTCGGCATCATCCATGCCACGACGCAGGGAGGTCCGGCGCGGGCAACCGAGATCCTGGTCTACAAGGTCTATTTTGATGGTTTCATCGGCCTTAATCTCGGCTCTTCGGCGGCCCAATCGGTCATTCTCATGGTGATCGTCGTCGCGCTGACGGCCATCCAGTTCCGGTTCATCGAGCGGCGCGTGCAGTATTGAGGATCACGACAATGGTCGAAAATCGCCCTTTTCTCACCTTCCTTGCCCATCTGGTTCTGATCGTCGGTGTCGTCGTCGTGGTCTTTCCGGTCTACGTCGCCTTCATCGCTTCGACCCACGGGCCCAACGATTTTCTCTCCGGCGTCGTGCCGCTGACGCCGAGCACGCATCTGATCGAAAACTATTCCACGATGCTGACTGCAGGCATGACGAATGCCGGCGCGCCGCCCATCGGCCCGATGATGCTGAATTCCTTGATCATGGCAGTCGGTGTCGCAGTCGGCAAGATCGTCATTTCGATCCTGTCGGCCTTCGCGATCGTCTATTTCCGGTTCCCGTTCAGGAACCTGGCGTTCTGGATGATCTTCATCACCTTGATGCTGCCGGTCGAGGTGCGTATCGTCCCGACCTACAAGGTCGTCGCCGATCTCGGTATGCTCAACAATTACGGTGGCCTTATCGTCCCGCTGATCGCGTCGGCGACTGCGACATTCCTGTTCCGTCAGTTCTTCCTTACCATACCAGACGAATTGATGGAGGCGGCACGCGTCGACGGCGCGGGACCTATGAAATTTTTCTGGGATATCCTCCTGCCGCTGTCGGTCACCAACATCGCCGCCCTCTTCATCATCCTCTTCGTCCTCGGCTGGAACCAATATCTGTGGCCGTTGATCATCACCACCGATCAGAGCCTCTACACCGTGGTGATGGGTATTCAGCGCATGGCGGCCGTCGCTGATGCCGAGCCGCGCTGGAACCTCGTCATGTCGGCCGTCATCCTCGCAGCTCTTCCCCCTGTCCTCGTCATCGTCGCCATGCAGCGCCTTTTCGTTAAGGGCTTGGTCGAAACGGAGAAATAAGAAATGGCAACGATCAATATAATCGACATCAAGAAGGACTATGGTTCGGTCCCCGCGGTCAAAGGCATCAACCTTTCTGTCGCAGACGGCGAGTTCATTGTTCTGGTTGGTCCCTCGGGCTGCGGAAAATCGACCTTGTTGCGAATGATAGCAGGCTTGGAAACAGTCAGCGGAGGCGAGGTCCAGATCGGCGGACGCAACGTCAACAGGGCAGAGCCTGCCGAACGAGACATCGCCATGGTCTTCCAGAACTATGCGCTTTATCCGCATATGAGCGTCCGCAAGAACCTGGAATACGGTCTGAAAAACCGGGGCACGCCCCGGGCCGAGATTGATCGTCGGATCGCCGAAGTCGCCGATATTCTTGAGATCGCTCCGATGCTCGAGCGAAAGCCGCGCCAACTGTCCGGCGGCCAGCGCCAGCGCGTCGCAATGGGACGCGCCATTGTCCGCGAGCCTGCGGCATTCCTCTTCGACGAACCACTGTCCAATCTCGACGCAAAGCTCAGGGTGCAGATGCGTGTGGAAATTCGCCGACTGCAGCGCCGGCTAAAGACGACCAGCATCTATGTCACCCATGACCAGCTCGAGGCAATGACATTGGCAGATCGCCTCGTGGTGATGAACGGTGGTCTTGTCGAGCAGGTCGGAACACCTGTTGATGTTTACGACCGTCCTGCCAGCCTGTTTGTCGCGAGCTTTATCGGTTCGCCGCCGATGAACATCTTGCCGCTTGACCTCCTCACACGAGCGGATGGTGATGGATTGCTCGCGCTGCCGGTCGGTACGGATACGATCGGCGTTCGACCCGACGACATTTTCACCGGGAAGCCGGGCGAGCCTTCGATCCGACTCGATGCGACGGTGGAGCTCCTGGAGCCGATCGGCGGCGAAAGCCATTTGCACATCCGCCTGGGCGAGAGTAATCAGACGGCCATTCTGACGGTGCCTGGACGACCCGACCTCGGCGAAGCCACCAGGATCCCGGTCTATATTCGCGTCTCAGCCCTTCATCCTTTCAATCGCCAGACAGGCAAGCGAACAGATAACCCCTGATACGGCGCAGCATAAAAAACGACGTCAACAATACCGATCTTTTATTTTGAAAAGTGAACATGATGACACAGCACCTATTGGCTTCGGGTCCGGCAAAAAACGAGATCCAGGCCCATCGCGGCGCATCTGCCGTCGCACCCGAAAACACGATCGCCGGATTCAAGGCGGCAGCTGAACAGGGCGCCCAGTGGGTCGAACTGGACGTTGCGCTTCTCGGCGATGGGACCGCCGTCGTCATTCACGACGTGACGGTCGACCGCTGTTCTTCTTCGAAGGGGCACCTCAAGGACATGACGGCTGCCGATCTTTCGGGGATCGACGCAGGCTCGTGGTTCGGCGAGAGGTTCAAGGGCGAAAGGATCCCGCTGCTTGCCGATGTCGTGCCGGAGCTGGGGCGCCTCGGTCTCAACATCAATGTGGAGATCAAGCAGCATCCGCATCAGACCTCGCTTGAGCAGTTGACGAAGACGGTTCACGAGCATCTTCAAACCCGCGCAGCGCATACGCAGGTGATGATCTCCAGCTTCGATCCGGATGCACTGCGGGCGATGCATGCACTGGACGCGAACTATGATCTCGCAATGCTCTGGAGCAAGCTGCCCGAAGACTGGGCCGACCGGCTTGCAACCGTGCCGGCACAGACGATCCACCTCCTGTACAAATCGCTGAGCATCGGCTTCCTGGAAGATGCAGCAAGTCGTGGTATCAAAGTGCGTGCGTGGACCTGCAATGATCCCCGTCTGCTGACGTCCTTCTGGCTGGCCGGACTGACGGGCGTGATAACCGACGATCCAAGCCTTTTTCTGAAGTAGGGACAGCCGATGGCGCAGCGCATGATCTCGGCGCGACAGCGTGAAATCCTGGCATTGATCGAAAACGAGGGGACCCAGTTCATCGAGGAGCTCGCTCGCCGTTATGATCTGACGACGCAGACGATACGCCGCGATATCAACACGCTGTGCGATCTGGGTTTCGCCCGGCGATTTCACGGCGGCGTGGACCTCCCCGTCGAAGGCAGCAATATATCCCTCAATGCGCGCGCGCAGTTGAACAAGCGTGCCAAACGGTCGATCGCCAGGTGTCTGGCCAGCGATATCGGTCCGGACTCGACCGTCTTTCTCGGGATCGGCAGCACGGTTCAATTCGTGGCGGAGGCGTTGCGCGACCACAAGGGCCTGACTGTCGTGACCAACAATATCCATGTGGCGCTGACCCTTTGCGATGCGCCGAGCGTGGAAGTGCATTTGACGGGAGGATTGCTGCGCCATGACGACCGCGACGTGGTCGGCGCCGACGTCATCAAGTTCATCGAGAAGTTCTTCGCCAATTATGCCGTCTTTGGTGCCGGTGCGTTGAGCGCGACCAATGGGATTATGGATTTCAGCTATGGTGAGGCGCAGATCACCAATGCGTTGATCGAGAATTCGCAGACGCGCTTTCTCGTAGCCGACGTCAGTAAATGGGAGCGAACGGCGGCTGTTCGCGTCGCTCCGTTCAAGCAACTCAACCGCTTCTACACGGATCGCCTTCCGGACGATTCGCAAAGCAGGCAGGCACTTGCCGCAAGCGGCGTCGAAATCGTCACAAGCGGCGAGGAAAATTGATGACTTTTGTTGATCGAGCTCCATCTGCAGACGAGCTTCGCGGCGTCCGCTATCTCTTCACCGACATTGACGACACGCTGACAACCGAAGGGCAGTTGCTGCCTGAGACCTATCAGACGCTTTGGGATCTGAACGATGCCGGCATTGCGGTCATTCCGGTCACTGGCGGCTCCGCGGGCTGGTGCGAGCATATTGTCCGCGCCTGGCCCGTCAAGGCGGCAATCGGCGAAAGCGGCGCCTTTGCCGTCTTCCGCCGGGGGCGCAATGTGATCTTCGACTATTGGGAGGGGCAGGCAGTTCAGAGCGAGCGACAACGGCGTCATCTCGAAACGGTTGCCGACATTATCGCACACGAGGGCTTGCCCTTTCAGATTGCGCATGACCAGGCCTTTCGGCTGGCAGACGTCGCCATCGATATTGTTGGCCATCCTGCGGCCGAGGTTGACCGCTTGGCGACGTATTTGCGCGCCTGTGGGGCGACCGTCGCCATAAGCTCGATCCATATCAACACGTGGATAGGCAATTACGACAAGCGCTCGATGAGTGAGCGTGTCCTGGTCCAGGAGTTTGGCGTGAGCCCGGAAGAGGTTCTGCTGGTGACAGCTTTTGTCGGCGATTCCCGCAACGATGCACCGATGTTCGGCTACATCGGCAATTCCTTCGGCGTGAACAATGTTCTGTCGATATTGCCGGAGTTACCCCATGCCCCTCGATGGATTTCGACCCGGCCTGCGGGTCTCGGCTTTGCGGATATCGGGGAGACCATTCTTGCCGCCGCCAAACATACAAAAGCTTAGAGCCAGGCGCAGTCCCCAAGGACGGGTCATGGAACGCAAAAGCCGCTGATTGATCGCGCGGTCCCACGTCCTTTGCGATGGAGAAGCAATGCGATGAGGTGGGCCGGTAGAAGTCGTCGGATGTTGTACCGGCCCTTTAATTACGGTTGGTTGTCAGACATCTGCCTGGTTCTTGCCGGAGCAATAACTTGTGAAGAAGGAAAGGCGCACGAAAGCGCGCCCTTCGGTTAGGCTACTCGCCATAAGGCAGCCAGATCGTCTTGAGCTGAGAGCTGCGGCGCAGGAACTCTGCACCTTGTCCCTGCCGCGGATCGCGCCAGTCGCGAAGCCTGCCGTTGTCGACCCACGTCGATTTGAGATTGCCGACGGACGCGGCCTCGACCATCGCCGACCCCTCGGCGCTGCCGCAGTACCAGACGGCTGACACGTCGTCGTGCTCGGCCAGCGTTTTGGCTAGCACGTCGCGTTCACCAGTCAGAATGTTGATGACGCCGTCCGGCACGTCCGAGGTCTCGATGACCTGATAAAAACGGGCGGCGATCAGGGGATGGCTCTGCGAGGCGATGGCGACCACGCGGTTTCCGAGCGCGATGGCCGGTAGGATCAGCGACAGCAGCGATAGAAGGGGTGCCTCATCGGGGGCGACGATACCGACCGTGCCATACGGCTCGTTCACCGTCATCGTCACGTGCCGAGACTTGGTGGCAGTCACCGCGCCGTCGAACTTGTCGGCCTGCGCGGCATACCAGAAGGCGCGGCGGATGGTCTGCTCGACCTCGTCCGCGGCCTTCGGGCTGGCGCCAGTCGAGGCCAGCGCCGCCACGAACTCGGCGCTGCGCTGGTTGAGGTTCTCGGCCAGGAAATACAGCACCTGCGCCCTGTTGTGCGCCGTCACACCGCTCCAGGATGTCGCCTTGTTGGCAGCTTCGACGGCATTCCTGATGTCCTTGCGGTTGGCGAGCGCCGCCTGGCCAAGGACCTGGCCGCCCTTGCCCGTGACGGTATAGCTCTGGCCGCCATCCGCGCGAACCTGTTTGCCGCCGACATAGAGCTTGGAGGTGACGTCGATATTGGGATCCGCCTTGCCTGCTGCTGGCGTAACCAGCGGCTTGAGCGATGGCTCGGGACGCGCCTTCGCCTGTTCGTCCGCCGCAAGCGTCAGATATTCGCCCATGCCGGCGCGTCCGCCTTCGCGGCCAAAGCCGCTCTCGCGGTAGCCGCCGAAGGGGGCTGCGGCATCGAACATGTTGGTGGCGTTGATCCAGACCACGCCGGCCTTGACCCTGGCGGCCAGTTCGATGGCGCGATTGATGTTCTCGGACCAGACGGAGGCAGCCAGGCCGTAGCGCGTGTCGTTGGCCAGCGTCACGGCTTCATCGAGGGTGCGGAAGGTGCCGCTGGTGGCGACCGGGCCGAAGATCTCGACCTGCGAGACCAAGTGAGCTGGCGCGGTGCCGGTGAAGAAGCCGGGGACGCAGAAAAATCCCTTGGCGGGCAGGGGGATGGGAGCGAGATTGAGCGTCGCCCCTTCTTTCTCGCCCGTTGCCAGAAGGCCCTTGATGCGGGCGAGCTGCTTGGCCGAGACGACGGCGCCGATATCCATCGTTTTGTCGAGGGGATCGCCGACGCGCAGCGTGGTCATGCGGTTCTTCAGCTTGTTGAAGAATTTCGGCGCAATGCCCTCCTGCACGAGGATGCGGGACCCGGCGCAGCAAACTTCGCCCTGGTTGAACCATATGGCGTCGACGACACCTTCGACGGCTGCATCCAGATCGGCATCTTCAAGCACGATGAAGGGCGACTTGCCGCCCAGTTCGAGGCTGAGCTTCTTGCCCGAGCCGGCAATCTGTCGTCGGATGATGCGGCCGACATCGGTCGAGCCGGTGAAGGCAACCTTGTCGACATCGGGATGGCCGGCGATCGCGGCACCCGTCTCGCCGTCCCCGTGAACGATGTTGACGACGCCAGGCGGCAGACCGATTTCTTCCAGTACCTCGGCAAAGGCGCAGGCTGTCAGGGGCGTAAGATCGGCCGGTTTAATGACGACGGTGTTGCCGGCAGCCAGCGCCGGGGCGATCTTCCACGCCAGCATCAGCAGCGGGAAGTTCCAGGGGATGATCTGACCGCAGACCCCGACGGCGGTGTGGTTGGGAAATTCGTCGGCCAAGAGTTCGGCCCAGCCGGCATGGTGGTAGAAATGCCGGGCGACGAGCGGAATGTCGATGTCGCGGGTCTCGCGGATCGTCTTGCCGTTGTCCATCGTCTCGAGCACTGAGAAGAACCGCTCGCGCTTCTGGATGTGCCGGGCAATAGCATAGAGATATTTCGCACGTTCATGGCCCGCAAGGGCCGACCACTTCGGGAAGGCGGCGCGAGCGGCCTTGACCGCGGCTGCGACATCGTCCGCCGTACCCTTGGCGATGCGGCCTATGACCTCTTCCGTCGCAGGGTTGACGACATCGATCAGCGTGCCCTCGGCGGCCATGAACTTGCCGTTGATGTAGTGACCGAGACCGGCCGAGCGGGTCCGCAGCCAAGCGTTGACCTCGGAATTGCTTTCGGGGGCGGGACCGTAATCCATGGTTTGCATGATATCCTTGATGGAAGGCATGGTGGTCGTCCTCATGCTAGCGCGTGGCGATTGGCGGCCGAATAGCGGCCTGTCAGATGATGTTCGAGCTGGCGTTCGATGTCGCCGAGCATGGAGGAGGCGCCGATGCGGAAGAGATCAGGCATGGTGAAACGAGTGCCGAGTTCCTCCTTCATCAGGATCAGCCAGTTCATGGCGTCCTTGGCGGTCTTCAGGCCACCGGCCGGTTTGAAGCCGACGATCTGACCCGTGAGGTCGCGGTAGTCGCGGAGCGCCCGCACCATGGTGAGCGAGACCGGCAGGGTGGCGTTGACCTCTTCCTTGCCGGTCGAGGTCTTGATGAAATCCGAACCTGCCTGCATGGCGACCATCGAGGCCTTGTAAACATTGGAGAGCGAGCGCAGATCGCCTGTAGCCAGAATCGCCTTCATGTGTGCTGGACCGCAAGCCTCGCGCATCGCCCTGATCTCGTCGTAGAGCGCCGTCCAGTTCGCCGTCAGCACATGCTCGCGGGTGATGACGATGTCGATTTCGCGGGCGCCCTGCTCGACGGCATAGCGTATCTCGGCAAGGCGGATGGGCAGCGGGGTGAGGCCGGCGGGAAAGCCGGTGGCGACCGAAGCGACGGGGATGCCAGAGTTGCCAAGCGCCTTGACGGCATGCGGCACCATCGTCGGATAGACGCAGACGGCGCCGACGGTGAGGCTGTCGAGCCCGAGGCCTTCCAACAGGTCGGCGCGGATGGGGGCTTTCGCCTTGGCGCAGAGCCTGATGACGCGGCCTTCCGTGTCGTCGCCGGCGAGCGTGGTCAGGTCGATGCAGGTTATGGCGCGCAGCAGCCAGGCTGCCTGCCATTCCTTCTTGACTGTGCGCCGGGTGGGCAACGTGGCGGCGCGGCGCTCAGCGGCGCTGAGGTTGACCACGTTGCCTTCGAACCAGTCGGTTGTCAGCGGCGTGCCCTGCGGACGGGGAATATGTTCTGTCATTGGTGTTATCCAGTTCCTCAGGCGCGCGGGATCAGCCCCGGCCGCGGCGAATGTCGATGAAGCGGTTCAGCAGAATGGCGGCGACGATGATGAGGCCGGTCACGGTCATCTGGTAGAAGGAGCCAAGGCCGAGCAGGTTGAAGATGTTGCGCAGCACCTGCAGCAGCATCACGGCGAAGAAGGTACCGAGCACGCCGCCGCGGCCGCCGAAGAGTGAGGTTCCGCCGAGAACGACGGCGGCAATGGCGTCCAGTTCGAGGCCCTGGGCAGCAGTCGGCTGGCCAATCCGCAGACGCGAGGTGAGAAGGATGCCGGCAAGCGCGCTCATGATACCCGAAACGGTGAAGACGAGTATCAGGATGCGGGTCGTAGGCAGGCCGGAAAGGCGCGCTGCCTCGGCGTTCCCGCCCGTAGCATAGACAGATTCGCCGAAGACGGTTAGGCGCAGGATGCCGCCGGCGACGACGCAGAGGACGACGAAGATCAAACCCATGGTGCTGATGGACGTGCCGGGAAGGATGGAAACCATCGTCGAGGAAATCGATCCGAAGGCCGGGGGAAGGCCGGAGACCGGCACGCCGTCCGTCAGCAGGTAGGTGACGCCGCGGAAGGAAACGAGGCCGGCCAGCGAGACGATGAAGCTCGGTACTTCGGCAATCGCCGTGATCAGGCCGATGACGGCGCCCGCCAAGGCGCCGACAAGGATCGTCAGGAACAGTGCCGGCACAACAGGCATTCCGGCCGCCAGGAGCACGGCAACCAGCATGCCGGAGAGCGCCGTGACCGAGCCGACCGAGAGGTCGATGTTGCCCGTCAGGATGACGAAGGTCATGCCGATGGCGACAACGCCGGTGACGGTCGCCTGCTGGAACAGGTTGGAGATATTCACCGGCGTCAGGAAGTTTGGCGACAGGATCGCCGCGATCGCGACGACTACCAGGAAGATCACGATGAAATTGTATTCGATCGCCAGATCGACGATGCGGCGCGGGGAGCGCAGCATCGGCGACGTACCCGTCACGGTGTCAGTCATGGTAGTCTTCTCCCAGAATCTGGTGTTTCAGGATGGTGTCCTGATCGGTCTTCGCCGGATCGAACCGGGCGATGTTGCGGCCTTCATGGAAGACCCAGATGGTGTCGCAGGCCGCATAGAGCTCCTCCAGCTCGGAGGAAGCGACGATGACAGCCGCGCCCTTGGCGGCCAGCTGTTCTACCAGTCGGTAGAGATCGGCCTTGGCGCCGATGTCGAGGCCGCGGGACGGCTCGTCGAGCAGGAGAAGTTGTGCGCCCTTGATGATCCATTTGGCGAGGACGACCTTCTGCTGGTTTCCGCCCGAGAGCTGGATGATCTTCTGCTCCGGCGCACCGTACTTGGTCGAGAGCTGCTTGAGGACGGGGATCGCCTGTGACTTCATCTGGCCGTGGCGGGCAAGGAACTTGCCCTGCATGCTCGGCAGCATGGCGTTGCGGTAGATCGGTGCGTCGAGGATCAGCCCCTCGGTCTTGCGGTTTTCCGGCACGAGCCCGAGCCCGGCGCGAATGGCATCGCGCGGGGACCGTGGCCGGAAGGGCTTGCCGTGGAGGGACATCTGGGCGTTGCTGCTGTCGGCACCGAACAATGCCTTCAGAAACGAGGTCCGGCCGGACCCGTTGAGACCTGTCAAACCTGCGATCTCGCCGCGGCGCAGCTCGAAATTGCTGATATTGAGACCCTGTGCGCCTGTCAGCCGATCGACCTTCAGCACCACCTCGCCTGTGACGGGCGGCCGGTCCTGCCGTTCCACCAGAGCGCGGTTGCGGCCGAGAATGGCTTCGACTAGCGCGCTGTCGGGCGTGCCCGCTACATCGAAAGTCTCGATTGTCTGTCCGCCGCGCAACACGGTGACGCGGTCGCCGATCTCACGCAGCTCGCCGAGTCGATGGCTGACATACAGAATGGCGACGCCCTGGGCGGTAAGTTCGCGGATAACGCGGAAGACGGCCTTCAGTTCGTTCTCGTTCAGCGCGGCGGAGGGCTCGTCCATGATAATGACCTTGGCATCGCGCGTGAGCGATCGGGCAATCGCCGTCAGCTGCTGGTTGGCGATCGACAGGCTGCCGACGCGGTCATCCGGCGAGAAGCTCGCGCCGACGCGGGCAAGCGCCTCCCCGGCGCGCTGGCGGCGGTTGCCTTTCCTGAGGAAGCCGTAGCGTGCCGGCGGATGGCCGAGGAAGAGGTTCTCGGCAACGGTCAGCTGCGGTACGAGATCGAGTTCCTGGTAGATCATCGAAATGCCCGATGCTGCCGCTTCCGAGGGCGTCCGGAAGGTGACCTTTTTGCCATTAACCTTTATCTCGCCGCCCGAGGGCGACAGGGCGCCGGCGATCAACTTGAGGAATGTCGATTTGCCGGCGCCGTTGGCGCCGAGCAGGCAGTGCACCTCTCCCTTGCGGACCGTCAGATTGGCCTCTGCAAGCGCCACGATCTGTGGCGGAAATCGCTTGGACAAGCCTTCGATATGAAGCACGTCCTCCATTAGGGTATCTCCTCCAATATGCGCAACGCGGTTCCCTCGTCGGTGACCAGGTCCGTCACGTAGCCGGCCCTAAGACAAGCTGCCGCAATCAGATGCTTGTCCTCGCCGGCGGCGACGCCGATGACGCGAGCCTTGTTGGCAAGCGCTTCGAGCCTGAGGCCGATGGTGCGGTCGTCGAGATTGCGATCGGCGATCTTCCCCTTCCGATCGACGAAGCGTCCCATGATGTCGCCGACGGAGTTGAGTGCACGCAGGCCGGCAATGTCTCCGTCATCAAGATAACCCGAAGCAAGCAGCACGGACTGATGGCTGAGGCCGCCAAGACCGAAACAGACGATCGGAGCTTCTTCCGCAAGCTGTAGCACGCGCTCGATAATCGGATCTCTTTCGAGCGCATCGCGGGTGGTGCGCGAGCCGAGGATCGCCGGTACGGGCAGCAGGGTGGCGCGGCCGCCTGCCGACTGCGCGATTTCTTCGGCAACGGCAGAATTGCGGCTGGTGGTGGTGGTGAGCGCAGTCGAGCCATTAACGAGCACGACATGCAGGCCGGGGCACCAATCCTTCGGCAGGGCGCGGGCAACGGCCGCCATGGTGCGCCCCCAGCTCACGCCCATCAGTGTAGGTTTTGGGCTGAGACTGGCGAGGTGTGTGGCGGCGGCCTGGGCGACGCTATCGATGATGAGCGTCTGGTCGTCGATCTCCCCCGTTGGCACGACGATCGCCTCGCGCACGCCAAACTGCCGGTGCAACTCGACTTCCAGCGACGTTCTGCGCCCCGCCCGCGGGGTAATCTCGATGCGGACAATGCCCGCCTCCTTCGATTCCGTCAGCAGCTTACCAACCTGCCAACGGGTCAGGCCAAGTTCATTTGCGATCTCCGACTGTGTGCGGTCGAGGTCGTAATAGAGCTTGGCGACCTGAACCATCAGGTGGTCACGCTGCTCGTTGATCGGCAGGCGCGCAGAATAGGGATTTCTCTCGCTCATGAAAGCGATCCCATCTGCCGCTGGGCGAGTTGATGCAAGACTGGTCGCAGTTGCGCGGTCGCTTCCCGGTAGAGCGCGAGGGTGTCGGCGAACCAGTCGGCGCGGCGCGGGTCGGGAAGCAACTCGATGCCCGGCACGACGCAGGCCTTCGCCGCCGTCTTCAGATCAGGAAAGACGCCGATCGCCGAGGCGGCCGCGACAGCGGTGCCGACGAGCGAAAGATTGTCCTCCCGCACCACCTGCACCGGCAGGCCCATGGCATCGACGGTTGCCTGCAGCCAGGCGGCATTCTTAACGATGCCGCCCGCCATCATCACGCGGTCGATGACGACACCATGCGATTTCAGGACGGAAATGATATTGGCCGACCCGAGCGCGATGGAATCAACGGCCGCCGCATAGATATCTGCCCGGGTATGGCCAAGCGTCAGTCCCATCAAAGCGCCCCGAAGGGCACCATCGCGGTAGGGTGTCCGGTTGCCCATCATGTAGTCCAGTGCCAACAGGCCATGGGAGTGATCAGGTTTGGCGGCGACTTTGGAGATCAGTGCCGCATGGCCGTCACCGTCAAGGCCGAACATCTCGCCAGCGAGCCAATTCAGCATGGAACCCGCGGCAACCTGGCCGCATTCGACGAGCCAGCGGTCGTCGGTCAATGCATTGGGATAGGGACCCCAGAAACCGGAGACGTCACCCTTCTCGGCCAGTTGCACCAATTGGACGATCGAGGTGCCGCCGATGAACAACATACCGCCGGGCTCCACCGTGTCGGCACCGAGAATGCCGATATGGGCGTCGATGCCACCCTGGGCGACGACGGGGCAATTCTCAAGTTCCAGATCGGCCGCCATGTCGGGGCGCATACGGCCGATGATACCGCCGACCGGGACGATGCGCTGCGGCAACCGGTCGATGAGATCCGGAATGCCGAGCGCCTCGTATATCTCCGGCACGAAGCGATGGCTCTCGCTGTCGTAATTCCACTTGCACGCCGCGTTCATGCGCGAGCCGACCCATTCGCCGGTCAGGTCGAAATTCACGTAATCAAGCGCTTCGCAAACGATTTCGGCCTTCGCCCAGACATCCGGCTGATTCCGCTTCAGCCACATCGATTTTGGCACGAGCCACTCGACAGCATCCGAGCCGCCACAGAAGCGCATGACAGGATGTTCCAGGGTCGTAGTCCGGTCACTTTCGGCCTGGGCGCGGCAATCCATCCACAGCAGGGCGGGCGACAGTGGCGTCCCATCGCGCTTGCAGACCGCGACGGTGGAGGCTGTCGTGGCGCAACAGACAGCATCGAGGGTCGTGCGTTCCGTCTTTCGCAGCACGTCACGGCCGGCGGCGCGCAGGGCAGTACGCCAGTCCTCCGGCGATTGCTCTGCCCATCCCGCACGCGGGTAATGCGTGGCATATGCCGCGTCCGACTGACCGAGCATTCGGCGCTGTTCGGTATCGTAGACACCGGCCCGAACGCCGCCTGTGCCAAAATCGAAGCTCAGTATATGAGCCATGCGAACTATCCTCCCACCTGCTCCTCCAGGCAGTCCCGGCCGTTGGCCGGAACGACCGATCAGGGACGGAACATGATCTTCGAGAAGAAGAAGCTACGATCCGTCCTGATGCGCTCGAAAATCGCAGGCAGCTCCTCCAGCCCCTGTTCGTGCGTGATCATGAATTCCCATTTCAGCGCGCCACTCGCAAGCTTCTCCAGTGTCACGGTCCACTGTGGACCGGGATAAGGGGCACCAAAAGAGTTCCAGGAGCCGTGCAGCGACACTTCCTGGCGCAGGAAATGCTGGAAGGACGCATTTGCGAGCGGCACTTCACCGACGGGAATGCCGATAAAGACGACGTGGCCAGCGGGGGCTGCGAGCTTAACGGCTGTATTAATGGAGCTCGGATGACCGGCGGCCTCTACGATGAGGTTGGCAAGCAGCCCTTTGGGGACTTCGTCTGTCGATAGAAGTGTGTGTGTGGCGCCGGCTTCCCGCGCCATTGCGAGCTTTTCTTCCGAAACGTCGATGGCGACGACTTCGGTGGCGCCCATCAGCAGCATCCACTGGATGGCGAAAAGACCGATCGGGCCGCAGCCGATGACTGCGCCGCGATCGCCCATCTTGACGCCACCGGCTTTCCAAATCGCATGAAGGGCGATCGAGGCGGGGTCGACCATTGCGGCAGCGCGTGGATCGCAACCATCGGGAACCTTCAGCAGATTGGCGACTGGAGCGCAGACATATTCGGCATAAGCGCCGTCGCGGCGCGAACCAAAATAGTCATAGTCCCGGCAGCGCGAGAAATTGCCGGTGGCGCACTGGTCACATTTGCCGCAGGGCAACATCGGCGGCACCGTGACAAGATCGCCTTCAACGAAACCGCTGACGTCCGTGCCGATAGCTTCGATACGCCCCGAAAACTCATGCCCGCAGATGATCGGCATCTTGTGGGCACCCTTACTCAGCATACGCGGCAGATCGGAACCGCACACACCGACGGCCGCGACCTTCAGTAAAACCTCGTCTGCATTCGGGACGGGTTTTCTGACGTCCTCCAGCCTGATGTCGCCTGGTGTGTAAAGTACGGCTGCACGCATGAAATAGATCCTTCGAATGCGGATAGGCAATCAGCCGATCGATCGGGATCGGCGGTTCGGTGGCCCGGAGGTATTCATCCCTCCGGGCCACTTGGGAGGTCGTTACTTGTTGAGCACCGTCGGCCGGTATTCCGCGAAAAGGCCAGCGTGGGGGACCTTTGAGACGGTATCTGCAGTCACCAAGACCGAACCTGCATCGACAAACTTCGGAACCGGCTTCTTTGCGGCAGCCTCTCGAGCCACCTGAATGGTGACGTCGCCGAGATACTGAGGATCGTTCAAGGCCGTCGCAATGAACTGCCCGTTCGGCCCCATGGCATTCAGCGCTTCCGACAACCCGTCGACGCCCGCAACGAAGACGTCGTTACGATTATTCTCCTTGAGCACCTGTAGTGCACCGAGCGCCATGTCGTCGTTGTGGGCGTAAACCACCTTGACGTCCGAGTTTGCCTGCAACAGATCTTGCATAGCAGTAACGGCGTTTGCGCGGATATATTCGGCATAGGGGCCTTCGACGATCTTGGCGTCGCTCGCCTTGATCGCATCGTGGAAGCCGTCGCGACGGTCCATCATGACGGCGCCGCCGGCGTCGCCTTGGATCTCGATGATCTTCGCGCCGGTCACGCCTGCTGCCTTCAGTTTCGCAACGACGGCTTCGCCGACCAGCTTACCCATCGCCTTGTTGTCCCGGCCAACGTGGGCGGCCACCTTGCCGCCATTGACGGGGCGATCGACCGTGATGACCGGTATACCGGCCGCTGCGGCCGCATCAAGCGAAGGGCCGACGGCATCCGGGTTGACCGGATTGATGATCATTGCGTCGACGCCCTGTGTGATCAGGTCCTGGATGTCGTTGTTTTGCTTGGTGACGTCGCCATTGGCGTCGAGAAAGACGAGCGTGTCGCCAGAAGCCTTGGCGGCGGCTTCAGCGCCAGTCTTCAGTTGGACGTAGAATGGCGACTGCAGCGTGACCTGACTGAAGCCGATCTTCAGGTCCTTGGCCTGCGCCGTTGCGCCGCTCATCGAAAGGAGCGCCAGTGCGGACACGGCTGCGGAAAAACTGGCAATAAGTGCACGACGAGTATTCATTGGAACCTCCCAAATGATTAAAGACAGATTGCTCTCCCGGCAATCAGCATTTGTGATATTAAATCACTTCCGCTGCTTTCAGCCGAACATAATCGTCGTTTTTCTGTCAATCGCGTTTGGCAAGGAAGCGGAAAAAACTATCTATCCATTTGGAATACAAGGCAAATTTCTTGTTCGGTGAGAACTTCTTGGTCTCTGGATTCGAAATTGGTGGCGGATCGATCCATCTGAGTGAGAATTTGACGGCTTTCAGATTCCTGCATTTGTTGGATTTTTATGATCGATCCGATTGGCGCAATTGCACGTTGGGTATCCGTCGACACCCAGGATGTAGAAATGTCGTCTTGGCAGGATCGTGCGGATGCGGGAAGTCTAGCCGGCCGGTGGACTTGGCTCGAAGCGAACCAGCCTTTACGATCTCCAACAGATCGGCCTCCGCCTCAACGAGCTCGCGTACCTTCTCCTTCGAATGTCCCTGCCGACACCACGCCGACCTTAAGCCCGAAGTTGCTCAGCAGCCCACGCATTTCGAAGCTTTTAGGAAGGGACACGAAGCCGATTACCCCATCTTAGCTGAAAGCTGCGATACGCTTCTTTATACGCTCTTGGGGATCAGTTTGGCGATCGCCACTTCATTATACGTCCTGTACAGTCACAGTTGTGCCAAATTCGACGGAAGCCTCAAATGATGACGCAGATTTACACCACCCTGGGGCCAAGGCGCCGCGACGAAGTCGGGATGATTCTCCCGCACGAGCATGTGTTCGTCGATCTTAGAACGCCCGACCAACCAGGCTATGCAGAGGCGGAGATAGACGCAGTTCTGGCACTGATGGTCCCGCAGATTGAGGCGATCAAACGGCAAGGCATAACACTGCTCGTAGAGTGTACGACGGGGGGCGTAGGAAGACGTGCGGACATCGATCTCGCCGTGTCGAAGGCAGCCGATTTTCCGATCGTCGTCCCGACCGGCAACTACCGCGAACCGTGGATACCCGCCTGGGTAGCAGAGGCTAATGAGGACGATCTTGAACAATGGATGGTCAGCGAGCTTACCGAAGGAATCGAGAACACTGGCGTCTTGGCGGGATGGATCAAGCTCAGCGCTGGCGACGACGGGATCTCGCCTCTCGAAGCCCGCATTCTCCGCGCGGCAGCAAGAGCATCCGTGCAGACCAATGCCGTGATCGGCTCCCACACGATCCGAGGAAGGGTTGTGATGGAGCAGTTGGACATTCTTCAGTCGGAGGGCTGCTCACCAGAGCGCTTTATATCGATCCATACCCAGGAGGAAAGGGACTTCGGGCTTCACCGGGCATTGGTGGAGCGCGGTGCGTGGATCGAATACGACCATGTCGGGAGGGCGCCCGACGAGGATCTGGTCGCAATGATAATGCGCGCCCTTGAAAACGGCCTTGGCGAGAAGTTGCTCATAAGCCACGATCTCGGCTGGTATGATCCGGCGCAACCCGGTGGTGGAACCCCGAGACCTTACACGCATCTTGTCGAGAGCCTTCTGCCATCGCTCAAAGTCGCGGGCGCAAGCCAGGATGCGATCCGGCAACTCACCGAAGTCAATCCGTTTGAGGCATTCGCACGCTGAAGCAAGGCTTCGACTGTCACCGAAAAGCGAATTGGTCGTAATCGCAAGTCGACGGCTCATATGCGTTCAAGAGCGACGGTTGGATGTCCTTGACCGCAAACGACCTGATATTTGGGTAGTGACGCGGAATATCAGGCGCGTCGCGCTTAATCTACCCTTCGCTTCCTCAACGAAGAAGGCGCGGCTTGCGTAAATAGCAGCTCAAAACATGCCTGCCGATCTCATCAGGTTCTGGCGACCACGATAAAGAGTTTGTGCAGCTCGATGGTTATTCCTGCTCAAAACGCCTCGAAGCACATGGCGACACCCATGCCGCCGCCAATGCATAATGTGGCAAGACCTTTCCTGGCGCCGCGGCGCTTCATCTCGAAAAGCAGCGTGTTGAGGACGCGCGCGCCCGACGCACCGATCGGATGACCGATGGCGATCGCGCCGCCGTTGACGTTGACCATGGCAGGATCCCAGCCGAG
>UEIF01000005.1 GCA_900468805.1 Hyphomicrobiales bacterium | reverse complement strand
ACATTGCCGTGCGTATCGCCGAGGATCTGGCTTTCGACGTGGCGGGCGCGTTCCACAAGCTTTTCGAGATAGACCTCGTCCTTGCCGAAGGCGGCCATTGCCTCGCGCTTGGCCTCAGTCACCTCGCGGGCAAGATCAGCTTCGGCGCGGATGGCACGCATACCGCGTCCGCCGCCGCCCCAGGAGGCTTTCAGCATGACCGGATAGCCGATTGCGGCGGCCATCTTCGCGACTTCTTTGATGTCGTCGGGCAGTGGCTCCGTGGCCGGAACGACTGGAACGCCGACGGAAATGGCAAGGTTGCGCGCCGCCACCTTGTTGCCGAGCTGACGCATCGTATCGGCCCTCGGGCCGATGAAGGTGATGCCTGCAGCATCGCAGGCATCGACGAATTCCGGGCTCTCCGAAAGCAGGCCGTATCCCGGATGGATCGCGTCGGCGCCTGAAAGCTTGGCGACACGGATCACCTCGTCGATCGAAAGATAGCTTTCGATCGGCCCAAGGTCGCGGGCGAGATGCGGACCGCGGCCGACTTGATAGCTCTCGTCGGCCTTGAAGCGATGCAGCGCCAGCTTGTCTTCTTCAGCCCATATCGCGACCGTTTTTATCCCGAGCTCGTTAGCCGCGCGGAATACGCGGATGGCGATTTCGGAACGGTTGGCGACAAGGATCTTCGATATGGGCAAGTTAAACTCCAAACGTAGGCACACCGTAGCAAGCAAATTTCCGCCGCTTCGCATGCTGAGTGCGGCGAGCCGACGAAGTAAAACGGTGACGCGATTAAACGGTAGTTTCTTGGCAGGACGGGAGGATCTTAGACCTCGTCAGACTGTTCAATCCGATTGAGAAATGCCTTGCGTCTCGAAGGCCTTTGCGACGGCTAAAATTGTATGCTCTTCAAAATGCCGACCGACAATCATCATGCCGACAGGCATGCCTCCAACCGTTGCGCAAGGAATGGACAGGGCAGGATGGCCTGTCGCGTCGAAGGTCGCAGTGTTAGGCATCATGTTGAGCGCAATCTCCATGGTCCGTCCAAGCGAAGCCTCCGGCTCGTGACGTGGTGCGGTGGTGGGTGTCGTCGGCATGACGAGAATATCGACTTCGCTGAGCGCTTGGTCGTAGGCTGCACGGAGCTTTCGCCGAAGATTTTGCGCCTTCGCATAGAACACACCGCCGGTCTGCTCGGCGAGATAGTGCCCGAGTAGAATGACGCCCTTGACGGTAGGCGAAAAGAGCTGAGCTTTCTCAAGCTTAGCTTTTCGATAGAAATCGATAAGGCCGATATCCTGGTGGGCTTGTGAGCCGTAAGCAATGACGTTGTCGCGAACCATGACACTCCAAGCACCCTCGGTGGCTATTCCCGTCCAGATATCGAGACCGTGAAGGTGCATCGGGACGGAAACCTGTTTCACCGTCATTCCCAACTTTCCGAAGGCCTCGGTGGCCTGCCGAACGGCGTCGTCGACATCGGGATCCGAGAGCCCTTCCCATCCGAAACCCTCCTTGAGAATGCCGACACGCAAGCCTGCGATATCGGCTTCGAGCGCGGTGCTGTATGAGGGAAGTGCATTGGGTACCTCGATCTGACGAGCATCCAGACCATCCCGCCCGGCGATCACGTCAAGCACCAGAGCGATGTCGTCAACTGTTCGCGCCATAGGTCCGAGGTGATCGAGACTGGGCTCGATGGGAAATGCGCCGGTATAGGGAACCAGCCCCCAGCTCGGCTTCAGTCCGACGACGCCGCACCACGATGCTGGGATGCGAACGGAACCGCCCTGATCCCCTCCTATCGCGATATCACATTCATTCGCAGCGAGAAGTGCGCCGTTTCCGCTCGATGAACCGCCGGACATCCGCTTTGTGTCCAACGGATTGAGTACCGGTCCGGGATACGAGGTATGTGAGCCACCGGAGAAGCAGAGATTTTCGGAGACTGCCTTGCCTGCGATCTCGGCACCCGCTGCCAGTATACGGGAGACGACGGTGGCATCCGCTTCGGAGACATAGCCTTCCATTATCTCGGATCCGTTCAGAAGCGGAACGCCTGCAACCGAGATATTGTCCTTGATCGCAATCCGTTTGCCATGCAACGCCCCACCTTCCCCGGTCCGGATCGATGTTTGCCATGCCCATGCGCCATATGCGTTTTTTCCTGGAAGGGGCGCATGCCCACGGTCCCGATCAAGCGTTCGGACGCTAGAGTCCGAAAGATTTTCTATCGTTGTGTAAGATGCCAGCGATTTTGCTATCGACTGCTGGAAGGCTCCAATTTCTGCATCGTTCAGAACGAAATGATTTGCTTCCGCAATGCGGTGAAGATCTTGATCGGTCGGTTGTTTCAGCATCGTGCTCCCCATCAACTGGTTATGTCTCGGCCAGCCGCCAGAAGGGTGGCTGGCCGTTGATTTTCAGCGGCTGCCGGCGCTCTTCCACTTCAGCAGGAAGCGCTCCAAGACACCCACGGCAATGCTCAGGACGAAGGCAAGAATCATCAGGCTGAAGATGCCTAAGAGAACAAGCGGAATGTTGTAGTTCGCGCCCGCAATGAGGATGATGTTGCCGAGGCCCGCCTCAGAGGAAATGTATTCCCCGATCACAGCACCGATGAGGGCGAAGCCTACATTCAGCTTGGCGGCAGCGACGACCCACCCATAAGATGACGGGATGACAACCTTGGTAAAGATCTGGATCTTGGTTGCGCCGAAGGACCTCAAAAGTTTGATGAGATCCTTGTCGACCTGCTGAGCTCCTTCATAGGCCTGAAGAAGCGCGACGATGACGCAGGAGACGGTCGCCAGGATGATCTTAGATTCGATTCCAACTCCAAACCAGATGATGATCAGCGGGCCAAGGGCAAGCACCGGAACCGAGCCGAGAGCGAGAATGTAGACGCCCATAACCCGCGCAACGAAACGTGAGTACCAGAGACCAAGCCCGATAGCGGTGCCGATCATGCTACCGAGAAGAAAACCGATGATAGTCTCAAGTCCGGTTACGTACGCTCCATACAGGAGAGAGCCGTTTTCTATCCGGGCCATCGCCAGTTTTAGAACCTGTGAGGGCGAGCCAAACAGAAATGTGCTTATGCTGCCTGCTCTCGCCCCCCATTCCCAGGCACCGAAAAGCAAGACCGCGATCAACAACTGAACAACACGGACAAGGACATTTTCACGCCGCTCGCGGCGCTCAATCTCACGGGCCGCATTTCGTTCATCAGTGGCCTTGAGGGGGAATTGATTTCGAACAGCGTCCGTCATTGCGCGCGCTCCTTCCTCAGATCTGTGACGACTTCGAGTTGATTCCAGATGGCAGCGTAATGCACATGGAATTCTGGGTTCTTGCGGGCGTCGATGGGGGATTCACGCTTCATGTTGAGGCGAATGGTTCGAAGATCTCGCACGGTGCCGGGACCCTTGCTCAGAATGTAGACCTTGTCAGCAATGGACACGGCTTCTTCGATATCGTGGGTGATAAATAGAACCGTGCGCTTCAGTTCGCGAACCATATCGAGCAGATCGGCCTCAAGCGCGACACGCGTCGGATAATCCAGCGACTGAAAGGGCTCGTCCATGAGGATAATGTCCTGCCCCATCACCAGCGTCCGCATAAGCGCGACCCGCTGGCGCATGCCGCCAGATAAGGCTGCTGGATAGCTGTCGCGATATTTTTCCAGCCCGAAGAGTTTCAGATGGGCGATGGCCTTCTCCCGGGCTTCGATAGAAGGTTGTCGCTGGATCTCCAGCCCGATAGTGACGTTTTGCAAGATCGTACGCCATGGAATGAGCAGGTCCTTCTGCTGCATGTATCCCATGCGACCGGCAATGCCTGCTTGGACAGGCGTGCCATCAACTAGAACTTCGCCTGAGGTCGGATCGAGCAAGCCGGCGATAATGTTGAAAAGTGTGCTCTTTCCACACCCGCTTGGACCGACGATGCAGGTGAATTCCTGGTCGCGCGCGACGAGGTCGATATGGCGCAATGCTTGAACCGTGCCTTCCTTCGTTGCAAATGATTTTGAAACGGATTTGACCTCTACGCGGGCACGAGGTTCGGTTGAGCCGGGAACCTCGGATTTGTTTTGTGCACTCATGATATTCCCCTCCGAAAAGGCATGTAGGTGCTTTTCCACATGCCGGATCACCGCTGTTACTGGGTTACAGTTTTGGCGATCGGACGGGGTTCGGACCATTCGATCCGCCCCAGCGTGCGATAGGCAGATAAAGCAGCCGTATTATCGAGGCCATCTTCCACCGTTGCTGCCTTTTTGATCGTACCGACGAAGACATGCATCTTCTGATTGGCCGTGAAGGCGTTATATTCTGCAAAAGCATGTTCAGGATAAGCCAGCTCGGAGATCATCCGTTCGACTGCTTTACGGACGATTTTTTCGTCGAGGTCGGGAAACTCGCGGATGGCGATTTTAACGGCCTCGTCGGGATGACGATAAATATACTGGCTCGCCTTCTCAAAGGCGTTCATTACCTTTTGGTGCGTCTGCAGATTTTTCTCGATGAACGCCTGTGTCGTGTTCAGGCTCGAAAACAGATATGGTCTGGAAGACGCCGCAAAAGAGAACGCGACGTGCAAGCCTTGGTCCTCGGCCTGCTCTACCACTGGCGGGTATGATAGCCCGATATCCGTCTGGTCGGCAAAAACCGACGCCATTTCGCTGCCGATCGGCACCTGCACGTTCGTATATGTGTTATCCGATGGCTTGATGCCAAGGCGCTGCGCCAGATCTGTTAGACGAGCCCAGCCGGAGTCCGGCTGTGGCTGTGTCGAAATCTTGTAGCCCTGAGATAGAAGGTCCGAGAAATTAGCGGTCAGCTTGATGTCCGAGTTCTTGGCAAGCGCGTAGATGGTCTCAGCGTTGCAGATGGTGCCGACGACGACACCAGGTCCACCTTGTTCCCGGCTTATAGTCGGAAAAACCGGGTCTTGAATTGAGTAGTCGGCGCTGCCGCCCAGGACGGCCGACCAGGCCTGCGAGCCGCCGCCCCCCGTTGTCACCTTGACATCGACGCCCTCCTCTTCGAAGAACCCGGCGTCATGTGCCACGTAGAGGCTGAGGTAGAGCAACGACTGGAAGGCCTGATTGATGCGTACCGTCTTGGCTTCCTCTGCCATGGCCGGACTGACGAATACGAGCGCTGCCGACATTGTTGCAGCTGTACATATCGTTCGAATGTTCATAGTTCCCGCTCCGTTTGTTTGTTGATTTCTGCTGAGCTTTTTCTCGGCGTAATGGACATACCGCATGGCCGTCGAGTGACCTTTCCGTGCAGCCGTCCTCGCTGAGTGCCTCACTGGGCGACCACTAGTATGTCAGATGCTTTTTTCGGCGCAAGGGCTTTTTTGATCTTCGCCGCTGATCTCACGGCTTCGAGACGACATTCATGTTTTTCCGCGTCCTCCCGCAAGCTAGTGACTAAAAATACGGACGGTCACTGGACGCCACTGATATACAACTGATAAGCAAAGCAGAGCGGTGGCAACTGGTCATCGGCGGAGCGACGGTGCGAAAATGGAGATGAAGTTGAAAGCAAAGATCGACCAGGAATCGATGGCGGAGAAAGCGTATCGTCGCATCGAAGAAATGATCGTGATGCAGGACCTCTCGCCCGGCTCAATGATTTCAGAAGCGCAACTCGGCCAGGAACTTGGTTGCGGTCGGACTCCCGTTCGGGAAGCTTTGCAGCGGCTGAAGCTTGAGGGATATATTGATGTTCATCCTCGCCGGGGAGCGCTGGTCACCCCGGTCGACGTCTTGAAACAATTGGAGCTTTTGGAGGTACGACGTTCGTTGGAAGACCTCGGCGCCCGCCTTGCCTCGGTGCGTGCAACTGGTGCAGAGAGGCGCAGGCTGATCGAATTGGCAGACGAGATAGACGCCGCGGCTGGCACTGGCGACCGCACTAAGTTCTACGAAGCGAACAAAGCCATTCACGAGATGGTGGCAGCGGCGACCCACAACGAGACCTTCGAGAAAACGATCAGGGCCGTCCACGGCCTCTCTCGGCGTTTCTGGTATGCTTATATTGGGGAGGAGCAGATGAAGGCCGCTGCCAAGCTTCATGCCAAAGTTGTCACGTCCATTGCCCACAACGCGCCCGCAGACGCTGCCGAACAAGTTGTCCAACTCATGGACTATCTCGAAAGCCTAACCAGAAGTGCAATCGAGCGGCGCATTTAAAGCATTTTGAACCAAGCCCGGGCCGCCGGATGGGGCCTGGACTTGGTCGGGGAATGCGCTAAGACTGCGGGCGGCCTAAGCTGAGGCCCTCTCAAACACATCGGCGACAGCAAGCAGCTTTTCGTCTTCGAATTTCCTGCCGACGAGCATCATGCCCACAGGTAGTCCAGCGGATGTCCCGCAGGGGACGCTCAGCGCAGGATGCCCTGTCATGTTGAAGGGTGCGGTGTTGGCCACCATGTTCCATCCCGCGAGCACAATTTCTTCCGGAGACTGGTCCGGATTGTAAACGTGCGCCTTCATTGGCGTTGTCGGCATCAGCAAAATATCGACTTGTTCGAACAACATATCGTAACCTGCCCGCAGCGCGGCTCGCATATTCTGTGCCTTGGCGTAGAAGCGCCCCTGATAGTCTTCACGCAGATAAGTTCCAAGCATCAGATTGAATTTCGCTTGTAAGGGCATTCTATCACCCCTTTCCTGCATGCCGGTGCCGAAAGCCTGGGAGAGTTCCGGATTGTAGGCACCATCCCAATGGTGCCCATGACCATTGCCCTGGAAGGTCGCCGTCACGCCTTCGGCGAACACACCCCAAACAATCGGCCCAGCCTTCGCGTGGCCGGGATAGGAAACCTCGATGATCGTCGCTCCAAGCGTTTCAAGCGCTTTTGCTGCGCCTAGCACGGTTGCGTCAACGTCTGGCTCGGAGCCGGCCGTGCCAAAACCTTCGCGTAGGATGCCTATCCTGATGCCGCTTAGGTTCTTCCGGTCGAGCGCGCCAACATAGTCGACAACTGTAACCTCCCGCTGTCGCGGATCACGCAAGTCCTTGCCCGCGATTGCGGCAAGCGTCGCAGCCACCTCTCGCGTCGTTCGGGCCATTGGACCGGTGTGGTCGAAGGTTAGATCGTATCCGAGAATGCCGGTATACGGCACAAGCCCGTATGTTGGCTTCAATCCGACCACACCGCACCAGGACGCGGGAATCCTGATCGATCCCGCTTGGTCTCCACCGATGGTGATGTCGACCTCGCCAGAGAGCAAGGCTGCCGCCGAGCCACCTGATGAGCCACCTGCGAGCCGGGTCTCGTCGTGTGGATTGCGTGTGGGTCCGTATGCGCTGGTATCACCCGCGCCGGAGAAGGCAAGATTGTCCATATTCACGACGGCAACGATTTCGGCCCCTGCGGAAAGCAGGCGTGACACGATCGTTGCATCCTGCTGCGGGGTGAACTCGACAACATCCGAACCGCACGTCATCGGTACGCCAGCAATGCTGATGTTGTCCTTGATGCCGATCCGCTTGCCGTGAAGCGGGCCCTCGCTCGCGTCGCGTATGGACAGCTTGCGGACAAAGGAATTGCAAAAATTCTCATGCGGCGCGGGTCGATGGCCTGGATCTCGCGCCGGCGGGACACTTTGGGAAACTGGGCTCGCTTCTAGAGCGTCGTACTGCTCCAGAATATGGTCGAACAGCGCCGTATATGAACCCTCCTCTTCCGAACCGATGAAGAAATGGTTGGCGCTTGCAAGTTTGTGAAGCCGGTCGATGCTGGGGCGACGGATGCTCATTGACTATTCTCCCTGTGTCTGTCTGCCGTGCGGTGCCGCCTATTTCTTGACGGCAAATTTTTTCAGCGTAGCCGCGGCCGCCTCATGGGCACAGTTTTCCGCAAATATCTCGCCGGCCTGCGCGTCCCATACTTCTGCCGCACCCAGTACTTCCGCCTGAAAATAGCGCTTGGTGGATTTTACCGCCACACGCGGCAAGGCAGCCAGGCGGGCGGCAATCTCCCGCGCTTTTTCAAGGGCCCCATCCGGCGGGGCCAAGTAGTCAGCAACGCCCAAATTGCATGCTGTGGCGCCGTCCAGAACCTCATAACCCCAGACGAGCCGTCGAGCAGTCGTCATTCCGACGCGGCTTGCAAGCGCCTTCAGTCCCCAAGGCGGCAGCCAGCCGTTGGGAACCTCTGGCAGGCTCCACTTTGCGGTCTCGGCCGTGACGACAAGATCGCATGACATCGCCAGGATAAACCCTCCACCCAGGGCGTGCCCCTCGACGGCGGCGATGACTGGAAGATCGAGAAGCCCGATGGCACGAGCCATGCGTGCGGTATGTGCCTCGTGGCGAACCATCCCGCTGACGTCCATGCCGCCGAGTTCCTTGAGGTCGCTTCCCGCGCAGAAGCTTGGCGCGGCGCCCGTCAGGACGACTGCGCCGATATCGGCATCTCCGCCTAGTTGGAGGAACTTTTCTTCGAGCATCTCGACCAATTCCGTGCCCAGGGCGTTGCGGCGTGTCGGGCGGTTGATCGTCAAGATGGCGACGCGGTTTTCGATGGCCAGATCAAGCATTGGCCACCTCCGCCGTCTGGGCTACTGCAGCCGTCTGCAGGAAAAGCGAGCGGTCCATAAGTGGCAGCGGATCGGCAATTTCCGCTGGGGCGTAAGCCATCCGCTCCAACACATCACGCCTCACATCGACACCAGGCGCGATCTCCGACAATCTTAGCCCGCGCGGCGTGACATCGAACACGGCGCGTTCCGTGACGATCTTTGCGGTCTGCCCTCTGTCGCGGACGCCGTCCAGCACACGATAGGTGACACTTTCAGCCTGTTTCGCAAACTTCGAGATCCGGCCGTCCTGCAGAATCTTGAGTTTTCCATCCTTGAAGACTGTTTCCAAGCCGCCGGTCGTGAACGTCCCGGTGAAAACAAGTCGTTCAGCATTGTGAGCGATGTCGATAAAGCCCCCAGCCCCTGGATTCGCGGCGCCGAATTTCGATACGTTCACGACTCCCTCAGCGTCGAACTGGGCAAATGCGAGGGCGGCGAAACGGCATAAGCCGCCATCGATGGCATCGAACTGATAAAGGCCATCCATGATCGCATCCGGATTGATGTTCGCAGAGAATTGCCATCCGGACATCACGACGCCACCATAGGATCCGTGCTCGGTCGTAAACCAGTAGTCATGGCCTGCTGGATCGTCAAGCATGCCTTCTTCAGCCATTACCAGAGGGATGTCCGCAGAAGCGCCGAACCCAAATATTGATAGCTCCCGCTTGCGCACCTCATGAGCGGCACGGCGCGCGATGACCTTGTCTGCGGACATGGCCGGTATTGGCAATTCGCCGATCGGGCGCCGGCTACCTGAAAAGTAGGCGGAATCAAACGGAGTGTGTGACGTCATCATCATGTCCGGAACAACGACGACGTCGTCGACGAAATAACCCGGAACGGAGGTTTGTGAGGCGAGCCGTTTACCGGTCGGAACGATCCGCCGGACCTGCGCAATGACCCGTCCCCCCGACGCCTTGGCCGCCAGGATCAAACCGATGTTCGCCGAAACCAAAGCTTCGTCTTCCCATGACAGGTTGCCGTATTCATCGGCGGACGATGCCCTGACGATCGCGACATCGATCGGCCATGTTGGGTAATAAAGCATCGTGCGACCCTCAAAATCGACCTTCCGGATGAGGTCCTCTGTCGCAAGTGAAGTAAACCGACCACCGCCAAGTTCCGGATCTGCATAGGTGCCAATACCAACGTCCGTTAGATATCCGGGACTTTTGCGAGCCACCTCACGCAACCAGTGCATCGACGCACCGATCGGCCATGAATAGGCTTCGATCTTGTTTTCGCGAATGAGCCGCATCAGTTCCGGCCGCTTCCCGGTCACCGGGTCGACCGGATTGATGTAGGATCCAGCGACTATGCGCTTCATTAAGCCTTCTCTGGCGACGTGGTCCATTCCCCTGATGCCCTGCGCATCACCGGTCCCACATGGGAAGTAAAACGTCAGGCCGTGCGGCGAACCTGTTTCGGCGAACCGATCACCAAGAGCCTTCAAAACTGCGTCCGGCGTTACCCACCCTATTACGCCGACCGAAGCTACTGTTGCGCCGTCGGCTATGCCGGACACGGCTTCTTGTGAGGAAACAAATCTCATTATCTTTACCTTCCAATGAGGACCGAAACAGTCGCGCGAACCGAAATGCACCGCCTTATCCGAATGCGTTCACCGCGAAACATGCTACTGACATATCAGTGGTGGACAACAAGATCAATGTCGGACCGCTTGTTTTTTAGCTTATTTGCTTCGGCACCTCAGGAATTACGTCCGTTACCTGCAGTTCAACCTACCGGAATTTCGACAGCGATCCGTAACGCGTTGACAGCTGATATGTTAACGGGTTATCAAGAGGGGGCTTGGCCATCTGGCCGATCGAGCTTCTTCATAACAAAAAGGGGAATGCCATGAATAACTATGAGAATAGGATGGGAATTACGCGCAAGCAGTTCCTCAGGGGGGTAACGGCAATCGCTGCGGGAAGCTTTGCCGCTCCCGCGATCCTGAGCGTAACCTCGCCTGCGCAGGCAGCCGGAGAAGGACCAGTCAAGTTAGGCTTCCTGTTCGATCAGTCCGGTGGATTTGGTGAATACGGCCTTCCTGCAGTGCACGCGGCAGAATTGGCGATCGAGGAAATTAACGCGTCTGGCGGCATCAACGGGCGGGAGGTCGAGGCCGTGATCGTCGATACCCAGTCCGATACCTCCCGGTACGTGTCAATGGCGCGGATGTTGATCGGCCGCGATAAGGTCGATGCCGTCTTCGGTGCCATTGGTAGCCAGGACCGCGAAGCCATTCGGCCGATCGCTCATGCAGCGAAAATCCCCTACTTTTACCCTACCTGTTATGAAGGCGGTGTCGCCGACAATTGGACCTTCTGCACAGGCGTGGTTCCGGAGCAGGGCTTTGCCACACTCATTCCCTACATGGTCGAGCAGTATGGTGCGAATGTCTATGATCTCGCTGCAGACTACGTTTGGGGTCAACTTTCCACGCTCTGGCTGACTAAATATGTCGGTACAGCCAAGGGTAAGTTGGTCGGTTCGGAGGCCGTTCCGCTCAATGTTTCCGACTTCAACTCGACACTCGGTCGCGTCCAGGCAGCAAAGCCGAACTGGATCTACTCATCGCTGACGGGCAAGGAGCAGAGCGCGTTTTTCACCCAGCGCGCGTCTCTCGGCGTGAACATTCCGCTCGCGGATTTTGTCATCACGCTTGCACAGGCTGGCGGCCATCGCCGCATGAAGTCGCCGGTACTCGCGGGCCTGCACGAGACTTTCAGTTACCTGGAAGAATTGCCAGGCGAGCGTAACGCGGATTTCGTAAAGCGTTTCCGGGCAAAGTTCCCCGACGAGGTATTCATTAGTCAGCCTGCGCAAAACACCTACGTCGCCGTCCAGCTCTACGCGAAGGCTGCAGCTCTCGCCGGCAACGTTACCCCTATCGAGATCGTCAAGGCGCTTGAAACAGGTATCTCCTATGATGCGCCGGAGGGTACGGTCCGTGTGGATCCGAAGTCCCATCACGTCTCCCACAATGTCCATCTGGGGAAGGTCGCTCAGGATCACACGCTCGAAATTGTCAAGAGCTGGGAAAACATCGAGCCCTTCTGGCTTGGCAGCATCGGCGTTGATCTGACGAAGAAGTCGGAAAGCCGCCAGTACTCGCCCCTGGACGCGTAACGCACCTCTGCAACCCTGTGGATGCGCGCTCGGGATTTCTGAGCGGGCATCGCCAGGCCGCTTCAGCTCGCAGCTTGGCGGAGCGTCCCTGTTATGTGGCTGCCCACTCGCTTGAGGGCCTGCCATTGGATCGATTGCTCCGAAGGCTCCGACATTGGAGAGATCATGTTTGGACTTTTCTATCAGATACTAGCCACTTTCAGCTTTCTCGTTCTGTCCACGACAGGCTTGGCGATTATTTTCGGTGTGATGAACATCATCAATTTCGCTCACGCCTCGTTCATCATGCTGGGCGCCGTGGTGACCGTCTATCTTGTCAGCGCAGCCAATCTGTCAGTCTTCCTTGCTATACCTCTGGCCGCTTTGATTGCGGCAGCGGTGGGCGCATTTTTGGAACTGACGCTGATCCGCAGGCTGTACAATCGAAAGCTCGACTGCCTGCTTGCGACATGGGCAATCAATATCATCATCGTACAAGCTGTCTTCCTGTGGTTGGGAACCAGCCAGCCAGGCATCGATCAACCCTTTGGCTCCTTTACCGTAGGAGACACCGCCTATAACTATTATGAGCTTTTCCTTGCCGGATGCGCAGCTCTCGTGCTTGTGGCGGTCTTTCTTCTTTTCCGGTTTACACGCTTTGGCCTGAATGTTCGGGCCGCGATGCAAAACAGGGATATGGCCGAGGGGCTCGGCACCAATACCACAGCGATGTATCTAAAGACGTTTGCACTCGGCGCGGGGCTTGCCGGTCTGACTGGTGCCCTTTACGCCCCTCTCATGCCGGTCTCGCCATATTTCGGCGACCGCTTCCTGTGGAGAGCTTTCACTGTCTTGATCGTCGGGGGCGCGGATCCGCTGATTGGACCACTGATGTCGAGCGTAGCGCTCGGGGGTGTGTATGGAGGTCTGACGTGGCTTTGGGACTCCGTAGCCGGTTCGATCGGCATTCTTCTGATCACGATGATCTTCATCCGGGTTCTGCCCCAAGGGTTTACCGGCCTCTGGGACATCCTGCGGGCAAGAAAGTGAATAAAACGATGCGCTCGAAGTTTTTTGACTTTATTACTGCCTTGAATGGCCCCCAAACCGTAGGTTCCTCGCCTCTTTACTGGAGGAGCTTTGCCATTGTCTGTGGCCTGCTGCTCCTGTACCCGATCATTGGCGAGGACTATGCCGTCTCGAACAACGGCTTCCTCATGGTTTGGGTTTTCCTCGGATTGAGCGTGTGTATCCTTTGGGGTTACACCGGGATATTCAGCTTCGGGCAGACGGCCTTTTTCGGCTTGGCTGGCTATGTCTATGGGGTGGTGAGTATCAACATCCCTCCCGAATACAGCATGCTTGCGGCCATTTGCGGCATCGCCCTGATTATGTTGCTGTCCGCGATCGTCGGCTATGTCATCTTTTATGGGGGAATTTCATCGCTCTACATCGCGATCTTTACTCTAATGCTGACGCTGCTTGCCGAAACTCTACTCAGCCGAACGTCCGGGCCGCAGTTTCGCATTGGATCTGCTTTGCTAGGTGGTTCCAATGGAATGGTCGGTATTCCGCCGCTGCAGATCGGCAGTGGAGATTTCGCCATCGTGTTCATCGATAAACCGTTCTTCTGGCTGGTCGCGGCCCTGCTAATTCTTGTCTTTCTCGGGCTGCGTTTCCTGCTGAATTCGAACTGGGGTTATCTTATGGTTGCCACCCGCGAAGATCCCCTGCGCACCCAACTGTTCGGTTATGATATTCGTAGGATACAATTAATCACCTATATCATTGCTGGAGGCCTCGCCGCTCTGGGTGGCGTACTCTTTGCATCCTGGAATAATTTTATCGCACCATCGTCGATGGGCATGACGGCGGCGACCCTGCCGATCATTTGGGTTGCAGCTGGTGGGCGTGCGAGCATTCAGGCTGTCACGATTTCCACGTTCACCCTTCAATGGATCAATCAGCAACTCGCATATGGCGGCGGAGAGTATTCGCTGATGTTCTTTGCTATCCTTTTGCTCTGCACTGTCATGCTGTTCCCGCAGGGTCTCGTGACGACCATTGAGATGGCACTGGAGGAATACCTTGACCGACGGCGGGTCGCGCGCCTGGAAAAAAGCCCCGTGCTTGGAGGTCGTCTTTAATGTCCGATCTAGTAACAGTCGAAAATCTTCACAAGTCTTTCGGTGGCCTGCAAGTGCTGCGCGGAATGAGCTTCGGTGTTCCTGAGGGGGAGATGCGTGTTCTCCTTGGTCCGAACGGATGCGGCAAGTCGACATTTCTCAAAACGATGATCGGTCTGCATCGGCCGAGCGCCGGCGAGATCAGGCTAGCGGGCGAACGCGTCGATGGTTTGCACCCCCACGAGATAGCGCGGCTTGGCGTCAGCACCAAGCTTCAGGTGCCGAGCGTTTTCAGGGAACTCAGCGTCTACCAGAACATCCGCATCGCAGTTCAACGCGAGACGGGTCGAGACGCCCGTTCACGCAACATGGTGATCGATGAGACCCTCGATATGATAGGCCTGCTAACGCAGGCTGGAAATCGGGCTGGAAATCTTTCTCACGGACACCAGCAATGGCTGGAGATCGGTATGGCGATCGCCAGTCAACCACGCATTTTGTTGCTGGACGAGCCGACTGCGGGAATGACCCCCGAAGAAACGCAGCAGACGGCCCAGATTGTGTTGCGCCTAAATAGGGAGAAAGGCATGACCGTCATCATTGTCGAGCATGATATGGCCTTTGTATCCGCACTCGACGCTCCGATCTTAGTACTCAATCAGGGCTCCATCTTTTTCGAGGGAACGCTTCGGCAGGTCAGAACCCACGAAGGTGTAAAGGAAATCTATTTTGGATCCAGAGCATAGGACCATGGCCGTGTTGCAAATTAACGACATTACCAGTGGCTATGGTAGAACAAAGGTTCTGCACAATCTCAGCCTCAGCATCCCGACGGGAAAGGTGACCGCGATTGTGGGGAGAAACGGTTCGGGTAAAACAACCTTGATCCGGACCATAATGGGCTACAACAAACTTCATTCAGGCACCATCAGCATCGAAGGTCAATCGATCGAGCGCCAGGGGACTGCCGCTCGCGCCCGAGCCGGCCTGGGTTATGTTCCCCAAGGGCGGCACATATTTCCAGACCTGACAGTTGCGGAGAATCTCGAGATGGGAATGAATGTCTCGTCAGACGTTCCTAACCGGAAGCTGCTCATGAAGGAGATCCATGAGATGTTCCCGATTCTCGATGAGCGTCGAAGGCAAAAAGGTGGCACGATGTCGGGCGGCCAGCAGCAGATGGTCGCGATAGGTCGCGCTTTGGTTGGCAATCCCAAACTTCTCCTGCTGGACGAACCTTCGGAAGGGATCCAGCCGTCCATCGTCGGGGAAATTGAACAACACATTGTCCAGCTGCGCGATCGGATGGGATTGACGGTTCTCGTAGCTGAGCAAGATGTGACCCTGATTAAGACAGTTGCCGATATCTGCCACGTGCTCGATATGGGGCGGATCATAGCCACCTTGAAAAGAGAGGAATTCGCTGGGACCGATGCACTCGAGCAGCATCTTGCGCTTTGAGCGACTTGGTACTGGTCCGCATCAAGGCTTCCCACAAAGCCTGTGACGTGAAGGCGGATACTCTACCGAGCCGTCGACCCGCCATCAAAATCAAATGGCAGACCAGGCCCGCTCACGCCCCTGTCTCTCAGTGTGGTTATGTGCGGAAGTCGCAGGACTGGACATTCACCACAATTCATCAGACACCGCGTGTTCAAGCGATCGCGTCACCCCAATCTCGCAATCGCTGAGGACGCAAGGGGCTTTCGTCGGCGGGCCGTTCAGGTCGGGCCCAAAACAGTCCGCCCTTGTCAGCCGCGCTTCTTCAAAAGGCCCATTGTAGTTGTCCAGTGTCGCCGGAAGCCACGATCGCCCCGACATATCCATCAGGCCGAACGAGCACCCATTCGCCCGATGCGAGTCCGTAAGCATCACGGAAGTGGGCCTTGTCATCTTCCAGTTCGCATCCGTTACCGATCCGATGGATGCGAAGGCCCTTCTGACCGGTTATCACGTCACCCACCGTTTCATAGCCAATCAGGGTCCAGTGGGGCCCTTGGAACAGGTCGAAGAGGCGACGGGTAGATCCTGCGGCACCCCGCACCGGCGCATCGGGCGCCCGATCTCCTGCGAGCAGAATTGCGTCTCTGCCGGGTGGATTGAACGACAGCGATGACCCTCGATATCCTATATCCAGTTGGCGCACCTCTCGGCCCCGCTGCATTCCTCCTCGTTTCGCTGCCTCGAGCAAACCTGTCGCGAGCCCGAGCATCGCTTCAGCGACGGGGCGACGCTCTTCCTCATAGGTATCAAGCAATTGGTCCGCCGCGCCGCCAAGCACTGCCGCTATCTTCCACCCGAGATTATAGGCGTCTTGTACGCTTGTGTTGAGGCCCTGGCCCCCTGTCGGCGGATGGACGTGAGCAGAATCGCCAACAAGAAACACCCGCCCAACCCGGTAACGCTCTGCAAGGCGAGCATTCATCGTATAGGCGGACGCCCAGGATACCGACTGCACCTTGATGTCGCTTCGGCCCGTCTTTTCGGTGATCATTTGTTGCAGCGCTTGGGCGGTCAAGTTGACCTCGTCCTCCGGCGGGATCGGTGCTTGGATCTGAAAAAGTTCAGTTCCCGCGAGCGGGCAAACTGAAAACATTCGTTGCATATCTCCGCTGTTGAACTGGTGCCAGGCCTGACGGTCGAGTCCCGACAGCGAGACATCGGCTACCAGCGCACGTGCACCAAGTGTTTTCCCAGGGAAGTCCACACCAAGCGAACGTCTTACGAAACTTCCGCCGCCGTCTGCCCCAACAAGATATTCGCAGCGAACGACCTCGTGACCGGATGGTCCAGCAAGCCGGGCGGTTACACATTCCTCGTCCTGTTCGAAGGCAACAAGCTCGAGTCCGAACTCGACGTGATGTCCGAGTTCGGCGAGCCGCTCACGCATCACCTTCTCCGTAAGAAATTGCGGCACCATCAGAGCGATTTGATAGGGCTCCGCGGGTGTCGGATCGACTCGCTCTCCCATGTCCTTGTCCAAGAACGTGCCATCGTCCCGATATTCGCGCATCCGCGGATAGGTACCACCTGCCGCGACAATACGATCGATGATCGCCAGGTCCTCGAAGACTTCCTGGGTTCTCGGTTGAATGCCCTTGCCGCGCGAGCCCGAGAATGGCTGGTTCATTTTCTCGACGAGGCGGAACGCCACGCCGCGCCGAGCGAGGTCAATGGCAAGCGTAAGGCCGGCAGCGCCCGCGCCGCAGATCAAAACGTCGATCACGCTATCAACTTTCATTTTTGCCTCCAATGTGTATAATGCACATATCATCAGGAGACGTTGGTCGTGTCAACAACAAAAGTGCAAAATACACATATCTTGAAATCCCTGCCCGAGCTCCATCGTTCTCTCATGGATATTGCCGGGCTGATGAACCGCCCGGAAAGGGATGCGCAGTTGCTGGAATTGGCAGGCCTTACGCTCGAGCGTGCTTTGTTTCCGCTCCTCGTCGGTATAGAGCGGCGCGGACCGATCGGAGTTGTTGAACTTGCCGATGGCATAGGGCGTGACTATACGACCGTCAGTCGCCAAGTAGCGCGTCTCGAGCAACTCGGGCTCGTCGAACGCCGGCCCCTTCCAACAGACAAAAGAGTGCGAGAAGCGGCCATAACGGCGAAAGGGAAGGCGGCGACTGACGCTCTCGACAGGGCACGCGAAAAGATGGCTTTATCGCTACTTAAAGACTGGACCCGTGAAGATTTCGACGACCTTCTCCGCCTCATGCGGATGTTCGCCGACAGCATTGCCGCCACGCCTGCGCAAGAAGCCTAGAAGCGACGCCATGTATTGGCAGTTTAAATCGGGGCGCACTAGGCCCAATGGACGCTGTCGGTCGGGCCTAGATGCCGTAATGGGTCGGCGCTCCTCACATAGCCGAGAAGGTGGCTGTCCCTCAGAATGATGATGTTTCGGAACGAGGTCCGAGCGTTCGCCTCAAGCATCATGTGAGGAACAACCCTGCTTTGTTGCGCAATGGGTCGGACGCTAGCCGCATTGGCGTCCGCCCACGAGAGCTGTCAAATAAAGCTCCGGGCGGCGGCGCCAAGTGATTCTCATTGGTGCCTCTAATGACCACCTGTCGGACGCTGTTTGTCGGTCCAGGAAGGAGGCATCCCTACCTGTGAGGCCGCGAAGTCCTTCAGACCGGGTGAGCGGCCAAAAATCTCGCAAGCAGGGTATTTCGGTTTGCCGCCAAAACCTGACTTGATTCTCTGCCCGGACGGGATTTTGGGTAGCCCCTTGAAAGGCGTCTTGCCGTTGACAAGCATTTTGGAAAAATCGTCGCCGAAGCTCGCCGCAAGTGAATAGGCGTCTCCAATCTGTGAAATTCGTGCATTGGTGGTCACGAAGTTCGTTCCTTTGGCCCATACCATCGCTCCCGCCTGCTTGCCGTCTCGCATCGTGGCTTCGGCCTCCACCGAAAGGCCTCCAAGCCCCATGGGCAACCTCGGAACGGGGACGGAGGAAAAGACGCTGGCTCCGAGCGACGCAGCTGTAGACAGACCGGCCATTGTAGCGTTGGTCGGGACGATTTGGGTGATGGTTGCGTGAACAACAAGGTCTGCATCCTCCTTCGTACTTACAACTTCGAAACGATCGCTGACACCGATGCAGAGTGCACGGCTGATCACATTCGCCACCAAGGCACGGTCGGAAGATTTCTTTATAGAAAGCGCTGCTGCGGCCGACACCTTCGTTGGCTCGATGTAAATTGTTCTAGCTGCGCCAAGGTCCCCTGAAGAGACCTTGTAGTTCGCCTTCGTCAATAGCCCGTTGTTCGATGCCAAACCGTCGTAGGACGCCAGAGAATTCGCCTGTTCGAGCGGTACAGCCGCGCACCCTAGAAGCGATAACAGCGACAATGAAAGAAGGGCGGATGCGATTGGCCTACAACCCAGTTGGATTGTCGAGCCTAGGCGGGGACGTGACATTTCGTTCTCCTGTGGATGGCTAAAAAACGATGCGGCTCCGTCGTGCTCAGCGCACAGGTCTGCGCCTTGAGCTCGTCGTGAGCATTTATCTTTCTGTTGGATTGGGCTTCGTTGGGAGAATAGTAAGCAATCCGACTGTGGCAAAACCCGTTAAGGCGAGCGCGACCAAGACCAAGGCCCAGCCGATGAAATTTTGTTGCTGGATCAAAAGTCCGCCGGCGATCGGCCCGATGATGTTAATGAGGGAAGCAAGCGATTGCGCCATACCCATCGCGACACCCTGAGAGCCGGCGGGCACAATTAAGGTCAAGGCGGCGACGAGTGTCGGCCTTGCCAGCGCCAAGCCCGACGCGGCTGTAAAGACGCCTAAGGCCAGGCCAGGAATCGTATCGCCGAAACCGATGAGGGCGAAACCGACCGCGAGCAACGCAAACGACGCTGCGGCCAGCGTTCGTTCGTGGAACGTCGTCCTGATGGCGCGCACTATGACAACTTGAACCAAAATGTTTGTCCCGCCAGCCGCGGTGAACAGGAGCCCGATCTCGGTCGGGCCAAATGGCTCGCCACCCCACTGGTATCGGGCATGAAGCACGAGCGCGAGTTGTGATGCGAACAGGCTGAACGCGAGGTATAGTATGGCAAGTGCTGTTAGAAGTGCCTTGGCATTGGGAAGGGCGATTAGATCAGCGATCCCGCGAAGAAATTTCGTCAAAGAGAACGGTGCCGCAGCGGTCGCGTCGTCGAGGGTCTGTTTGCCACACCGTGCTTGGTTGCTCGGATGTTTTCCTTTTCTGAAGACACGGCTATCGGATCGGACGCCAAATGAACTTCGATCATCCGCAGGAAGGAAAGTGGATGTCGTTACGATGCTGGCAAGGGAAAGCCCCGCAGCAAGCAGGAATGGCACTGCAAGTCCGATCGGGGCGAGTG
The DNA here is from genome assembly GCA_900468805.1 of Hyphomicrobiales bacterium. GTDB lineage: Bacteria > Pseudomonadota > Alphaproteobacteria > Rhizobiales > Rhizobiaceae > Rhizobium. The sequence continues at coordinate 56,597 of UEIF01000005.1, read as the reverse complement.
CTCCACCAAGAGCTGGACCAACCATGGTGCCTAGACCCATCGCCGCGCTCACCAACCCGATCGCTTGCCGGCGACCCTTAGCTTCGCTTTTGTCTGCGACGTAAGCGATCGCTATGGCAACGTTACCCGCCGACAACCCAGCGAGGATGCGGGCCAGGAAAACGAAGAAGAGGTCGGTGGCCATGGCGAGCAAAAGGAAGCTTGCGCAAGTACCGATCTGGCTGACCAAAAGCAACCGCTTGCGCCCCAATCTGTCGGAAGCGTTCCCTAGGATGGGCCCAGCAATAAATTCGCAGATGGCAAAGCTTGCAAAGAGGAAACCGATGATCAGTGGCGATGCGCCAAAAACCTGTGCGTAGAACGGTAGAAGAGGCAGGATGAGACCTGCACTCGCGGTATCTACGACAACGATCGCGAAGATCGGGAGCAGACTCGGCACTTTCTTCCGTGCGGGGTGTACATCAGTTTCGTCTGTCATTGGAGGCTCGCTTCTAATCTGTCACTCACTCCTCTGAAGAAGGAGGCAAATGTCGGGTAAGGGGTGCGGGACCACATTTGAGGTTCCCATCAGTGATCATTTGACGAAGGTCCATCTCAGGGGCTGACGACGATGGCTCGCTCCTCTCGAAGATAAAATCAGCGCGCAACAGGCTGCAATAATTTCAACGGAAAGGCGGGCTTATTCTTCCACAATGCCCCGGAAGTCGTCTGCTCAAAGCCAAGCCTGTACACGGCCTGCATGTAATTCCTGTCGAGCGGATTAAGCATCGAATAGGGAATCTGCACCTCGATCGATGCGACATTGAAATTTGCTCCCGTGCGGCGAGCGTAGTTGTATAGCGCGGCCAATTCGCTTTGAGCCTGAGACTTTAGGAAGGTCGAATATGCTCGGCCAAGTGACGACACTGCCCTGTTAGGTGTGACATTGAACTCGGGGATGAGCGCGTTATTGACGATCACGTACAGATTGATCTTTTTTTGAGCATGCCCCTCGGAAAAGAGCGCGTTTTCAACGAGAAGAGGTGGTGTCAGGATTTGGGAAGTTGATCCTCCGTCCGAGTGCAGTTCCTGAAACTGCCGTCCGTTTGACGTCGCCTGGATCATGACAGGAGGAAAGACGCCTGGCACACTTGCCGAAGCGACGATTATATCTCGAAACAGTTCCAGGGCATCGGGATTTCCGCTCGCAGCAATGGCGCCCATGTTCCAGATAACGCCACGCTGGGTATCGAGGTTTGTCGTCAGAACAAACAGCCGTCGACCGTTGCGGTGTTCAGCGGCAATCTTGATGAGGACGTCGGGCGTTATGGAGCGCTCGACATATCTTTTGAGCGGCCCCGACTTAAGTAGGCTTGAGCCGAATACCCCGAAAGGGCCGTTGAACGCCACAAGCTCATGGGCAATACCGCTCGTAAAAAGGTGTACTAGGGTCTTGTCGTAAGCGGTTCCGAGAAAAGCGTAAGGCGCTATCAAGGCGCCTGTGCTGACACCGGTTACGCCATCAAAATGGGGGCGCTTGTTCGTCGCGGTCCACCCGGCGAGCACGCCGACACTGAAAGCACCGCTGCCTCCACCACCGGAAAGCATCAGTACGTTTTTACTGGCCGACGGGGTCTTAACCATCCAGTCGTGGTGCTTTGCAAGCGCTTCGTTACGCGGCGAATAGCGGTAGGCCCGGATTTCATCAAACCCCGCAATCGACGCTTTGTCGGCCTCAAGTGCGTCGACTGCGCGCTCTCGCGTGTTTGTGCAGCCGGAAAGAACCAACAATGTGAATAGAAGGACTATCAAGGTCCGAGTCGATCGCTTGATAACCAAGCGAATACCCCGCGCCGTTGAAAAGATGCGAAAGAGGGCATTCTGCGCAGCGGGAGCCTTCCCCATGTCGCTCGTCAAGGTCATGCCGGGTCTGCTTTCTGAGATGTGCTGACGTGTCATTGAGCGGGTTCTCTTAAGCCGAGTGGAAGGAGGAATGCGGCCCATTTGCACGCCGCCGTGTAGCTTATGAGTTCGCCTGCCCCTCTGCCTCCGGGTCGGAGGACGGAAGTCTCGTCCAGGCAATTGCTGCCGCAATTGCAACGAAAGCGACGATTGCGCCGGTCCAAACACCGTACAGTGCCTGGCCGATGAGAAAGCCGGCTAATATTGGAGAGACTGCTTCCGTGGCAGCAAGCAAGGACTGGGCAGTTCCCAACACAATTCCTTGACGTTCGCGCGGGGCATGGACGGAGAGCGCCGAGATAAAGGTGGGGCGCGCCAACGCATCACCGACACTTACGCAAAGGATGGCGAAGACGATAACCGGGAGGGTCGCCGCAAAGCCAACTGTAATGTAGCCGAGGGCCACAATGGCGCATATGAGAACGATCAGCCGACGTTCGGTGAAGTGCCGACCGAGCCATTGCAGCAGGAACAACTGGACAATGATGTTGATCGCACCGTCCGCGGCCATTATGTAGCCAAGCTCGCGCGGCCCAAACGAATTGCCTTCGCTGATAAGTGTCGCTTGAAGATAGTTGGCGATCTGAGAGCCATACATGCCATAGGCAAAAAAGTAGCAGAGCAGCACGATCACAAGCACCCGGATCAAGGGAGAACTGACGATCGATCTGAACGAGACCTTATCGCGGGAAACTTCGTTCTGGGGTGACACGTCAAAGCCGTGGGATGTTGCGTGGCCTCCCCTTATCCAGGCAGCTGTCACGACGAGGCTCGCCGCGGAAAGAGCCATGGCGGCATAAATCGGAACAGTCAGGGAGATGCTGGACAGATAACCGGATAGGCCCGCCCCGACGATACCTCCCAGCCCGACCGCTGCATTAAGAATGCCTATAGCCTGCCGACGGTTGGCCGGGCAACTATGGTCTGCGGCGTACGCGGCGGCAGCGGTGAACGTTCCCCCCGTAAAGCCGAACAGCATGCGCGCCAACAGAAGGGGAAACACCGCCCTTGCCAGCACAAGCAACAGAAAGCTCGTAAAAGCAGCAGCCTGCGTTGCCAGCAATATTTTCTTACGTCCCAACTGATCTGAAAGCTGACCGACAAGTGGTCCTGCCACAAACTGGGTGAGCGCTTCCGTAGCGATAACGATACCGAAAACGAGCGGCGTTCCGCCCATTTCCTTGAGGTAGAATGGCAAAATTGGTAACACGGCCGCTGCACTTGCGGCATAAAGGCTGACGCTGAGAAAAACTGGCAGCATCCGGCGCCGATTTAGTCGCGGCGTTGCCGCATCGTTCCCGACTGTGGATGCATCGACGTCCATCTCGCGATTCCCCGCTATTTACCGCACATTCGTCGCGGCGCACCAAATCCGCTGCGCGGGGGGTCGCCATCACTAATGTGTAGAGTGCACATAATAGCGATGAGGCAGGCCCGTCAATAAAAAAGTGTATAATGCACATTTATTTGCCGCCCGCTCTCTTCCTGCGCGGGCGTCATCGACAATAGCGCTCAGATTGTTTGACCAGACGTTGGTCCTAGCGCGCGCCTACATCTCGACCGGGAGCTTCAGTTGCGCCCGGCAGATCGGGTGTGACGGAACCACGCATCGCTGGCACGACGAATGGTTTGGGGAATTGCAGCGCGGCCGACCTCCCCCACATGCTACCGATCGGCCATGGATGGGTGGAAAAGGCCTTTGCCGCGGGAACGGGCGGTTTCCAACAGGTCGAATTGACATTGGCTTGTGGTGTCGCCAGATGGCTGAGGATCTTCCAGCGCGCATGCCCAAATCGATTGTGTCCCAATAATGCCAGTATTCTCGACGAAGAGCGCTTGCGTGAGCGAACCGGTCTCGAACGTCGGTTGCCGGGTCATTCGAAGTGCCAGCTGTATTGCTCGCCCGCACGAACAATACGGCCTGCTGAAGGCTCCGGAATATGCGAGCTAAACCACGTCGCTTTATGGTCCGCCGCATATTCCAGTGCCCACCTTCGCGATTCCACGGTCTTCTGACGTTCCGGATCAAACACTGATAGCAGTTCGGGCTTTCTGATCTGTATCGGGTGATGAAGGAGATCGCCGGCAAAAAGTGCTCTGACGCCTGCGCTCTCGAGAACAATTGAAGCGTGGTGCATGGTGTGGCCAGGCGTCGGATGGAAGGAGAAGCCAGGGATGACCTCGTCCCCAGTCACCTCAATCATGTCGACCATGCCTGCATCCACGATCGGCCTCACGCTGTCTTCCTGAACCTGAAAACTGGTTCGATTCCGATCGTTCAAGTTAGCTGGGTCGGTGAAGTAGGCGTATTCCTTCGCAGAAAAGATAAATCGCGCGTTTGGGAAAGTTGGCGTACATCGCCCATCGATCAGCATAGTATTCCATCCCACGTGATCCACGTGGAGATGCGTGTGAAGGACATAGTCGACGTCGTGTGGCGAGACTCCTACATCCGCCAGCCGAGCGAGATAGGAAGTTCGAATATGGTCGAAATACCGCGCATTCGGACGGTCCTTGTCATTCCCTGCGCCGGTGTCGACCAAAATAGTCTTTCCGCGATACTGGATAACCCAGCTGTGCACGCTCAGGCGCACTCGGCGTCCATCTGGCGCCATGGTTTTGGGCATCTCTTCCGCCAGTTGTCGATCGTCATCGTGCAAATCCGGTAACAATTGTTGCAGAGTGAAGGAATCCAGCACGGTGTCCACCACGCATGCGACCCGCGCATCTCCGATTGAATAGAACTGAGGTTTGGTCATTGTCTTCTCCTTTGTCCTGTAATGTTATGGTCATTCCGTTTAAGAGAAGGGGTCAAAATCTTCATTTATTGATGACTGGAAATAACGAATGCGCGCCGGAGAAATTGCGGAACTCAACGTCTTCCTTGCTGTGGCGGAAGAGGGCCGCTTCGCGCCAGCCGCGGTTCGCCTTGGTGTGACGGCCTCTGCCGTAAGCCAATCGATCAGACGACTAGAGAAGCGGCTCATGGTTCGGCTGTTTGTCCGTACGACCCGCAGCGTTGCACTTACAGAGGCGGGAGAGGCGCTCGTGCGGCAGGTAAGGCCTGCCTTTGAGCAACTCACAAACGCTGAAAGGCTTGTGTCGCAACACGACAGCCGCTTGACGGGACGCGCGCGCATCAGCGTATCGACGATTGCGATGGAGTTGCTGATAGCCCCGGTGCTTTCGAGTTTCCAAAGCGCCCACCCCGACTTTGCACTTGAAATCTTCGTTGAGGATAAGCTCGGTGACCCGCCGCTACGACGCGGTAATCCGGCGCGGTGATCTGCTCGAACGGGACATGATCGCGCGGCGCCTGAGCCAGGAGGATCAATTGACCCTCGTAACGTCACAAGCTTATTTGGCCGGCCGTGACCAGCTTGCCCATCCCCACGATCTGGACCGTGACCGCATTGTCATCCGTCGACCGAGATCGGGCGCAGCCCTGCCTTGGTTACTCACCCGGAGTGGCGAGACGGTGCGGATCGACAACGCTCCAAATCTCACCGTCGAAAGCGCGATCGCTGCCCGCCAATTTGCAGCCGCGGGGTGTGGAATAGCGCTTCTGGCGACCGGATTCGTGGCCGCGCAGCTCGAGAAGGGCACTCTCTGCCTCGTCATGCCGGAATGGCGATGCCCCGTGGCGGGATTTCATTTGATGTACCCTCATCGCGGCGGACTGCCGCACGGATTGATCGACTTGGAGAAGGCCATTCGTAAGCACATGTTTCGCCCGGTTCCGCGGAGGCCCAGGGACGTTTCCGTGTGATCGGAAGGTCTAAGAACCTTTGTTGAACCAGTACGCGACGGCGCAAAAACAGACGAACCCGCAAGAATCGGGAGTGGAGCGGGAAGCGTAGATGCGTTTCTTATTCCCGAGCCTATGGGCACGTTTCAGCGCTTAAGGCCAAGCTTGGCCCATTTTCATACTCCTAAACTTGACCACTTTTTCGCGAGAAACGATCTGAGTGTAACAAGTTCGCTAATGCCCTGTGCCTGCGACTAGAAGCGACGGATCCTTCGAAGATTTCGACGGTTTGATAAGGGTTGGTTATTTCGAGCGTTACCTTGAGGGCAACACCCAGACTTACTCTTTGCATCTTCCTTAGGCGGCAGCTTTCAATACCTTCAAAGCATCGTCTGTCAATCGCTCATCATTATTCGGAAAAGCGACAGACGCGCCAGCCCGGGAGAGCAGGCGCAAATGGAGGAGAAGACTGTGAAAGTACGTATTTACAGTGCGGCATTGGCCGCGCTGACCATGGCGATCACCCCCGGTTGGGTGAGCGCTCAAGAGAGTTCCACGCTCGCCAAGGTCAGGGCACGGGGCGAACTCTTCTGTGGTGTCGGCACCGGCCTCGCAGGATTCGCACTGCCGGATTCGGATGGCAACTGGCAGGGCCTGGACACCGACTATTGCCGTGCGTTGGCAGCCGCGGTCATCGGCGATGCCAAGAATGTCAAATTCGTTCCCTTGACGGCCAAGGACCGCTTCGCAGCAATTCAGGCCGGGCAAGTCGATGTACTCGCGAGGACCACGACCTGGACACTCTCTCGTGACACAGCCAATGGTCTCGATTTTCGCGCTGTCGATTTTTACGACGGACAGGGATTTCTCGTCAGAGCCGACAGCGGCTTGACATCTGCAGCCGAACTCGACGGTGCCAGTATATGCCTAACGCAGGGATCCACGGCCGAACTGAACACGTCCGACTACTTCCGAGCGAAAGGCATGAAATACAAGCCGGTGACCTTTGCCACGAGCAGCGAAACGGTAAAGGCCTATGAAAGCGGACGCTGCGACAGCTATTCGAACGATTCCTCCGCGCTTTATGGTGAACGTCGCAGAATGGCCGAGCCGGACAAACATGTCGTGCTCCCGGAGATCGTTTCGCGGGAGCCGCTGGCCATTGGTGTCCTGCAGGGCGACAGCCAATGGTCGGATCTCACAGCCTGGCTTCATTTCGCCCTGCTAATCGCAGAGGACAACGACATCACCCGCGAGAATGTCGATAGCTATCTGACGAGCGAAAACCCGGAGATCCGCCGCCTTCTTGGCGTTGAGGGCAATGTCGGTGAACTTCTGGGCGTAAACAAGGACTGGGCGCTGCTCGCCATCCGCGCCGTGGGAAATTACGGCGAAATGTACGACCGAAATCTTGGTTCTGGGTCCCCACTCAAAATCCCGCGGGGCCTGAATGCTCTCTGGAGCAAGGGAGGCCTGCAATACGCTCCCCCGCTTCGATGACAATGACCGATCCGGGCCACAAGCGGTAGCCAACAACAGCAAGACGATGGGAAATCACATGTTCTCCCGGACACCCACGAAGTCCAGGCGGGGCCCATCGGCCACCGCCAAGGAAATATTGTGGCAGGCGATACTGCTTGTTGCGATTGCCGGCCTGGTTGGTGGCGCGTTATGGAATGCTAGCGGCAGCCTTGCCAAGCAGGGGGTCGCATCCGGATTCGGGTTTCTCGGCCATACCGCAGGCTTCGACATCAGTCAGAGCATCATCCCGTTTAGCGCAGTTTCGACCTATGGACGCGCCTTCCTGGTCGGTCTGCTGAACACGGTCGAAGTCACCGTGATCGCCATTCCTCTTGCAACTATTTTAGGTTTCATCATCGGCATCTCCCGACGATCGCCCAATTGGTTGCTGAACCGTGTGGCCGCCGCTTATGTGGAGGTCTTCAGAAACACGCCATTACTCCTCCAGCTGCTGTTCTGGTACAATGCCGTATTAGCGGCTCTCCCGGCGAAAGCCTTGGAAAGTCTCCACCTCGGCAACGTTTTCTATCTGAACCGTCGCGGACTTGCTCTTCCACAGCCGGTCGTTCAGGATTTCGGCGGCGCCTGGCTCGTGGTCGCTGCAGCAATCGCGGCGCTGTTTTTTTTGACCGCACGTCTTGCTCCAATATGGCGGGCAAGATCAGGGCACGGTTTTCCGCATCGTTCCACGAACCTGTTGATCCTCTTCAGCCTGCCTCTGGCTTTCTGCCTTGCTATCTATCTGACGACTGGCCGCTCACCGATCCTATTCAATATTCCCGTGATGGGACGGTTCAGCGTGGATGGAGGATGGCAGCTGTTGCCTGAGTTCGTTGCCCTTCTCATAGGCCTGATCGTCTATACGGCCTCATCGATTGCCGAAGTGGTCCGGTCCGGCCTGGCCGCTGTCCCCAAGGGACAGTATGAGGCGGCCCGCTCGCTTCATCTTCCACCGGGAAAGATAATGCGCAAGGTGATCTTGCCGCAGGCGATACGTGTCATCATTCCACCTCTTACAAACCAGTACCTCAATCTCCTCAAGAACTCTTCACTGGCGGTGGCAATCGGCTATCCCGATCTCGTGCAGATTTTCGCCGGGACGGTGTTGAACCAGACTGGTCAGGCAGTTGAGATCGTCTTCATGACCATGGCGGTCTATCTCACCATCTCGCTTCTGACGGCACTCGGGATGAACGTCTATAACCGCCGCATCGCTACCGTGGAAAACTAATGTCATCCGGTACCTATCGACATGAGCCCTTGCTGCCCTTGACCTACTGTCAAAGCGAGCCTTACCCACCTGCCCCGCCACCGCTTGTCGATCGAGGCTGGCTCAGTTGGCTTCACCACAATCTCTTTCCCAACTGGCGGCAGTCCCTCCTGTCGATTTTGATCTTCGCCCTTCTCGCAGTCACAGCGTGGCAACTGGGCAGGTTCCTGTTGCTGGACGCGGTATGGTGGGGTGACACTGGGGAGGCATGCCGACCCTCGGATGGGCGCCCTGTGGGTGCGTGCTGGGCGTTCATTGCCGATCGCTACAAATACTTCATCTACGGCTCCTACCCGCTCGATCAGCGATGGCGTGTGAACACGTTCTTTATCGCCGGCGGCCTTGGTCTGGCTTATCTGCTGTGGCCGCGTGCTCCGTTCCGGCGATTGGGCCTAACTCTCGTTATCGTCGCCCTCCCGTTAACCGGCTTTATCTTCCTAAGCGGCTGGGATGCGGTGGGGCTGCCGGATGTTCCCACAAATCTGTGGGGCGGACTGATGGTTACTATCGTGGTCGCCGCCGTCGGTATCGCCACCGCCTTGCCGGTCGGGATATTGCTTGCTCTCGGGCGTCGCTCACATTTGGTGATCGTGCGGTGGTTGAGCATCGGATTGATTGAGTTGCCACGCGGCGTCCCTTTGGTGACCGTGCTTTTCATGGCAAATACGATGCTTCCGCTTTTCCTCCCGACGGATCTCAATCCCGACAAATTGGTGCGGGCTCTGGTCGGCATCACTTTCTTTGCGGCGGCTTATCTTGCGGAAATCATTCGTGGTGGACTGCAAGCAATCCCGCGAGGGCAATATGAAGCGGCATCGGCACTTGGCTTCGGCTATTGGAAGACCATGGTGTTCATCATCCTGCCGCAAGCCCTCAAAGTCGCCGTTCCAAATATCGTTAGCATTAATATCGGTCTCTTCAAGGACACGTCGCTCCTTTTGATCGTCGGGATATTCGACTTCCTGTCGACCGTTGAAACCGCACGCATCGATCCCCGATGGGCCGCGCCCACGATCAGCACGACCGGCTACGCATTTGCCGCGCTTGTGTATTTCAGTTTCTGTTTCGGCATGTCGCGTTACGGCGCTCTGATCGAACGCCGATTGTCTCGTGATCACGGAAGGTGATATTATGGTCGCGACCGAAATGCCTACCCCCGACAAACCTTTCGCTGTGCAGGTCCGCGAACTCTCCAAATGGTTTGGAAACTTTCAGGTTCTGAACCGTATTGACCTCGATATCGCCGTTGGCGAGAGGGTCGTTATTTGTGGCCCGTCCGGATCAGGCAAGTCCACGCTCATTCGTTGCATAAACCAGCTCGAACCTTTCGAGAGCGGTCGCCTTCATGTCAATGGAGTTGAGATGTCGGATGCGCGAAAGGACGTACAGATAGTCCTGCAACAGATCGGCATGGTTTTTCAGCACTTTAACCTGTTTCCTCATCTGAGCGTCATGGAAAACTGCGTTCTGGGACCGGTGACGGTCAGGGGATTGTCGCGGCGGCAGGCAGAGGATATTGCCGATCATTATCTCGCGCGTGTCCGAATTTCCGAACAGGCGTTTAAATATCCCGGCCAGCTCTCGGGCGGCCAGCAGCAGCGCGTGGCCATCGCCAGAGCCCTCTGCATGGAGCCAAAGATTCTGCTCTTCGACGAACCGACCTCCGCGCTCGATCCGGAGATGGTGAAAGAAATCCTGGATACCATGACGGATTTGGCAAGAGACGGCATGACGATGATCTGCGTTACCCACGAGATGAGCTTTGCGCGGCAAGTCGCCGACAGAGTGATCTTCATGGACAAAGGGCAGATTGTGGAAATTAACAGGCCGGATGTATTTTTCAAAATCCAGTCCAATGAACGCACCCGGCAGTTTCTGGCGACCCTCGTTCGTTGACCATTCATCACAGTTATAGTCCCAGATCCGTACCGCCGAGCTGAGGTGTTGCTCTCAAGGCAATGAACGCATCCACAAGCTGCTGCTTCCGCAAAAACCTATCCCCCGATACAGGCCATATCTTGTTTGACTCAAACTGGGGGTGGATCGTGCGGATACTTGTGGCGGGGTTTGAACATGAGACGAACACGTTCGCGCCTTCAAAGGCTCACTACCGGAACTTCCTGAAAGGAGAAGGATATCCGGCGCTGAGGCGCGGAGCCGAGCTTTATGAGTTGCAAGAGATCAACCTCGGCGCTGGTGGCTTCATCAAGGCGGCGTTGTCCGCCGGACACGAACTCATCCCCGTCATCTGGAGTGGCGCGAGCGCATCGGCCCATGTGACGACAGCCGCTTTCGAACAAATTCTCGGCGAGATTGCCGAAGCGGCAAGGAAGCATTCTTATGACAGCGTTTTCATCAATCTCCATGGTGCCATGGTCACAGAGGCACATGACGACGGGGAAGGTGAAATACTGGCAAGGCTGCGCTCGATAATAGGTTCGGATGTTCCTCTAGTCGGGTCCTTGGACCTGCACGCGAATGTGACTGCAAGAATGATCGATCTTGCGGACGGCCTGATCGCCTACCAGACTTATCCGCATCTCGACATGGCGGATACCGGAGCCAAGGTGCTTGAACTGCTCCATGAATACCGAGCATCACCGACGCCCTGGTTCAAGTCATTTAGAAGGCTCCCCTTTCTCATTCCGATCAACGGGATGTGCACGTTGGTCGATCCGGCCCGTCGCGTTTACGAAAGGCTGCGGGAACTTCAGAAAGGCGACGTGATCTCTCTGTCTTTCGCCCCGGGCTTTCCCGCCGCTGATTTTCCCGAGTGCGGACCCACCGTTTGGGGCTACGGGCGCGATCAGCACGCCGTTGAAGACGCCGTTTCAACGCTTGTCGATATGATCGTCGCCGAAGAGAAGAATTGGCGGGTGGATTTTCTCTCCCCACGCGACGCCGTGGAGCAGGCAATGAGAATTACTGCGGACGCTCGGAAGCCGGTGGTCATCTCCGATACGCAAGACAATCCCGGTGCGGGTGGCGATGGGAACACGACCGGCATGCTGAAGGCATTGTTGGAATGTGGAACGGCCAATGCTGCAATCGGCGTGTTTTACGACCCCGCGGCATTCGAGGCTGCACGCACGGCCGGCGTCGGCACTGACATAACCATAGCGCTCGGCGGCACATCGGATGTAGAGGGCGAGTCGCCTCTCTGTGGCACGTTCCATGTCGATTTTATCGGCGATGGGATCTGCACGTTCGAGGGGCCGATGTTCCACGGCAACAAGGTCGACCTGGGAGGTGTCGCCTGTCTTCGCATCGCAGGTGTCAGCATCGTCGTTAGTCCGACCAAGGCGCAGATGTTCGATAGGGTGCTTTATCGCATCGCCGGCATTGAACCCGAAACGAAATCCATACTCGTGAACAAGAGCTCCGTGCATTTTCGGGCTGATTTCACAGAAATAGCGGCAGCCATCATCGTAGCCAAGGCGCCAGGGCCGATGAAGGCCGATCCCGATGACTTGCCATGGACGCGGCTGGCAGAAGGGATGCGCACTTCACCCATGGGACCGGCGTTTTCCAGTTTGATTTCAGGGGATTGATCAGATGCAGAATGTCGAAGCTGCTCCGTTGAAACGCAATCCGGACAGTATCTATTTTCTGATGGACGAAGCGGCGCTGCGGCGTCGTGATAATCTCAAGTGGTCCACCTATGGGGAAGATGTCCTTCCGGCATTTGTCGCCGAGATGGACTATGCGGTGGCGCCGGCCATCGCCGATGCTCTGTCAAGAATAGCGACCGATCAACAATACGGGTACCCCCCAAGAAACGGATCTCGCACGCCTGCCTCTGTGGCAAAGCTCTATGCAGAACGCATGAGCAGGATTTTCGATTGGCGTCCGGACCCGGAAAACGTTGTCGTCGTTTCCGATCTCGTGCAAGCAATTTTCACAACCGTGCTGGCGTTTTCGCAGGCAGGCGATGGCGTTGCCGTCCAGGAACCTTGCTATCCGCCATTTCGAGACGCGATAGGCTCGACCGGGCGCGTTTTTACCCCCGTCGAAACCGTGGACGACGGCAATCGTTTGTCCATCGATTTTGACAACCTCGCAAATACCATCGGACCCCAGACATGTCTGCTTATGCTGTGCAATCCCCACAATCCGACGGGAGGCGTGCTCGATCGCCAGGACCTGGAAAAACTGGCGGAGTTCGCTCTGGCTCGCGATCTGCTCATCATTTCGGACGAGGTGCACTGCGAGATTACTTTCGATCATTTCCGGCATATTCCCATCGCCTCCCTTGGCGAGGAAATAGCAACCCGAACGATCACTCTGGGTTCGGCGGCGAAATCGTTCAATACGGCGGGCCTGAAATGCGCGTTTGTTCACTTTGGCACTGCGGAGTTACGCGATCGCTATCTCAAGGCCTTCCCGCGCAGGGTGATTGTCCCGGGACATGCCATGGGTATCGATGCGACGATCGCAGCCTGGGAGAGCAGCCATCAATGGCAGCATGACGTACTGTCATATCTGGCCGACATGCGCGGCCTGCTCATGCAAAGGTTGCAAAAGGACCTGCCGGAAGTCCGGGTCTATGCACCCGAAGGCACCTACATGGCGTGGCTCGACTGCAGCGCACTTGGATTGCCCCTGCCGGCTTACGATTTCTTTCTGGGCGAAGCGCATGTAGCCCTAAGCGCCGGGCAGACGTTTGTGACAGGCGGTGAGGCCTTTGCAAGGCTGAATTTTGCGACATCGGAAACGATACTCAGCGAGATTCTGGAGCGCATGACGCATGCAGTGCGCACTCGCGCATAAGTTCGTGTGCCAACGCCGCATGGCTGGGGGCCTCTTGCCGGATTGGCAAACGCCGGGCGATTGCGGTCGCGCCATTTAATTCGCCTTGAGAAGGAGACATGGCAATGAATGATATCACAATCGATCTTGCAGGTATTCATGCGGCCGTGGACACGAGAGCGTCTCGTTATACCCGGCTGGCCGATGAGATCTGGGAATTTGCCGAATTGGGGTTCGCCGAAAGCCGCTCCAGCAAAGCCCAGATGGACGTGCTGGCGGCTGAAGGCTTCAAGGTGACTGCCGGCATCGCCGGATTGCCCACCGCCTTTGTCGCGGAACGTGGTAAGGGTAAGCCGGTGATTGGTCTCCTGGGCGAATTCGATGCTCTGGCGGGGATGAGCCAGGTCGCGGGCTCGGCGAAAGAGGAGTTTCTTCATCCAGGCATGCCTGGCCACGGTTGCGGGCACAACCTGCTTGGCACGGGCTCGGCACTTGCCGCGGTGGCCGCAGCGGAAATGCTTGAAGCCATGGGCATCCCAGGCACCATTCGCTACTACGCCTGTCCGGCGGAAGAGGGTGGCGGCGGAAAGGCTTTCATGGCTCGCGCCGGGGTCTTCGACGATCTCGATGCCGCCTTTTCGTGGCATCCGGGCCCAACGTCCTCCGCCCACATGAGCCGGACCAACGCTTTTTTGCAAATACTGGTCATTTTCCGCGGACATGCCTCGCATGCGGCCCTAACGCCGCATCTCGGACGAAGTGCTCTTGATGCAGCCGAACTGATGAATGTCGGCTGCAACTACCTGCGCGAACACATGCAGGATGGCGAGCGTATCCATTACGCCTATCGCGATGCTGGAGGAATTGCCGCAAACGTCGTCCAGTCTAGAATAGAGCTCGCCTATATCGTTAGGTCGCGTACCATCGAAGGTTTGAATGCGTTGGCGGCGCGCGTCGAACAGGTTGCGCGCGGGGCAGCGATGATGAGCGGAACTCAAGTCGAATTCTCGATCGAATCGGGAATGTCGCCGTATCAACCTAATCTGGCTCTGACAAGGATGATGCATAAGCAGTTCATCGCGCTTGGCGCACCTGACTTCGATGAGAACGATTTGGCAGCGGCAGTCGCGTTCAACGATCCGAATTATCAAGGCAACCGCGCGCTGGACGGCGATATAGCTCCGCTTGCGGATCAGGTCGGCAATTCGCTCGGGTCGACGGACGTGGGCGATGTTTCCGTCGTGATCCCGCTGGCGCAGATTTGGGTCGCCAGTTTCGCGCGCAGCACGGCCTTTCATTCGTGGCAACTCGTTTCACAGGGGAAATTGCCGGCTGCGCATAAGGGGATGTTGCAGGCTGCTAAGGTTATGACCGCTTCCGTCTTACGCGCAATCAAGGATACTGATTTGCTTGAACAGGCGAAACAGGAACATCGAAACCGCAAGGGCGGGGCGGGATATGTTTGCCCGATCCCTGACGAGGTCCTACCACCACTGCCGCAGGTTTAATGGCGGTTTTTCCGATAGGATTGGTGTTGCCCAGCGGGCAACACCGATGTGTCCCGTTTACGGTTTTACGTCGCAGTCCGTTGTGCTTACGTTTGCCGGCAAGCATAGGCGTCGCCCTATCGAGAGCGATAAGCCAGCAAGGGGTGGAGCGGCGATGACAGGCACAAGACGGGAATTCCTGCAGTACACGGCGGCGTTTGCGCTACTTGCAGCAAGCGCAAATCGAGCGTCGGCGCAATCCGGGCCCAATGTTATGCGGTTTGTCCCTGCCGGAAATCTTTCATCGATAGATCCAATCGTCACGAGCGGATATCCGATCCGCAATCATGGCTATTTGGTTTATGACACCTTGTTTGCGGAAGACGAAAACTTTGTAATTCAGCCGCAGATGGTGGATAAGGCGGAGGAAGGCGACGACGGCCTCGTCTACGCGTTCTCGCTTCGGCCCGGATTGAAATTCCATGACGGCGCACCGGTGCGCGCACAGGATTGCATCGCGAGCATCAAACGGTGGGGCGGTAAGGATGGCCTCGGGCAATCCCTGCTCGACGCTACGGACAAGCTCGAAGCCGTAGATGACAATACGATCCGCTTCACATTGAAATCCTCCTTCCCGCTTATCTACGTTGCACTCGGTAAATCTTCCACGCCGGTGTGTTTTATCATGCCCGAGCGCATCGCCGGCGCTACGGACAGCAAAACGCAGATCACTGACGCGACTGGATCCGGCCCGTATCGCTTTTTACCGCACGAGTGGGTACCGGGCAGCAAGGCAGCCTATGAAAAATTCGACGGTTATATTCCTCGCAAGGAAACGCCGAGCGGCATTGCTGGCGGCAAGCAGGTCAATTTCGATCGTGTCGAGTGGCTCATTATCCCCGATCAATCGACCGCGGTCGCGGCGCTGAAGCGTGGCGAAATCGACTGGTTCGAAAAACCCGATCTCAACCTTGTCGAGCTTCTGAGAGGCGATCCCAATGTCGTGGTCGGCGATTATGATCCCTACCAGGGGACATTATTGCGCTTCAACCAACAGCAAAAACCCTTCAATAACTTGAAGGTTCGTCAAGCGGTGATGGCCGCCATCAACCAGGAAGACGTACTCGTCGCCATGGTCGGAGAAGGCAATTACGAAGTTTGCAAGTCGTTCTTCTTCTGCGGCACTCCGATGTCTTCGGGCACCGGATCGGGCGTGATGAAGGGCGATCTGGACCTGGGCAAGGCCCTTTTAAAGGACGCTGGTTATGCCGGCGAGAAAGTGGTCCTCATTTCGGCCACCGACATCCCCTGGATCTATTCGGCCAGCCTCGTCGTCGAGCAGCTTTTGCGCAATATGGGCATGACGGTCGAAGTCCAGACCATGGATCTTGGTACCTATTTCACCCGTCGAAATTCGACGGAGCCGGTTGAAAAAGGCGGCTGGAGCGCCCTCGTCTCGGGTGCTGGGTCGGTTGATTTCCTCAGCCCGGCGCAACATCTCGCTCTACGCGGCAACGGTCTTGCCGCATGGCCTGGCTGGCCGGATGATGCGAAGCTGGAATCCCTTCGGGCGGAATGGATGAAGGCGACATCCCAAGACCAGCGAAAGAAAATAGCAAGTGATGTCGAAGCGCATGCATTTCAGTCGGTCCCCTATGTACCACTTGGCCAGCGTTCCCAGATTACCGCTTATCGCAAGACCGTAAGCGGGATTGTAAAGTCGCCTGCCCCGCTCTTTTGGAACGTCCGGAAGACCGCCTGAGGCGGGAGGGTTCTCGGCGATACAGGACCGGCGGCGCCCTGCGCGGCCATCCCGGCTTATCAATTAAAATTGAGAGGGTATCCGTGGTCGAAACTGTATTATCCGTTCGGAATTTGGAAGTCGCATTTCTGTCGGGACGCGGCCGATCACAGGTGGTTAACGGCATTTCGTTCGACGTCAATCCGGGTGAAACGCTCGCCATCGTCGGCGAAAGCGGCTCCGGAAAAAGCGTAACGAGCCTCGCCATCACACGCCTGCTCGATACCCGATCAAGCGACGTTAAGGGCCAGATCCTGCTCAACGGGCGCGATCTCACCGTGCTGCCGGAGCGGGAGATGCGCAAGGTGCGCGGCGGTGAGATCGGGATGATCTTCCAGGAACCGATGACGAGTCTCAACCCCGTTCTCCCGGTGGGCAGGCAATTGTCGGAAACGCTCGTCTTGCACCGCAAGATGTCGGTCTCCGAAGCACGAGCAGAAACAGTGCGGCTCTTCGACCGCGTCAGCATACCGGCGGCCGCCACTCGTCTGGATGATTTTCCTCACCAGTTTTCAGGCGGGATGCGCCAGCGCGTCATGATCGCCATGGCGCTTGCTTGCCGGCCAAAGTTGCTGATCGCCGATGAACCGACGACGGCGTTGGATGTGACGATCCAGGCGGAAATATTGCAATTGCTGCGCCAGTTGCAGGCAGATGAACAGATGTCCATCCTGTTCATCACCCATGACATGGGAGTTGTTGCAGAGATCGCGCATCGAACGCTCGTCATGTTTCGAGGCAATTTGGTTGAACACGGGGACACAGTGGATATTTTCCACGAACCGAAGGACAATTATACGCGCACACTGTTGGCAGCTGTGCCGAGGCTCGGATCGATGACTGGAACATCGGAACCTGCGCATTTCGCGCTTCCTTTTCAGGACCAGCAGGCTCTCCCCATGCAAAAGGCGGAGGCTTCAAGCACCCGCAAACCGACAATCGCGAAGGCTCCGACCGTTCTGGAGGTTAGAGACCTGGTCACCCGCTTCGACATCAACAATGGTTTCATGGGCAGGCTCGGCGGGCGGGTCCACGCGGTCGAAAACATTTCCTTCAACCTGAAGGCCGGCGAAACCTTATCCGTGGTTGGGGAATCCGGATGCGGCAAATCCACGACCGGCCGGTCGATCATGCGGCTCGAGCACCCACTGAGCGGCGAAATCGTCGTCGATGGCCAGGATCTTATGAAATGCTCGGCGGCCGAATTGCGCAAGGCTCGGACGAAGATGCAGATGATCTTCCAGGATCCCTATGCAAGCCTCAACCCCCGCATCCGAATCGGCGATGCCATCGCTGAGCCGATGCTTCTGCACGGAATGACAAACAAACGCGAGTCCAAGGATCGCGTCGCCCAGTTGCTCCGCGAGGTGGGGCTTCTGCCGGATATGATGAGACGGTTTCCACATGAATTCTCAGGCGGCCAGCGTCAACGCATTTCGATCGCACGAGCTCTGGCTGTTCGACCGAAACTCATCATCGCGGATGAGGCGGTGTCGGCGCTTGACGTATCGGTCAAGGCGCAGGTGGTGAATCTAATGCTCGACCTCCAGAAGGGAATGAATCTGTCCTATCTCTTCATCTCCCACGATATGGCGGTGGTAGAACGGGTCAGTCATCGCGTTGCCGTGATGTATCTGGGAGAGATCGTCGAAATTGGGCCTCGGGCCTCGATCTTCGGAAACCCCACGCATCCCTATACGAAGCGCCTGTTGTCCGCAGTTCCGGTGCCGGAGCCACGCGAGCGCGGTAAGCGTCCCGCGCCTCCGATCCGCGAACTGCCCTCGCCGATCAGACCGCCAAACTACATTGCCCCCAAGCGCGAATATCGGGAAGTCTCCGCCGGCCATATCTGCCAGGAGTGGGATCAGGCTGAGTGGGCGCGGTGATTGATGCCTCCTGAGGCAGGTCGTTGAAATTTCAGGTTTTGGGAGAGATCCGTTTGAAAGTCTTTATTTCCACTCTCGCGACAGAAACCAACACGTTTTCGCCTCTTCCATCCGTCCGGGAATCATTCACGACCCGCGAATATTTCCGCGGCGACGGGGGGCTGCGCCCGCCGGTGCTCGGCAACATTCCGTTGATCGAATGGCGCCGTATGGCGACCTCGGACGGGGATGAGGTGGTCGAAAGCATATGCGCTTTCGCGGCTCCGGCGGGCAAGACCCAAAGAAGCGCCTATGAAGGATTGCGGGACGAAATTCTGGTGGATCTGCAGAAAGCGTTGCCGGTAGACAAGGTGTTGTTATTCCTGCATGGCGCCATGGTGGCTGAAGGCTATGACGACTGCGAGGGCGATATCATCGCAAGGGTCCGAGAGATCGTCGGACCGTCGGTGCCGATCGGCGTCGAGATAGACCTTCATTGCCACCTGACGGAGTTGATGCGCACTAAGGCGGATATCATTGTCGCCTTCAAAGAATATCCCCATACGGATATCGCCGAAAGGGCAAGAGAGGTCTACGATCTCGTGAGCCGCACACTCGCCGGAGAGATAAGGCCCGTAATGGCACTGGAAGACTGCCGGATGATCGGCGTCTGGCGTCCGCCGACCGAACCAATGCGATCCTTCGTCACGCGCATGTCCGAGGCGGAGGGCCACGACGGAATACTCTCGGTCTCCTTCGGACACGGCTTTCCCTGGGCTGACGTACCGGACGTTGGGGCGAAAATGCTCGTCGTGGCCGACAACGATATGAAAGCTGCGGCAAAGACCGCCAGGCGGTTTCGTCAAGAACTGTGGGATATGCGGGATTTAGCTGCCCAGCGCTACGATACAGTCGAAGAGGCGATCAGCGCCGCCCTCTCCTCCTCTGCGGCGCCAATCGTGTTTGCCGATGTCGCGGACAATGCCGGCGCAGGCGCGGCCGCCGACAACACTAATATTCTGCGCGGCTTGATTGATGGAAAAGTGGAAAACGCGGCTATCGGGTGCTTTTGGGACCCCATTGCTGTTCAGATGTGCCTGGAGACCGGTGTTGGCGGAGAACTTGACCTTCGCGTCGGTGGCAAGATGGGGCCGCAGTCCGGAAATCCGGTGGACCTGCGCGTCACGGTCATGGGCATCAAGCGGGATCATTCTCAACCCGCGCTGAGCGGCGGGCGTATGAGCCTTGGTACCGGGATCTGGGTACGGGGCGCCGAAATTGACATTGTCCTTACGTCGACCAGGCTTCAGACTCATTCGCCCGAGGCCTTCACGGCCCTCGGGTGTCAATTGACCGACAAGAAGATAATCGTGGTCAAGTCGATGCAGCATTTCCTGACAGGGTTCGGGCCTCTGGCTGCCGAGGTGCGTTACGTGGATGCGGGCGGATCGGCTTCGACACAGTTCGCAACCCTGCCTTATTCGAAAAAACGCCAGCCCTACTGGCCGGCCTCTCTCGACCCATTTCAGGCAAATGCCGGCGGTTCCCAAGAGGCGGTTAGATAAAGTGGTTCAAGTAAGCAAACCGAACTTAGGAGTGGGCCGATGATATCCTTCCTTGCACGGCGGATCCTTGCCGCTCTTCCGGTCATGTTTCTGGTCGCGCTGATCGCATTTTTCTTGCTTTACTTCGCTCCTGGCGATCCGGCGGCGGTTATCGCGGGGGACATGGCGCAGCCCGCCGACATCGCGGCAATTCGCGAAACGCTCGGTCTCAACCAACCTTTCCACGTGCGGCTCGGGATCTTTCTCTGGAATACCTTCCGAGGAGATCTGGGAACTTCAATTTTCTCCCATAAACCGGTGACCGCGCTGATTGCGCAACGCCTTGAGCCGACCTTGTCCTTGGCAGCGCTGACCATCCTCATATCGATAGCGGTCGCGGTTCCGCTCGGCACGCTTGCCGCATGGCGGGCCAGAGGCCTAATTGACCGGATAGCGATGGCAATTGGCATTTTGGGGTTTTCCGTCCCGGTATTCGTCATCGCTTATCTGATGATCTGGTTCCTCTCGGTCAAACTCGCCTGGTTTCCGGTTCAAGGCTATACGCCGTTAGCGACGAGTTGGTCGGGCTGGTTTTACAATCTTATCCTTCCAGCGCTTTCGCTGAGCACGGTCTATATCGCTCTGATCACGCGCATCACGCGGGCGAGCGTTATCGAAGTGCTTTCGCAGGATTATATTCGCACCGCCCGTTCCAAGGGACTGAGCGAACATGTCGTGTTATTGCGCCACGCTTTGAGGAATGCCGCGGTCCCCATCGCCACGATCGTGGGAATCGGCGTTGCGCTACTGATGGGCGGCGTGGTTGTCACCGAGACAGTTTTCGCTATTCCCGGTCTCGGCCGACTACTGGTCGATGCAATCCTGCAACGCGATTATCCGGTTATCCAGGGCGTCCTGATTCTACTCTCGGCGATCTACGTAACAGTAAATCTCCTGGTGGACATCAGCTACGCCATTTTCGACCCCAGAATCAGAAACTGATCCCATGACTGTAATCCTAGAAAACACACCCTCACGCTACGCGCTCTGGCATCGTTTTGTGCACCAGAATCTATCCGTAGTCGTCGGCGGCGTCTTGCTTCTGAGCATAATCCTGATCGCTCTTATCGGACCGATTATTCACGCGGTTGACCCGAATGCTATTTCTCCGCTGAGGAGATTGAAGCCGCCGTCGTCACTCTATTGGTTCGGCACGGATGCGCTTGGTCGTGATCTTTTCGCCCGCGTGATTGCAGGCGGTCGTGTTTCCCTGCTCGTCGGGGTGTCCGTATCCGTGTTGTCGCTCGCATGCGGAATCCTTCTCGGCCTCGTATCGGGTTTCTTCAGGTCGGTGGATGCCATCATGAGCCGTGTCCTCGAAGCCTTCATGGCAATACCGGCCGTTCTCTTGGCCATCGCTTTGATGGCGCTGACCACAGCCAGCGTCGGCAACGTCATCATCGCACTGACGATTTCGGAGATACCGCGGGTCACCCGTCTGATGCGCTCCGTCGTCTTCACTTTGCGCGGCCAGCCTTTCGTCGAGGCGGCAATAGCATCCGGTGCTCCGATCCACCACGTCCTTTTCAGGCATATCCTGCCCAACACGCTGGCACCGCTGATCGTGCAGGGAACATTCATATGCGGTTCCGCCATCATCGTGGAGTCCATCCTGAGCTTCATCGGTGCAGGCACGCCGTCGTCCATTCCGACCTGGGGCAATATCATCGCCGACGGACGAACGTTCTTCCAGATTTATCCCCATATGATCTTCTTCCCCGCCGTGTTCCTTTCGATCACCGTGCTTAGCATCAATCTCATCGGCGACGGGTTACGGGATTATCTGGATCCGCGCATGTCGCGGAACATGTAAACGGACTGGACGCCGGCTCCGGAGAAAAGTCGGCAATTTGTTTCGAAAGGTGTTGGCGGGAGAATGCGGGAACTCAATGAGCGCCGGCTACGCTATTTCTACAATGTTGCCCTGCATGGCTCCATCCGCCGGGCAGCCGACGAACTGAACACCGCCCCTTCGGTCGTGACGCGGCAGTTAAAACTGCTCGAGGAGGAGATGGGCGTCAAACTTTTTGAGCGCGACGTCTCTGGCAGTAAGCCGACTGATGCCGCACAGTTCCTGCTCGACTACTGGCATTCTTCCCGCTCGCTCATGGAGATCCTCGAAGAGCGTATCTCTGAGACTCGGGCGCTTAAGCGCGGAAAGGTTTTTATCTCGGTTTCTGAGGGGTTCTTGGTCGATTTCGTCGACAATGTCGTCAAGCCGTTCAACAGGGACTTTCCCAAAATAGAGCTTTCGGTGAACGTGCTTTCGGTCGGTGACATCGTAGATCAGGTCGCGTCTGATATCGCGCATCTCGGTATTGTCTATAACCCTCCGAAGGTCAGCTATATCCGCTCGTTCCTGCATGTCGATGTGCCGATCAAGCTTTTTGTCAGCAATGATCACGAACTCGCCACAACAAGCGAGCCGATCACCCTGGCCCGCGCACTGTCATACCCAATCGCTAAGATGCCGAACAATTTCGGGCTCGGTCGCACCACCGAACTTCTGGCCGATTCCATGCGCATTCCTCTGAATGTCGTCTTCTCCTCGAATTCCTCCCGAGCCATCGCGCACTTCATCTGCAACGGCACGGCCGTGGCGTTTCTCGGCCCGCGCTATGTCGCGGCCGAGTTCGGTAGTGGTGAATTGAAAGCGCTCGAGATTGCCCATCCGCTGCTGACCGAAAACCAGGCGAATGTCATTGCACGATCCGGCCGGACGCCGACAAAGGCGATGACCACGATGATCGACTATATTCGACGACATTCCAAGATCTTCGGTCAATGTTGAACGCGCCGGAGGTAGTGCCCACAGGGCAACATGCTGGCGTAACGTTTGCGCATATCGTCGCCACCTGCCGCTTGCTAACTTCCCGGATGGGACCGGCCCAATCCGGAAACCCGATACAATTCGAGGAGGCGAACACGTGACGTCAGGGCATAGCATTGAAATTGAAACGTTGACACCAGAGGCATTCGCGCCTTTCGGGCATGTCTTTCAGCCGCACGAGATTCCGGACTTCGACTTGCCGACGAAAAGTGTTCACAGATTCCCTTGGCAGTGCGACGCGTCGCTTATCCTGCAACTCATCAGCTTCAAGCCGCAGCCCTTCAAGGTCCATAAGATCGAGAGACACTTCCATGTAACAGAATCCCGCATGCATATCGGTGGATCTCCCACGGTGATCGTTGTAGGCGAGCCGGCGGAAGAGGTGCCTATGCCGGCGAAGTTGCGGGCATTTCGCCTTGATCGCCAAGGCGTAATGTTCAAGTTGGGCACCTGGCATGCGGTCGATGCCTACCCCCTCGGAAACGAACCGGGACTATTCCTCTTCCTGTCGGATAAGGAAACGCAGAGCGAGCTCTTCGACAATCCAGTTGCCGAACCGAAGCGAAGCATCATCCGAACATATGACGAAAATCCGCCGGAAATTTTGGTGGACTGATATGAACGAACGCTATCCAGTTTCCCGCGCAGACCGGCTCCATGGGATCGAGGTGTCGGGCATCGTGCGGATTTCGGAAGCCGCCGCGCTGTTGAAAGCAGAGGGAAAACACGTCATTGATCTTGGGGTCGGCGAGCCTGACTTCCCCACTCCTGAACATGTCGTGGACGCAGCGTTTCAAGCGGCACGAAACGGCAAGACGCGTTACACCGCCAATTCGGGCACCCCAGAATTGCGCGCCGCTATCGGGAAGCGCCACGACGCAACAGAAAAGGAAGTACTCGTCAGCACGGGAGCGAAGCAGGTCATTTTCAATGCCTTGATGGCAACGTTGAATGCTGGCGAGGAGGTTATTTTCGCTGCGCCTTTTTGGACCACGTACATGGATGTGGTGCAGATCGTCGGCGGCCGCGCGGTTGTGGTGCAGACAGCAGATACGGGGTTGAAGATCACCCCGGAACAGCTCGAGAGGGCGATTACGAAACGAACTCGTTGGTTGCTGCTCAACAATCCCGGCAATCCCTCAGGAGCCGTTTATCGGGGGGATGAATTGCTTGCGCTGGCGGATGTCTTAAGACGCCATCCGCAGGTCGCCGTTATGAGTGACGAGATCTATCGCGAAATCAGCTACGCTCCTTTTGTCAGCTTGCGCGACCTAGCTCCCGACCTCAGGGAAAGGATGCTCGTCGTTGATGGAGCATCCAAAGCCTATGCCATGACCGGCTGGCGTATCGGTTGGGGCGTCGGCCCACAGTCCCTGATCGGAAACATGGCGATCGTTCAGGGCCAATCGACATCATGTGCGTCGTCGATCTCGCAGGCGGCCGTGCTTGCGGCTCTGACAGGCCCGGACGATTACCTTGCCGAGCGGTGTCGTTCGTTTCGGGATCGCTCGCTGTTTCTCATCGAGAAGCTGCGTACTGCCCGACTATTTGAATGCGCCGCGCCGGATGGCGCCTTCTATCTTTTCCCACGCTGCACACGTGCTTTTTGTATGAAGCAGCCTGATGGCAAGGTTATCGGAACCGACGACGATATCAGCCACTACCTGATGCAGGAGGCGCATGTGGCCGTCGTGCCGGGAGGCATTTTCGGCAGCCCCGGCCATTTGCGGATGTCCTACGCGATAAAACAGGACGAATTGGCGGAGGCCTGCCGGCGGGTTGTCGAGGCTTGCGGAAGGCTTACGCCCGTTTACTAAACGCCCTTGCGGTAATGATGTCCGATCGAGGGCGCCGGGATTTGAGATCCCGGCGCCCTCATTTACAAGTTCAGATGATTGCGATGACGGCCTCGACCTCGATCTGGGCATTCAACGGCAAGGCGGCTACCTGATAGGTTGCCCGGGCAGGGTAAGGCGCGGTAAACATCTGGCCATATGCGACATTTATGTCCGCAAATCGCGAAAGATCCGTCACGAGCACCGTCGTCTTGAGGCAATGTGTCATCGATGTGCCGGCAGCTTCTGCAATCGCCTGGATATTTGCAAGGCATTGCTTGATCTGTTCGGCAGGATCATCGGAGGAAATCTTGCCGGTCGATGGATCGATCGGTAACTGCCCCGACACAAAGAGCAGCCCGTCATGAACTCGGGCTTGCGAATATGGACCAATGGCGGCAGGCGCCCGATCCGTTGTAATGACGTTTGAATTGGACAACGATTACTCCTATGAAATTTTGCGAATGCAGCTTGGAGCACGAATCAAAGATGGCCGGACTCTGCTTTCCTGCCTGGCCATCCTGAAGAACTGCTATCGGCCTCAAGCTTTCTGCAGGTTCCAGGCAATCGGGATCGGTGCCTTTAGCATGCCAGTAATCGTTTTGCGTCTGGCTGAAGGCGTTTTGAACTGGCCAAGCGGCACGAATGGCACGGTCGTGAACGTTCGCATTTCGATCGTTCGAGCGATGGAAGCCCTCAAATCGTCCGTTCCTGCCTGGATCCAGTCGAAGCGCAACGCTTCAAGATCCGGATCTGTTGGCCAGCCAGGCCAAGTCGTCTTGCCGGTAGCCTGAAGTCCGAGATGAGTTGACGGGTCGAGAATATCCGTGACGTTCCAGCCGGCATGGAAGATCGACCAGCCGCCCTTGTCGACCGTATCCATGTTGGTCCGCCGGGTATAAAACGTGCCCAGATCCATCGTCTGGAGCTCGACATTCATGCCAAGGCTCTTGAGAAGAGCTTCGGTGACCAGATTGGCGTTGTACAGCCACACAAGGTCGGTGGGTGCGAGCAACACGATCTTCTCGCCCTTATAACCGGCCTCCTTGATCAACTGAGCCGCTTTCTCGACATTGCCGGTCATTACCTCACCACCGGCGCCGGTGGATGACGACGTGCCGCAGAAGAACATCGACTTGCATTCGTTGTAGAGAGACGGATCACCCGCTTCCGCCGCAAGATAATCCAGTTGACTGACCGCCATCATGATCGCCTGGCGCATCTTCACGTTGTCGAAGGGGGGATGAAGATGGTTGAAGCGGATGCAGGTTACGTATCCGAAGTCATCGAAGGGCGTTAGGTCGATCTGCGATTCATTCTGAAGCAGTGGCAGGAGATTGGCGTCCGGGTTGTGATACCAGTCTATCTCTCCGCGAACGGCCGCGGCCGTTGCGGTCGCAGCATCTGGAATAATGTGCCATTCATATCGGTCGATATAGACCTTCTTTCCGCCTGTGGTGCCGCTTGGCTCCTCGTTGCGCGGAACGTAACCATCGAATTTCGCATATGCGGCGCGGTTGCCAGGCACCCACTCATCTGCCACGAACCGGAAGGGACCGGATCCGATTGCTTCGGTGATCGACGTGTTCGCATCCGTATTGGCAATCCGCTCGGGCATAATGAAAGGCGCAGGTCCTCCAACCTTGCCGAGTGCTTCCGGCACGAGACCGAAGGATGACTTGAAGCGAAAGCGCATCGTCTTGTCGTCCACCGCCGATACCTCGTCGGCAAGCGTGAACATCCGCTGGCCCAAAGGGTCCTTCTGGCCCCATCGGCGCAGGCTTGCAACGCAATCCGTGGCGCGAACCGGCTCACCGTCGTGAAACTTTAGGCCGTCCCTTAGCTTGATCGTCCAGTCTTTCTTGTCCGCCGAAGCTTCAAAGCCGTCCGCCATTTGTGGCTTGGCTTTAAGATTGGCGTCTAGGCCGAACAGGGTATCGTAGATCTGATAACCGTGATTGCGGATTGGTTGTCCCGAAGTCACGATTGGGTCGATACCAGACAGATTGGAAATTGGGATAACCTTGATAACCCGTCCTTCCGCACGGGAAATCGAGGGCGCGCCCAGCACTGCGGCACTTGCCGTACCGGCGGCGGCTTTCAGAAACGTTCTTCTCTTCATGTCGTCCTCCCCATTGCATCCTCGGCTTCTTGCAGCGAGCCGCTGCTTTTGCGTGTCCGATCCTGTTTCCGCAGGAACGACAATTGACACCGATGGCAGACTGCATCTTCTTTAGCGTACGAAAAAGATGCAATGCATCTTTCGCATCGTTGCCTTCAGAGCAACAAGGGGAGCGACAGTGAGAGACATTAACCCGCAGCGACTTCGATATTTTTACGAGGTTACCGTCAGTGGCTCGATCAGGGGCGCGGCTGAACGCTTGAATACGGCACCCTCAGTGATCACACGCCAAATCCGGCTGCTGGAAGACGAGCTCGGAGCCAAGCTGTTTGAGCGCAGCATTGCCGGCAGTGTCCCTACGGAAGCCGCGCTGGAAGTGCTTAAATACTGGAAAGCGTCACGGCTCCAACTCGAGGACCTTGAACAGAAAATCAGCGAAATTGGAAATCTCAGTCGCGGCCACGTGAGAATTGCCGTCGGCGAAGGGTTCGCGCCTGGCTTGCAGCAAGAGGTCATCCTTCCGTTTACGGCACTGCACCCCAATATACATTTCACAGTCGAGACTCTTGCGGTCGCGGACATTTTAGAGGCGGTCGCGGACGGCATCTGTCACCTTGGGATAGCATTCAACGCTCCAGCATCCCACCGGGTGACTTCACTTGCGGAAGTAGACGTGCCGCTACGGCTGTTGGTCAGGCCGCAGCACCCGCTCGCGGCAACAGAAGGACCGCTAACAGTTCGCAAGGCATTTTCCTATCCTCTCGCGCTTCTCACGGCATCCTACGGTATCCGAAAGATCCTCGATCACATCGCTTATTCAGAAGAGGAGCAAATGATCGCCTCTATGACCACCAATAATCTGCGAATGCTGATCGACCATGCCTTGCAAACGAATGTCGGAACGTTTCTGGATCCCTTTCATGTCGCGGAGTATCTGGACGAGGGTCGACTGGTCGCGCTCAAGGTCGATCATCCGTTGCTGGAATCCGGCAAAGCCTCAATGCTTGTGCGTTCCGGCCAGGTTCTCCCGAGACCGGCGAAGGAAGTGATCGACTGGGTCCTCGGCAGGTCTCGAGTTTTCGCTCAACGGCGACCCGTTCTAATTTGAGCAACGAGCTGCAGCTCTTTTTACCGCTATGACAAAAGGACCCTTTGGCGAATTTACCGCCAGTCGGCGCCGTGATCGTATTGCGCCGTATGGAGGCAATCATATGTCAGGTGATATCCCGGTTTTCGACGGTCATAACGACATTCTGCTGAAGCTCTATCGCGACCGGCGGGACGATCCCGTCAATGCCTTCATCCAGGGCCGTGACAGTTTCCATATCGATCTGCCAAAGGCTCGTGCCGGCGGACTGTTCGGAGGGCTTTTTGCGCTCTATTCGCCCTCCAGCGAGAACATCTCTTTCGACGGCATGAAGGATGGACGCTATCAACTCCCGATGCCCACGCCCATGGATGCTAATGAGGGCCGACCGCCAATCCTCGCGAAACTAGCCATCCTTCTTCGGATCGAACGAGAATCGAACGGCGCTGTCGTCCGTTGCACGTCCACCCAGGATATTCGCGCGGCCCGCGATCGAGGCGCGATGGCGGTCGTCGTCCACCTTGAGGGAGCTGAAGCGATCGACCCTGACCTCGAATTCCTAGAGGTCCTCTATGCCTGTGGCCTGCGTTCGCTCGGCCCCGTCTGGAGCCGCAACAACATATTTGGTCATGGCGTGCCGTTCCACTTTCCGGCCTCACCCGATATGGGCCCCGGCTTGACGGATAATGGCAAGCGCTTGATCGAAGCCTGCAACCGGATGAAAATTGTCGTCGATCTCTCCCATATCACGGAAAAGGGATTTTGGGATGTCGCGCGCCTATCAACCGCTCCCCTCGTCGCGACCCATTCAAATGCTCACGCGCTTTGCCCTGCGCCGCGCAATCTCACAGACAGGCAATTGGATGCCATCCGCGATACTGGCGGAATAGTCGGACTGAATTTCGCGACCTGCTTCCTGCGTGCCGATGGCGAGATGCGCACCGATACGTCGGTGGATTTGATGGTCCAGCAACTGGATTACCTAGTCGAGCGGCTCGGCGAGGATCATGTCGGCCTTGGTTCAGACTTCGACGGTGCGGCGATACCCGAGGCGGTCGGCTCCAGCGCCGGCCTGCCGGTACTGATCGATGCATTACGCACGAGGGGATACTCGGACGCCCTCTTGCGCAAAATCGGCTCGGAGAACTGGCTGTCGGTTCTGGCGCGCACCATCGATTGAAAACCCGGGCGGAGGATCAACACAATGAAGGTCGTTGTTTTGGGCGCCGGAATCATTGGCGTGACATCGGCGTACGAGCTGGCCAGAGCCGGACACGAGGTCACGGTCATCGATCGGCAGAAGGGGCCGGCGCTGGAAACAAGTTTCGCAAATGCCGGCGAGGTTTCGTTTGGTTATTGCTCGCCATGGGCTGCGCCCGACATCCCCTTGAAGGCCATGAAATGGCTTTTCATGAAACATGCGCCACTGATTCTTCGCCCGAAACTCGACACGGCGATGCTCTCGTGGATGGCGAGGATGTTGATGAATTGCACCGCGGGTCGCTACGCGATCAACAAGAGCCGCATGCTGCAGCTTTCCGACTACAGCCGAAAAGCGCTTGCTGATATTCGCCAGAAAACCGGAATAGCTTACGATGAGCGCATGCGGGGCACGCTGCAGCTTTTCCGCACGCAGCAGCAGTTGGACGCGTCGGGGAAGGACGCCGAAGCACTGGCCGCCGACGGTATACCCTTTGAAGTGGTCGACCAGGACGGCTGTGTCCGGGCTGAGCCTGCGCTTGCCAGGGTTAGACAGAAGTTCGTGGGTGGCCTTCGGACGCCGAAGGACGAAACGGGCGATTGTTTCAAATTTACAAATGCGCTTGCCGTCAAGTGCCGAGAACTTGGCGTGAATTTCAGCTTTGGCACGACCGTAACGGGGCTGGATATCGAATCGGGCCGAGCAAGGGGCGTGTTTTTGGCCGGACAAGAGCGTGTCGATGCAGATGCGATCATTGTTGCGCTGGGCAGTTACTCACCGCTCTTGCTTCGGCCTTATGGCATCGACTTACCCGTCTATCCAGTAAAAGGCTATTCGCTGACCGTTCCGATCGTCGATGCGCTGCAATCTCCGGAATCGACCGTCATGGACGAGACCTTCAAGATTGCCATCACCCGTCTGGGCGACCGCATCCGGGTCGGCGGCATGGCCGAGATTTCCGGCTATAACAGCACTTTGGGGCCGGCGCGTCGCTTAACTCTGGAGCATTCTGTCACAGACCTGTTCCCTGGCGGCGACATTGGCAAAGCAACGTTCTGGTCGGGGCTGAGACCGATGACCCCCGACGGCACGCCAATAATTGGCGCGACAAAAATTAGCGGCATTTTCTTGAACACCGGTCATGGCACCCTGGGCTGGACGATGAGCACCGGCTCCGCGCGATTGATCGCCGCGATCGTTGACGGCCGCGAACCGGAGATTGCTGCGGCACAATTCGGTTTGAACCGCTATACGTCAAGTTGACGTCAGCGCATTTCGATAAAAACGTCCGCCGCCGTCTTTCCAGGCGACACAAGCATAAAAGACGCGCACCGAACAGCGAACGTGATCAAAGAAGCTAGTTTGCCTGGGTGCTTCTTCACCTTGAACGGATCAGACGGCGGACACGCCGGTCTTAGCTAGGTCGTCGTCGCCGTGACAAGCCACGCGGAACTCTGATCTTGGCGCCGCTCGTCGTCGTTGCGAATGATTTATTAGCGTGATGATCGCGCTTTCCGGGAGATCGCGTGTAGTCCCCGAAAAGTCCATAAACGGCGTCATCTTTCATCTTGGAAGCGAACCACACAATCCGCTACGATGGTCGTGATCAGAGTGGAATGTCGGAGAGTAGATTTGGTTGAGCGTGTGGGAGAGCTGGATGTTGGTCTTTTGCTCGCACTTGACGCATTATTGCGAGACGGAAACGTCACTCATGCGGCGGCTAGGTTGAATATCACTCAATCTGCATTGTCGGGCCGGCTGAACAAGCTCCGGCAGATCCTGAATGATCCACTTTTTCTTCCAGCGTCGACAGGACGGGGCGTGACAGCGACGCCGCATGCTTTTGCATTAAAGCCCGAGTTGGATCACCTTATCGATCGTTTAAAGCAATTTGCTCAAAAAGCTTACGTATTCGACCCCTCATCAAGCGACCGGACGTTCAAAATCGCAGCTTCGGATAATCCTGCAGGAATAATCGCTCCTGACCTGCTTCCCCACGTTCACAAGAGAGCGCCTGGCGTCAAGATCGCATTCATCTTTCCGGACACCACGATGATTGGCGAGCATCTGGAGCGCGGTGACGTCGATCTCTACATAGGCGCCGCAAATGATGCGCCGCAAGATCTGATCGGTCGCAAGTTGTTCGAGGACGAACTAGTAACGGCTCAACGGATCGGTCATCCTCGTGGGAACGGCTCTCTCTCGCTTGACGAATTCTGCTCGCTCGACCATCTGTTGATTTCGTCCCGTGGCGGTATGTTCGAGGGGGTCATCGATGGTGTTCTGGCTGAGCACGGTCGAAAGCGACGGGTCGCGGTGTCCGTTCAAAGCTATGCGCTGGCTCCTCTAATCGTCGCTTCGACCGACTGCCTTTGCACGCTGCCTAAACGTTTGCTAGGGCGCTTCGTCCACAGCCTCGACCTTTTCGAGCCGCCGATCGAACTGGGGACCTTCGCGTTGAAATACTTCTGGCATCCGAGGATGTCAGCGGACCCCGCTCATCAATGGTTGCGTTCCATGGTCGTGGAAGCCGCCCTCGGAAACGCCTGAGGCCACGTTTAGACATCGGCGGTAACGATACGTCGCATTTCTCATCGCGATTGGTCTTCCAGATCCTGAAATGGCACTTTCCGGACGGCCTGCGGAGGCGACCGGTTCTAACGGAGCAGTCGCTCGCGTTGCACTCCATTTACGGTGCGACTCGTCGCGGGCCGTCGGATCCAACTTAGGATCTCTCGTCTACAAAAGGATAAGAATCTTGACAAATACACGATCTCTCCTCTTTTCGACCGCTGTTGCCCTCTCGGTAGGCATGTCCGCACCTACATTCGCAGCGAGCGACGCGCCTGCCGTTGCGAGCTATCAGCAAGTCACCGACAGCTACTCTTTTCCTCTCGGCGATCTCCGGATTACAGCCCTTTCGGATGGAACCGTTCCTCAGGATCTATACAAACTCCTGATCGGAACATCTCACTCCCATACCGACCATTTGCTCGACAAGGAATTCCTTGCAAATCCAGTTGAGGCGTCGATCAATGCATTTCTAATCCAAAGCGCCGACCACACCATCCTTGTCGATACAGGCTCCGGCGAGCTCTTTGGGCCGGGGTATGGTGGCAAGCTCATAGACAGCCTCGCGAGCGTCGGCGTGAAGCCTAAGGACGTGACCGAGATTCTCATCACGCATATCCACACGGACCACACCGGTGGTCTAGTCCGCGACGGCCAGCCGGCATTTCCGAACGCCACCGTGTACGTGGGCGCCCCGGATCTGACATTCTTCCTTGATCCATCAAATGCCAAGAAGACAGGGTATGCGGAACAGTATTTTGACGAGGCCGCGAAAACGATCGGTGTCTACGAAAAGCTTGCGAAAGTGAAGACGTTCGGCGAAGGCGAAACCATCTTGCCCGGTATCAAGACTTCGCTGCACCCGGGTCACACTCCGGGCAGCGCTTTCTTCACCGTTAGCAGCAGGGACCAGTCGATGACTTTCATCGGTGATGTGATCCACGTTGCAGCGGTCCAGTTTCCTGACCCGAACGTAACAATCGTCTACGACGTGAAGCCGGAAGACGCCGCGTCGGTCCGCAAGGAGACATTCGGCGATCTGGCCAAGCGCCGCGAGCTCGTCGCCGCGCCTCATCTGCCGTTCCCTGGCGTCGGCTATGTGCGCGCTGAAGGAGCGGGATCGTTTTCTTGGCACCCACTCGAATATCGGAACCGCGAGAGACGATAGGCTGGAAACGTTCCGCTCACTTCGTTCGCTGGACCTGAACCTGTGAAATCATCGTAGTGATTGAATAGTGTGGGGCGGCGCAGGAGTTGCGACCCTGCGGCCGCATCCGATAGGCCCGTAAGGATGGACACGAGAAGAGCCAGAAACGGGCCGACCGGGCGCAATGGAGCCCCCGCTGGCCTGATCGTTGCTAACCTTGAACTGTCTTTGTCGCCCCACATCGTACCCGTTTTCATTCGAAGGTCGTTTGAGGCGCGAAAGACCTGAATGGCAACTCGGACGGTTAAGCGATCACGAAGTCCCCGATGGACAACCGATGATACTCCGAAGGCCAAGTTAAAAACTACAAAGCAACGTTGGTTCGCAACGTCTTATATGTGAACTCAGTCAGGTAATCGTTGAGTGCCAAGGAAGCCGTAACTGCAGCGTCCTCGTCTCCGGCCGAGACAGCGAGAAGCGTTGTTCGATGAAGCGTCGATGCTCGTTCTAGTTCCACGTCAGGATCTTTGATGTTGGCAAACCAAAACCGTCTCGACAAACCCTGCAATGGAGCCATTGAAAGCTGAAGGTACTCATTCTGCGCTGCGTCAACAATGATTTTATGGACTTGTTTTAATTGGGCACCGAAAGCGATCATGTCCCCGGCTCCAGTTAACCGCTCCAGCTCAACTGAAAGAGCGGACATAGCCTGTTTTTGCAGCGGAGTGGCCCGGAGGCAGGCCCATTTCACGGCAAGTTCCTCCACTGTCCGACGCACGGCCAACAGCTTAAATTGAGCTTCGACTGATATGGGTGGGACAATAATACCTCGTCGCGGGTGAACCTCGACCATCCTCTCCCATGACAGGCGCTGCAGTGCAGACCTGACAGGATGCCGACCCAGAGCGGTCAACTCCATGAGAGTACCTTCTGACACCATACTCCCGGGTTTTAGCTCCTGAAATGTGATCATCCGCTCAAGTAGATCATAGGCGTGGTCCGCTTTGCTGATGTCATTCGTCATTCACTTCTCCGGATTCACGTCGTGATTACGTTGTTGTGGACGTAACAGATTCGGCATTCTTGCTCCATCTCACCACGACAACCGACCGGTCCCGGCTAAAAAGCCCTAGCCAATATGGACAAACAAAATGTGAGGGTTTATCCTGACATGCAATTGGTCGACAACTGAGTATATCAGTGGGAGAATGTGGACGTGTTTGAAGGATGGAGAATCGAGTGCACTGCCAACTCGGGCATAGACCTGCCGCAACTCGCGGACGTCGATGTCCTGGTGGTCGGAGGCGGCGCGGCAGGTGTTGCAGCGGCGACCGTGGCGGCAGAAAAAGGAAAATCGGTAGTGCTCGTCGAGCGATATGGCTTTTGCGGCGGCGCCGCCGTGGCCGGCATGTCTGGGACGATTTGCGGGCTCTACATGGCAAGCGAGAAAAGCGACCAACCTGAGCAGGTTGTCTTTGGCTTTGCCGAGCGCTTCAAGAAGGCATTGGCTGAGCGCGGCGGTTTAACGGCTCCCCAAATCTACGGCAAAACTTATACAGTGACACATGATCCTCTGATGTGGCGCGAGACTGCCGACCAATTCCTGGAAGCAGCCGGTGTCAAGGTCCTCTTCCACACCGTAGTCACTGGCGTAATTATGAAAGGCGAGACCTTTCTTGGAATTATCGCCGAGTCAAACGCAGGTCGTACCGTAATTCGCGCCAGACGGATTATTGACGCTTCAGGCGATGCGGCGGTTGTTGCACGGGCAGGCCATTCATACACGTTCGGCGACGACGGCCGCATTCAAAACCCAACCATGTTTTTCAGGCTGGGAAATGTGGACATGGACGCGTTCTCCGCATTTTGGGGGGAGGACACTATATGCCCACCAAAGGTCATCGATGCTATTTCTTCCGCCCACCAGAGCGGGAAATACATCCTTCCACGCAATAAAATCTGGATCTTTCCAACGACCCGACCGAGTGAACTGATGGTGAACGCCACCCGGCTGTCTGGACGAGATGGACGCATGCTGAACGTTATTGATCCGGCAGATTTCACCGAAGCTGAGATTGAAGGGCGTCGTCAGGTAAGAGAGTATGCACGGTTTCTCGCCGAAGCTATCCCTGGCTGCGAAAACAGCTTCGTCGTAGATACGGGTGTCGAGGCGGGCATAAGACAAACTCGCTCGATCGTAGGCAGAGACACACTCCGCAACGATGATGTGCTCACATGCCGTAAACGACCTGACGGCATTTGTCGCGTGCCATGGCCGATCGAGCTCCATAGCGGGGATAAGCCCAAGCTTCATTGGCTGTTAGACGATTACTATGAGGTGCCCTACGGCGCCCTGGTCCCTGAGCATGGCGAAAACATCATAGTAGCGGGTCGTTCATTGAGTGCGGAGCATGAGGCTCTCGCTTCGGCGCGAGTTACTGCACAGTGTTTTGAATATGGGAATGCCGCCGCTACCGCTGCCGTCATATCGATCGAAGACGGCAGATCCTTTTCCAGTATCACTGGCGAGGAGGTTCGCGCAGAAATGGCTCGGCTCGGCAGCGCGCTATAAAGCCACTGATACCGGTCCGCAGAACTCTCGGTCCCGAAAAAAATCAATGGAATCTTCGTCCCAGTAGCTCTTGGACGACGGAGGCCCGTGTTCGCAATTTGTGGAGGAAGAAAATGAAGTCAATACCTTACCGCTGGGTGATCGCGATCACTCTATTCGCAGCTTACAGTATTCAGTACTTGGACCGGGTTAAGACGAACGTCCTGAACCCCGTTATCGCCCATGACGTGGGTCTCTCAGTAAGTGATCTTGGAACGGGAGCGTTTTTGATGCTTTTGTTTTATGGGCCCTCGCAATATGTCTCCGGGATATTGACCGACAAGTTTGGGGCCAAGCGCATTTTGATTTTCTCGGTTATCGCCTGGTCGGTGATGACGGCGTGGATGGCACACATTCAATCGAGAGATGAGTATTTTTTCCGAATGGCTTTGTTTGGCGCTCTCGTCGGAACCGAATATGTGCCTTCGGCACGTATCCTCATGCGATGGTTCAATAAAGAGGGACGGGCCCGGGCTCAAGCACTTCTCTCATGGGCATGGATTTTAACACCTGCATGGGCGAGCGTTTTCGCAACGCAATTCGCTCATGCGGCCGGCGATTGGCGAATTGTTTTCTACGTGACAGCGGCATTTGGTGTTGTTCCCCTAGTCATGATTGCGCTTTTGGTTTTTGATAGGCCGGAGCATTATAAAAAGGCGACGCCAGCGGATTTGGAATACGCCTACCGCGACGAGATTGAACGCGGCGATATCCGTGAAGGTTCTTATGGAGACGCTCAGAAGCAAATACTTCAGAAGCACGACATTAAGTTCTTGGACCTGTTCAAAAACAGAAGCTACGTGGCGGTGATCTTCGTGGATATCGTCATGCAGATTACACTCTACGGAGCTTTGACGTGGATACCGCTCTACCTCTCCGACGTTTTCCATTTTAAGCTTCAGGAAATGGGACTGTGGAGCGCGCTTTATTTTGGTGCAGGTGCAATTGGAAGTTTCTCATCCTCGTACCTTTCCGACAAAGTCTTCAGCGGCAATCGCAGGATTATGATCCTAACCTGCTTCATCGGCCTCGCACCGTTCGTCTTTTTGCTTGCCACTCTCAACGAGGCTCATCCCGTAATGCTGGCCTTCTGCCTCTGCGGCATGGGGTTCTTCGGCAACATGGCATGGGGCCCCTTCCTGGCTGTACCTGCGGAGATTTTCACCCCTGAAGTGTATGGAAAAGCTATGGGATTCGTGAACGGTGCCGCCTACACAGTTGCGGCATTCAGTGCAAAAATATTTGCGGCATTGGTCGTGGTCAACGAGGCCGGCAAGGACTACTCGCTGGGCTGGGTGTTCATCGGAGCATGTGTGGTGATGGGCATAATTGCTGCAAGTTTTATCCAGACAGGCCCCGGCAAAACGCACGCTGTTGCTCGGACCGCAAGAGCCTAAAAACCGGAGAACAAATTCGTCAGGTTCCGGCCTTCAGCTTCTGTTTTAAAGCTGATAAGTAAAGCAGGAAACAGGGCGCCTGGTAAGATCGGCGCCCTTCTGACTAGTGACCGGTTCTAACAGCTCGACCGCCCCACTACTGACGCCGACGTCCGGCGTCCACTAGCTCGGACACCTGAAGATTGCACCCTTGAGGCAATCCGTTCGCGCCTCGCCGTGGCGCCGATGTGGTCCAGCTCGAAACGTTCGCCTGTCGGTACTGGTTTACCCGCCCGTCCGAATCATTTTAGCGATCCGCTCGGCGACCATGATCACGGTCGGGTTGGTTGCGACGGCGATCATCTCCGGCAGGATCGATGCATCCACCACGCGCAGTTTCATGATTCCGTGGACCTGACCGGCCCCAGTCCACTACTGTCTCCATGTCTAGGGGATCGCCCATCCGCACCGTCCGGCACGCGTGGTAAAAGATGCTCGCTCGATCGCGGATCATCGCCATGAGCGTCTCGTCATCCGGCACGTCCCGTGTTGCGGCGGCGTCCCAGTCGATCAGCCGGAGAGCGGAGTGGTTCGCGCAACGTGATTAGCGAGCTTAACCGCTTCCAGCAGGCGGGTTTGGTCTCGGTCGTCCGCTAAAAGGTTCAGCGGGATAACCGGCGGGTCCAGCGGATTGCGGCTTCGGAGGAGAACGCTGCCGACTGAAAAGGTCGCATGACCGCCGCCCGATGTGAAGTACTGGACGCCCGCCCGCCGCAGGATCAAACTGATGCTCCATGAAAACGTGCAGGTCCGGTATTTCGGTTTTGGTCGTTGTAGACCGGAAGGCTAATGTCGCCCCGTTCGACGGGGAAAGATGGCGAGCCTCCTCACGCAACGGAAAACTGCTGACGAAGACAGGCTGATCCTGAAGACCGCGGCCGACGGGCCTGTCCATCGCCAGTGGGATGCCAAGTGCAGCGAGGTCGTCGGCTGGCCCACCCCGGATCGGAGAAGGATTGCCGGACTGCCGTACGCACCAGCAGATAGGTGATTTCCTGTGCGGCGATTTTTTCGCCTCCTACGAGTCGAACACCCTTGGCAATGCCGTCCTCGATTAAGACCATATCAACCTCGGCGTTGCTGCGGATGCTCAGGTTCGATCGCGCCCTAACCTCGTCTGAAAGGTAGGTCATCGCGGTATTGAGCCGGACGCCCTGAACCACGTTTCGTGCGTGGAAAGCAACGCCTTCCTGCCACTCGCTGTTATAGTCGGAGAGGTGCTCTGTTGGTTTCCACGCAGAACTGAGCCGGTTTTTCCACCGAGAAGTGAGCCACCTCTAATTATGGTTTTCTGATCAGGCTTTGGTCAATGGGTTGGTCTTTTCTCCTCTCTTCTGTGCCGCGGCGGCCGAGCTGGCCTTGAAGCGGAAGCTGTCATTTCCGGTGTCGAGGATATGGCAACGGTGGGTCAGGCGATCGAGCAGAGCGGTGGTCATCTTGGCGTCGCCGAAGACCGTGGCCCATTCGCTAAAGCTGAGGTTGGTGGTGATGATGACGCTGGTGCGCTCGTAGAGCTTGCTCAGCAGGTGGAAGAGCAGCGCTCCGCCTGACGCGCTGAACGGAAGATATCCGAGTTCATCGAACCAGTGCTTCGGCGATCTGACCGGCCTTGCCTTTGGCCTTCTCCTGCTCGAGCGCATTGACCAATTCGATGGTCGAGAAGAAGCGGACCTTTCGGCGGTGATGCTCGATAGCCTGGACGCCGAGAGCGGTCGCGACGTGTGTTTTGCCTGTGCCCGGCCCGCCGACGAGGACAATGTTATGAGCTCCGTCCATGAACTCGCATCGGTGCAGTTGGCGCACCGTCGCTTCGTTGATCTCGCTGGCGGCGAAGTCGTAGCCGGAGATGTCTTTGTAGGCAGGGAAGCGCGCAGCTTTCATATGATAGGCGATGGAGAGAACCTCGCGCTCAGCTATCTCGGCTTTCAGCAACTGGGACAGGATCGGCACGGCCGCATCGAACGCTGGTGCTCCTTGCTCGATCAGGTCCGTGACCGCTTGGGCCATGCCATACATCTTCAGGCTACGCAGCATGATGACGACGGCGGCGCTGGCGGGATCATGACGCATGGCGACCTCCCACAATCCGGACCCGCAAACCATCGTAGCGTTCTACATTGGCGTTGGGTTCACGCAGCAAGGTCAGCGCCTGTGGCGTGTCGATGTCAGGGCCGTCAGTCGTCTTGCCATCTATCAGGCGATGCAGCAGGTTCAGCACATGCGTCTTGGTCGCGATGCCTTGATCCAGAGCCAGCTCCACAGCCCTGACGACGATTTGTTCGTCGTGATGAAGAACGAGCGCAAGAATATCGACCATCTCACGATCACCGCCGGGGCGGCGAAGCATCTGGTCCTGCAATTTGCGGAAGGCCGCCGGCAATTCCAGGAAGGGCGCACCATTGCGCAGGGCACCGGGCTTGCGCTGGATGACCGCAAGGTAATGACGCCAGTCGTAAATAGTCCGTGGTGGTTTGTCGTGACTGCGCTCGATCACCCGCGTGTGTTCGCAGAGGATATTGCCTTCGGCCGCAACGATCAGCCGCTCGGGATAGATCCGCAGGCTGACGGGCCGGTTCGCAAAAGACGCAGGCACGCTGTAGCGGTTCCGCTCGAAGGTGATCAAGCATGTCGGCGAAACGCGCTTGCTCTGCTCGACGAAGCCGTCGAAAGCTGCAGGCAACGCCATCAATGCTGCCCGCTCATCAGCCCAAACATCCGCGATCGTACCCGACAAGGTGCCATGTGCCGTCTCGCGCCACAGGTTTTGGCAATGCTACTCCAGCCAGGCATTCAACGCCGAGAGGTCTGGAAAGTCCGGCAGTTGTTGCCACAGCCGCGGACGAGAATCCTGGACGTTCTTCTCGACCTGCCCCTTCCCCCAGCCGGCAGATGGATTGCAGAACTCGGGCGCAAAGACGTAGTGGTTCGTCATCGCCTGGAAGCGAACATTGACCTGCCGTTCCTTGCCGCGGCCAACGCGATCGACGGCGGTCTTCATGTTGTCGTAAATGCCGCGACCAGGCACACCGCCGAACACGCGGAACCCGTGCCAGTGGGCGTCGAAGAGCATCTCGTGCGTCTGCAGCAGGTAGGCCCTCAGCAGAAACGCCCGGCTGTGTGATAGCTTGATGTGAGCAACCTGCAGCTTCGTGCGCCCGCCGCCTATCACAGCA
This sequence comes from Hyphomicrobiales bacterium, assembly GCA_900468805.1. GTDB lineage: Bacteria > Pseudomonadota > Alphaproteobacteria > Rhizobiales > Rhizobiaceae > Rhizobium. Next base: position 16,598 of record UEIF01000005.1, on the reverse strand, counting down.
TAATCCTCGCTCCAATCGAATTGGAATGCTTCGCCTGGGCGGAAAGATAGAGGAACGAATATGCCGCGGCCGGCCGTCTGCTGCTCAACCCGCCACTCACGGGCAAACGCGGCGACCCGGCCATAGGAGCCGGTAAAACCCAGAGCCATCAGATCGGCATGAAGCTGCTTCAACGTTCGGCGCTGCTTGCGTGACCTTCCGGCCTCGGTCTTCAACCAACCAGAGAGTTTGTCGGCAAAAGGATCGAGCTTGCTCGGTCGTTCCGGTACCGTGAACGTCGGCTCGATCGTACCCGCGCTCAGATACTTCGCGATCGTGTTACGTGACAATCCGGTTCGCCGGCTGATCTCGCGCACCGACAGCTTCTCGTGTAGTGCCATCCGACGGATGATGTTTAAAAGACCCATGTGGATCACTCCGTTGCCCCCGTCGCTCTCCGCGTTGGGGGAAGGTTCACATGGCTCAATTCTCAATGGAAATTATGCGCCTAACCGGCTCAGTTCTGCGTGGAAAGCAACAATCGGAGATCATGCCGGTATCGGGGGGCAGGCGGGCGTAATTGGCAACGTTGCGGCAGATGCCGAGGTGATGGGAACGCCAGCTCAGCCGAAGCGGGAGTTTCTTAGACAAATCGCGAGCCTGCGGAAATCGACAAGAGCGCGATCCCTTTGATAGTCGAACGATGTGCCGTCAAGTTGCGTCCTGGACCAGATGTTGGTGCTCTTCTGTCGCGATGACCCCACGGCTAATGTCATACGCTGCCATTACATTGATGCCTCGATTGAACCGGACCCGGCCACTTTCTTCACTCTGGCCTCAGGAGGTCTTGAGCGTGACGTGTCCGAGGGCGGACGACGGTCCCTCAAGCACGCTGCAGGGCTGGTTCCAGGCAAGAGGTCCAGTTGCAAGCCGCGCGTCGATATCGCTTACAGTCACATCGGCGCAGACGGCGTTGCCATCCAGTCATATGTCGCCGCTGGTGCGCGGGGATCGTCTCGGCAGGATTCGGCCCTGGGATGACGACACCAGCGGAAAACCTAGCTCTAAGCGAAGCTATCGCCGCAGCTGTGACCGTCGTACAGTCATCAAGGAACAACTCCGGATTGGTCGTTGATAGCAGCCAGAACAGACAGGCGGCCATCGTTGCAGGCAGTGACATAGGCCCAGGCAAAGCCAGAATTCTATTGGCCCTATGCCTTGCGCGAGGCGATAGCCAGGAAGAGATCGAGCTTCAGTTCAAGATGACATGACCGAGATCGGCGGGGCAACTGATCTCGCCAACCAAGCGGAAACGCTTGATGCGGCAAGAAAGGCGGCTACCAAGGAGATCCGGGATAATACTCTGCCAAGCCATAGGCAGCGTATGTGGCCTAGGACCTTTGGTGCGTTGGTGTTGAGGGTTATCACAGAATTCCCTCGGTGCCGACTTCTGATATTTGTGGTTCAATTTCTGGCTGCGAAAAATCCCTCAATTGCTTTGGCAGCTCTCAGGAGATCCGGTAGATATTTTTCCACAATGGTGGATCCGTCATACGTAATCGTCGCACTTGTCGACAAGCCGTAGCGAACTCTGCCGTTGACCCTGATCGGAACCGCTAGAGATGCCATGCCAAGCGCTGTTTCTTGGTTTGTATAAATCCAGCCTTGCCGACGAGCCAGTTCCATCTGTTCTCGCAGCTTAGGCATTTCGCTCACGGTAAAGGGCGTCACTGCCGGTAGGCCCACATTGCCCGTGTAGAGTTCTTCAAACTCGATCTCTGAGAGATCGCTCAGCATAATCTTGCCGGAGGAGGAGGCATTCGCGGGGAAACGCGTGCCAACCGACATGTAATCACGCTGCAGGCGTTTTGCTGTAGCGCGCGCGATACAGACCGACTCGCGCCCATCGAGTGTCATGACCGAACACGACTCGTCGAGGATATCCGAGAGCTCCACCAGCCGCGGCTGTATCAGGCTGAAAGCCGGCAACGACGCAAGGTAAGAATAACCGAGCTGCAACGTACGGGCCGACAGATGATAACGCCGTTCACTCTCGTCATAGATGAGGTATCCAAGCTTCATCAAGGTGACAAGTACACGCCTAGCCGATCCGGGGCTGAGTTTCACCTTTTGCGCTACTGCGCTGAGCGTCATCGCCGGCGCGGCTGAGCCGAACGATTCTATGACCGCCAGACCCTTCGCCAGAGATTTTATGAAATCCGGATCGTCGTCTTCAGGACGGATGCTGCTCACCTTTGGCCTCGCTGTAGTTCGTTATTATCCCATTGGTCACGACGCCGCAGCCGTCAAGAGCAAACCACCAAAAGCATGTACATCCTCAAGCCCATGCGAGCGGCGAAGCGCCGGCCGGTTCCGGTTGGAAATCCCACCGTGCTTTTGTTTCGGAGTATTCGACGATCGGCAGTGGATGCTCGATGGCGCCAAACGCTGTCCGGCTTATAGTCAAATCGGCTGCGGCCGGCTGAGGTAGTGCTCTGATGCCCTGTGGCCCATCCGGCCACTTCTCCTGCGGTAACTGACCAAGATCTTGCAGCCACATCGAACAGGAAGTCAGCGATACCTTCACGTGATAGCTTCCTCCCTCCCTTGCCCTTCGAAGAAGAGCACTGGTCACCCCCGCGGCACCGAGATAACCGGCAAGATAGTCGTTCAGCGTGAACGTGGATGCGAGTACCGGTTGATCCACGCTCCCCTCCCCGACGGCCAGCCCACTCACGACCTGACCAAGCGGATCGTAGCCAGCGCGCGATGCCCAAGGACCATCGTATCCATAACAGCTGACAGAGACATAGATGATCCCTGGTCGTAGCTTTGCGAGAGCTTGCGGGGACAGACCCCGTGCATCGAGAGAACCTGGCCGCCACGAATGAACAAACACGTCCGCTCCAGCAATTAGCTCGCGAAACCGCTCGATTTCTCCAGCGCTTTCGAGATTGACAAATGCGGAGCGTTTACCAAAGCCGGTGTCAACGACGATATGAGCCGGATCAGGCTGATGCGGCGCGGAAACATGCAGAACCTCAGCGCCCTGTTCAGCAAGTAGGCGTGACACTACCGGGCCGGCCAGCACATGACCCATGTCGACAACGCGGATCCCGGACAGCGGGCGATCTGCTTGACCAAAGGGCATCGCCGGCCCTTCACAGAGCTTCTCGATCTCGACTGGAACTCGGTCAGCGAGATGTCGTCCCTGCGGACTTTCAAGCCATTCATCGCGTGTCCGGGCGATCGCACCAATGACTTTCGCTGCCGCAAGTGCCTCTTCAAGGTCGTTTGCATCCCAGCGACCGACCGCTCGTGCAATTGACTCGGTCGCGGGAGAACAGTCCAGGAATGACAGCAGGCGACTGAAATGCTCATGGTAAAAGGCATGGCGCAGCAGGTACATCTGCCGGCCGTCTTTGGTTTCAAAGAACACCGTGCTCTCAGAGGCAGGTCGGATGAGTTGCAGGGAATGACCGTCACGCCGTATATAGGACACAGTCCTTAGGCCGGGAACTGCAGCCCGGCGGAGATCAATCCCAATGGATTGTTTGCGACCGCCTCGCAGTTTCCAGAGCTTAGCAATGCCCACGGCGTTCGCTGCGAGTGCAACTGCCGCTGCCATTCCAGTGCGGTAGCGGCCGGGGACAACAGGATCATCTCCGTAGAACGTCAGCTCAGCCGCCCCCGGGTCGTTATGCAGGCCGATGCCAGCCAGTAGTCTGTCCAGCGCCTCCGCTACATGGTCTACCATTCCCAATCCCCGCTCCGCAATGCGGAAAGATTTCCGCTTCTCGAATCTTAAGGTGCGATAGCTCACCCTTGGTGTCAAACCCCATGGTGCCACTCGTTGCTGAAAAATGCGGTTGACAAGCGAATATGGCGGGCGCATCGTTACGGAATACGGAAATTTTTCCGGAATGCGGAAACTCTGGGAGGAGCAAATGTCTGCAAAACTCGTAAGCCTATCGCTGGCTTTCATGGCGGGATTGGCCACGGCGACCAACGCCCAACAGGATTACCCGACACGCCCTGTCCACATCATCGTCCCGCTGCCTGCCGGCTCCGCGGCAGACGGCGTCGCGCGCATTGTGCTTCCTGCAGCTGAAAAATATCTCGGTCAACCGTTCATTATCGAAAACGAGGGCGGCGCAGCGTCGATCCCTGGAACGGCGCGCGCTGCCAAGGCTGCTCCTGACGGCTATACGCTGTTGTGGGCAAGTGTCGCGACACAAGTTTCCAACCCCAACATGTTCAAGAGCCTGCCTTACGATGCGGGTAAGGATTTCACCGCCGTGGCTCGCGTCGCTGGACAGAGCCTGCTGCTCGCCGTGCCGACGTCGAGCAAAATCAGCACTGCCAAGCAATTCGTGGAGAAGGCCAAGCAGGCCGGCAACATGACATATGCCTCTGCCGGGATCGGTACATCGGCTCACCTTTGCGCAGAACTGCTGAAACTCAAAACGGGCATCAAGATGCGCCATATCCCGTATCAAGGTGGTACACAGTCCGTCCTCGACCTGATGCGCGGTGAAACGAGCATGATGTTCTACTCCCTTGCCCAATTTCAGCCTGGCCTGCAGTCGGGCGAGTTGAAGTTGCTCGGCGTGGCAGGAGAGACGCGCTCCAAGTTCGTTCCGGATGTGCCTACACTCAAGGAACAGGGCTTCGACGTCGTCTTGAACTCCTGGTACGGGGTCTACGCACGCACTGGAACCGCGCCGGCAATTGTCGACAAGATTGCTGATGCCATCAATAAAGCGCTGAAGGATCCTGGCGTCATCGCTGCGCTCGACAAGACCGGCAGCGAAGCCTACGCCACGTCCAGCCCGGCTGAATACCAGTCGTTCACAGACAGTGAGCGCAAGCGCTACGGCGAAATCATCGATGCGGCTGGCATACCGAAGAGCTGAGCCCTAGGAGGCCGGGTCTTCACCGGCCTCTCCCCCGTCAATTCACAGATGATTTCCGCTGGCGCGCAAGCCGGTGACGATCCCTCATATCTTGGAGTAGACCATGCCCAATCGAGGCTCGGAAGCCGTCATTGCAGGTCTGGGTGAACCGCCCGTCGGCCGTCTCCTCGGCTCGAACCCGACCGAACTCCACATCGAAGCAGCAATGCTCGCAATCGAGGATTCCGGTATCGACAAACACGATATCGACGGACTGATGACATCCGGCACCTTCCTGAATGACAACATCCGCCATCACATGATCATTGGCGAACACCTCGGCCTTCATTGCAAGACGTTCTGCGACACATTGCGCACCGGCGGACACTCCTATCTGAATGGCGTACAGATCGCCAAATGGGCAGTGGAAAGCGGGCTCTGCAAGGCGGTGCTGTTGCTGCGCGGGGATAATATTCTGACTGGCGTTCCCAAAGGCACCGGGCTTAAAGCTTATATCGAATATGGCGCCCATCCGCTCGAGTTCGAAGTGCCTTTTGGGATCACGGTGCCCGGCGTCTACGGGATGATGGCGCAGCGACACATGCATGAGTTCGGCACGACCTCCGAGCAGCTTGCCGCGATCGCAGTCGCCTGCCGCAAACATGCTTCGATCAACCCGAAAGCCTTCAAGCGGGAGCCGATCACCATTGAAGATGTGCTCGCCTCGCCGATGGTCAGCACACCTCTTCGGCTCCTCGACTGCAGCCCGATCTGCGACGGTGCCGGCGCCGTTCTCATCACGTCGCTTGAAAGGGCCCGCGATCTGAAGGCGAAGCCGGTACGCATTCTTGGTACTGGGCAAGCGCAGTCCTATTATCACCTGGCGCATCTCGCGCGGGCAACCGGCGCGCGACCGGAAGATAAATCCCGCTATGGACTGACCCGGACAGTCCAGTCTGTGGCGGCGCAGGAAGCCTTCGGTCGCGCTGGGGTCAAGCCAAGCGATATCGATGTCGCACAGCTCTACGATTCGTTCACGATCACCGTTTTGATGCAGTTCGAGGCACTCGGTTATTGCGCCGAGGGCGAAGGTGGCGCGTTCGCGGAAGGCGGACGTATAGAGCTCGGCGGCGAGCTGCCGATCAACACCAATGGCGGTTTACTCTCATTTGGCTCCTCCGGTGGCATCAACCATATAATTGAGGCAGCGCGACAGATCCGCGGTGAGTGCGGCGATCGCCAGGTGCCAAACGCCGAGCTTAGTCTGGTGACGAATGTCAGCGCCGTCGCCTCCAATCATTCCATCGCCATCCTTGGCCGCGATTAAGGGCTATACCCATGTCTCGTTCACTTCCCACACCCTCCAAGATATCCCAGCCGTTCTGGGACTCCTGCAAGTCCGAGCACATGCAGATCCAGCGCTGCGAAGATTGCGGCGTCTACGCCTTCTACCCGGTCTACATTTGCCCGGAATGCGCCTCGCGACACCTCGCCTGGACCTCAGTCAGTGGCAAGGGCACGATCCATACCTTTACCGTCGCCGCCAAGTCGAGCTTCGAGCTCGAAGGGCCGCTGGTCGTTGCCCTCGTCGAGCTGGAAGAGGGCGCGATGATGGTCTCCAATATCAGGACGAAATCGCCCGAAACGCTGTCAATTGGGGCCCCGGTTCGCCTCGCCTACGAAAGGGTGTCCGACGAGATAACCCTGCCAATGTTCGAACCGGCCTGACCGGCCTGAAGGAGCAAGTCATATGAAAATTGCCAGCATCGAAACCACATCAGGACCCAGCCCTGTGGTGGTCGCGGAAGATCGCATTCTTGATATTGCCTCTGCATGGGCGTCGGGCGGCACTGGCGACGTGCCCGAGTCTGTCCTCGACATCATCCGGCATCCCGCCAAGCTTGTGGTCCTCCGGCACGTCGTCGAGGCGTCCGCCTCCAACCTATGGTCACCACTCGCTGCGGCTAGACTGCTTGCGCCAATCCCTCGCCCGGACAAAAACGTCTTCTGCGTCGGGCGGAACTATAAGCTCCATATCGAGGAAGGTGCAAAAGCACGTGGCGTGCCGGTGGAATATCCGTCGCTGCCGGAGTTCTTTACCAAACCCCCGACAGCGGTTGTCGGTCCGGAGGCTGAAATCCGGCTTCCGTCCATCACGCAGAAGCTCGACTACGAGGTGGAGCTCGCCTTCGTCGTCGGCCGCACGGGCCGCGATATTTCTGTTGAGGATGCTCTCGGATACGTCTTCGGCTTTACGGTCCTCAACGACATCACCGCCCGCGATCTGCAACGCGCGCACGGGCAATGGTTCAAGGGCAAGGCGCTCGATACGACCTGCCCAATTGGACCGTGGATCGTCACCGCCGACGAGTTCGATGTGACGCAAGAGCATCGGCTCTGGCTCAACCTAAACGGTGAGAAGCGCCAGGACGCGTTCATCTCTGACATGGTCTTTGATTGTGCCGCTATCCTCTCCAGCCTGTCCGCAGGCATGACCGTCGAAGCTGGCGACATCGTCACCACAGGCACGCCCTCCGGAGTTGGCCTTGGGCTCGACCCGCAGATCTGGTTGAAGGATGGCGATATCGTCGAGGCGGGTGTCGAGGGGATCGGCAGCATCAGAAACACAGTGAGAGCGGCCTAACCGATCACTACCTACATCAAGGAAAAATGCCGAATGGACACTACCAATTCCCCTGTTGACGCCCTGAATGCAAGTCAGACCGAGCGGAAGGGCGCGCTCGCAGGAATTCGTGTGATCGACGTTTCCCGGGCGTTGGCGGGCCCCTATTCCACCATGCTGATGGGCGATCTCGGCGCTGACATCATTAAGCTGGAAATGCCTGGCACAGGTGATGAATCCCGCTACTGGGGACCTCCCTTCGCGACCTATATGTCCTCCAACCGCAACAAGCGCTCCATGGAGGTGGACCTGCATACAGCGGAAGGGCGACAAGTCTTCTTCGACCTCGTCCGCACCGCCGACATTGTCGTCGAAAATTTCCGACCCGGCACAATGAAGCGCTTCGGCCTCGACTACGAGACGGTTGCAAAAATCAAGCCGGACATCATCTACTGCTCGATCAGCGCGTACGGCCAGACCGGCCCCATGGCGCACCGCCCGGGCATTGACCTGATGGTGCAGGCCGTCAGCGGGCTGATGTCCCAGACCGGCGAGAAGGACGGACGGGCGATGAAGGCGGGTGGGCCGGTCGCAGACATCGTGGGCGGCTTCTCCGCCGTTGTGTCCATCATGGCGACACTGATGGAACGTCGCGAGACCGGCAAGGGCCGCTATATCGATATCGCTATGCTGGATGCACTGATGATGGTGCTTAACCAGCAAATCGTCACCTACACTGCGACGGGCAGGCCATATCAGAGGGTCGGCAACGCCCATCCATTGATGGCGCCATATGAAAGCTTTCCGGCCTCCGACCGAGAGTTCGTCATGGCGGTCACCAACGAGAAAGCGTGGAAGGCCTTTGTTTCGATCCCCGAATTTGCCTTCCTCGGAGACATTCCAGAATTTAAAAAGCAGATCGACCGCAATCTCAACCGCGTGAAGATGCTTGAGATGATCTACGCCGTGTTCCAGACCAAGACCGCTGACCACTGGCTCGCCGAACTCGACGTACGTGGCATTCCTTCCGAGCCGATCCTTACCCTGCCAGAGGTGGTGACCATGCCTCATATTCTGGAGCGTGGCTCGCTGATGGAAATCGAATATCCGCCGGGGTCGGGAGACAGGGTGACTATACCCGGCATGCCTTGGAAGGACGTCGCGGCCCCGCGCGTCAAGCGCGATCCCCCGGCCCTTGGCCAGCACACCAAGGAGATCCTCGAGGAACTTTATGGCAAGGATTACCTGGAGAGTTCCAGACGTAATCCGGGGTAGGATCGTTACCGTGACGGTACTGAGGAGGAATTGGATATGATTTGGGACCGAGATGACCTGACCGCTGGCGTTGTCTTTTTAGGACTCGGGCTGTTTTTTGCAGCCTACGCTTTGATATCAATGGATATTGGAACGGCCGCAAACATGGGACCGGGATTCTTCCCGCTTGCCCTGTGCTTTATCCTGACCCTGCTGGGGCTCGCTATCTTGTTCAAGGCACGCAAAGCCGACACCCCAGACGTGGAGGAGGCGCAACGCGCGCCACTCAACCCTCGAGCGATCTTCTTCGTGGTTGCGGCACCCGTCGCCTTCGGGCTTCTGCTACGGAGCTTTGGGTTGGTGCCGGCGCTGGCGGCAACGATCGGACTGGCAGTCGCTGCGAGCCGAACAATCGGTATCAAGCAGGGACTAGTCATCGTTGTCGGCATGACCGCCTTTTGCGTCGTGATCTTCTACTACGGTCTGCAGGTGCCGGTCGATCTCTTCAACCCCGACATGTTCTAGTCACGGAGGCAACGTCATGGACATTTTCAACGGCATCCTGCTTGGATTCAGCCAAGCCCTGACCCCGATGGCGCTGCTGTTCTGCCTCATCGGGTGCATTCTGGGTACGCTTGTGGGCGTGCTCCCCGGTATCGGTCCGAGCGCAACCATCGCCATGCTGCTGCCAATCACGCTTGGACTTGATCCGCTGATCGCCTTGATCATGCTTGCCGGCATCTATTATGGTGCGCAATACGGCGGCTCGATTACGGCGATCCTGGTCAACGTGCCCGGAGAGCCTTCCACCGCGGTGACTGCGATCGATGGCTACCAGATGGCGCGGCAAGGACGCGCGGGACCGGCTCTGTCGATCTCTGCGATTGGTTCCTTCGTCGCCGGTACCGTCTCGACCCTGGTCCTGGCAGTCGCCTCCCCGACCCTCAGTCAAGTCGCCCTGCAGTTCGGGGCGCCGGAATATTTCTCGCTTACCCTGCTTGGGATCGTTCTTGTCGTGGTCCTTTCCCAGGGCTCGCTTCTCAAAGGTCTCGCCATGGCCGCCTTCGGCCTCCTGATGGGCCAGGTCGGAACCGACGTATTCACGTCCGCAACGCGCTTCACGTTCGGCATTGACGAACTGCGCAGCGGGATCGACTTCATCGCGGTTTCTGTCGGTATCTTCGGCATCGCGGAAATCCTGCGCAACCTGGAGACGGATGACGGGATCAGCCGCGCCGTGCACAAAATCAAGCGGCTTTGGCCCAGCCGGGAGGATTTTAGCCGCAGTGCCGGCCCGATTACCCGAGGCACGGTCCTTGGCTCGTTGCTTGGCGTGCTGCCAGGGGGTGGCGCGTTTCTATCCTCGTTTGCCTCCTATGCGGTCGAGAAACGGCTTTCCAGGCACCCCGAGCAGTTCGGCAAAGGGGCGATCGAAGGCGTTGCCGGGCCTGAAAGCGCGAACAACGCTGGTGCACAGACGTCATTCATTCCTATGTTGACGCTGGGCATTCCCTCCAATGCCGTCATGGCTCTCATGGTGGGCGCGATGATTGTACAGGGCATCCAGCCCGGTCCGCGTGTGATCGTCTCCCAGCCGGAGCTGTTCTGGGGTCTGATAGCTTCCATGTGGATCGGCAACGTGATGCTCGTACTTTTGAACTTGCCGCTCGTCGGTGCCTGGGTGCGGTTGCTGCGCATCCCTTATTCGGTCCTGTTCCCCGGCATCCTCGCATTCGCCTGCATCGGCACGTTCAGCGCCAACGGCATCGAGATGAACCTCTACATCCTCGCCGCGTCTGGCTTGGGCGGTTACCTTCTGACACGCATCGGCTGCGATCCGGCACCGTTCCTGCTCGGCTTTGTGCTCGGCCCGATGATCGAGGAGCACTTCCGAAGGGCGATGCTGATTTCCGAGGGCAACCTCGCCGTCTTCGTCGAGCGACCGATCAGTGCCGTTCTCATTCTTATCACCGCCGCCATCGCACTTCTTACCTTCATGCCGTCACTCCTGAACACCCGCAAGACGGTGTTCGCTCAGGCGGACGACTAGACGGGAAAGCCGAATGCAACATATCACATTGACCTTCGACAATGGGCCGGACCCGGAGGTCACCCCAGCTGTGCTCGATATCCTCCATAAGCGGGGAATCAAGTCTACGTTCTTCGTCGTCGGCCGGCAGCTCGCCGCCTGCCGCGCGCCGGCGGAACGGGCACATGCTGAAGGTCACTGGATCGGCAATCATACCTGGAGCCATTCGATCCCCTTCCGGGATCGCGGCGACATAGACTTCATTCAGTCGGAAATCGACCGTACACAGGACGAGATCGGCACTCTTTCTCATCCGGACCGTCTTTTCCGTCCATACGGCGGCAAGGGCCGGCTTGACGGCTCGCTGAATACCGAGGCCGTGATGCATCTTGCGAAAGGCCGCTATACCTGTGTCGTCTGGAACGCCGTGCCCGGCGATTTCGACAATCACAATGGATGGGTGGAAACTGCGCTTCCGCAGGTCGCCACGATCGGGTGGCCGCTCGTGGTGCTGCATGATGTCCATAAGCAAGCAATGCAGCATCTCGACCGCTTCCTCGGTCAGCTCCAGAACAGCGGCGTAACGTTCGAACAGAATTTTCCCCCTAATTGCATTGCAATGTGCCGAGGCCACGAGACCGAGTTGCTCGGGCGCGGCGTTGTCGCCAGCTAAAAAACAAAAGGAAAGTTCATGACGGAAGGCAAATATCGGATCGCGGTCATCGAAGGCGATGGGATCGGCAAGGAAGTCGTGCCGGAAGGGGTCCGGGTGCTGGAAGCGGTGGCCCGCAAATTCGATATCGAGCTGTCTTTCGAAAATTTCGATTTCGCCTCCTGCGACTACTATGCAAGCCACGGCCAGATGCTTCCGGATGACTGGAAGCACAGGATTGGCGGCCATGATGCGATCTACTTCGGAGCGGTTGGAATGCCGGATCTCGTGCCCGACCATGTTTCTCTCTGGGGATCACTCATCCGTTTCCGGCGCGAATTGGACCAATACGTCAACCTCCGCCCCTGTCGGCTGATGCCAGGCGTTCAGTCGCCCCTCGCCGGCCGCACGCCTGGCGACATCGATTTTCTCGTGGTGCGTGAGAATACCGAAGGTGAATATTCTTCGGTAGGCGGGATCATGTTCGCCGGCACTGACCGCGAATTCGCGTTGCAGGAAACGGTGATGACACGCATCGGCGTCGACAGGATCGTCCGTTACGCTTTCGAGCTTGCCCGCACAAGGAATGCCAAACATCTCACGTCGGCTACGAAGTCGAATGGTATCTCGATCACCATGCCCTATTGGGACGAGCGGGTTGAAGCAGTTGCCTACGATTTTCCCGATGTCCGCTGCGACAAATATCACATCGACATCCTCACTGCGCATTTCGTGCTTAACCCGGACCGCTTCGACGTCATCGTCGCGTCCAACCTTTTTGGCGACATCCTCTCCGACCTCGGTCCTGCTTGCACCGGCACGATTGGCATCGCTCCCTCGGGCAACATCAACCCTGAGCGCCGTTTCCCCTCTTTGTTCGAGCCGGTCCACGGCTCCGCTCCGGACATCGCTGGTCAGGGAATTGCGAACCCCATCGGCCAGATTTGGGCTGGTGCGATGATGTTGGAGCATCTTGGCCATCGAGGAGCTGCAACTGCGGTCGTCCAAGCAATCGAGCGGGTACTTTCAGAGAAGACCCTACGCACACGCGACCTTGGTGGCCTCGCGAGTACTAGCGCCTGCGGCGCTGCTGTGGTCGATGCTCTTTGAACAATCGGGACCGATGAAGCCGCAGGCTCAATATTATCTTGTTGAGTAGCCAGAGCTCGTAACCTGTCCGGCCGAAGTGCGAAAACCGCTACCCCGCCATTGGCGAACATTATTTCCGTCAAACCGCCCCTCTATCGTCTTGATGGGTGTCAGTCTGCCGACCGTACGATTTTTTTGATCTGGTTGCCGACCACGCAGCTGAAAAGGCAGATTGTGAGTCTCTTGGCTCTTGATGGGATGTGAACCAGAGACCGATCGGCCAGATAGACCAACATACTGAAAACATAGAAAATCCTTTAGGTGCGACAGGGATATCCCAGTCTCTGGCTTGTGCGGCCCGCATCCCTTCCAAAATGGCTGTGGGAAAATACGTATCGGCTTGACCGAAGTCGTGACGCTTGCCATACAAGATGCGGCCCTACTCGCGGGCCGGTGTGCCCGCCACGCAAAGCTATGTCAGCGTTTTCCATACTGAAGTGTCACTCCGTGCCAACAGGCATGGTCTGGCCATGGCGATCGTCATTGTGGCGCGGCGATTGCTGCAACGGGATGCATCATTGAATCGCGGGCAGAAGTCGAACCAGTCTATGACGGCTTGTCCGCCAGCGAGAGAGGAAAAGAGATTTTCGTCGTTGTCCCCGTCAGATGATGACATGTTGTGCTACTCCTAAGGCAGTTCATCGCTGCGGGTGACGGCGGTAACGTTAGCCTCGCAGGCGCGAAGCTTGACGTGGCACCGTCGGGGATTCGACGAGACCGATCACTGTGAGCTTCGCCTCAGTTTTGACGCAAGGGCCAATTCTTTTCGGCTGCTCAGATCACTTTCGATTCAACGTCAACGGGGGATCCGCTGATGATGGCTTCGTATCGGGTTTTCGGTGTTCTGCTTATTGTATTGCTTCCATCCCTGGTTTCCTGCAACGAAAAGCCTGTATCGGCGTCTTCGCGCCAACACTGCGACCCAAGCGCAGCTCAGGCACTTGCGGGGAAGCCAAGGCACACTGACGAAGAGGCTATGCGTTTGACGGGTGCAAACATTGTCCGTCAGGTCAGCCCGGGCGAAATGGCAACCCACGATTTCAGGGAGAACCGCGTGACCATCGAAACGGATCCAGCAACGAACCGGATCGTCAGGGCGACTTGCGGCTAACACGGGCGCCCGATCGTATAGCACAGAATAAGGGCCGGCGGAACGGCGGCCCTTTAAGTGTGGAGGTCAAAGCCTCCAAGCGGGAACAGTTGAGCGCGATATCGAGACCGCCAAGGACCGCGGACTGTCTTGTCGACGAGTTCCCGGCACCATGCCTCCTCCTTGATATCGCCCGGCAGCGCGACCGCCTTGCGGCCTTCGGCTTCGATCAGACGGATCACTTCCTTGGCGTCCGCCTCCTCCTCCGGAAGGTAGGCGATAGCGACATCTGCCCCCTCGCGGGCAAAGGCGATAGCCGCTGCACGGCCGATCCCTGAATCGCCGCCGGTGACGAGCGCCTTGCGACCTTGGAGCTTGCCGGAGCCACGGTAGCTTGCTCACCGTGATCCGGTGTGGACTCCATCTTGCGCGCGAGGCCGGGCGCCTGCCGCGGCTGTTCGGGAAAGGCGGCGCGGGATAGAGACTAAAGGGATCGTTCAAGGCGTCTTGTCGCTTATGATAGTTTTCCATTTGATGTTGGTTTTCGCGTTGCGACCAAGGCCAGGCCCGCGTCCGCCAGCCTACGCTCGAAGGCCCGGTGATAGAGGCCAGTTGGCTCATAGACGATGCGAGCCTCGTAGCCAAGGCAGTTACGGCTACCGCGTATGCCGCCGTCGAAGAGGTGCTCGAGCATCTGAACGCGATAAAGGCCTTCTCATCACCGCACGTTCGCTGCCAGCTGCCCAGGGAATGGATAACACTCCCGCCCATGGCGCCTACGTCGGTCCGGGCGGCATACCTCAGCGCCCAGTGCCGCGCCGTAACGCGAAGCGACGGTCGGAGATTAGTAGCGCTCGCGTTTGGGTGCGTGCATCTCATGCCCACCCTACTCCGCCGCAATCCTACTAAGCCGGCTCGCCGATTGAATCGTGTCCAAATCATGCAGCCGGACGCGCGGGCAAACCTTCTTGGCGATCTCGGTCAGGTGCTGATGATGCGTCAGATAGATTATCTGCCCGTGCCCGGCCATCTCGGTGAACAACCGGAAGGCCTCCTCGGCGCGGAAGTCATCGAATGTCTCCATGATGTCGTCGGCGATGAACGGAATGGGTGCACGATTGGCGACGAACTCGTGATATCCCGCCACCCGAAGCGCGAGATCCAGTTGGAACCGTGCGCCCTTGGAGAGTTCGTCGGCGATCTTCGAACCGCCGTTCGCCGAGACGGCGATCAGGACTTCTCCATCCTTGCCGGGCTGGGCGGCGACACCCGTGTAGGCTCCGCGGCTGATGGTCGTGAACGCCTGCGACGCTCTTGTCATCATGCCGCTCCGATGGCGATCTCTATAGAGCTTCAGTGCCTGCTCTGCGGCGGTTATCCCCGCGCGAAGCTCGATGTAACGACCTGCCCGCTCCTCGATCTCCAGCAAAATGGTGCGCCGCTGCTCCTCGATTTCCGCGACGACGGAATCGCCGCCGATTGCATCGAGCGCTTTCTGCATGGTGGAACGCTCATGGAAGACGTCGTGACACTTTCTGTCCTGATCCTCCAGGACTGGCGTCAGCAATGCAAGCTGGCCTTCCAGCTCCTCTCGATTCACCGACGCGAGCCTCTCCTCAACATCACCGATATTGTTTGCACCAGTGATCTCGATGAGTTCTTGCTGGACGTCAGAAATCGAAGTCCGCAGCCCCTGCAGCTCCCAGGAAAGGTCTCGACCTCATCCAACGTGGTGCAGTCGAAGAACGCTGCCATCTTTCCTATTTGGAGATCGATTACCTCCTTGGTGACAAGGTATTCGCGCTCGTCTTCCCGCTTCTTGTCGAGATCGCGTCCAAGCTTCTCCCGTTGCTCCCTGCCCCGCTCTGCAACCTTGATCCGGTCGGTGATCGTCCGCGTAAGCTCCGTGAGGGAGGCGGATTTCGGGATTTCCAGGCTGTCGCACAATTCGAACACCGAAGCTTCGAACAGAGCGCTATCCTACGGCATCAGCATTGCAAATCCCCATGCCCAATACAACGATCCGACCGCGCCGCCCTACCCGACTGCAAGCGGCGCGGTTGGCGCGCCATTCTCGGACGTAAACCTCAAACTTGCGGTGATGTCATCGCTTCTCGATGCAAAGCTGCTCGATCTTGGCACGCCGGAACAGCTTGCGACCCATGTTCTGCGCCGACCCGTCGATCTGGAGAAGGATGGCTACGACCTAATTCCGGAAGCACTGGATTATCTGGCTCGGTATCCGCTGACCGACGACCTGCTAGCTTCCGTCGAGCGGATGGAGTTCGATGGCGGCGCGACGATCTATCCGTTTGCCTGGTACTTCTGGAGCGGCGAAGAAGGCGCTTTCGATATCAAGGATCTTTCCGGCATCCGCTTCTGCCCGAACCTCAAAAGCCTCTCAGTGATTTCGATGATGGACAAGGTCGACAGCAAGGTCCTTGTCCCGCTCAAAAGGTTGGAACGGGTCAGCATCAACGTCCCCTCCGAAAGTCTCGAGGCATTGCTCGATCTGCCGTCGCTCAAAGAGGCTGGCCGCTTTTCACGCAACGCTGCTGCGGCACCTATATTGGAAAAGCTCGAGCAACGCGGTGTGCAGGTGGACTAGGTCAAACATTGGCCCAAACCGAAAGGTCGAGCGCGCCGCTTGCAAAAACGACTGACTACGTTTGCTGGAGACTGAAATGCGGAAATTCCTCTTGCTGATGATCTCGGTACTCGGGATTTCAGTTGGGCAGGCTGGCGCGGAAGACGCGGGCAGCGTTGCAAAATTTCACAACGCCGTCCAATCGGGCGATGTCAATGTTGTGAGAACTATGCAGCTGACCGGACTGCTTCTTCCAATGGGGACCCGCCAGACAAACGCCGCCTGCGCTCTCGGTCTAGAGTTGGTTTACCGGTCCGCGTCACGAACAGGTTGAAGCAAT
>UEIF01000059.1 GCA_900468805.1 Hyphomicrobiales bacterium | reverse complement strand
TAGGCCCTGTTGACAAAGTAGCTAGCTGTCGATCTCAACTGCGAGCGTTTGGCATATAGCTGTATCGAGGAGGAGCTTTAGGCCTTCCGGAAAGTTGCCCGACGTCTGGGCAACATGCTGGATGTCGGTGGCCCCCTGAGAAAATCGATAAAACTCGTAGTGATCGTGGAATATCTCGATCTCTATCGGTGGGTTCGTCGACGACCACATAAGTCGGATTGTAGGCCAATACCCCAACCCGATCTCGTCGGGTGTCTGGTATCGCCCTGAGGCAAACCGCGCGAAAAGCCGTGCGTTTTCGAGCGTATTCTGTCCGAGGCTGGGGGTCTCAGCAGCGAGACCGCTGATCACCGTTTCAACTTCGGCCCACGTCGAGCAGGCTACGCGCGGTAGCGTGGTATCGCTGCCTGTTAATTTCGCCATCTGTTTAGCCCTGCGGCCGATTCCCAATTTGCTCAAAGCGTGATTCAAGACTGCCTTTTAGGAGATGGTTTTGGCAAGAGGCGATGTCAGTGACGCGGAATGGAAGATCATCCAGACGCTATTGCCAAACGAGCGTGGAAGGAAGTCTCGCCCCGCTCACGATAATCGACGGTATCTCAATGGAATGCTGCATGTTCTCCGGGTCGGATGCCCTTGGCGCGATATGCATGAGCGCTACGGCAAGTGGAATTCAATTTACGTGCGCTTCCGTCGCTGGGCTGAACAAGGCGTGTGGGACGCCCTCCTTGAGACCCTTGTGGAATTGGGGCTGGCGGACGACTGGCAACACATGATCGACAGCACCACTGTTCGCGGCCACTCTCAGGCTGCGGGCGCTAAAGGGGGACTTATCAGGAGGCTTTTGGTCGATCACGCGGCGGCTTTACGACGAAAATCCACGCCCGCGCAGACGGTCAGGGACGCCCTCTCGGCTTCATCCTGACCGGCGGAGAAGCATCGGATTACAGTGCGGTTCCTGATCTACTGGCAATAGCAGCTGGTAAACCGAGGTTGTTTCTTGCCGACAAAGGGTATGACGGCAATTTCTTGCGGGAAGAACTGCTGATCCATGGGATCAGGCCAGTCATTCCGCCGAGGGCCAACCGGAAGAACCCGCCTGCCTGCGACTTCCGAGCCTATAAGGATCGAAACCGCATCGAGAGAATGTTCAACAGGCTCAAGCAGTTTCGGCGCGTCGCAACCCGATACGACAAGACCAAAAAATCCTTTTCCGCATTTCTCGCCTTGGCTGCCGCCAAAATATGGTTGCCGTACTTTGTCAACAGGACCTAG
>UEIF01000013.1 GCA_900468805.1 Hyphomicrobiales bacterium | reverse complement strand
GCCGGTGCGCGCACCGGCTTCCGTCATCTGCGGCAGCGGCGTGGTGCGCAGCAGCTGGTCGGCCTGGGGCGTCTTGATCAGGGTTTCATCGCCGGCAAGCACGACATCGGGGCCGACGGCAGCGGTGATGGCCTGATCGTTTTCAGCCGTCGAAGGCTCGGCCATGATGATATCGAGCGCGATGGCTTTGGCGCCGGCGGCGCGCAGCTGCTTGACGAGCTCGGCATGCAGGCTGCGCGGCCAGGGCCATTGGGCGTTGATATCGGCCAGCGCCGGCTCGTCGATCGCCACGATGATCGGCCCGCCATCGGGTGGTAAGGGATCGTCGACGGTGGAGAGATAGTCGAAGGTGCGCAGCTCTGTCAGAGTCCAGGCGGGGAGGCGGGAGATCAGCGAGATCGTGACCAGAGTGACCAGCGCCAGCACGAGAAGGCGGATGCTGCGGCTCGAGAAGGGCCAGCCGGGCAGCCGGGCCGACGGGCGGTCCTGCCTTGTCGGGCGCTCTGCGTGAGGGCGTGGCTGGACGGCGCGCGCCGACATCAGAAGCGGATCTTCAGCGTGCCCTTGAAGGCGCGGCCCCAGCCGGGCACGCCGGGGGTGACCTCGAAGTCCTCGTCGAGAAGGTTATAGGCGGCGGCTTCGAGCGCGATGCGCTTGTCGAAGGGTTCCCAGATCAGGTGGGCGTCGAGGCTCCAGTAGTCGTCGAGCGTGGTGCCGATATCGTCGCCGTCGCGTTCGCCGATATAATTGGCCGCTACCGTTGCCTTCACCTTGGCCTCGTTGACCCAAGTGAGAGCAACCTGGCCGGAATTTTGAGGAATATAGGGCAGCTTGCCGCCGAAGTTGGAGGTGCCCGGATCCTTGTTCTCCGAGTTCATATAGGCATAGGTGGCCGAGAGGCCGAAGCCCGCGCTGAGCGCGACGTTGGCGGTGACGGCGGCGCGATCAATGCTGCCGCGCGAAAGCGGCAGGCTCTCGATAGCCGGAAGGGCGATCAGCGGCAGGTCGATCGAAAAATCGTGCAGCTCCTGATGCTGGTATTCGACCGAGGTGAAGAACTTGTCGGTCCATTCGGCATCCCACTGGAAGGCTGCGGTATCGGCATAACCTTCGGCACTGACCGAGAACTGATTTGCCTGCAGGCCGAGAATGCCGATGGGGGCAAGGGTCGGCACGCCGAGATCGAGGCTCTGGCGCATGAAGGCGGCGCGCAGCCAGTGGTTCTGGCTCGGCGCCCAGGCAAGGCCGAAGCGCGGTTCCAGCCGGCTTATATCTACGCCGTCGCCTTCCATGCGCGTGCCGAACAGAGCGTATTCGCCCTTCAGGTCGGGCGTAATGTCGTGCAGCACGTCGATATAGGCGCGGCCGATATTGACGGTGTTGCTGACGGTGTTTGGCCCGTCGGTGGTTTCGGGGAGAACCGGAAATCCGGGAAAAAGCTCATGCAGGCGAGAGGATGTGGTGGTGCTGGCATCGATCCAGCCGCCTTCGATGCCGTATCGCCAGGTCAGGGGACCGTTGCCGATGGAATGGCTGAGGGCGCCGATATAGGTCTTCGAGGAGTTTTCCTCCGTACCGTCAAGGAAGGGAATGACCTCAGGATCGGGCAGGCCGAAGAGCGGCGCATCATCCACGCTCAGGAAGTTTTCGACCTTCGACTTGGCTCCCGAATAGAGGAGGGCGCCGTTCAGGATGTTTTCGTAGCTGAACGTATGGCTCCAGCCGATACCGGCATTGGTGATCTCTGTATTGACGAGCCGGTTGGAATATTGCGAGGTCACGACATCCGGAAGGCCGGCGCCAAAGATATTGAGGAAATCCGTCAGCGCCGTGCCCTGTGACAGCGCATTCAGCGTTCCGTCATTCTTGGCATGGTTGACATAGGCCACGATGCGGTCGTCGGGGGTGACCGTCGCCGTTATATAGCCGTTGCCGGTGAGCAGCTTGTTGTCGGTCGCATAGCCGCCGAAATTTGTGTAGGTGCCGTCGAGCGCCAGCTCCTCCCAGGTGAGGTTGCCGTAGAAGCTGATCGGGATCGTGGAGTTCGAGTAACCCTGAATATCGGCTTCGCCGATGCGGCGCGTATGGCCGTCGACGCTGTTGATGCCGCCGCCGAGCGAGCCTTCGATGAAGGGTACATCGAACAGCGATGCCGAGCGCGATCGGCCGGACAGCATGTGGGGAGAGAGCAGCAGGCCCTGGATGAAGGACGAGTAGCTCGACGCATTGTTCCGGTTCTGGATGACATTGTCATCGCTGAAGCTCGTCGCGTTGACGAAAGGAAAGATGCTGCCCTTGATCGACTGGTCGATATAACCGCTGCCTTTGAAGGGATCGAAGACGGCATCGCCATAATAGCGGCCCCAGGCATCCAGGCCCTGAAGGCGGAAAGCGTTGTTCAGCGTCGAGCCGGCGCTCGCATTGGCGCCGAGCCCGCTGAAATCGCCGCCGCGGGCGCGCGAGCGGCGCAGGAATTCCTGCGCGTTGGCAATCGCGCCATCTGAATTGTAGTCGTCGATATCGACAGCGGTGCGGAAGGCGGAGATGACCGGATCGTTATCATCCAGGCGGTTGGCATTGTCGAGGGCTTGCTCGGAGGGGAGGCGATCGCCCTTTTCATAGTGTGCGGCCGCAAGCATCAGCTGCGATTGCGAATGAGCCGGATTGGCGGTGCTGGCCGCCAGTAGATCCTCCAGCGCCTTGTCGCGCTCGCCGGACTGCAGGTAGTAACGGCCGCGGGCGAGCAGGGCGATATCGAAGGACGGGTCGAGGGCGATTGCCGTATCGATCTCGCGCTTGGCCTCCTTCATGCGCCCCTGATCGAGATAGAGGATCGATAGGTTGGCATGCAGCAGCGGATCCTGCGGGTCTAGCTCGATCGCCTTCTTGAAGGCCTTTTCCGCTTCGCCATTGGCATCGCGCGAACTCTGCAGCAGGCCGAGCGAATTCAGCGTGCCCGACGCGCCGGGCGCAAGCTCGATGGCGCGGTTCAGGTCCGCAAGCGCGCCGTTGATGTCGCTCTCATAGGCTGCCTTGTAACCGGCGCGGGCGGAGAGCGCCATCGGGTGATCGGGGTCGAGCGCCAGCGAGCGTTCTATCGCTTCCTTCATCTGCTCACGGTCATCGACGAGCTGCGCCAGCTGGGCGCGGACTGCCGGCAGGGTCGGGTCATCGGGATAGCGCTGTTCCGCTTTCCTGATGATCTCGAGGGCTGCGCGCGGGTTTTCCAGGAAGCCGGCCGTATAGGCCTGCATGATCGCGCCATAGGGGCCGGTGGTGTTGGCCGGAGGCGGTTCGGCATGCGCGGGATCGGCGAGCGACCGGGCGAAATAGCCGCCATATCGGGCCATGGTTCGGCGTGTCGGGTCGAGATGCGGCAGCGCCTTCTGGAAGAGCCTGGCGGCATCGCCATAGCGCTTTTCGGAGCCGGCAATGGTGGCGTCGAGCAGGTCGACGCGGGCCTGCTGTGCGACCGTCAGCTTGCGGCTGCGGATATTTTGCAACGTTGCAGCTGCGGCCTGACGCCCGTCGAAGGCGCTTTGTACTTCGGCAAGTTCCAGCCAGTCTTCTATGCTGCGGCGCTCGGGCGGCAGCGCCAGAAGGCGGCGGCGCTCGGTGGCCATACGGTCGGCCCGCAATGGTGAGGTCGGCATCAGGCCGAAGCCGTCGCGCAGGTCCAGATAGAAGAGCATCTGCTCGCGATCATCAGGATTGACGCTGATGAGCTTGTGCGGCGCCTGGCCGATGGTGGCGACGGCGCCTTCGCCCTCGTTCACCTCGACGCTGCCCTGCGGGTTGCTGAGCGCCACGCGGCCTTCGAGCACGATCATCGAGGTTCGGGCGCCGTCGACGGTCATCGTCCAGTCCGTGCCGCGGATGGCGGCTGCGGCGGCTGGTGTCTCGACCGTCAGGCCCTGGCCGCCGCGCTGGGCGCGGGCCCAGATGGTGCCGGACTGCAGATTGAGGATCGTGTCTCCGGTCGCAGACATTTTCTTGACCTGCAGCGCGGAATTGCGGCCGAGGCGGATCTGGGTGTGATCGGAAAAGAGGATCGCGAGCTGACCGGTGGCATTGGTGCGCAGCACGTCACCATCCAGAAGGTCCTGGTTGAGATCGACGACGCGCCAGTTGGTGACATCGACGAAGCGCACTTCCTCGCCGGTCTTGCGGGCGATGACGGAGCCTGCAGCCGGCGTGGCGCGCTGCAGCGGCTCGGCTGCAACCGGACACGCAAGTAACGCTGACATGAGCGCAAGAGTGGATCCTGCGCACAGAAAAGACTTCGACCCCGACATCCCAGATACCCCCGCATCTTTTTCCCGTTTGGCCAAGACCGGTGTAAAAGTCAAGTCGGATGCACACGTGTTCTTGCTTTCGCAACCAAGTGTATTATTAGGGAAACACTCTTTCTGGGTGGGGTTTCCTTTGAGCGAGTTTGAAAATTATGCGGAGCTGCCCTCCAGTTCTCCGTCAACGGACGATATCGGCTCGGGATATTTCGACCATATCAAGAAAATCAACGACATATTCTATGATCAGATCAAGATATCGGATCAGAAAGCCGCCTATATCTTTACGTTCATGCTCGCCTTTCTTGTGAGCTCGGTCGAAGTGAGGGCGGTCTTCACCTGGGTGCGCTATGCGCAGGGCACGCCGCAGGCCATTCTCTTCTCCGGCCTCCTGGCCACAGCCTCGGTCTTTTCGATTCTGTCGGCCATCCTCGTGGTGCTGCCGCGGCGGCTCGATAAATCCACATCGATGTTCTGGGGCGCATGGCCGCGGCATCGCGACGTCTTCTTCGACGCGGCGATCCGGCGCGACGAGCGCTATCTCTTCGACCAGTATGTGGAAAATGCCGACATTCTCTCGCATATCGCGCGCAGCAAATACCGGTTCGTGACGATCGCGTTTCGGGGATTGATGGTGACCGTCGTGGCTTATGTGCTGCTGCTGGTGGCGGCTTAATCCACGGTCTGGTTTGCCGCTCCCATGATCACTGGCGGCTGCCGCTCGAGGCCGCAATGCCAGACGCGAATTCAGCTTTTCGCAAAGTCCGCCGCTGTGAGGGGAACAGGTCTGTAGCCGTTGACGTCAGCAATGTCGTATTCCCGACCCAGCTCCGCCGCGACCAGGACCTGCCCGGATTTCGACATCAGCGCAGGGTCCCGCCAGAGTCCTGATATGACGTGGCCGATGAACCTGGGGGATTCGGAGTTGGACAGGTCGAAATATTCGGCGTTCTGCATGACGGCTTCGGTGCGCACCAGGCCGGGATAGAGTGCGACGGCGGCGACATCGTGCGGACGCAGATCATGGGCGAAGTCTGCCGCCATCTTGTCGGCAGCGGCCTTGGCCATGCCATAGATCGCGTTGCCGTCGTAGAATTGCGCTGCCCAGAATGAAATATTGATGATCAGGCCGCGCTGCGCCGAGATCATGACAGGCGCCACTGCACGCGACATGATGAAAGCCGCCCTCAGGGCCGTGCCGATCATTGCGTCCCACCGCCAGACGGGCTGTTCCCAGAAAGCTCGAGGCCAGGTAAAATCGCCATCCTCGACCATGTTTTCATAGCCGGGCCATGCATTGTTGACCAGAATGTCCAGCCTGTTGCCGGCTCTGATCTCTTCGGCCACGCGCTCGGTCTCGGTGTCGTTGCTGTGGTCGCACTGATGAACGACGACGCGTCCGGGCAGGTCCGCGGCCTCGAACTCGAGCCCTTCCAGCGATCCCGCGTGTTTGCCCCCGGTTGCTTCTGCCTCGGAGCGCGTCCTGCCGGTGACATGCACCGTGGCGCCCTCGGCGAGCAATGCAAGCGCAATCCCGCGGCCGACGCCGCGGCTTGCGCCGGTTACCAGCGCGACGACATCCTTCATGTCGGCGATCCTCCCATACGATGGTTGTTTGCGGGCCGCGGTCCGTCAGTGCGCATCCGGGCTGCGACATATCCGCCGGACAGCGCAAAATACGGCGCCACCGCGCCATTGTGAAGATCAGGGAGAGCAGTTGTTTTGTCTGTGATCGACTGGACAGGCTGCGATCGGCGTTATTCGGTCCGCTTCATCGTGCCTGCACGGCCAGCCGGTAGCGAAAACGCCAATCGTTTCCTTGCAGATGGCGCGAACGACTTCGTGAAGCGGCGGCGACCTGTCGGCCGCCGCCTGTAGGGGTTAGCGCGTGGCCTTCAACTGGAGGCGGGAGACGCCTGCGGCCACATTCACACCGGTTCCGGTTTCACCGCTGAGCGGCTGCAATGCGAAATTCTTCGAATTTCCGCCGATCAGCGCATTTGCCCCGAGGCCGACACCGACGGAAGCACCGGCGGAAGCGCCGACATAGGTGCCGGCAAGAGCGCCATCACCGACGCGCGTGGGCGCGGTGTTGACGACGATCCAGCTGAGATAGGATTTGCCCGTGACGCCGACATCGAGACCGAGCTTGCCGATCGTGCCTCTATAGTGTTCGACCCTGCCGGTGTTCTGCTTGAAGCGGCAGTCGATCGCCTTGCTCGAGCCGATGATCATGCCGACGCCGCCGGCGACTTCGCAGGAAAGTGTGCCGAGACGCTGCCTTGGCTCATTTGCGACCTGCTGGGCGGCGTGTTTCGGTTGCTTGTGCTGGCTCGCGGCCTCGGCCACGGGTACGAAACCGAGGGAAGCGGCAGCTGCGAGGATGATGAGGTTCTTCATGAGTGTTTCCTTCCTAGTCTTCTGGGGGGACCGTTATAAACGTGTTCAACCCGACTTCGTTCAAACGTCGAAAGGAAACGGACCGGGCTGCAAGCCCGATCTGTCGGTGAATGTCTGCTTTGATGGTCCGGATCGATGCCTGATGCCGTTCAGGCGCTGACGGCTTCGGCGCTGCCCGCAAAATCGACGGCGGCGAAGGCGGCGGCGATCACTTCCGGGCCGGCATTCGGCTTTGCGGCATCGGTCGACAGGATCTGGCGGTAGCGGCGGGCGCCCGGCAGGCCGGTGAAGAGGCCGACCATATGGCGGGCGATAGGCGGCAGGCGACCGCCATTGGCGATATGGCGCTCCGCATAGGCCATCATGCGGTCGCGCAGATCGTTCCAATCCGGCTCGGCGGCGGGTGCGCCATAGAAGCGCTGGTCGATCTCGGAAAGGATCGCGGCATTCTGATAGGCCGCGCGGCCGAGCATGACGCCATCCACATGGGCGAGGTGGCCTTCTGCCTCATCCAGCGTCTGGATGCCGCCATTGATGCCGATGAAAACATCGGGAAAGCGGGCCTTCATGCGGTAGACGATCTCGTAATCGAGCGGCGGTATTTCGCGGTTTTCCTTCGGGGAGAGGCCTTTCAGCCAGGCCTTGCGGGCATGGATCCAGATTGCGTCGGCGCCGGCATCGATCACCCTGGTCATCAGCGTGGGCAGGGCCTCTTCCGGCTCCTGCTCATCGACGCCGATGCGGCATTTGACCGTGACCGGGACGTTTGCGACCTTCTTCATGGCGGCGACGCATTCGGCAACCGTCTCAGGTGTGAGCATCAGGCAGGCGCCGAAGGTGCCCGACTGGACGCGATCCGACGGGCAGCCGACATTGAGGTTGATCTCGTCGTAACCGTAGGGCTCGGCAATACGCACAGCCTCGGTGAGCTTAGCCGGATCCGAACCGCCGAGCTGCAGGGCGAGGGGATGTTCGGCGGCGTCGAACGAAAGCAGGCGTTCGCGCGGGCCATGGATGATCGCGTCGGCGACGACCATTTCCGTATAGAGCAGGGCGTTGCGGCTGATCTGGCGGTGGAAATAACGGCAGTGGCGATCCGTCCAGTCGATCATGGGCGCAACGGCAAAAACCGGCGCCTTGAAGTAGCGCTGGTTGTTTTCGGATGCAGCCGTCTTTGCCGTGGTCATGATCTCAAATCTTCTTTCGTCTGGTTATCTCGCGGCTCTGCCATCACGGACGAGCCTGATGTCGCGCGGCACTCGATGGATCGCCAGAGCGGGCGCGGTCATGGAGCGGGCTCCCGAGACGAGGGGCTTATACAGGAGAGATGGGGATAAAGCGAGATGGACACCAGGGGCGAACCGACCCACGAAATACTGGGGCAATTGAACCAAATTCCTTCTGCCGCGTTTTTGCCACATATAGGAGGATTTCGATGGACAACCTGCTTCTGATCGCCACCCTTTGCGGCCTCATGTCTTTCGCCATGATCTGGCTCCAGACAAGAGAATAGTTTTCTGCGTCAAAGACTTGGCGCTTTCTCTACGCGCATGTCGGCAGCCTGCTTGCGCCGATGCTTAATCTTTTCTTAACCAACGAAAACGGCGCGCTTGACTTCTCGGAAAATGAGAACAAAATGTGAACAAATAAACGTTCTCATGGAGAGTTCGATGGCAGCCAGCTCGAGTTATTCAGGAGCAGCAGACAAGGCCATGGCCTTTGTGGCGCAGCTGCGCGCCGACCGCGAGCGCCACGAAGCGCGCAGGCGGGAAGAACAGCGCCGTATCGAGGCGATGCGGCCGATCAATAAACATGTGCTGAAGGTTTTTGGCGGGCAGCAGCTGGCGCTGAAGCTGGACAGCTGAGCTCTCGGGTCTGTCCGTGGGAATGGCCGAACGGCGGGCTAACGTCTGCCGCTCCATATCAGCGGGGCGGCTGACGCTGCGGGATGTCCAAGGCACTGCTGTCGAAAGTATGGCGCGCATTCCCCTGATATTTTTACCATTTTTCTAGCCGGTCGTGGACGGTCCGGAATTTCAGACATAGACGTATTGCAACTATTCGGGGTGGGGTTTCGTGAAAAGATTACTGTTGCTGGTGGTGGCGATCACGGTCTCCGCATCAGGCGCATTTGCGCAAGATGCGGAGAAGGAGCCGTTGGAGGGGGTGGTTCGATTCATGGGGAGGATCAATCCTCTCCTACAGGCTATCTATCAGGACCACATGGACGCGGCACGGAAAGTCTATGGGGAAGGCTGGGCGAATGTGTATGAGGAGCGGAAGATCCTTGCTGGGGTGATCGCGACATATGGTACTCCTGCCCTTGCGCGCGCAGGCGACAGTGCGGTGATTTCGGTCATGAACAAGACCGCCGCGCTTGCCGAGATTATGGCCGAAAAATATCCCGACGGCTGTGAGTATTTCTTCACCGGCAATATGTGGGATTGGTATTCCATTGCCGAAGTCAGAAACGGTCGCATGGCTGATCTGAGAGCGAAAGCCTATGCCTATCAGGACGGCAAGTTCCGCGCTCCTGTACCGTTGATGTCGGGCAAGGAGCGAGACCACATCATGAAGTGGTACCTGGGAATGACTGGGGGCGAGATATACAAGGCAAGGAAGGCCCCCACCGGTGTGAGCGACGAAGACATGTGCTCGATCGCAAAGAAGCTCTATAACGTAGGCGCTGTGCCGAAAGAGCGACGGGGCGACTGGGGCAGGGCGTTGCTCTCGCTCGGTCCATCCCCGCAGAAGCAAAAGCCTGCCGCAGGTTCGAAGACCATACCGGGTGTGGTTGCGCAAAAACCGAAGGCTGGCTCCTTCGAAAAGGAGATGCAGGTTCTCGCCGGTATCAATCCTTTCGTTCACGCCGTCTTCATGGATCACGAGGATGAAACGCGGCAGTTGGTTGCCAAGACCGAAGCCTCTGGAGGCAAGCTCGATCCGCGAGCACAAGCGGCAGCGATGGTGGCCAAATACGGCAATCCTGCGCTGTCGCGGGCAAGCGATGCAATTGCGATCGATGTCTTGAAGAAGACTGGTGAGCTCAATGAGGCTCTTGCCCGCTACTATCCGCGGGGCTGCAAGGAATTGGTGAACTCGAGGATGTCGCAGAGCGCCCAGGCCATTCCGCAGGTGAAAGAACGCTACTTCCAATATCTGGAAGCCAAACGCCTGGCTTATGAGGACGGGAAGACGCGTCCGCCCACGGCGGTGAAGATGACCGCGCAGGACATCTTGCAAATGATTACACAGCACCTGGGGGTGACCGCAGAGGAGGCGCGCAAGCTGACGAAACTCTCCGAACTCAGCGACGAAGAGGCTTGCTCGATAACGATGAGGCTCAACGCAATAGATCCCGTGCCAGAGGCGCAGCGCGGCGACTGGGCGAGGACTGCCATGTCATGGAGTGGCTGAGCGCTGCCGCTGGGAGCGTTTTACCGCCCGATATCGACCTCGCGACGGAAGGTAGCTGCCGCAGGAGCGGATCTTGCAGGGCGCGGCTTTCCCGCAACGAGAAGCATTGCCCTGCTGCTTTCCGGGGTCTTGCTGTCTGTGCCCGCCCTGCCATCGGCAAGGGCGGGCACGAAAAGACGCTGGATGCGTCGCGCGCCTCAGCGGCCCTGGAAGATCTTGACGAGTTTCGGAGTGTAGCGCTTATTTTGAATGTCGAGCAGATCCTGATAGTTGGCGCGGCCGGAGACGAGCGCTTTCGTGTATCGGCTGCAGGCAACCTTCGGAGCGTCCTTGTCCGCCACGTTCATCACGACCGCAGCGTTGTGATGCGTCTTCTTGTCGGAAAAGCTCAGGCGCCTGATGCAATCGTCAAGAAGGTCGTTTCTCGCTCGCTCGCTGCCCTGAAGCACAGTGATGGCGGCATCAAACTGCTTCTCGGTCGGCGCACAGCCGGCCAGAAGTGCGGTGGCAATCAATGTCATTGCAATATGGGCGCGCATGATTATCCCTCAAATAAGCTGATGACAGCGTCTTGTGCTGTAATAGGCACCGCATCTTTATTTTGATTCTCGCTCTGCGGGAATTCTATTCTTTGCGCTCCTTGATTTCTTCTATAGGCGGTTGAAAACCGTATCGCCCGCATGACGCGCGTGTGGCAGCGGGCGAGACGTTCCAGTCACCGATATCGTGGAAATCGGCTTTCGGCGGGCGTTCGTAACGTAGCTCCGTTCTCGAAGCTGAAGCGTCAGAACTGCCAGTTGGCGGGAACCCAGGCGTATCCGCCATCGGTCTTCAGCATGCGACCAAGACCAGGGAAGGGGTAGTGGAAGCCAAGGACCGGGATCCTGTCGGCGGCAGCCATATCGAAAATCCGTCGACGGGAGGCAAGCGCTGCGTTTTTGTCCCTATCGGGGCCGGGTCGCCACGGATTGTCGACATTGACAACGGGATGGTAGGCGAGGTCTGCCGTCAGCAGCAGCTGATCATTGCCTGAATGAACGATGAAGTTTGCCATTCCTGGTGTGTGGCCAAACGCTGCGATCGTGCTGAGCCCCGGCACGATTTCGGCGCCAGCCTCGTAGAGCTCAACGTTTTTGGCATAAGGCTCGAGACTATGCTTGATGGCCGCACCAAAGCGAACGCGGAAATCCTCGGGTACCGGCATATATGACAGATCGGGATCGTTGCGGACGAAGAATTCCCAGTCGGCGCGTGGCACGAAAACAGTTGCTCTGGGGAAAGCCATTGTGCCGTCGGCAGTTCGAAGGTTACCCACATGGTCGGGATGTGTGTGCGAGACGACCACGACGTCGATATCTGCCGGATCGAGACCGATTGCTGCCAGATTGGCAAAAATGCGACCTGCGTTCGGTCCCATCGTGCCGCCTGCTCCTGCTTCGATGAGGATGCGGCGGCCCGCATTTTCGATGAGCAGCGTATTCAGGTTGAGCGTCAGATGGTCGGTGGGAAGAAAGGCGCGACGCAACACCTCCTGAAGCTCTGCTTCCGGTGCATCACTGGCATAGATCCTCGGAGGGCCACCGATGACGCCATCACTCAAAACCGTTGCCGTGATTTCGCCGACGCGAAACCGGTAGTGGCCTATGTTGCCAGAGCCTGGTGTCTTCGTTTGGGCCTGAACCACACCGGCGGCGCCACCAAGAAATGTACTCGTGGCGCCAATCACCGCACTCAGCATTACGGCGCGCCTGTTCAGCGTGAAAGCGTTCATGTGTGCATCCTTCGCAGTCATTGCTGAAGCAGCTCGCAGAACAGCCGCGAGTCCCAACAGCGGTTGGTTGCCGATCATCGTCCATCCGGTCGAGTGCCGGTGGATGTCCTTCTGAGATGACACACAGACATCGCGCTGATAAGAGATGTAAATCTACCTGGCTTGATAAGGACTGCTTCGCAATGAGCCAATTGCGGCTGGACAGTTTCGATGTATTCGCCTCGATCGTGCGATGCGGCGGTTTCCGTGCCGCGGCGGCTGAACGTGGCGTCTCTTCTTCGGCTTTAAGCCAGACGATCAACTCACTCGAAGAGGTCCTGGGGATACGGCTGCTCAATCGGACAACAAGAAGCGTGTACCCTACCGAAGCAGGCCAGCGCCTGCTCGAGCGCCTCGCTCCGGCATTGAGTGACATCAAGCTCGCGATCAGAGAAGTGGACGATCTTCGAGCAAGCCCGTCCGGCACTTTGAAAATCAATGCGCCGGCTCCGGCCGTCGATCATGTCCTATGTCCGTTACTGTTCGATTTCATGCAAAAATATCCCGCGGTGAAGATCGAGGTGATCAGCGATGCTGCGATCGTCGACATTGTGGAACTTGGTTTCGATGCAGGCGTCCGGTTCGGTAAGCAGCTGGCACAGGATATGATCGCAATCCCCCTGGGGCCGTCGCTTCGTTACACGATCGTGGCTTCGCCTGATTATGTCGAACGGTTCGGAAGGCCGCTGACACCGCACGATCTTGTCGGCCACGACTGTATCCAGCGCCGGTTTCCAGGCGGTACCCTGGTATCGTGGAGATTTTCCCGTGCAGACGATATGATGGAGATAACGCCTGCGGGGCGTCTGACACTGAGTTCGGCCGCTAACGAGCTTCAGGCCGCCCTGGCCGGCATGGGAATAGCGCACGTATTTGACGACTATGCGAGACCGTATATCCAGGAAGGAAGGCTGATGGAGCTCCTTCCCGATTGGAGTCCGGTTTTGCCAAGCTGGTTCCTCTACTACCCCAACCGGCGGCTCCCGAGCGCGGCTATGCGTGCATTTCTGGATCATGTCAGACATTTCACCTGGCGCACCGATCCGGCAAGCGGACCAGAGGACTGACACGAGGGCAGCTTCTTCACAGAGGCAAGCTGGCCTCGGCCTTCTAGCCCCCGGCCATCACCTCCCGATATGCCCGCGCGCGCTCTTTCTCCCGCACCGCTTTCACCACCAGCACACCCGCAACCGCGAGCCCGGCCACCATTACCCCACCAAGCACCCACAGGTTCGGCTCCGCCGGCAGCGCCGCACCCGTTCCGGCCCCACCCGATGCCGACACCGCAATTGCCGCACCTGCCTTCCGCAGCGTGCCGGCAGCCTTCTCGGCCTTGCTTGCCTCATCCGCGAGGGCGGCCTTGGCGTTCACGCCCGGCTGGCTACGCAAGAACATCGCCACGGCCTTCGCCTCGATCTTTGCCACGCGGGCCGACCAGCCTTTGCGGTAGGTTTTCCAGATCGCCAGGCTTTGCATGAAGCTCAGCCGCCTTGTGCAGAGGGCTTTGATTTCCCTTGTGCCGGCGGTTGCGGCTTTGGTGCGGGTGATGGGGCCGAATTTGCCGTCGGCGGGGGCGCCGATCACGGTCTGGGCGTCGCGAAGGGCGCGGGCGGAGCCGGAGTTGACGCCATAGTCGAAGATGGCGAGGTCGAAACCATCAGGCAGGGTGTCGCCGCCGATTTCGTCCCAGTATCTGGCCTTGTAGATCGGCTGGACGTCGTCGAGCGTCAGGTTGCGGATGTCGAGATCGGGGAAGGCGGCGGCCGAGATGCCGTATTTGGTGCCTTTCAGCGTGCCCTTGCCGATCTTGCCGCCGGTCCAGTTGCCGGGGTCGGTGCGCTCCAGGGAGAGGCCGCCTTCGGATGCAAGCGTGATGGAGAGGCATTCGGGGAAATTCGCGCTGGTCATGCCGCGGGTCCTTTTTCGATGGATCGCGACAAGATCTGACGGCAACAGTTGTGCCTGTTGCATGAGGACGGGAGGAGTGACCGCCGCCTCCGTTACAGGAGAACAGAGAGGG
This sequence comes from Hyphomicrobiales bacterium, assembly GCA_900468805.1. GTDB lineage: Bacteria > Pseudomonadota > Alphaproteobacteria > Rhizobiales > Rhizobiaceae > Rhizobium. The sequence goes on along the minus strand of UEIF01000013.1, from coordinate 137,025 downwards.
GCGCGGCGGCCGGCTTTTGACGGCCTGTAAAAGAACCACCCGCGAGAGACATCGTTCCGAATGAAGCCTAATCAAATAGGGCTAAGGGACGGTTCGCAGGTGTGGAATCGCATCGGAAATGGCTGTGCAAGGCGGGGCAATTCGCTCGACCGGCCTGGCAGTTGATGCCGATCGGCGTATTGCCTGAAGACATCAATGTCTGGTGCTACTGACCTCGGGATTGGCCATCTTGAATCTTGCCAGCATGTCGAGGGCCTCTTTGACGATTGCGTCTGATGTCGCAAACGAAGAGGAGGCGATTTTTTCGCGATCGCGGAACAGGCGGCCGGCAAGCTCTTCCATGACGGTTGACAGGCGATCACCGTTGCCTTTTGCCACGAGGGCGGAAAAGTGCAGGGTTTCGCTCAACAACAGCAGAGCCGCCAAGCGTTGATCTCTTGTCAGTTCGTTTGCGGGCTTGATCTGGCGCACGTGTTTTCCGATCTGATCTCTGATTGTGATCGGGCGCTGCAGCCGCGCCCTAAAGCGTGTCGCGATCCAGATCCGCTTGTCACGCTTTAAGTCTTTGTTTTGCGCATGTGGTCATCGCAAATCAGGCTTTTTGAAAATCGATCCCGATTTTCGGACGATACTTCAGAAGGCGCCGGTTTTAAGGCTCCTGCAGTTCACCTCTCTCACGAAGCTTCAGAATGCCGAGCTGGATGACCTTTATGAGATCTGCCTGCAAGGAGCCGCGACTGTCCTGATATTCTTCCAGGGTGGGCTTGGTGACGGTCGCATAGGCGAGTGTCGATAGGCGATCATCCTTCACAGCCTGAGCTCCGAGATGCCAGATGCGGTCAAACAATATGCGGTCGAGATTCTAGCGTGACATGCTATTTCTTTTCAATTCACTTCTTCTTGTCGGCTTGGGGCTGAAACGCCGTTGATCGAAAGGCCGCCGCATCATGCTGATGGCGTGCCGGAACGACTTGCCTGCTTCAGACGGGTGCCGCCAGCCAGCGTTTCTCGGATAATTCCGCATCTTCATGCGCCCAGTGCGCGAATGCGTCGAGAGATTGCGAACGGTAAATCGGGATGCCGAATATGAACTGCCGATAGGCAACCTGGCCATCCTCCACCTGCCGCACATAGCGGCGGCGCCTGTCATATCGCGATACGTAGGCGTGGCCGGGCTCGATGAGGGAAAGCTGCATTGGAAGAACTCCATTTCTTCGATAATGGCCGGCAGCCGGGCGAGTTCCGACGCGGTTCAAAAAAAGTACTGCATCCCCGCCGCCTCCCATGCCCGCGTTTCAGAACACATCGGCATAGCCGGCCGTGGCGTTCATCGCGCTTTCCTTCAGCGTCACGCCTTGGGCGATCATGCCGGTCGCAAGCCGCGCGAGGCGCACATCCGGCATGGATTTGAGGCGCTGGGAGAAGGTGTTGACGGGCGGCAGGAAGTTTTCGCGGTAGCCCTGGTCGATCGCCCATTTGCGGAAATCCTCAAACAGCCTTGCGGTGCGCAGCCAGCCGCCGGCGGGCTCCATCGCGGCGGGTTCGACGCGGATGTCGAACCATTCGTTCAGCGGATCGAGCAGCAGCCAGGAATTCAGTGCGTCCCTGGAGCTTTCGGGCATGGTGTAGCCGCCATTCTGCTTTAGCCGCTGGGCGCCGGACACGGCAAGGCCGAGCAGCAGTTCCAACTCTTCCTCGGCGATGCGCTCGGCAATATCGGGGATGACCTCGTGGTCGGGAATGCTGCGGTTGAACTGGATGACGACGAGGCGGCGGCGCAGGCCCCGGTCGATGCCGCCGTTGAAGCGCGGGAGCGTGTTGGTGGTGAAGCAATGCAGGGCGCGGGGGGTGAAGCTTTCGACATCCTTGTAGAGGCTACGGCCTTCGATCGGGTTGCCGGTGACGGCGGCCTTGAATTCCTCGCCTGATATGGCCGCCGCACTCAGCTCGTCGGCGACGTTCGCGGCCTTGCCGGCGAGATTGATGATGCGCTTTTCATCATTGAAGAAGGCGGGCGAGATGGAGGAGACGGAACCTTCCGGCAGCAGAGCGCGGAATAGCGAGGCGATGGTGGATTTGCCGTTGCTCGCGGTCTCGCCGAGCAGGATGAAGGCCTTCGGCTGACGGATGCGGGTGGCAAGGCCGAAGGCGGCGGCACCCAGCATTTCTGCAACGAGGTCGATCTTGTCGGCGGCGTCGGGGTCGCCGTGGAAGGCGCCGTGCAGCAGCCGGTGCAGCAGCGAGCCCTCAGGCAGGTGGCCTTCGGTGGGCAAGGTGTAGTCGGCCGATATGGTGAAGCGGAAACGGTCATCCGGGTCATGCGGGCGGCAGAGGACCTTGCCGGCCTCGTCGAGGGTGACGGTGCAGTTCAGCGCGTTCACGCCGATGACGGGATTGCCGAAGAAACCGGCATCGGCCGTGCGCGTGCCGAACTCGTTGACGATGCCGTCGATCATGTGCCGGCCGAGCTTCAGCGGCTTTTCCTTCTGGCCGATGCCGATTGCGTCGAAGGCATGGATGGCAAGGCGGAGCTTCTGCTCGGGGATAGGGCGCCAGGCCGAGGGGCCATAGGCCCAGAATTTGCCATCGGCACGGACGATCCGCCCGCCGCAGGCTTGCGCCAGATGCTCGTTGAAAATGCGCGCCAACCAGACTTCGGAGCCGAAGGGCTGGCTTGGAAACCATTCCGGCATGCGGTCCATGCCATCGATACCCGGCGGCGGCTCTTTCGGGCTGGTTTTGACCTGTTCCGGCGCTCGCGGCGGCGGCTCGACCGGCGGTGGGGCATAGCGGCGGATGGTGGCGCGCATGAAAGCATCGAGCTCGAGGCGCGTCCAGCCGGCATCGACGGCGTCGGCACTATCCCAGCCGCGAGCGGGAAGGCTGCCTTCCTGCCAGTCGCCGAAGGTGAAACGCTCGATATTCGATGCGCCTGCGGCATCGGCAAAGCCCGCGAGGCGCACGCGCGCCCCGAGGGCGGAGAGGATGGCGGCGATCTCGTCTGCCGCCGAAAGGCCGGGCACATCGAAATCCGGCCAGATCACTACATCGCGGCCTGACAGCGGCGACCAGTCCGTGTGTTTGACGCCCTGCGTGCCGCCGGCCCAGGAAAGCACGGTGCGGCCGGACTTTTCCGCCAGCCGGTCGCGGCATTTCTCGCCCTCGACGACGATCACCTGTTTCGTCTCGCCGAGGCTTTCGAGGCCATAGAGCGGGCGTGGCTTGGGGAAGGGGTAGCGGCACCAGGTCTCCTTGCCGTCGGGCAGACGGACAAACATGACCATCGGCGTTTCCTTGGCCCCATCGGCGAGGTCGCGGCGCAGCACATAGCCGATCAGCGCGCCATCGGCCTGGCGATAGGGAAACACCATCGACGGAGCAAAGGAGCCCCATTCGAAGCGATCGCCCTGGCGCTTGGGATTATAGAGGCGGATGCGGGCGCCCGACTTGAGCGGCTTTGATGGAGGTGTGAGGGGGGTGATGCCTTCATAGGCATCGCGCACTTGCCGGGCGCGCGGGGCGTTGTTCGGCCTGATATGGCCGACGCCATCGGGACGGCTGACGCCCTCGAGGATACGGATCGCTTCGGCGAGATCGACGCCCTTGATCTGCCGCACGAAATCCAGGACATCGCCGCCGGCCTCGCAGCCGAAGCAATGAAAGCGCTCGATGCCATCCTGCCCCGTGAAGATGGTGAAGGAGGGCGTTTCGTCGGCATGGAAGGGGCAGCAGGCTATGTGTTCATGCCCGTTCCTTTGCAGCCTGCAGCCATAATGCGCCGCCGTCTCAGACAGCGACACATCGCGGCGAAGCCGTTCGACATCTGAAGGCATGTTGCGGCTCTTGCAAGGAATGTTGTTGTTATCGCAACATGGCCGGCCCAGTGCGGGCGGCGGCCATGGTCATTTCACGTCTCGGGCGGGGATTTTAACGCGAAGCGGTGCTCGGAAACCTGCCTTCGAGCACCAGTCGGTAGCCGCGGCGATAGCCGACATTGGCAATGCCGATGCCGGAGCCTTCCAGCTTCTGGCGCAGATGGCAAAGCGCGACCTTGAAGGCGAGGTACATCCTGTCCGGCGACGGGCCGCCATCGGGATCGTCGATATACATGGCGGTGAAGATGCGCTCGGTGATGACGGGCAGGCCCTTGCCCTTCCAGACCGCCGCGAAGATGCGGCCTTCCATCGGCGTGATGCCATAATGATCGATGACGATCTCCGGCGCGGGAATGGTGACCGGCTGCTTGCAGCAGGGGCAGAGCAGGGGCTTGGTGATGGAGAGCGGGCCAGTGGTTTGCGGGCCAGTGCTTTGCGAGATGGGGGCTTTTGCGGCTGAACGTGTCGTGATGGTCTGCATATCGGTCCTCACTGTATTTCCAGGCTTCACTTCCGGGCTTCTGTGACGTTGCGAATTGGTGTTCGGCGCTTCTGACGGCCTAAGACTGGGCCATCACCATCGCGCGGATGCGGTCTTCGAAGAGGGCAAGCCGGCGCAGCCGGTTTGCGAGATGCACGAGGTCGTCGACATCATCGCCATCGATCTTGAGCAGCGTTTCACCCGCCGCTTCGCCGCCGCGCATGATACAGCGCCCGACCAGCGCATCGATCAGCTCCGATTGCGCCAGCATGGACAGCGGCTCCTTACGCATGGTCCTCCTCCGCCATCATGTCCGAGGGGGCGAGGTTGAGCGCGGCTGCGAGCTCAGCCGGCATCAGCGCGAATTGGGCGGCGGCTTTCTGCCGGGGCGTTCGGGCCTCTGCCATTCTGATCCACCTGTCCCATGCGTCTCTTGTTGTCTAAGTTGAGATTATGTTGTCGAAATCACAACGTCAATCGAAATAGGAAAAAATACCTATCTTTTGTATTTCGGTCCTGGCGGAGAGGTATTCGGCGCAAAAGGCAAGCGGTGATGCAACTGGAGCAGATCAACCATGTCAAAGGTTGACGGTAAAAAGCCCGGTGCGGTTGCTTGCGTGCCGTTGCGTTTTTTGCAACAAATCAGCAACGATGCATATGTGCATGGGGACGCGGATGGCCGAGATCGATGGCGCCTGGTTTCACAACCAGCTGGAGGATAGGGGGCAGTCGCTGCGCGCGCTCGCCCGCCATCTCGGCAAGGATGCCTCCGCTGTTTCCCGCACCTTCTCCGGCAAGCGCAAGATGACGATGGAGGAGGCGGCCGAGATCGGGTCCTTTCTCGGCGTAACCGTGACCGAGGTCATGCGCCATGCGGGAATTGCGCAGGACAGCGAAGGGCCGAAGATCCTGCTCTCTGCCACCATCGGCGAGGATGGCGAGCTGCGCCCGCTTTCCGAGCCGCAGCCCTTGCCGCAGGCGGTGTTCGACAAGGCCCAGCTCGCGATCGGCGCCGGCCGCAACCGCCGGATCATCGCCGCCCAGGTGCGGGCCTCCTCCGGCGCGCTGTCGATCTGGGACGATGCCGTGCTGTTCTTCGCACCGACCGATGGCATCGAGCCCGGCGCGATCGGTGCGCTTTCGATCTGTGGCCTTGCCGGCGGCAAGCAGATCCTCGCCAAGCTCGACCGCGCCCGCAAGACCGGCGAGGCCAGGGTGGTTTCGCCGGCGGGGAAGGTGGAGGAGGCGGTGCTAGTCTCGGCGACGCCGGTGCTGGCGCTGATACCGTAGGGCGATATGGCGGGCATAGACTGGACAGACGAAGAGAACGCTTTGATCATTGCGGACTATTTCGCGATGCTTGCCGATGACCTTGCCGGCCGGCCCTATAACAAGGCGGCATCCAATAGGCAGCTGCAGCAGCAAATCGAGCGAACGCGCACTTCCATAGAATTCAAGCACCAGAATATCAGCGCCGTGTTGAAGGCGCTCGGCGAGGATTGGATCAACGGCTACAAACCGAGGTTCAATTTCCAGATACCGCTCGCCGATGCCGTGGAGCGCTGGCTTTCTGAAAACCACGACTGGCGCAGCCGCCTTTCCCCAGGGCAGACGGCATCCGGCTTGCGGGAAGAGCAGGCGCTGTGGGTCGGGGTGCCGCCGACGCTGTCTAACCAGCCGCCGCCGCAGGAGCTGGAAAGGACGCTACTGATCGCCCGCAAGTTTGACGTTGCCGGCCGGGACGAACGCAATCGCAGCCTCGGCCGGGCTGGCGAAGAACGGGTGCTGGCGCATGAACGCGCAACGCTGAAAGGCGCCGGCCGCGACGATCTCGCCCGCAGGATTTGCTGGGTATCGCAGGAGCAGGGCGATGGCGCCGGCTATGACATTGAGAGCTTCGAGCCTGACGGGCGCCCGCGCCGGATCGAGGTGAAGACGACCAATGGCTGGGAGCGAACGCCTTTTCATATCTCCCGTAACGAGCTGGCTGCCGCCGACGAATGGCGCAGCGAATGGTGCCTGCTGCGCCTCTGGAATTTTTCCCGCGAAGCAAAAGCGTTTGAGCTGCGCCCGCCGCTGGAGGCGCATGTTTCGCTGACGGCGACGTCCTTTCAGGCGAGCTTTCTCTAGAGCGGACCCGGCTTCCCCTCTCTTGAAATGATCTGCCGAGCGCTAATTTCTGTCGCAGAAGGGATGGTTATCGTGCTTGCGCCCATCTTGCGGACGGGTTTACGCAAGGGGGCGCGCGGGAAGATGCGCCTTGCGAGCGGGAAGTGGGTTGGATGGATATTGAAGCAGACGGCGCCGGACGGGCGGGGAAAGACGATATCGACAGCGAACAGCACTACAGGATCCTCTTCGATGCTATCGATGACGGTTTCTGTACGATCGAGGTGCTTTTCGATCACGAGGGCCGGCCCCATGACTATCGTTTCCTGCTGACCAACCCGGCCTTCGAGCGGCAGACGGGGCTGGCCAATGCCACCGGCCAAACGATGCGCGCGCTTGCACCCGGGCATGAGCAGCGCTGGTTCGAGATCTACGGCAGGATCGCGCTGACCGGGGAGTCCGCCCGGTTCGAGCATCAGGCCGAGGCGCTCGGCCGCTGGTACGAGGTCCACGCCTTCCGCATCGGCGAGCCGGAGAAGCGGCAGGTCGCCGTCATCTTCCGCGATATCAAGGACAGGAAGCAGGTTGCGGAGGCGCTGCATGACAGCGAGGCGCAATACCGGACGCTGTTCAACTCCATCGACGAAGGCGCCTGCATCATCGAGCGCCTGCCTGTCGGCGCCGACGGGCGGCGCGACTATCGCTATATCGCCATGAACAAGGCGATGCAGGCGATGTTCGGCGTGGCCGATCTCAGCGGCCGCACCATCCGCGAATTTTTCCCCGACGAGGTGGAGGACTGGTACGACGATTACGACCGGGTTCTTGCAACGGGCGAGCCCCTCCGCTTCGAGCGGGAATCGCAGCCGCAGGGCATGGTGCTGGAAATGTTCGTCTCGCGGCTCGGCGGAAAGGCGGGCCAGCTGCTTGCCGTGATGCAGAACATCACCACGCGCAGGCGGGCGGAAGAGGCGCTGCGGCACAGCGAGGAGCGCACGCGGGCGCTGATCAATGCCAGCTCCGACGTCGTCTACCGCATGAGCGCCGACTGGCAGGAAATGCACCAGCTCGACGGGCGCGGCTTCCTCTCCGCTGTCGAGGGGCCGACCCTGCGCTGGATAGAAGATTATGTCTTTCCCGAGGATCAGGCGCATCTGCGCATGGCAATAGCCAGCGCCATCCGCGAGCGACGCCCCTTCGAGCTCGAACATCGCGTGAAGCAGGCGAATGGCGAGGTGGGCTGGACCTTCTCGCGCGCCATTCCGGTGTTCGACCGCTATGGCGATATCATCGAATGGTTCGGCATGGCGACCGATATCAGCGGACGGGTGAAGGCTCGCGAGCAGCAGCAGTTGTTGAATCACGAGCTCGGCCACCGACTGAAGAATGTGCTGAGCCTGGTGCAATCGATAGCCAACCAGACCTTCCGCCAGGCCGACAACCTGGCAGAGGCCGCCGAAACCTACAGCGCCCGGCTGATCTCGCTGGGGCGGGCAACCGATATCCTGACGGAAACCGCCTGGGCCGATGCCAGGCTGCACAGCCTGGGGCAGGCAGCGCTGATCTCGGTCGGCGATTTCAGCGAGCGCATCCGCATATCGGGCCCCGATCTCGACCTCGCGCCGCAGCAGGCGCTGATGCTGACGCTGACGCTGCACGAGCTTGCGACCAACAGCCTGAAATATGGCTCGCTGAGCAATGAGACCGGCAGGGTGGACCTCAGCTGGGATGTGACGACGGCGGCTGACGGCGAGCGGCGATTCACCCTGGAATGGCGAGAGAGCGGCGGACCGGAAATCAGCGCGCCGGCGCGGGAGGGGTTCGGGACGCGGATGATTGGACGGCTGCTGCCGGCGTCGTTTCAGGGGACGGCGGTGCTGGGGTATGAGGCGGCGGGGTTTGAGTTCAGGTTGGAGGCACCAGTGGGGGAGGTGATTAAGGTTAGGGGGTAACTCTTTGAGGAAATGGAGATGATCCATCTGCTGCCGCCGAAGTCTGAGTAGTCATTTTGTAAGCCCGGACAAATACTTTTGCTGCCATTTCTCGAGATGTTTTAGAAATCTTTGTTTAACGAAAAGCGCCTCGGTAAGATCTGTGTCAATTGCATTGCAAACGATGACAGTGCCGTAGCCAAGATGCACGGCCAGCTCTTCTATGGAGACGCGGAGACCATTGCATCCCCCTACAATCTCCGCTACCAACGCCCAATCCGCAAGGACCCGGTGAAACCCCGGGTGGCTCTTCTGGCCGCCGATCCGCCAGACAACACGTGAACGCAACCTTACCTCCCAGGACCGGTCCCTCCGGTTGTTGCCTTCGACTGTGAAAAATTCTCAAATGCGATCTCTTTCAAACTACCGTCTGGAGTGGTTCTCCAACATTCGTGCCGATATTCTCTCAGGCATTGTCGTGGCGCTTGCGCTGATACCGGAGGCCGTCGGCTTTTCTGTCATTGCGGGGGTCGATCCCAAGGTCGGGCTGTTTGCCTCTGTCGCCATTGCCTGTGTGACGGCGCTTTGCGGCGGACGGCCGGCGATGATTTCGGCGGCGACGGCGTCTACGGCCGTGCTGATGGGGCCGCTGGTGCGGGATCATGGCATCCAGTATCTGTTTGCGGCGACCATTCTGATGGGTGTGTTGCAGGTCGTTGCCGGCGCCCTGAAGCTCGGGCGGCTGATGCGGTTCGTGTCGCGCTCGGTCATGACCGGCTTCGTCAACTCGCTGGCGATCCTGATCTTCGTGGCGCAGTTGCCGCAGCTGATCGGCGTGCCCGAAGTGACCTATCTGCTGATCGCCATCGCGCTTGGCGTGATCTATCTCTTTCCCTACGTGACCAAAGCCATTCCTTCGCCGCTGGTGGCGATCGTCGTCGTGACCTGCATCGCGCTCGGCTTCGGCATTCATGTGCATACGGTGGCCGATCTCGGCGAGATGCCGACGGCGCTGCCGCCGTTCGCCTTGCCCGCCGTGCCGCTGACATGGGAAACACTGCGGATCATCTTTCCCTATTCGGTGGCGCTTGCCGCCGTTGGCCTGCTGGAATCGCTTCTGACGGCGCAGATCGTCGACGATCTCACGGATACGCCGAGCAACAAGAGCCAGGAATGCATGGGGCAGGGTGCCGGCAATATCGTCTCGGCGCTGTTCGGCGGCATGGGCGGCTGCGCCATGATCGGCCAGTCGGTCATCAACGTGACTTCGGGCGGGCGCGGGCGTCTCTCGACCTTCGTGGCCGGCGCCTTCCTGCTGGTGCTGCTTCTGGTGCTCGACGATATCCTGCGCATCGTGCCGGTGGCGGCGCTTGTTGCCGTGATGATCATGGTGTCGATCGGCACGTTCTCGTGGAAATCGATCGTCGATCTGAAGCGGCATCCCGGCACATCCTCCATCGTCATGCTGGCGACGGTTGCGACCGTGCTGGCGACGCAGGATCTTTCCAAGGGCGTCGTGGTGGGCGTGCTTTTGTCCGGCATCTTCTTTGCCAGCAAGGTGGCGCGGCTCTTCAGCGTTGCGAGGCGGGAGGACAGCCAGACCGGCATCGTGACCTATAGCGTCGAAGGGCAGGTCTTCTTCGCCTCGGCGGAAAGCTTCATCGGCGCCTTCGACTTTGCCGATGCGGGCAGGAAGGTCGTCATCGATGTCAGCGGTGCGCATCTCTGGGACATCACCGCCGTCGGTGCGCTCGACAAGGTGGTCCTCAAGCTCCGCAAGGCGGGCAGCGATGTGCAGGTGCTCGGCTTCAACAAGGCGAGCGCCGACATGGTCGACCGTTTCGCGCTGCATGACAAGGATGAGCGGGCGGCGGCCGGCGCCTCGCTGCATTGATGCGGATTGCTAGCTGAAAAAAGATGTGATGGGTGTCCGGTTTGCGCCGGACACCCATCACATCCGGATATTATCGAGCTTGGAGCGAAGCTGTGGTTTCTCCGGATATGCCGGGCGTGGAGTTTACGCCCGGCACTGTTCCTTTAGCCGATCGATCAGGCCGTCGGCGTCGCCACTGGCTCAGTCGCGAGCGCCTTGCGCAGCTGCTCTTCCTGCTCCGGCGAGAGCGAGGAGCGCAGGATGGTGGCGTGTTCGCCCTTGAATTCGGCCAGAACCTTTTCCGGCTGGACCTTGCGCAGCAGCAGGAAGAGGGCGGAGCTGTTGACGGGGATCGTGTCGGCGAGCTTCTTGATGAGGTCGTCGTCGATGCCGTAATCGGTCATCGAGCCCGCGAGCGCGCCGGAGCCTGCGCCGAAGGCGCCGCCGAGAACCATGCCGGCCAGCGGATTGAGGAAGAGCAGGCCGACGAGCGAGCCCCAGATCGCGCCCGACAGGCCGCCGCTCGTTGCGCCCGCAGCCGTCAGGTTGACGCTCTGCTTCAGGCGCACCTTGCCTCCGGCGTCGCGCACGGCGATGACGGCATCTTCGAGATCGACGAGATATTCCTTCTCAAGCTGCACGAGCCGGTTGAGCACGGCATCCGCCTTGTCGGCGGTATCGAAACCAAGCACCACAAGTTCTGACATGGCTTTCCCTCCTCTTGGATTACAGATGCGGCAGATAGGCGCGCGCGCGGTTCCGTCCATGGCCCGGGCCGCCCTTTTTCTAGGGCTAGCACCGGGATGTGAGAGGGCGATGAAGGGGGATGGTCCGAAGCGGCGATGCCTGCCCGCGCGCGAATAAGTGCCTGACCTTGACGAAGACACAGTTGCGATGCCGCGGCTACTCCGGCACAAAGCGACGACAATGGATTGAAACGGATGCAGTGGCTTCTCCAGGATTTCGACGACACCAGAAAGCTGGCCGAAGCGCTCGACCGGCTCGGCATCTCCTACACGTGGCACAAGGTCGTTCCCTTCGTCGGCGAGCTGATCCCCGAGCCTGTCGTTGCCGATCCCGGCGCCGTGGTCATGTTCGGCGCCTATTCGCTGTGGCGGTACGCGGAGGCCAAGGCTTACCGGCCAGGCATGTTGAAGCTGCGGCCTTTTGTGCAGGAAGAGGCGTGGCACCCTTACCTGCTCAATGGAGCCGACGCGCTGTTCATGACCCTCCGCGATGTGCCCGCGCGTCTTGCCGATGACGGGACGGAATGGTTCCTGCGGCCCGTCGACGACAGCAAGGAGGAGCCCGGCAATGTGAAAACCGCGGGTGAGATCATCCGTATGGCGGAACGGGTGCTGGTGCTTGATGAAGATGAGATTCCAAGCGGATCGTTGCGCCACGATACGCTGCTGATGCTGACAAAACCTGTTCGTATCCTGCGCGAATGGCGGCTCTGGGTCGTGCAAGGGCGGGTCGTCACCTATTCGCTCTATAAGGATGGATCGCGTGTCATCCACCGTCACGAGATCGATGAGGACGCGCTGGCGTTCGCGCAGCGCATGGTGGATATCAATCCCGGCTACTCGCCGGCCTATGTGGTCGATATCTGCCGCACGGAGGAGGGCCTGAAGCTCCTCGAGACGAACTGTATCAACGCTGCCGGCTTCTACGCAGCGGATCTTAGGAAGCTTGCTGCTGATATCGACGGTCTCGCGCGAGACTGATGCCTTGCTGCTTTTGAGGCGGCGCTATCGCATTCGGCTCAATGAAACGGGCGGACCTCCACCGGTGCCCGGCAGGCGATGGCGGCCTTGCGGCCCCAGGCGAGCGCCTCTTGCATATCTGCTGCCTCCAGCACCCAGAAACCGCCGATATGCTCCTTGGTTTCGATATACGGCCCGTCGGTGACGAGCAGCTTGCCGTCAGGCTTCCGCCGTACCGACATCGCCGTGCTGACCGGCTGCAGGCCGCCGACGAAGGTCCTGATGCCGGCTGCGACCATTTCTTCGTTCAGCAGATCGATATCGTGGCGCAGCGCCTCGTCTTCCTTGCAGGGGTCGTAATCGTCGGGGAGGTGGATGGCGACCAGATATTGCGGCATGGGCTTCTCCTGTCTGGGGTAGGGTGAGGCCGCCTTGGCCTTCCTTCATTTTCTGGTCGAACGGCGAGGGCGGAATTCGACCGACGGCTTGCGAAATTTTGGATCCTGCCGATGGATCGGCTATAGGGAATTCTGCTCCCGGATCCCGTCTGCGCAAAGGTCTTGTCATGCCGCTTCTCGATGCAAATCTAGCCTTCCCCGTCACCCATCCCGATGGCAGGGTTTCGAAGACGACGATGTACCTGAAGAATGTCATCGATCATCCGCGCATGGAGATCGGCGATTACAGCTATTTCACGCATTACGGAAAGCTGGAGGAGACGGCCGAGATCCTCGCGCCCTATCTCGGGCGGGGTTGCCGGGAGCGGCTTGTCATCGGCAAGTTCGTGCAGATTGCCCGCGGCAGCTATTTCATCACCAGTTCGGCCAACCATCCGATGGGCGGCATCACCACCTATCCGTTCCGCATCTTCAAGCCGGAAACCTTCGGCTACAAGGATCTGCCGGTGAAGGATACGGTGGTAGAGAATGACGTCTGGATCGGCCATGACGCCGTTATCATGCCCGGTGTCAGGATCGGCGCCGGCGCGATTGTCGCTGCCTCATCGGTCGTCACCCGCGATGTGCCGCCCTATGCCGTCGTCGGCGGGAATCCGGCCAGCATCATCCGGATGCGCTATCCTGTCGAGATCATCACCGAGATCCTGGAACTTGCCTGGTGGGACTGGCCGATCGACAAGATCGAAGCCAATCTGCCGGCGCTGGAGAGCGGCGATCTCGCGGCCCTCAAGCGGGCCTGAACCCGTCTTGGACATCGGCGCGATGCCTGCGACCGCCGGCGCTCTTCCAATTGTTGCCGGTGGCGCTATCCTCGACAGGGACTGGGTGTAACAATCTTCTGACATGATGGGATCAGGTCGAACCATGCCTCCATGCGACCGGACGCCGATGGCCGCCAGCGGCCGGCCCGCCAATCTTTTTCAGCCCGTGCCTGATGGCGGGATGGACGCATGCTGATGCCGGATGATTCCTACCGACGCCTGGGGCTTGCTGTCATCGCCTGCCTTATCGGGGTTGCCGTCTCGTGGCTGACATTGTCGCCGCTCGGGCTGCTCGGTCCCGTCGTCGCTGCTTTTCTCTATGGGCGCGGTATTGCTGTCCGGCTGCTTTACGCGGCGTTAGCGGTCGCCCTCGTCGGCGCGCTTCTGGCAGCTGCGGTTTACCCCGATATGCGCGAAGCCGCGCTGTCATGGGCGGCTTTCCTGGCGCTTTCGCTGTGTCTCGGCCCGGTCGTTTCAGCCAACGCGCCGGAGAAGCCCGACGCCGATCCGGTGCGGGCAGCCAAATCGGTGGAACGGCTGACGGGCATTGCCTGGGCTACGGATTCCGCCGGCGCTTTTCTCTACGTGACGCCAAGTGTGCTTGCCTTTCTCGGTCTCGGCCTTGATGACTTCAACGCGCCGCTCGCCAATAAGGAATTCGGATGGAAGCGGGCGATCCATCCCGACGATTACGAGGTTGCGGCAGCCCTGTGGCGACGCTGCCTGCAGACGGGCGAGCATTACAGCATGGACAGCCGCATGCTGCGCCCGAGAGGCGGTTACGGCTGGACACGCAGCACGGGACAGCCGCTGCGCGACGGCAACGGCGTTATCACCGGATGGTACGGCACGGTCATCGATGTCGAGATCGCGCCTCCGCACAACGAACCTGCGGCTGATGAGCTCGGCGGTTCTGCCGCCGGTGTGACGGCATCCGATACGCTGCCGTCGATGGCAGAGGTTCATCCGCATGACAGGGCGACGGTGGAGCAGGCGCGGGCGCGGGCTTTCTTCCACGGCATTCCCCAGGTCAGCAGCTACCGGAAGCTTCAGGCCGATGGCAGCTATCGGTGGGTCGAATTCCGGGTGGAGCCCACATATGGCACCAGCGTCGAGGTCGATCCGGCTGTCGCGCGGCAGGACGAGCGATGGACGACGGCGAGCGAACTCGGCGAGACCGGCGAGGCGGTGCGTGCCGCACTCGCCATCGAAAACCTCTATGGCGGCGCCTGGGCGTTGGACGCGTCAGGGCAATTCACCTATGCGACGCCGACCGCGCAGACCTCGATCGCCATGGTGCTCGAAGACCTGAACCTGCTTCTCGACGACAAGGCCTTTATCGACGGCGGACGGCAGGGCTGGCAGCGCGGCGTGCATCCTGATGACAGTGAGGCGGCCGGCGAGACCTTGCGCCACGCGCTGAGGACGGGCGAGCACTGGAATTTCGAATACCGGGTGCTGCGCGCCAACGGCGCCTATGTGTGGCACCGCGCGGCAGCGCGCCCGACACGCGACACCGAGGGGCGCATTACCGGTTGGTATGGCGTAACTGTCGATATCGACGCCTACAAGCGCACGGAGGCTGCACTTCGCGAACGCGAGCGGCAGCTGCAATTGCTTGTCGATACCGTGCCGGCGCTGATCTGGACCACAACGGCCGAGGGACGGCCGACCTATGTCAACAAGCCCTTTACCGAGGTGACGGGCGCCACTCTTGAAGACATCACTGCGCAGGATGGCTCGCCGTCGCTCAGCGTCATCCATCCTGATGACCGGGAGGCGGCGCGCCAGGCGGTGCGCCACTCCTTCGCCACCGGTGAACCCTATGTCCAGCGATACCGACAGGCCCGCGCCGACGGCAGCTACCGCTGGACCGAGACGCGGGCGGAACCGCTGCGCGACGCCTCAGGCGCCATCCTGCAATGGTATGGCGTCAGCACCGATATCCACGACCTGGTCACCACCCAGGAGGCCCTGCGCGAGAGCGAACGCTTCCTGCGGCAACTGGTGGAAACCCTGCCGGCGATGATCGATTGCGCCGCGCCGGATGGCGAGCCGATCTTCCGCAGCCAGAGACTGCGCAACTTCCTCGGCTACGATCTCGACGAACTCGACGGGACGGGAAAATCCCGGCTTTCCGGCACGCTGGATGCCGGCGTGCATCCCGACGAACTGGCCCAGGTGAAAGAGAAATATACCCATGCGCTCGCAACAGGCGAACCTTATGCTCGCCGGCATCGCCTGCGCAGGTTCGATGGCGAATATCGCTGGGTGGAGACGCGCGCGGCACCGATGCGCGATGCCGAGGGCGCCATCGTGCAATGGAACGTCGTCTGCCTGGATATCGACGGCGAGGTGCGGGCGCAGGAGAAGCTGCTTGCAGCACAGGAAAGCCTGGCGCGCGCCAGCCAGGCGGCCAGCCTTGCGGAACTCTCTGCCTCCATCGCCCATGAGGTGAACCAGCCGCTCTCGGCCGTTTTGAGTTCTTCGGACGCCTGCCGGCGCTGGCTGATGGCGGAGCCGCCGAATATCGAGCGGGCCCAGAAAACGCTGGAGCGCATCATCGCCAGCGCGCATTCGGCAAGCGATGTCGTCACGCGCGTGCGGGCCCTGTTCAAGCGCGCCGAAGACAAGCGGGATTGCGTCACACTCGGCCGGGTGATCACGGAAGCGGGCGACCTGCTGGCCGAGGAGGCCGTGCGGCGCGGCGTTCGCATCGATATCGACGGCAAGGATATTGTTCTGCCCGTTCCCTTTGACCGGGTGCAGATCCAGCAGGTCGTCATCAATCTCATGCGCAACGGCATGGACGCGATGGAGGCCGTTTCCGACGGCAGGGTCCTTCAGGTCCGCGTCCGCAGGGAGGATGGCATGATACGGATTGCAGTCAGCGACTGCGGTGCCGGCATCGAATTTCCCGACAAGATCTTCGAGCCGTTCTTCACGACGAAGGAGCAGGGCATGGGCATGGGGCTTGCGATCTGCCGCTCGATCGTCGAGGCGCATGGCGGGCAACTCTGGGCGGAAGGGAACGAGCCGCGCGGGACGAGGTTCATCTTCACCCTGCCGGACGAGGCGCGGCCGTAAAAATGGCTCTACTAAAAATTCACTTTTTTTCCGCTACATATGTGCACTATGACACGTGAGCAAACTACAACGGTGGTGTGTGAACGTTTAGGACAATCGTGTCCCCTTTGGAGAACTCATCGTATGAAGCACGTATCGATCATTGTGCGCGCGGATTGGGATGAAGAGGCCACCGTCTGGGTGGCCAGCAGCAATGACATCGACGGGCTGGCCGTCGAGGCCAGCACCTTGGAAGCTCTCGAGCCCAAGGTTATCGCTGCAATAACGGATCTTTTCGAGCTGAACGGATTTACGTCGGACCTGCCGGAAATCCCTGTTCATATCATGGCCGAGCAGCTCGTTCGTATCCCCAATCCCACCTACTAACCGGATGGCCGGCTATCTCAAGGAACTTAAAGAGTTGCTGTTGAAAGCCGGCTGCAATATATTCGGCCGGGAAAAGGTGACCATGAAATTTGATTCAGTCCGATTTCAAATCGCCATTTCACGGTCGATCATGGCGTCAAATCCCGCCATACTGCCAATGAGACACTGAAGCAGGCGGGCCTTCCAAAGGCGTTTTGAACACTGCGATTTCGAGATGTGCGTCGACCGAAGGGGTGGCCGCCTGATACCATGGGCAAACCTTCGTTCGATGGCGAGGCATTTCGATCAGGCCTATTGCTCTGATTGCTTCCAGCATCAGAAGAAGGCTTTGGCATTATGAGCACGACAGAGACACGGATCGTTGCCGGCATTTCCGTCTCCGATACACCCGTCATCGATCGGGCGATGGACTATGCGCGGTCGGCCTGCGAGCCCTATCTTTTCAATCACGTGATGCGATCCTGGCTGTTTGCGGTGCGGACGGCGCAGTTGCAGGGGATCGAGCATGACGGCGAAGTCGTGGCACTCGGCACGCTGCTGCATGACATCACCCTCAACGAGCGGTTTGCGGGGCCGCGCCGGTTCGAGGTGGAGGCCGCCGATCTTGCCCGCGGCTTTGCCGTGGATGCCGGGCTTGACCGGCGCCGCGCCCAGATGATCTGGGATGCGGTTGCGCTCAACTCGACGCCATCGATCGGTCTCTACAAGGAGGCGGAGATCGCGCTTTGCACGACCGGCATTTGCCTCGATGTCGTCGGCTTCCAGTACAGCCTCATTCCGGCGGCGGAGATGAGGGCGATCCTCGCGGAATTTCCCCGTCTCGGCATGAAGAAGAAGATGACCGGCTGTTTCTGCCACATCGCCAGCACGCGGCCTGAAACGACCTATGACAATTTCGTCCGCGATTTCGGCGAACGTCTCGTGCCCGGTTATGCGGTTCCTGCGTCGTCGGTCGATCTCGTTGCGCAGGCGCCTTTTGACGAGTGAGGACTATTGCAAGACCCTGCAGGGCGAACCTGGAGCTACCCGCGCGGTCTCACCAGGGTTTCGGGGGTGAGCAGATGAAGTTGCTTTTCGTCTTTTTCCAAATCGGCGAGATCGCTCGAAAAACCCGTTCTGCTGAAGAACAGGAAATGCTTGTCGGGGGCACCTTTCCCGTAAGGTGTCTTTTCGGATCGCTCGCGTAGCAGCCTTACATGGCCAAGGTCGATCGCGCTCGACCTCCATTTGCACTCCCCATAGAAGAATGCACCGTCCAGCAATCTGCCGGCGACATCGATGTCAAAATCGGAATGGCCCCAGATCTGACCGACTTCCTGGGCAGGGACTCCGAGTATTTCCTGAATGTGGAGCCTGGCATATTCCAGCGCGATCGCTTCGAATTCGATGCCCATGTATTCTGAAAACCGAGGCTCCACGACACGGTCATAAACGTCTGCGCCAAAACCGCTGCTGATCGCAGTCAGGTTCGGGCGCACGAAGCGATGCCAGAAGGAAATCAGGCTGTCTGCGACGCGATAGCGCCGGTTTCGGCCTTTCTCATCGGCATCCAACGACTTGGCATTGCTGATGAGATCAAGGACCATCAATTTTGCCATATAGGGTCCGATGCTGTCTGCTTTGGCGCCCAGTCGATTTGCGATCTCCGATTTGCTGTTACAGCCATCGGCAACGGCCGCCAGGATGCTGGAGTAAAAGCTCGGTTCCCTAAGCTCGGTTTGTAACAGCGTGTTCGGTTCGTCAATCAGTGTGCCCGTCTCGGTCAGCAGCAAATTGACGACGTTGCTCCTAAGGGGCGCGTTCGGGTTGCAGAGCTGGAGATAGTAGGGAATGCCGCCGAAAATCGCATAAGCCTTGATGATGTCTTCAGCCCCGTATTCCGGGAAAAATCTGGCAACGTCACTCAAAGGCAGCGGCTTCATGTCCAGCGACAAGGTCTTGCGCCCGTAAAGAGGATTCCGCTCGGCCAACAATTCTTCCATTTGAGAGATGGCGGAACCGCAGAGGATCAGCTTCATGGCTCCTTGGCTGAGCGCATCAGAGTCCCAGAATTTTTGAAGAATGGAAGGTAGCGCGGGCTCGTCATCGAGAAGGTATGGAAACTCATCGATCGTGACGATCAGGCCCGGATGTTCTGCTGCACGCTCCGCCACATAGTGGAGGACGCCCTCCCAACTGGACAGAGCGTTGAGTTGTGGCTTGAAACCAATCGTTTTTCCGACTTCGGCTTTGAATTGCTCCAGGTTAAGAAGCGATGAAACGCGTGTCGCCTGAAAGTAGATTTCGTTACGGCCTTTGGCGATTTCACGCAGGAACCTCGACTTGCCGATGCGGCGTCGGCCAAACAAGATGACGAGGGATGGTCTTGAGGAATCCAGCTCGCTTCTCACCAACTGAAGTTCGCGCTCGCGACCTAGAAACCGCATTCAATCCACCTACTGTAATTACGATTACCTTAATCGTGATTACCTTAATTTTGATTACCTTACTGTGGTCAATGAAAATTGCAAGGGGACGCCATTAAAGCGACGCAAGGCCTGATCGTTGCGTCTTATGGCGGGAGAGGGTCCGCACGGTGGAATTTCCCCGCTTTCCCAGGTCTCAAACCGGCATCTCGTCCGTGATCACTTCGAAGCGCTTCAGAACAGCGGGGCCGAAAGCCGTCGACATGGCGACGTCGGTGGCGTCGCGGCCGGTGGCGATCAGGATGCGGCCGATGCGCGGGGTATTGTGGCGGGCGTCGACCGTGTACCAGCGGCCGCTGAGATAAACCTCGAACCAGGCGCTGAAATCCATAGGGTTCGGATCCTTTGGCACGCCGATATCGCCGAGATAGCCGGTGCAGTAGCGCGCCGGAATGTTCATGCAGCGGCAGAGCGTGATGGCGAGATGGGCGAAGTCGCGGCACACGCCCGTGCGGTCGGTAAAGCCGCCGAAGGCGGTGCGCAGCGGGTCGGCCTTCAGATAGTCGAAGGCGATGCGCTTGTGGGTAAAATCCAGGATCGCCTGGACGCGCGGCCAGCCGAGCGGTGTTTTGAAGAACGTCTTCCAGGCGAAATCGGCCAGACGATCGGTATCGCAATAGCGGCTGCCGAGCAGGTAGACTAGCACGTCATCGGGAAGATCGTTGATATCGTGCTGCATGGCGCCATCGGGCACAGGATCGGGCAGGCCGCTGTCATAGATTTCGAATTCGGTGGAAATGGTCGTGAGGCCCGGCGGCGCTGTAATGCGGCTGCAGGCATTGCCGAAGCCGTCCGTATAGGACCAGGCTTCGATCGGCTGATCGAAAGTGAGCGCCTGTTCTGTCAGCAGATCCACGCGTCGGGACGGGTGGAGGTTGAGGACCAGCAGCATGGGCGTTTCGTGTTCGCATTCATAGCCGATGTGAAAGCCTGCGCGTATCTTCATGGGGCGGTGGTCCTTTGAAACAGCGGTGGTCCTGCAGGCGAATGCGTGAGCGGGCCAGGCGTTCCGTCACCCGCCGCCTGCGGCATCGAATTCCCGTTCCGTGGTGACGTTGACCTGCACCCTCATGCTGTCGAAATCGCGCGATCCGCCGTCGTAACTTCCCGAGAGCGGCACGGCCTGGCGCGGGTCGCGTGCGACACCGACGCGGATCAGGTCGCGGCTTCCGACGATGCCATTGGTGGGATCGAACTCCACCCAGCCGGCACCCGGCAGGTAGACCTGGCACCAGGCATGGGTCGCGCCGCCGCCTCTTGTCACGGAGCCGTCGCGATCCGGCACATAGACGTAGCCGGTGACGAAGCGGGCGGCAAAGCCGAGCGAGCGGGTCGCCTCCATCATCAAGAGCGCGAAATCGCGGCAGGTGCCGCTGCGCAGCCGCAGCGTATCGCGGGGCGGCTGCGTGCCGTGTTCGGAGCGCCTGTTATAGTTGAAGCTCTCATGGATGGCGTAGCAGAGCGTCATCAGGATATGGCCGGTGCGGGCCCGATGGCTCAAGGGCACGAATTGCCGTGCCCATTTGCCCACCTCGTCATCGGCGTCGGGATAGTGCCTGACGATGGTCCGTTCGAGATCGATCGCCTCGTCGTCATCATACGCAAAGGGAAAGCGCAACGCCTGCGTATCGATCTCCAGATCGAGGGGAACCTGCACCGTATGGTCGAGGCGGATGACCGTTTCGAAGCGCAGTTCGGCGGAGGCCGCCGATATCTCGACCAGCGCGATGCAGTTGCCGAAGACATCGTGGATCCAGCGGACGGAATCCGGCTTGGGAAAGACATCGAGGCTGCAGTTCAGAAGCGTCTGGTCGAAACTGTCGCGGGGGCGGAACATCAGCCGGTGCTGGCCGAAATGCACGGGCCTTTTGTAATGATAGGATGTGATGTGGCGGACGGAGAAAATCGTCATCCTGCCTCCCTGTTTTCATGGCGCGGCGCTGGAATAACCGTGGGGACATGACCGCAGGGAGAAATGACCGCGGGAAATGACCGCGGCGCCGTCACGTCTCCGTCACTTCTCTCTGCGCGAGAGCGGATAGGCAGGCGCATCGTAGAGCATGCGGATCTGCCTTTCGTCGAAGCGGGCTTCATTCACTTCCAGCACGCAGCCGCGCAATTGCGAGCCGGGCATATCTTCCATGGCAAAACGCACCGCTTCCGCGGCGGTTTCAAACCGCTTGTAGCGGGGGCCACGGGTGCTGCGCAATGTCTTGCCGGTGTAAAGCCCGGCTTCTGTCTGATAATTGAATTCTGCCACTTTATGGTCCTTGCTCGCTCCTGATATGCCGAGCTATCCCGATTTCGGAGTCTTCCAGCTCTTCGGGGCCGGCGGGTTCAGGATCAAACGACGGGAAGCGTCGCCCGCGTTATCTGGCGCTGGCGGCGTTCATCCTGCCTGGTTTCGCGTTGTTTCAAGCGCAGCCGTTTGCGAACATCCTGAAGCTTTTCGGCATCGGAGGCTTTTTCGGGCTGCGGCGCGCGAAAGAGATTTTCCGCTGCGCGCTTGTCGGTGGTCATATTGTTATCCTCTGGAACTTGGGCGGGACGGCCGCAGGGCCGTCACACCGGAGGGCTCGGCCGTTATTTCTTCTTGTCGCTGCCCGTGTTGCTGCTTGCCATCTTGACCTGGGTGCCGGGCGCCGGGGCAGGTGTAGCCGCCGAAGCGCTACGGTCCTTCTTCGGCTTGCGGGTTTCGCGGTTGCTGCGGACTTGGCCTTTGGCCATGGTTTCCTCCTGGTGTGGTGATGCGGGGTAGATCAGGTATTGCGGCCGCCGCCGGCTGGCCGGCGTGGCCGTTGCGGCATCAAAGGGGCAGGGGTCCGATGCCGGAGCGCTTGTCCAGAGAGGCTGCCAATGTGGAAACATGCAACTGCCCCAGAGAATGGATGCGGCGCGCGTTTGTTCCGCGGCCGGCCTGCGGCCCACGGCTGAAATCGGGAAAAGCCACGAAATTTCCGATGGCTTCAAAACGCTGGTCCCGCTGCCTGGCGGCGGCATCTTCGGCACGATTGAGAATGCCGAGCGCCACATTCTCGCGGTAGCCGAAGGCACCGGTTCGGATGAGATTGCGCGACAGGCTTGACGGATAAAAGTCGGAAGACATCACGTCCTCCTTTCGTTGGGGCCAGGCTAACGCCCGAACCGGCAGCGCCCTTGAAGTGGCTGCCAGCGATTGGAATCCTGCGCTTATTCGGTGTCCGGCGCAAGGCGTTTCTCGCGGAAAGCAGGGGCTCGGCAGCAGTCGCGGTGTAAACTTTTCGAATATTGCGCCGACGGCCGAAGCCGTTAATTTAAGGGCGGATATTTCAAGCACGGAATCGAAGATGAGTATCGCTGTTTTGACGACCTACATTCTTGTCGTGCTCGGGCTGATGGTGATTCCCGGGCCGGCGACACTGTTGGTTCTCGCCCGATCGGTCAGCGGCGGCCGGCGGGCAGGCATCGCAACGGGGCTTGGCATTGGGGCGGGCGATCTCATCCATTCGACCATGGCGACCTTCGGCCTTTCGGCTTTGCTTGCGACTTCGGCACTCGCCTTTGAAGTGGTCAAATATATTGGCGTGGCCTATCTCATCTATCTCGGATACCGGGCCTTCATCGAAAAGTCCTTCAATCTCGATATGGCGGCGGCCCCGGAGATCAGCCCCGGCAAGGCTTTCCGGCAGGGGATATTCACCGAAATCCTGAACCCCAAGACGGCGCTGTTCTTCCTCGCCTTCCTGCCGCAGTTCATCCATCCCGAGAGCGGATCGGTGATCGGGCAATTCGCGCTGCTCGGCATCATCTTCGTGGCGCTCAGCATCAGCGTGACATCTGCCTTGGCCTTCGGCGCCGGCTCGGTGCGCGGCTGGCTCAGCAGGAACCGGAGTATTGGCCGCTGGCAGGGGAAGGTGATCGGCTCGATCTATATGGCGCTTGGCGTGCGGCTGGCATTCCAGCAGCAGTAAGCGGCGCTCCGGCCACTCGTGGCTGGGCATTAAGTTGCTACCGTTTATCGCGGCCAACTGCGTTCATTCACGTGTATCGGCGGAACGGGGATGGGGCATTCTATTCTTCGATGAGGTGTGGCATCCATTCACCTCTCCTG
Organism: Hyphomicrobiales bacterium; assembly: GCA_900468805.1. Lineage (GTDB taxonomy): Bacteria > Pseudomonadota > Alphaproteobacteria > Rhizobiales > Rhizobiaceae > Rhizobium. Next base: position 113,823 of record UEIF01000013.1, on the reverse strand, counting down.
GTGGTGGGAAAATACTTCGATTTGAATATTGGCACTATCGTCGCTGGAAATAGCTATCTACTCGCCGCTCTTGGACTTTCGGACAGACCATTCCTTGATTTCCTTCCTCATCGCTCCCTTCAGCATGCGCGAACATAAAGATGAACATGGAGGTATGCTTGCTATCTGTCTTGAGATGCGCGTGGGCGCTGCGTGGATTCACGATCGCCGTCTCGGTGGCGGCAATGGGTTTCACGCTCGCAGGATGTTCATATCTGTTTGTCCGTGGTGTCGAGGGAAGCTATCTCGCAACGGGTACTCCGGTGCTAGGAAAGGTGATCGCACATAACGAGAGTGAGCAGATGGGGGGAACGATTGAGATCGGCTCGGCCGAAAGGCAGCAATGCAGGGGTCGCTACAGCGTATCGGAGGTGAAGACGCATTTCTGGAAGTTGGAGACCGGCGAGCGAATCTATCGCGGCAAGATCTACTGTCTGGATGGTCGGGCAGGGGCGTTTGAACTCGTATCGAAGGATGAGGGGAAAACCGGCTCGATCACCGGTGAGATCAATGGTGAGGCATTTCAACTCGATGTGTACGAATCGAAGAGCCGTGAGTGCATGACGGACGAATGCAGATGGGGCTTGAAGTGGACTTACGAAAAAGAGCGCGACAACACGCGTACCTATTACAGGGTTGCGACCGAACACGAGCCCGGTTCAAAGGATCTATGGCTGCTCTATTAAATCTGCCTCTATTCCGCGTGCGGTGATCCCGGTCCCGGGCTCCGCCCATTGAATGAGGGCGGTGCCGTGTCAGGTGCGGGTGGTCGCCGCAGTTACTGTCTGATCGCAGCCAGCTGCCGTTCGAAACTCCCCAGATCGAAATAGTCGCGCCAGACGGTGATCGTGCCGTTTTCCACCGTCAGCGTGCCCATGACCGGCAGGGTGATCGTGCCGCCACTTTCATGGGTGAAGATATCGATGCGCTCATTCAACACGACATCGCCCGAGACAGCGATCTCGATAATTTTCCAATCCACCTTGAAGCCGGTGCCGATGCCGAAATCGGCCTGGAACTTCCGGACGTTTTCGCGACCGACGATTTCAGGCAGGGGTACGTTGTCGTAGAGCACATCATCGCTCAGCATGGCGACGGCTTCGTCGATGCGGTTGGCGCTCCAGTGGGCGAAGAACGTCTGCGCCGTTTCGAGAGGTGACATGGTGCTCCACCCTCAACCGAACTTGACGAAGTTGATTGCCGGCAGCGGGCCGCCGGGGAACTGGGTGAGGCTGCCGCCTGTCGCGAGCGGGCCGAGATCGATGCCGGCAAAGCCGAGGCGGGTGATGAGCGCGCCGACTTCCGCCTTCGCTTGCTGATCGTCGCCCGAATAGAACAGCACCCGGTTGCCGCCTTCGGCCTTGGGGTCTGCAGAAACGAGGTTTGCCAAGAGGTGATTGAAGGCCTTGACGAGTCGGGCGCCGGGCACGAGTCCGGCGACGATTTCGCTCGACAGGCGGCCGCCGAGTTCGGCCGGCTTGAAGAGGGGTGCCTCGATTGCGTTGTTGGCATCGATGACGATGCGGCCGGCCCAATCCGGCAGGCCGGACAGTGCCGCCGGCAGCTTCGACCAGGGCACGGCGATGAGGACGATATCGGCGCCGGCAGCCTCTTCGATCGTTCCGGCCATGATGTGCGGGGCGAGTTCTGCGGTGAGCTCGGCAAGCGTTTCCGGGCCGCGGCTGTTGGCGATGGTGGCGGAGATACCGTTACGGGCGAGAGCGCGGGCGAAGGCGGAGCCGATATTGCCGGCGCCGATGATACCGATGGACATGGCAAGTTTCCTTTCTGAATGTCGTTTCGATAGAGCCAATATCGCGCTGCCATTCCTCTTTGATTAGGCCGAAATGGATGGTATCAGTTTCAAGTGTCTCTTGAAGGTCGTGGTTGATGGAAAGCCTGGCTAACCTGGAATCCTTCGTGCGCAGCGCTGAACTCGGCGGCTTTTCGGCGGCGGCGCGGCGTCTCGGCCTGACGCCGGCGGCGGTCAGCCGCAATGTTGCGGCACTCGAAGCCAATCTGAAGCTCCGGCTCTTCCATCGCAGCACGCGCAGCCTGACGCTGACGGAGGCAGGCGAGCGCTTTCTCATCGCCATGCGCGACCATCTCGAGGGGCTCCAGGGGGCGATAGCCGAAATCTCCAATGAGCAGGCGGAGCCGGCCGGCATCCTGAAAGTCAGCCTCAGCCCGGCCTTCGGCATAAAATATGTGCTGCCCATGCTGCCCGACTTCATGAAGCGTTACCCGCTGGTGCGGCCGGAATGGATGTTCGAGAACCGGCAGGTGGATTTGGTCGGCGAAGGTTATGACGCGGCTGTTGGAGGCGGCTTCGAGCTTGCCTCGGGCGTGGTGGCGCGGGTGCTGGCGCCGGCCCATCTCGTGGCGGTGGCATCACCTGCTTATATCAAGGGCCGCGTGCTGCCGGCCGATCCGGCCGGGCTTGCGGGGCTCGACGGCATCGTCATGAAATCGATCAATACCGGGCGCATTCCGCAACGGCAGATGCGTAACGCGGCGGGAGAGGTGCAGCCTGTCGATCTCACGCCGGGGATCGTCGTCAACGATCCCGCCGCCATGCGGAAGGCCGCCCTTCTCGGGCTGGGCGTCACGCTGCTCTCCAAGCCCGATGCGCTTGCCCATCTCGACAGCGGCGAGCTGATCCGGCTGGTGCCCTCCTGGTATGTCGATATCGGCCCGATCTCCATCTATTACGCCAACAGGACGCTGCTGCCGCTCAAAACGCGGGTGTTCGTCGATTTTGTCATCGAGGGCTTTCAGCGTCAGCGGCTGGCGGAGCGTTTCGCGGGCAGCCTGGGGTGACCCTGCTTGTCCGGCCGGTAGCCGAGCACGAATGCAACCACCTTGGCGGACGACATCTCGCAGGGTTTCAGGGTGCTGCCGCTTGCCTCCAGCAGGTAGAGGTTGAAGCTGACGACATCGCTGCCGCCGAGATCTTCGGCATAGAGCCAGATGCGCTTGCCATCCGGCGAGCGCTTGACGGTGGCGCCCCAGCGGCCGGCTTCGAAGCTACCTTCGCTGTAGCCCTCGGGTATAAGGGCAAGCGCCTGGGAAAAGTCGTCGGCTGCGGGGTTCATGGGAAGCCTGTGGAGTGAGGCAAGTTCTGTTGCATAGGTGAGGGGTTGGAGGGCGCTTCGCAAGGTGGCACGTGGCCGGGTTGCCACGCGCTCAATCGTCATGCTCGGACAGGCATGCTGGAGAGGAGTCAGTGCTTGCCTCGACAAATGCCCTCAGTGCCCCGTCAGCACCAGCGTCTGGACCGGCAGCAACATGGCCTGCATGCGCAGGATCATGGCGTGCACCACGCCGACCGTATCGATGACATGCAGGCCGATCGATTTGAAGGTGCCGATATTGGGGTCGGCGAGCGCTTCGTGGTTGTTGGTATAAGCGTTGGCGATGCAGCTGCCGCCGGGCGGCACGCCGTCGAGGCCGCCGGGGAAGAGGGGCTGCAGGAAAACGGTCAGCGTGCCGGGGCTTGATAGTTGCGTGACATCGACGAGCTGGTCGGTGGGGCGCAGCTGGCCGGCGGCGATCACATCCTGCACCTCGGTGACGACGAGCGGGATGATGGCGAAGGGTTTGCCGACGCAGGTGGCTTCGGCCACCATGCCGGGCCTCATGACCTGAGCCTCGATTTGCCCGAAGCCGGCAACCAGCGTGCCGCGGCCGGCTTCTTCGGGCACGAGGATGCCCGCCGGGCGCAGCATGGTATTCAGCACATCACCCTTGCGCAGCGTAAACTGCTGGACGGTGCCGTTGATGCCGGCCTTGACGACCGTCTTGTCCAGTTCCACCTGGGCCTGGTTGAGTGCTGCCCCGGCACTGGCCTTCTGCGCCGGCAGGAGCACGTTAAGCTTGGTCTGCAGCGTTTCCTTGTTGGCATAGGCGGCACTGACCATGCCCCGCTGGCTTTCCACGGTATTGGTGAGCCGGTCCACCTCGCGGCGGGCAACCGCATCGTTCTTCAGTAGCTGGGTCTTCATCTGCAACTCGTCGATCGAGACCTGCAGGGCGCCTTCAGCCTGCCGGATCATGCCGTCGGCGCTGGCAAGCTCGCTCTCGGCCACCCTGGTCTGAGCCTCGACTTCGGCAATCTGCTTGTGCGCCACATCAAGGGCGGCCTTCTGGGCGGAATCGTCGAGGCGGAAGAGCGGTGCGCCAGCCGCGACCTTCTGGTTTACGCCGACATAGACCTCATCGACCCGGCCCATGGATTCCGGCAGGATGGTAACTGTGCGGAAGACGGCGGTGACGCTCTTCGTCGAGGGGTGGAAATAGAAGATCATGGTGATCAGCGAGATGGTGAGCAGCAGACAGGCGGAAATGCCCCAGCGCAGTTCGTACCACATGCTGTAGAGGGTGATCTCGCGGCCGATGCGCTTGTCCTGCACATAGCGGCGGTAGAGATAATCCGGGAGGATGGTCAGCATCGAGCACAGCATCAGTTCAAGCATGGTCAGATACCTTCTCCCTGTGCACCGGACTTGATGACCGGCTGGACGATGTGCGGATGCGTGGCGGATGGCGCGGGAGCGATCGGTGCACCGGAAACGGGCGCAGTGGCCGTGGGAGAATTGGCCGGGGGCGACGGGTCTGCTGCAACCGGGGCAGCATGATTTGAGGCTGGCGGAGCGGCCGGGGCAACACCGGCCTCGGGATGGCGGCTTGCGAGCCTCGCAATCGACCGGGCGATCGAATAGAGCGGTGTCGAAAAATCCGGAATTCGGATCATCGCCAGCAGCAGGCCGATGATCCAGTAGAGGTGATTGTGGGTGAAGAGCGAGATCAGTGCCAGCACGGCGACGATCTCCAGCTGCGCCTTGTTGGCCCGGTGCGCGATGCGCTCGGGAACGGCATGGAGCTGGAAGTAGAAATTGCCGATGGCGAGGATCATTACCAGGATCAGCACGATGACGGCGATGAAGAGATAGTCGGTCTGGCCGGGTCCGGTGATGAAGCCGGGTACATGGTCGGTGAGGGCGGTGTGATAGGCCCGCGTCGCTGCGTCATCGGCTGCTGACGCAGATTGCGTGGCCGCCGATGCCGCCGCAACGGTCGCGGTCAGGCGGCGCCCACACTGCCTCGTCCTGTTCAATCGGTCTCTCATGCCTGACTTCCCCCCGGATGGCATTTTAGTGTGGGCTGAAGTTTAGGCGCTTTGTATGCAACACGAAAGTACGCAACAGTAATATCGGCGTAAATACATATAGCTGTCGGCCTTTCGGATAAGGCTTCCGGTTGAGAGGCTTAAAAGCAGGAATTGGTGCCGCGGGGCAGGCCCGCGGCACGGATGCGTTTAGCGGATCTTGACGGAGGGCTCTCGCGCCCAGACCCGCAGTTTTCCAAGTTCAGCGACAAATGCCTCGATGTCCTTAGCCGAGCCGAGCTCGACCGTGCCTTCATCGAGATCCTCAATGCCTGCCTTCTTCATGAGCGCCAGGACAGGGGCTGCGTAGCCGATGAACTTGCAATGGGCGAAGGCATCGGCGACGAAATCGCGGGCGGTGGATTCCTTCAGGAGGTCGGGCATCGCGTCTTCTGCGGCGAGAACGGCGACCGCATCATAGAGAACGGATGGTCCGCCATCGATCATCTGCTGGGCGTCAAGGAACGAGCCGTCCGACAGGGTCACGCCTCCGATCTTGGGCGCAATGATCTCGACCACGCCCTTTTCCCCGATAATCGCGCCGGTAATGGCTCCAACGAGAGCCGCGTCCGATCCATCAGTCACCAGCAATCCGAGTTTGCGGCCCTCGAACCGTTTGGGTCCGCGCTCGATGATGCTGAGTGCGGCCGAAGGCTCCAGATCCTGACGGGTCGGCATGGCCGCGTCCGCCGGCTTCGGCATGTCGGCAATGCCGAGCGCTGCTGCCACCTTCGCAGCCAGCGTCTCGTCGATGTTCAGCAGATGCGATACCATCCGCTCGCGGATGACGGGGTTTTCGACCTTGCTGAGCTCGAAGGTCAGGGCGGCGGCGATGTGGCGCTGCTCGGGCGGTGTCTGGCTGATATAGAACTGGCGCGCCTGGCTGTAATGGTCGGCAAAGCTTTCGGGACGCAGGCGCACCTTCTGCCCCGTTTCCTCCGACGGGAAGGTGCGGAAGCCCCTGGCCGGCGATTCCCGCGGGCCTTCGCCAGAGGAATTCGGTTCGTAATTGATCCGGCCGACCGGGTTGCGCATCGCCATGTGCCCGTCCTGCTGGAAATGGTGGAAGGGACACTTCGGTGCATTGATCGGCAGATGCGTGAAGTTCGGTCCGCCGAGGCGCTTCAGCTGCGTATCGAGATAGGAGAAGTTGCGTCCCTGGAGCAGCGGATCATTGCTGAAATCGATGCCGGGCGGGACGTTCTGGGTCATGAAGGCGACCTGTTCGGTTTCCGCGAAAAAGTTGTCCGGCATGCGGTCGAGCACCAGCCGGCCGATCGGCTGGACGGGCAGGATCTCCTCGGGAATGATCTTGGTGGGGTCGAGCACGTCGAAATCGAATTCGTCTGCGAATTTCTGATCGAAAAGCTGCACGCAGAGTTCCCATTCCGGGAAGTTGCCCGATTGGATCGCCTGCCAAAGATCGCGCCGATGGAAATCGGGATCGGCGCCATTGATCTTGACGGCTTCGTTCCAGACCACCGACTGCAGCCCGAGCTTGGGCTTCCAGTGGAATTTGACGAAAGTGGATACGTCCTTCTCGTTGACGAAGCGGAAGGTATGCACGCCGAAACCTTCCATGAAGCGGAATGATCGCGGGATCGCGCGGTCGGACATCACCCACATGATCATGTGCATGCTTTCCGGGGTCAGCGAGATGAAGTCCCAGAAATTGTCGTGGGCCGACTGCGCCTGGGGAAAGCCGCGGTCCGGTTCGGGTTTGACCGAATGGATGATATCCGGAAACTTGATGGCATCCTGGATGAAGAAGACCGGAATATTGTTTCCGACCAGATCCCAGTTTCCCTCCTGGGTGTAGATCTTTACGGCAAAACCGCGCACGTCGCGCGCAAGATCGAAGGACCCCTTGCTGCCGGCGACAGTGGAGAAGCGCACGAAGGCCGGCGTCTTCTCGCCTGCGCGCTGGAAAAGATCAGCCCTCGTATATTTCGACAGGGGGGCATAGGTCTCGAAGAAACCGTGCGCGCCATAACCGCGGGCATGGACCACACGCTCCGGAATGCGCTCGTGGTCGAAATGGAATATCTTTTCGCGGAAATGGAAATCCTCGATCAGGGCAGGGCCGCGCGGGCCGACCCTCAGCGTGTTCTGATCGTCTGCAACGGGTGCGCCCTGCGACGTCGTCAAGACGTCGGCGCCATCCTCGGCGATCTGATGGAGCTCGCCGCCGGCCCCCCTGTGAAGGCGCTGATCGTGGATCGTCGCGGTTGCGGATGCAGCTGTTTTTACGGTTTTGGGTGACATGGGTCCCTCCTTGGGTCGATGAGGGAATGCACTCAACTGCTCATTGTTCCTGTCCGGAAACGCTGTCGCCGCTGTATTCGGACCGGCGTGAAATCGGGCTCACGGAGACGCGCGGAATTTCGGCAATCAACAAAGCCGGCTTTCGGGGCCGGCTTTTGGGGCGGGCTTTGTTGGGCGGTTGCTGATATACGCTGAATCGAGAGCATGGGGCGGCGCTGGACAAACCGTTTCAGTGGAGGTCTCTCCATTCTGCCGGGGTAAGCCCTTCCCATGCGCGGAAGGCCCGATAGAACGAACTGGTATCCTGAAAGCCCAGCAGGAATGCGATCTCCTCGATGCCGTTCTGCCCGTCGGACAGCAAACGGTGGCCGAGTTCCCGCCGTGCTTCGTCCAGCAGGCCGCGATAGCTCGTGCCCTGTTCTGTGATGCGGCGCTGAAGGGTCCGCTCGCTCATGCCCATTTCGCGGGCCACATCGGCAATATCGGGTTTGCCGCTGGCGATGCGGCGCTTGATCAGGATCTTCACCTGATCGGGGAGCGAGGATCGTGCTTCGATCTCGCCAAGCGATGCAGCAAGAGAGGGATCGAGGATCGCAAGCAGTTCGGGGTTATGTCCTGAGAACGGCAGGTCCAGATCGGCACGATCCAGCACCAGCACGTTCTGCGCGCAGCCGGTACGAACAGGTGCATCGAAGTAGGATCGATGTGCTTCGCTCACCGGCCCGGTTCGGGTCATCTCGACCCGGATGGGCATGAGATGCCGCCCCGTTCCGCGCCGCCCGAGTTCAAGGATCGCCGCAAAGGTCACGTCGGCTGCCGCATCCGGCTCGGCTTCATCGGTATGAAGCCAGCGCACCGCGACCCGGCATTCGCTCCCGGTTTCGGCTGCGGTCAGTTCCTCCGGGGTGCAGAGCCGTTTGAACCGCGCCAGCCGATGCAACCCGTCGCGGTAATCCCGCGCGAAAAAGGCCGACATCGTGGCGGGCGGATGCAGCGAGGTATCGGTCTCGACGGTCATGCGCAGGCCGATGGCGGGGTCTTGCGACAGCGTTTCGACCGCACGCCACAGCGCGAAATACTGTGCCGTCGTCAGCCATGTCTCCGGCGCGATATGCAGTGTCGCCGGCAGCCTTGCCTGACGCAGCAGAGCCGGGGCGGGCAGGCCCATACGTTCCGCCGCCCGCCAGAAGGCCTGCGGCAGCCTGCATCTGTCGCCCGCATTCCCGGTCATCATTGCATCCTCTACGGCGACCTTCACATCTGGCTCTTGATCAGCCGGTCGAAGGCGCGGTCGCCCAGCCACTTGCGCACCCAGATCATCATCTTTGCGTATTTGCCCGCTGCATAGCGGGTTTTGGGCCGGGCCGACCGGACGGCATCACCGACGACATCGGCGATGACCTTGGGATCGGTTCCCTGGCCCCGGCCATAGCTCCTATCGATGGAGGCGGCCACGCTTTGCGCGAGCTTCCCGTAAGGGCCGGTGCCGGACCGTTCCAGGATGCCCCGGGAAGCGGCGTCGCCAAAGCCTGTTTCGATAAGTCCCGGCTCGATCACGACGACGCGGATGCCGAAGGGTTCGAGCTCGAGCCGCAGGCTGTCGGACCAGCCTTCCAGCGCATGCTTGGTGGCATGATACCAGGCGCCGAGCACCGTATAGATCTTGCCGCCCATCGAGGTGATGTTGACGATGGTGCCTGCGCCGCGCGCCCGCATAGCCGGAAGCAGAAGCTGGGTCAGGCGCGCGGGGCCGAAGACGTTCACCTCGAACTGATAACGCGCCTCATCGAGCGGGATCTCCTCGACAGGGCCGTAGAGACCGAAGCCGGCATTGTTGACCAGCACATCGACGCCACCAGATCTCTCGGTGATGGCCCTGACGGCGGCAACGATGTCCTCGTCCTTCGAAATATCCATCTGCAGCGGGATTGCGCCAAGCTCTGCCAGATCGGCCATCTTCTCGACGTTGCGGGCGGCGACATAGACCAGATAGCCATCAGCGATCAGGCGTCCGGCGATGGTCTTTCCCATGCCGGATGACGCGCCGGTGACGAGAGCCGTGGGTTGGGATTTGCTGTTCATGATGCACCTTTTTGCTCTTGCATAGAACGCAAGGTAATCGGCGCATCATGCCAGATCATTTGCAGACGACGCCAGACATATTGCGAAAGGCGCCAATTCTCCCCGCCAACGACTCAGATGGCGGGGAAACGTTTGCGGGTTCTGCCCGGAGATCAGTTCGACTTCTTGGCGTCGACTTCCTTATAGGCGGCGTCGAGGAAGCTGGTGTCGATCCACTTGTCGTAGTCGACGGAGCCCTTAAGCAGCTTGGCGTCGGCCATGAACTGCTCTTCGCTCTTCAGCGAGGCGAGCGCCTCAGGCGTGATCTTCGGGTCCTGGTAGAAGACGTTGTCCTTGTAGGTCTTGCGGACGGACTTTTCCGAGGACTTGGTTTCGTCGACGAAGATCTTGATCGTGTCTTCCGGGTGGGCGTCGGCCCAGCGTGCGGTTTCGATATCGACCTTCAAGAGGCGCTTGACGAGATCAGGGTATTTCTTGACGAATTCGCCATTGGCAGAGATCAGGAAGGGGGCGGACCATTCCGGATGCGAGGAGGCATCGAGGATGACGCGGGCCTCACCGGTGTCGACGAGCTTGGCGGCGACATCGCCGCTTTCGACGACGGCATCGACATCACCACGCACCAGCGCCGGGCCTGACGCGTCGAAGGCGAGGTTGAGGGATTCTACATCGGCGAGCGACAGGCCAGCTGATTTCAGCGCCTTTGCGAAGGTGGAGTGGCGCACGGTGCCGGTGAGATAGGCGACCTTCTTGCCCTTCAGGTCCGCCAGCGACTTGATCGGCGAGTCCGTCTTGACGATGATCGCCGAGCCATTTTCCTTGACGAAGCTGGAGAGGCCGATCGCCTTCACATCCGCACCGGCTGCGGCGACGCGCAGCGCCGGATTGTCGCCGGTGTAGATGAATTCGACAGCGCCGGTGGCAAGTGCTGTGGTGGCTTCCGAGCCGCCATTGGTGAAGGCGATGAATTCGACCTTGATGCCGTCCTTTTCGAATTCCTTGGCGAGTGAGCCGCTATGGCGCTCGAGGATGAATTTCAGATGGCCGGGAGCCGTGCTGCCGATGCGGATGACATCGGGCTTGTCTTCGGCAAAGGCCGGCGTGGAGAGCGCGGCACTGCCGAGGGCGAGGGCTGCGAGGCCTGATAGCAGCGTGCGGCGCAGGATGGATGGGTTGAAGCTTGTCATGTGATGTCCCCTTCAGAAACGGTATTGCAATCAGTTGTGAGAGATTTCGGAAGAACCCTTCCAGGCGGTCGCCCAGCGCTCGAACCAGACGAGCAGGTAGTTCACGAGCAGGCCGATCGCGGTCATGGTGATGATGCCGGCATACATATCGGCCGTTTCCATCATCAGCTGCGATTGCTGGATCAGGAATCCGAGGCCGGATTTAGCGGCGAGCATTTCGGCGCCGATGACGGCGAAGATCGAGGATTTGACGGCAAGGCGCATGCCCGAGACGATGGAGGGAATGCTGGCCGGCAGGATGACCTTGCGGAACATGTCGAGATCAGACGTGCCCATGGAGCGGGCGGCTTTCAACAGCAGCGGATCGACGGATTTGACGCCCGAAATCGTGTTGATCAGCAGGAAGAAGATCGAGGAATAGAAGCAGATGGCGATCTTGGAGGCCTCGCCAATGCCGAGCAGCAGGATGAAGACCGGCAGAAGGGCAAATTGCGAGGTGTTGCGCAGCGTCTGCACGAGCAGGTCGGAGACCTTTTCGAACAGCGTATAGCGCCCCATCAGGAAGCCGAGCGGCACGGCGATGATGACGGCGAGCAGGAAGCCGATGGCGGCGCGCTGCAGGCTGATGCCGATATTGGCTGACAGCGTGCCGTCGAGCAGCATGGCGTACCAGGCTTCCAGCACTTCGCTCAGCGGCGGGAAGAAGATGCGGTTCAGCCAGCCGAGGCGGGGGGCGATTTCCCAGAGGCCGAAGAAGACGACCATTAGCGGCAGGCCATAGGTGAGGGTGCCGAATTCGAGGCGGCGCTTAGGGCGCGCAGCTTTCTCCCGCGAGGGGAAGAGGCGGGCGCCGAAGGCGGGTTTATCGGTGACGTAGGCCATAAGCTTTCTTCCCTTCAGTGGGCATAGGCGGGCGAAAGCGCCCAGTCTTTCTGCGCCTTGTTCACCTCGTCACGCAGCGCCTCCCAGACGCGGCCGCGATGGGCGTTGAACTCGGCGCTCGCCCGGATGTCGCCGTCGCGCGGGCGGGGCAGGTCGATCTCGATGATCTCCTTCACCGTGCCGGGGCGGGCGGTCATGACGACGATGCGGTCGGCGAGGTAGATCGCCTCGTCGATCGAGTGGGTGACGAAGACGACAGTCGTGTTGATCTTTTCCCAGATGCGCAGGAGTTCGGTCTGCAGGATCTCGCGGGTCTGGGCATCGAGTGCTGCGAAGGGCTCGTCCATCAGCAGGACTTCGGGGTCGGTCGCGAGAGCGCGGGCAATCGCCACGCGCTGCTGCATGCCGCCGGAGAGCTGGTTGGGGAAGCGATCCTCGAAGCCGGAGAGGCCGAAGAGGGAGAGGAAGTAGCGGGCCTTCTCCGTGCGCTCGCGCTTGGGTACGCCGTGGACTTCAAGCGCATATTCGATATTGGCAAGCGCGGTGCGCCAGGGAAACAGCGCATATTGCTGGAAGACGTAACCGGTCTTCGGGTCCGGCTTGACGATGTGCTTGCCATCGATCCGGACGATGCCGTTAGAGGCTTCGGTGAGGCCGCCGATAATGTCGAGCAGCACGGATTTGCCGCTGCCGCTCGGGCCGACGAGGGTGATGAATTCGCCCTTGCGGATCGTGAGATCGATACCGTTCAAGACGGTGACGCGGTCCGAAGGGCGGCCATCGATCTGAACCGTCTGGCCGGGCTTCAGCTGGAAGGTCTTGCGGACATCGGTGACGGTGATGCGGTCCATGGGCTTCTCCAATTCAGACTTGCGCGACGCGGATGCGGTGGGTGGGGTCGAGTTGCGATCCGCCCGGTTTGCCGCGCTGCCAGCCGAGCGCGCGGGAATAGCTGCCGAAGAGATTGCGCTCTTCCACTTCCTCTTCGGTGATGGACAGCGGACCATCGGCGCGCTCGGCGACATAGAGCGCGTCGGTGGGACAGTAGATCTCGCAGAGGAAACAGGTCTGGCAGTCATCCTGGCGAGCGATGACGGGAACGCCATCGGTGGCGTCGAAGACATTGGCCGGACAGACCTTCACGCAGATATCGCATTCCACGCAGCGGCTTTCGGAGACGACTTCGATCATGATGCGATCTCCTGTCGGGCCTCGGGTGCGGATGAGACCACGATGTCATCGACGCCGCGCACGGTGATGGAATGGGCGAAGGCCGGATCGCTGCCTTTGAAGTCCGAGCGGCGGTGCATGCCGCGGCTTTCCTTGCGGGCGAGTGCGGAGGCGAGCGACCAGCGGCCGTGGGCGGCAATCGCTGCCGCCTCGCGTGCCTTCAGCCTGTCGAGGCCGGCGCCGGAAAGGTGGTTTTTGACATCGGTCCAGAGGGTGTCGAGCTTGTCCTGGCTTGCCTGCAGGCGGGTGCCTTCGCGGAAATAGTTCTTCTCCAGCGGCGTGACTTCGGCGCGTACGCTGTCGATGACATCTTTCGGCGTCAGAGAGGATTTCGAAGTGCCGCCGGGGCGCAGACCCGCCTGGCCGAGCGGGCTGGAATTGGCGCGGAAGGCCTTGTCGCCGCGGCGTTTGGCATGACCCGCCGCACCCTGGCCGGACCACCAGCCGCTGGCGATGGCCCAGGAAGAATTGGGGCCGCCGCCGCCTGATGTGGCGCCCGCGAGCGGTTCGCGGCTTGCGGCATCGCCGGCGACATAGAGGCCCTGCACATCGGTGCCGCAATCCGACGTGGCGATGCGGATGCCGCCGGTGCCGCGCACGGTGCCTTCGGCGCGGAAGGTGACGCGGAACATCTGTGAGAAGGGATCGACCGGCGAGCGATCGTAGGGCACGAAACAATTCGGCTGGCCGCGGCGCAGCCAGTCCTGCAAGGCGGGTTCGGCCTGATCGAGGACGGCATAGACGGGGGCTTCGATCATGGCTCTCGCGATTTCCTTTTCGCGCTCGCCGATGCCGTTCTGCAGGTGGTTGCCATCGCTATCGAGGATCGGGGTGCCGTCCTCGCGGAAGAAGGAGGCCCAGCGGAAGGGCAGGCCCTTGTTCAGCGAGGAGCCATAGGGGGCGAGCGTATATTTGCCGGTAAATTCCATGCCCGAGAGACTGGCGCCGGCTTCGGCCGCCATCAGGTGGCCGTCGCCGGTGAGAGCGGCAGCCCCGAGGATGCGCTCGTGGAAGGCGCAGCCGCCTGTCGCCAGCACCACGGCGCCGGCATCGACCCGCCAGTCGCGGTCGCGCTGGCGGTCTATGCCGGCAGCCCCGGTGACGGCTTCGCCATCGAAATAGAGTTCGAGGGCAGGGTGATGATCGAGGACGGTGATGCCGGCTTTCAGCACCCGGCGGCGCATGAACGCCATGTAGTCAGGTCCGCGCAGATTGGCGATATAGAGCTTGCCATCCTCGTCATCGGGGAAGGGATAGCCCCATTCGGCAAGCTTCAGCAGGTTTTCATAGGCCTGGTCGACGGTGCGCAGCATCCAGCGCTGGTCGGCGAGATTGGCGGTGCGTTGCCAGCGGCGCTCGACGATCTGGGCGCGGTTTTCGCCTGGTGGTACCAGCCATGTGCCGGTGTTGGACGGAGCGGTTGCGCCGCTGGTGCCGAGATAGCCCTTGTCGGCAAGCACGACGCGGGCGCCATTCTGCGCCGCCGACAATGCCGCCCACGCGCCGGCCGGCCCGCCGCCGAGGACCAGCACGTCCGTCTGCAGATGCAACGGGCCGCTGCCCGCCAAGTCTTTACGCTTCAGCGACATCAGGAAATCTCTGGATCATGGGAAGGAGCGCGGCAGAGGGGGTAGCTGCCGCGACTGATATCAGGCAGCGTTGGAGAACCAGGAAGGTTCGTTGCCCGCGGTCCACTTGATGTTGCAGCCGATCGATGCGGTCTGTTCGGCCGCGGGCCTGGCGCCGGCGAGAACCGCGTCTGCGGCGGCGCGCAGATCCTTGCCGGTGACGGGCTTGCCATTGCCTGGGCGGGCATCATCGAACTGGCCGTGATAGGCGAGCTTGCGCGCGCCATCGAAGAGGAAAAGATCAGGTGTGCAGGCCGCGCCATAGGCTTTCGCCACCGCCTGCGCCTCGTCTTTCAGATAGGGGAAGGTGTAGCCGATCGCTTCGGCTTCCTGGCCGACGGCCGCAAGGCTTTCTTCCGGGTGTGCTTCCGAATCGTTGCTGTTGATGGCGATGACGCGCAGGCCCCTGGCTTCGTATTCCCTGGCGAAAGCGGCCAAATCATTGCGGATCAGCTGCACGAAGGGGCAACGGTTGGAAATGAAGGCGACGAGCAGCGCCGGCGTGCCGTCAAAATCGGAGAGCTTGTGAAGCACACCCTTGGCGTCAGGCAGAATGAAGTCTGCAGCACGGGTGCCGAGCTCGATGGGATTGGAAGCGGTCTTGGGCACGGATATCCTCCTGATGCGTGAAAGAGATATAATCTATAAATTCTATGAAGTTTAAACCCGAAGGCATTTGCTTCGATGGGGCTTTAGCGAAATAGGTTTTCGTTGATGGGATGGATCGTGGAAAAATCTTGGGAGTGTGGCGGAGGAGAGGATGGAAGGAGGACTCGGTAGTCTTGGCAGGCAGAAAGAGGAGAGGCTGCGGCCCGGAGCCCCCTCATCCGACCCTTCGGGCCTCCTGACCAGGGTCGAGCCACGTGGCACAAGGGTTCTATCCGCGGATCTTCAGTCTCAGCTCCAGCAGTCAGACCTTCAAATCATCCTCCAGCCTATGCCGCATCCAGACATTCGGCTCCTCATAAAGCCCGAGCTCGCTCTCACAATCCGCAATCAGCGGCGTCAGACCGCCCTCCAGATGGTACGGCCCGGAAACGGGAAAGCGCAGACCGCTCCATTCGCTCCATTGCGACAGCGGCGCCTCGACCCGCATCGAGTTCGGGGCGATTTTGACGAGGCGGGCGCCGAGCTGCCAATGCTTGCGCACCCAGGGATCGAAGGGCGCGCCTGCCGGGGTCGTCCAGGCGATGTAGTTCTCGAAGGATGTCAGGGGATAGGCGGCCTTCTTCGTGGGGCGCACGGGGGCGACGAGGGCCTGAAAGCCGTAATGTCTGGCATCCGCCTTCATGTTGGCGATCAGCCGTTCGGCGAGATCCGAACCGCGCATGGCGGGCGAGACGACGATGGCGAGGGCTGAGAGCGCATTGGGTTTTTGACCCGACGTAAGCGCCTCTACGCCACCGGCGAGAACGGCATCCCATCCGGCATCGGGCAGGGAGGCGTCGTCTTCAGGTTCGGGCCAGAGGAAGGGGATGCTGTTCGATGTAGCAACAACCTGCTCGTTTCCCTGGCTGTCCCTGCCGAGGGCCAGGAACTGATGGCGGCGCAGGCCATCAGAGAACAGGCTGTTCCAGTATCTGATGACAGTAGCGTCGCCGCCGATGAACTTCGGCCATACGGCTGCACCGAGTTCGTCGAAAGCGGGGATGAGATCGGGCCGTTCCTCGGCGGAGACAAGGGTGATCTCGTTACAGGTTTCTTCCGTCATGCCTGAATTTCCCGAATCCGTCGCTGCGAGCCCGCGCAGTCGGCCCTAACAGCTCGTCATACGCAACCTTTTGTTTATGTGCCGAACGTAGGGTCGGCCCAGGATATGAATTCCCGTGGAGGGTGAGGCAAATGGGGTATGATCTTCATATTACCCGCAAAGAGAACTGGTTTGACCCAAGCCCGGGCGTTTCGCTTGAGGACTGGCTTGCCTATGTGGAGGGCGACCCCGAGCTGCGGCACGATGGGTTTGCCGAAACTGCCTTGAATGGTGGCAAGGTTCTCCGCGTCGAACAGAAAGGCCTCTGCGTCTGGACAGCCTATTCCGGCGGAGAGCGTGGAAACGATCTGTGCTGGCTTGCCTGGAGCGGGAGCGATAACATCGACGCCAAGAACCCCGATCCGGAAATTCGCCGCAAGATGTGGTCGATCGCCGAACACCTCGGCGCCAGAGTGCAAGGAGACGACGGGGAGTTCTATGGCCCGGATGGCGAACCCATAGCGGCCATCGCACCGGCTTCATCAACTGCAAAGCATCCGTGGTGGCGCTTCTGGTAGCAGAAGGCTGGCATCAAGAGAGCGCCTGACTCCGGCCGAAGGCGTTTCGCAAGGTCACCGGAGGAATTCGGCCCCCAACCCGTCGCTCTCTTGATGGGGTGATGATGGCAGGCAATGGTTGAGCTGGTGTCCTGCTATTTCTTCAAACGCCGCGCGAGCAGCGCTCCGGCATCGCCGACGACGATCGCCGGGATCAGCACCAGCGCCATGTCATTGATGCGCGGCGGCACGTCGACGACGACGAGATTGAGGCCGAACCACGGATTGAGGAGCTGCACCATGTAGATCGCCGCCCACCAGAGCCCGAAAGGGATGACGATGAGCAGGCGGCCGAGGCGGGTGGCGCTCCAGCGGTCGGCGGCTTCCGCGACCGCGATATCGCGGGCAGCCTCGATGCCCTTGATCACTTCCTCGGCCGCAAGCTTCTGCTGATCGGTCTCGGCAGAGAGTTTTGCCTGATAGGCTGATAGCAGTGGGCCGGTGAATTTCTCGATGATGCCGCCGAGCAGCAGGTCGCTCAGCCACTTCATTTCGCCCATCCGCAGCGGTGCGCCAGAAAATACCAGCCTTCGGCAATGGCGGCGATGAGCACGCCGGAGGCGACCTGAAGGGCCATAGCGACATCGGGATCACGCGAGATCATTTCGCCGAGATCGGGGGCGATCAGCCCACGGGTGACGAGGATGGCGGCGAGGTAACGCAGGAGAATGCGGATGAAGACGAGGGTCATGTCTGCTGCCCTAATGATGGTGGATGGCGGCAGGATGGTTTGGGAAGGGTTGTCGGGGTGAACTCAGAGAATTTGAATCAGGGAAATGCTCCATCTCTTTGTTTTCCCGCAATTCCGTGCACAAAACCGCTACGCACTTTTGCTGGAATTGCTTAGAGAAAGCGGGCGAGCGCGCCGGAGGCGATCGCCTTGATCAACAGCCCGGCGAGCGGCGTCAGCACGATGGCGACGACCGCCCAGAACGCCTTGCCGATGCGGTTTGCGAGCTTTTCGACGCTGCCTTCGATGCGCAGCAGCGCGGCATTGATATGCGGCTGCTGCGCTTCCAGCGAGACGACGCGCTCCTTCAAATCGTTGATCCTGCCGTGGAGTTTATCGAGCTCGTTGCGGGTGGTCTCATCCATGATGCCATTCCTCGTTTGGCGTCATGGATAGGGTGCGAACGGTTGACAGCGAAAATCGCGGTTGACGGCGCGCGCTGGCCGAATCGGTCGGGGCCGGCATTCACCCAGGAGGAAATTACCTGACATCCAAAGACCTGACCTTTCCAGAAGGAGTGGAGAAGTCCTCCTGCCTTCAGTCTATGCAGCCAGGAGTTCTCGGGCTTCGATGAGACCTGGCTTTCTCCGGTCGTCTGTCTCGGACTCAACCTTTCCTGCCGATGTTCGTTGTGATCAGCAATACGACGAAGAAAGGCCGCGGATTTGGTCAAGGTTCCCCTCTATCAAGAAAATCAGGACCGCGTTGCACTGCGGCCCGAATATACCGAAACGCTCGTTGGCGGTGCGACGGCCGATGCCTTCGGCTCGGCGATCGGCAAAGGGCTGCAGTCCGTTGCTGGTGGCATCGATGTCGCGGCCGAAGCGGTGCAGCGTGTGCAGCAGATGCGCGATGAGGCCGTCGTCAGCGATGGCGCCAATCAGTGGCTGCAGGCAAAAGACAAACTGCTTTACGACCCCGATACCGGCTATGCCAATACGCAGGGGCGGCAGGCGGTCGAAGGGTTCGACGCCTACCAGAAGAGCGTCCAGGGGCTGAAGCGCGATATCGTCGCGAAGATGTCGCCGGCGCAAACGGGCCTCTTCAACAAGCAGGTTGCCGCCTACGAAACCGACGCGCTGCGCTCCGGCATGGTCAAGAAAGCCGACGAGACGAAGAAATGGCTACTGCAGGAACACACGGCAGCGGCGGAAAACTTCTCGCGCCAGGCAATCCAGACGCCCGACGATGAGACCAGGTGGAATGGCTTCGTCGGCCGCGGCCTGCAGGAGCTCGATGCTCGCGGCGCCAAGGAAGGCTGGGGCGAGGAGCGCCGGCTGCTGGAGCGGGCGACCTATCTCAGCAACGTGCGCCTGCAATCTGCCCTGCGCATTGCCGAGAGCGACACGGTCAGGGCCGCGAAATATGCGACCGATCACGGTGCCGATATCGCGCCGCAGGATCACATGGTCCTGCTCGACAGGCTGAAACCCGGCCTGAAGAAGGCCGCGAGCGCCGATGCGGCGCATGTCAACGCCTCCAATCCGGCACCGGGGCAGTTTGCGGCCCGAGGCCTGAGCCACAATCAATATGCGCTGCTTTCCGTCATTTCAGGCACGGAATCGCCGGCTTACGACATGATGAATGGCGGCCAGCGCATCCGGGATTATGCCGCCCATCCCGGCCTTATCGGCGCCGGCGGCACGACGACGGCGACCGGACGCTACCAGTTCGTCAAGGGAACCTGGGAGCGGGCCGCAGCGGCGCTGGGGCTGACGGATTTTTCGCCGGCCTCGCAGGACCGCGCCGCCGCCTGGCTGGCCCAGGCCGATTACCGCACGAATACCGGCCGCGATCTGGCGCGCGATATCCAGGACGGCAATTATGCTGCCATCCGCGCCGGCCTGAAGACGACCTGGGAAGGCTTGCTGAAGATTTCCGATACGGAATTTTCCAAGCGCATGGGGGCGGCAAGGTCGGCACCTCTAGCTGTTTCTGCGGCGGCGGGGGCTGCTGCGGGCGCCTTCACCACGACGGCCAACCCCGAAGCAACCATGCCGCAAGCCGCCGGGCCGCAATTCTCGCAGGCGATGGAAAGCGTCCTGAGCGGCCTGCCGCCGGCCTATGCCGATGAGATCCGCCAGAGTGCCGCCGATGGCGCGCGGGCCGCCGCACTGCAGCAGGCATCGCGGGAGAAAGCCGCCCAGGTGGCGCAGGCCGAGGCTTACCGCCAGCGCATCGACAATGGCGATACGTCGCTGACGACGCGCGATATCCATGCCGATACCCTCATCGATGTCGGCGACAAGGTTATGCTAATCAACACCCTTGACGAGAAGAACCGGGAAGCGCTCGAAACGCGCACCAATGTCGAGGCGTTCCATGCTGGCAAGCTCGTCATCGCTCCCTATAGCGAAAACGGCCGCAAGGCCAACGATGACGTCTGGGAGGCGATTTCATTGCCCGCCGCGCCTGCGCAGCTCGAGCCGCTGCTGCTCAACCAGATCCGCCAGACCGGCGCGGTGCCGACTGCGGTCGGCAGCAGCTTGCGTATGGCTCTCGCGAACCGCGATCTCGATGGCACGGTTGACGCGCTCGATCTTGCCAGCCGGATTTCGATCGCCTCTCCCGGCGCACTCGGCTGGATGACGGGCGGGGCCGAACTTGCCGACGACGTGGCCCTCTATTCGCATTACGTCGATGATGTGGGCCTGACGCCCGCCATTGCCGCCCGGCGCATCATCGATCGCAAAGACCGCGACAAGGTGCGCCAGCGCTCGGCGCTGATGGACACGAAACAGATGAAAGATGCGATCGACCGTCTTGCGACAGAAGGAAAGGTGAGCGGCATCTATGACGAAGGCTGGTTCAGCTTTGCGCCGAGCCTCGGGAGCAATCCGCGGCAGTCGGCTGCGATCGTCAGCGACTACAAGGACATTCTGACGGAAAGCATTTTCGACGCCGGCGGCGATATCGATGCGGGTACGACGCTTGCGAATGATCGTATCAAGCGCCGTTACGGCACGTCGGAATTCACGATGGACGGGCCAAAAGTCGTCACCCATTTGCCGCCGGAAAAGACCTATCCGGCCGACTGGGACGGTTCCCACGGCTATATCGGGGAGCAGTTGAACAAGGCTCTTGCCGACGATGGCGTCACACATGACGAGGCCTTCCTCGATGCGGACCAGGACACGGAAAACGACATAGCCGCCGGCATCGCGCCTCATTACCAGATCTACTACAGGGACAAGGACGGCGTTTTGCAGCACTACCGCAAACCGTTCTTTGCGACCCCGCCGACCCCCGAGGAGATTGCAGCCGCCAGGAAAGCAGCGCTCGTCAAAAAGCACGCCGAGCAGGAGGCTGAGCGTCTGGAGAATTTGCAGCACACCGAATTCGGGCGCGACCGCGAAAAGGTCCTCGCCTGGCAGCTTTCCTTGCCGCAGTCGATGATGGACCCACGGTTGCTGCCTCCCAAACCCGCGCCGTCATCCCCCGATCCTGCACCAACATTCCGCGATCTGCCCGGCGTGCTGCCAAAAACGAAAAGAAAGAATTGATCCATGCCATTCGATGAAAGCCGGGCGAGCCCCGAGACACCCCTGGAATCCGATTATCTCCTCCAGCAGCAGGTGGGCGCGCCGGCTCCCGCCCCACGTCCCGATGTCATTACGACGGCCTTCACGACGGCCTTCGCAGCATTGCGAAAGAGCAATCTTATTGGCTCGACCGTCACGTCGAACAAGCTCTACGAAAAGGCGACGGGAGGCTATTACGATATCGACCATGATTTTCGTCCCTTCGATCCGGAGAACCTGAAAGGCTACGAAGAATACGGCGATCATTTCCTCGATGTCTTCAACAAGAAGGCGATGGATGCGGTGAAGGCGGATATCGATCAGGAGAACAGGGACCGCGAGGTTCTGGAGCGGGCCGGACTGTTCGGGCAGGCCATGAATCTCGCGGCGGCCTTCCTCGATGTGACCTCTCTTATTCCGGCCACCGCGCCGGTGAAGGTCGGCAAGGGCTATTCCATCATCCGATCCGCGCTGCGTGCAGGGGCCGCTGGCGCTGCCTCCAAGGCCGCGCAGGAGGCGGGCTTGCACGCCAGCCAGGAATTGCGCACGGTCGACGAGTCGTTGAAGCACATCGGTGGCTCGGCACTTTTTAGGAGCGTGATGGGCGGCCGCCGCGCCTTTCTCATGACGCGCCTTGAACACGCCGCCGCCGCGCGCGCCTTCGACGCCGCCAAAGCGCCGGGATTCGATGCCGGCACGAACACGCTTCATGCAGAAATGATGGGCTTTTCCGTTCCGTCGTCCGCCGATGACGCAGGCACGCGGCCGGAAACATCCGCCGATCTCTCCATTGCCAGGCCCGCGGCGTCAGACGTTGCCAGAGACACGGCAAAGCTCAATCCGCTCCTGCGCACGCTGCACAGCCCTTCCGCCTCCGCGCGCCAGATCGGTTCGCAGATGATGGAAAACCCCGTCTACCTGACGAAGACTATGGCGGGCGAGGGCGATATCGCCGCCGGGACGACCATGCACGAATTCACCCGCGGGCCCGTTTCGCAGGCCGTCGCGGCCCAGCGCTCCGCCTATACGAAAGCGCGCAAGGCGGGGCTGTCGCTGACCGAAAAGCAGTTTTATCAAGAGGTCGGGCGCACCATGCGCCGCGGCGACAAAAGCGATATCGAAGGCGTCGCGCAAGCCGCGGGCGCCTGGCGCTCCTATGTCATCGAGCCCCTGAAGAAGCGGGCGATCGATAGCGGTCTGCTGCCAAAAGACGTCGATGCCGCCACCGCCGAATCCTATTTCTCGCGCCTATGGAATCCTCAGGCGATCGAAGCCGACAAGCAGGAATTCAAGACCATCCTGCGCGCCTATTTGGACGGGCAGGTTTCCGTCGCAATGGCGCGCGAGGCGGCCGGAAAGGAAAAGACGCTTTCGAGCCTGGAAAGCGAAAAAGCCGATCTAGAATCCGGCATGGTCGGGCGCATGGCTGGTCACGGGGCCGGCCTTGCCGATCTCGCCGGCGGCATCATCAGGCATCTGCCCGACGAAGCGCTCGAGCAGTTCGAGGCGGGCTTCCAATACGTCGCCGGCAGCATCGCCCGCGACATGGATGCCGCCGACCCCGATCGCGGCCTTGTCAGCGATCTCGCCAGGATCGGCAAGGTCGATAGCCGGATTGCCGACCATGCCTCGCACGGCACGTTCGAATTCTTGGACGATGCCGACCGGGCCGATTATGTCGAAGGCATCGTCGATGATATCCACGACAGGCTGACCGGCCGGGCGGCCGATGGCTTCCAGCCGGAGAATTTCACCCTTGCCGCAAGCGGCCCGCTGAAGGAACGCAGCTTCGAAATTCCCGACGCGCTCGTCGAAAAGTTTCTCGAAGACGACGCCGATCTCATCGGCCGTCGCTATGCCCGCGTCATGGTCGCTGATATCGACCTTGCCGAGCGTTTCGGATCGCCTGACATGAAAGAGGCCTTCGAGCTGGTGCGGTTGGATTATGCCGAACTGCGCGCCGGGGCGGGCGACGATCCGGCTGCGCTGAAGCGTCTCGATCTGCAAGAGCGCGCCGATATGGCCGACCTGCAGGCGGCGCGCGAGATGTTGCGCGGCAATGGCCATCCGGAAATCCGAGACACGAACTGGGTGCGTATCCTGGCCGGCGCCGGTACCTTCAATTACATGCGGGCGATGGGCGGGTTGCAGATCGGCGCGGTTGCCGATGCCGTGCGCCCGGCAATGGTGCATGGCATCTCTGCCCATATCAGGGACGGAATCGGACCGATGCTGCGCGGAGTGCAGGCGGCCGGGCTCGGCGGGACGGAAGCCGCGCTTGCCGGCGCCATCGGCGAGAAAATCCTCGCATCCCGCATGGCCTCGCTTGCCGGAATCACCGATCCCTATGCTGACGGCCGCGTGTTCGAACGCTTCCTCGGCAACATGACCACCGGCGTGCGGCTCATGAGCGGCCTCACGCATTGGGACGATTTTCAAAAGACGCTCGCTTCGCGCCTCATCCAGAACCGCATTCTGGCAAATGCCGAGAAGGCCGCGCAAAGTGGCTTTGCCTCCCTGCCGGCCGAAGAGCGCGCCTATATGGGCGCCCTCGGCATCGGCATGCAGGGCGCCGAAGACCTCGGCCACTTGTTCGTCAGCCACGGCGAAACGCTCCATGGGGTCAAGGTCGCCAACACGCAAGCCTGGGGCGACGATGCGAAAGCCGCAATTACCCGCCGCGCCTTCCGCGCCGCGATCAACAAGGACGCCGATTCCATCCTCGTCACCAAGGGTGCGGACAACGTGCCGCTCTTTGCATCGACGCCTCTCGGCCATGCCCTCCTGCGGTTCAGATCCCTTACTATCGCCGCCAATCAACGCGTGCTGATCCGCGGCCTGCCGGAAGACAAGACCCGCCTCGTCGGCGGTATCGTCTGCCTGACGACGATTGGCGCTTTCCTCTACGCTCTGAAGCAGTTGGAAACGGGCGGCGAGCTTCCCGACGATCCCGGCACCTGGGCAATGGAAGGGCTCGACCGCTCCGGCATCTTCGCTGTCGGCTTCGAAATCAACAACGCGCTCGAAAAAATGGGTGTCCCTGGCGTCTATGCCGGCGCATTGGCGCTCTTCCCTGACGCCAGCCAGAAAGCGCCGGCGAGCCACTCCGCCGCCGGCGGCCTAGGACTCGCCAATGCGAAGGGCGCGGTCACAGGCAATGCGCCCGGCATGACGGAAGGCGACATTGCCACGGCCCACCGGCTGATGCCGTTCGCGAGCCTGCCTTACTGGCGGTGGTTGATTGACGGGATGCTGGTGCCGGAAGCGAAACGGGCAGTGCGCGACTGATGCTGCGAATGGTCTGGTCGGTCGGCCAAGCCGACCGGATCAGTTCCGCTACGAACCTGCCGCTGTTGGATGCCATTACCGGCTCTGAAAGCTTGCATGTCGACTGCATGCTTGCGCTCACGTCGCTTTTTGCGCCAATGCGCCCAAGCCAGCTCGATGAGCGTCTCGCACAGCGCTCGCACCGCGTATAAAGCGAGTTCGTTCAGAAAGCACTCCAAGACGTCACCCCCAATGGTCGGGTCTGTGTGTTTCGACAACTATTTGGGGAAAAGATTGTGGCAGTACTAGGTCTGACTTTAGTTGACAGGGATATTTAGGATTAGGATTTACCGTGGCCGAAAATCGTATTAAATACAATATGTTAGGTGATTTAAAGCTGGCGGACTGAGTGTCCGCCAGTCTGTTTGTGGCTTCAGAAGGCTTCGCGGCTGTCGCTTCTCGGATCCCCCTCGATCTGGTGCAGCCGGTAGAGATCGCCGCGGGCGGTGCGTCGCCAGGGGCGGGCGGGGTTGGCTGGATTGGTGGCAATGTCGGCAAAGGCGATGCCGGGCGTGCCGTCCGTTGGGCAGAGGGCTGCCCATTGGCCATTGGGGGCGGCGATGCCGCAGGGAGCGATCGCGCTTTGCGGCGCGTGGGCGGCGTAGCTCACCCAATAGGTGTTGCTGGCGGCAAGGCCCAGCACTTCGGCGGCAAAGGGAGGTGCTGCGGAGGGTGTTTCTCCCGATGTGGAGAAGAGCACGCAATCCACATCGAGCCTTTCATATTCGATGAAGATCTCAGGGTAATGCGTTTCCATGCCGGCGGCGCAGCCGAAGCGGATGCCGTCCACCTCGAAGGTGACGGGGATCTTGCCTGGCGAATACATGAAGGAAATCTTGGTGTGGGAGAGCAGGCGCTCGTCATAACGTGTCACCAGTTCGCCCCGGTCGGAGATGACATAGAGGCTGTTATGCGGCCGGTGCGGCGGGGTCAGCCGATGGGGTGCACCGAAGACCGTCCAGAGTCTTAGTTTCCTCGCAAGCTTTCTCGTCTCTTCAAGCTCCTCGCGCAGAACCTCCCATTGGTAGCGGCTCCAATCGGCAGCGCCGATTTCTGCCGGGCCGATTTCGGAGAGGATACGCTTGTGGGGAAAGCAGATCGTCCCCTCCGGGAAGTGGAGAAGTCGGGCGCCGGCCTCGCTCGCCTGGCGCATCAGGTGGCGCATTTCTGCACCATTTGCACGGAATGCTGCGGCATCGCGCGGGTCGAGGCAGACCGAGGTCTGGGCGACTGCCAGCCGCAGGAATTTGCCGGCGGGCTCATCCGGTTGCGGCTCTGTTTTCGGTTTGCTGATATGGCTGAGAGCAGAGGTGTAGGATTCGCCGGTTTTCGCGGCGCGGGCGCGTACCCTGCGTTTGAGATTTCCGTTATGGGTCATTGTAGGCCTTTCCGTCACGGACGCATGTTCCCCGGCCACCACGCCCGAGCGATCGGACCTAGGTTAGCGAACCCGAGACGGAAGTCCCTTTGCCTCCGCTTAAGAGATCCTGCCGGGGAGGATCGCTGGAGGTTGGGCGCAGGCCACGCCTGAGCCAGAAGATGTCGATGCCGGCGCGATTCGTCAATCTGGGGAGGCGCTGTAAGGCGGCGTCGGGGCGCGACGGCGATCCGCCGCGCTCCGTTTGCCTTGCGTTGAGTCAGACGCCTGACGTCGCGGCAATGCCATCGAGTTCGGCCATCACGTCGGCCTGCAAGTCGATGTCTGCGACAGCGAGGTTCTCTCTGAGATGCCCGCGCGAGGAGGTGCCGGGAATTAGCAGGATGTTGGGCGCACGCTTCAGGAGCCAGGCAAGCGCTACCTGCAGCGGCGTGGCGTTGAGGCGGCTTGCGACCTCAGAGAGCGTCGAGGATTGCAGCGGCGAGAAGCCGCCGAGCGGGAAGAAGGGTACGTAGGCGGTTCCCTCAGCGGCAAGCTTGTCGATCAGCGCATCGTCGCCGCGGTTGGCGAGATTGTACTGGTTCTGGACTCCAACGATCCCGGTGATCTTGCGGCCGTCATCCACCTGTTTTGCGGTGACATTCGACAGGCCGATATGCTTGATCAGGCCCTGCTGCTGCAATTCAGCCAGAACCGTGAGCGGCGCTTCCAGCGAGCCTTCGGCCGGGCCGTGTACATCGAACATGGCGCGCAGGTTCACCACCTCGATGACATCGAGGCCGAGGTTTTTCAGGTTGCTGTGGATAGCCGCGGTCAGCTCTTCCTTCGAGAAGGCGGGGTTCCAGGAGGCGTCGGCCCCGCGCAGCGCGCCGACCTTGGTGACGATGACGAGATCGTCCTTGTAGGGATGCAGCGCTTCCCTTATGATCTGGTTGGTGACGTGGGGACCGTAGAAATCGCTGGTGTCGATATGGTTGACGCCGCTTTCCACCGCTTCGCGCAGAACGGCGATGGCTTCGTCACGATCCCGCGGCGGCCCGAAGACGCCCTTGCCGGCAAGCTGCATGGCGCCATAGCCGAGCCGCTTCACCGTGCGGTCGCCGAGTTTGAAGCTTCCCGATTTTTCGACAGTAGACATGAATTCTGGATCTCCGTTTGAAGGCGAAGAGGAGATAGGCCTGGATCATTGGTTGGACAATTGGCTATAATCCGGACGGGCCGTCCTGCGTGGAGGACAATGAGTGAGATCTGGAATATGAAACAAGGTGGGCCTGAAATCAGCGATGTCAGCGCTTTTCTCGCCGTCGCAAGATCCGGTGGTTTCCGCGAGGCGGAGCGGGCAGGCCATATGAGCTCATCGGCGCTCAGCGATGCGGTGCGGCGGCTGGAAGCGGAACTCGGCGTGCGATTGCTCAACCGCACGACACGCAGCGTGGTGCCGACGGAGGCCGGCCGTGGGCTGATGGAACGGCTCGGCCCCGCCTTCAGCGAGATTGATGCGGCCCTCGACTTCGTGAAGGATTTTCGCGATCGGCCGGCCGGCACGCTGAAGCTCAATGTGCCCGTCAGCGCGGCAAGGCTGGTGCTGCCCGATATCGTGCCGGCTTTCCTGAAAGCCTATCCGGATATTCGGCTGGAAATCGTCACCGAGGAGAATTTCGTCGATATCATCGCCGCCGGCTGCGATGCCGGCATCCGTTATGACGAGCGGCTGGAGCAGGACATGATCGCCGTGCCGATCGGCCCGCGCATCCAGCGTTTTGCCGGGGGTGCCTCAGCTGCCTATCTCGCCGCACATGGGCGGCCTGAGCATCCGCGCGATCTGCTCGAGCATGCCTGCATCCGTGGGCGTTTTGCCGGCCGCGCCATTCCGGTCTGGGAGTTCGAGCGCGACGGCGAGATCGTCAGGGTCGATCCGCCGAGCCCGCTGATCGTCCAGAACGGCGGGGGCACGGATCTCGCCGTCGATGCGGCGGTGGCCGGAACCGGCATCGTCTTCACCTTCGAGGACTGGCTCAGGCCCTATTTCGAAAGCGGCGCGCTGGAGCCGGTGCTGGAGCCCTGGTGGGAAAGCTTTTCCGGCCCCTTCCTCTATTATCCCGGCCGCCGGCTGGTGCCCGCTCCACTGCGCGCTTTCATCGATTTCATCAAGGCGATGCCGCGGGAAGGGTGAGCAGAGATCACCGGCCCGCAACGTGGTAGAGTGGGTGCGGGCGATGCATTCGCCGTATCGCCATCATCAACAACACCATCGTAATGACGATGGAGGGGGAAGATCATGAGCAGCGCAAGCAACATGACCGGCAACGGCACGAGCGAGATGAAGCTGGAGATCATTGTCGTGCCCGTTTCGGATGTCGACCGGGCCAAGGCATTTTACGGTGGGCTCGGCTGGCGCCTCGATGCCGACTATTCCTCAGGTGACAATTACCGGGTGATCCAGTTCACTCCGCCGGGCTCGAACGCATCCGTCATCTTCGGGAAAAACGTGACGCCGGCGGCACCCGGCTCCGCACAGGGCCTCTATCTCATCGTCTCCGATATCGAGGCGATCAGAAAAGAGCTGCGCGATCGCGGCGTCGAGGTCAGCGAGGCCTTCCATCCTGAGGGTGAGGTCTACAGCGGCCCCGACGTGCCTTATCTCTTCGGCCGGCGCCGGGTCAGCGGCGCCGATCCCGATCGCGGCAGCTACCGCTCCTTCGCTTCCTTCAACGACCCTGACGGCAATGGCTGGCTTTTCCAGGAAATCACCGCCCGGCTGCCGGGGCGGATCACTTCGGACCTTGCCGCCTTCGGCACGGCGAAAGACCTCGCCGCAGGATTGCGCCGGGCGGCCGAAGCGCATGGCGAGCACGAAAAGCGCAATGGCGGAAAGCACGACGAGAACTGGCCGGACTGGTATGCGGAATACATGATGGCCGAGCAGACAGGCAAGCCGTTGCCGCAATGAGGCGATTGCCGAGCGGCGCCGGCCGGATGGGCCGGTCCCGCTCGCCATCTTACGAGAGCCCATGTCACACGGGCTCGATCTGGGCCGCCCACTTCCAAAGATCATCCATCTGGTCCGGTGGAATTCCCATGGCCACCGCGAGCAGATCGATACGGGGGTCTTTACGGGAATAGTCCTGCGCGTCTTCAATCATGATACGCACGGTTTCCTTATCTTTGACCGACATCTCTGCCATGCCATTGACCGTGGAGAGAACATCGGCCTTGAAAATCGGCGGTTCGAGTTCGAGCGCTGCGAGCCAGAGCTGCCATTTCCTGAGGGAAGGGAAGCGATCTTCTGAGCCCGTCGGATCGCGAAGGTATTTCGCAATCGCGGGCTCCTGGTCGTCATGAGGGACGAGGATCATATCAGGCTGATCGCGGGTGAGTATTTCAAGGATAGTTCCGGCGCTGTCGTAGCGAACGTACACAGTTGTCATGCGAATAACCTCTTGCAGGTGTAATCATGCCAGCCGCATACCAGGAAGGAGGCTGAACAGGCTGTGCTTGTCACTCCGGCATACCTCCAGAGCTGACCATTAGCGTTGCTTCGCGCCTTGCCTGCCGCCGCACTCTGGTCTGGATAGTCGTTGCCCGAGCGTGACCGGCACCGAACCTGATGGGCGGCACCTGTTGTGTAGTTGGCGACGGCAGCATCTGAAACGATCCCGACGCAGTCCTGTCCCGTGCTTGCCACGACAGTGTCAATCAGCACCCAGACATCTACACTCAGCCCGACAGGAATATTGCTCGGTATGGCCAAGCCCTGCACATTGGCATTGGCGGTGAACCACGTGTAGGTGTCGGTGTTGACCTCATTGCCGGTCTGCCAGAACGGAACAATGTTTCCCGATGCATTGGTGATAATCAGGCCCACGCGGCTCCCAGACAGGCATTCCCACCCGACCGGCTTCGTGACGCCCGCCTCCGATGCCGACAGTGACATCACGAAATCCGTCGTGCCGTCTGATGTCTTCTTAACGGCATAGAGAAAATACGTCTTTGATGGCTGCACAGCCCCTGTGTCGAGCAGCTGAACAAGCGTTTTTGCCGTGGCAACGGTGGTCTGATGCTTCCTGCCGCCAAACCAGCCGACGCCTGGGCCGATGGTGACAGAGGTAACGCCGACATAAGCGGGAATGAATCCTGTAAAGAAATCAAGACCGGTGGAAACACAGACGTATTTGACAACACTACTTGCCAGAACCTTCTTCAGGCCCCAGCCTGCCGCACTGTCCGCGATGGCGAATTCATCGGCATCGACGATGTCGGTCTTTGCAGTCGCACCGTGCACCCAGCCGGCCAGGGTATTGGCGACGTCATTGTAGATCGCCAGCGTCTTGCGATACCAATGAAAGGCGGAAAACAGTCCGCCCGAACCTGGAACTACAACATCTTCCGGATTTGTTGCATAGGCGGCCGCGAGGCCGGCACTGGCATTTGCGCTCGTCGCCGACTGAGCGGCTTCAGCGGCTTTCTGCTGGGCGGTCTGCGTCAGGCCGGCAACATCAGGAATGTCATCAGCAATATCAGCTACGGTCTCCAGATACTGCGAGACAGCGGCAACGGCTTCCAGCGCGTCGCCTTTGCCGCTGAGCGCCAGAACGTCTGCAATGAGCTTGTCGATCGTCGCTGAATCGAATGACGGGGGAATGGTGACTGCGCGGGCCGCTCTTTCCTTGAGCTGCTGGAGCCTCATCACGACAAGGTCAAGCGCCTGCTCTACGGTTTCCGCATAATAGGCGCCTTGGTTTTCCAGGTCGGTTTCCTGGGTGAAGGGCACGTCCAGCAGCAGCGTTATCCTGCTGCCGTCGGCCGGAGCGGGTACGATGACCGCGCTTCCGCCGCCGTCATTGCCAGTGCCGGTCACGGTGTAATCGGCGTCTAGCACCAGAATTGAATCCGTGCCCGAGACATCCGTCCGGATCACCTGCAGATGCTGGGGTTCGAGGATCTTGAACTTGTATTCGAAATCCGTGGTGACACCGTCCCCGCTATAGGGGCCGGATCGATTTATCTCGCTCGAAATGGTCATGGGATCGCGCCTCTGGTTTTCCAGACCATAGGCGCAGGAAAGTTGTCGGCCTGACCTGACCAAGATTAATGAGAGAGGCGATCGATCCTTGCGACCTGCGGCTGCTACGCCGAGGCGACAGACAGCAGCTTGCGGAAGAACATCCGCCGGTGCCCGCTCGGATAGTCATCGATCGCGCCGAAGAGGGTGTAGCCCTGTTTCTCGTAGAAGCCGGGTGCCTGGAAGCTGAAGGTGTCGAGCCAGATGCCGTTGCAGCTGTGGTTTCTTGCCCATTCCTCGGCCTGCAGCAACAGGCTTGCGCCCAGCCCGCGGCCGCGCAACTTTTCCGGCACGAAGAGCAGCTCGACGAAGAGCCAATCATAGTAGAATTTGGCCCAGAGGCCGCCTGCGGCCTGGCCGGTCTCGTCCGAGAGCGCGATCGCGAGCGGCCTGTACCTGTCATCCCCGGTCTTCGCCTCGTTGAAGGCAAGCAGCGGATTGAGGATTGCGAGGTGATCGGCTTCCGTCGGCTCGGCGATGATGCGGGTTGTGATGGCGGTCATTTTTCGGCTCGCATTCGGGTCGGGAAAGGCGTGGCTTAACGGGGCGGGTTTTTGTGATGCGGTTTTCGGCCTTCGGGGTATCAGGCGAATATTGCAGCCTATCATGCGATCACGCGCATCGCTTCTGGATTGTATGCGAGTGTTGTCATACAACAGGGAATGCAGCGTTCGGCGTGTTGGAAGGTGTTCATGCGACATTCCACGATAGCTTCTGTCAGGCCCCTTTCATGGCCCGGTCTTTTCTTCGCGCTGGTCGGCCTGTGTCTGTCGCTGACGCCGAGCCTGATGCCGCGGTCGTGGTTCGTGCAAGGCGCGCTGTCGGGCACGTGTGCGGCGGCCGGATATTGTTGTGGCGCCTTCCTGCAATGGCTCTGGCTCTATCTCGAGATTCCCTCGTTCCGGCTTATCACCGGGCGGTTGGCCCGGTCCGTGGCCGTGATAGCAGGCGTCTTGATTGCTGCGTTTTTCGTGTGGCAGTCGTCATCCTGGCAGAATTCCGTCCGGGCGTTGATGCAGCTTGCTCCCAACGCCACGATCGAACCCTTCCTGCTGGTCCTTACCGCGGCATTCGTCTTCATCCTGCTGGTCGCGATCGGCCGGCTTTTCAGACGAATGGTTCTTGCCAGTTATGCCCGCACCAGCCGTTTCATTCCAAGGCGGCTCGCCGCCGTTGCCGGAACCCTGCTGTCGATCCTCGTGTTCTGGGCCATTGCCGAAGGTCTGCTGTTCCATGTTGCGCTGCGCCTCGTCGATTCATCCTTTCAGGAGGCCGACGCGCTGATCGATGACGATACGCCGATGCCTGGCGATCAAGGCAAGACGGGAAGCGCGGCATCGCTCGTCAACTGGGAAGAGCTCGGGCGGCAGGGGCGCCATTTCGTAACATCGGGGCCGACACGGGACCAGATCGGCACCTTCCTGCAGTCTCCCGCAAAGGAGCCCATCAGGGTCTATGTTGGCTTGAACAGCGCAGATAGCCCGGAGGCGCGGGCAAGCCTGGCGCTGGCGGAACTCAAGCGCCAGGGCGCGTTCGAGCGGGCCTTCCTGATCGTCGTCGTGCCGACGGGAACCGGCTGGGTCGATCCCGAGGCCATGGATACGGTCGAATATCTCCTACGCGGCGATGTGGCTGAGGTCGCGATGCAATATTCCTATCTCAGCAGCTGGCTCTCATTGATGGTCGAGCCTGAATACGGATCCGATGCGGCAAGAGCACTTTTCAACGAAATCTATGGCTATTGGCGGACACTGCCGCGCGATCATCGCCCGAAACTCTATCTGCACGGCCTGAGCCTCGGGGCACTGAATTCCCAATCGTCCGTCAATCTCTACGACGTGTTTGCCGATCCGTTCCAGGGGGCTTTATGGAGCGGGCCGCCCTTTGCGAGTTCCACATGGGCCCATGTTACGGCAAACCGGAACCCCGGATCGCCGGCCTGGCTGCCGCAATTCCGCGACGGCAGCATGATCCGCTTTGCCAATCAGCAGACGACCGCCGATCGTCCGGACGCTGCCTGGGGGCCGGTCCGCATCGTTTTCCTGCAATATGCCAGCGATCCCGTCACCTTTTTCGACTGGCGCGCGCTTTATCGGGAGCCGGACTGGATGAAGGGGGAGAGAGGTCCTGATGTCTCGCCGTATTTCCGGTGGTTTCCGATCGTAACCACTCTGCAACTCGGCTTCGACGCCATGATCGCCACCACGTCGCCCATGGGCTATGGCCATGTCTATGCGCCGCAGCATTACATCGATGCCTGGGTCGCGGTGACGGACCCGGCCGGATGGTCGCCCGAGGAGATTGAGCGGTTGAAGGTGCATTTCGAGAGGGTGTCTGTTGCAAAGTGAATGAAACGGACGAGGGCATTCATCGCCGAAACCGAAATATTAAAAATGTCTTATTCAGGTGAAATTCCGAGTTATACTTTCGATAAACTACGAAATTGTGATCATGTGTTCTGGATCACATGTTACCGAGCGGTATTTATTCCTTGTCGGTCATCAGTTGACCTGACTTCCATCATTCGGAATTTCGAATAAATAAACAGGCTATTCTTCTTCCTGCAGTTGTGATAGAAATTTTAGCTCGCTGATGTAGTTCCTGTGAATAGTATTGGCGGGCTAACCCATGTCAAAGTCTTCCAGCGACAATATAACGGCGCCGGGGTCGAATGAACTTGTATCGGCCCTTTCGCAAGCTGCATCCGGAACAGGCGATTGGGACATTCTTGCCCATGACGTCGCCGGCATGCTCGCAACACCAAAGCTTGATTGGGAAAGTCTGAGCCTGGCCAAGGAGCATGTTCATTCTCAGTTGCCGGATTCCGCCACCATGCTGGAGGCATTCGTCAGCAAGAGCGCCGACGAAGCCGGTCGGAATGCGTCGGTCGAGATGTTCGATGCCTGCTGCGCCGCCGGCGGCGATCCCCTGCAAATGCTGCGTGAGGTGCACAGGATCCTGCGCAGCTATCTCGCCTTCGACGTGTTCACCTATATCGAATCCTATACGAGCCCCAGGAAAGACATGACCCTGATCCGCGGTCGATTTGCCATGGATGGCGATGCCGAGTTTCCGTGGCCGGCCCGCTGGATGGAAATCCCCACGATCCTGATGGACAGGACGGAGGGGGCCAATATCTCGATTTCCAGTCTCGAGGATTATTACGAGAAAAATCCCGAAGCCAGGGCGCTGCAGGAAAATCCGGTTTCCCAGGAATATAGCAAGCGGGGCATCGAAAGCTACGTCTCTGCCATGCGCATGGACGGCGGCCGCGTTGCGGCCTCGCTGACGCTTGGGCGCCGTGCGAAAACGGAGCCTGGACCTTTCGGGGACACGGAACAGAAATATCTGAACAGTTTTCGCCTGGAACTCGTCCTGCGGCTGATAGGCGAAGCTTTCGAGCGGCGCACGGTGACCCGGGCAAGGGCAATCTCGGCGCTGTTCACACCCCGCGCCCTGCCGCGCCCCCTGGCGAATGACTGTGTGCGCATGATCGGCGAAGGGTTCGAGCTCGAATATGTGGGCCTGTTTCGCGTCAATCGCGCCCGCGGACAATTCGAGATCGTCGCGCAATATGACACGGAGAAGTCCCTGAAGGTCGAGGACGGATTTGTCCAGAAGCTGGATCAGGGAATGCTTGGCCATGTGCTGAGCGAGGGAAAAGCCCTGTACGCGCGCGATGTCCGCACTAAGCCGCCGCCGTTCGGTTATAAGCAAGCTGCGGAGGCTGCTGCATCGGCCATGTGCCTGCCGCTTCGATTGATGAGGGAAACATCCGTCGAGATCGAATGGATACTCGATCTGGAGTCGACGCAGCTCGACGCCTTCCCGCCGCCGGAGCAGGAGGCGCTGAAACATCTCGTTGAGGAAATCGAACGCGCGCTGCAGCTCTGGTTCGAGGCACGGCTCGGTTCCGTGTTGCTGGACCTTGTCGACCAGGGCGTCGTTGTCCTGGGCGAAGGTACGCGCATTGAGCGTGCAAACAAGGCGGCGCGCAGATTGCTGGGTCTCATGAGGGATGTTCCGCTGCCGCTGCCGGAGGCGGACCGGTACGCTCATCTGGAGGCCTATGGAGCCGATCGGGCCAGCCAGGAAGCAATTGCTTCCGGATCTATCCCCGCGTCAGGCGAGCATCTGCGCCTTATCGGGCCTGACGGCATCGAGCGTCCGGCGATGGCCGGGGCGTCCTATCATGACGACGCATTCCATCGGCACGTATGGCTTCTGGGTGATGTCGAAAATGCTGCATGGGTCGGCTCCCTCAAATATATGGAGATGGCGGTGCAGACTGTCATGGGACAGGCGCATGGCAACCTGATGCTTGCAGCAGCCCTCTTGAAACGGTCACTCGCCGGCATGGATGCCGCCGGGCCGGCCTACTTGTCGGTGGAGCAGGCGCTGCGCTGCCTCACGATGGCGAAGATTCCATATGAAAGAGTGGCAAGCGTCTATGACGTCATCTCACAGCCGAGACGGCGCACGAGCGAACTGGATCTGACAGCAGAACTCCTCCGGTTCCGTGACGCACTGCCTGCCAACGAAGCCGCTACGCTGACCCTTGATGTGCCCGACGGTCCGCTGCTGGTCGGCGGCGATCCGGAGCGGCTTTCCTTCGCTCTTCGCTCGCTGCTGGGATATCCCTTGTCCATCAGCAGTGCGGACAATCTGTTGCGAGCCCGACTGACCGCCAATGGCGCCGTTGCCGAGATCGAAGTCGTCCTCCAGCACGCGATCGCAAGCATGGCGACAATTGAAAGCGAAGTTGACGAGGTGGATGGAGGCGATGGCGGCCGGGACCAGATCGCCTATGCGGAGTCCAGGGCACACGCATTGTCAGGGCACGGTTTGGGTGTGATCCGGGTCGTGGTCGAAGCGCATAACGGAGAAATTCAACAGGGCATTGGTTCCAACGGGGAATGGCGGGTGATTGTGCGCCTGCCGATCAGCCCGACCTGAATCGAGGATAAGCCGATGACATGCCTACTGGTCGTTTCGCCCGACAAGAGCTGGAATCAAGCCCTTGATATCGAATTGAGCTCGATTGAGATCAGCACCGTTGGTGCAGAGACGGGAAATGACGCGGTCGTAGCGGTGGCAAGCAAGAAGGGAGCGTTCGACGGCATCCTCATCGGCGCCATGCCTGTGCACGGAGAGAGTGCCGAGCGTGCGGCGCTCGATGCCGTGGACATCATGAGCGCTGTGCGCCAGAGCGACGGGCACATTCCCATTCTGTTATGGGCTCCGCATCCCTATGATTCACTTGCGCGAATTGCCAGCCGCTACGAAACAACGGCCATCATCTCGCAGGACACGGCCGACAGGATCGGCGAGACGCTGACGCGCCTCAGGGAGTCGCGCAGGAAATACCGGTCCGTCCCGACAGCCACCGCGCCGAGCGGGACGGTCGAACTCGAAATCGGCGCGACGAGCATCCGTGTCGTGGTTGCTGCAAGCGGCAAGGGCACCATCATGGAGATGACGCGCGCCTGGACCGGGCGCAACAAGCTGACGCAGCTGAACCAGAAATTCTCGACATGGGAACTGCGGCGCCGGGCCGGCACAGCGCCAGCCCGCTACGTCGACGACTGGGATCTGATTTTCAAGGAAACCGGCGAGGACCTGTCGGACGAGCTCGCCTATTCGGCCGAAGAAATCCGCAAGGGGATCGTCGAATGCCTGAACTATGTCGGTACGCTGGACAATATTCATGTCCGCTTCAGCCTTCTGACCGATGCGGCAAATCCCTCCCATCCCTTTGTCTATGTTCCGTTCGAGCTGCTCTACGATCAGCCCAAGGAGAATTTCGTCCGGTTTCTTTCTCCGGTAGCGCGCCGCATCTGCCTGCAGAAGGAATCGTTGATTGCCACACCTCTGGCCAGCGCGCAGTCTTTTTCCGGCCCCGTCCTGTTCGTGAAGTCGGATGCGCATGGGGTGCAGGAACTGCCGGGTGTGAAGTTCGGCGGCAGGCCACAGTTGGTGCTGCCCAAGCTTGCAGCGCTCGACGCGGAATTCGAAGGCATAAGGACCGCACGGGAAGAGGCCGAGCTGCCGCATCCAGAGCTGCTTTCGCTGCAGGCCGGTCCGCTGGATGCATTGGCGCAGCTGCGGGAAAAGATGGCCGCGCCGCTGCAGGATGCGCCGTGGCAGATCCTGCATTTTGCCGGGCACAGCGTTCGTGCCGACGATGGCACCGTCTTCCTGGTTTTGCCCGGATCCGCGCCGGGCAAACTGGCGATGCTCGAGATCGGCGCGTTTGCGCGCTGGGCGAGAGAATCCCAGCTGCGGCTCGTCGTGCTGTCATCATGCCAGAGCAGTTCCCCCGATGCGGTCTTCAGGCTGGCGCAGGCCGGTATCCCGGCCGTGATCGGGTTCCGCTGGGAAGTGGACGATCAGGAGGCCTCCTACTTTACCCAATGCCTCCATCAGGAGCTCGCCAAGAACATCGCGATGGCGCGCGCCTTTCACCATGCTGTCAGCCTGACCCGGACGAATTATCCGAGGAGCCCAACCTTTGCGTCCCCCATGCTGCTCGCCCAGAATGAGGAGTGGACCGTATGATCTCAAGGAGGAGACCGTGTCGTTAACGACCCTGCTCGGCTTCAAGCAATCTATCGACAAGATCCGCTCGGCGCCCAGCCAGCCGCGTCTGGTCGAATGGTTCGAGAATGATCGCGTCACGCATGACGATCTGCCTGGGCGGGTCGACGGCCGGGCGTTCGAGCCGGGCGGGTGCTATTTCGCGCTTCGGCTGGCGGGCCTGCATCTCACGGACTCGCGGCGTTATGCGCAAAAGGTGCTGCCACTCTGCGTCTGCCTTGCGGAGTTCAACCGCGCAGGCAAGCGGGAGACCGTACCTTTCTCGCTCGGGCCTGATACGATCAGGCAGAAGCTGCAGCTGACGCAGCCCGATACCGGTGACGAGGACAGACCCCAGTCGGGCTGGGTCGAGCTTCGCGATATCGAGATAATCCCGCCAACGCCGGTTTCCCAGGCCAATGTGGAGGCGTTTATCGGCGTCTATGCCGTTCCGGGCGACGATATTGCAAAGACGCTCCTGAATGTGATGGGAACCATCAGTCAGGCTTTCGGCGGAGCGCTGTCGCCTGCGCTGGCGGTGGCCGAAAAAGTTTATGACGGATTTACCTCCCTGCTGGGCGTGAAGGAGGTCACGCCGGCGGTCGAGGCGCTGCATGGAAACCTGCTGCGCAACAGCGGCTATCTCCTCGTGTCAAACGCACCGGAGGATACGCCCCTCAAGGGCAAGCTCTTCGTTTCGAAGGGAAGGCTTCGCCATGGCGCGGATCCGGTTTCCAGGCTGGTCACGGAGTTCGACTATTGCCTGGTCAGCGTGCAGCGGCTCGATTCACTGGTGGAAACCACGGGCACGGCGCCGGATCTGTTCGGTTCTCTCTGGCAGGAGGTGATCGAGGGTTTCGGCGGCGATCCGAGCGCTGCGGCCAATGCCTTCAAGAAATTGCAGCGCGCCGTCTACGGATCGGCGCAGCTGATCCCGCGCGATCGTGATGCGCTCATAGCGGGGTATCTGGTGGAGTACCAAAAGGCGGCGCAGGTCTTCGGCGTCGAGGTAGCGACGGCGGGTGCATCGCGCGGCGGCGAACTGGACAGTGTGATGAGCGCGGTCGCAGAGTTTCCGACGATCTATGAGGCTCTCGTCGGTGGCGACGGCCAGGACCTCAATGAAAAACAGAAAGACGAGCTGAGATCGGGATCAACCGTCTGGAAGCGTGCTTCCGAATTATTTCCGTCGCTCGCGGAGCAGCCGACAGGGCACGTGTCCGATCGGATCGTCCAGGCTGTCCTGGCGAGTTAGCCTGACCTCATCGGCCAGAGAGGTTCAATCAAGGCCTCGGCTGAGCAGCTGCCGGGCACCGCCCAGCAGCCGCATATCCTCATATCGTACATTAACGATTGAGAATAAATGCTTCATATCCATCCTCAATCTGCTTGCGCGTCGGCCTCGGCTTGCCCGGTTCCGTCAGATCCGCCTCGATCGCCATCCTGAGATCCCGCGGAATATCCTCGTACTGCACCGTAATATCGAAACTGGCGTCGTTGGCGCGGCTGTTGGCTTCGAAGATGTAGCCTGAGGTCTCGCTTGCCGGCAGCCCGCGGCCGTGGCTGGGCATGCTGATGACGATCGGCAGCAGCAGGCGGTTGATCATTTTCTGGACGTCGCTTTGCTGCGGGTTCTGGCCGTTGTTGATCGTTTTGAACTCGTCCATCTGGTCCACCAGCATGGTCTGGAACAGGGCAGCGCGGCGGGGGGCTTCACTCGATGAGAGGAAGCCGGCGTTGTTCAGGAGGCCGAGACCTTCGAGCTGCGGGCGGGCGAGTTCGAAGGCGGTGGTGAGGTCGAGGCTTTCGAGGCGTGCCTTGCGCTGGTTGGTTGCAGCCATCTGTTGCCAGCCGGTGACCTTTTCCCAGTCCTTGTCGGAGAGTCTTGCGCGATACTGGAAGGCGTCGATCTGCGCGAAGGCGGCGGGGTCGTTGGCGAACTGCATCTGCAGATCGTAGAGGGCGTGAAGATCGGTGGTCGGCTGGCCGTAGGCGCGGACTTTTTCCTTGTAGTCGAGAAGCGTCGACATGCCTGTGGGGCCAATGGCCTGGCGGATGTGGACCGGCAGTGCCCTCGGGTCGAAATTGGGGTCGGCGATCACCTGGTTGTTGGCCCATTCCTGCATCTGTACGCGGTTCGCGTCCACCGCCTTTTTCTGCGAGACGCAATAGGATTCCAGCTGCGCGGCAGTGGCGGCGCGCAGGCTGGGATCGGTGATCCCGTTCAGGCCCTCGTCGATCGCTGCGAGGCCATCGGGGTTGTAGTTCGGCAGGTTCATCGTCTTCTCGTCGACGATGCCGGATGTGCGGAAGCCGATGACCTGATTTGCAGCATGGGCGGTCAGCGCGGTTTCGCCCGCACGTCTGGGATCGGGGCCGAGCACGAGAATATTGCCGTCGGCATCGTAGCCACGGAAGAAGCCGATATGGCCCTTGTCTTCGTTGTTGTTGCTGTTGCGGGTGCCGCTCGTGGTGCCGGCCTGCTGTGCCGTGCCGAGGACGACGAGGTCGCCCGGGCGGGGCGTTTCGGTCGGCAGGCCGAAGCGCAAGAAGGCTTTGGATGCGAGCGTCGCGGCTTCGATTGCGGTGCCGGCAGGGGCTGCTGCGCGCAGAACGCGTGTAGCAAGCGTAGCCAGCCAAGGCTTGAGCGAGGGATCCACCGAGGGGCCGGCGGCGTTTTTCACGAAACCTGCTAGTGCCACGTCGTCCTTCGCCTTGCCGGGGAAGGCGAGCGTGCCTGCGACGGTGCGGAAATCTTCCGGGCCACTCGGCTGGCGGGAAGGGGCCCGAGGGGCAGCGGTCTGAGCGCCGGTGGTCTGCGAGGCCGTGTTCCGTGAGACTGCGGTTTGAGATGCTGTCGTCGGCGAATTGGCCGGACGGGTGCCCGCGGTGCTGTCGCCGGCGTCCTTTACCTCAAGGCTGCCGGCCTGTCGGCCACTGGATTTTGTGCCTGCGCCGGCGGGCTGGCGGTTATCTGTCTCGCCGTCGGCCGCCTGGGGCTCGGCCTGCGCCGAACCGGGCGAAGCGCTTGTGTCCGGCGCGCCGGTATAGGTCGGGGGAAGGCCGGCGATGATGTCGGCGGCGTTGCGCTTGCCCTTCTCGTCGGTGGCGGCAGGTTCCAGTGATTTCAGCAGTTCGGTCTGGTCGGCAGGCAGCAGGCCGGGGGCGGTTCTGGCATATTGCTCGGCCTTGATGGGGCTTTCGTTCGCCATCCGCAGCACGACTTTCTTCGTCGTGTCGGAGACATATTGCGCGCTCTCCCGGGCGAGCTTTTCCTTGCTCCAGCCCTGCATGCGGCCCTGATGCTCGATCTCGGTGATGCCTTTGTGAATGGCGTCAGCGACCTTGGCCGGGTCGTCATAGACGGCGACGGCATCTTCGGCCGAGGACTTGATGCTCTTTTGGGATGTCTCGGCAAACCAGGCCTTGCGCTGGTCGAATGTGTGGCGGATCGTGCTGTCCAGCAGGGTGCTCATGCTGCTGCGGGTGGCCTCCTCATAGGCGCGCGCCGCACCTGGCCTCAGGCCCTTGCCAAATTCGGCGCGTTTCTGCTCGGCGAGCTTTTCGAAGGCGGCGCGGCCCTCAACGGCGGCGCGGCCGGTCAGCGTCAGGAAGCCGTTCTTGCCATGAAGCGCCTCGCGCTGCCAGTCGCCCAATTTCGTTTGGCGATCCTTGGCGGCGTTGGCATTGTCCAGCTCTTCGACCTTCACGACGGCATCGGCCAGCGTGCCGAGGCCGGTTGCGGCATTCTGCATGCCGCGGCCGATGGCGGCGCCGAAGGCCTCGGCATCAGCCTTGACCGTGAAGCCCTCGGTATATTCCGGGCGAAGTGCTACGTGCTGCTGCGTATCCTGATAGGTTGGAACGGTCGGCATTCATCACCTCACTTGAAATAGCCGAGGGCCTGGCCCTGCGTATAAACCTTGCCCGAGCCGCCGAGGATCGTTCCTACGGCATCGAGGTAGCCACCCTTGACGGCGGCATCGGCGCGCATACGGTCGAGCTTGGCGCTCGCCAGCTGGTTGGTGCCCTGCATCCTGTAGCCATAGGCTTCGCGATAGGCATTGGTGCGCACGTTCAACGCATCGATCTCGCCCATTTTAGCCGTGTCGACGATCGTATCGAGCGGTGAGCCGAAGGTGAGGTCGACGCCGTTTGCGGCCATCGCCGTGCGCTGGCGGCCTTCGAGTTGCGAGGTCTGCAGGCGCTTCTGTTGCTCTTCCTGCTTGCCGCGTTCGATCGCGTCCTTTGCCTGCTTGTCGGCAATCTGGGCATTCATTTCGGCGACCTGGGCGTTGTATTTGTTCGCCTCGCTGGTCGCCTTTGCCTGCTGCACCTGGCCGGCGGCGCCGAGAAGCGTCGAGCCCAATGTCAGTGCAAGACCAAGATCACACATCGGTCTCTCCCATTTCAAAGAGTTGGCCCATTTCGAAGAGCCGGAATGGATGCCCGTTGATCTCCACAGGCTCGAAAAGCCGGAAGCCCAGCCATTCGAGCCAGCGCAGGGAGACCGTGTTGCGCGCATCCACGAAGTTTCTGATCACGGCATAACGGCTCAACAGTTGAGCAGGCCAATCACGTGAGATCCGAAGAAAGGCACGGAAGTTTTCCTCCACCGCATCCGTGCCGAGCAGCCAGGGCGCGCCGATGCCGGTGAGGATGTTGATATCGCCGACACCCCACATCACCTCGGGCCGGCCATCGAAAAATGCGGTCCAGGCGAGCGACGAGTGGCGGTAGGAGAAGCAGAGCGCCGAGATCGGCGAGCGGCCCGAGGCGGCGAAGACTTCGTCGCGGTCGGCGGCCCGCATTCGCGCTGCAATCTGTCTGATATGGCCGGGCCTCGCCGGCATGATCGCGATCTCAGCGGCCAAGGGTGACATCCGGCATGATGGAGAGGATCGTCATCGGCAGCGGGTCGAACTGTTTCACCCACATGGCGCCGCTGGTGTTCCAGTCCCAATAGGGGGTGATGGTGAGATCGCCGGTATAGAGGCTGATGGCCTCGTTCCAGTTTTCGTTGCGGCGCTGCTTGTATTCCACCAGCACGTTGCTATCGCGCTTGCCATCCTGCGGACCGGTAAAGATGCCGCGAGTGTTTTCCACCCGGAAGGTCACTTCGGAGACGGATTTTGTGCGGCCCTGCACGGTGCCGAGGCCCTGCACCTGGCCGACATCGAGATCGAGCGTTTCGATGGCCGCCGTCACCGGCAGGCCGATATGGATTTTCGAAGCGGCGTTCTGCAGCCGCACGCTGCCACCGCTGACGGTCAGATTGCGCACCACATTGCCGTCGGCAAGCGCCACGACGGCTTGCCCTTCGAGATGGCCAAGGCCGGTGATGGTCGCGGCGGGCGGACCCTGATAGGTCAGCCCGCAATCGACGAAGAAGGCATCCTCGACAGCGTCGAAGGCGCGGCTGTGCAGCCGCTCGATATAGCGTTTCCGGGTGCCATTGACCGTGCGGCGCACGATGAAATAGGGCACATCCTCGCCATTCTCCTCGATGACGGTCACATCCTCGAAGAAGGCGTCATTGCCGGGGCCGCTTTCATGGCGGGTCCAGGCCCAGACATCCTGCTCCTTCATGTAGGTGAGCGACACCAGCGCGCCGTCGTCCAGCACCACCCAGACCACGGAGTCGGGCGCCTGGGCATAATCCCAGGCTGATATCTCGCGGCCCTTGAAGAGGTGGCGCGCAAGGATGGTCAGGTCCTTCCCGACATAGCTGTCCTGCGTATAGTCATAGGAGAAATCGCGCACCACGCCGCCAAGGCGTTGGGCAAAGAG
Source organism: Hyphomicrobiales bacterium (assembly GCA_900468805.1). Classification (GTDB taxonomy): domain Bacteria; phylum Pseudomonadota; class Alphaproteobacteria; order Rhizobiales; family Rhizobiaceae; genus Rhizobium. The sequence continues at coordinate 70,652 of UEIF01000013.1, read as the reverse complement.
CACGGTATTGCCGACGACGATCGGCTGCACCTTGGCGGCGCCACGATAGCCCTGGTTATCGAGCTTGATGGCGGAGGGCGAAATCGCATCCGCGGTCGAGCCGCCGGTGACGATCCATTCGGAACCCGATGTCAACAGCAGCAGGCCGCGCACCGAGATCATCGAGCGGATCTCGTTCACCTGCCGGGCGCGGATGCGGAAGGTCACGGCGTCGCTTGCCTTGGCGGGCGAGGAGACGCTGAAATTTTCGTAATTGGCGGATTGGCTGAGCCAGACGGCCTGCGGATCGCTGGAGGTCGAGGCGAAGGCGAGCCGCTGCTCGATGAAAGTCACGCAGCGCGGATAATTGCCCGCCGCATTGAAGGGGTTGCGGCCGGTTTGCGGCGTGTCTGAGAGGTCGGGCGTGATGTTCTCGTCATCGAAGGTGAGGCCGGTCGTGCCACCGACATAGCCGAAGATGCCGTTATCATCGCGATAGACGATGTAGCGCGCCGCGCCCGTCACGGCGGCCCAGGCGACACGGTTGATGCCGCCCTGGATGGCGAGGTCGTTGACGGTGGCGCCGGCATTGGACGGCAGGCTTTCCTCGCCGCTGTCGGCGACGGAAGAAATGCAGTAGTGGTATGTGGTTGCCACATAGCCGGGCTTGCCTGATGTATCGCCGGGCTTGCTGACAGAGGGCGTGCCCGCCGGCGGATTGATCAGCGGCTTGAACAGGACCGTCGTCAGCGTCCAGTTGTTGTCAGCCAGCCGCCCGAGCTTTCGCACGGGGTGATTGACGTGGCAGAGATAGAGCACATCGGCTTCCTGCACGAAGACCAGATCCTGCACGTCCGCTGCCGTATAGGCGGTCACGACCTCGTAGGGAGCGGCGCCGGTCAGCACCAGCCCGCCATCGCGGAAGATGCGGATATATTGGTGGCCGAATTCCAGGATATAGGTCTGCTCGGTATTGAACTGGAAGCGGATCAGCCGGGCCTGTTTTGCGCTGTCCTTGATCTCATGGATGAATTGCAGCCCCGCCCGGTTCGACACGCCGCCATGCGGATGCACGAAGACATTCAGCGCCGTGCGCAAGCCGCTTTGATACTTGGTGAGATCGACGCGGGCGCCAAGTGCCGGCGAAAGCTCGCCTGCGGTGAAGGAGGGCTGGTAAGCGCGAAAATCAGCCATGGGCGCGCACCGCAATCAGTTCGCTGACGAAATTCTCGCTCGTGTGCCTCACCTGATTGGCCTCGGCCTGTTCGGCGGCGGCCCGCGTGCTCTGGGCAATCGCCATCGCATCGGCGCGGATTTTCGGATCGCGCGTCAGCGGCATGGCAAGCCGCACGGCCAGATGCCAGGAGAGCGCCTCGACGAAGAGCGGCGAATATTTCGTCGGGTCTGTCAGGCGGCAGGTATAGCGCAGGAGCACCGGCGAGAGATCGCAATAGAGCCTGTCGCCTTCGAGCGCGTAAGGGTACTGCAGCTCGCGCCCGGCCTCGTCGAGATCGGGGTTCAGCGCTTCGGGCGTCGCGGCGGCATCGGTGGAATAACGCGGCCTGATCCAGCGGATCTGCAGGCAATCGGCCGGCCGCGCATAGGAATGGCGCCAGACCCCCGGCTTGTCATTATCCAGTTCGCCCAACGAGAGCGTCTTGCCGGCGGCCTGCCAGGAAAAGGACTGCAGCAGCACATCGCGCGTCTGCGCATAGAACTGATTGCAGGCGCGCGCCTCGGCGCTCTTTTCGGTGAGATCGTTGATATTGTCCTTGCCGATATTGGAAAGGGCGAGATTGCAGATAGAGACGACAGTAGCCATGAACCAACCTCTTGAGTTGGGATAGGGCTAGCGTGCGGATGGTTGTTGGGGTGAAGTGGGGCTAAACCTTCACCGTGACGACGCGAACAGAAGACCCCGCCCCAAACCCGCCGACGTGGGGAACTTAACGTGCCGCGACCGTTTTCCACATCCTTGACCTATCGGGAGAGCAAGACGGTGCCACAACTTTGTCCCTTCCAGAATCGCTTCGCCCAAAAGGCATTGGCTGGCTCTCACCTATCAGGAGTCGCCAATCATACTGCATGTGTACTTGCTGTAGGTGCCATAGTCGGTGATCCAGCCGTTGTCTTCGAAATACCGGTTCTGGCCAGGTCCGGAAATGACCGTCACATCCTTGCCGGTACGCTGCAGGATATTGTCATGCACCGTCTTTGCCGTTTCCGGAAAGGAGAAGCTGTAATAGAAATCCGACATGCAGCCGCCGCCGGCATTCAGGGCGTAGATCGGCAGGCTGAACTGGTTGAACCGGCTTCCGAAATATTCCCCGACCGTATTGACCACCACCGGTGGTCCTTCATTCGAGGTGCAGGTCGCCGATATCCTGCTTTTCATGGCCTTCAGGCTTTGCCTGGTCGCGTCGGGCAGGGCGAGGTTGTTGATGAGCATTTCCTTGTCGTCGGCATTGTAGGAAAGCCCGCCCTCGGTAAAGGCGCAATTGACAGGGTCGGGAAAGAGTGTTTCCGCCCATTTGTCTACGGCAATTCTTGACGTCGGAAGAAGAACAGTCGTCGAGAAAAGCATTGCAACTGACATGCCGTGAAAATTGAAAAGCAATGACAACATCTATATTCGCCCCTAACCCCACATGCAGGTTGCATGGCAGGCGCGAATTTTCAACATGGATTTTCCTGCAAAATCTCAGCAACTGACTTCCGTTGCGATGGTGCTCCAAACTTGTCGGGTGGCTGACCTGGCAATGAAGGAGAGACAAGTCACTCACCCCGCCTTGCGGCTCACAAACAACCCCGTCTCCTTACCCACCTCCAGTACACCGCCGCTCGTGCGAAACGCCTCCGAGATCGCCGCCCGAAAAGCCGCAAGCTCTTCCTCGCTCGCCCTATCTCCCGGCGGATAGGATGTCAGCGCCAGAAACACATCCTCCGGCTCCGTTATCCGCATATGGGCCGGGTGCTCGGTCATCGTCACATTGCCGAACTGCGCCTGCATCAGCCGTCCGGCCGTCTCATAACCGAAGGCGGCACCCGCGGGGTCGTAGGGCGGGCTGCCGAAGACCGTCGTCAGTTCGTACATGCCGCGCATGTTGTTGGCACCATTGGTCGTCACCGCAAGGTGACCGCCCGGTTTCAGCACGCGGTGCATTTCGGCAATCGCCTGCGCCTGATCGGCCACGTGGTAGAGCATGTGCATGGCGACGACGGTGTCGAACGTCCCGTCGTCGAAGGGCAGGGCGGTGGCGTCGGCCTGCTTTCCGGTGACTTCCGCGAAGGCGAGTGCCCGGCAGCGATCGAGTCCTTCCTGCAGCATGCCGGGGGAGAGATCGGCAAGCGTGAGATGCAGATCGTCGGGCAGTTCGGTTGCCACGGAAGCCCAGAACCAGGCGGGGCCGCAGCCGATGTCGAGAACCGCATCGCCCGGCTTCAGCGGCAGCTGTCTTGCTACCCAGGGAAACCAGCCGGTTTCGGCAATCGTATATTCGCGGTTCAGGCGCCCACGCGCGGCAAGCTTGCGGCTGTCGCTATATTGCTCGTCATTGCCTGTGGTGATGGATGACATGGCTGGCCCTGCTTCCCTCAATGTCAGATGGAATGAATCCGGCGGCTGATCCTGCATCTTTGCCGCGAGTGGGGCAATTGCGATATCTGGCCTTTGACGGCGGGCGGACGGTTGCTGCTCTCAACCGCACCTGCTACCTCACCCTTTCAGCCATCGCCGGCCTCGAAGGAGAAACAGTGAAGAACCCCATCTTTCTCGTCATCGCGAGCCTCTTCATTCTGGTGGCGATCGCCGGCCTTGCGATCAGCTCGGCGCGGCTGATCGGCCTGTTCGGCTGAGCAGTGACAGGCAGCGGCCGCGTCTAGACCTTCCCCGCAAGCGCCAGATAGGCCGAAATCGTAACTACCGAAAGCACCGTGGAGGCGAGCACGACGCGGCCTGTCAGGCTCGCTTCGCGGCCATAAAATTCCGCCAGCATGAAGGGGCCGGTGCCGGTCGGAAGGGCGGCGAGCAGCACGGCGGTGTGGGTGGCGGCCGGCGGCAGGTTGAGCAGCGGTGCGGCGATCAGCCAAGTGACGGCGGGCTGGGCGATCAGCTTCAGGCCGACGAGAATGCTCGCAGTCGTCGCCCGGGCGCTTGCGTCGCTGGCCCTCTTGCCGGCCAGAAACAGGCCGAGCGCGATCAGCGCGCAGGGTGAGGCTGCCCCACCCAGGAGCTTCAGGAAGGCATGCACGGGAGCGGGGAGCGAGACACCCGAGAGCATGACCAGAGCGCCGAGGGCGGGGGCGACGAGCAGCGGATTTTTCGCCAGCGACCGGGCGGTCTTGATGGCGATATCGCGCCGCCGGGTTTCGGATTGCAGGCCGCCTTCGATGAGGATGATGGCGACGGCGAAGAGCACGCAGACGGTGAGGATGGTCGAGATCAGCGTCGGCGCCATACCCGTGTCGCCGACCAGGGACAGGACGAGCGGAAAGCCGATGAAGCCGGTATTGGCGTAGCTGGCATTCAGGCCATCGATCGCGGCATCGGCGAGATGCCGGCCCCTGGCGACGCGCCAGCAGAGTGTGGCGCCGAAGATGACGGCGCAGCCTGATGTAAACGCGATAATGAAGCCCGGCTGCCAGATCTCGGCGGGTTTGGCATTGGCCATGATGTCGAAGAGCAGAGCGGGCAAGGCGAGGTAGACGACCAGTCGGTTCACTTCCCGCGTGGCATGTTCGCCGAGCGCCCCGGTCTTGCGGGCGATCCAGCCGGCAAGGATGAGGGCAAAGATCGGCAGGACAATCGAGAGATTTGTCAGCATTTAAGGTAACTCGGCGAAATTCTTGGCTGGGGCGATCGTTGCCTGGCGTGATCATTGCCTAACGTCCCGGATCAAGATAATCCAATGTCATCTTGAGCACTGATTGATACTTCTGGGGTATCGAATGGACACTCGCCACATGCGCATTTTCGTGGCGCTGGCCGAAACGCTGCATTTCGGCCATGCGGCCGCACGCATGAATATGAGCCAGCCGCCCTTCAGCCGGCAGATATCGGCGATCGAGAAGACGCTCGGTGTGACGCTCTTCGAGCGCAATTCGCGCAATGTGGCGCTGACGCCCGCCGGCCAGCATTTCCTTGCCGATTGCCGTGCCGTGCTCGAAGGTTTCGATGCCGCCTGCCGGGATGTGCGGCTGGTCGCCAGCGGCATGAAGGGCGAGCTGAAGCTCGGCTTCATGATGCATGCCGCCCATAGCGTCATCCCGGCGCTGGTGCGGCTCTACTCCGAGGCCCGGCCGGATGTACGGCTGATCCTCGAAGAGCGCATACCCACCGATATCGAGGACATGCTGGCCGAAGGGAAACTCGATGCCGCGGTCACCTTCGGCGGTGGCGCCGCGCCGCATCTGCGCACGTTGCTGCTTGCCCGCGACCGGCTGTGCCTGATCGCACCGTCAGGCCATCGGCTGGCTGAGGCCGATAGCATCGGCCCGCAGTCGCTGTCGGGCGAAAAGCTGATCGCCGCGCCGGCAACCGTGGCGCCGACGCTACGTTCCGCAATTTCCCTCTACTGCGCGGGTGGAGGCGTCATCCCGCATTACGCCTTCGAGCCGCGCCTGCAGCACACGATCATCCGGCTGGTGCAGGAGGGGCTCGGCGTGGCGCTGATCCCGCAATCGCTTTGCAGTGACCTGGTAGAGGGGGTGGTGTCGAGAGCGCTCGACGGTGCGCCGGAATTCGATGTCGTGCTCTGCGCCTCGCGGGCTGCCAGGAACCCGGCCGTGCCGCAACTGTTCGAGGTGGCGGCTGGCGCGGGCGGGCGTCGAGGAGAGGGATGATGTTTTCGGCAGGGTTGCCCTTTCGATGTTTCGGGATATTGGGCCCCCGCGATTGAAGGATCCGCCCCAAACCCCTCCCCATACAGGGGAGGGGCCTAACCTGCCGCGCCGCTCCTGCGCTCTTCACCGTTTCAGGATAGGCGAGGCGGTGCCGCCCCTGGTCTCCCCTTGTGGGAAGGATTGGGGCGGTGTTTTTGACTCCACGTGTCCTCGTAAACCGGGCTGATGAGGGGAAAAGGTTCTGGCCGCCGCCTCGCCCCTCGATTTCGCGTTGCCGAAGCGCTCAGAATTTCACGTCGACGGCGGGAAAGAAGGCGTCCTTGGGCGGATCCTTGTCGGCGCATTCCACGCCATTCACCAGCGCACCGCCGCTATCGCTCAGGATTTCGCCCTCGTGATCGCTCCAGACCACGATTGCCTCCGGCGTCATTCCCGAGAAATCAGCGTCAGGACCGGGCGTCACCTTGCCTTCGGCATTTCCATCCCACCAGAAGAGTTTTGGCGCAGGTTTGCCGCCATCGGGCTCGGAGCCCGCCAGGACGAGATATCGGCTGCCGACCCGCGCAATGTCGCGCACGCCACGGCCGGTCGTTCCCGCTCCATCGGAAAGGTCCATCGTGACGACACGGGTAATTTGCGCAGATCCCACGTCGCCAGGTCCCAGCTTGACCAGCTGCAGTGGATTGGCGAGCTCGAGCAGGATGGCGCGGTCATCGGGCACCGGCCCCCGCAAGCCGATCAGAAGATGCCCGTCGGGCGTTGCTGCCAGACCTTCGATGTTGACGCGGGTTTTCAAACTGTCTTCGTTGCTGCCGAGCGCCTTGGCCATGTCCGCACGAAGATTGCGATAGACCTCGCCTGAGTTGGACAATGTCCCATCGGCCGACACGCTGGTTGCAAATAATTCCTTGCGCTTTTTCTTGTCTTCCCCGCTGCTGTTCAGCGAATGGGATGTGAGCCAGAATATGGTGTCGCCGATGCGGGCGCTGCCTTCAATGTCCGTCACGTCATCGACCGCGAACTTGGAGACCGGTTCCGGCTTTCCCTGCTGATAGATCATGATTGCAGAGAAATCGTCGCTTGCGACCGCGACATGCGACGCATCGACCAAGGCTGCGGCCGAGGCCTCGCAGATGCCACGATATGTGTGGTTTCCTGCATTGGCCGCCAGCGGGCCGGCGAGCGAAGAAAGTACGGCCAAAAGGATCACGCGGCTGCGATTGCTCATGCGACAAGCCCCCGTCTCGACGCCTAGCCTCCCGGTTAGGTGGCAAGTCGGAAAATAAACTCTCTCGGAAGGTGCATGTCAAGATAATCTTTAATAATTAATCACGGATCGACTGTTGTGGTTGCTGCAAAATTCAGTTTTGCCTTTTCAATTATAGACCGGTTTGATTTTCATAAATAACATTCATCTTAACGAGTTCTGTTCTGCATGCGTCACGATCAGACTAGCTTTGCATGGCCCGCCAATTTTCAAGACGAAGTATATTTATTCTTGAGAACATTGTGGATGCGTTCTCTGAAGTGCCGGTGCGGGCAGGTGGCCGGAACGCGTGACCTATTGCAGCAACCCCAGCTTCCGCCCTTCAGCTGCCGCCTGGCCCCTGGATTTTGCGTTCAGTTTGGCGAGGATCGAGGAGATGTGGTGATCGATGGTTTTGGCCGAGACGAACAGGCGCGTGCCGATTTCGGCATTCGAGCGGCCCTCGTCGATCAGCCGCAACACGTCCATTTCCCTTGTCGTGAGGCCGGCGGCGTTGGCCTGGGTGCTCGCCCTCGGGCCGCGGGTCGCAAGCCGGCCGTTGCGCTTGCGGATCATGTCCTTCACATGGGCAACGACGGCGGTGGCGTTGAGTGCTTCCAGTAACGTCAGGGCACGGTAGAGCGCATCGTTGTCGCCGTCGAGCAGGGCAAGTGCTGCGAGATAGGGCGCGCGGCGGTCTGTCCAGATATCGGCGGCTTCCTGCCATCTGCCCTTCAGCATGGCAATCACGGCAGCGTCGCCCTCCATAGTGTCAGGCGCAAGGCCGGTAACGCCCAGAATATGCGCCCAGAAGCCGATCATCGAACCTGCCGCATCGTCGCTGCAGAGTGCGGCGGCCTGTCGAAGGCCGGCGAGTGCCTCGTCCCGGTCGCAGAGGCCGAGCCAGGCGCGCTCGGCCATCAGCGCGGCATAGGCCGACAGGCGCTGGAACTCGAAGGTGTTTTCGAGGAATTTCGTCATTTCCTGCAGCAGCTCGTCCGTTGTTTCGCCGCGCCGCGTTCTGAGTGTCGCCAGTGCCACGAGCGAGGGATAGCGGGAAAGGGCCGGCGCATTCTGGTTGTCGACCACGGCTTGCGCCGCCGCTCCTGCCTCCTCCCAGCGGCCGAGGAAGGTCAGCAATTCGGCCAGCTCGCCGCGCATATAGTCGCGCCAGGTATCGAGATCATGCTCGATGCAATAGGCAATGCCGCGCGTCAGCACATCTTCGGCTGCAGCCGTGGCATGGAGCTGGATTTCCACCCAGGCGCGGTTGGTGAAGGCGCGCGCCGCATGTTCCTGGAAGCCATGGTCGAGGGCGATTGCCAGTGCCTCTTCCAGCGTCAGCCGGGCGCGATCGGGCTCGCGCCAGCAGATGGCGGTGCCGACATTGTTCAACGCGTGGCAGAGCACCTCGGGTCTGGCAATATCGTCCGATGTCACGAGTGCGATGGCGCGCTCGCCGTAAAGCGTCGCCGTCTCGGCATCGCCCGCCAGCATGCCGAGCTGCGAGAGGTTGGAATAGGCCATGGCAAGCTCGGCAGGCGCTGCTGCCTCTTCCAGCGCTTCGACGGCCTCGCGCCCGAAGGCATCGGCGCCCTTGCGGTCTCCGGCGAGATAGCTCAGCCGCGACAGCCAGCGCAGGTTGGCGCCGATATGCCTGATATCCCCCAGGGTCCGATAGAGCGCCAGCGCGCTGGTCTGCGCCGCGATAGCCCGTTCCATCTGGCCGATCAGGTGGCATTCGAAGGCATAACCCTCATAGAGGCAGGCGCGCTCGGCATCGCTAAGGGCGCCTGCATGGGCGAGCGCCAGTTCGTAGTGGCGCACGGCCTGACGGTGGGCTCCGAGCCTTCCGGCCTCGCTTGCCGCCTTCGGCGCAAGTTCAGAGATCGCAGCTGCGTCCTGCGCCTCGTTGGCATGGTGGACCATGCGCGCCACGGACGCATCGCCGCTCTGGCGGAAATAGGCGAGCGCCTTTTCATTCAGCGCGCGGCGGCGAAGCGGTGGCAGCGATTGCTCGATCGCCTGGCGGGCAATCTCATGACGGAACATGAAGAGGCCGCCTGCCGGCACCAGAAGCCCGCAGGCCGTACAGGCCTCCAGTGCCGATCGCGCGGAGGTGCCGCAGATCGCCTCGATCAGTTCGGGGGCAAAGGCATCGGGCGAGGTGGAGGCTGCCCAGAGCGCCTCTCTGTGGGCCTCGTCAAGTATATCGGCACGCGCCAGCACGGCATCGCGGATCGTTGTCGGCAGGTGGTCGCGGCTGAGAGGCGGCAGGCAATCGCTGCCCGCGCAATCCACGAGTTCACTGACGAAATAGGCGTTGCCGCCGGTGGCAGAAAAGATCGCCTCGCCATCGAGCCCCTTTGGATCCGCAAGCTCCAGCACGGCGGCTTTCGACAGCGGCGGCACGGCGATGCGCAGCCAATGGGCCGGCGGGATGTCGGCCAGCAGCCGCCGCAGCCGCGTCTGGCCGGGCGTGTCGTCGTTTCTCGTCGTCAGGACTGACAGCAGACAAGTGTTGCGGATACGCCGGCCGATATAGCGGATCAGGTTCAGCGTGGCGTCATCGGCCCAGTGAATATCCTCGATGACGAGCAATGTCGGCTGGCGCTCCGCCGTCAGCAGGTCGAGCACTTCGGAGAAGAGGGAAATCCAGTTGCCGCCCGAAACCCGCGTCAGAGTCCAGCGCGCTTCCCGCGCAATATCCCGCCAGGGGCCGAGCGGCTCGGCCGTGCCGAAATTCTCGCAGGCGCCGGAAAGAACGCGCGTGCCCTCGGGAACGGCACGGGCGAAGGCTGCGGCGAGAGAGGACTTGCCGGCACCGGCTTCCCCTTCCAGGAGGACGACCCTGCCATGGCCGTCGGCGGCATCGCGCAACAACGACTGCAAATGATCGAGATTGGGGGCGCGCTCGATTAGCCGCATGGCGGATTATTGCCAGCATCGCTGCCGGCTGGAAATAGCAGCGTGTCAAAATAGGGCAGGGAGGCGCAGAAAATGGGGAGATATCCCGATGCGGCGCTCTGTCGCGCGGCATAGCGTCCGTCCCGTCACTACCACGCGAACAGGAGGTCGCCATGCCGAAATATCTCATTGAGCGGAACGTTCCCGGTGCAGCCAAGCTCACACCCGAGCAGTTGAAGGAGATTTCCGCCACGTCCAACAAGGTCGTTGCCGGCCTCGACCGCCCCTATAACTGGATCACCAGCTATGTTGCCGGCGACAAGATCTATTGCGTGCACGAGGCCGACAGCGCCGAAACCGTCTACCGCCACGCCCGCGAAGGCGGCTTCCCGGCCGATCTCGNNCGAGATCGCCTCCGAGATCGGCCCCCAGACCGCCCGCGCCTGATCACCCGCGCCGGTCGTTTTGCGAGGGGCAGCGGCCGGCGCTTACCTCGTTCCCTCCTCGGGTTCGGCTCGGGGAGGGGATGGGGGAGGAAGGGAGCACAACCCGCTAGAGTATTTCCGTTTTTCTTCGAATCACGAAAATACTTTATCTCTTTGTTTTCACGCAATTCCGTACGCAAAACCGCTACTCACTTTTGCTGGAATTGCTCTAAAGACCCTGTTGATGACGAAGATTTCGGTGTGATGTCCCAGATGCCACCAATGGCAGCTATCGGGCCCTTTGCAGACCTTCCTGGATCGCCGACGCAAAGGGCGATGAGGCTTGCCAACCTGAAACAAAAAGGTTGCGTCAGTCCGGCGACCCCATCTCAATCTTCAAAGAAGCCTGCCATATAGACGAACCTTCCGTCACTGTCTGCGCGCACGAAATTATACCCGGTAGCCACCTTCGTTCCGTCCTTCTTGTGCATCGACCAGATCGCCATGAGTTCGCTATGGTGGACGAAGAGCTTGTCTGTATTGAAATACGTTCCTGGCATCTTTTGCTGAAAACCGTCGATATGCGCAATCAGCCCAGCGCGGGTCTTGCCTTCTCCGCCGGGGTTCGTAAACACCAAATCATCGGCAACGCTCAGCTTGAGAAGCCGCTCGCGTTCTTCGTCAGCCATTGGAGCATATGCAGCCAGATATGCGTGCCAATGTTGTTCGAGCATTTGCGTGGTCATAATAGATTCCTTCGTCGTTCAATCTCTCGTTCACCGCGTTGACGCGGCATGGATCACATTTGTAACGTGCCAATTTTACACGGTCGATAATTCAGACCCCGGAAGAGTTTACCTATAGTACAAAATGGACCCGTTTCTTGAACTGATAGGGCTGCTACGACCTCGCGCCACCTTATTGGGCGGCGGTCTTGATGCCTTTGGACGATGGAGCCTTTCCTTTCGCAAACGGGACGATCTTCTGTTCTGCTGGGTCGAGCGCGGCGAGTTCCAACTGATACGCCCTGACGACGCGCCCGTTCACATCAGGCAGGGAGACTTTTTCCTGATCCGGACCTTCACCCCGTTCACGATGACATCGGACCCATCCATCCATCCTATCGACAGCGAAACGGCGGTGGCGACTGCGGGGAGCAAGCGGCTGAAGCTAGGGGAAGGCGTGGACAGACCTGTGACGCTGCACGCGGGCAAGTTTGTGTTCGACACAGTCAATGAGGACCTCCTCGCCGGCCTGCTTCCAACATTCGTCCACATAGTCGAGGAGGATAAATCCCTGGATCGAGTGCGAGTGCTTCTGACGATGAACGAGAACGAGGCGCGACAACCGGGTCCTGCCAGCGAATTCATCGTCACGCGGCTGGTTGAACTCATTCTGGTCGAAATACTGCGGGCGAAACCGCTGCATGTAGACGAAGACCAGGCTGGCCTTCTTGCCGGACTGGCCGATCCGATCACGATGCAGGCGCTGTCGGCGATACATAGGGACGTTGCCTACGGCTGGACCGTCGCAGCACTGGCGAAGCTATGCGGTGTCTCGAGGTCTACGTTTGCCACCCGGTTTCGCCAGGTCGTGGGAACTGGACCGATCGAGTATCTGATGCATTGGCGGATGGCGCTCGCCAAGGATCAACTGGCCCGCGGAGCACGTGGGATAGGCGAGATCGGATTGGCTATCGGCTTCCAGTCTTCGAGTGCGTTCAGCACTGCATTCACGCGGGAGGTGGGATGTTCGCCCAAGCGTTTCATCGGTGTTGCGGCGAAACTCGGCCCTAAGCGGTCATAGCGAAGTCGTCCGGAAGATTTCGGTGGGCGCCCTCGCTCAAAGCAACCGCTGTTGCGCTCCGCGCTGACGGCCCGGCGGCGCCAATGTCAGCAGGAACCCGTACGGGCAGATGCCGTGGCGCCGGGAGATCTGGATTGCAGGCGGGAGAGCAGGCGCAGCGCTGCGGAGACGGCGAACCTGGCGGACGCCGGATCGGCGGCGGAGATCTGTTGGCGGCAGGTCTTCAGCCGTCCCGAAACCTCGCCGATTTCGGCATGCAGCGAAGTATTGCCGGCAGCAGCCGCGTCGGATGAGGCCGTGTCAAGATGGACGACCAGCAGCTCGATGATGGCGAGGCGTTCTTCCTGCGGCATGGATTCGAATTCTATCGGCATGTCACAACCTTATGGAGGGCCTTCTCCAGAGGCGCTATCCAGAGAAAAGATGTGCGAGCCGGCGACGAACACTCACCCCGTGACATCGCCGATATCAGGGAATTACGGTTGCGACCCTGCCGGGGCAGTCCAGGCAAGGCCAAGTCAGGTCAGAGCGAACAGGACAGCTCGTTGAGAACGTGCCTCACGCCGTCGACGCCCCGCGCCACATCCGCCGCCCGGTCGATCTCCGCGTAGAGCGGCACCCATCCTGCGAGGGTGACGTTACCATCCTGCGCCGATACGAAAATATAGGTCGCGTCGATACCGCCTGCGCGGTGAAGGGATGCCGACACCTCGGATTCCAGATCGGCCGCATTGGCCGGTCTCGAATGCACGAGATGCAGATGCCGTTCCCGCACGGGCGTATCTGTTCTCTTGCGCATCATACTGCCGTCGCGATGCCTGCCTGCGGCAGGCCCTGAATGGCAAAGCGGCCCTTCACATAGGGATCGGCCGCGCCGGAATAATCGCCGGCGTTCTGAAGCGCTGCCATGAGGATCGTTTCATGGCGGATGCCGCTTTTCAACAGCGAAAGGATCTGTGCTGCAGCGTGCACGAACAGCTTCGGTTCGACTGCCTGGTCATATCCGGCTCGATCGAGCACGCGGGTCAGCAGGTTCATATCGTCGCTATCAAGGACGATTTCGCTCGGTGAAGACACCAAGACTGGGGACGCCAAGACTGGATGCGGCGGGATCGCGGAAGACATTCAGTCCTCCTTTCGGTCGGGGCCAGGGTGTGAACGCCCTTAACCAACAGCGCCCGTGAAAATGCTGCTGACAGGGCCAAGATGCGCCCTTTTTACTGCTGCTACAATAGTCGACAAAATTAATAAAAATAAAATATACCTTGTTCTGAACACAAACACTCCCTATGTTCAGGCTATCGAATTTGCTTCGTCAGCTTCGTTTCTGCGTAAGATGCGCATTGGCTAATCTTTCCTCTCAAGCTCGACCATTTATCACCTGCACGTCGCGGGGATGGTAATTCTTTTGCGATTGAAAGGAAATCGTTATGAATACTGGTATTGTAAAGTTCTTTAACTCGGCCAAGGGCTTTGGTTTCATCTCGCCGACAGACGGCTCGCCGGATGTGTTCGTTCACATTTCGGCTATCGAGCAGTCCGGCATGTCCGACCTGCGCGAAGGCCAGTCGGTGACGTTCGAACTGGTGCGCGACGCCCGGAGCGGCAAGAACGCAGCGCAGAACCTCGCTTCTGCATAACAATCGGCTCGCACCCCCGCTTTGACCACGGATGTACTGGCACTGCGGACATGCGAACCCTGGAAAGGTCGGGCCAGTCCCGGCCTTTTTGTTTTCAAGCCGGCTTGTTCAGGAGAAAAACAATGACGAAAACAGATGCTACGATGCTTCTCAGACGTGCCATGCGCCAGGTGGCAAACACCAGCGGCGGCGGACACTTGGGCGGCACCAATTTCGGTCAGGCGCTTGACGCAAAGACATCTTCCGCCAGCGGCAAGAGCGACAAGGCTCGCAGGCCGCCACGCGGCAAATAACAGCTTGGCGGGTGAGAACCCGTCCAGTCGAAGGCGCTCAATCATACGAGGTGATTGGGCGCTTTTTTTATGGGTGTTTTTTGACGAGGTCATCCCGTCTCTCGCCCTTGCCAGGGCGCCAATGTCACGGGCTCGCTCGTCACCGGCCTGCTCAGCACGAAATGGGACGGGTCAGGGCCTTCATCAATGGCTGCCTCCGTCGTGCCTGCATCGGAGCGGTGGCGGATGCAGAGCAGGTGCAAATCGAGGAGCAGGCGTGAGGCCGCAGTCGGAAGCGTATGTCGACTGTCGTTCGCAAATAAAGACCCCGCCCCAAACGCCTCCCCACAAGGGGGAGGAACTTGATTTGACGCGCCCGCATTCCGTATCTTCGACGCTTGGGGGAGGAGTTGAGGCGTTGCCCGAGGTTAGTCCCTCGCCGTTGCGGGAAGGGGTTTTCAGGCGAGAGCGGCACCCGTCACATCATCGGTCGAATGAAGATGCCGCCGAATTTTCCGTCTGCAGCCAGCGCGAAACTCCATTCCAGATGGCCGTTGTCGAAGCTCACGTCGTAAACATCCCAGCCTTCCGCGGTGACGCCCTTGAAGGATATGTCCTTGAGCGACCCCATGCGATCGAGATCGGCCTTGATCATCGCAGCTTGTTCGCGTGCGAGGGCGGCGAGCGGCGGGCTCATCCGCTCATAGTCGGGTTCGCCGCGCTGGTGCTGTTCGATGACCTGCTCCAGCAGCGCCTTGCTGTTTTCCACCGGCTGCTTGTCGCGGATGCGCGCGGCAATCGCCTCTTCCAGATCGGTCGCGGCGCGTTCATCCATGCGGGATGCTGCCTGTTCATAGCCGTTCTGGTGCAGCACGAGGCCGGTGACAGTGCCGCTTTCGTTGCGGGTAAAGGTGATCTGCGCCTGCACCGCCCTGTAGAAGAAGCGGTCGATATCTTCGGCGAAGATCTCGAGTTCCGGCTGGCCGGTCAGCCGCGTGAAGAGCCGCCCGTCGCGCAGGCTTACCGCATAGGCCGACGAACCCAGATGGTAGTGTCCGGCATAGTCGGCGTAGAGGGCCGGGTCGATCTTCTGTTCGGTGCGCGGCCGTGCCTGCTCATAGCGGCGCCAGGCGATGGCATCGGCTGAGGTATCGGTCATGTTGGTATCCTTTGCGAGCTTCAGCAGTTCATCGATCGACAGAATGTCGCCTGCGGCCATCTTCGCCCGCAGTGCGTCGACGATGGCGAGGCTGCGCTGCGTGCGGTTCAACTGGTCCTGCAAGGCGAGGTTCTGCATGGCGAGCACGCGGTCGAGATCGGTCGCGTGGCCGGCGAGCAGCCGGGCGATGTCCTGCAGGCTGAGCCCCAGCCGCTTCAGCGCCAGGATCTCGTTCAGCCGCGCAATTTCCCTGGCGCCATAGAGCCGCCAGTTCTTTCCCGTGCGCGGCGGCCGGATGAGGCCGGTCTGCTCGTAGAGTCTCAGCGCACGCACCGTCATGCCGATGCGCGCGGCGCATTGCGCCGCCGTCAACCAGCTCTCTTCCCGTCCCTTGGCGTCCATCAAGCCTCCCGCGATGTCTTGGAACCCTTCTAAGCTATGACGCTGGGTCCGGCTCAAGAGGTTTTTCGCGGGTTTTTTCGGTTTCGGCTTGATGCCTGCCACAGGGTGCTGGGATGCCGCTGGAAGCGGGTCGACAACATCGGTCCGAAAATCTTCGGAAAAACCTGAATGCACAGTTTCAAGACGCGCGGCGCTCTGGCGCGTCGGAAATTGAAGCGGACAATATCGCGGGCGCCAGCGGCCAGGTTTCCTTCGGAGAGGTTGCCGGAAGTGTTGCGGGCCGGGCAAGGCTCAGGTGATCGTGACGAGAAAATATCGGTTCATGGGTCGCTGACCGATGTTGGCCAGAGGAGTCTGTTGCAGGACAGGGTGGGATAAGTACGCTACGGCAAATCCATGCGTAAATGAGGTTGCGATCAAAATGGCTGAGGCAAGCGGGCGATGAAAATGCAGCTGCTGCAGGTGCAGGACAAAAACCAGTGGCAGGTGTATCACGCGATCAGACGTCACGTTCTCTTCGAACTGCGTGGCCAGGCTGACTATGATGAGGGTCACCCGGACGAGCATCGGGAAAATCATTTTCCTCTGCTGTTCATCTACGACGATGTCCCCGTTGGCACGGTCCGGCTGGATATCGGGCTCGTGGGTGCCGACCCCGGAACCGTGCGCCTCGTCGCAATCATTCCGCAGTATCAGCGGCAGGGAATTGGCAGAGCCATGATGCACGCGCTTGAACGGCTCGCCGCCGACAAAGGCATCACGCGGTTGGAAGTTCACGCCGCACCGGATGCGGTGGCCTTCTACGAAAAGCTTGGTTGGCTGCTCGTCGATGCGGACAGAGCTGTTCCGCTCCTCACAAAGCAGATTTCCTGAAGCGGCATCTGCGCCGGAGCCGCCCTTCGCAAAGCAAGGCGAAAGAGATTCGAGTCGTGTATCGGTGGCACCACCCGAATGGACGCACGGCGCTCTGGCGCGCGTCGGCGCGGCCAACGGGAATTGCAAGGGGAAAGAGATTATCCTGCCCATGGGAAAACCCACGACAGGTGCAATCGATCCGCCGGGTATGTCGCCCGGCGGATCGAGTGGCCGTTAATTCCCTGTCGAGGTCGGGGCGGAGTAGGACAGGGATTCACGGATCTGGTCGATTTTGCCGTCGGCCTCTCCGACGCCGAGGATGGTCTTGGCTTCATCGAAGGCTGCCGGGCTGACCTCGCCGCTCCGCGTTGCTGCGGCCAGCGCATCCTCCAATGCCGCGTCGCCGAGTACCGGATCGTCGATTGCGGGCTCGATACCGTTATCGAGTTCAAACCGGGCATAGGCCATGGCGTAGGCGGCGATCGCGGTCATCCGCGGATCGGACGTGTGCATATAGGCCTTATAGCTGCGGTTGAGGGAGTTCAGGCCCGCAAGCTCGGAGGCCGGGTTCTTTTGCCTGATATCGGCTGCGGCGTTTTTCGCGGACAGCGATTTCACCTTCGCCTCGCCGGATTTGCCCTTCGCTCTGCTTCCTGACTTCGAGTCGTCGCGCGATGATTTGCCAGTCTGGGAACTGCCAGGCTGGGAACTTCCGCTTTGGTGGCCGCGATTTTCGTGACTGCCGCTTTGTCCGCCGCCGTTACCGCCGCCATTGCCGCTGCCGCTGCCGCCGTTGCCTCCGCCATTACCGCCGCCGTTGCCGCCACCGTTTCCACTGCCCTTTGCCATGGCGGCAATATCGAAGCCGGTGGTCGTCAGCGGGCTGGAAGCCATGATCATCGAAAGTGCAGCTATGGACGCAAAAGTTGCGATACGCATCCGTCTCTCCTTCGCAGGGCAGGTTTCACAGAAACTCATGGGATCGCCGACCCGGGAAGGCGACCATCAGGATGGTGACGATGTTAGGTGCGAATTGCGGAGCGTGCATCGGACCGAGGTCCGGTATCCGCCGGACCATGGTCCTAGAGAACGGCAGATGGTTAACAGGTTTCGCCGCCGGACCGTTCGTCGGGTGCCGCCGGCCGGCGGGTGCCGCTCCGGAATCGGGTGGCTGCCGGTTCCCTTATTTCCTACCCCTCCATGACCATCAAAACAGGAGGTTTGGACATGGAACTCAACGACAAGGTCATCATCATCTCGGGCGCAAGCAGCGGCATCGGAGCGGCCGCTGCCCGGCTGTTTGCGGGGAGGGGCGCAAAGCTCGTGCTCGGCGCACGGCGGGCGCAGAACCTCGCGGAGCTCGTTTCCGAGATCATCGAAATGGGCGGCATGGCCGTGTCACTGGTCGGTGATGTGCGCGACGAGACCTACGCGCAGGCGCTGGTCGACCGGACGCTCGATGCCTTCGGCCGGCTCGACGGCGCTTTCAACAATGCCGGCATCGTCGGCGAAATGGGCGCGTTTTCGGAGATGAGTGCGACAAACTGGGACGCCGTGATTTCCACCAACCTGACGAGCGCCTTCTGGGCACTCAAGGCGCAGCTACCCGTGATGAAAGCGCAGCGCAGCGGCTCGATCGTCTTCACCTCGTCCTTCGTCGGATACAGCAATGGCGGCTTGCCGGGGATGGGGGCTTATGCGGCGTCGAAGGCGGGCCTGATCGGTCTCGTGCAATCGGTCGCCGCCGATTACGCGGCCGATGGCATCAGGATCAACAGCCTGCTGCCGGGCGGCACAATCACACCCGCCGGCGGCGAGAATAACCCCGAATTCCTCGATTATATCTCCGGCCTGCATCCGATGAAGCGGATGGCCGCCGCCAAGGAGATCGCGCAGGCGGCGCTCTTCCTGCTGTCGGACCAGTCAAGCTTCATGACCGGCAGCCCGATGATCGTCGACGGCGGCATGTCGGTTCGGCTGCTTTAGCAGACGTGGCCTCGGGCGGTGTTGCACCGCCCGAGGCGGGGAATTTCGCTGGTGTCCCAGGGGGTCACCAGCGCTTCACGCCGCGCTCGATTCCTGACATATTTCCAGAGAGACAGCCAACGTCGTGGATATTGCCTCATGAACTCGCAAACACCTGAAAAAAGCAGAATGCGCGCACCGACCGGGTCCGTTACAGGGCTTTGCTCTGCGTCCGCCACCATG
This sequence comes from Hyphomicrobiales bacterium, assembly GCA_900468805.1. Classification (GTDB taxonomy): domain Bacteria; phylum Pseudomonadota; class Alphaproteobacteria; order Rhizobiales; family Rhizobiaceae; genus Rhizobium. Next base: position 51,912 of record UEIF01000013.1, on the reverse strand, counting down.
TTTGCAGTAGGAATGGCCTTTCTGAGTTACTGGGGGGTGTATGATCAGGGGCGCTGGAATCCAATCGATTATCTTGTGATGATTGTCGCTATCATCGGGTTTGCGGCACTTGGTTGCGTGCCCTGGATTGTGACCACACCTGTCGCCGAGGACGAGGCAGACAAAGTCGCCGTCGCCAGGCGAGCGATGGCATTGGGGACGGCGTTAATCTGGACGGCCGTCTGTCTTACCGTATTTTCCTGAGTTGCCCTGCGTGACCCAATACGACCGCAATGGATCCATTTGAAGCGATAGGGCTTGCTGTACTGTCGATGCCTCGCTGGACGACATCGGCATGTGTGGTCAGTCCGAACTTGATCTGCGGCAGGAAGGTCGTCTCGATGACGAATTCGGGGGACATGGTCGTCAGAGCCGGCAAATCGCGCGCCTCCGGTTGCGTTCGTTCGGATGCCTAAGAAATCGCGAAACCCGGTAGCAAATTCCACCAACCCACAAAGGCTGCTTTGCGCCAAAAGAAGGCCTCCTCGCTTTGCGCCAGAGAACCAGCTAGAAGACCACGAGATATGTTCGGAGGTGTTGGCTTTGGCAAAACTGACTGAATATACCGTGTTTCAAGGGCGGGCAGGCGATCACAACGATCTCGCAATACCCGGCGCGTGGGCGATAGGCGAAGAGCTGGCGCGTCGCTCCGGCGTTTCCCCTGATGTCATCGGAAGACCGGAGCCTGCGTCGAACATGGGTTGGCGCGAAGAACTGGACGCAGCCCTGCCTACGCTCAAGGCAATGCAATTGCGGCTGGACGATGTCTTTGCCCGCGGCGGTATTTCCATCGCCGCCACGAGTCGATGCGCGGTCTCGCTCGCAACACTTCCAGCCGTGGCAAGGCATTATCCTTCCGCTTGCATAATTTGGTTCGATTCCCACGGCGATCTGAACCCACCGGAAGCCAGTATTTCAGGCTATCTCGGTGGCCTGGCACTTGCAGGCCCCGTCGGCCTCTGGGATTCAGGTCTGGGAGCCGGTTTGCGTTTGGATCAGATCGTTTTGGTGGGCCAACGTGACCTCGATCCCTATGAGCTGAACTTAATCACGCAACACCGCATTCCGCACATCAAGCCCGAAGACGACCTGGCGAATGAGCTCAGGAAAGCAATCGCCGGTCGTCCCGTCTACGTCCATCTTGATTGCGACGTGTTGGAACCGGGAATCGTGCCAACTGACTACAGATGTGAGGGCGGCCTGTCGCTCGATGATCTTCAGTCCTGCTGCGAAGTCATTGCAGAACATGAATTTGTAGGCATCGAAATCGCCGAGTTTCAAGACGCATGGGAGAGTGACGGCCCGCCCGTCTCCCCGAATGCACTGCTCGACGCATTGCGCCCTCTTCTAGCACAGCGCTAGTCCTGGGGAACAACGTCCGCAATGGGCCGATAGCCGTCGTGCGGCAGGCATCGGCCACATAATCCCGGGAAATCACACAGTAGCGCTTTCCGCGCTGTCGATGATCAGTGGCAATACCATTTCCCTCACTCCCGCCGGCGGTTGCTGCGCCGCGTGCCATCGTAAAAGCCCGGCGGCTTCTTCCTTACCCAGGCGACGAAGGTCTGGATGGTGGGATGGGCGAGGAGGGCCTCGACGGTCGGATAGGACTGTTCCAGCTCCGCCTCGCTGAACTGCGCATGGATCTGGCGGTGGCAGATGCGGTGCAGGATCTGCGTTTCGCGTCCGCCGCGGCTCTTGGGCACGAGATGATGCTCGTCCCGCTGCTCGGCCGGCACGATGCGGCCGCAGAGCGGGCAGATATCGGGCGGCGGTGCCTGATACCAGGAGATGACGTCTTGGTTTCTCTTTCGCGCCATCAGGCAAGATTAGCCGCAAGCCGGACCGGCAGGCAACCGGCCATTACCTGCCGTCGCCATGCTCGATCGCCTCGATGAACGCCTCGAAAGAGCGGCCGAGAACGCGGACTTCATTCAGCCAGTCTCCGGCAAAGACGAAGGGAATGGAAATATAATCGCCCCTGACGAAGCCATAGGCCGTCGGCCCGCCAGCCGATCAGCAGCTGGTCGTCGCATCCTCCCTCGCTGACCGTCCCGCGCAAGAGATAGGACGGGTTGGAGACAGGGCAATGACGTAGCGGGAGGTTGGAGGGTGAGGAGTGGCGAGAAGGCGCTCCCGGTCGTTCACGACCTTGGTCATCGTCGTGATTTTCGAAAGGTTGGTCTATGATCCCCGACAGGGCGGGAGCAAAAAAATTAATCGCAGTGTCGGATCGGCGAGACGCAGTTCGTCCTGGAGGCATTGCCAAAGTTCAATCCAAAGGGAGAATCATCGTGCCGAGCACAATCAGACTTCACCGCGTCCTGGCGACCACCCCGGACAAGGTCTATCGCGCGTTCCTGGAAGCCGATGCCGTGGCCAAGTGGCTTCCGCCGAACGGCTTTACCTGCACGGTCCACCATCTGGAACCGATCGTGGGCGGAACGCACAGGATGTCTTTCCGCAACTTCACGACCGGTCACAGCCATTCCTTCGGCGGGGAGTATGTGGAACTCGTTTCCGGCCAGAAGCTTCGCTACACCGACAGATTCGACGACGCCAATCTGCCCGGCGAAATGGAAGTGACGGTGACACTGACGAAGGTCTCGGTCGGGACCGAAATCAATGTGGTGCAGGCCGGCATCCCCGATCTGATCCCCCCGGAGGCCTGCTATCTCGGCTGGCAGGAATCGCTGCGCAATCTCGCCCGTCTTGTCGAGCCCGATATCCAGCAATAAGCATCCAAGCCAGGGAGAGGCCGGGTCTGGAATCTGTTTCAGACCCGACCTTTTCTTTGTTATCCCCGTCCAATCGGATCGGCGACAAGCGCTCATTGTCTGGGTCTTGATTCAAAGCAATGAAGAGATCCGCCACTTCGATCATAGTTCTCCGGTTGCGACCTGGCCGCGCCGAAGCGCTATCCGATGCGACCGGAGGGCTGCCGGAGCAGCAGGCGATGATCTCTATGGCGCGGGAACCATTCGATGAAACCGAAGGGGATCTTTTCTATCTTCGAAAATCTCGATCCCGGCGATGCGCTCGGCGAGGTGCTTTTCGGGCTTATCATGGCGCTGACCTGGACCATCGGTTCAAGGCTTGTCCTGCGCGAGGAAGGACTTGTCGTGCGCGACCTGGTGGTTGCGACAATCGGATGCAACGTTGCCTGGGGAATTATCGACGCCGTATTGTTCACGCTCGGTACGACATTTTTCAGGAGCAGACGTCTGCGCCTGTTTCGGCAGGTCAGGGCGGCCAAGGACGAGGGCGCCGCACTCGCAGTGCTCGCGAAAGAATTTCCAGTCGAAGGGACGCCTCTTTCCGCAAAGCCCGCCGACGGTCGCTGCTTGCGCTCACGGGTCGCGCCGAGCCGGTGAAGGTGCCCTTGACGAAAGACGATCTCTCCGCCGCAATTGCCATCTTTCTGCTGGTCTCGGCCACCGCCCTTCCTGCCGTCATCCCCTTCTTTCTGATCGACGATGCCCACCGTGCCTTGAGAGCGAGCAACCTGTTTCTGATCGTATTGCTGTTTGTGACGGGCTATGCATGGGCACGTTTTTCAGGTGGCCGGCCGTTCTATGCAGGAATCACGATGACCTGCCTCGGATTGTTTCTGGTTGCAATCGCGGTCGCTCTGGGCGGCTGAGCGCCACCTGAAAAAACCGCAGGGCAATGTCGGTTTTCGGGAGCTTCATCCGTCATTTCCTTGATTGAAACAACATCCTGGAGATTGGAAACATGGCGCTCAAGCGAATGGACAATGTAGGAATCGTCGTCGAAGACCTCGGCGTGGCGATTGATTTCTTTGCCGAACTCGGCCTCACGCTCGAAGGGCGGGCGACGATCGAAGGAGAATGGGCCGGGCGTGTCACCGGGCTCGGCAATCAGCATGTCGAGATTGCCATGATGCGCACACCTGATGGCCATAGCCGGCTCGAACTCTCCCGCTTCCTCGCGCCCCGTGTCATCGCGGATCACCGGAATGCCCCGGTCAACGCGCTCGGCTACCTCCGCGTCATGTTCACCGTTGATGACATCGACGACACGCTTGAAAGGCTGCGCGCGCGCGGCGCCGAACTCGTCGGCGAAGTCGTCCGGTATGAGGACGCGTATCGGCTCTGCTACATCCGTGGGCCTGAAGGGCTTCTCATCGGACTTGCCCAGGAACTCGGCTGAGGGCAATACGAAGACACATGGCGAAGAGGGGGCAATGACAGCGAGCGCGTCCATAGCCGGCAAGGGACCCTTGGCGGATATCCGTCGCTGCGGCATTGGCCATTCCCATTCGATGGCCTGCCGGCTGCCAACAGCTTTTCATCGCCAACACGATAAGCGCATTCGCTCATCCGTGATCTCCTAGATCAAAGTATGATTTCGCCTGCCGGAATATCTGCCAGGATCGCTTCGTCGCTTGATGGCAGGAGAGTATTTCGATGAAGCAGATTATCGTGGTGTCGTTGGCGGTTGGTCTGGTGACCGGTCTGATCGGTTACAATGCCACCGCAGCCGGAGAGGCCGATGCCGCGCGCATGCCGGCCCTGGCTGAAATGCCTGGCGGTTACCGCGACTGGCCTGTTATCGCCGTGGCACATGAAGAGGGCAAGCTCAACGATATCAGAGCCATCCTCGGCAACGATGTCGCGATGAAAGCCTTTCGGGCAGGGGCCGGGACCTACCCTGACGGTACGATCATTGCGCGCCTGGCCTGGGATTATCACCCGCTGGAAGAAAGCAGGCAAGCCTTTGGCGCTCCCCAATCCTTCGTCGCCGGATCGCCCAAGAACGGCGTGCAGTTCATGATCAAGGACGCCAAAAAATATGCGTCGACCGGCGGCTGGGGATATGTCGAATTCGACAATGGCAAGCCCTCCGCCACGGCAATGCCCGAGGCCTGTTTTGCCTGTCATTCGATCGTCAAGAACCGCGACTTCGTGTTCAGCCAGTACGCACCCTGACCGGCTTATCTGTCCCGAAATCGATTATCCGCTATAAAGGCCCCATGCCATTTATAACGGCGTCCGGGCGGCGCAGTCGAGGTTGGATATGAAGCTCGCCGCTTGTCTTTTTGCCATATGCTCTTTGGGTAGCGCCGTCGCGACGCCGCTTATGGCGGCATCCGCCCGCATCCCGGAAGCCAAGGTGACGGCGCGGGATTGCGGCGATTTCCTGGCGCAGATGCAGAAGAAGCCCGCTCATGTGACATATGTCGGGTGCAGCTATGCGCCGGATCGGCAGGGCAAACCGCTTCAGGCGACATACCGCCTGTCCGGCCGGTACGCGGCTGCCACCGAAGCCTATCTCGCCGGGACCGTGGGTTTGAACCGCCTCAAGCGCTCCTGTTGCATATGGGATTCGCCCGCCAGCCAGTTCCGCGATTCAATCGGCCGCGACTTTCAGATCTCCATGGGCTCGGAGGAAACCTTTGTTTCCAGCCGCGGCGAGTGGCACCGGATCGGCGTGTTCGCGATCACGGTGGAGACGTTTACCGAGGAGATCTGACGAGCAGCCTCAATCTGATAACCGACGCACCGGACCGTCATTCGATCTGCATATCCAGTTGCTGCGCAACGGTTTCGTAGTGGCGGGACGAGGCTGCATTCCCCTGTTTGGCATATAGCGCGGCGACTTCCCGGGCTGCCTTTGCGGCTGCGCGGAAAGCGTCGAGCCTGACCTGCGGTTCCAGTTCCGCATCGCCGCCGATATCGCCATTCTTGAACTGGCCGACACGATAGCCTTCGTCGTCGATCACGCCGATGACGGGCATTCCGGCCTGCATGTCCCCATAAAAAGCGGGTCCGACGCGATCGCCGTCGCGGCGTCGCAGCATTCCAGGTCCGGACGCCTTGTTATCAGGACACGCGCCGGTCCAGTATGTTGGACCTGTCGTCAGGGACACGGGAGACACGAATTCGCAGTGGCTGGCCGGATCCTTGGACCATGTCACACCGCCCGCCGGCTCCTGCGCCTGCAGGGAAGGCGCGCACCACAGGGATGCGACGACCGCGAGGGTAGATGCGATCCTAAGTAACTTTCGCTGCTGCAATTTTTTGTTATCCTCTTTTTGGGTCCGGCGTGATCAAGTCGGGAGTGGCTGCTGCCGCTGAGCGAGTGTCGTCTTGAGCCCTTCCGACGATTCCTGCGACTGTGCCAGAGTCTCGGCGGCGCGTTCTGCCTGCCATATTCCGAGGCCGAAGAGGAGCGCCGGAACGAGGACCAGCCAGATCGCAAGGCTTACAGCCTGTGGAAGCTTGAGTTTCCGCATCATCCCTCCCGGATCGGGTGCCCAGCAACCAACAAGCCGGCCAATAAAGTGCCCCTGATATTGCCGTATCAATTGTACGGCGAGTGACTGATATCAACTCCACCTTGAAAAAAATCGGCATAATTGTTGCCGATCAGGCACGCGTTCCCGATCGACAAAGGATCAGTTCAGCACGCTCCGAAGCGACCGATACGGCGCCGCGCCGCATCCAGGCGTTCCGATTTCTATCATGAGATTCCGTGATATAATTCCGCCCTGCCGGCGGCGTTATCATCCGTGGCGTTCCGTGCACGGAGACCTGTCTGATGAGCGAAGTGGACGTGCTTTTTACAGCCCTGCGACAGGCGGCCGACCCGCAGGCGGTCGAGTGCATCGAAAATGCGGTCAGGCGTGGTTCGGATCGCGAACTCAACCGCATCAATGCGCTGGCCTTCGCCAAGGCGCATCATCTCGACGAGGAGAAGGTCATCGCGGCGTTTTTGCATGCAGCCCGCATCGGTGCCTTCGAGATGACCTGGAATGTGCTCTGCCCGGGATGCGGCGGCGTGCTCGACACCGGCGCCAGCCTGAAAGCAGTCGACCGGGAGGCCTATCATTGCGCGCTGTGTGCGGCCGGATACGAGCCGACGCTCGACGAGATGGTCGAGGTCACCTTCACCGTCAGCCCGCGCGTGCGCAGGATTGCCGGCCACGATCCCGACCGGCTGTCCTCGCTCGAATATTACCGGCAGGTCTTTTTCAGCTCCGGCGTCGATCTGCCCGATGATCTCGAGGCGCGGTTTTCGCGCATTCAGCTTGAAATGATCGAGCTGGATCCCGGCGAGAAGGCTTTCGTCTCGCTGCAGTTGCCGGCGCAATTCGTCATCATCTTCGATGCGGTGACGCATTCGGCGCAATTCATCGATGTGCAGGGCGAGCCGACCGAGGAGCGCCAGACCCTGTCGATGGTCCTCAGCCAGGGCCATGCACCGAACGAAACGCTGACGCTTCGCCCCGGCCTGCTGCGGCTGACGCTGGAAAACCATACCGATCGCCGCGTGCTGCCGAATGTCTGCATCGCCGGCGATGAGCTGCACGATATCCTCGGCCACAGGCGACCGTTCCTGACGGCCAAGCGGCTGCTGACGAACCAGAGCTTCCGGGACATCTACCGCACCGACACGCTCGATGTCGACCAGCGGCTGAAGATCACCAGCCTGACCTTCCTCTTCACCGATCTCAGGGGCTCGACCGCTCTTTACGAGCGCGTCGGAGATCTCGCTGCTTTCGATCTGGTGCGCACGCATTTCCGGGTCCTGCACGAGATCGTCGCCACCGAGGCCGGGGCGGTGGTCAAGACCATCGGCGACGCCGTGATGGCGACCTTCCCGAGCCCGGACCGGGCGGTGTCGGCGGCGCTCCGGATGCGCGAAGCAATGCTGCGGCTGAACGCCGAACGCGGCAGCGAGGATCTCCTCCTCAAGATCGGCATCCATGAGGGACCATGCCTTGCCGTCAGCATGAACGACCGGCAGGACTATTTCGGCCAGACCGTCAATATCGCCTCCCGCGTCCAGGGACTTGCCGAACCGCAGGTGATCCTGACGACGGAGGCCGTTGTCGGCAACGAGCAGGTTTCGGAAATATTGCGGGACAGCGGCATCACCTCGGTGTCGCGGATGGAGGAGCTTCAGGGGATCGCGCGTGAGGTGAGGATATTTGCGCTGTCGTGAGGGGCGGGTGCTCGTTGATGTCGTGTAAGTTTGGGTGGTTTTCGCTGGCGGGGGCGGGCGTTGGATGCCCATCACTTGATGATGGGGTGATGGGGCCTGCCGGGGCGCTTCACGGATTTAAACTTGCTCAGGGATCTGCGACCGGACGCTGTTTAAGAATCGCCACTTGTGCTGGAGTGGGAGGGAGATTAGGCCCTCCGCATCTGAACTCTCCGTCTACGACAAGATGTTGAGAGTCATGGCATTTTGATCAGACCGCGGGATACGGAAAGGCACAGCCGCTGATCAAGGATGTCAAAGATCCGATAACGCACGCAGCTGCGAAAAAATATGCAACCCGCTTTAAACCTGCTCTCTCTCTCCCTCTCCTCGATTGCATTCGTGGCAATACTGCAAGAACAAACGAGCTGTCGTTCTGTAGCGGCGAAACTCATCGACAGCGGCTGCCGTCTGCCGAAAACCGAGAGCATCCCATCATGTCCAACGGAACCACATCAGATGATGATGATCGGGCGGTGCCGTAAGGCGCTCCTCAAACAGTGGCGCGTCCTTTCGTGGAGAACATTCTCAGCATCGCCCGCTGCCCCCATTTTTCGAAGACCAGCCAAGAGCCGTAGGAAAGCCCAATCGCCAACACGAGGTAAGCAGACAACGTCAGTGCAAAACTTGCCTCAAAACCGAGCGCTGGGGTCAGACGCTTCGTGAGTTTGGTGAAGATGGAGACCAGGAGTGGATGGATCAGATAGAGCGAGTAGGAGATCTGGCCCAGGACGTAAACCGGCCCATTGCCAAACAAGCCTTCTCCTACTCTCGAACCTTGCGCAATCAACCACACTACCAATACAACGGCCAGATAGGTAATGAGATCGCTGCTATCCAAAAACCAACTCACGCAGAGCGCCAAGGTGGCGACCGGAAGCACATAGTTAGCCATCCGCAAGCGACCCGCGCCCGCCCTTTCAGAAAGTGAATAGCCGATCACGCCGAGAATGAAGCCACAAACCGCTCTCGCCAATGAGAAGGAGTGGTCTGAAGAGACAATGTCCATCGGCCCTTCGACACCTAAGCCGAGATTAGACATGCCCGCGATCGCAGCAAAGGCAGCAAATGCAACAAAACCGAGCATCACCGTATGCTGCGCCGCCAGCATCGCGATGAGCGGGAAAAAGATGTAGCAGAACAGTTCTGCACTGACAGACCAGGAAACGCCCATAATCGGCGTCGCGTGTAAGCCCCATCCCGTTAGCATGAAAATGTTGCAGAATGCGTCCCAGACGCCGAGCGTAACCGGCTCGCCGCCGCCAAGGTTCAGATTGAGCTTTACTGCGGCAAGGATGAGTATCGCGAGGTAGGCTGGATATACGCGGCAGACACGCTTTATTAGGAACCCCCAGTATTCCGCTTTATCGAAGCCCGCTGAAAATGTCGAAGCGTAGTTATAAGCAAGCACATATCCGCTAAGTACGAAGAAAGCGTCGACCGCTATGTAGCCCGGCCCGACCGAGAATATCGGTTCACTCCCAAATCCGCGAGAAAAATGGTACAAGGCAACAATAAGTGCAGCAACGCCACGGAATCCCGTCAGCGCTCGAATCTCGACCTTCTTCGCCATCTTAACCCCGCAGCCTCAACGGAATGTGTCTACACTGAGGGGGTCGAGGTTGGAACGGGAATTATTCGCTGAATAGGAGAGTTTTTCATGAGGTTGCAAATGTGCAACCTGATCGAAGATATCGAGAGTGTCGGAATGCGCGCCATCATCCTGCATCTCTGGATCACTGGTTTCCGGGAAGTTTCGAATGCCGAGTAAACCGATCGCAGAGCGTGTGTCTTCAATCGGCAAAATGAATCGCTCAGATATTGGGCGGTGGGCTCCGATTAACTAAATACCAATAAAAGTCCGTATCCTGCTACCTCACCCTAAGAAGTCGCGATTGTCTTTCGCCGCGATTTGCATCATCCCCAAGTTGCTGGGGAGATTTGAATGCGATCACATACTGCTGGTGAAACAGCCAAAGATATTATTAATTCCATATCCGCTGCGCTTAAGCGTTTCTGGATGATGTATCGGAACGGCGGATACGAGGACGACTGGGCATTCGCCCGCGTTTCCCGCGATGTTACCGACATCAACACAAAGATGCCGATCACCGGTCCCGTCATGCGCAAGGTCATCGACGGCAGGTGGGCTTACCGTCAGATGACGGACTTTGAGCGCGAAGAGTTCGATACGAACCGCCGCTGGTAGGGGCGCTAAACTAACGTGATAATGGCTGCCATGCTGGCGGCCTTCGGCGTCAGAGGATGGCAGACATGGCCGGTCCGAAAGAGCCCTTGGAAGAATATCGCGTCAATTACGGCATTGTTTGCGATTGATCGCGATATCGCTCAGTCAATGAGGGCAAAAGCTGGGGACACGCTCCCTGAAAGCGCTTGAGACGTTCGCGCCACTTTGGAGGACCCGCCGGTCCAGCTGTCGCTATGGGCGGTGGAAGTCTGAGGGGTGGTGTCGATTGCTTCGAAATCGGTTTCGCTTCCCTCAGCCTGTGGGGCGGGATTCATTTTGGGCTCCCTTTCGTTGCGCCGCCACCCCAACCAACTCCCAGATATCGCCATCTCAGAGCGCCCCTCGCAACCTCCGACCTTAGTCTGGGTCACCCCCGGACTGAGGTCGCATGGCGGGAACAGCGAAGGATTCCTGCCGTTGGTTCAGCAGCGGTCAAAAAGGCCGCTTGAACAAAAGGAGGATCACATGCTTTACAAACTTATCGTAGGTGCAGCCGCGGCCGCGGCCCTGATGTCGGGCGTTGCGTTCGCGCAGTCTTCGACGGTTAACGGCGCTGCAGGCGGCGCAGTCACCGGCGCGATCGTCGGCGGGCCTGTTGGTGCTGCCGTCGGTGGTGTTGCCGGTGCCATTGTCGGCACGGTGATCGATCCACCGCCGGAAAAGGTCGTCACCTATGTCCGTGAGGCACCTGCACCGTCGACCCGCGTCGTGGTCAAGGAGAAGGTCGTCGTCGGTCAGCCGCTTCCGCAAACTGTCGTCGTGACACCGGTTCCGGAAAATTCGAAATATTCATATGCAATCGTCAACAACGAGCGCGTCATCGTCGAACCGTCGTCGCGAAAGGTGATCCAGATCATCAACTGACCGGGTCCGTATGCGGCTTGAGCCGCGTAGGCCCATCCTCGACAAAAACGACGTCCGCCGCACATCTGCAGCAACGGCGGCGTCACCTTTCTCCCGCCGGATTTAACGGTCGGGGACCAGCTAGTGGATTATCATGTCAAACACGGAATCAGACCGGGTGCTGTTTGCCCGGATTTGGGCGCTCGGCGCCAAAGCAGTGAAAGACAACCGCATTTCCGGGCTGACCGATGTCACGCTCAGTACGCCTACCCTGGACGAGTACCAGAATAGCCGCGGCGAGCGGATGGCGGATCTGATCAAAGTCGTCCAGCTCGGGATCCTGCAACTCCGCGACAGCGGCGAGCTCATTGAATGCGAGCAGGTGCAGACGACCGGGCGACCGGTGAGAAGCCGGGCTTGAAACATCGTTCGACAATGGCGGGGAGGTTGGGACTTTAGTCCGATTGAAGTCCACGATCCGCCCGCTAATTTCTGTTCCGCTGATGCCTCCAGAATCAGCACGAAAAGGGTGTCTCTTCCTGGCCCCGAGCACCCTTTTCAACTTCTTCCGCAAAAAAGCCACCAACGTCTCTCGGCATCTTCCTCCGTTTTTCCCGTGCTTCCGGCAGCTCGATTGCGGGACGGGTTAGGCCGCCGGTTCCCACGCAGTTTCTGGACGGTCGATCTTGGCAAACCGCTGGAATTGAAGCGTCGGAAATCCATTACAATTCTGCTCAAGGCCGTAGGGGTAGTTGACCCGAGAGTGCTTGGCCCCAAGGGTATTTGGCGATTGCCGAGAGCGTCCGGTGGATCGAACGAGAGCGAAATGGGTGTCAGGAACTATCTGATCGAAGGCGTTTCCGGGACCGGCAAGACCACAGTCGCCACCGAATTGCAGCGGCGCGGTTACAACGCTATCCACGGCGACCGTGCGCTGGCTTACAAAGGCGATCCGCAGACGGGCGAACCGCTGGATCGTGCTGCGCTGGAGCAGAACATTCTGGACGTGACCTTTGCGCACAAGCACCACCTTTGGGATGTCGGCAGGGTCAGGTCGCTGGCGGCCGATAAAAGCCATCCGGTCTCCTTCTTCTGCGGCGGCTCAAGGAATTCTCATCACTTTATCGACTTGTTTGACGGAGTTTTCGTCCTCGATGTCGACCTGGAGACGTTGAAGAACCGGCTTGCCAGCAGACCGGAAGACGAGTTCGGCGGGAAACCGGCCGAACGGGACGTGGTTCTTCGACTGCATGCGACGAAAGAAGACAATCCCGGGAATGCGACGACCATTGACGCTACCCAGCCGCTCGCCTCCGTTGTCGACGATATTCTGTCGCGATGCGGAGTGGTCGGCTAAACGTGTCGTGATGTTTCAGGTACTGTGGCCACGCTTTCAGCCTTTGTTTCGCGCCACCGCAAAACCGCCGCGCAGTTTGCGCGACAGGCTTTAAGAGCCGGCGCGCATGTCCCCTTGAAGCGATACTATCTTCTCGGGTGTCTGCAATCGCGCGATGCCAGGCAACGCGATTTGGATTGGACGAATTGTCTTCGATCTGCCACAAGCGCCGGAGGACGCGACTGCCGTTATCTTTAGAACGGGGTCGGGCGACCGATTGACGTCACGTCGCTGCCGCGAGATCACGCTGGCCGTCCTTCTTTTTCGACCTTGTGAGCCCTGCCCGGTGCAGTGCGCCCCATGCAATCATTGCTTCCGTCCTTGACAGGATGGGATGCCTGACGCCGGGTCCTATGATGAAAAAAACTCAACGCGTGATCGTTGCTTTTTCAAATGGCGAGACCGATGCACGTCGCTTATTGCAATTTCTGCGTTTGAATTGTAGCTGTTTTCTCATTCGAAACGACCGTCGTTCCAGGGCGATGGTGAGTCGTCACCGCGCTTGCGGCAAGCAGAAATGGGGGCATTTCAATGGGGTTTACTGAAGCTGTTCGCACAGTTCTGAGAGAGAAATATGCAACCTTCTCCGGTCGGGCCTCCCGCTCGGAATATTGGTGGTACTATCTATTCTATATCCTGGTGATGACGGTGCTCATCATTGTCGGCATCGGCATCACAGCCGCCTCCGGTGGGGTCGAGAATGGGGCGTCGTCATCGATCATTGCCATCGGTGTGATCGGGGGTCTGCTCATACTTGCAACGATTATTCCGACGCTGGCGCTGATTGTTCGCCGCTTCCATGATCGTAACATGTCCGGCTGGTGGTATCTCGGGCTGGTGGTCCTGGGCTTCATTCCCTATGTCAATGTGATTTCAGGCATCGCCATTTTCGTGATCAGCGTGCTTCCGGGCACTGTCGGCCCGAACAAGTTCGGCCCGGATCCGCTGCGTCCGGAAGTAAGAGCCGAGGTTTTTGCCTAAGGTATCGCCATCGCCGATGTCGGGTTTGCTGGCTGCGCTATTGCCATCTTAACTCTGTTTTCCTTGTGCAGGGGCGGGACAGGCAGTTGGCGCGGCGGCCCGCTTCCGATGGAAGCGAATGCCTAATTCCAGTGAAGAAATTGAACGCAAAAGCGTTTTAATTTTTGAATAGTGACGGATACGACTGATTTATTGCAATTCTGCGTTTGAATCGTAGCTGTTTCTCATTCGAAATAACTGTCATTCCAAGGCGATGGTGAGAGGTCACCACGCTTGCGGCAAGCAGAAATGGGGGCATTTTTATGGGGTTTACCGAAGCTGTTCGGACGGTTCTGACGCAAAAATATGCGACTTTCTCGGGTCGGGCCTCCCGCTCGGAGTGCTGGTGGTTTCAGCTGTTCTACTGGCTGGTGCTGATCGGACTTGGAATTTTGGCTGCTTTGACCGCCGGTTCCGGTGGTCAGGATGGACCTTCGTCACTGCTCATTGCCATCGGGGTCATCGCCGGACTGTTTGTTCTCGCAATGCTGTTGCCGCAGATGTCCCTCACGGTTCGCCGTTTCCATGATCGCAACATCTCGGGCTGGTGGTATCTCGCGATTTTTATCGCAAACTTCATTCCCTACCTCAATGTTGTTGCGGGCCTCGCGGGCCTCGTTATTACCGTGCTCAAGGGCACGGAGGGTCCGAACAAGTTCGGGCCGGATCCGCTGCGTCCCGAGATGAGAGCGGAGGTTTTTGCCTGAGCCGCATCCTCCGTCACGCCGGCCTGCTGGTGGCTCTATCGCTGGCCGCCTCGGCCCAATTTTCCCCTGCGCTGGCGCAGGACAGCAGCGGTCAGCCAAGCGGTGAGGGCGCTCAGCCTCCCAGCATGGTCGGCAGCGAATATGCCGCGCAATGCGCGCTGAATGGCGTGCGCTGCAAGCTCACCTATCGCGATGATCAGGTGAAGCCCAAGGCCGAGCCGAACGCGACCCTTTCGCGCGACAATCGTTCGTTTTCCCCGCTGGAGGAGTCGGCCATTAGCGGTCCCGTGGCGGTCGTGCTGGTGCTTGTCGCTCTTCTTGTCATCATCGGTCTGGCGATGCGCTTCGGCAATGGCGGTGTGCTCTTGTCGTCCGCACCGCGCGATGTGAAGAAGCGGCATGGGGAGGCGCCGGAGAGCTGGCGCACCTCTGGTTCCGAGCGCGAGGAGAAGCCTGTCGATTTCCTGCAGCGGATTGCCGCCATGGCCGATCGCCGGCAGGCGCTGGTGCTCTTGCTTCGGCATTGCCTGCTGCACGCGGCCGACGTGACGGGAACGCGGCTTTTCCGCTCGGATACGGAACGGGCCTTGTTCGCCCGCCTGCCGGAGACCATGCCCGATCGTGAGCGGCTGGAATATCTGCTCTCCGAGGCGGAGCTCGTCCATTATGGCGGCCGCGCGGTCGCGGAAAGCCATTTCGGCGCGCTTCTGAACGTCGCGCGCAGTTTGCTGTCGGCAGGCAGGCTCGGCCATGCGTAATTCGGGGCCCATTCTGATCCTCGTTCTGTTGGTCGGGCTCGCGGCGCTGGCGCTTTTCGGGCTGTCGCGCAACGATGATTTCGATCACTCGCCGCTCGGCAACAAGGGTCTGCAGGTGTGGCTGGAAGCCAAGGGCATTCCCGTCATCCGCTCCGATCCGCATGTCACGAGGGCGGGTTCGGAAGTCTCGCTTCGCATCCTTCCCCTGCCGATTTCCGAGGGCTTCAACGCGGGCCCGAAAGACGACGAGACGATGGACGAAGAAACGGCAATCCACAGTCTGGAGGGCTGGGTTCGCGAGTCAATGCGTTACGCATTGCCGACGCTGATAATAATGCCAAAATGGCGCGGCAGCGTGGCGAAGGATGGAATTGCCCAACAATCGGGGCTGCACCCGCTCGACGATATCAACGGCGATCTTCACTGGATTGCTCCCGTAAATTTACGTCTCACTCGGAATGGGCCAGGTTTTGCGGAAGCGCATCCGGGCATGAGAGAGGGACACCCTGTCAAGATCGCATTGTATCAGGCGCAAACTTTCGATTTGGCAAGCTTGCCAAGCGCTTGCAAGGAACTCGCGGGTACGCAGACGGGCGCGCTGCTCGTTCAATGCGAAAATTTTCATAGCGTCTATCTATTGTCGGATCCCGATCTGCTGAATAATCACGGGCTGGCGCTCGCCGAAAACGCTGCGTTTGCCACATCCCTTATTAAGCAGCTGCGTTCCGCCAGTGAGACACGTCCGGTTTATCTGGACACATCTGGCGCCCCGCTCGATGAGGTGACGCCTCAAGACGAAGGCCGCACCTACGAGCGCTCCGGCTCCGATCTCAAACGCTTCTTCGCCTATCCGCTCTCTGTCATCTGGGGAACCCTGTTCATCGTCGTGGCGATCTGCTTCTGGCGCGGGTTTTGGCGTTTCGGTCCGCCGCTCAAGGATGCGTCCGGGAATATCGATCTGTCTAAGTCTGCGGCGATCGAGGCCACCGCAAGGCTGCTTCGCCTGTCGGGCAATGACGGGCGGATGGTGTCGCAGTTCGTGCTCCATCTGCTTGCGGACAAGGCGCAGTTGATCTTCGGCCCCGGAGCCGGAAACGAGGCGGGCATAGATCGGCTGTTCAAACGCCTGGCGCGCCGCGATCACGAGGCGGCGCAGGCGCTGCATTCGTCGGCTCAGGCGCTGATTGACCGCGGGCATTTGATGAAACCTGCGGATCTGCACCGCAATCTCGAGACATTCAGGAAATCGCTAGGGAGCATCGACTTTGGATCTAGGTGAATTTCGCAATCTCATCGCCGCGGTTCGTGGAGAGATCGGCAAGGCGGTGCAGGGACAGGATGCGATCATCGATCTCGTCCTGATCTCGATATTCTCGGGCGGGCACTGCCTTGTCGAGGGTCCTCCCGGCACGGCAAAGACGCTGCTCGCCCGTTCGGTTTCAGCCGCCATGGCGCTCGATTACCGGCGCATCCAGTTCACGCCGGACCTGATGCCAGGCGATGTGCTGGGCGTCAATCTCTTCAATTTCCAGACGAACCAGTTCCACCTCACCAAGGGGCCGGTCTTTACCGACATTCTTCTCGCCGACGAAATCAACCGCGCGCCGCCGAAGACGCAATCGGCGCTGCTGCAGGCGATGAACGAGCGGATGGTGACGCTTGACGGGGTCGATTATTCGCTCGGGCCTGACTTCTTCGTGCTCGCGACGCAAAACCCGATCGAGCAGCAGGGCACGTATCCGTTGCCCGAGGCGCAGCTCGACCGCTTCCTGTTCAAGCTTGTGGTCGATTTTCCCGACCGAGAGACAGAGATCTCGATCCTGTCGCGCCATGCCGACCAGGCGCTGAAGGCCGATATCAGCAAAGCCGGTATCCGGCCGCTGGTGACCAGCGAGGCGCTTGCTGCGGGCCGGGCGCTGATCGATGCGATCCATCTGGACAAGTCGATCCTCACCTATATCGTCGATCTCGTGCGCTCCACGCGCTCCGATCCCGATATTCTCTATGGCGCCTCCACGCGTGCCGCCGATGCCGTGGCCGCCGCCGTGCGCGTGCGGGCTGCTTTCGAAGGGCGCGATTACGGTTTGCCTGACGATGTGCAGGCGCTGCTGACGCCGGCTTTGCGCCACCGCATCGTGCTGTCGCCTTCGGCAGAGATCGACGGGCGCACGCCAGACGATGTGCTGCGCAGCCTACGGAACCGCGTGGATGCGCCCCGATAGATGCGGCCGTCTTCGCACCTGATCGCCCTTGTTCTTGCCATGGCGGCGCTGACGGTCATCGTCAGCGTGTGGTGGCGCGACATGAACATGGCGCTCGTCTTCCTGTGGGTGGCTCTGGCGGTCGTCACGGCGTGCGATCTCGTCTTCTCGGCGCTGTCGGGCCGGATGACTGTCGATGTCGATCTGCCGCCGCAGGGTTTTGTCGGCTACGCGGCCCCTTTCACAATCGTCATCAACAGTCAGAAGGGCAAGCTGCCCGAGGGGATCGATCTCAGGCTTGATGCCGCGCCGGAGCTTGTTATCGGTGAGCGTCGGATGGAGCGCGCCTCATCCGGGCCGGTGAAGGCATCCTTCGATCTGCAGCTGACCCGGCGCGGACAATTTTCGGTGCGTGAGCTCTGGCTGAAATGGCCATCACGGCTGAAGCTCATCGACAGGATCGTGCGCCTGCCGGTGGCGCGCGCGATCTCCGTCATTCCCGATATCTCGCCGGTGCTGTCAGGCGCGGTCAAGACGCAGATCCTGCCGCTCGAAGCCGGCCAGAAGGATCTGCGGCTGCGCGGCGAGGGCTCCGAATTCCACCAATTGCGGGAATTCGTAGGCGGTATGGATCCGCGCAGCATCGACTGGAAGCGTTCGGCGCGCATGCGCAATCTCGTGGTGCGCGAGATGCGGGCGGAGAAAAACCACCAGATCATCCTCTGCGTCGATTCCGGGCGGCTGATGGCCGAACAGCTCGGCGGCTTCACCAAGCTCGACCGCGCCATCAATGCGGCGCTCGCCATGTGCTGGGCGGGAGGGCTCGCCGGCGATCTCGTCGGTTTCTACAGTTTCGACAGCCGTCCGCGCCTCTTCGTGCCGGTCTTGCCCGGACGCACCGCCTTTGCACGGCTGCAGACGGTCTGCGCCGAGTTGCGCTACGAAACGCAGGAAACCAACCATACGCTAGGGCTGACGCATCTGTCGGGCCGGCTGAAGCGGCGCTCGCTGATCGTGATATTCTCCGATTTCGTCGACAGCATCACGGCAGAGCTGATGATCGAGAACATCCAGGTGCTCGCCCGGCATCATTTCATCGTTTACGTCGCCTTGCGCGATCCGATGCTGGCAAAGCTGACGGAGCCGGAGGAGACGACGCTCGATGCCATCGCCCGCTCGGTCGCGGCGCGCCAGATCGTGCAGGAGCGGCGAGCCGTGATGGAGAAGCTTTCGCGTCTCGGCGTGCTCTGCCTCGACAGCACGCCCGAGGCGCTGACATCGGATCTCATTGCCCGCTACATCGAAATCAAATCCCGCGAGATGATATGACGGATCTGCGCATCGACCCCAGGATGGACAGTGGCGCGACGCTCCATGCCGGCGGGGTGCAGAACGACCTCCTGCGCTCGGCCCGCTTCCGGCTGGAGCGCGAGGCGCACTGGCGCCAGCTGGACCAACTGGTGAGCCGGGCTGAGAAGGGCGGGGCTGCAGCACTCAGCTATAACGAGGTGCGAGACCTCGCGGCCGGCTACCGGCAGGCGATGAATTCGCTCAGCGTCGCGCGCGATATTTCGCTCGACCGGGCGCTGATCGCCTATCTGGAAAGCCTTTGCGCGCGCGCCTATCTCGTCGTCTATGCGCCGCAGGAAAGCCTTGGCGGGCTGATGAGCCGCCTGCTGCTCAAGGGCATTCCGCAGGCGGTGCGCCGCTCGGCCCTGCCTCTCTTCATCGGCTTCCTGGCGCTCGTTCTCGGCGCTCTTGCCGGATACAGGCTCTGCAGCAGCGATCCGAGCTGGTTCTATACGTTCGTGCCGTCGGAGCTCGCCAATCAGCGCACGCCGGATGCGTCGGCCGATTACCTGCGCTCGACGATCTACGGCAATGAGCGGCACGAGAGCGATGGGCTCGCGGCCTTTTCGGCCTATCTCTTTTCCCACAATACGGGGATCGCCGTAATGATCTTTGCGCTTGGCGTCTTCGCATCGGTGCCTAGCTTCATTCTGACCTTCTACAATGGCCTGATGCTCGGCGCCTTCTTCGTGATGTTCCGGCAGAAAGGGCTGGGCTACGACGCCTTCGCCTGGCTTTCCATTCACGGCGTCACCGAGCTTGCGGCGATCTCCATTGCCTGCGCCGGCGGGGCAGGGCTCGGGCTTGCCGTTCTTCTTCCGGGCGCGCGAACCCGCAAAGAGGCTCTGCGCCACCAGGGGCATGATGCCGTCAAGCTCGCGATCCTCGCGGCCCTGATGCTGGTCGTGGCAGCCTTTATCGAAGGCTTCCTGCGCCAGCTCGTCCAGGAACCTGTCTGGCGGATCGCCATCGGCTGGGGCATGGGTGTCTTCTGGGTCGCATGGCTCTCGCTTGCAGGACGCGAGGGCAAGGCTTCGCGTGGAGCTGTCAGATGAAGCAGCCGGACCAGACGATGACAGACGGCAAGCGCGTCATGCAGTTCATCCCGCCGGAGGGCGTGCCGATCAGTTTCGCGATTGCCTCGATCGGGGCCCGTTTGGGCGCGCAGATACTCGATATCATCTTCACGACCCTGCTTTTCGTCATTATCGCGCTTGCCGTCGTCTTCACGGGGGCCTTGCCCTTTAGCGCCATGACGGTTCTGATCACCCTGATGGGCTTTCTGCTGCGGACCCCCTATTACGTGCTCTCGGAGCTGATCTGGAACGGGCGCACGCTCGGAAAGAAAATCACCGGCATTCGCGTCATCAATGTCGATGGCCGACGCCTGACGCCGCATCAGGTGACCGCACGCAACCTGATGAAAGAGGTGGAGATCTTCGCTCCGATGGGCCTTCTGGGCACGATCGGCGCACAGTCAGGGCTGGAAGGTGGATTGACGGCCGTTTGGCTCCTGGTGGTGGTGATCGTTCCGCTCGCCAACCGCCGCCGGCAGCGCATCGGCGACATGATCGCCGGCACACTGGTGGTCGACAATCCGCGCTCCGTGCTGCTGTCGGATCTCGCGCTGTCGTCTCCTGCCAAGGCTTCGTCGCAGCCCGCATTCGAATTCCTGCCCGAGCATCTCGATATCTACGGCAAATACGAGTTGCAGACGCTGGAGGACGTGCTTCGCGATACGACGAAGAAGCC
The DNA here is from genome assembly GCA_900468805.1 of Hyphomicrobiales bacterium. Taxonomy (GTDB): domain Bacteria; phylum Pseudomonadota; class Alphaproteobacteria; order Rhizobiales; family Rhizobiaceae; genus Rhizobium. The sequence goes on along the minus strand of UEIF01000013.1, from coordinate 31,588 downwards.
GCACACCGAAGAGATCATCAAGATCGTGCGCACGATTACGAGAAGGATCCGCTATGAGGATGCCGTGAAGCCCGGCCAGGAGATGCTGTTCCTCAATGATTTCTACCGCGCCCAGCGCGAGCATCTGGAGAGCCTGAAGCTGTTCGGAAAGGCGCGGGAGAACAAGTATCACGAGCATACGAAGACAGAGGCGAAGAAGCTTGTTTGAGGCGGGGGTGAGTGGGGTTCGCCGGCTTACTGCGCCAGAGATTATACTGGAGGGGATGGTGTATTGAACCTGCGGATTTTAGGCGCTTTCGTGCTTGTTTTTTCTGCCGCGAGCCACGCCCAGGCTGACGATCGCACAGCCGCAGCGGCAATCACCTTTCATGCCATGACGAAATCGGCATGCGGTTTCAACATGACGACAGAATCGGCAATGAATGCTGCGCGCATACTTGGAATGTCGAGTCCCGGTCTCGATCCAACGCTTTCGGCGATGTTTGCAATTTGTGCCGAGATGAAAAAAGGAAACAAAGGCAAAACCATTGAGATCCAGGCGCACGACAATCGGAACGTGCTGCGGAAAGTCGTCCTTGAAAAAGCCAAGTGGTGGCAGTGACGAGACGCGGAGTGCATGAATGACCCCGTATGCGACAATGGCGGCGTCATCCGGCCGATGTATTGAGATAGGCGCGTAGGTGAAGCTTTATGGACTATGACCCTTCCTTACCCAACAATAGTGCCTCCACTCATCGCGCTGCCGATCTTTTTCGTTGTGAATATCGTGGTGCCCCTCTGGGCTCATTTTGCCGGGCGTTCATCCAAGCGGTATAGGTGGGTGCTGCATATATTGGCATTTCTGTGGGTGCTGGCGTCCGGTTTCATGTTCGATCTCGTGGGATCGCCACATCTCGCGTCAGATGAAGAGGAGGGGCCTGGGGACGGCTTCCTGTTCCTGCCATTGGCTCTGGAAACAGTAGCCGTGTTGGTTGTCTATCTTCTGGCTTTGGCGGGGCTGCTCGTCGGGCGCCTTATCGGGCCAAATACCTGTCAATCTCGCTCGTAAGGCCGGGTGGAGGAATTCGCCGCTCACTCCACCCTCCGTCATCAAGTGAGGGATGGGGGAAGGTGGTGCTGCAGGCGAGGGGCGTGCCAAACGAAGCCGTTGAGGAAGCCGAAGCATTTCCAGTCGGCGTTGCGGTTTCATTCTCTGGTCGTTACGGCGATCCACTCTCCCCGACCAGCTCCCACAGATCCACCCTCTCGGCGCGCCCCTTGACCTGCGACAGACCCAGCGGCCGAAACTCGAAGCGATCTCCCACCGCGTCATGAATAGCCGCACTCACCAGGATCGACGTGCCGAAGTCCTTGTTCAGCCCTTCCAGCCGTGACGCCACGTTGATCGTATCGCCCATGGCCGTGTACTGCTGGCGCGAGATTGCGCCGAAGCTGCCGACGACGGCGGGGCCGGTGTGGAGGCCGAAACGGGTGAAGAGTTCGGGGCGGCCGTTCCGGCGGTTCTCCTCGTTCAGGGTGTCGATCGCCGCTTTCATGGCGAGTGCGCAGCGGCAGCCGTGTTCGGCATGGCTGTCATCCTGCACGGGCGCGTTCCACATGACGAAGATGGAGTCGCCGAGATATTGCACGACGGTGCCGCCATTGCGCTCGGCGATGGTGTTCAGGAGTTCGAAATAGGCCGATAGCGTATCGACCACGTCTTCGGGTGAATTCCGCTCGGATATGGTGGTGAAGTCCCTGATGTCGGTGAAGAGCGCGGTCACATCCTGCCGCGTCGCCTTGACGACCGCTCGGCCCTCGGGACTGACGATGCGCCGGACGACTTCGCGCGGGACATAGAGGGCAAACTGGCTGATGGCATGGCGGCTGGCGGCCAGCGCGCTCGCCAGCGTGTTGATCTCCGATATCCAGGAATGCGAGACGGCTTTCTCGCTGACATCGAGATCGCCGATCCTGCGCGCCTCGTCGGCGAGGCGATAGAGAGAGCGGCTGACCATGCGCGACAGCAGCACGGATGCGGCCACACCCGCGATGACGAAGGCGGCGGCAATCAGCAGATTGCGCACGAGCAGGCGGTTTGCCTCCGCCACCAGGTCCTCCATCGGCACGACGATGGCCGCCACACTTCCCTTGAAGAGACCGGAGACGCCGACGGGGGCGATCTGCACGAGCTGGCGTTCGCCGTCGAGCTCGATCCGCGCCAGGCCGCCATTGGCAAAGGCGGGATCGCGCCTGAGCCTCGCCACGGTTTCGACGCTGGTGTCGAAGCCGTTGGCCGTCGCATCGAACGCGCCCGATGCTCTCGACCATATTGCGATGATCCTGCTCATGATATCGGGGTCGGAATGGGCGACGAGATCATCGCCGGCATCGATGATGTAGGCGCGCGCACGCGGCGAAATCCCCTGCGCATTCAGGAGGGCGCTGACGGTCTGAAGATGGATGTTGATGCCGACGACCACCCGGCCGTTGCCCCGCATGGGTGCCGCGATCGTCAGCGTCGGCACCTGCAGGGTTCCGGCGACATAGGGGCCGACGGAAACCGGCGCGCCATCCTGAATGACGGCCTGATACCAGGGGCGCTGGCGCGGATCGAAGGATGCATAGTCGATGTCCCGCCCGCCGATCTCTCTTGCCTCGCTGTCGAGAAAGCGAAGCGTCGAGATGACATCGGCAGTTTCCCGCCCCGCGATCGTCCTGATCGCGAAAGCCGTCCCGTCAGGTGCGGCAAGTGTGCGGCGAACATCCTGCCTCTGCGCGTTGATGACCTGCAGGTAGGAGCCATCGGGATAGCCGGTATAGATGCTCGTGGCATTGGGGATGTTTCGCAGAACTTCCAGAAGGAATTCCTGTTTTGCCTCGATATCCCGAGGCGGCGGGGAGGCGAGCTGCGGCAGGGTCGATGCCAGCGCCACCGCCTCCATGCCGCCCTGCAGCGTATTGCGGTATCCTTCGATCAGCCGCAGGCTCATCTCGCGCATCTGCTGCACGCCGGCGCTGACCGCAGCATCGCTGCCGCGGCTGAAGGCCAGCCAGATGATCGGCATCGACGTGCACAGCAGCGATGCGACGACCAGAACGCCGAGATGCAGTCTTAAGGGTCTGGACCAGCGCACGAGACTTCCCTCGAAATGCGGGCGCGTTTCAGCACGGGCATCGTCTCGATACTATCCGGCCGTGCAGGAATGAGCGTACCCAACTGGCGCAGCTAACTGCTTTTTGAGGCGTTGCACAAGGCGCTGGCGGCAGGAGCCCGCTCGGGCCCGCCAGGCTGGAGGCGGTATCGATGGGATGAATAGCGCTTCCCGAAAGTGCGCCTTGCAGCAAAGGGTCGGGCATCGGACTTTGGTCCGATTGAAGCCGATCCGCTCTCTGCTACATACTTTCCCGCTGACCCTGAAAAATTCAGCGCGAAAAGGGTGTCTGACCCTGACCCGGCGCACCCTTTTCAACTTTCTCCTGTTAGCCGCCGATGCCCCTCGGCGGCTTCCTTTGCGTTCTCGTGCGATGCCTTCGCCCCGGTGGATAGGGGCGTAGCGGCGTGTCACGCACTTTTCACGCGACTCTTGCTCCCATCCATGATTATTTCACGCGCCTAACGCGTTTTTGGCGGACTGAGCAGGTATAAGGGCTCGCATATGTATTGAGTGGCGGCCCTTGTAACTGGCCTCAAAATCAGGAGGTTTCGGCCTCTTTCGGTCCTGATTTCTCGCGGCACAGTGGCCCTGTTCGATGGCCGCACCCCACATCACCATGACCATAGCCAGCGATGCTGACAGGCCCCACGGCGGAGGCGGCCAACGGGCCGGAGAGTTCGCTATCTCTTCATGATGGGGGTGTCCGCTTCCGGCCGGAAGCGGCATTGATCATCCATCCGCATGCTTTCAAAGCACGGCCTGGAAACAAATGAAGGGCTCCCACTCAATACTCGGCGAGCCCCCCGCATCGGTTTCGGTCCTAGTAATCCTACTACCGCCGCGCATCCACTTTCGTCGCGCCGCAGCCGATTCGCAATTCATCCAAAAGGGTTAGGTGGAGGCGCGGTCACGCGCGCTCATGGGGGCTTGCGATAGGCATCCTGTCGAGGGGTGACAGGTGCAATGATTTTGCCCGCTCAAAGCCGCCGCTCTCCATCCATCATGGGTGAGGAGATCGCCCTCGCCAATATCAGGCCAACGGGCGCGCCTGAGAATTCTTCTGTGGTTGTTCTTGCGCGTTACTCGCGCCAGGCGGGCGGCAATGCTAGGAATCGCCTGCTAACTGGGGTTATCTAATGAAAAAGCTCATTCTCGCCGCGGCGCTTGCCGCAGCGCTCACGTCCTGCGCGAAAAGACCTGACGCCATCGTGCAGGCCGATATCCCGATGCAGGCCTACACCAATCTCAGCTGTCCGCAGATCGCCAGCGAACACAGCAAGGAGAAGGTGAAGCTCGACGGCCTGTCGAAGCAGCAGATCTCGGCTGCCAATGGCGATGCTTTCGGCGTGTTCCTGGTCGGCGTGCCGATCGGCAGTGTGGCCGGTGGGGATAAGGAAGGTGAGGTCGCGGTGTCTAAGGGCAAGGTTTCGGCGATGGAGAGTGCGGCGCTTTCGAAGGGGTGCAAGTTGTAGGTGGGGGATGTGGATGGGGAAGCTGGCGGCAAGAGCACCAGGGCGGCAACCCTCTCCACCGTCATCTCTGTGCTTGTCACAGAGATCCAACCACTGCGCGGTGAATGAGTCATTTGAGGTAAGGGGAATTGTTTTTCCTGCCCGCTTGTTCGCCTTCCGCCCGATTTTAACCACCCGCTGAGAAACCATCGGTCGTGTGACTGGCGCTTTATACTCGCACATTGCGTGTATTGCTACTTAGTGTAGATTCCCTACGGATGCGACTGGGGGACGCTTTGTCATCATATACGAAAATCTGGAATCCGGACGATTGGGAGATCTTTGCGCTAGGATTGCTACACTGCAGGCATGGTGCGCTCAATGTTCACAAAGTGCCGGCTAAGGACAAGGGTGACCTAGGTATCGACTACTACTGCAATAAGGAAAGTGTCGCGTATCAATGCTACGCCGTCGAGGAACCGGTGGGCGTCTCGCAGAGGGCGAGGAAGCAGAAAGATAAGATCACCAAGGATCTTGGAAAACTCCAAAAGAATAACAGAATCATCTCGACACTGTTTCTTGGCGCACCCGTAAAGCGGTGGGTCTTATTGAGCCCTTTGCATGACAGCAAAGATGTGAATCTCCATTGTTCTAAGAAGACGTTGGAATTGAGAGGGAAATCGCTGCCTTACCTGGATCAGGATTTTGAGGTGTTGATCCACGATCAGGCTGTGTTTGGGGCCGACGCTCTCGCGCTGAATGTTTCACAACTGTCAATGATCAAACTTGACATTCCGGAGCCTACAGGCCCGCAAATGAGCACTTGGGCGGCAGGATCGCAGGATTTTCTGTTGAACGCGCGGATGAAGCTGGCGAAGCGAACAACTGGTGACAGGTTGTCGGCTGCAGTTTCGGACGCAACGCGCTACCATCTGCAAGGATCTGCGCTGATGGATGCTCTGCGGTCTGAAGCACCAGAGCTACACGATAAGCTTTCTACTGCGATCGCAAGCAGGAGACGCCAGCTTGAATTCGCAGGCTCTGCCGGCGGTTCGACGCCCAGTGGAATTTTGAATGCCGAAATCGCTAATCTTAAAGATGCCATAAAAGGCGCGGCTCCCAACTTGTCGCCGGAAAATGTCGACCAACTCGTACTTGGCGCAGTTTCCGAATGGATCATGCAATGTCCCTTGGATTTCCCAGATGCTTAACGAGAGTACGTTTCTCGATATTCTCAACGATTCTGCTTTCACCTTCACAGCTCGCCCCGAGCCCGTCGCGGGTGACCTTAGGATGGCATGGGGAATCGCTATCCTTCTTCTTGGCGTGTATTTCAGTCGGGGTAAGAAGGCGAGTTTCCAAAAGCTTCAGTTTCTTGCTCATTCAGTAAGATTGGAAGAAGGCCGCGAGGAGGCGCTTGGATTGATAGCGGGACGTTATCGCCCGCTCGATGTCTCCGTCAGAGTCGAGCCGTGGCTGAATCGCGCTGTAGCCTTTGCCCACTCTATGGGTTTGGTGAGTGTCAGCAAGGGTTCGATGGTGGTCCTTACCACTGAAGGCGAGAAAGCTGCCGAGGCAATTGCAAAAGACGAGGATGTGCTGAAGGAAGAGCGCGACTTCCTCTCAACTGCCGCGCCGAAACTGACCGAATCCTATATCAAGTCTGTTTGGCGTGGAGAGGCATTGCTATGACGTTTAAACTACGCCAGTTGCGGTTGCGGGCACTTACGGAAGAAGGCTGGTATGGAGCGAATATTGGCTTTGTCGACGGTCTGAATGTCCTTTGGGCTGATAACACTATGGGCAAATCGACCTGTATCCAAGGGATGATTTATGTTCTGGGTCTTGAGCGAATGCTGAGCCCGCGGCGAGAAATTCCACTTCCCCATGCGATGACGAGTTATCTCACTACCGACAGCGGCAAGAACGTAAGGGTGATAGAATCCGATGTAGCCCTTGAAGTTGAAAATTCAGTCGGCACGATTGTGATGGTGGAGAGACCGGTTATTTCAAAACTCGACAATCGGTTGATTACGGTACGATTTGGCCCAGCATTGACCCAAACCGATGGCCAGTTTCGTGTCCAACATTTTTTTGTGCGCGATCCCGGAGCGGCCCAGCGGGAAGATGGCTTCCATCACTTCCTTGAAAACTTCTTAGGATGGGAGCTCCCCCTCGTCCGAGGCTATGAGAAGGACGAGATTAAGCTCCATCTGGAAACCGTCTTTCCTCTTTTCTGGGTAGAGCAGAAGTCAGGGTGGTCATCAATTCCGGCCGCGATACCAACCTATTTTCGGATTAAGGAGGTCCACAAGCGTGCGGTTGAGTTTATCGCTGGCTTGGAAGCCTACCATATTGAGCGTAAACGCGAGCAGTTAAATCAACGTCAGAATGTGCTCATCGGCAACTGGGAACTCCGTTGGCAAGACCTTAGCCAGCATCTGGCTAGATCCGGAGCGAGAATTGAAGCGCTTAGTCAGAAGCCGATAGTAGACCCGGAATCAATTGCAAATGGCTTCATGAGTGTCGCCACTGCGGCCGGCTGGGTGTCCTTCGACGATCACATCAAAACCCTAAGAGAAGCGCTGTCAGAAATGTCCGAGGCTGCAGTGCCGACCGTCGCGGACAATGTACCAGAAATCGAAGCGAAGCTGTCCGAGGTTATGGCGCGAGTTGAAGAACTGAACTTGAAGCGGTTGTCCATTAGTGGCATCGCGCAGGTTAAAGTAGCTGATGCGGACGCACTGCGGCGGCGCATTCAGACGTTAAAGGAGGATCTTGCAAAAAACCAGGATGTCCAGAAACTTCAGAGGTTTTCGGGTATTCAATGGTCCCTAAGTCCCGATCGCTGCCCGACCTGCGAACAGGCGCTACAAGATACCCTTTTGTCCCAGAATGCGCTGTCAGCAATCATGCCAATTGAGGATAATATATCGTACATAAAATCTGAGCTAAGAATGTTTGAAGATATTCTTAGCAGAGAAAACGAAGGGACACGTGAGCGGGAGGGGCATTTATCCCAGCTGAACAGAGATCTAAGTGAGGCATATTCGCAAATCCGAACGCTACGCGCCGATTTGGTCTCGCCAGCAACAAGCGTCTCTGCTCCGCGGTCGAGGAACGTGTTTTGACTGAACGCAAGATTAACGATTTCATGGGATTGCAGAATATCTTTGACGATGCACTCGCCGCCTTTGTTGAGATGTCTGAAGAATATATTCGTATATTAAATGAAAAGAGCGAGCTTCCGGACGATGAACTTTCGGAAGCTGATAAATCTAAGCTCGAACGACTATCGATGCTGCTGCGTGATCAAGCGAGGCAATTTGGCTTTATTACTTTTAAGCCAGAAGATTTATCAATCTCCAGCGATAACTATCGTCCAGAGACAGAGGGCTTCGAAATCGGCTTCGAAACTTCAGCGAGTGACGCCATTCGCTTGAAATGGGCGTATCAACTAGGACTTTTAGAACTAGCCGTCACGCACAAGACCAATCATCCGGGAGTTCTTGTTTTCGACGAGCCAAGGCAGCAATCCTCATCGAAAGTCAGCTTTGAACAGCTTTTAATTAGAGCTGCAACCGCGAAACGACGTGGGCAACAGGTGATCTTCTCGACGAGTGAAGATCTTTCTGTTTTGAATCCAATCGTCGATAAAATCGATTGCGCAAAGATCGTTTTCGAAGGGCATGTTCTTCAGCCTTTGCCTTCCAATCCGGCTTAGACCGGTCGAAGGTGTTTCACTGGAGTACTGAACAAGGAACTGTCCCAGGGCAAAGGCGATGGTTGGATGACTCCCAACCAGTCCCTCTACAACCGCGCCACCGCCCGCAAATGCTCCGCCGTCGTCGTCGCAAACCCAAAAAACTCCAGATAAGCCGGTATCTGCTCAAACAGCATGTCCGTCCCCACCTGATACCGGCATCCTTGCTCCCGAGCAGCCGCCAGAAACGGCGTGATCTCCTCCTTCATCACCACTTCGCCGACGAAGGTACCTGACGAAAGCCTGTTCACATCCAGCGGCAGCGGATCATCTTTGCGCATGCCGAGCGGCGTGGCGTTGATGACGATGTCGAAGCCTTCGGGGTCGTTGGAGCCTGTGGTGACCCTGGTTGCGGGGTAGTAGGTGTTGAGGCGGGTTTTGAGGCCTTCGAGTGCCGTCTTGTTGTCGTCGTGGAGGGCGAGGTGGCCGATTTGGGCGGAGGCAAGCGAGGCGGCGATGGCGGAGCCGACGCCGCCGGCGCCGATGAGGAGGGCTTTGGCGCCCTCGATCGTCTGGCCCTTGCGCTTGAGGCCGCGCACGAAACCTTCGCCGTCGAACATGTCGCCGATCAGCTTGCCGTCCTTGCCGAGCTTGATGGCGTTGCAGGAGCCGGCCACGCGGGCGTTGGTGGAGATCTCGTCGAGCAGATCCAGGGTCGGGATCTTGTGCGGCATGGTGATGAGGGCGCCGTGGATGTTGGACAGGCGGAAGACGAGTTTCAGGAAGGCGGGGTAATCTTCCGGCCGGCAGCCCATCGGCACGACGACGGCGTCGATGCCCTGTTCCTCGAAATAGGGATTGTAGATCAGCGGCGCCTTGAAGCTTTCCGTTGGATAGCCGAGATGGGCGATCAGCCTTGTGGTGCCGCTAATCATGGGATTTGCCTTTTAGGAATATAGTCCTTCCCGTGCCGGCGGATGCCTTGATGGCCTCGATGACCTCAAGGGTCGCAAGCCCTTCACGGCCGCTGACGAGGGGTGCGGCAGTCCCTTCGATGACATCGCAGAAATGCTGGAGCTGCAAAGTCAGCGGATCGGCCGGAGTGACGGGCAGGCGCTCTTCGATGAGTTTCTGGCGCCAGTCGGGGCGGCCGGCATTGGTCCAGAGCGTGAGATCGGGGATGGCGAGCGCGCCTTCGGTGCCGCCGATCTGGTAGCAGAACTGGTCTTCTCTCGGGAAGCCGGGGTTTTCGCCTGAGGTCCGCTCCCAGCTCCAGGGCGAGGGCACGGCATCCGACGCGCTGAGGGTGGCGAGGGCGCCGCTTTCGAAACGCAGGAGCACGACGGCGGTATCTTCGACGGCATGGCAGCGGGCGGCATTGGATTCCATCGCATGCACGCTTTCGACTTCGCCGAAGAGATGGCGGAAGAGATCGACATCATGGATGAGGTTGATGAAGATCGGCCCGGCGCCGGGTTCGCGGCGCCATGTCACCTCGAAATAGTCATCGGGCTTGGCGACCCAGAAGCTGCCATGCACGGAGCGGATGCGGCCAAGCCGGCCGCTGTCGATGAGGTGTTTGGCCTGCCTGATAATGGGATTATGGCGGCGGTGATGGCCGACGAGGATGGGCACGCCGGCCTGTTCGGCGCGGCTCACAAGGCCTGCGGCTGCCCTGGCATCGTCAGCAACAGGTTTTTCGATGAGAACGGGGATGCCTGCTGCCACCACATCGTCAGCGTTTGCCACATGCAGCTGGTTGGGCGTTGCGACGATGACGCCATCGGGCCGCGAGTTTGCCAGTGCTTCGGCAAGGCTTGCAAACCAGGGGAGGCCGTTTTCGCGGGCTTCGTCGCGGGCGGCGGGCGAGGGGTCGATGATGGCGGCAAGGGCGGTGCGCGGCTCTGACAGCACGCCTTCGATATGGCGCTTGCCGATCAGCCCGGCGCCCATGACGGCTATCTCAAGGGGGCGTTTTGACATGGAGCTTCTCCCTGAAGCCGCGGGGCGGGCTAGTTGCGCAGGATTTCGCCGAGGAATTTGCGGGTGCGCTCGTGGCGCGGATTGGTGAAGAACTCCGCCGGTGCCGCTTCCTCGACGATCGCGCCGCTCGCCATGAAGATCACCCGGTTGGCGACCTGGCGGGCGAAGCCCATTTCATGGGTCACGCAGATCATCGTCATGCCTTCCTCGGCAAGGCCGATCATCGTATCCAGCACTTCCTTGACCATCTCGGGGTCTAGTGCCGAGGTCGGCTCGTCGAAGAGCATCACCTTGGGCCGCATGCAGAGTGCTCGGGCTATCGCCACGCGCTGCTGCTGGCCGCCCGACAGTTGCACCGGGAATTTATCGGCCTGTTCGCCGATCTTGACGCGGGCCAGCAGCGTGCGGGCGCGTTCTTCGGCTTCGGCTTTGGAAATGCCGAGTGCGCGCATCGGCGCCAGCATGCAGTTCTGCAGCACGGTGAGATGCGGGAAGAGGTTGAACTGCTGGAAGACCATGCCGACCTCGCGCCTGATCGCATCGATCGCCTTGGCCTGATTGCCGAGCAATATGCCGCCGACGCGGATCTCGCCCTTCTCGTAGGTCTCCAGATGGTTGATGCAGCGGATCAGTGTCGATTTTCCGCTGCCGGAGGGGCCGCAGAGCACGATGCGCTCCCCCCGATGGACGGTGATGTTGATATCGTGCAGGGCCTGGAAGGCGCCGTACCATTTCTCCACATGGCTCATGGTGATCATGGTTTCGCCAGTCGTGACCAGATTGGGCGTGACCTGATTGGGCGTGACCTGATTGGGGGATGGAGCGGGTGCTGCTGTCATGGTCTTTGGTCCAGTTCGTGAGATCGCGGCATCAGCGCGCGTGCGCGGCGTTGAAGCGCCGCTCCAGGCGGGCGCCGAAAATGGTCAGCGGGCAGCACATCAGGAAATACAGGATGCCGACGACGCCGAAGACGGTGAGCGGCTGGAAGATCTGGTTGGAGATGATGTTGCCGGCGCGCGTCAGCTCCGTGAAGCCGACGATGGAGGCGAGCGACGTGCCCTTGATGAGCTGCACCAGGAAGCCGATCGTTGCCGGCAGGGATATGCGCAGCGCCTGGGGCAGGATCACATCCTTCATGCGCGAGACATATTTGAGGCTGAGCGCCTTGGCCGCCTCCGTCTGGCCGCGCGGCACGGCCTCGATTGCGCCGCGCCAGATCTCGCCGAGATAGGCGCTGGCATGCAGCGTCAGGCCGATCGCCACCGCTTCCCAGGCATCGAGCCTGAAGCCGATGAGCGCCAGCCCGTAATAGGTGACGAAGAGCTGCATGAGCAGCGGCGTGCCCTGGAAGACGGCGATATAGGCCGAGGTCAGCCGCTCCAGCCACGGCATGCCGCAGGTGCGCGCCAGCGCCACGCCAAGCCCGGCAATGCAGCCGCAGACGAAGCCGACTGCAGAGAGCAACACGGTCCATTTGAGGCCGATCAGAAGGAAGATGAATTCTTCGCTGCCCATGGTGCCCTCACTTGACCGGATAGGTGAAATAACGGGCCGAGAAGAGCGCAAAGAGGCGCATCATCAGCCAGGAAATGATCAGGTAGAAAATCGTGATGGTGAAATAGACCTCGAAGCTGCGGAAACTGTCGGATTCGATGCGCTGGGCGACGGAGGTCAGCTCATAGGCAGAGATGGCCGAGCAGATGCTGGTCGAGAGCGTCAGAAGCACGAACTGGCTGGTCAGCGACGGGTAGATGGCGCGCAGCGCCGGCTTCAGGATGATCAGCCGAAAGACCTGCACCTTGTGCAGCCCGAGCGCCAGGCCTGCTTCCATCTGGCCGCCCGGAATGGATTGCACGCCGCCCCTGATGATCTCGATCGCATAGGCGCCGCCATTGATGCCGAGCGCGATGATCGCCGTCGGCGTCGGGTCGAGGCGTATGCCGATCAGCGGCAGGGCGAAGAAGAGAAAGAAGATCTGCACCAGGAAGGGCGTGTTGCGGATGATCTCCACAAAGCCGATCACCAGCCAGCGCACCGCCTTGACATGGGAATCCCTCAGCGCCACGCCGCCGATGCCGATGATGACGGCAAGCACCATGCCGCAGATGGCGAGCAGGAAGGTGCCGAGACAGCCGAGCAGCAGGCTCGGCAGGCCATCGATGACGGGGGTGAAATCCAGCTGGTAGTTCATGCTGCTTTTGCCGCTCCCACCATTCCTGCCATGGCCTCTATCGCCAGTTCGTAACCGCGGGCGCCGAAGCCGATCATGATGGCGGTGGCGACGCGCGAGACGAGGGACTGATGATAGATCTCCTCGCGGGCATGGACATTGGAAATATGCAGCTCGATCTTCGGCGGATCGAAGGTTTTCAAGGCATCGAGCAGGGCAATCGAGGTGAACGTATAGGCGGCGGGATTGATGATGATGCCGCAGGCCTCTTTCCGGGCCTGATGGATGCTTTCCACCAGTTCACCCTCGAAATTCGTCTGGCGGAAATCGATCGCAAAGCCGAGCGGCTTGGCCCTGGCGAGACACATCTGCCTGATGTCGGCAAGCGTCGTGGAGCCGTAGATGGCGGGCTCGCGTTCGCCGAGCAGATTGAGGTTCGGTCCGTTGAGGACGAAGATGGTTCTGGTCATGTCGCGCACCTCGAACGGGGCAATGCTAGTTGCTTGGTCTTGGGCATAAGGGTGGTGTGGACGGGCATCGAAATGCCCGCCTGGGTACTCGGATTGTCAGAAACCGGTCGCTCAGCCCGCCGTGAACGAAATGCCCTCGAGGCTCTTCGGGAATTCCGGAACCGGCACCTTCATCCACTTGTCGTAGATCGTCTTCAGCTCGCCATTGGCCTTGATCTTGTCGATGAAGGCGTTGATCGAGGCGTTGAGTTCCTTTTCGCCGAGCCGCGTGCAGGCGCCGTTATAGAGCTTCTGGAATTCCAGCTTGTTTTCGAATTCGCCGGGGCGGGCCTTTTCCACACGGTCCATGTAGAAGATGTTGCCGCCGAGCGCCTCGACCTGGCCTGATACCAGCGCCTGGACGCTGGCCGCATCGCCGTCGAAGCGGCGGATGGTGGCGGTCGGCGGGGCATTCTTGGTGACCTGCGTATCCTGTGCGGCGCCCTTGGCGACCGAGATCGTCATGTTGGCCATATCGTCATTGGTCTTGATCGACTTGTTCTTGGGGCCGATCAGGACGATGGCATTGGCATTGTAGGGCTGGCTGAACTGCACGGCCTTGGCTCGGTCAGGCAGCATCGCCATGGTGGCGAAGAGCACATCGACGCGGCCCGATGTCAGCGCCGGGATGCGGTTATTGACTTCGAGCGGCACGAATTCGACCTCGACGCCGAGTTCCTTGGCGTAGGCCGTGGCCATATCGGCGTCAAAGCCATCCTGCTTGCCGGCGCTGGTGACGAAGCCCCATGGCGGATTGTCGCCCTGGATGCCGACGATCAGCTTGCCGCGGGCCTTGATTTCATCCGGGGTGACGGCTGCGGCCGGGTTTGCAAGCCCGATGGCGGCCACGAGAGCGGCGGCACCCAGCATGGCGCCACGCCGCGTCAGCAACGATTTCAGCATTGGAATTCTCCTCCTTTTTTGGCGGTCGGCCAAATTGCTTCAGACGCGACCTCACAGTCATCCTCTCCCGACTGTTCCCCATCATGTTTGCCAGAGGGTCACTTATAAATCAACATAGTTTTTGAAAATCATATGAGACTTTTCATTTGGTCAATTGAATTGAAATCCTCACGACATTCGCCATAATGCCATGAGGAGGGTCGCTGGCCTCAGCCATCGGGCCCGATAACGAGGAGGATTTGTTTGATATGAAGACCTCGATTGCGACAGTATCGGTCAGCGGCGAGCTGCCGGAAAAGCTCGAAGCGATTGCACGCGCCGGATTCGACGGCGTGGAGATTTTCGAAAACGACTTCCTGGCCTTTGACGGCAGCCCCGCCGATGTCGGCCGCATGGCGCGCGATCTCGGCCTTGTCATCACGCTCTTCCAGCCCTTCCGCGATTTCGAGGGCATGCCGGATACGTTGCGCAGCCGCACCTTCGACCGCGCCGAGCGCAAGTTCGACATCATGCAGGAGCTCGGCACCGACATGGTGCTCGTCTGCTCCAATGTCTCGCAGGCAGCCCTTGGCGGCCTCGACCGGGCGGCGGCCGATTTCCGCGAGCTGGGGGAGAGGGCGGCAAAACGCGGGCTGAAGGTGGGATACGAGGCGCTCGCCTGGGGCCGCTACGTCAACGACCACCGCGATGCCTGGGAGATCGTGCGCCGCGCCGACCACGAGAATGTCGGGCTGATCCTCGACAGTTTCCACTCGCTGTCGCGCAAGATCGACATCACCTCCATACGCTCGATCCCGAAGGAAAAGATCTTCATCGTGCAGCTGGCCGATGCGCCGCTGATCGACATGGACCTGCTCTACTGGTCCAGGCATTTCCGCAACATGCCGGGCGAGGGCGATTTGCCGGTCACCGAATTCACCGAGGCCGTGGCGTCGACCGGCTATGACGGCTTCTTCTCGCTCGAAATCTTCAACGACCAGTTCCGCGGCGGCTCGACACGGGCGATCGCTGCAGACGGCCACCGCTCGCTGATCTATCTGGCCGACCAGATCCGCCGCAAGGTGGAGACGCCGATCGGCATCGAGATGCCTGCCAGAGCCGAGGTCAAGGGCGTCGGCTTCATCGAATTCGCCACCGATGACGAGGAGGCGGTGGAGCTGGTTGGCATCCTGCAGGCGCTCGGCTTCCGCAAGGCGGCGGTGCATCGCTCCAAGAAGGTGACGCTCTTCCAGCAGGGCGATATCCGCATCCTCATCAATGTCGATCCCGAAGGTTTTGCCAATGCCGCCTATGCCGTGCACGGCACGTTCGCCTATGCGGTGGCGCTTGTCGTCGAGGATGCGACCGAAGCCTATGCTCGCGCGCTGGCGCTCGATGCCGAGCCCTTCACCCAGGCCGTCGTCGAGGGTGAGCTGCAGCTGCCGGCGATCCGCGGCGTCGGTGGCGGGCTGATCTATCTCATCGATGATAAAAGCCCGCTCGGCCGCTTTTCGGAGATCGATTTCTTGCCGGTGGCAGAGGAGGGCGAGGAGGGCGATGCAAAGCACGCCGGCGATGCCGGCCTCCTGCACGTCGATCATATCGCCCAGACTGTCGCCTATGACGAAATGCTGACCTGGCTGCTCTTCTACACCTCGATCTTCGAAACCCGCAAAACCCCCATGATTGATATCATCGATCCCTCCGGCGTGGTGCGCAGCCAGGTGATCGAAAACCAGTCCGGGACATTGCGCATCACCATGAACGGCGCGGAAAACCGCCGGACGCTCGCCGGCCACTTCATGGCCGAAAAATTCGGCTCCGGAATCCAGCATCTGGCGTTTTCGACCGATGATATCTTCGCCACCGCTGCAGCCTTGCGCACCAAAGGCTTCAAGCCGCTGCCGATCTCGCCGAACTATTACGACGACGTGGAGGCTCGATTTGGCCTGGAGCCGGAGCTGACCGAGCGGCTGAAGGCGGAGAACATTCTCTATGACAGGGATGGAGAGGGCGAGTATTTCCAGCTCTATAGCGGTACGTATGGAGAGGGCTTCTTCTTCGAGGTGGTGGAGCGGCGCGCTTATCGAGGCTATGGGGCGCCGAATGCGATTTTCCGGATTGCGGCGTTGAAGAAGCAGATGCGGCCGGAGGGGATTCCGAGGGATGCGGGGTGAGAAGTGTGGTGTGGACTAGCCTGCACTCTGTGGAGAGACTTTTTATTTGCCCTTCGCGTCAATGGCCCCCTCATCCGACCCTTCGGGCCACCTTCTCCCCCAGGGGAGAAGGGATTGCCGCACCGTTTCGGCCTTCTCAAAGGCGTCGCACGGCACGTCCCCTCGCCCCATCGGGGAGAGGGTTAGGGTGAGGGGGCTCCGGGCGCTACCGAGGCTATGATCAGCAACAAACTGTAACCCCTGTCTCCGTGCCAGAGCGATCCCACTCTCACCCGATCCGCCCACTCGTCAGCACATGCGCCACCCCACTCTGCACATGCCGCCGAATAACCGCTCTTGCTCCCTCGACATCCCGCTTCAGCGCCAGCTCGAACAGCAGCTTGTGATCATCCACCACCGCCTTGCCGCGAAAGCTCTGCGCCAGCATGTGATAGCGCAGAAACCGGTCGAAGACCGAGGACAGCGTCGCCATCAGCGTCGCCGAATTGCAGGCGGAGACGATTGCCTGGTGGAATTCCCAGTCGTAGCGCACCCAGTCGACGGTGCGTGAGGCGTCGCCTGCCAGGAGCTTGCGTTCGGCGGCTGCCAGCTTGTGGTGGGCCGCAACGATGCGGCCTTCCCATTCCAGGTTTCCGGCGGCAAAGGAGAGGCCGATCGCGTGGGTCTCGAGCACGGTGCGCAGATCCGCCAGCTCTTCCAGCTCCTTGATCGATGCCGGGCTGACCTCGAAGCCGCGCTGGCCCTCGGCAAGCACCAGGTTTTCCATCGCAAGGCGGCTGAGGATCTCGCGCAGCGAGGATACGCTGATCGAATAATGCTCCCTGGCCTGTTCGAGCTTGATCTTGGCGCCCGGCGCCAGCGCACCCGAGATGATATCCTGCCGGACCTGCCGGAAAACGACATCGCTGATCGTCTCGGAGGTATCGCCTGTCGTCTTCGGCACGGGTCTTTCGCTGCGCATCAGGCTGTCATCCGCCTGGCCTGCGCGGGCAGGGCCGATAGCAGCCCCTTGCCAAGCGCATGTTCGACGCCCGCCTGGATATGGCGCTGCAGGATCTCTTTGGCGGTCTTGCTGTCGCGCTTGAGGGCAGCCTCCAGAAGCTGCTTGTGCTCCTCTTCGGCGACGCGGCCGCGATAGGAGAGCGCCACCATCTGATAGCGCAGATATTTGTCGAAAACGGAAGAATGGGTTTCCATCAGCAGGCGCGAGCCGCAGGCGGCGATCAGCGCCTGGTGGAATTCCCAGTCATAGCGCTTCCAGTCCTCGGCATGGCTGGTATCGCCTGTCGCCATCACCTTTTCCATGCGCGCCAGCTTGTAATGGGCGGAGACGAGCTGCGCTTCCCATTCCACATCCCCCTGTTCGAAGGATTGTTCCAGCGCATGTTCTTCGAGTAGCAGCCGCAATGCCGCGATCTCGCGCAGGTCGGCAACGGAAACGCCTGCGACCTCAAACCCCCGCTGCCCTTCGGCAACGACGAGCCCTTCCGAGGTCAGCCGGTTGAGGATTTCGCGCAGCGTGCTGACGCTGGTCTCATAGGCGCCCTTGAGATTCTCAAGCTTCAGTTTCTGCCCCGGCGAAAGCCGCCCGAAGATGATATCCGCCCGAATCTGTCTGTAGCCACTCTCGGCGACGGTCTCCTCGATATCTTCCTGCCGCATATTTGTCTCCGAGATTTTGCGTTTTCTCCTATATAGCGGGAGAACTCGGGTGCGTTCAACGGAAAACGGATTTTGGGGTAAAGGCGCTCAAGGCGCACCCCTGCGCGCCGATAGAGGGGGGAGGCGCAGCCGTGAGGCCGCGCTATCCGGCGCTTTCGCAGTTGCCTGTCAGGCGGAGGCGCGGGGCTTCGTCAGGCCCTTGCCGATATTCTGGCCCGGCATTTCGATAAGGTTATAGCCAACCCAGGCCAGCCCGTAGACGATCGGCATGGTGATGGCCAGGGTCAGAGCCCAGCGCACCGGATTGGAGACGTCGGTCGTCTGGATCAGATAGGCGATGACCGGCTGCATGACCATCAGGTGAATGAGATAGGCACCGAAGGAGAGCTCGCCGAGGCTATGGAAAAAGCCGTTGCCCAGCCAGGAGCCGATCGGCCTGAATATTCTCGCCATTGGTTCCGGCAGGCGGTGCGTATGGATGAAGGCGAAGAAGATCAGGACCAGAACCACCCGCACGATCTCATGCTTCAGGTCGTGTTCGCCACCAATGGGCGCAAGCACCAGCACGACGCTGATTGCCGCAAACTGATAGGCCCGCGCCCTGTCCGTCCTCAGCGCGCCGGCAAGCAGCATGCCGGCCGCAAAGATGTGCATCTTGTAGGCAAGGAAGGTCGGCATCGGAAAATGAACGCCGATCTTGCCCAGCCCATAGGCTATCGCGATGCCAACAACGGCCGCTCCGACAAGGCCCTTGAGCCAGCCGATACGGCCGACCAGGATCATGACGAAGGGCAGGGCGGCATAAAACTGCATTTCGAGGCCGATGCTCCAGTCCGGCAGCGCCGTCCTGTAGGCGAAGTGCGGGCTGAGACCGAAGAGGAAGGTCAGGTGCGCAAGATAATTGGCCAGGCTGCTGTCCAGATAGCGCTCGGCCAGCTGCGGCGTCACGCCATTGAAGCCATCGATCACCATGCGGGCATTGTAGATGAGGGGCCCCAGCGTCAGGGCGGCGACAAGCAGGACGTAATAGAGCGGCGCAATCCGGAAATAGCGCCGTACCCAGAAGGTGATCCAGGTGCTGTTGGCCTCCCAGGGCTCCCGATCGCGCCGGCGCTGATAGTGGAAGACCATCAGGAATCCGGACAGCATGATGAAAAGATCAACGCCGAGATCGGGATCGCCTATGACGGGAACCGAGAAGCGGGTGAGGAGGTGAGCATGGCCAACCAGGACCCATAGGGCCGCCAAGCCACGCAGGCCATCGAGGCAATCGACTCGACCACCGGCAACACTCGTCATGTGTGAATTTCCTCTGCTTAAGGTTTGCGTAAGGTTATGGAATTTCAGCATCCACCCGTCAAAGTAAGCGAAATGGACCATTTTTCGAGCGGCGGCACAAGTTTTTATTGCACTGCGGCAAGAAAAGGAGAGCCCTTGAAGCCGCAGCTGGGGCCGCTTTTTACCGCCATCAGATCACCGGTCACCCGCAAGACATGCACTCGCCTCGGCTCCTCGGCGGATCATGCACCAGGCATTCGGGGCACGGAAATTTAAGGACGGGGCGACGGCCTTCGCGTCGACAAGGTATACAAATGCTTGACTATTTTCTTAAGAGTGTTTCCATTGTGCGATGCAGCACAGGAGCGACAATGGAACTCTCGTCAAAGCTGGTGAAATCCGTTGCCTACGACCCGTCGACCGGAGTGCTCGATATCGAGATCCGCCTCAAGGGGCATCGCCGATATTTCAACGTACCCCCGGTCGTGTATGAAAACCTGATCACCGCCACGTCGCCCGGCTGGTATTACACGCGCCATATCCGCGATGCGTTTCCGCGCTCGGCGGAAGGGGCGGAAGGCCGCCTCGGGGCATTCAAGGCGATTCTCGGCCGGCGCGGCCAGTTTTCCTGATCGCGGCGCAGGCGGCGTTCGGCAATCTCACAGCGTCGCCGATCGAGGAAGCGTCTCCCGGCGAAGATTTTTGACCTTGCGTCGCACGGCGAATCGAAGCCAGTCTGGGCTGCTCGGACGGGGGACATCTTGGCCCATAGTTTCAGATCCTGCCTATTTGCCGCAATTGCCGTGACCGTTTCGGCGGGCTTCGCCACGGCTGAGGAAATGCCGGCTTTCTGGAAGAAATCCATGACCAACGATCCGGCGACGAATTATTATGTCAAGCAGGCGATGAAGCCGCTCGACAACCCGGATGCCCAGACATTGAGGGTCGTGAAGCTCGTCAATGCGCTCGGCAATCTCTGCAGCGGCGCGCAGCTGAACAAGAAAGCGCTGTTTTCCTATATGACCGAGACCGGCTTTGCGGACATCAAGGGCAAGGCCTATAACGAAGCCGCCTTCCTTGCCGACAGCACCTTCCGGTATTTCGACTACCGCGCGCTTGCCCATCTCTGCGCCGGAAGCGCTTATCTCTTCGGCCCCAAGGGCCAGCTTGCGCCGGGATTGCTGAAGACCGGCAAGGGCAAGCCGAAGGCGAGCTACGATTCCAGCAATCCCTTTGTTTCTTTGCCGCCACTCGCGAGGAAATCCTGACGGGAGCGAGGGGAGAATGGCTTGCGCGCTGCAGCAAATTTAGCCAGCATTGGGCATGTCGACTCTCAAGCAACTCTCCATTGCCCTGGGCCTGCTCACCAGCGATCATGCTCCCGTTCCCGATCAGGACGGGTGGCAAAATTATGTCTGGCGCGTTCAGGCGGCGCAGCAATGCCTTCATGTCGAGGATGGATTTTGCGAAGTCGTCCAGGACAAATGGGATTGGAAGCGGCCGCAATATTACAGTTTCGCCTTTCGCCCGGACCCGAAGACCAATTCCATCATGTCCCGCATCACGCTGCGGAACGAAGATCCCGATGACGACGATCAGGTCTGCGTCGTCGCAAGCTTCCTCAATGCGGCGGGGCAGGAGGTCGGTATCTTCTTTGCCAACTGGCGCGCGCTTCCCGGCCGTTCCTACACGCGCGCGGCGCCGATCTGGTTGAGCACTGACGTCAGCGAGATCGCGACCGTGGCAGTCGGCACGAAGCAATGCGACGTGAAGGCGATGACGGACGCCCAGAATTTCTACAGGGTCCGGCTGGAGCTGAAGCAGCGCTGAGAGCAGCCGGACAAGAGGGCAAGAGGGCGAGGGGCGGCAGCGCGCCCGGCAATCCTATTGAACGTCACCGCCGGATCGCGCAGGCGCAAACCTGTCGCCGGGGCTGCCGATCCTGTCGCCTTTCCTGACGCCGATCGTTCCGGTCGGGCGCGGGTCTGCGCGCTGATCGCCGGGCCATGGGACGATCATGAAAAGAAGCACCAGCACGAGCGCCACCAGCGGCGGTGCAACGAAGATCATCAGTAGATAATTCAATGGTTTCATCGAGTCTTGTCGTCAGGCGAGCGTTCGCCTGAGCAGCGGCTTTCTCAAGTCTGTTGCGGTTCGTCAGCGCCGATGGACTTTCCTGTTGTCCATCTTCACTGATCCCCTGCCGATGCTGCAAACGCGACAGGGAAGAATTGCGGTATGACCTCTGATCCTTCGTTCATCACCTAACCCGGACCGCCATAAAAAGATATAACGGGCGTCACACTGTGCGGGCATGCCGGCGAAGCATGCTCCCGTATTTGCTAATCGGCCTTCTGCAATACCTGCACGAGAGCCGGGTCGGCCGCGAGCCTGGTGGCAATATAGTCGTTGCCCTGTGATGTCTCATGCGTCCCGTCCGAGGTGAACGCGCCGCCGGGAGAGGCGCCGTCGGTTGGAAGGGCAGCCCATGCGCCGGTTTCTGCCGCCGGAGTCGTCGGGTTGCCGGCCTCGCCCCATTTGCCGGCATCCGCGCAGATGACCATGTCGAGCGCTCCGTTCGGGTTCGTCCGCAGGAACCGGTTGATCCAGGAGCGGAAGCTGACATGGGCGGCATAACCGGACCTTGGGCTCTGGTAGCTCGGATCGCTCCAGGTGAGGTTGACTGACGCATTTCCGATGGGAGAGCTGAGGCCAACGGGCAGGTTCACGGTAATCTGGTTGCCGTTGATGGCCGCGATCGGCGCGTAGTTCTTCCAGCTCGTGTTGAAGGTTTTCGGGGTGAGGCCGGCCACGCGAACGTTGCTTTTCAGGAGGAGCTTTGAAGCGTCGGGGATGGTGAGAGTGAGGGCGCCGGTGTCACTGTCATAGGTATAGGCCGATGCATTGACGCTTGACGTCGTGTCGGGCGTGAGCGTCGGCGGAATGATCTTCACGTCAGGCATCGCAGCCCTGTATTGCCGGAAGAGCTTGCGCATCTTGCCGGCAAGCGACATGCCGGCGGTCGAAGCCATGTCGTCCGGCCCGATAAAGGTCCATCGGACGTCGCCATCGACGATGTTCCTGCCCGTGCCGCTCGGCGCAACAGAGCCGGAGGCGCCGCCGGCATCGGCGATATAGGCATTGCCGTTGACCCTGCAGGTGTCGTCGACCGCCCAGGTCTTTTGCGACCAGGCCGGTGTCGAGGTCTGCGACGTGTCGTTGTGCGGATCGCAGGGAAGGAGATGCGTCGGATTGCACCAGGCGGCAAACTCCATGCGGCGACTGACGCCGGATATGAGCTGATAGTTATAGCTGTCGGCGCCCCTGGACATCTGGACGCAACCGAGGCGGAGCTTGTATGCCAGGCGCGTGCCCCAGCCGGTATTGCCGCAGCGATCGCCGCCGCCATCGCCAAATGTGCCGGAACCGGCGGTACCCTCGTTGGCTCCCTGAAGCTTCGAATTGCCCATCGACATGATGGCAACGGCATGTGCGGGAACGGCGATCCTGATGGCGCCGACCAGCATGGTTCCGGGATTGCCGGTCTGACCGGCATTGGCGGCGTGGAATGTCGTCCGGGTCATCGTCGGATCGTCGGCAATCAGCGATGTCGTCGCATTGAACGAACCGTCCCGGCGGCCGATGAAGGTCGAGGCATTGACGACGCTGTTGATGGCCTTGTTCTTCACCGCGCCGGAGCGCCCGGCGACGCATTCGTGCAGCAGGATGCCGCCGATTGCGGTAAAGGCCGGAATGTCGGCCGGGGCCTTCACTGTGAACACCATCATGCGGTCCGCCTGGCCCGGAACATAGGAATAGATCGCCTTGTCATCCCTGGTATTCAGGCAGCGATAGCGATTGGCGAGGTCAGGCGAGGATGCCGAATTGTCGTTGAACGGATATTCCATCGACAGCATGAAATCATAGGCTTCGGCGAGATCGACCTCGAGGACCGGACTGCGCGGCGGACGCTCCAGCGTCCAAAGCGGAAAGGAAAACTCGATCAGTTCGCCCGCTTTGAGATTGTAGGGCAGGAAATATTCCTTGCGCCGAACGAAGGCCATCTGGGGCGAACCGGATGCATCCTTCTGATAACCCGCATTCGTGCCATAGGCGACGGCGCGGCGCACCGTCTGCCCTCCAGCGTTCCGGGCAGCATTCCCGGCAGCAGTCACCGGCGTTGCGAGCGCCGGCCGGGCGCCCGCGGTCAAGGAAGCGGCAATGCTGCCGACTGAGATCGCCGAGAGGCCGACGATCAGGTTCCGGCGTGTGCTGTCCAATGCGAGCCTTCCGTCATCAGGTGTGATCGAGCTGGTCGCCAGCTCCGGGATAGCCGCGATAAGGCGACCGGATGCAACATTGGACGCAATGGTGGCGATGGTTTGGCCGTCACGTCACAGCTCGATGAAGGGGCGGAAACGATCCCTGCAGCATCGGCCCGAAAATCGGAATCGATTTTCGGAAAGCCTGATGCACAGATTCAAGGCGTTAGAGCGTCGCTGGTGCGTCCGAATGGACGTACGGCGCTCTAAGCGGCTTGCTTGGCGACAAACGCCTTTTTTGCCACGACAATGTAGTTCTTCGGAAAACCAGACTGGGTATATTTCTGCCGCGCATCGAGACGATAGAATACCCGGGCCAGATGCCTGCATGCCATACGCACGGATGCCAGCAGCGGAACGGCTGCAACCCCCAGCGCGCCCGGAGCGATGTTCTTTGCGCCACGCGGCAGATGCTTCGAAGCCGTTTCCATCTGATAGGCGACGGTCCCCAGATATCCCTCCATCCAATCCAGGCTGATGATTTCAAAGCCCGCATTCGCGAGGAGATGGCGCCACGCAAATTGCGTGTATCTGAAGAAGTCGTAAGGCTGCTCATGCTCCTCGTAGAAAAGCGGTGCAGAGCAGATCATCGTCCCACCATTCTTGAGGACGCGGTGCATCTCCTCAAGCACGGCAACCGGGTCCGACAGATGCTCCAGGACCTGGTTCAGCACGATGGCATCGAATCTGGCTTCGGCTACGGGAATATTTGAAAGGTCGCACACATAGGTGGACTTCGCATATTCCTTGTCGACCATTTCGAAGTCGGCGGCCTCGTAGATGCAATGGCCGAAAAGGTGCCTGTAGGGCTGGCTTCCCGCTCCAGCATCAAGCACGATCGACCCTGCGGGCAAGCTCCTGGCGAATTCCTCGTTGTGTCGTCCAAGCCAGATTCTCGAAGAGTTCATCACATCCTCCAGCGATCCGTTCATGCACTCCAGCGACCCGATGGACGCCACGGTAGCACCCGCAGGCTGCTGGTCAATCGGTTTTGCGCGGTTTGCGCGCGCGAGCTCGCACGATCCGTCTGGATCGGCCAGCGAATAGCGGCGCGTCAGCGGCGGCTTTTATCCTCATTTCATACACGTAAAAATTAGCAGGTTGCGATCTACCGCAACTTCAAACAATACTGGTATTGCCTATGAGTATTCTGCCCGGATTGGGGGGCCTCGCGCGTCAGCGAGGCCTTTTTCCGTTCAAGAGACGAAGAGGTGGTGCTATGCGCCGAATCCCCACAGCGCAACAGGATCGACGTCTTCCATGACCTTGATCTTCGAAAACTGAATGGCCGATGGCGGTGCGGTGCGGTCGCCGGTAATGCGGATCTCGATACCGACACGGTCGGCGGTTCCCCAGGCCGCATCCCATCGGAACGGTTCGGAGATGAGCTTGTACGTTCCGGGGCGGCCGGTGCCGAGAACGAAAGTGTCTGAAGAGAGCCGATAGCCACTGAAGCCGCTTGAGCGGTTTGTCGTGCCCTGGCGGGTTATGGATCGCAATTCGATGAAAGCCGGCGTGCCGTCGAACGCCTGAAGCTCGCACATTGCGCGATACCATTTCGTCTGATCGAGGGTGAACGGCACGGAAATGGACTGCGCGAGAAGCTCGAAGTAGGCCCCGATATCGACCTGAAGCGGGGTGTAGTCGATGCGCTGGGCCTTATAGCCTCCACCGATGTCCACGAGCGAAGCGACGGCCGAGACATTGCGCAGGACGCTGATCGCAACCCCGGTTGCGACCTGTCCGGTGCCGGTCCGGTTCGCGCTGGTATTGGCCCATGTTCCGGCAGTGCCGCCATTGAGCTGCGATATGCCGGTCGGAGCAAGGTTATTATTGGCCGGGTTGAGGTCGATGAAGGTTCCGGCAGAGAAGAGGCTTCGAATGACCGGAAGGAGGATATCCTCGCCGATGGCGCGGGCGCCCTTCGGGCTCTGGTGTATCTTGTCGTCTAAATACATGGTCGTATCGGGGACGCCGCCAGGCGCGAGCACCGTGTCGAGATCGACGATAGCCACGATACCATCGCGGGTGGATTGGGTGGCGATCCATGCGTTGAACGCGATACGCCTGGCATGGCGGTCGTCGCCTACAGGCCAATCCCCGCGATATGGCACCTTTACGACAATGGCGAGTTTGCCGGCCTTGCGGATCTTCGCCAGACCCTCGTCGAACTTGGTGATCAGATACTGAAGCGAGGACTGGCCGTCATCGCCCGATGATATGGCATTCGAGCCGCCTTCGAAGATCATGGCCTTGAAATCGCCAAGCAGGAAGGCGTCGAGACGGGGGACGATCCCGCCCAGAAAGCCGGCGCCTGAAAAGGCAAGATGGTCGGCCGATTTCGCGTTGTTGAAGCCCGAGGTGTTCAGCCCCAGCGGTGATGTCGGATCAAACCACTGATCGGCCCGGAAGCGGGGGTCGAGACGTTTGACCCACTCGATCAGGCCGATACCGATGTTGAAGCCGGCGCGGCCGGCTGCGGTATCGGGGATGTTGGCGCTGAAATCGATGTTGTTGTAGGCGATGTAGCTATCACCCGTGGCGCCCAGCAGGGCGCCGGCTGCGAGCGGGATGCCTGGCAGCGCGACAAAGGCCACGACCGGCCCCATGGCTGCGCTGGTTGTCGCAATCGGCGTGCTCTCGGCCATCGCGGTCTCGATCACGCGCAGGTATTTCCCCGTCAGCGTTCCCAAGGTGAATTTTGTTCCACTGAACGGACTGCCGGTATCCACCCATCCGGTCGATCCGTCGTCGGAAACCTGCATCTGCCGGCTGATGCTTGCGGGGACGACATTATAGGTGGCGGGCTGGATGGTGATCTCCAGCGTATTCATCGGCGTCCCGGTCAGGAAAACATCCGACAGGGAACCCGGTGCCCCACCGCCCTTGACCGAAATAACAGGCGCATTGCCGTAAAGGCTGCGCCCATCCGATACCCTGACTGCGCCGAGCACGGGCAGGTCGTTATAGACGGTCGCGCCATTGGTGACGATCTCGACACCCGGGACTGGCTTGTTGTCGACGAACAGCGTGGTGTCGCCGACATCGCGGATGCCGATGACAGGGCGGTTGTTGAACATGTGCGTGCCGTCGGGCACGATCACCACGCCCTGGACGCGCTGCATATTATAGAGTTTCGCCATCGGCGCGTCTTTCTCGCTCGCATGAAAAAAGAGCGGCCGAAGCCGCTACAGCATCGGCCCGAAAATCGGAATCGATTTTCGGAAAGCCTGATGCGCAGATTCAAAAAGCTAGAGCGTCCTTTGTGCGTCCGAATGGACGCACGGCGCTCTAGAGGTGGCCTGTCAATCAGCTTGCGTCAGTCGCCAGGCTGGGAGGAGTTGTGGATTTCCGGTGGCGTCCAGTCCGGGGCGGGGCCGCCGAGCGCTTCCTGCACGCCGTTGCCTTCAGGCTCGGGGGACATGGGAAGCTTGGCTGCCTTTGCGGCCGGCTTTCTCTCCGCCGGTTCGGCTTCAGCCTTGCCGGTGGATTTGTCGCCGGATCGGGCAAGCCGCACCCATTTCGGACGGCGCTTTTCGTCCTTCCAGAGCGCCTCCGGCAAGCTGAAGCGCTCGCCGGGGTCGCGTCTGGCGCCGCCGAAATAGCCTGAAACGTTGGCTATGACATCAACCATGCGAGGGAACGCCCGCGGTGAAGCCGGCAGTGATCTTGCCCGTGGTCGGGGCCGTGCCGGTCACGGTGTAGAGCAGGCGCAGGTAGAGCTCGTCCGTGCCGCGCGGGATGTGGCTCGGTGGGATGATCTTGCCGGCCTTGAGATCGGCGAGGACAAGCGTCGTCGTGATCACGGCCTTCGGCGTGGCGAAGGCCTCGTTGTCGTCCGTCTGGATGGTGACGGCGAGCGAGGTCAGATTGTTGAAGCTTTCCACCACCTGCATGAGGAAGGGGATCGGTTCGCCCTTGCCGATATCGCGGGTCAGCCCCTGCTTGATCGGGCCGAGATTGATGACATTGGTGCTGGGGCCGGTCGCGGTGATAACCTGCGCGTCCGAAAGCAGCGTCTGCCGGTCGAAAATCATTGTGATGCCTTTCGTTGAGGGGAGTGCCCGCCGCTCATCACGGCGGGGCTTGATAGAGACGATCAGACGAGTGCCGGAACGGCCGCTTCGGTGTTGAGGATGGCGTCCGTTTCGCGGATCGGGATGCCGCGATAGAACTTCACCTCCTGGCCCTCGACGAACTGGGTGGTCAGGTGCACCGTGTTCTGCCGGTCGGAGGTCAGCGCCCGGTCGGTGGACTGGACGTCGAGCACTTCGAGCACATCCTTGTTCATGTAGATGGCGATGCGGCTCGCCTTGGCGTTCAGCCGGCGCGACTGCAGGCGGTAGTAGCCCTTGCGCAAGAGCGACCAGAGATCGACGGTTCCTGCCATCATGTCGGAGACATCGATATTGGCGACGCGGGCGTTGTAGCGCCAGTCCTTCACGGCAGCGCCCAGATGCCAGGTGTAGAGCGTTTCCTTGGCATAGTAGGGGTCGCCATTGGCGTCGAGCACGCGCTGCTCGCCCTTGTCGTCGATCTTCACGCCCGCCTTTGTGCCCTTCGGGTAGAGAAGGTGGGTGGCATGGTCGCCCCAGGTGACGAACCAGATCGAGGTATTGTCCGCACCCGTGCCGCCGCCGTGGACCACCTGGCTGGCGATATTCGGCTGCGCCGGGTTCGGCAGGTTGGGGTTATAGGCGGAGTAGCGGGCGGACAGTCCCTTGAACTTCTCCGGGGCCGTTGCCGTGTCGTGGTAGAAGAGGCCGGAGGCCATTTCCTGGCTCAGCGACTCGATGAAAGGCATGGTATCGACGAGACGGGCCTTGGCCTTGTCGGGCGCCAGATCGAGCAGGCGCATGTCAATTTCCGAGCGGGCATGCACGAAGCCCGTCGTATCATCCACCTGCTGCATGGTGGCCTTGGATTGCTTGATGCCCTGATAGAGCCGGCCCCAGGAAACGGAGGGCAGGCCGGTGCGCACCATATGGCGGTGCACGGCATCCATGTTGCACTCGACGGCCATCGCGTCGTCGAGGATCGGGTTCTGCTGCGAGAGAAGCTCGATGACGGCGCCTTCGGCAGAGCCTTTGAATGCGTCAACGAGATTGGGGTAGTAGCTGCCAATGGTAGCCATGTCTTATCAGCCCTTCGGTGCGTCTTTGGGAAACATCAGGTGCGCGGTTTCGGCTTTCCTGCCGTGTCCGCCCGCGCCGCCATTCGGTGGGTTGTCCTCCTGGATCATCGATCCGACCTTTGCGAAAATTCTGATCAATTCGGGGTGGTTGCCGCCGCCGCTGGTATTCAGGTACTCGCGCAGCGCCGGCGTGCCCAAGCGCGAGAGCGCGCGCTGGGCCGAGCCCACGGTGCCGCCCCATTTCGCCCCGCCGATGTCACGGTCCTTGCGGGCTTCGTCCGCCCAGCCCTGAACGCGGCCGGCCCAGGCTTCGCCCGCCGCCTTGCCGCGCCGGCCCTGGATCTCGATGAAGCGGTCGGCAAGTTGCTGCGCCTGCCGGTTGGTCAGGCCCATCTCGTGGAAGTCAGGGCCGAGCGCCTCGACCAGCTCCTGATCCACCTCGATGCCTTCGGGCATGGTGAGCGAATAGCGGCCATCGTCGGGCACGCGGTCATCAGGGTCGCTATCGGCGTTTCCCTCGGGCTTGGCGGCCTCATGATTTTCGGCAGAGGCATGATCCTGATCGCCAGCGCCGAGGTCACTTTCCGGTGACGTCTCCTCGTTGGGGAAGAGAATGTTTTCGGGCGCGGGCGTCTCGCCGCCACCGGAGCCGCTGCCTTCGGCATTGCGCAGGATGGCCGGAAACGGGCTCCTGCTAAGCATCGATGTCATGGTCTTGCCCTTCCTCGCTTTTCGCGCGGCTAACCGCCGCTGCCTTGTCGTTTGCCTTGAGATCCGCGATGGCGAGCAGCAGGCGCGGATAGAGCGTCGGGTCGATGCGGTCGAGCTCGGCGATCAGCCGCCGGCCCACACCCTGCCGTCCGAGCGTGTAATGCGTCGCGTTGCCAAGCTCTCCCGCATAGGCCTCCTGGTAGACGGCGCATTGTTCCAGCATCCAGAACAGCACGCGCTTGCCGGATGCGGTCGCGAAGACCTCGCGAAACGCCGTCGTGATTTCGTCTCGCCCGATGGTGTGGGGGACAAATGGTTGATCCTTAAAATGGTCCATCAGGCGAGCCCCAGCTGGCGCAGAAGTGCCGCGCCATTCGGGTTGTCATTGGCGTCCGCCAGCACCTGTGCGGCCTGGGCGCCCTGATTGAGGGCAGGTGCTACCTGCGAGGCCATCTGCGCGGTCTGCGCCGCCTGCATCTGCTGGGCTCGCTGGGCCCTGATATCCTCGACCTTGTCATCGGCGAGGATCATCGAGGGCGGGGCGCCGATCGCATCGAAATAGAGATCGATCGCCTCATCGACATCGAGCTTGTCGAGCGCTTCCGGCTTGACGGCGGAGACCTGGCCCATGAAGGCGACGCCGCGTTCGATGGCGCCTGTCGCTACGGCCTGCTGTGCCTGGGCGAGGGTGGAGATGTACTCCACCTTCAGCTCGGTGCCCTGCAGTTCCGGCGGGGGCGGGGGCAGTTCGTCGCGGGCCGCCAGAATATCGAAGGTGCGGTCGATGGTCGGCCCCAGCTGATCGCCGAAGACGTTTTCCAGCACGGGGCCGAGCTGCAGCAGCTGCTCTTCCTTGCGCTGCGTCAGCTCGAACTGGTTGCGCGGCTGCACGCCTTCCATATTGGTGATGGCGAAGAAGAGATCGGCAAAGAAGGTCTTCTCGATGCGGTTCTGCACTTCCTGAATATCTTCGCGCAGTTCCGCGAGGCTGAGGTTCACCTCCATCGCAGGCCTGAAACCCTTGCCGGTCGGATCATCCACGTAATTCACCGCACCCGGCAGCAGCGAGGCCGGGCTGTTCTGCATAGAGGTCGGCGCGTTCATCGGCGGGCGCACCTTCTTGTCGATGCCTTCGAGCTTCCGCGTCTGTTCCAGCTGCAGCATCCGGATATCGCCGAGCGCCTTCTGGCCGGGCGAGAGCGCGTAGTGATCGTCTTCGGAAAGCTCCCAGGCGGGTGCGATGATCGGATTGCTGTCGAAGCCGCTTTCTTCGAGCAGGTCGCCGCCTGTTTCGTCGATCCAGTAATTGGAGAGGAAGGCCTTGTTGCGCTTGTCGATCAGTTTGGGGTCGCGGTCGTAGCGGGGTTCGATCGCGTGATAGACATCGAAACATTCGCCATATTTCGAGCTGTCATAGAGGCTGCGCAGCCGTTCCGGCAAATTGTCGTAACCGAAGCGCTCGATGATGCGCTGCACGGACCAGCGGAACACCCGGTAAAGGGTCGTCGCCTTGCCCTTGTGATCCCTTGATATCCAGAAGCGACCGTGCACCAGCTGCTGCACGCGGATGACCGTCTCCTCATCCTCGACGAGGATCGCGACGGACTGTCCGAACTGGCCAAGATCGCCATAGCCGATGTGGAAGGCGCGGTAGAGATTGGAGGCCGCAAAGACCTCGCGCATCTTGTCCTGCACGGCGGCGAGATAGACCTTGACGGAATCCTGCTTCTTCAGATCGGGATCGAAGGTGGTCAGCCGGAACCAGGGCCGCGCCGGCGAGGTCAGCCCCGAATGCATGCCTGATTTCAGCGTCTCATAGGCATGGCTGCCGGTGCTGTCGATGATCTTGTCGCGCGAGCGCGGGCCTTCCCGATCGGAAAAAAGCCTGAGCCGCGTCGGCTCGATATGCTCGGCGAGCGCCCGCCATTCCGCCTCCCAGGGCTGGCGAACCTCCTTCAGCTCGGCGAGCCGCCGGCGGTGATAGGCAATCTGTGTCTCGTTGTCGCGACGGAGGTTTTCCATGCTGATGTCCAATGCCTTGTGTCTGGGCCCTTACTGTCCGAGCAACGTCTTCCTGGCGCTATTGCCCGAGAGCGCCGGCGACTGCGTATCGGCAAGCGGCGGCGCGCCTGACGGAGAGGTGAGGATGGTGGACGGCGCGCCCTTCACCTTGTCGGAGGCACGGCGCGCGGCCGTGGACTGGGCGGCGGCGTAGTCAGGCGTCTTCTGCTGGGCGTATTCGGGTGGCGCCTGCGGCGGCTCGGCTTTCGGCGGCGAGGAGAACATGCACATGGGGGTCATCCGATCATGGTGGCGATGTGGGCCGGAGCGGATGGGTGCGGTGGTCATGACTGCCCTCCATCCGGCCGGTTTGGCTTCGATGGTGGGAGCGTGCGGATGAAAGGTTGAGGGGGTGACATGGGGGATCAGTCAGGTATGGGCTTTTCGTAAAGACCCCGCCCCAAACCC
>UEIF01000081.1 GCA_900468805.1 Hyphomicrobiales bacterium | reverse complement strand
AAACTTACTCTTTGCCATTTTCGGCTCTCCATTTTTGGCCCCGAAGGGCGCTAATTCTTGTTATCGGTCAATTGGTATTCCGGTCACTTCTGACCGGAATACTTTGCCTGGATTTCGGTTGCGACGTTCGACGGGACCGGCGCGTAATGATCGAAGGTCATCGTGTACTGAGCACGGCCCTGCGACATGGAGCGCAGGTTATCGACGTACTTGAACATGTTCGCCAGCGGAACATTGGCGTTGATGACAACAGCGATACCACGGCTTTCCTGGCCCTGGATCTGACCACGACGGGAGTTCAGGTCGCCGATGACATCGCCGACATAATCTTCCGGGGTGACGACTTCGACCTTCATCATCGGCTCGAGG
This sequence comes from Hyphomicrobiales bacterium, assembly GCA_900468805.1. Classification (GTDB taxonomy): domain Bacteria; phylum Pseudomonadota; class Alphaproteobacteria; order Rhizobiales; family Rhizobiaceae; genus Rhizobium. The sequence goes on along the minus strand of UEIF01000081.1, from coordinate 18,267 downwards.
AGCTGAGCACCGGCCTTCTTCGCTGCTTCACGGAAGCAGGCGCGGGAAGCGATTTCGAACGCCAGGACCGACGAGTCGACGTCATGGAAGGCGCCGTCGATGAGGGTCGCCTTGACACCGAGCATCGGGAAGCCAGCGAGCGGACCCGAAGACAGAACGCTTTCGATACCCTTCTGAACGCCGGGGATATATTCTTTCGGAACAGAGCCGCCAACGATCTTGGATTCGAACTTGAAGTCTTCGCCATCCGGGTTCGGTTCGAAGACGATCTTCACGCGAGCGAACTGGCCGGTACCACCGGACTGCTTCTTGTGCGTGTAGTCTTCTTCGTGTGCCTTTGTGATGGTTTCGCGGTAGGCAACCTGCGGCGCGCCGACGGTTGCTTCAACCTTGAACTCACGACGCATGCGGTCGACGATAATGTCGAGATGCAGTTCGCCCATGCCGGCGATGATGGTCTGGCCGGATTCCTGGTCGGTCTTGACGCGGAAGGACGGATCCTCAGCAGCCAGACGGTTGAGCGCGAGGCCCATCTTTTCCTGGTCGCCCTTGGTCTTCGGCTCGATGGCGATCTGGATGACCGGCTCGGGGAATTCCATGCGCTCAAGGATAACCGGCTTCAGCGGGTCGCAGAGCGTATCGCCAGTGGTGGTTTCCTTAAGACCGGCGAGAGCGACGATGTCGCCAGCGAAGGCTTCTTCGATGTCTTCACGCGAGTTGGAATGCATCTGCAACATGCGGCCGACGCGCTCGCGCTTGTCCTTGACCGTATTCATGACCGACGCGCCCTTTTCGAGCTTGCCGGAGTAGATACGTGCAAAGGTGAGCGAACCGACGAACGGGTCGTTCATGATCTTGAAAGCGAGCATGGACAACGGCTCGCTGTCATCGGCGTGACGCTCGATCTCAGCGTCCGTCTTGAAATCGACGCCCTTGATCGCAGGAATGTCCATCGGCGACGGCAGGTAGTCCACGACAGCGTCGAGCAAAGGCTGAACGCCCTTGTTCTTGAACGCCGTGCCACAGAACATCGGATGGAACTTGACGTCGATCGTGCCGCGGCGAACGAGTTCGCGGATCTTGTCGTTGTCGGGCAGGATGCCTTCGAGATAGGCTTCCGTCGCGGCTTCGTCGATGTCGACGACCGTTTCGATCAGCTTTTCGCGATATTCTTCAGCCTTGGCCTTCATGTCCTCAGGGATCTCGACGACATCCCACTGAGCACCCAGCGACTCGTCGCGCCAGATGAGAGCGTTCATCTCGATGAGGTCGATGACGCCCTTGAATTCGGTTTCTGCACCGATCGGCAACTGCATGACGACAGCCGTTGCGCCGAGACGGGTCTTGATCATCTCGACGGAGCGGTAGAAGTCCGCACCGGTCTTGTCCATCTTGTTGCAGAAGATCATGCGCGGAACATTGTACTTCTCAGCCTGGCGCCAGACGGTTTCCGTCTGGGGCTCAACGCCGGCGTTGGCATCGAGCAGCGCAATGGCGCCGTCGAGAACGCGCAGCGAACGCTCGACTTCGATGGTGAAGTCGACGTGGCCGGGAGTGTCGATGATGTTGAAGCGGCGGGTCTTGCCGTCACGGCCCTTCCAGTAGGTCGTGGTAGCAGCGGACGTGATCGTGATGCCGCGTTCCTGCTCCTGCTCCATCCAGTCCATCGTGGCTGCGCCGTCGTGGACTTCGCCGATCTTGTGCGACTTGCCGGTGTAATAAAGGATACGCTCGGTGGTCGTGGTCTTGCCGGCGTCGATGTGCGCCATAATACCGAAATTGCGGTAGTCTTCGATCTTATATTCGCGAGCCATAATGGACTGCCTTTCGATATCGTTCGGGATTACCAGCGATAATGCGAGAACGCGCGGTTGGCGTCAGCCATCTTGTGCGTGTCTTCGCGCTTCTTGACCGCAGAACCGCGGTTGTTCGAGGCATCGAGAAGTTCGCCCGAGAGACGATCGATCATGGTGGTTTCGTTGCGCTTGCGAGCAGCAGCGATCAGCCAGCGGATGGCAAGAGCCTGACGACGCTCCGGACGGACATCGACCGGAACCTGGTAGGTCGCACCACCGACGCGGCGCGAACGGACTTCAACGTGCGGAGCGATGTTGTCGAGCGCGGAATGGAAAACCGTCAGCGGCTCCTGCTTCGACTTGCCCTGCACGGAGTCAAACGCGCCGTATACGATGCTTTCAGCGACGGACTTCTTGCCGTCGAGCATGATGGCGTTCATGAACTTCGTGACAACGAGGTCACCGAACTTCGGGTCCGGATTGATCTCGCGCTTTTCTGCTTTATGGCGTCTGGACATACTTCTCGTCTCTTTAACTGTTAAGGCGCTCTACCACGCGGAGGACTTCGCGCAGCGCCGGGGATTTCACTTTCAAGCCTTTCCGGGCGGTATCGCCCGGGGCGAAATTACTTCGGACGCTTCGCACCGTACTTGGAACGGCGCTGCTTGCGGTTCTTGACACCCTGGGTATCGAGAACGCCGCGGATGATGTGGTAACGGACACCCGGAAGGTCCTTGACGCGGCCGCCACGGATCATGACGACAGAGTGTTCCTGAAGGTTGTGACCTTCGCCGGGAATATAACCAATGACTTCGAAGCCGTTGGTGAGGCGGATCTTTGCGACCTTACGCAGAGCCGAGTTCGGCTTCTTCGGCGTCGTCGTGTAAACGCGGGTGCAAACACCACGCTTCTGCGGGTTCTCCTGAAGAGCGGGAACCTTGTTACGCTTTACGTTCGCCTGGCGAGGCTTGCGGATCAGCTGGTTTACGGTAGGCATTCAACCATCCCTTACGTTTGTCTCAACAGCCCTTGCGGGCTCGAACTTCGCCGTCTCCGGCACTGCCACACATATTTTCCCTCAATGCGCAAAATATGGCCCGATCCGCTTCCGCAGATGGACCACATAGAGCAGAGGACGCAAAAAAGATGCGTCATGCGTGCAGCATCATGACTTCAACGTGCGTTTAGAACCTTGTTTGAGGCGATCTTCAGGGCGCGTCGCCCCGAACAGCCAAACCTCACATGGGATCCGATGGCCGGCGTACTACTGGTTTCCGCCCTCTTCGTCAAGGCCGGTTAAGAAATAATCTCCGCCCCGACGGCATGAAAAGCCCTGTGAACACGCTGTTTACAGGCTCTTTAGGGCGGTTAAAGATACCCGGCAAGATAAACTTGGGCATTGCAGCAAAAACGGATAGGAATCAGTATTTGCAGACATCAAGCCCTTATATGGGATCTGCATATTGCGATTCTCAGACAGCCGAAGGACAAAAAGATGATCGGGACACCGGACAATGACAACAATTTCGACGGACCGATGATCTTCATCATCATCGGCAAGGGCTATGAATCCGATACGAGCGAGGGCGTGGACCTGCACGTCATGCTGAAAGCCGCCGATGACGACAGCGCCGTGCGCGAAGCCTTGAACGCGCTCGCCGAGGAAGGCTTCATCGAAGCCGATCTCGACCAGATCGGCATGCTGACCGAAGTGCCCTCCGAAGAGCCGCATGCATCCGCCTACCAGGGTGCGCTAGATGGCGAAGTCTCGATCATCCGCTTCAGCTAGACCTATATATAAAGAACAAAGCCTGCGCGCCGGCGCGGGCCCAATCCTCCCACCCTCACCTTTCCCATTTTTGGCAGATATCAATTGAGGCGGCGAGCGTGCGGCAGGTTCTCTGCAATACCGTCGCCAACGGCCTCTGCAAGCTCAGCATTCCTTTTTTGCGCATCTCGAACTGCAGGCCGCAGTCCGTCTGTGTTCAGGTATATTCCCCCGGCCCTTCGATATTGGCCTGCGCTCGCGGTGACCGCTAACAACCCACCTTTTGGTCTTTTAAGCCTCAGCAACGATTTCAGCGAAGCCGCCCGGCCGTTACCGGCGGCTTTGTCTTTTACTGCCATGAACCGCCACCGGTCTGCGATACTAAAATTCCGGACGTCCGACATCTGTCCGCATTGCTGCCGTCAGCAGCCCGCTCCAGCCACGTAACAGGCATCCTGATCTGCTCCGGGTCCGTCTATCTTGCCGCCATCGTCGCAACGCTGTTTATCGGCGCGGCACCCCATCTCCCACGATCTTTCGGACAAAGAAAAACCGCCCGGATTTCTCCGGGCGGTTTTGAATTTGAGAGATACCGAGTTGCCGATTATTCGGCGGCCGGGGCGCTTTCGTTCGCCAGGTCCTGCAGCATCGGCGTTGCGACCCCTGCCCCGGAGCCCTTGCGGCGCTCTTCCAGGATCAGGTCGTCGCGAGCCGTCGCGATGCGGCGGATCTGGGTCATGGTGCCACCGGTACCAGCCGGGATCAGACGGCCGACGATGACGTTTTCCTTCAGACCCTGCAGACCGTCGGTCTTGCCGGCGATCGCGGCTTCCGTCAGCACCTTGGTCGTTTCCTGGAAGGAAGCTGCCGAGATGAAGGACGGGGTCTGCAGCGATGCCTTGGTGATGCCGAGCAGAACCGGGTCACCGCTGGCAGGCTTCTTGCCTTCCTCGATGAGGTGGTCGTTGACGTCTTCCAGTTCGATACGGTCGACATTGTCGCCGACGATGTACGTGGAGTCGCCTGCATCGGTGATTTCCACCTTCTGCAGCATCTGACGGACAATCACTTCAATGTGCTTGTCGTTGATGACAACGCCCTGCAGACGATAGACTTCCTGGATTTCGTTCACGAGGTAGGAAGCCAAGGCTTCCACGCCCTTGATCGCCAGGATGTCGTGCGGAGCCGGGTTACCGTCGAGGATGTAGTCACCCTTTTCGATATAGTCGCCTTCCTGAAGGTGGAAGGGCTTGCCCTTCGGGATCAGGTATTCGACAGGCTCGACACCGTCTTCTGCCGGCTCGATGATGACGCGGCGCTTGTTCTTGTAGTCGCGGCCGAGGCGGATAGTACCATCGATCTCTGCGATGATGGCGTGGTCCTTCGGACGACGGGCTTCGAACAGTTCTGCAACACGCGGCAGACCACCGGTGATGTCCTTGGTCTTGGCGCTTTCCAGCGGCGAACGCGCGAGAACGTCACCCTGGGAGACCTTCGTGCCTGGCTCGACCGACAGGATTGCATCGACCGAAAGCAGGAAGCGGGCTTCGCCACCGCGGGAGAGCTTCGCGACATTGCCGCTTGCATCCTTGATGACGATGGCAGGCTTCAGGTCCGAACCGCGCGGGGTCGAACGCCAGTCGATAACCTGACGCTTGGTGATGCCAGTGGCTTCGTCGGTCGCTTCGAGAACGGAGAGGCCATCGACGACATCTTCGAACTGAACCGTACCGGCTACTTCCGTCATCATCGGACGGGTGTAGGGATCCCACTCCGCCAGACGCTGACCGCGCTTGACCTTGTCGCCTTCGTCGACATGCAGCTTCGAACCGTAGGCAACACGCTGCGAGGAACGCTCCACACCACGCTCGTCCAGGATCTGGACGGTTATGTTGCGGCCCATGGCAATGAGGTTGCCATCGGAATTGCGCAGGATGTTGCGGTTCTTGATCTGCACCGTACCTTCGTACGAGGCTTCCAGGAACGACTGGTCGACCACGGTTGCCGTACCACCAAGGTGGAACGTACGCATGGTGAGCTGCGTGCCCGGTTCGCCGATCGACTGAGCCGCGATAACGCCGACGGCTTCACCCATGTTAACAGGCGTACCGCGTGCAAGGTCGCGGCCGTAGCAGACCGCGCAGACGCCCGTCTGGATTTCGCAGGTCAGTGCCGAACGAATACGGATCGACTGGATACCAGACTTTTCGATTTCGACGACATCAGGCTCGAGGATCATCCTGCCGGCATCGACGATACGCTCGCCGGTGATCGGATGGTCGATATTGTCAAGAGCCGTACGGCCGAGGATACGGACACCGATCGAGGCAACGACCTGGCCGGCATCGACGATGGCAGTCATGGTGAGGCCGGTTTCGGTGCCGCAATCGACGTGCGTGACGATGCAGTCCTGCGCGACGTCAACGAGACGACGGGTCAGGTAACCGGAGTTCGCAGTCTTGAGCGCGGTGTCTGCCAGACCCTTACGGGCGCCGTGCGTCGAGTTGAAGTACTCGTTGACGGTCAGACCTTCCTTGAAGTTCGAGATGATCGGCGTCTCGATGATTTCACCCGACGGCTTGGCCATGAGGCCGCGCATGCCGCCCAGCTGACGCATCTGGTTCGGAGAACCGCGGGCGCCCGAATGGGACATCATGTAGATCGAGTTCATCGGCTTCTGGCGACCGGTCGCCGGATCGAATTCAACAGCCTTAATACGGGCCATCATCTCTTCGGCGACCTTTTCCGTCGCCTTGCCCCAGGCGTCGACAACCTTGTTGTACTTTTCACCCTGAGTGATCAGACCGTCATTGTACTGCTGCTCGTATTCCTTGACCAGGCTTTCGGTGTCGTCGACGATCTTCGCCTTGGTGTCCGGAATGACCATATCGTCCTTGCCGAACGAAATGCCGGCGCGGCAGGCATGGCTGAAGCCGAGCTGCATGATGCGGTCGCAGAAAATGACCGTGTCCTTCTGGCCGCAATGACGGTAGACCGCGTCGATCATCCTGGAGATGTTCTTCTTGGTCATTTCCTGGTTGCAGATATCGAAGGTCACCTTGCCGTTCTTCGGCAGGAGTTCGCCGATGAGCAGGCGGCCCGGCGTTGTCTCATAGATCTTCGAGTACGGCTTGCCGTCCTCGCCGATCGACTTGAAGCGACCGCGAATCTTGGTGTGCAGCGTCACGACCTTGTTTTCCAGGGCGTGGTGCAGCTCACCGAGGTCGGAGAAGGCCATGCCTTCGCCCGGCTCGTTCTGGTTCATGATCGACAGGTAGTAGAGGCCGAGAACCATGTCCTGCGACGGAACGATGATCGGTGCGCCGTTTGCCGGATGCAGGATGTTGTTCGTCGACATCATCAGAACGCGGGCTTCGAGCTGGGCTTCGAGCGACAGCGGCACGTGAACGGCCATCTGGTCACCGTCGAAGTCGGCGTTGAAGGCCGTGCAGACGAGCGGATGCAGCTGGATAGCCTTGCCTTCGACCAGCATGGGTTCGAAGGCCTGGATGCCCAGGCGGTGCAGCGTCGGTGCGCGGTTCAGGAGAACCGGATGCTCGCGGATGACCTCGTCGAGGATATCCCAGACCTCAGGCTTTTCCTTTTCAACCAGCTTCTTGGCCTGCTTGACGGTCGAGGAATAACCCTTGGCGTCGAGGCGGGCATAGATGAACGGCTTGAAGAGCTCGAGCGCCATCTTCTTCGGAAGACCGCACTGATGCAGCTTCAGTTCCGGACCGGTCACGATGACCGAACGGCCGGAATAGTCGACGCGCTTGCCGAGCAGGTTCTGACGGAAGCGGCCCTGCTTGCCCTTGAGCATATCGGACAGCGACTTCAGCGGACGCTTGTTAGCGCCGGTGATGACGCGGCCACGGCGGCCGTTATCGAAGAGCGCGTCGACAGATTCCTGCAGCATGCGCTTTTCGTTGCGGATGATGATGCCTGGTGCGCGCAGTTCGATCAGGCGCTTCAGACGGTTGTTACGGTTGATGACGCGGCGATAGAGATCGTTCAGGTCCGATGTCGCGAAACGACCACCGTCCAGAGGAACCAGCGGGCGCAGGTCCGGCGGAATGACCGGAACGACCTTCATGATCATCCATTCCGGACGGTTGCCGGATTCCATGAAGTTCTCGACGATCTTCAAACGCTTCATCAGCTTCTTCTGCTTGAGGTCCGACGTGGTGTCGGCAAGCTCAGAGCGAAGGTCGCCAGCGATCTTTTCGAGGTTCATCGATGCGAGCATCTCGTAGATGGCTTCGGCACCGATCATGGCCGTGAACTGATCTTCGCCGTATTCGTCGACGGCGAGCATGTACTCTTCTTCGGACAGGAGCTGGTGCTCCTTGAGCGCGGTGAGACCCGGCTCAGTGACGATGTAGTTTTCGAAGTAGAGGACGCGCTCAACATCCTTCAGCGTCATGTCGAGCAGCGTGGAGATGCGGCTCGGCAGTGACTTCAGGAACCAGATATGGGCAACGGGAGCGGCGAGCTCGATATGGCCCATGCGCTCACGGCGAACGCGCGACAGCGTGACTTCGACGCCGCACTTTTCGCAGATGATGCCCTTGTACTTCATGCGCTTGTACTTGCCGCACAGGCACTCGTAGTCCTTGATCGGTCCGAAGATGCGCGCGCAAAAGAGACCGTCGCGTTCAGGCTTGAACGTACGGTAGTTGATGGTTTCCGGCTTCTTGATCTCGCCGTAGGACCAGGAAAGAATCTTCTCCGGAGAGGCGATCGAAATCCGGATGGAATCGAAGTTCTGTGCAGGCACCTGCGGATTGAAAAGATTCATGACCTCTTGGTTCATGCCTGTCTCCTTCATGGGCGAAAGCGCCCTTAGCTTGCGAGGTTGGCGGCAAATTCCCGGGAGCCGCGCCAGCGCTTAAACGACAATAACCGCAGAATGCGGCGAAAGCGTCCCTGCCCGGCCGACACATTACGGGGCCATGGCGGGAACGGTGTGCGCCCTAAGGCGCACACCTTATCATGTGTTACTCGGCAGCATCCGGCAGCTGGCCTGCAGCCTGCAGCTCCTCGATCTTGGAATTTTCGAGCTCGACGGAGAGACCCAGCGAGCGCATTTCCTTGACGAGAACGTTGAAGCTTTCCGGAATACCGGCCTCGAAGGTGTCGTCGCCACGGACGATCGCTTCGTAGACCTTGGTGCGGCCGGCCACGTCGTCCGACTTCACCGTCAGCATTTCCTGCAGCGTATAGGCTGCACCGTAGGCTTCGAGTGCCCAGACTTCCATTTCGCCGAAGCGCTGGCCGCCGAACTGCGCCTTGCCGCCCAGCGGCTGCTGGGTAACGAGCGAGTACGGGCCGATCGAACGAGCGTGGATCTTGTCGTCGACCAGGTGGTTGAGCTTCAGCATGTAGATGTAGCCAACCGTGACCTGGCGGTCGAACTGCTCGCCGGTACGACCATCATACAGTGTAGACTGGCCGCTTTCCTTGAGACCCGCCAGCGCCAGCATGTCGTTGACGTCACCTTCGTGAGCGCCATCGAAGACCGGCGTCGCAATCGAAACGCCGCGCTTCCACTGGTCAGCGAGACGCAGCACCGATTCATCGTCGAAATCCTTGACCTGTTCGGCCTTCGGACCATCGCCGACAACGTCGCCAATCGTCTTGCGGAGCGGTTCGATATTGCCGTTGGCCCTGTAGGCTTCCAGCATGTCGCCGATCTGACGACCCATGCCGGCGCAAGCCCAGCCAAGGTGTGTCTCGAGGATCTGGCCGACGTTCATGCGCGAGGGAACGCCGAGCGGGTTCAGAACGACGTCGACATGCGTGCCGTCTTCCAGGAACGGCATGTCTTCCACAGGCACGATGCGCGAAACGACACCCTTGTTGCCGTGACGGCCGGCCATCTTGTCGCCAGGCTGGATCTTGCGCTTAACAGCGACGAAGACCTTGACCATCTTCATGACGCCCGGAGGCATTTCGTCGCCACGCTGGACCTTCTCGACCTTGTCCATGAAGCGCTGTTCAAGGCGCGACTTGGATTCGTCGTACTGGCCACGAAGCGCTTCGAGCTCGCTCTGGACCTTTTCGTCCTCGACGGCGAACATCCACCACTGCGAGCGAGGATATTCAGAGACGACGGCGTTCGACAGCTCGGTACCCTTCTTGAAGCCCTTCGGGCCTGCAATGGAGGACTGGCCGCGCAGCATGTCGATCAGACGGCCGTAGACGTTACGGTCGAGGATCGCCTGCTCGTCGTCACGGTCCTTTGCCAGACGCTCGATCTCTTCGCGCTCGATTGCCATCGCGCGCTCGTCTTTTTCAACGCCGTGGCGGTTGAAGACGCGCACTTCGACGATCGTGCCGTAGGTGCCGGGCGGCATGCGCATGGACGTATCGCGAACGTCGGATGCCTTTTCACCGAAGATGGCGCGCAGGAGCTTTTCTTCCGGCGTCATCGGGCTTTCGCCCTTCGGTGTGATCTTGCCGACCAGGATATCGCCCGGCTGAACTTCGGCGCCGATGTAGACGATACCGGCTTCGTCGAGATTCTTCAGCGCTTCTTCCGAAACGTTCGGAATATCGCGCGTGATTTCTTCCGGACCAAGCTTGGTGTCACGCGCCATCACTTCGAATTCTTCGATGTGGATGGAGGTGAACACGTCGTCGGCAACGATACGCTCGGAGAGCAGGATCGAGTCTTCGTAGTTGTAGCCGTTCCAGGGCATGAACGCGACGAGCGCGTTGCGGCCGAGCGCCAGATCACCGAGATCGGTCGACGGACCGTCGGCGAGAATGTCGCCGCGGTTGACCTCGTCACCGACGGTTACCAGCGGACGCTGGTTGACGCAGGTGTTCTGGTTCGAACGCTGGAACTTCTGCAGGCGGTAGATATCGACGCCGGATTTGCCGGCTTCGAGGTCTTCCGTGGCGCGGATAACGATACGCGTCGCGTCGACCTGGTCGACCACACCGCCGCGGCGTGCGCCGATGGCAGCACCGGAGTCGCGGGCGACGACCGGTTCCATCCCGGTGCCGACGAACGGTGCTTCAGCCCGCAGAAGCGGAACGGCCTGACGCTGCATGTTCGAGCCCATGAGAGCGCGGTTGGCGTCGTCGTTTTCGAGGAACGGGATGAGAGCAGCCGCAACCGAAACGACCTGCTTCGGCGAGACGTCCATCAAGTTCATGCTGTCGCGCGGAGCGAGCATAACTTCGCCGGCGTGACGGCAAACGACGAATTCGTCGACGAAGGAACCATCCGACGTCAGTTCGGCGTTGGCCTGGGCAACATAGTACTTCGCCTCTTCCATAGCGGAGAGATAGAGCACATCACTGGTCACCTTGCCGTCGACGATGCGACGATACGGGCTTTCGATAAAGCCGTACTTGTTGACGCGTGCGAAGGTTGCCAGCGAGTTGATCAGACCGATGTTCGGGCCTTCCGGCGTTTCGATCGGGCAAATACGACCGTAGTGCGTCGGATGAACGTCGCGGACTTCGAAGCCGGCACGCTCGCGGGTCAGACCGCCCGGGCCAAGAGCCGAGAGACGGCGCTTGTGGGTGATTTCCGAGAGCGGGTTGACCTGGTCCATGAACTGCGAGAGCTGCGAGGAACCGAAGAATTCGCGGACGGCTGCAGCAGCCGGCTTGGCGTTGATCAGGTCCTGCGGCATGACCGTGTCGATTTCGATCGAGGACATGCGTTCCTTGATCGCGCGCTCCATGCGCAGCAGGCCTAGACGGTACTGGTTCTCCATCAGCTCGCCGACCGAGCGGACGCGGCGGTTGCCGAGGTTGTCGATGTCGTCGATCTCGCCCCTGCCGTCGCGCAGTTCGACGAGCATCTTGACCACGGCCAGTATGTCGTCCTTGCGTAGAATGCGGACGGTGTCTTCGACGGTCAAGTCGAGGCGCATGTTCATCTTGACGCGGCCGACGGCGGAGAGATCGTAACGCTCCGCATCGAAGAACAGCGAGTTGAACATGGCTTCGGCCGATTCCATCGTCGGCGGTTCACCCGGACGCATGACGCGGTAGATGTCGAACAGAGCGTCCTGGCGGTTCTCGTTCTTGTCTGCCGTCAGCGTATTGCGGATGTAGGCGCCGACATTGATGTGGTCGATGCCGAGAACCGGGATCTCGTCGAAGTGATTGGCGAGGATGATACCCAGCGTCTTCTCGTCGATTTCATCGCCGGCTTCGAGATAGATCTCGCCCGTCGAGTAGTTGACGATGTCTCCGGCAAGATAGTTGCCGTACAGATCGTCGTCAGTCGCCTTGAGAGCCTTCAGGCCCTTGTCGGAAAGCGCGCGAAGCAGACGCGGGGTCAACTTCTTGCCGGCTTCGACAACGACTTCGCCGGTATCGGCGTCGACCATCTCGGTGATCGCCTTTGCACCCTTCAGCGTTTCCGGCTTGAAGGGAATGCGCCAGCCTTCGCCGTCACGCTTGTAGAGCGACTTCGTATAGAAGGTGTCGAGAATTTCCTCGCCGTCCATGCCGAGGGCCATCAGCAGCGACGTCACCGGAATCTTGCGGCGGCGGTCGATACGGGCATAGACGATGTCCTTGGCGTCGAATTCGATATCGAGCCAGGAACCACGATACGGGATTACGCGGGCAGCAAAGAGCAGCTTGCCGGAAGAATGGCTCTTGCCCTTGTCGTGATCGAAGAAGACGCCCGGCGAACGGTGCATCTGGGATACGATCACGCGCTCGGTGCCGTTGACGATGAACGTGCCGTTGTTCGTCATGAGCGGCATGTCGCCCATGTAGACGGACTGTTCCTTGATGTCCTTGATCGACTTGGCGCCGGTATCCTCGTCGATATCGAACACGATGAGACGGAGAGTAACCTTCAGCGGCGCGGCATAGGTCAGGTCGCGCTGGCGGCATTCGTCGACGTCGAACTTCGGCGGTTCGAATTCATAGGATACGAACTCCAGCATCGAAGCGCCGGAGAAATCGGTGATCGGGAAAACGGACTTGAAGACTGCCTGAAGGCCTTCGTCGGGACGACCGCCCTTGGGCTCTTCAACCATCAGAAATTGGTCGTAGGATGCCTTCTGAACCTCGATGAGGTTCGGCATTTCTGCGACTTCGGGGATTTTACCAAAAAACTTGCGTACGCGCCTGCGACCATTGAACGAAAGGGTCTGAGCCATCGTCGCTCCTTCAAAAATTGCATCCGGGCCTGCAACGGACGGGAACCGATGGCCAGTCGATCCCGTCAACCAATGAGTAGTTCAATCTCGTCCCACCTCCCGAAACAACCAGGCCGGATTGCCTTGGTGCCTCGGTTCGAGACCATGCTCTTGAAGAACCCATTACCCAAAAGCCGTTTTCACGCGGCTTTTGGGTAATTCGTTCAGAAAAACGGCAAATGGGAGGCAGTAAATACCCCGCCTCCCAGATGCGGTTCAAGATTACTTGACGTCGGCCTTTGCGCCAGCGTCTTCAAGCTTCTTCTTGATGTCAGCGGCTTCAGCCTTGGAAACAGCTTCCTTGACAGCCTTCGGAGCAGCTTCGACCAGGTCCTTGGCTTCCTTGAGGCCGAGGCCGGTGATAGCGCGGACTTCCTTGATGACGTTGATCTTGTTGGCGCCGGCATCCGTGAGGATGACGTCGAACTCGGTCTTTTCTTCTTCAACGACAGCAGCAGCGGCAGCACCACCAGCGGCAGCAACAGCTACCGGAGCAGCAGCGGAAACGCCCCACTTTTCTTCGAGAAGCTTCGACAGTTCTGCAGCTTCCAGAACGGTCAGCGAGGACAGGTCGTCAACGATCTTTGCGAGATCAGCCATTTTACTAGTTCCTTTTGTTCGGTTCGAACCGGTTGATTATAAACAGCGAAAAACCGCCTTAAGCGGCTTCGTCCTTCTTGGCGTAGGCCGCAAACACACGGGCAAGCTGGCTTGCCGGTGCTGCAACAACCCCAGCGATGCGGGTAGCCGGTGTCTGGATCATGCCCAGCAGCTTCGCACGCAGCTCATCGAGCGAAGGCAGGGTCGCAAGCGACTTGACTGCTTCAGCGTTGAGCGTGGTTGTTCCCATGGCGCCGCCGAGAACAACGATCTTGTCGTTGGTCTTGGCAAAATCCATGACGACCTTCGGAGCGGTGATCGGATCATTGCTATAAGCAATGAGGGTCTGACCCTTGAAGAGATCAGAAATCCCTTCCGCTTCCGTACCCTGAAGGGCAATTTTGGCCAGGCGGTTTTTCGCGACTTTGACGGTGCCGCCAGCAGCGCGCATCTTCGAACGAAAATCGTTCATCTGCGCGACTGTAGCACCAGCATAGTGGGCCACGACAACCGAGCCCGATGCCTTGAAGACATCGTTCAGTTCCGTGACGAATTCGCGCTTTTCCGCTCTTTCCACTGCCTATCTCCAGTTGGCGGGACCGTTGAACGGACCCACCGGGTTGCCTTTGCCTCCTGGGATCAGAAGAGATCCCAAGCGACGCTTGAGGATCCTGTCCCCTCGCGCTCCGCGCCACTTAAGGCAAAGGAGGCACAAGGCATCCAAGGCTCGAACCGACTTCCTAGAAGTATAACTTCATGCAATTCGGGTCTTACCCGTCTCATGCAGGCAACAGTGATTAAGGGAAAACCACCTGCAATCTCGGACAGGATTCCGGATTTCTCCGGAATATTCCGGCCCCTTGCGAGGCCGGAATTCTTGTTATCAGGCCGAAGCCCGATGAAACTTAAGCAGCCGGAGCCGCTGCGGTGACCGTGCCAACTTCGATCTTGACGCCCGGACCCATGGTCGAGGAGAGCGCTACGCGCTTGACGTAGTTGCCCTTGGCGCCAGCCGGCTTTGCCTTGATGACAGCGTCAGCGAAAGCACGGATGTTTTCTTCCAGAGCCTTGGCTTCGAAGGACGCCTTGCCGATGCCGGCATGAACGATACCGGCCTTCTCGACGCGGAACTCGACAGCGCCGCCCTTGGAAGCCTTGACGGCTCCAGCGACATCCATCGTAACCGTGCCAACCTTCGGGTTCGGCATCATGCCACGCGGGCCAAGTACCTTACCAAGGCGGCCAACGAGCGGCATCATGTCCGGGGTCGCGATGCAACGATCGAAGTCGATCTTGCCGCCCTGAACGATTTCTACGAGCTCTTCAGCGCCGACGATGTCAGCACCGGCAGCCTTGGCTTCATCAGCCTTGAGGCCACGGGCGAAAACGGCGACGCGAACCGTACGGCCGGTGCCGTTCGGCAGGTTGACAACGCCGCGAACCATCTGGTCAGCGTGGCGCGGGTCAACACCGAGGTTCATCGAAACTTCGATGGTTTCGTCGAACTTTGCTACGGCACGTTCCTTGACCATGCCGATGGCGGTCGTCAGAGCGTAGAGCTTGGTCGGATCAACACCTTCGTTGATCTTCTGAGTGCGCTTGCCTGCCATGGTCTTAACCCACCACTTCCAGGCCCATGGCGCGGGCAGAGCCCTCGATCATCGCCATTGCACCTTCAATATCTGCTGCGTTCAGGTCCTTCATCTTGGCTTCTGCGATCGTCTTGATCTGAGCCTTGGTGAGGGTACCAGCCTTTGCGCCCTTGCCCGGGGTCTTGGAACCGGACTGGATCTTTGCTTCCTTCTTCAGCCAGTAGCTGACCGGAGGCTGCTTCATCGCGAAGGTGAAGGATTTGTCCTGGTAATAGGTGATGACGACCGGGATCGGCATACCCTTTTCCATTTCCTGCGTAGCCGCATTGAACGACTTGCAGAATTCCATGATGTTAATGCCACGCTGACCAAGCGCCGGACCAATCGGCGGGGACGGGTTTGCCGATCCTGCCTTGACCTGAAGCTTGAGCTGGCCTGCAACTTTCTTAGCCATATCTCTCTGCCTTTCACTGACGGCCGGTCACCCGGCCCTTGATGCCGGATCACTCCGGCGGCTGCGGTTGCGTGGTGCGGGTCTTTGAGGTCCGGCTTGACCCCCTCACCTTCCACGCGATGCGGCGTTTGCCGCACGAGGATCAGTCAATGACGACCGAACCCCGATCTCGAAATCAGACCTTCTCGACCTGAGCGTATTCCAGCTCAACCGGCGTAGCGCGGCCGAAGATCGATACTTCCACTTTCAGGCGCGAACGCTCTTCGTCCACATCCTGAACGGTGCCGTTGAACGATGCGAACGGGCCGTCGGAAACGCGAACCTGCTCGCCGATTTCGAAGGTAATGGAAGCCTTCGGGCGCTCAACACCTTCCTGGACCTGGCCGAGGATGCGATCAGCCTCGGAATCCGGAATCGGAACGGGCTTGTTGTCGGAGCCCAGGAAGCCTGTAACCTTCGGCGTATTCTTGATCAGGTGATAGGCTTCGTCCGTGAGGTTGGCACGAACCATGACATAGCCCGGGAAGAACTTGCGCTCGGAATCGACCTTGCGGCCACGACGCACTTCCACCACCTTCTCGGTCGGCACGAGAATCTTCTCGAACAGGTGCTCAAGCCCCTTCTGGCGAGCCTTGTTCTCGATGTCCTCAGCCACCTTCTTTTCAAAATTGGAATATGCGTGGACGATGTACCAACGTGCCGCCATTTTCATCTCCACCCGTATCAGTTGCCGGTATTGAGCACGAAGCTCAGCGCCCAGCCAATCAGCTGGTCAGCGGCAAAGAAAAACAGCGCAGCAAAAACAACCATAAACAGCACCATGACCGTCGAGATCATCGTCTCGCGGCGCGACGGCCAGGTAACTTTGGACGTTTCTGCGCGAACTTGCTGCAGAAACGCGAATGGATTGGATTTGGATGCCATCGACTGCCCACGCAATTACGGCGCGTAAAGCTGAAACTATCAGCCCCACGCACCGCGTGTCTGTTGAACCCTAAATAAACACCGATCCCCGAATACACAAGAGGGAAACCGATGCTTAACGAAATTTGTTGCCATATGCGCAATCCTCGCCGGAACGCTGCGTTCACGTCCGCGCTCTCCGTTCAAGGAAAATGGCAGGGGCAGTAAGGCTCGAACTTACGACCTGCGGTTTTGGAGACCGCCGCTCTACCAACTGAGCTATACCCCTTTACGCTTTGCATTCAGCCTGTTGACCTTGCGATCATGAGCCGGTGAAAAGCATGGCGCTCCCTTTAAGACGGCGGCCCGGGATATGCAAGAGCGATTTTCGATTTTCAGAACCATTCTCCGAAAGCAACCGGAAAAAGCGATCAGCAGTGGCGGCATTACGCAGCCGGACGCGGTATGCGACACGCCCGGCGCCGATGTCCATTAACCGGAATGTCACACTCCGACGTATTTGCGCCAGTCGTGCTCTTCTTTGAAACCGAGCACTTCGCGAATCTTGCGGTTGGAAAGCAGGCCTTCATATTCGCCGATATCGCGGGCGAAGGGCACATTCGGGAAGAAGCGTTTGGCGAGTTCTTTCGACGGCGTGTTGGCCGAAACGGTATCGTTGGCGGCATTGAAGACCTGGAAACCCAATCCATCCTTCTCGATGCAGAGATGGACGATCTGGCCGAGATCGCGCGCGTCGATATAGCTCCAGGCGATGCGCTTGCGCATCTCCGGATTGGCGAAGTAGGTCGGGAATTTCTCGTATTCATGCGGCTCGATGACGTTACCGATTCGCAACGCATAGATGTCGAAGCCCGAGCGCTCGGCGAAGGCGCGTGCCGTCTTCTCGTTCACGACCTTGGAGAGGCCGTAGGAATCCATCGGATTGACATCATAGTCTTCCTCCAGCGGGAACTGGTGGAAATCGCGATGGCCTTCCGCGAAGCAGACGCCATAAGTGGTCTCGCTCGAGGCGACAATGACCTTCCTGATACCAAGCTTCACCGCCGCCTCGATGACATTGTAGGTGCCCATCGTATTGATTCGGAAGGTTTCGTTGTCGGGCTTGATCAGGATGCGCGGCACCGCAGCGAAATGGACGACGGCGTCGAAGGGCTGCACGCCCTTGCCTGCGTCCAGATCAGGAAAATCGCGATGCATGGAAAGCACATTGAACATCTGGCCGCTATCGGTGATGTCGGCAATGAGATTGGTGACGCCGGGGCTCTCCAGCGGCACGAGATCGACATTGTGGACTTCGTAGCCTGCATTGACGAGCCACGGCACGGCATGGCGGCCCGCCTTGCCCGAACCGCCGGTGAAAAGAATGCGCTTTTTCATGAAATATCCTCCGCGTCGTGAAATCGGAGGCATAGATAAACTCTTCCGCGCGAAGAGCAAGCGAGCGTCACGCAAGCAGGTTCAAACCCGCTTCGGCCAGGAGCTTCCAACCGGAAGCACCTGCGCTGTCATTTCCAATCACCGCCGAATTTTCCGGCGATCCTGCAAGGTCATCACTTGACGACGCTTACCTCATCCACCTGCACGCCGGCCGCCTGAACGACCTCTTGCGGAATTGCAGCGATGAAAAACATTGTGAAAACGTACATTGCGAATATCGTCGCAACGAAGGTTGCCTTTTGAATCATGCTGGCTCTCCTTTCTACAAGAAGGAGTCTGGACCATAAAAGCCGGATCGCAAAACGCTTTCTGAACGCGAGATGAATAAAGTGCTGCGTCTGGAAATTTTAACGATATTTTTACAACATCTCATGGACGGCAAGACGCCCATGAGAAACGAAAAAACCCTGCTGTTTCCAGCAGGGTTCTTCCTTAATCGCGATTACTCGACGATCGAAGCGACGATGCCTGCACCGACGGTACGGCCGCCTTCACGGATAGCGAAGCGAAGCTT
>UEIF01000015.1 GCA_900468805.1 Hyphomicrobiales bacterium | reverse complement strand
GTTGGCATGAGAACCCTCGTTTCTAGTGTTGAACGCGTCGGCAACCTAACGATCAGTTGCCGCGGGATCAACCCGCCCTGCGGGTCGCAGTAACGCAGGGGGGCCGAATAGGCGTCGTCCGCCGACGTTTCGGCTCAGTGAGGGCTGGGTCAGGCCTGGAAAAGGGAGCCGCGTATGATCGCCTGCACGGGCGCGTTGTCAGCGCACTCACGCCTCGGGATGGCTACATAGATCCCCCGACAGATGTGGAGGACATTCAATGACCCTGGCAGAATTGATTGATCAGTACCGGCCGTATCTGGCCGATGAATCCGTGGCGGTCCGCCGCAGTTGGGAGGAAATGTTCACATATACGGTCCGGCATTATGCCAAGGACACGCCCATCGATACTTTCGATCTCGACGTCCTGTCAGAGCGGCTGCTTTCCGCCGGCATGCACCATCTTATCATTGCGGGCTATGTGAAGCGGTGGCGCGACCTGCTCTCCCGGACGGGCGAACCCAACTGAGGTGACGCCGGTCGGGATGGAGCAAGCGCTCGCCATCGGCACTTTTCGGTTCTTGAGTGTCGATCGGTCTCGCACGGTCGGGCGTTATACCTTCTTTGGAAAAGCGTATAACGCCCGATCAAGCATGAACCAATGGATACGCGGGGCAACATCGCTATGCCAGGCGCGCTGCCTAGGAGACGATATCGCCAAGGCGGCCTCGGCAAATCTTGAAAAAGCACCGGTCTCCTGGGCTTTTTGCCTAGAGATCCAAGCGGAAATAGACGCCGCTGCGATGCGGGCGGTAATAGCGGTCATTGTCTCGCCAGTAACGATTTTCCCGCCAGCGCCGCTCCGAGCGCCAATCCCGATCATAGCGGTGGTGACGGTGGTGACGCCAGCCATGCCGGTAATAATCGCGATGATGATGCCGGTAGTGGCGGTGCCGGACCTGAACGACGTCGCTCTTTTCGCCGGCTGCAACCGGTGCTGCAGATCGCGGCATTGCCGAAGCCGGCTCCGCCGCAACGAAGGCCGAAGCGAGCGAGAGAGCGGCCGCAACGATAAAATGGGCGATTTTCATAGGGCTTCTCCATGGTAGATCATGGGTAAGCGTGGCCCCGCCGGCATGAACTCGCTCTGAAAACAGGCTTCATGTTAGGTTCATGGAAGACTACAGACGTGGAAGAGGCGACGCGAGGGCTGCTGCTCTCAAACTCGGTGGTATGACGCGATTAGCCTCGTCAGAACCGGATGTCCATTTTCGGCGAATTGATGAAGCTCGCTACCTTCGCCGCGATGGAGTTTCTGGTCGAGGATCGTCGCTGTGTTGTTCTGGCGGGCATCGACGTTTTCTTGGCCATTGTCTCCATCCGTTCCGATATGTGTGAATTGCCGATTGAAGAAAGGCCGCCCTGGTGGGCGGCCTTCTCGCGGGACCTATATCGGTTCAGGCGGCTTTCTGCCCCTTGGCGTTGGCCGAGGCGAGTGCGAGCTCAGTCAGCTTCTTGTCTGTGGCCTCTTCTTCGGCAAGGTTTGCCTGAAGAAGGGCGACAGCGTCGTTGAGGCCGATCTGCTTGGCCCAAGTGATCAGCGTGCCGTAGCGAGCGATTTCATAGTGCTCGACGGCCTGCGCTGCCGAGATCAGACCGGCATCAAGGGCAGCCGTGCCCTTATACTCCTCCATGATTTCTTCGCCTTCGGCAATGATGCCCTGGATGGCCTCGCAGGTCTTGCCGCGAGCCGGTTTGCCGAGAAGTTCGAAGACCTGTTCGAGTCGTTCGATCTGGCCCTGGGTTTCGTCGCGATGCTTGAGGAAGCCGGCCCTACCTTCCTCGGACTGGGCGGCGCGAGCCATTTTTGGCAGAGCCTTCAGGATCTGTTTTTCCGCGAAATAAATGTCCTTGAGAGTGTCGAGGAACAGGTCGTTCAACGTCTTGCTAGTTGCCATGGTGGATCCTCCTGTGGCGAAGTGCTGATTGTATCGGTCTGTCCTCCGGTTTGCCGGGGTTGGACGACCTGTTCCCAATGTTTGCGCCGCATGATTGTTCCAGTCCTCAACCGTAGGGGAAGGAGTTGATCCCCTGGCAGTTCCAAGACGTCCGTTCGGCGGTCCATTCCAAAGATTAGGGGAGACAATGACCGCAAGCGCACTCAGATCACGGCTAGGTTGGCGTCTGGCAGTACGGCGCGCCCGCGCCGCCACCCGCAGCAAGCTTCTACACGCTGCCGTCTGGATCAATTGGTTCTCGGGACCGTTGGTGTCGTACCACACTCCGGTGGCTGCCGTGAAAGCTCTCAAATTGCATGGCAACCACGACATTCCGATGCGAGAGCGCGCCGGATTCCCATATCTGGGGCGACGGATGCCATGACGCTGAAGCCAGCAGGATGACAGCGAGGGTACGGTTCAACCGAAGTCGATTTCCGCCAGAAGGGGGAGGTGGTCCGAGGCAATCCTTGCCAGTCTCGTCTCAAGGACTGCGGCTTTCCTTACGACTAGATCGTCGGTTACGAAGATGTGGTCGAGACGCATCAGCGGGTAGCGGGAAGGAAAGGTCGGTCTTGGCGGTGCGGCGCCGGCAAGTTGGGCATCCTTCAGTGACCGCGTCGCAAGACGATAGGTCGCCGATGCCGGAAGGGCATTGAAATCGCCACACAGAATGCTCGGAACGGTCTCGTCTGCGGTACCGCGCAGCCAGCCGGAATTCAGCAGCGTGGTCATCTGTTGGATGCGCTCGCGTCCGCGAAGGCCGAGATGCGTGTTGACGACGAGCAGTTTCCTTTCACCAACCATTATCTCGACGGAAAGAGCACCGCGCGTTTCGCCGATGGACGGTAGCGGGCCCGCCTTGACCGCACCGGTCGGTAGCGCGGTGATGATTGCGTCGCCGTATTGCTCTTCCGCGACTGACAGCGCCGGATGGAAATGCGCCTGCATCTTGAGGAGGGATGCGATCATGTGCGCCTGGTCGACACCGCCTGTCCTTCGCCGTCCGACATCGACTTCCTGGAGAGCGACGATATCGGCCTCGGCCTCGGCGATGACATTGGCGATGCGGCCGGGGTCAAGCTTGCGGTCGGTACCGATGCAGCTATGCACGTTGTAGGTCAGAAGTCTGATCGGTTTATCCGGCATGGCCCGCTGAAAGGTTGCTGCTGCTAGGAACACAAAACCCGGTCATTCGTTCCCGCAGATCGAGCAGCAGCGCTCGCACCTTGCATTATGGACGATCGATGACATTGAAAAGCATAATCTGGAATGGACTGTTTGTTGCCGCCCTTTGCCTGGCATTCTTTCTTCTCTACCGGATTTTCGAGCAATACAGTTATGATCAGGTCGTCCAGTCGGTGCGTAGCATACCGTTTTGGAGATTGTGCCTGGCACTTCTCTGTGCAGCTGCATCCTATCTGTGCCTGAGTTGCTTCGATTTGCTGGCAATCCGTTCTCTCGGCAAGTCGTTGCCTTATCCAAAGGTCGCACTGGCTTCCTTCGTCAGCCTTTCGCTTGGGCACAATATCGGCTTTGCGGGGCTGAGCAGCGGGGCCTTCCGCTACCGCTATTACTCGCGCTGGGGACTGACAGCTGAGGATGTGGCAAAGATCATCCTCTTTTGCGGCGTCACGGTCGGGCTCGGACTGGTGACGTTGGGCGGCCTTGCAATGATCATCAATCCCGTGGATGCCGGGCGCCTTCTGCAAATCGGGACGGCAACGACCCGACTGTTCGGCTTGCTCGCCCTTGTCCTGCCGGTCGCCTATGCAGCGCTGGCATTTTTTGTGCGCGGCCAATTGCAGCTCTGGCGCTGGTCGTTTCAGCTGCCGCGGTTTTCGATCGCAGTTGGGCAGGTCGCGATCGGGACGATCAACTTCATCTTCGTTTCCGCCTGCCTGCACCAGATGCTCTCGGCCTTCGGCTCCGTCGCCTTTTTCCGCTCGGTGACGGCTTTCGTGCTCGCAAATTCGGCAATCCTTGCGACGCATGTCCCGGGCGGTCTCGGCGTGCTCGAGGCAACCGTTGCCTATGTCGTGCCGAAGGAGGCGTCGATCGGCGCGCTCATTGCGTTTCGCTGCGTCTATTTCTTCATCCCGCTAGTGCTCGGCACCACCTTGCTGTTCATCAGCGAGGTGGTCTTGCGGCGGCATTCACGCGAGGCGGGTGATGAGACGAACCCGGCGGATGAGCGAGCGAAGGCCCAATCGGTGTAACGGTGCAAAGGGTCGAGCGGGGTCGAAGATAGCTGTGCCGGGAATGGGAACGGTGCTGCCGTCCGGCTTGACGGCGTATTCTCGCAGACCGCGCGGTCCGGTGTTGAAATCTGCGACCGCTGCGATCGTCGAGCCGGTGCGGGTGATGGCCCCGGCAAAATTCTCGGAGGTGGTACCGAGGAACTCTGCCAGCAGCCTGTTGCGCAGATCAGCGATCGCATGGCGGTGGTCTGTATTTCCGGCCTGGAGAAGCATGTCGCATTCTGAATCCAGCCCTTCCGAGCGATTGTTGAGATTGGAAGAGCCAATGCGAACGAGCTCGTCATCAGCGATGATCAGTTTGGAATGGACAAGCACTTCCAGTTCACCATCGACCTTCCCTGGTACGACGGGGTAAAAAACGCGCAGACGGTTATTGCGGTCGGCCCGTTTCAGGCGCCGGATGACGCGATCGCGATTGTTGCCCATGACGATTTTTTCGATCAGCCCGTGGGAACTGCGCGTGCAGATGATGATCACTTCCGGCCCGTCTTCCTCCTGCAGGCGCGCCGCGATGGCGTCGGCAATGCGGAAGGAGGAAAGATATTGCGTCTCGATATAAAGCTGCCGCCTGGCCCTGGCGATGACGTCAAGCGTCATGGTGATGCCCTCGCCAACGCCGGACTGAAAGGACGTCGAAGGCTCCGTCAACGCGAAGCTAACTGGGCAGTTGACCAGCGAAATGGAACGATCGTCCGGCCAGGTGAAATCAATCCCCTCGGCAAGGGATGCGTGGGTTTCACCGGTGGCTTTTTCCCACCGCCGTCTTGCAATTTCACCGATGAGCCGTGCGGCATCACCGGTGACCATGGCCTGAACGTCGTGCAGCGGATCGTAGGAAACGCCTTCGGGCGCGCGCCGTAGTTTGTCTTCTGCGCGATGGCGCCGCGTATCCCACCGCCGTGATGTCAGGTCCATCCCACCGATGAAAGAAACCGCGTCATCGACGCAGACGAGTTTTTGATGATGGCTGCCACGTATCGCGTGCTGGATATCGAAGCGCAGATCGATCCCCGGGCTCTTCGGGAAGGTCTTCTTTCGCAATAGTTTCAGGGATTTTTCCGAATAGATCGGACCGAACGCCCAGATGAGGATGCGTATTTTGAGCGCCGGATTTGCCGCGCTCAGTGCATGCAGCATGTCGCCCAATGTCTCGTCGGATTTGTCCGGCTCCAGCAGGATATCGGGATTGAAGTCCCATCCGACAATCCAGATCGTGCGCCTGGCCATTCGCAGCGTACGCGCCAGTTCAGCGAAATAAGTGTTGCCGTTGATGAGGAAGGCTGTGTACGCCGCCGTATCTCCCAATGGAAAAGCTCCTGCCCTCCGTCTTTCGCCGCCGCTCGACCGTTGTTCTTTTGCTTCAGGTAATCCCGGATGATTGAAGATATTTTCGGCGATGGTCATGGCTGCCTCAGGCTTTGAACTGATCACAAACGCTCAGAATTTTCCGAGGTTCCCCCTCGTGGGGCCGCACTCGTGCGGGATCGCAGCCGAACGGTCGATGCGAGAGCAATGTCAATGCGCAGCCGCGCCAGTCCGTGGGGGAGGTATGGATGCCGAAAGATTGGCGATCACAGGAGCCGACACCAATGGAACCTTCGTCGACTACTCAGGATACTCATCATCAAAGGAGGAATGCCATGGGAACGACATCGCCGAAGGATGGTGCACCCGGTACCACTGATCAATCGCCACGCTGGGAGGGTCCGCAGGGAAATACGCCCCGCGGTTATATGCGCGCCAAGGACAATCCCGACAAAGCCAGAGACGCCAATGGAGAGAGCAATAGCGATCCGGTCGTAAAGAAGGTGACCGACGGGTTGAAGCAGAAGGGTGATTGAAGTCGTCCTGATCGAAAGCGTGCTTGCCGAAACTGATCGGCAGGCGGTCGTCCTGCCGCACGAGAGTTGAAGCGATCCAAGCGCTGTCGATGATGAGTTTCGCATGGCGGCGAACTCCAGGAAACCCGAGATCGGTAGAAGGAAACTGTTGCCGACCGGTTGTGTCAGGGCTTCCAACGGACTGCGGTCTCTTCTCTCAACTCGACCGCTTTGAGGATATCACAGCGCTGATTGGAACCTGGGACTGGATCCGCAAGCTGGTCCAAGTTTCGCGACCATGTTGACCAGATCGGGGAGAGTCCTGGCTTTCATCTTTCTCATCACCTGTCCTCGATGAGCCTTTACGGTTATTTCGCTGATATTCAGTCTATAAGCCACCTGCTTGTTCAATAGCCCCTCCGCCACAAACGTCATGACTTGTCTTTCTCGCGGGGTTAACGTGAGAAAATAAGCTTCCAGGCGGTCCGCGTCACTGACCGCACGGATTGCGGCGTTCACCTCCTCCACCAGAAAGCTTGGTTCGTCAGGTTTGGGCATGAATGTTACGCGGAATTTGCTGGTCGTGGCTGTCATCGCGGCGCGGGGCTTTGCGGTCAGAACGATGATGGGGCAATGCAGGGCATGTAGGCAAATGAGGTGCGTGAGATCTGAGACCGTCAGATCGGCCATGCCAGCATCAACGACAATGCAGCCGAAGCCGCCGGCCTGCGTTGCGCCTAGAAAGCTTGCCGCCGAATCATAAGTCTCAGGATGCCATCCCATTCGAGAGACATGTTCATGCAGGGCCGTGCCGATATGGGCGTCGGTGCTCAGAACTGCCACGTCCGGTTGGCTGGACGGTCTGACGTCAACTTTCAAAGGAGCGGTAAGGTGTTTGGTGACGTACATGCCATTCCCCTTCATTGATTGTGCGCTAGCTATGCCGTGGCTGGATTGTTTGATTGATGTGTCATGCTCGTTGGTGTGGGTGTTGCTGTCATGGTTTTAGACGAGCGCGCCTGATCATGCGACTTAAGTGGCGTGACAGAACCTGAAAAAAGCTGAAGTATTCTGCTACGGGTTGTTAAAGGACTGTTCCGCAATCTGTCTCTTATATGTTCTTATCGCTATGACTTCATCAGATAGAACGGATCGCTTTGGGACAGATTGAGATTGGACTTTTCGAGTACTCCGGATGGGAGTTAGATCTCGAAAAGCGAGAGCTACGTGCCATGGGGGCACCGGTCCCGCTCGGCAGCCGTGCGTTCGAAATCCTGGAGACTCTCGCCCTCTCCTCGGGCGGGATCGTAACGAAGGACGAGCTGATGAAGCGAGTCTGGCCCGGCCTTGTCGTCGAGGATAACACTCTTCAAGTACATATCTCAGCGATACGGCGGGCACTGGGAAAGGATCGCGACTTGCTCCGGACGGTGTCCGGCCGGGGGTATCGACTGCTCGGCGAATGGACGGAACCCGAGGCGCGATTCCTTGGGTCAACACCAGCGATCCGCGTGGAGCCCAGCGAACGAGGGGCTTTCGTCACGAACATTCCTTCGGCCGCGTCCGAGCTCATCGGACGTCAGTCTTCGATCTCCCAGATTATAACGCTTATGTCGGCCTATCGCGTTGTAACCCTCACAGGACCGGGCGGGATCGGAAAGACGGTACTCGCATCGGAAGTCGCCCGACGTCTGCAGCCATCGATTGATGGAGATGCGTTCTTTGTAGAGCTGGTGTCGCTCCCAGATCCGAACCTCGTTCCGACAACGCTTGCCCAGACTCTCGACTTGCGCCTTCAAGGTGACGACATCTCCGCCGATCTCGTGGCACGAGCCATCGGCAACCGAAAAATGTTGCTGGTAATCGACAATTGCGAACATGTTGTCGATGCCGCTGCGGAGATGGTCGAGGCGATCCTGCGCGCCTGCCAGAACGTGTCCGTCCTTGCCACGAGCCGGGAGCTTCTTCGCATAGAAGGCGAATTCACCTACCGCGTGCCGCCGCTCGAAGTACCTGCGAAAGAAGAAAAGGTCGATGCGCTTCAACACAGTGCGGTTCAGTTATTTGTCGCTCGAACGCTGGCGCTACAGTCTGACTTTACCATGAGCAAGGACAGGGTCTCGGTTATCGCGGGTATCTGCCGTCATCTCGACGGAATTCCCCTGGCCATAGAGTTCGCGGCCGCACGCGCTGCCACCTTGGGTCTTCAACAGATCGCTGGCCGTCTGGATGATCGATTCGTCCTCCTCACCGGTGGACGCCGAACTGCTCTGCCTCGACACCGAACGCTCAGGGCCGCTCTTGATTGGAGCTACGAGTTGTTGCCGGAAGGCGAACGTCGCCTGCTTCGTAATCTGGCCGTCTTTCCCGCAGGTTTCACTTTAGAGGCGGCCACGGCAGCGAGTGGGGAGGACGAGGAGCAAACCGCTTCAGGGCTTTCAAATCTCGTCTCAAAATCGCTCGTGACATTTGAAGGAACGGACGCGGCTCCTCGCTGGCGTCTTCTGGAGACCGTGCGGGTCTATTCTCTCGAAAAACTTGGGGCGGGTGCTGACTACCGTCTGACGATGCAGAGAAGTGCGGAGTTCTTTCGATCGTTCTTCCAGCCATTTTCGAATGCGAATTCACTTCAGGTGGCGATCGAACGTCTCGGTCCCTATCGCCGGGAGATCGATAATCTACGCGCCGCTTTGACTTGGGCCTTATCGTCTGATGGCGATGGAAAGCTGGGAGCGAGACTGGCCGCCGTCGCCTCCGATTTTTGGACCGCGATATCGCTCGTGTCCGAATCCGGGGAATGGGCTCAAAAAGCCCTGTTTCAGCTTGAAGACGAGGCGGGCAGCCGCACTGAAATGGTACTGCAATGCGCCCTCGGATTTGCACTGATCTATACCCAGGGCATGAGCAAACGGGGAAGGGACGTGCTTATTCGTGCTCTTTCACTGGCGAAAGCTTTGGGTGATGCTGATTATCAGCAACGAGTGACTTGTGCGCTTTGGCTTTTCTCCGCCCGTTCAATGGAATTGAAGGACGCGCTTGCCTATGCCCGCGAATACGAGAAGGGTTCCGATGATCGAGACGTGCAGTCGCGGGCAACAGCAGCGTGGATGATTGGGATCCCGCAGGCCTATCAAGCTGAGCACTTGGAAGCGCAAGACAGGCTTGATTGGGCCGCGAGGAATTCGCCCCTCACCAATCGCCGCAGAGATATGCTGAGGCTAGGAGCGGATATTCGGACGTCCTCCATGGCTCACAACACGGTCAATTTGATATCACTGGGTCGATTGGATGCAGCTTCGCGGACAGCGGAAGATTCAATTCTCGAAGCGCGCGCGACCAAGCAACCGTTTGTATTTTGTGTCGCTTTGGCCTGGGCGTCGGCCTTCGTATCCCTGAGCCTGGAGAACGACCTTCGAGCCCGAGAGTGGGGCGAAGAACTGGTTGAACATGCATTGCAGCACGGTCTGAAACCTTTCTACGCGGTGGGCCTGTGCGTGCGTGGCAGTTTGGCTTCACGATCAGGCTCCCCCGCAGAGGGCATAGACGCCCTTCGAGCCGGGCTTCGTGAAATGCATGAGACCTCATATTTGCTGTTCTATCCCTTTTTCATGTGTGAACTCGCAACCGCGTTGCAGATGGCTGGACGTTTGGACGAGGGCCTTGGGCAAATCCAGGAGGCATTGAGGTTCTCAGCCGACAAGGGCTACCAGTGGATGGTACCGGAACTGCTGAGAAGAAAAGGCGAGATAATCGCGACGCGAGATGTCAATGAAAGATTGCCGGTGAACCTGTTTCACGAGGCGGCCCATAGAGCATCCGCTCAAGGCGGTCTTTATTGGGAGCTCACCGCGAGCATCAGTCTGGTTGAATATCTTGCCAGCCGCGGCGAACAGCCATCGACCCGAAAAATCCTCCTTCCAGTGTACGAGCGGTTCACAGAAGGTCTTTCGACCCCTCGACTTCTGCGGGCGAAGATGCTGATAGGCACGGATGCATGAACGCTTCCTCGGACTTCGCGCTAGCCGGCCCTCCTGACACATCCGCCGCGGCCGGTCCAAGCGCCATACCTCATATGGAAGCGACCGTTCCTCCGCCAAAGTGACCTTGTCCCAGTAACGCGGGCGATTGCCTTTCAAAGACGGCTGGCCTATCCACTCTTTGACCAGAGGAGTGACGATGCGCGATCTTTCCAACTACAAGGTTGCCGCCCCAGGCTATGTGACGCTGAAGGGCCGCTATGCGTCGGTTGAACCGTTCGTTCGTGCAAGGCATCTGCAGGAGCTGTGGGATGGGCTGGGCGGCATGGGTGTCAATCCTCTGCTTCTTTATTTTGCGCAGGACGATTTTGGCGGCATCGACGATTTCGGTACATGGCTCGACGACGTCAAGAATAGCGGCTGGCTGACGCATATCTTCCGCAACAATGCGACTGGTAAAGTCGTCGGCATGGCCAGTTTCATGCGTGCCGATCCGGCCAACGGCGTCGTCGAAATCGGCGGTGTTGCGCATGGTGCTGATATGAAGCGCTCTCCAATTTCGACGGAAGTGCACTATCTGATGGCCAAGCACGTGTTCGAAGATCTAGGCTACCGCCGTTACGAGTGGAAGTGCGACAACAAAAACCAGCCGAGCAAGACGACGGCTGCGCGCTATGGCTTCAGCTTCGAAGGCGTCTTTCGCCAGCATATGATCGCCAAACGCCGCGATCGCGACACGGCCTGGTTCTCGATGATCGATGGCGAATGGCCGTTGCTCAACGATACTTTTGAGGCCTGGCTCGCGCCCGGCAATTTCGATGCGGAGGGGAAGCAGCTCCGCCGGCTAGCGGATATCCGAGCGCACCTGGGCAAATAACAGCTGCTATATACTCGGAACGCTGCTGACAGGCAGTTGCCGTTGCCACATTCTGTCTGGCGCCCGGTTCGTGATTCAATTGACCACGGCAGGTGATGTGGATCGGCGACTTCTCGCCGGTGGTAGGGGTCGTCGACTGCTGTCCCGCCCGGTCATGCTTCCGCAAATGACTGAATAGGAGTTGAGGGCTGGCGCAGGATCACCGCGCCAGGCCTGCGTCAGATCTGATCGCGCAGCGACTTGAAGGAAGCGCGCAGCTCCGCCGTGAACAGTTCCGGCTGTTCCCAGGCAGCGAAATGGCCGCCCTTTGCCGGCCGCCCGTAGTGGATAAGCTTCGGATAGGCCTTCTCCGCCCAGCTCTGCGGTGCCTGGTAGATCTCATCCGGGAAGGCGCTGACGGCGACCGGGATCTTGATGCCGCGCGGATCGAAGAAGCCGCCGGAGGGGAAATGCGCATTGTCCCAGTAGAGGCGCGCTGACGAGATCGCCGTATTGGTCAGCCAGTAGAGCGTGACATTGTCGAGGATGTCTTCGGGCGTCAGACCCTCTTTCTCGCCATTGAAGGACCGGGCGATCATTCGGTAGCTGCGGATGTCGTGGTCGAGCATCCAGGAGGCGAGGCCGACGGGTGAATCGACGATGCCATAGAGCGTCTGCGGCCGGTTGTTCATCTCGATCGCATAGCCGAGGCCGTTCTTGTAGAAATCGTCGAGCTGCTCGTAAGCACGCTTCTCGTCAGCCGAGAGATCTGATGGAGCCGGGGCGCCTGCCGACAGCAGCTTGGCGATATCGGCG
This sequence comes from Hyphomicrobiales bacterium, assembly GCA_900468805.1. Lineage (GTDB taxonomy): Bacteria > Pseudomonadota > Alphaproteobacteria > Rhizobiales > Rhizobiaceae > Rhizobium. The sequence goes on along the minus strand of UEIF01000015.1, from coordinate 60,656 downwards.
GGCACGGTAGCGGCCATATTGGTGTGGATGCCGATGAGGCCCGCGGGCTCCTGCACTGCCATCAATTCGGTCACGGCATTGCCCCAGTCGCCGCCCTGGGCGACATATTTCTGATAGCCGAGACGCTGCATCAGCACGGCCCAGGCCTTGGCGATGCGCGGCGGGTTCCAGCCTGCCTCCTTCGGCTTGCCGGAAAAGCCGTAACCCGGCAGCGAGGGGATGACGACATGGAAGGCATCGGCCTCGGTGCCGCCAAAGGCGGTCGGATCGGTCAGCGGCCTGATGATTTTCAGCTGCTCGATGATCGAGCCCGGCCAGCCATGGGTGATGATGATGGGCAGCGCGTTTTCATGCTTGGACTTCACATGGATGAAATGGATGTCCAGCCCGTCGATCTCCGTCGTGAACTGCGGGAAGGAATTGAGCCGGGCTTCGGCCTTGCGCCAGTCATGGGCGCGCCAGTATTTGGCGACCTTCTGGATGGTGTCGAGCCTGACACCCTGCGTATCGTCTGAGACCGTCTCGCGATCCGGCCAGCGGGTGGCGACGACGCGGCGATGCAGGTCCTTTAGCTGGTCCTCGGTCGCAGTGAATTTGAAGGGTTTGAGGTCAGAACTCGCGCCCGTGGCGGCGAACGCTTCCGGGATCATGCTGGCAGCGCTGGCCGAGGCCGCGACCGCAAGCAGTGTTCGACGTGTGACGGTTGGCTGTATGTAGGACATGGCATCCTCCTTGCGTGTGTGCCTTGTTTTTACGAGAAGGAAGGTCACACCAAAGAAGGGCTGCAACTATTGCACCAAGGTATGGTCGATACCTTGGTATCAAACGGCCATTCCAATGGTGCGGCGGTTCCGAAAGTTAGGTCCTTCATCGACTTTGCAGGTCCGCATCTGCGTTCGGAACTGGAACGCATAGCCGCCGAGAGCCTCACCATACCCATTAACGGATGGGTGCCGGCATCGAAGTGACGACTTTCCTGATTGGCGAATGCCTCAGCCGGGTGGAACGCTGCACGCTTCGTGGTCGGCGATTACCTGAATGTCACGTTGGATTGAACGAGGGTGAGCCGGACGCAAAGCGATAGGCCGGTCCGACAGGCTAGTTCTTGCACCACTGTCTGCCGGGGAAGTCGTCTGTGGGCAAAATACCACCCCGCGTGCGGAATTGAAAGCAGTGGAGGAAACCAATCCAACGTGACGGAGCGGACGACGCTCGAAGACGTTCAAGTCGGCAGTTTCGCGCCCGCCTGCTCCTTGATCAGGTAGTCGGCGTACCAGTCGGGCCAGTTGTCATCATGCTTTCCACCTTCACGCTTCTCATGCTCGCCATGGGCGTCCGCGGCCCTTCGCAGGGCGCTCGCAAGATCGCTGGCAGAGGTGAACGCCGCCCTTTGTGCATCTATCCGACCAGGAAGTCTGGACGTGACCTCCTGGAACAGCCAGCCGTTCCCGTCGGGATCGGAAAAGGACGCGAATGAGCCATAGCTCGAACGCGAAGGATGTGGACCGGGCAGGCGCTGGTCGGCGCCCTTGTGGTGGAACACGCCGCCGGCATCGTGGAAGACGCCGCTCATTTCGGCACCGCGTGCGGCGAGCGCCGCGTGCGCCATCTCGATGTCGGAGACGATGAGATGCAGCCCTTGCGCAGAACCTGGCGCGGCGGTCGTCACGTTCGCGCCGAAGATGACGGAGCAGGGAGAGCCGGGTGGCGTGACCTGGACAACCCGGAAGCCGTCTTTCCCGGACACGTCGGCGTCGAGCCGCCAGCCGAGGCCGGTGTAGAACGACTTGGCGCGATCGACGTCGGACACGGGAATGACGATGACCTCGAGCTTCATGTCGACGTCGCCAGTACGAGTGGACTTCGGTTCGTATTGTTCATGGATGGCCATTTCGATCTTCCTCGATTGGATTTTGTCCGCGGCATTCCCGCTACGCGGCGACGATGCGCTGACCCCTGCGTGGCTGTCCATTATGCGAAGGTGTCGGACGTCACGGACCGATTGTCGACCGATCCTTAGGTATCGCCGATACCTTCGCACAATATCATCGGCGCCCTTATCGGACGATTTCTATGACGCATTCCAACCATATCGATCCAAGGGAGGGCGTCGTGTCAGCAGAGGTCGAAACCGGGGCCGCGGCGGCTGCACTTGGCATTCTCCAAAGACCCGCTTGTCCAGCGTCCGGCAGTGACGCCATCCGGCCGTTCAGGTGCGCGATCCAGCAGAAAGAACTCGACGAGCTTCGCCGCCGAGTTCTCCGAACTGCGTGCAGCTTTCAGGACGTTACGCTGACGCCTGCCCGGACACACCTCAAGCAAGGAGAAGCACGATGACGAATTTTCCAAGAGGCACTGCGCTTATCACGGGCGCGTCGTCGGGCATCGGGGCGCTCTATGCCGACAGGCTGGCGCGACGCGGTTACGACCTCATACTCGTGGCGCGAGGTCAGGACGCGCTCGCAAGGATTAGAGAGGACATCGTGCAGGCAACGGGCCGGACGGTGACCACAGTCCGTGCGGATCTCGGTGAGCGGGACGACCTTCTGAAGATCGAAGCAATCCTTCGGAGCGACCCGTCGATCACGATGCTGGTCAACAACGCCGGGGTCGGCGCCGTCGCGCCATTGCTCATGTCTGACGTGGAGGACATGGAGCGAATGATCAGGCTCAATGTGACCGCACTTACCCGACTGGTCTATGCGGTCGCGCCGTCCTTCGTCGCGCGCGAGCACGGGACAATCGTCAACATGGCCTCCGCTTTGGGCATCGCGCCCGAAATCCTCAACGGGGTCTACGGAGCGACGAAGGCCTTCGTCATCGCCCTGACCTTCTCTTTGCAGAAGGAACTGGCCGAAAAGAACATCCGGATCCAGGCAGTCCTTCCAGGCGCCGTCGACACCCCGTTCTGGGAGGCTTCCGGGGGCTCGTTGGACAGGCTACCCGACCAGATCGTCATGAAGGCAGAAGACGCCGTCGATGCAGCGCTTGCCGGTCTCGACATGGGCGAGCTGATCACCCTTCCATCGATACCCGACATTGGGGACTGGAACGCCTATGAAGCTGCTCGCCAGAAGCTGATGCCCAACCTCTCACGCGATGTTCCGGCTGCGCGATATCAGACCCGGCGCTGAAATGGTGACAACGCAGGTGGATGCCTACGTCACGAAAACGACGACTCGTATGGAGCCAAAATGCTCGATCCCGCTCTACTAAGCCAATTCCCCCGCGTGCGCCTCATTGAGGGGGCAACCCCGATCCAGCGGCTGGCCCGACTGGAGCAGGTGCTGCCTGCTCAGCAAAAAGGCGTCTCTATCTGGGCGAAGAGAGACGATCTCATGGAACTAGGAGGCGGGGGCAACAAGCTCCGAAAGCTTGAGTTTCTTCTGGGGCAGGCGACAGCGGAAGGTTGCGACACCGTGGTCGTGACCGGCGGAGTGCAGTCGAATTTCGCTCGATTGGCCGCCGCCGCCTGCGCCAGAACCGGGCTGGCATGCGAAGTCGTTCTTTCTCAGATGGTACCGCGGCATAGCGAGATCTACCGGGCCAATGGCAATGTTGTGCTGGACCGACTGTTCGGTGCGCGTGTTCATATCTTGGAAGCGGGAGACGATGCCGGTGGGTTCGTCGCCCGCCGGGCGTCTGAGATCGCCGCATCGGGGAGAAAGGCCTTCGTCGCCACACTCGGCGGTTCGACGCCGGTGGGTGCCATGGGATACATCGACTGCGCCTTCGAGATCGCGGCGCAATCGGCTGAAATGGGCATCGCCTTCGACCAGATCGTCATTCCAAATGGCAGCGGCGGCATGCATGCCGGCCTCGTGGCTGGAGCGGTGGTGGCCGGTCGAGATCCTTCCCGGATAAGGGCGCACACTGTCCTATCGGCGGCAGACGCCTGCGTCATCGCAACAGCCGACAAGGTCAACGCGGTCCTCGAGCTTCTCTCGAAGAAAGACCGCATCAAGCCGGAAAATCTGCAAATAAGCGGCATGCAGCTTGGTGGCGGCTACGGCATTCCGACCGCCGCCATGGTCGAGGCGGTCAGGATCGTCGGCAGGTCGGAGGGTCTGCTTCTCGATCCTGTCTACGGGGGCAAGGCGTTTGCCGGTCTGCTTTGCGACATCGAAGACGGCGTTATCGCGCAGGGATCGAACGTCCTGTTCGTGATGACTGGAGGTTCCCCAGGGCTTTTTGCATACGCGGATGCCCTGAATGGCAACTGATCGCCATTTCTGAGATCATCGAAATCAACTCAACAAAAGTGAGGAATATTATGGCTTTAAAACCAAAAATCGCGGTTATCATCGGCTCCACGCGGCCCACTCGTTTCGCTGACAAGCCGGCGCAGTGGATACTGAAACAGGTGCAGGCGCGCGGTGATATGGACGTCGAGGTGGTCGATCTGCGCGACCATCCCCTGCCTTTCTTCGACGAAGTGGCGTCGAACGCATATGCGCCGAGCCAGAACGCGGAAGCGGTTCGTTGGCAAAAGACGGTCGGCCGCTACGACGGCTACATCTTCGTCGTCGCGGAATACAATCGCTCGATCACCGGGGTGCTGAAGAACGCCCTCGACCAGTCCTACACGGAATGGAGCCGTAAGCCGTTCACCGCCATCGCCTACGGGAGCGCCGGCGGATCGCGCGCGCTCGAACATCTGCGCGGGATCGGCGTAGAGCTGCAGATGGTCTCGACCCATGCGGCCGTCCACATTGGCGGCAGCGATTTCTTCGCCGTGTTTTCGATGGGCGGTAACAAACCGATCGAGGAGATCGAAGCGAATCTTCTGCCGTCGGCAAAGACCGCGCTCGACGAACTCGTCTGGTGGGCAAAAGCCACGATGGCCGCCAAGGCTGCCGAAATCTGATTGCTGCTGATGGATGTGCGTCGTGGAAGCGTTGATCGCCTCCGCGACGTCTTTCGTTGCCGGGGCCACAGATACTCATGCTTTTGAGCGGCTCGGGGCAAGAGGTCGATCACGGAGCGACGTGGCATGATAGCCTGCCGTTCCACCGCCGCGACGCCTCGACCCAGGTTGCGAACGCGTCCGAAGACGGCCGGGCGGTACATTCGAACTGCCCGGGAGATCTGAGGCGGCGGGAATGTCGTCGGCATCGACATGCACGGCGATGGTCGCTGACGTTCCAACAATAGACGCTCTTTTGTGTTGCGGACCTAACGTCTGCCGCCGGTACGAAGCAAGGCGTTCAAACGCCTTGGCCGTTTCCAAAGGCGCAGCGGCCCCTGAGGGCAGGCCAACCCCGGCGCTCGAAAATCAATAGATCTCCGCTCGCGCAAAATCCGGCGACCTCATAAGAGCGCGCCGGATTTGGCTGACGGGTTCGACGCGACCTATGGCGCGTGGGTGAGGGCAATCGCCGCGATCGTCTCCTTGGCGTCGACGATAGCGCTGGCATAGCTCGGGAGATTGATCTCCAGCGCGGCATGCATCATTTCGGGCGAGTAGTCCGCAACCGCGTCCTTCACGACCGTTACATCGTAGCCAAGCTCCGCCGCGTAGCGGACTGTGGCCTCGATGCAGGTGTGTGCGACAAGCCCGATCACGATGACCCGCTGGATGCCGTGCCGCTTCAGTTGGAGATCGAGATCGGTGTTGGCGAAACCGCTGGAGCACCAGTGCTCGGAGGCGACGACCTCACCCGCCAGGGGGACGAATTCGGCGCGAAATTCACCGCCCCAGGTCCCGAATTCGAAACTCTTGCGGTGCCAGGCCGCACGCTGAATAGGGGCCACGAACTTCCAGTTTTCGTAGTCGCCCTCCCGATAGCGGTGATGCATCGCAAAGAAGACCCGTAGCTTGGCGTCCCGTGCAGCGGTCAGCACCTCCAGCATGTGCGGAACGCAATTGTTCGCCTCCGCGACCTCCTTGATCCGGGGCCAGATCTTGCCGCCCTCGGAGATGAAATCATTGTAGGGGTCGACCACGAGCAATCCCGTGTTGCTGCGGTCGAAGGACAGTTGTGTCATGGAAGTCTCCTCGATGGTCAAGCAACCTTTGTGGATGTGTTATGCAGTGCCGCGCGCTCGATGCTCGCAGCAAATAGCGGGGTCTCGCCCTTGTTGTGGGCGATGGACATCGGCTGTCGCTGCGTGCGAAAGAGTTCGAAAGGGATGCCCTGGCGGTCGAGGAAAGCCATCATTTCCTCCGTCGCGTACGATCTTACGCGGTTCGTGAATTCGCAGCGGGCAGCGTCGATCTTCTTCACGCTCAGCTCCCAGGTGACATGGATGGTCACCCGGCCGTTCGGCGTGAAGACATCGGAGTCGGAGTCTAAAATCAGATGATCTTTTTCGCCCAAAGTCTCCACGTAGTGCTGGACCATCAGGCTTCCGCCGATCGTCTCGACGTTGATCGACATCCGGGTACCGTCTGGCGCGGTCGTGAAGCCAGCGGCGATGTGTGCGGGCGAGCAGCCCTGGTATTCCTTTTCCGACAGGGTGAAGCACCATTCCGGAATGTCGACCATCTCGATAGGTGCGTTGATGATCGCCGAAAAGGAAGAGTCGACGATCTGGTTTTCGATGCTGTGCATATGACGTCTCCATGATTGATCTGGTAGCTGAAGGCGAGTTTACCGGGATTCCGAACAGTGAATGATACGGGGGCCTCTGCGCAGGCGGCTCAACGTTGGCGCCCGCGCGACCTGCCGTGTCACTGCGCGGGCACCGCTCCGACCTAGTTCTCGGCCAGGGACTGCGTGTAATGCCCAAGACGGGTTTCGATGTCAGGATCCTTCTGCAGGCCCATCTCCATCAGCCTTCCGATCTTCTTCTGGGCCACCGGGCGCTGGACAGACGTAATGAAAGCATCCCAGCCGGCCCCAATCTCAGGATTGCTCGGAAGGCTTGCGAAGTCGACCAGCCGTTTCGTGTCGGCGATTGCCTGGCGGTCGAAACCGGAGATTCGGGTTGCCAGGGCGTCGACGAACGGATCGAGCTTGTCGTCGTCGAACGACCGGTTGACGTAGCCGTACTCCTCCGCAAGATCGCCGTTGATGTCGTCGGAGCCGAGAAGCACTTCGAGGGCGCGGCCGCGTCCCATCAGCCGCGGAAGCCGCGCCATCGGGCCGCCGCCTGGGACGAGGCCTGCGCCGACCTCCCATTGCGATAGGATCGCTTTCTGACGGCTGGCGAATCGCATGTCGCTGGCAAGAGCAAGTTCGCTGCCGACCCCTGTCGCCCGCCCGCGGATCAGCGCGATCGACACCACGGGGGATTTGCTGATGCGCACCAGCATATCGGGGAGGGGATGAAGCCCGGTAGGTCCCGAGGGGAGGCCGGTGGATTCGGCCAGTGGAGGCGTAAAATTGTAGTGGGTTAGGAAGAAGCCTGGAACCGCGCTGTCAAAGACGACGACCCTGAGATCGGGATCGGTTTCGATTTGCGAGACTACTTTTTCCATCTGTGGGATCGTTTCCGGTCCGAAGATGTTGAAGGGCGGGTTGTCGAAGGTGACGCGCCAATAGGCGGGTGTCCGCTTCTCGACCTTTATCTGTTGCGCTTGCTCCTGGCCGGGCTCGGCCTTGACGTCCGACGCATGATCGACATTCTCGGCGACCTTTGTCTGACCGGAAAGGGCGAGCGCCGGAAGCAGCAGCAGGGCCGCAGCGGTGAGAAACGTCGATGACAAAGCGAGGGTGCTTGTTGCGGTGGGTGGTCTGACTTTCATGACTGCCTCCATTTCGGGTTGGGAGCGAAGACTATTCGCTAGGATTGGATCTCGCAGACGAGTTCGATCTCGACGGGCATTCCAAGCGGTATGCTGGAAACGCCAAGCACGATGCGTGGTGGGAGCCTGGCTGCGCCGAATATATCGAGCAGCAGCTCCGACGCCCCGTCGGCAACCTTGGGATGCTCGTGGAAATCGGACGGGCAGGCGATGTAGACGCCGAGCTTGGCAATTGACCGGATCCTGTCCAGCGAGCCCAGATGAGACCGCGCAGCGGCAAGACCGCTCAGACAGGCGGTTCTGGCGGCCTCATAGCCCTGTGCGACCGAGAGGTCCTTGCCGACCAACCCTGTGTAGAGAGGGACGTGCCCGACCACTGGAAGCATCCCGCTCAGGAAGAGCAACGACCCGACCCGCACCGCCTCGACATAGGCGCCGAACGGGGTGGGCGCACCCGGGATGACGAGAGCGAGTTCCCTTACGCGCGCTTCCGCGCTCGCGACTACCATTTGCCGAGATGTGCGCCGTTGTCGACGTGCAGCACCTCCCCGGTGATGTTGGCGGATTCCGTGAGATAGACGACGCCATCGACGATCTCCTGGACAGCGGTGATTGTGCCCATCGGCGACAGGGACTCGAGAAAGTCCCTGGGGTTTTTCGCGTGCAAGGGCGTGTCGACGACGCCCGGCGAAATTGCGTTCACGCGGATATTGTCCTTGGCGAATTCAAGCGCAAGGCTTTTGGTGATGGCGTTGAGGCCGCCCTTTGTGATCATCGGCAGGGACGCAGTCACGCCGGCGATTGGGTGGTCGGTCAGCGACGACGTGAGGGTGACGACGCTTCCGCCGGACCTCTGGCGCAGCATCTGCTTGATGGCGCGCTGCGTGAAGTGAATGAACCCCTCGACGTTCGTGGCCGACAAGCGGCGGAAGTCTTCGATGGTGTATTCGAGAAACGGCTTTGTGAAGAACACCCCGGCATTGTTGACGAGTGCATCGATGGAGCCGAATTGTTCGACCGCCGCATTCGCGACCCGCTCGGCAGTTTCGGGATCCGCGACGTCGCCGCTGATCAATTCCAGTCGGCCGGCGCGGTCGAACAGGGTCGTCTCGCTGATGTTCCGGGACGTGCCGATGACGTTCCAGCCCTTGTCCAGAAATGTCTTGACCAGGCCGGCTCCGATGCCCTGCGAAGCCCCAGTAATCACCACAGTCTTGTGCACGCTCATGCCTGCCTCCGTTCTGGCGACGCGGAAAACCTTCGCCCGCCACGTGGAGGGCAGTCGCTTGGTCTTCGATTGATTCGTTGATCCGGCCATGAGCCGGGAGCTTGCCGGACGGTCGCGCCGTCCTTCGCTCTGCCAAGACCATCGCGCTGAAAATCGAGCCAGGATATTGTACCAAGGTGTCCCTGATACCTTCGGATCGGATCCCTTCGTCAGCACACCAAAGTCCAATAGAATGGGGGGATCGCCGGAGCTAATAGTCGCTGCACCACGAATGAATGGAGTTCACATGACCCGCTGGCCGGATCGCCGCATCATCGACCTTTTTGGAATCGAGCTTCCCATCATCCGGGCGTCTATGGCCGGAGCAACAACCGTCGATATGGTCGCCGCCGCCGCCAAGGCTGGAGGGCGGGGTTCGCTGCCAAGTGCTCTGTTGAAGGTCAAAGGGCTCAGCAAGGCTTCGGGGGAGGTCCGAGCCGCGACGAAGACGCCCGTCAACCTGAACTTCTTCGCGCGTCTTGCGCTACTTTGAGTACCAGAGGAGTATTCGATGAATTGGCATCTCATGGAGATCGACGGTGACGAGATCGAGCAGGGTGACGGACCCCCCCTTGATGCGTTGATCGAATTCTACCGGGCCTTTAACGCGGGCGATCTCGCGGGGCTGGAGGCCGCTTGGCTCGGAGGTTCGGAGCCCAGCATGGACAACCCCATCGGTGGCATCCGCCGCGGGTGGGACCAGATCGCCGAAGGTTACTCGAAGCTTTTCGAAGGGCAGGCAAAAGTCCACGTGACCTTCCACGACTTCACGAGTCAGGGTGGCGACGACTGGCATCTCTTCGTCGGCCGCGAACGTGGGACGTGCAGGACGGAGCGTGATACGCTCGACGTCGCCTTTCGGACGACCCGGTGGTTCGTGCGCAGGAACCGGGCCTGGCGACAGCTTCACCACCACGGGTCAGTCGAGGATCCGAAGATGCTGGCCGATTATCAGAGACTGATCTTCGGATAAGAGCTAGCCGCTCGATGTCGGCACCCTCGACTGCTCTGGTCAAGATGAACTCCGCGAACGAGAGGAGCGACCGGCGCAAGCGCCTCGATCGAACGGCGCATCGCCTCTGTCTGCAAAGTGGCGGTGCTTATCTGGAAGGTGAGGCGAGAACACCGGCCCAACGTCCTGAAGCCATGCAGAATCGTTGCCGCAACCGTGTGCGGGTTGCCAGTCAGGAACGCGCCATTCGGACCGCACAGGTGGTCGAGCTGCGGCTGTGTCGGCGGTGGGTGCTCGCTTTGGAGCATGAGCTCGTGCTGCAGATCTTCATCCGCTCGACCAGGCGGGTGGAGCTGACACGGGCAGGGATGTCCTTCTACGAGCGAACAGTCAGAATCCCCAGCGAGGTCGATCTCTCGAGAGATCACCAGGTCGGTGGCCGGTAAGACGGAACGGAAGATTGCGATCGGCACCGTTTATCCGGCCATGATCGGAAGCGCGGCGCAGTCGTGCGGTGCCGCTTCGCGATCGATGATGCCTTCACACACGGCTGCGACGGCTGTTCGGTCTGCCATTCCTCTACAAATGATCCGGATGCTCTCTATCATCGGACGCCCACCACCATGGTACCCGCCCCCTGCGATCCCAACGCCGGCAACCTACTTGCTGGCGATCCTTGGCCGACAGCTGTATGCAGCTTGCGGAAAGACGAACGAAGGTCACTTATGAGAATAGAATTTCTGCTTTGGCTCGCCGGTGCAATGGCAACATTCCTGGGCGCAGCGACCGCTTCACGTACCTATATTGCGACCAACAGCATTCTCGTGCTGGTCCTGTCACTCGCGCTTTATTGTGTGGGTAATCTCATCATGGTGCGGCTGATGAGAGAGGGTGGAATGGGGCTTGCGATATCGGTTTCCGCCGTTTCTCAGCTGCTGCTCATCAACGTGATTGCATATTTTGTTTTTGACGAGCGGCTCGCTCCCTCACAGATGGTCGGCGCGGGACTGGGTTTGATCGCAATGGTGCTGTTGTTATTCCCAATTGGGCAAAGATAGCGCAACCCGACAGCTACAGTTCTTCGCAACATGGGAAGCGGCGGCATACAAGATGTCTCAGGCTCCGTCCCAGCGGACGGCCTGGTCAAGCCCACCCGGCGGGACGTCGAAGCGGCCGAAATTCTCCGCGCCGGAACGCGGGCTGATCGGCGCGCTTCAAGTTCGCAGGCCACGCAACCGCCAGGCTGCGTGGCCTGCGCGCGTCCACTGCTTGTCCCGGTTCCCGAAACTCGTGCGCAGAGGCGGATTACCGGGGCTGTCGTCAGAGCGTGTCGATCACGCCACCGTCGACGCGAACGGAAGCCCCAGTGGTGGCAGACGCGAAAGGCGATGCCAGATAGGTTACGAGGTTTGCGATCTCCTCGACGCTCGCAGCTCGCTGAATGATCGAGCTGCCGCGATGCTGCTTGACGAACGCAGCGGCGATTTCCTCGATCGGCTTCCCGGTCTTTGCACGTTCCTCGGCGAGCATAGCCTCCACGCCCTCGGACAGCGTTGGGCCAGGCAGAACGGAATTCACCGTGACGCCCGTGCCCGCCATCCGCTTGGCAAGGCCACGGGCAACTGCAATGTCGGCCGTCTTGCTGACGCCATAGTGGATCATCTCGACAGGAATGTTGAAGCCAGACTCCGAGGCGATGAAGATAACCCGTCCCCAATTCGATTTTTGCATGCCCGGAAGATAGGCACGGGAGAGCCTGACGGCAGACATCACATTGACCTGCCAGTGGCGATCCCAAACTTCGTCGTCAGCCTCGAAGAAGTCGATCGGCTGGAAGATGCCCGCATTGTTGATCAGGATGTCCACATGCGGAATCCTCGCGACGAGAGCGCCACATCCTGCAGCGGTCGCGAGATCGGCCGCGACGGCGTCGATGCTGCCCTTGACACCTTCACCCTTCAGGCGGTCGGCGGCCTTTGCTGTCTTCTCATCGGACCGGCCGTTGAGCACCACGTCCGCGCCTGCGCTTGCGAGCTGGCGGGCTATCGCGTAGCCAATGCCTTCTGTAGATCCGGTAATCAGCGCGGTCCTGCCTGTGAGATCGATTTGCATTGCGTGCTCCTGTTGGATTTGATCTCCGAACGTATGAACTGCCGATCAATGTCGCAACACCTCGGTTACCAGACGCCGGTCGTTTAACCACGCCACGGTTCACAACATCGCCATTGTGGTTCGATTTTATTCAAGGCAGTTATCCCGCGGCCGTGCGAGCCACTTCGCTTCAGTAGTCGACTTGAGCCTCACGCCACCGCTGACGTTCAAGCTCTCGGATCGACGACTTTGGAACGATCCAGGTCCTGCCGATTACCAGTGGAGATGCAGGGGGGTGGGTGCGTCGGCGACATAAGGTGCTCAAGTGAGCTGATGCCTTCCGCTCTCTGTCACCACGAGAACAGGAGTGCCGGATACTGTAATCTCTCTCACCAAGGTGTCGGCTTCCAGGCTCGCGACCAGCGGCGTCGAAAGGCGCTTATCGCCAACGATCCAGCCTCTGCCAACGCGTCGCTGTCGGCGATAACTTGCGATAGCTTTCAGCGCTTCAAGCTTTGCTTTGGACAACGATTTAGGTTTGGCATCTCGCATGTACGATCCATTCTGCTGACCTTCCCTACAGAATCTGGTGATCGTGGATCGGTTCTGCCAGAAGTTCTATCAGCGATGAACAATGACCCTCGTTCCCGGCTTTACCATATCGTAAAGCTCTTCCACGTCCTGACGATACATGCGAAAGCATCCGCTTGATGCATTTGTTCCGATCGAAGACGGGTCATTGGTACCGTGAATGCGCAGCAAGCCGTCGGCCAGATAGATCGCTCGCGTTCCGAGCGGGTTGTTGGGACCGGGCCTCATTACGGTTGGAAGCTTCGGGTTCTTCTGACGCATGCTCGCGGTTGGGCGCCATTCCGGATGTTCTTTCTTCGAGACCACTCGCGTCGAACCGAACCATTGTTTGCCTTCACGACCAACGGCGATCGGGTAGACATACTGCTCTCCCCACGGTGCCGAGTAATAGAGGGTGTGCTCGCTCGTCACGATCACTATAGTTCCGCTTGATCTCGTTATTGGTGCTCGGTTGGGCGGCGGGTCGCGATAGCGGGGAAGCGGCTGGTATTCGGGCTCTGGTGGATAAGGGGTATACGGATTGTCGTAGCCGTAGCCATCATACTCGTCGTAACCATCATAGGGCCCATAGACCTGGGCATGAGACTGGACGGCGGTCAGAAAGAGGGCCGCAGCCAGGATAGCAAATAGCCTCATGGTCGTCATCCGCTTGTTAAACAAGCGTTATTAGGACGAGTTCTGTGGCGGGACTATGTCCGCGCCTTTCCATCTCGAGCGCGGTTCTTCCCGAGTTTTCGAGGTAAAAAAGTGTCAGCCCCTAATGAAAGTCGTCTAGCCGTGGATTTTGTCATGCAGATGCACTGCGTTAATTGCGAAGGAGATTGACCATGGCTTCAAATGCATTCGTCCAGACACGAATAGAGATGTTAAAGAATACGCCGCAGCGGCTCTCGAGAGCATCGGTTTGATAGTGTCGGATGCTGTGCGAATTCTTTTAATGCAAACAGCAACGAGGGCGCGGCATACGACGCCTGATTTCGGGAAAAGGTTTTGAAGGCGCTTGAGGATACGCGCCCTGATATCGATGACGATGACCCGGGAGCACGATTTCGAGAGCGCCGCAGGAACGCCTTACATTGCGGTTTATGTCATCATAGCTGACCGGATAAGCACTCTGCGAATTTGGCATAGTGCGCAGATGTGGCCGGCCGAATGGGATTCCGAATAACGCCGGATACGGCGCAGCCCTTCGATTCCCGTCAAAGCGCGGCCACCTCACAGCGTGGGCAAGGGAATATCCAGCATTTTGTTATTCGCATTCTGCGAGCGGCGAAGTGCGCGTTCGTAGTGCCGAACGCACAATGGAGACGAATAGCTTATCTACCGAGATTTGGACCTACGTGTCACATTGTGCGCAAGCTCACTTGTCGTCGCGAACTCGCCAAAAAGCGCGGTCAGCTTGGCTTGCTCCCTCTCGTCCAGCCTGTGCTTCAAGCAAAAGTCGGAGATGCACCAAACCTTCTTCACCACGACAGGCTCGGCTGAAATCGAATCGATGTGCTGCATTTTAGTCCTCCCACTTCGCAGGCTAGCGAAGCGAACATTAGCTGGCAATGAAATAACGAGATCTTCCCAACAATTCTCCAACACCCGCTGGGCGCTTGGCGGCGCAGCGATAGTCAACTGCTCGGCCCTGGCGGGGTATTGGACGATCAACTTACCGAAACAGTTTGTTCGATGATCTGCTGTACGCCCCTGACTTCGGTGGCAAAGGAATAAACTATTTCGCTGGGCACGCGGCCGATGGCGGCGGCGATTGTAAGCTTCTTATAATGATCCACTGTATTAGCGACAGCCTCCTTGTCGCGAAAATAAAGTTCGTCTCTGCCCACTTCGCCCAGATATCCTCCGCCCTAGATCTTGTCTGCAGGAAGTGTTCGGCGGCATTCTCAGGCATTTCGACGCCGGCCGGGAGATAAAGTTCCGCCAGGTCATGGGCGGAGGCTCGGTTCGGGTACGGCTGGTTAGATCCATGGGAGTGCTAGGTCGGTAAGCGACCCCAACTTTAAAGTCACGATCACCATACGGCAAGCATCGCTCTTAAACGCTGCTGCAGGGCGGGCGGTTCGACGTTCATTCGCACGCAATGGAGCGCGTAGCGCATCGGTTCGCTAAATGGCATCCAGGCGCGCAGATAATCAAGAAGCATCTCGGACATCATGTCTTCGATCGGCCCGGCGCCGAGCTGGCCAAGCGCCTGTTGATGATCTGGGAGTCGGGCTCGGGCGATGACGGCAAGAGCCCGCTTCAAGGTCTCCTCCTTCGAGTCATTAAGCAAATCCGTCGACCAATGCCATGCCCCGGGATCAGCGAGGTAGGCCTGCACAAAGTCTTCTGCAGAGGCCGGCCGTTCACCACAATCAGCCATATCGGGTAGCCAGGAAGCATCCGACGCGATCGCGTCCGGCGTGAACGCATTATTGGAAACGAACGCTGTATGGCGCTTTGGCTTGCGCGACTTCATGTGAAACCCATTCACTTGCTTTCGTGAAGCCTAGGCTAACCTGGCGACGGCCCACCGCGCCATTGAAAAGATCGTCGCGATTCCGGCCAGCGCGCACCATCTTCATACGCGCACTGGCCAGACAGGAAGGCCAGAAATTATAGTTTCACGCCGACGCTCGCCAGGAAGCTTTCCATACGGTTGTCAACCTCAGCCTTCGTCTCAGCCCACGCTGGGAACGACTGGAGAAGATTGTCGTGCCAAGCGATGAGGTTTGGATATTCCTTGAACGGAAACTTTGCACGATCGGCCTGGGAGAAGGGAGCTGCGATATCGATATCGGCAAAGGTCAACGCATTGCCAACCATGAACTTACGGCCTTCAAGATGCTGGTTGAGTACTTTCGCTGCAGCGCGGATCTTACCCTCAGCAAATTTGATGAGGGACTCGTCCTTCGCTACACCCATGACCGTCTTCCCCACGCGCTCATCGAAGATTGTGGTGGTGAAGGTGCGCCACTGCTCGCCCGACCAGAACATCCACTGAAGGACCTGAAAGCGCTCCTCCTGCGTGGTTCCGACCAGCGGCGAATTCACCTTGTTGGCGAGATACAAGTTGATTGCAGAAGATTCCCAGAGAATGGTGTCTCCATCCTCCAGAACCGGCGTCAAACCGTGGGGATTGAGACGGGATTTGAACTCGTCGGTCTGGCTCTCGCCTTTGAAGAGGTCAACGGTAACGCGTTCGAGTTCAATGCCCATGATCTTCGCAGCGGTGTTCACGCGACGCAAGCTGCCCGAGCCCGCATCACCATAGATCTTGATTGTCATAACTGTTCCTTTCGGCTCCGGCCCGTGAAAGGGCGGCCGAACGTTAATTCCCATATTCTTTTTACGAATGGCATCCATGCTTTATGAATGCCATCTATTCCCAATTGGAATTCATTAATTGTTTGGAGTAAAGGTGATGGATAAGCTAGATGCGATGCGGATGTTCGTGCGCGTCGTCGAAAGCGGAAGCTTTTCGCAGGCAGCGCGAGATCTGAACGTCAGCCAACCGACGGTCAGCAAGCAGCTCGCTGCGCTCGAAGCGCGGCTCGGGACGCAACTCCTCGCGAGAAGTTCGCGTGCCCTTGCCGTGACGCCTGCAGGACAGGACTATTATGAGGCCACCGTCCGTATTCTTCAGGATCTCGACTCCGTCGAAGAGAGAGTCCTTGAAGGGCAGTCGCGCCCCTCGGGGCTGGTCCGCGTGACCCTCTCGCCAGCATTCGGGAGGATGTTCGTTATTCCCCGACTAGCGGATTTTAGGACGAGTTTCCCTGACGTCGCGATCGAGATGGAAGTCTCCGGGCGGCACGTTGACCTTATCGAGGAGGGAATAGACGTCGCGATCCGCATCGGTCGGCTTTCGGATTCAGCACTCGTCGCGCGACGCATCGGCGACATGCGGATGATAACCCTAGCCTCCGCCGGCTATCTTGCCCAACACGGCACACCGCAAACGCTAGTCGAACTGCGCACCCACCAACGTATCAGCTATGTCCACCAGGGCGATATCATCGGGTGGGGTTTCCACGTAGACGGCCGGCCGGTCACGGTCGACGGTGGGGGAGCGTTCCGCACAAACGACGCCGAGCATATCCGCGGCGCGGTCCTCGCGGGCCTCGGCATCGCCCACCACGCAAGCTGGTTGTTCACGGATGTGCTGGCCTCCGGCGAGGTTGTACAAATTCTGGACCAGCATGCGCCGCCGCCCTTTCCGATAAACGCAGTTACCGCTGCCGGACGGCGCATGCCCTCGCGAGTGCGGCAATTCATCGATTTCCTCGCTGCGATTTGCGCCGAGGAGCCGGAATTAAAGGTCGGCGACGGCTAGCCCGTCATAGTGCGGACGGTTCTGGATTGCCCCTGCACAGGAGGACGCTGAACAGGCCCTTGTCGTCCGTCCAGTCGGCCATTGGTAACCATTCCGCTGCGCGCAACGACAAGGTAGGGCTCGCATGGCAGTACTTGTGGTTACAGTCAGTATGGATGGCTCGCCGGCTCCTACCGCCTATAAGCGCGGTGATAGGGTTTGAACCTCAATTCAGAGTTCAACCAGCCGCGTGACCAGTTTGTCGTAGCTCTTCCGAGATCATCCTCTGGGTTTACCTCAGCATCGACAGAAATACTTAGAAATGGCTAGATGGACATGAAATTAATTTCGGAATATCAATTATACGTTTACTTTATGCAGGGTGTATAACATGAGTCCAATCTCGGTAGCGCTAGTTGACGACCACCCTCTGATGCTCGCTGGCCTAACTGAAATCCTTAGAAAGCAACCCACATTTTCTGTTGCGGCAACTGGATCGAGCGCGGACGATATATTGGACATTGGCCTGAGGTTGGCACCTGACGTCTTTGTCGTCGACCTGATGATGCCGGGAAACATTTTCGACGTGATCGCGAAGCTTGTCGAAAAAATCCGAACGAAGATCCTGGTCTTCACGGCAATGACGGGCAGCGATTATGCCGTGCGCGCCCTCAACGCCGGCGCAAGCGGGTATGTCCTCAAAGGAAGCAGCGCACAGGAACTCCTTCAAGCCATCGCGACCGTCCACCGCGGCGACATGTTCATCACCCCTGCATTCGCCTGCAAGGTCATCGAAGAGCTTAAGATAGCCTCCCTCAAAAAGATGACCGGCACGGAAGTAAAGCTCAGCATCCGCGAAGGCCAGATCATCAGAATGCTGCTGCGGGGCTTCACCAATCGGCAGATTGCAGCCGACCTGCAGATCGGCGAGAAGACCGTCAAAAACTACATGACTATCCTCATGCAGAAGTTGAATGCACGAAATCGCCTGGAAGTATTACTCGCCGCGCAGAAGCTTGAGGGCGGCACAGATCCGATCCAACGCCACTAGATACCATTCCCCTCCATCGGCACCACGACCTGAAGCTCCGTTCCGGAGCGCGGACCCCGGCGGATGTCAACGCTGCCGCCAAAAGCCTCAACCCGGTTTCGAATGCCCTGCAGCCCGAGCGGCCTGTGACGGGCTTGGGAATTGTTCACCCCGAGGCCGGGACCATCGTCGGCAATGACGACAGTAATGGCTTGCTGATCTGCTGACGCCGAAACGCGCTGGTCACGGCCGCCGCCATGGCGGAACGCATTGTTGAGCCCCTCCTGCACGACACGGTAAAGACAGATCTTCAAGGGGTGGGCAACACGCTCGGGCAGGCGGTCATACGCCACTGTCACTTTCGATCCCGTCGCATATTCGTGCTGATCGACTGCCATGCGCAGAGCCGCTTCGAGCGGCATATTTTCGATCTCCGGCATGACCAGCCCAGTCGAAAGCTCTCGCAGCTCTGCCAGGACCTGGCTCGCGATGTGAGAGGGAGCAAGATCAGCCTCCGTGACGTCGGCTGCGCTGTCGAAGGTCGTCCTTGCCGGCACGGGTGCGTCTGTAGGCCTCCCCAGTTTAAGGATCAGCAGGCTGAGCAGTTGGACGGGACCATCGTGCAGATCCGCACCGATCCGGTTGAGGAGTTGCTCGTTCGACTTCGTCGCATCCATGCGCGCCCTGTCGGCAACCTTGCGAAGCTCGGTGTTCTGATCCGCGAGCGCCTGAGCCTCCGTCAGCTGCGCCTTCAGCGTCATCCTCTGATTGGCGATGATATTGCTCGCCCGCCGGACAATGAGGAACAGCAGGGCCATGATGGCCAAAGTCGTTGCGCCGACGATTGCCCATGTCTGACGTTGGACCCGGCCTCGCTGAACGAGGAATTCGGCCGCGTCCTCATAAAGCTCTCCGACAGCGATGATTTCGCGCGTGCCCGAGCGATAGATGGGTGCATAGATTTCAATGAGCGGACGGTCGGTCGTCGGCTCTTCCTCGCCTTCTCCGTCATTGTGACCAGTCTCGAGCTGCGCAACAACCCGACCTGTGAAAGCCCGTTTGATATCGGCCGACGGGAAGGCTTTTCCGATAAGAGATTTATCGGTGCTGTAGATCACCATCCCATCATTGCGCCAGATCCTGAAGCCTTCTACTCGTCGCGCAAGATCAGTCCCGATCAAAAGATCGTCCAATTCCTTGCGACGGGATTCCGCGACCTGGAGATTGCTTGCCGATCCCTCGACGTGACGGGCCAGAAAACCCTCCATGTAGAGGGCTCCGGATTCGGCCCGGCTCCTCAGCTGATTTGCGGCAATCTGGCTTGTCAGCCACTCACCAAGGATGGCCATCGAACTACAGATGATCAACCCCGCCACAATCAGGAACTGCTTCGTTAAATCAATGCCTTGCCAGTATCCTAGTATGCCGGATTTCTCGCCGCCGAGGCTCTTCCTGAAAGGGACGTAAGTCACATTTATTTCCGGGTCTAAAGTCCCGACCTCCCGAAGACCAAAGTCCGTGAATGTCAGCGGACCTTTGGAACTATCCCCTGGCCTTGCCTGAAGACATTATCTGATCGTCGCAGACAATGCTGAAGATTTTCTATTGGCTTTCGCAATCTCATCTCCGGAACCCCAGTAGAAAATCTGCCGCAGCGCAGACGATGCCTGCGAATGCAGGGACGGGAAAAGCATTGCCGGAACGATACCGTTTTCTGGACAATCCAAGGGGGGAATAAAATGGTCACCTATATTCGATCGGATCTCGATTTCATCCTGAAACAGATCAAAATCGCGGAAGCGGACGCCGCCTTCCGGCAAGGCATATCGACCGGCGATCCGAACAACGTCGCAAAGCCGTTGTTCGGCCCCGGCGGGTCTATCCCGACTTACAACCTTTCCTGGGGCCTGCGCACCGTCGACGGTACCTACAATAATCCGCTGCATCCGGAATGGGGTGCTGCCGACAATGAGTTCCCGGAACCCCTTGGCACTCAGTTCAAGACGATCATGGTGCCCGCCGGGGCCGGTGGCGCTTTGGTGCCCGTCTCATACAACCCGACGGCCGACAACGATGGCCCCGGCCCGTCCGTCGCGGGCGACGTCTTCGACCCCACAGTCCGCACCATCTCAAACCTGATCGTTGATCAGACGCTCGGAAATCCCTCCGCGATCCTGACGGCTCTGCAGCGCGCCGGCATCGTTCCCGCAGCGCAGCAGATGACAGTCACCGCTCAGATCTCAGCCGCTTATGAGCCGCTCAAGCCATTGTTCAACGCTGTCGGCACAGCCGAGCGGCTGAACGCCGAGGCCCAGGCAGCAGCATCTGCCAGCCCCAATAATCAAGCTCTACAGGATGCCGCGGCAGCAACTGCTGCGGACCTCGCTGACGCGCAGGCGGCTCTCGATGCCCAGGATGATGCTTTGGTCGCGTTGCTGGATGCCAACGGCGTCGAGCTCGATGGCGTCAATGTCGTCATCACCAATGCCGCGCCGGATGAAGGCCTCTCGGCACCGTTCAATTCCTGGTTCACCCTGTTCGGCCAGTTCTTCGACCACGGTCTCGACCTCGTCGCCAAGGGCGGCAACGGCACCGTATTCATTCCGCTGATGGAAGACGATCCGCTTTTTGTTCCGGGCAGCAACACCAACTTCATGGTGCTGACCCGCGCTACCCTCGCCGGCCCGGGCGCCGACGGCATCATGAATGATGACCCTCTAACGGCAGTTAACGAAGCCGCCGACAATACCGATCGTCCCGTAAACACGACGACCTCGTTCGTCGACCAGAACCAGACCTATACGTCTCATCCATCTCATCAGGTCTTCCTCCGCGCCTACACGCTCAACGCTGCCGGCGAGCCGGTCTCGACGGGCAAGCTCATCGAGGGCGGCAATGGCGGCATGGCGACCTGGGCTGATCTCAAGGCGCAGGCTGCTGATTTCTTGGGCATCCAGCTTCTCGATGCCAATGTCGGCAATATTCCATTGCTGGCCACCGATCCCTATGGCGAATTCATCCGAGGCGCCAATGGCTATCCTCAGATGGTAACAGCTACGGGCCTCGTCGAAGGCGACCCGAATGCCAATGGTGGATTGGGCGTCCTCGTTCCGGCGAATGCTATCCTTACAGGCCATGCCTTCCTGGCCGACATCGCGCATAATGCCGTGCCGGGCGGACTGGCCGATGGCGACATCGAGATCGGTCTTGAAAACCCCGGCAACGAGCCTGGCGTCTACGACAACGAGTTGCTCGATGCGCATTATGTCGCCGGCGACGGCCGCGCCAACGAAAATATCGGCCTGACGGCGGTGCACCATGTGTTCCATTCGGAACACAACCGGCTGGTCGAGCATACCCAGGAGGTGGTGCTTGCGGACGCCATTGCGATGCTGGCTGACGGCTCTTCGCAGGCTGAGGCTGTGGCCTTCCTGAACGAATGGCTGATCGATGATGTCGCTGCGGTTCCCGCCACCGGAGCAGGCCTTGTCTGGGACGGCGAGCGGCTCTTCCAGGCCGCCAAGTTCGGTACCGAGATGCAGTATCAGCACCTCGTTTTCGAAGAGTTCGCCCGTAAGATCCAGCCGAATATCAACGTATTCCTGGTTCCGGACGGGTTCGACGTTACGATCGATCCCTCGATCGTCGCCGAGTTCGCCCATGTGGTCTACCGCTTCGGGCACTCGATGCTGACGGAATCGATCGACCGCTTCGATCCGAACTTCAACCCTGACCACATCGGTCTGATCGAAGGCTTCCTCAATCCGCTGCAGTTCGAAAACAATGGCGGCACAACGACCGCCGATGCCAATGTCGCGGCCGGCGCCATCGTCCGCGGCATGACACGCCAGCCCGGTAACGAGATCGACGAGTTTGTCACCAGTGCGCTGCGCAACAACCTGCTCGGCCTGCCGCTCGATCTTGCGACCATCAACCTGGCGCGTGGCCGTGATACCGGCGTGCCATCGCTGAACGTGGCCCGCACGCAGTTCTACAACGCCACCAACCAGGATGTCTTGCTCAAGCCCTATGAGAGCTGGGTCGATTTCGCCGGCCATCTAAAGCATGAGGCCTCGATCATCAACTTCGTCGCGGCCTACGGCACACATTCACTGATTGACGGCCAGACGACACTTGAAGGCAAGCGTAACGCGGCGCTCACCATCATAACCGGCGTGTCGGTCGGCGGACTTGAAGTCCCGCTAGATCGCCTCGACTTCCTCAACGCGACCGGAGCCTATGCCGGCGGCACACTTGGCGGTCTCAACAATGTCGATCTCTGGATCGGCGGCTTGGCGGAAGCGATCATGCCCTTCGGCGGCATGCTCGGCTCGACCTTCAACTTCGTCTTCGAAATGCAGATGGAAAAGCTGCAGAACGGTGACCGCTTCTACTATCTGCAGCGCCTCGATGGCCTGCACCTGTTCGGTGAGATGGAGAACAACTCCTTCGCCGCCATGATCATGCGCAATACCGATGCCACCCATCTGCCGTCTGACGTGTTCTCGACCCCCGGTCTCATTCTCGAGGTCAACCAGGCCCGACAGTTCAACGATCTCGATGGCGACGGCACTCTGGAGAGCACTGATCCGCTCGGCGACGGCATCCTCACGCAGCTTGTCATCCGCAACAATCCGGCGACCGTCGGCCCGGACACCAACTACCTGCGTTATACCGGGGGCGATCATGTGGTCATGGGCGGCACCGAAGCCAATGACACCATAATCGCGGGTATCGGTGACGACACGCTGTTCGGCGACGGCGGCAACGACCGGCTGGAAGGCGGGTTCGGCAACGACATCATCAACGGTGGCGACGGCGACGACATCATCGTCGACAGCGGCGGCGACGACAATATCAAGGCCGGCAAGGGCAACGACGTGGTTCACGCCGGGCCTGGTCTCGACTTGGTGATGGGCAATGACGGCCAGGACTTCATCTTCCTGGGTACGGACATGGGCTCGGAAGTCTTCGCCGGTACCGGCAACGACTTCATTTACGGTAACAAGAATGCCGAACGCATCCTAGGCAACGAGGGCAATGACTGGATCGAAACAGGCACGTTCGACGGTGCGCCTGGCGACAATTTCGACGAAATCTTCTCGCATGACGAGATCGACGGTCATGACGTGTTCCTGGGCGATGGCGGCTTCGACGAGTTCATCGGTGAAGGCGGCGACGATATCTTCGTCGGCAGCGCCGGCCGCGGCAAGATGGTGGGCATGTCCGGCTTTGACTGGGCGACCTACAAGGACAACCCGAACTTCGTAAACGCCGATCTATCGATCCCGATCGTTTTCGACGAGGCCCCGACACTGCCGCAGAATGCCGCGCTCGATGAGTACGAGTCGGTCGAAGGTCTGTCGGGGACAAGGTTCGGCGACGTCCTGACCGGCACGAACACTCTTGCGGCTGAGCGGCTCCCCGCTCTTCAGGGCGGTACCGAAGGCTATCAGGGTAGCGCCCTCGACGCTGAAGGCATCGCCCTTATCAGAGGCCTGCAGGATATTCTGGGCGCCGGCGTCACGGCATTCAGTGCCGGCGACATCATTCTCGGCGGTGATGGCAGCGACACCATGAAGGGCCTTGCCGGCGACGACATCATCGATGGCGACAAGTGGCTCGACGTGCAGATCGGTGTCTTCGCGCCAGCCGACACGGAACATACGGGCGAGCCGATCGCGCTACACAACAGCATGACGACATTGGCAGCCGCGATGTTCAACGGCTCGATCAATCCTGGCCAGCTGGCGATCGTGCGAACCATCCGGACCGACACGACGGCCGGTGATGTCGACACTGCAGCGTTCCAGGGCGCGCGGGCCGATTATACGTTTGGTGCGACTGCTGATGGGCAGGTGACCGTCACCGACGTTACCGAGCTCAACCTCGATGGCTCCGACCGGCTGCGAAACGTCGAGCGTTTGCAGTTCACCGATGGCACCGTCGGCATCATCGTCGGCACCGAAGGGAACGACGTTCTCAACGGCACCACCGGTGACGACCTGATGCTGGGCCTCGGCGGCAACGACGTCCTGAACGGCGGCGATGGCAACGACATCCTCGTCGGCGGCCCCAGCACGGCCGGCACCTCGGGCACGTATGCCGATAATTTCAACAACACCGTCCTGAATGGGTCGAGCGGAACTGCGGCATGGGCCACGCCGTGGGTTGAGACGGGAGACAACGGCAATACGAATAGCCCTTCGGCAGGCCAGATCCGCATTGACGACGGCACCAATGAGTTGCGCCTGCGCGATGATGACAATGATCCAGGCAACGGCACCGCGATGATCACGCGATCCTTCAGTCTGTCGGGTGCATCGAGCGCCACCATAAGCTATGACTATAATGAGAGCGGCTTCGACGCGGGAGAAACGGTCACGGTTCTCTTTGCCGCCGACGGCGTCAACTTCACACAGACGATTCAGACCATAACCGGCGCGACCAACGCAGGACCGATCAACAACTTGCCCTTGAACGGACCGTTCGGTGCCAATTCGGCAATCAGGTTCGTGGTGGCCGGCACGAACAATAGCGGCGACTTCGTCGGTATCGAAAACCTGTCGATCGCCTTCTCCAGTGCCACCGAGACCCTGAACGGCGGCGCCGGCAATGACACCTACGTCATCAATCTCGGCGACGGGATCGACGTCATCAACGAAACCGCCGGCACCGACCGCATCACGGTTGGAGGAACCGTGCCGCCGGCACTGCCGGCCTCGCTGACTGGGCTCAACATGTTCGAAGTGACCGCCGGGGGCGGCAACGACGACCTGGTGATCCAGTTCAACGGCCAGCAGGCCACTGTTACCGATCACTTTGACACAGCCGGCGAAGCGGTGGAGTTCATCAACTTCAACGGCAGCACGTTCGAAGGCTATGTTCTCACCGGCGACTATGCCTTGAGCACGGATGATAACGGCGAGCGCACAGCGGCGGTCGGCGTCAACACGGCGCTCGCAGGCACGACGGCTAACGATACCCTGACCGGCAATACCGGCTTCGACCTGCTGTTCGGCCATGACGGCAATGATACGCTCAATGGCGGGCTCGGTGAGGATCTGCTGGTCGGTGGCATCGGCAACGACACGCTCGACGGCGGCGACGATATCGACACGTTGGTCGGCGGCGCCGGCAACGACACCTATATCGATGATACCGGCGAGGATCTGATCATTGAGGCCGCCGGCGGCGGAACCGATACGATCGCGACGACGGCAGCGCTTTATACAATGGCGGCCTTCGCTAATGTCGAAAACCTGACCTACACGGGTGTCGACGCCGACCAATTCGTCGGTACCGGCAACGACGGTAACAACGTCATTACCGGCGGCGATCTCGCCGACACGCTGACGGGGCTTGGCGGGAATGACACACTGAACGGCGGTCTCGGCGCTGACACCATGCTGGGCGGTGTCGGGGACGACATCTATGCCGTCGATGATGTCGGCGACGTGGTAACGGAACTGGCGGCTGGCGGTACGGACCGTGTCGACGCAAGCGTCGACTACACGCTGGGGGCGGAGGTGGAAAACCTCAATCTCATTGGCGCGGCGGTCACTGGCCGCGGCAACACGCTCGCCAATACGATCAACGGCAATGGTGCCGCCAACCAGCTCTTCGGTGGCGGTAACAACGATACGCTCAATGGTGCCGCCGGCAGTGACCTGCTCGACGGCGGCGACGGCAACGACACGCTCAATGGCGGTGACGACAACGACACCATCATCGGCGGTGCCGGCAACGACACGATCGACGTAGGCGGCGGCGTCAACACCATAATCTACAATTCGACCGGCTTCGGGGCCGACATCGTCAACAGCTTCGACGCCACCGGCGGTACGCCGGCAACCCAGGATCGCATCGACCTCAGCGGATTGGGCGTAACGGCGGCGAACTTTGCCAACCGGGTGTTCGAATCCGCGAGCGGCGGCAATACGATCATCACCATCCGCGAGAACGGACCGGCCTCGGCGATCCAGGGCACGATCCAGATCAACGGTGTCAACAATGCCGGCATCGATGTCTCCGACTTCACGCTCGCGACTGCCGGCAATGTGATCAATGGCGGCGCAGCCGGCCAGACACATAACGGCACTGCCGGTGCCGACACCATCAACGCCCTCGGCGGCAACGATACAGCCAATGCCGGGGCAGGCAACGACATCGTCAACGGTGGCACTGGCAACGACGTCGTCAATGGCGACGCCGGTGACGACACCTTCAACTGGAATGCCAACAATGCGACGGCAGCATCGCTGGCCAATTCCGATGGCCGTGACATCGTCAATGGCGGCACGGAGGGTCAGGCTGGAGACACGTTCGTGATAACCGGCAATGGCGCAGTTGCGGAGACCTACCGTATCTATACCCGCGCCGCATGGGATGCTCTCGCCGGCAATAACGGCGCAAGCCTCAATGCCGCAACCGAGATCGTTATTACGCGGGGAGCCAATACCGATTTCGCCACCTCGGTCATCGCCGAGCTACGCGAAATCGAGGAGATCCGGATCAACGGGGTCGATCCGTCCGGACCCGGTTCTTCCGGCGGCGACACATTCGAGGTGATCGGCAACTTCACCGGGACGAGTTTGCGGCTGAACACCATCACCATCGACGGCAACGCCGGTGATGATACCATCGATATTTCGGCTCTGACTTCGGCCCATCGCATCGTGTTCCGTTCGAACGGCGGCAATGATACGATTGTCGGCACTTTGCGGCCGCAGGATGTTATCGAACTGCCAGCGGGCACGACCGCCGATGATTACGAGATCACGACCGATGCAAACGGCGTGACGACGATGACAGGCAGCCAGCACAGCATTCGCTTCACGAGCGAGGGCGGCCTGCCGCACTTCAACGACCCTGCCGATGACGATGTTGATACGCCGCCGCCAGCACCCCCGACTCCCGAAACAGCAACGGGAACCACTGTTGTCGGTACTGCTGCCGCCGATGTGCTTCTTGGTACGGCAAGCGGAGAAATGATCGTCGCATTCGCCGGCAATGACGTGGCCACCGGCGGTGCCGGCAGCGACATCATGCGCGGAGATGACGGTGACGATCTCCTCAGCGGGGAAGCCGGAAACGACATGGTCTTCGGGGGTGCCGGAAATGACGACCTGTTTGGCGGCGACGGCAATGAGATGCTCTATGGCGACGCTGGAGCAGACCGAGTCTTCGGCGATGCCGGCGACGACATGATCCAGACTGGTGCCGGCAACGACACCGCCCATGGTGGCAGCGGCAATGATATGTTCATCGCCGAAGCCAGCGACGGCGATGATGTCTACTATGGCGATGCCGGCAGCGACACGCTGGATATGGCGGCGATCACCGCCAACCTGACGGTCGACCTCGGAAGCGGCTTCATGGGCAGAGGAAGTGCATCCAGCAGTCAATCGGGCAACGATACACTCTGGAACATCGAGAATGTCGTCACGGGCTCCGGAAACGACACGATCACTGCCAATGCGTCAGTCAATGTCATCGACGGCGGGGCCGGAAACGACAAGTTCGTGTTCCTCTCCGAAAAGGATGCCGACGGCGATACGATCCTCGGCTTCCAACCGGGGGACAAGATCGACCTGAGTGGCTCGGACGCCAACAACGGCGTCTCCGGCAATCAGGCCTTCACGCTGATAGCGGGCTCCACGCTCAGCGGTGCTGCCCAACTGATCGTCACGCACGAGACGCGTGACGACGGCGACTACACCGTGGTGCAGGGAAGCGTCGACGGTGACAGCAGCGCCGAACTTCGTCTCAGCATCAAGGGGAACCACAACCTCACCACTACGGACTTCAACCTGTAAAGCGCGAAATGCGGCGTGCCGGCCTCTCCGGCACGCCGCATAGTCCAATATTAGCAAGAAGTGGTGAATGACATGCGCCCTAAAACTCCGTTGACCGGCACCAAGCGCAAACAGATCGAGAAACTCACCCACGGACTGAGAGGAATTTTTGTATTCCTCTTCATCACGTCCGGGGTGATCAACGTTCTCGCGCTGACCGGCTCCTTCTACATGCTGCAGATCTATGACCGCGCCCTGACCAGTGGCAGCGTTCCGACCCTGCTTGGGCTATCGGCACTGGCGATCGGCCTCTACCTGTTCCAGGGTTTTTTCGACATCATCCGGTCGCAAATTCTGGTGCGCATGGGTGCAAGGCTCGATAGCCGGATCGCACCCATGGCGCATCAGGTCGCAATCGACATGCCCCGCTTCGGCTTCTCGACAGCCGAAGCGCTCGAGCGCGGGCGCGATGTCGATACGGTGCGCTCGTTCCTCGGCAGCCAGGGACCGGTCGCCCTGTTCGACCTGCCCTGGGTGCCCCTCTACCTGGTCTTCGTCTACATGCTCCACCCCTATCTCGGTGCGCTCACCTTCGCCGGCGCCTTCATCCTCTCGATGCTGACGATCATGACGGAACTGATGACCCGCCGGCTGGCAAGCGCTACCCACAAGTCGGGGATAGAACGCAACGCGATCGCCGATTCCAATGCCCGCAACGCCGACATCCTCAAAGCGATGGGATTTGCGGAGCGTGCGGTCGATCGTTTCAACCGCGCCAATCAGGACCATCTCGAGCTGCAGACACGCACGAACGACATCAGTGGCACGTTCGGCGCGATATCCCGTGTGCTTCGCATGATCCTGCAGTCGGCTGTCCTCGGCCTCGGCGCGTGGCTGACGATCCAGGGCGAGCTATCGGCAGGTGCAATTATTGCGGCGTCTGTTGCCTCGGCACGTGCTCTCGCACCTGTCGATCTGGCAATCGGAAACTGGAAGGGCTTTGTCGCCGCCCGAACAGCCTTCAACAGATTGAAGGAGACGGTGATTGCCCTCTCGGGCACCGTCCCGCCCATGCAATTGCCGGCGCCCAGACACTCGCTGAAGGTCGAAAAAATAACCGTCGCGGCACCCGGCTCCGGACGGGTTCTGCTCAGCGAAGTCAGTTTCGAGATCGCAGCGGGACAGGCGCTTGGCATCATCGGTCCGAGCGGCGGCGGCAAGACGACGCTCGCACGCGCCCTGACGGGCGTCTGGCCGACCCTTCGTGGCAGCGTCAGGCTTGACGATGCCGAACTCACGCAATGGTCGGACACCGATCTTGGCCAGCATGTCGGCTACTTGCCGCAGGATGTGGCGCTCCTGGATGCGACGATCGAAGAAAACATCTCGCGCCTCGAGCCGCAGGTCGATCCCCGCGCGATCGTCGAAGCCGCTCAGACGACGGGCATTCATGAAATGGTCGTGCGTATGACCGATGGCTATCGCACCGCACTCGGACCTCAAGGCATCTCGCTTTCGGCCGGGCAGCGGCAGCGCATCGGCCTGGCGAGAGCGCTCTATCGCAATCCCTTCATCGTGGTCATGGATGAGCCCAATTCGAACCTCGATGGCGAGGGCGAAATGGCGCTCACCCAGACGATCAAAGCGGTTCGGGCCAGAGGCGGCATCGCCATCGTCATCGCTCACCGGCCGAGCGCACTCGCGGCCGTCGACATGGTTGCCGTTATCCAGAATGGAAAGATGGTAGCGTTCGGACCCAAGGACGACATCCTCAAACCATCGGTAGCGGACACTGGCAGCAAACCTGCGGCCGCAACACAGGTCGGCTCGCGCATCATGGCGAGGATGTCGGAATGATCGAGGTAAAGGGAACAAAAACCGCCAAGGAGCAGGACGATCCGCACGATCGCTATGTCTTCAAGAATGAGGACAAGCTCTCGAAAGTGCCGATGTTCATGACGCTCTTTCTGACCGGATTCGCGCTCTATTTGAAGAGTGCACTGTCAAACCAGCAGGAGGGCCTTCCGCCGGGAGAGACGGGACCGAGGCCGGCCCCGGATCCTCATGAGGGGCTGCTGCCTATCGATCCCATCTCCACTGGCGCTGTCGCGCCGGGAGACGCCGAAGAGCAAGAAAAGGCGCCAACTGGAAAGAAGGGTGGCGTGCAACTCTCCAATTACAGGAATGCCATAAGTCATCCGCTGGACGACTCTCCGCCTATCGAATTCAACAGGCTCAACCTGCCAAGTCTAAGCCTCCTGAAAACATCGGGTGGAGTTTCGGTGTCCTTCCACGCATCAAACGACAATGCCTGGACGGCTTCGAGGCCGATATCGACAGCTCCCTTCCGCATTTCCAAAGACAATGCCTGGACAGGCCCCAGCCAGGCCTCAGAGGCATCCCCTGAACCAGACGACGTCAAGCCTCCGCCCGCGCCTGTCCAGCAGGAAAAAGCGCCCAATCGCGCGCCGCGTACCGGCAGTCCCGTCACGCTCGCCGATGTCTCGGGTTGCGCAATCGCGTTGATCGGTCTTGCCGATCTCGTGCGAGGGACCCTCGATCCCGATGGTGACGTGCTGTCCGTCAAGGATATTACTGTCTCTTCCGGCAAACTCGTACAGACCGCGGGCGGATGGACATATCAGGCCGAGGCCCTCGGCCCAGTGACCATCAATTATCAGATTACCGACGGCATAGCCTCCATCGTGCAAACCGCCAGTTTCTCCGTCGTCAAGCCTGCGCCCATTACCGGCACGACTGGCGACGACCTGTTGGTCGGCACCAGTTGCGGCGATGACATCGACGGGCTGGCCGGCAATGACAATATCGACGCCAAAGACGGCAACGATACTGTCAACGCCGGCGATGGAAATGACAACATTGTCGCGGGCAGTGGCAATGACACGGTCTTTGCGGGCGACGGCAATGACATCGTTCTCGGCGGCCTGGGCGACGACCACATCTTTGGAGGTGCCGGCAACGACCGCCTGTACGGCGAAGAGGGCCGCGACAGCATCTTCGGGGACGCCGGCGACGATCTGCTGAGTGGCGGCGGCGATAGCGACATCCTTCATGGTGGCGACGGCAATGACACCCTGAACGGGGACGCTGGGAACGACGTTCTGCAGGGTGAAGGGGGCAACGACAGCCTGTTCGGCGGCGATGGTGACGATATCCTTCTCGGTCAAACAGGCGTCGACACCCTCAATGGCGGCACGGGGAACGACTTCCTCAGCGGGGGCAGCGACCAGGACACCGTCAAGGCAGATGACGGCGACGACACCGTTGCCGGTGATGCTGATGGTGTTGACGACAGCTACGACGGAGGAACCGGGACTGACACACTCGATTATTCGGCACTTGCCGAGGCGGTGGCGATCAATCTGGCTGATGGCAGTGCGTCCGGCATCGAGATCGGCAACGACACGATCTCCAATTTCGAAATCGTTCGCGCCGGTGCGAGCGATGACTCGGTGACCGGCAGTGCAGAAGCCGAGGAAATGCATGGCAACGCCGGGGATGATTGTCTCCGCGGCGGTGAGGGTGCGGATCTTGTGAACGCCGGTGATGGCGACGACGTCGTTACAGGCGACCTCGATTGTGCCGCAGACAGCTATGACGGCGGAAGCGGCATAGACACGCTCGATTATTCTGCCGCTGTCATGTCCGTTGTCGTCGATCTCAATGCTGCGAATGCAACCGGTCAGGAGATCGGCGTTGACGGGATCAGCAACTTCGAAATCATCAAGACTGGCGATGGTGACGATGTGCTGCGCGACGGAGATGCCGCCGAATGCCTCTCGGCCGGAGGCGGCGATGATATCGTCGTCGCGGCGGCCGATGCGTCGGATGACGATTTCCGCGGGGGCGATGGGTTCGACGCGATCGACTACTCGCAGGCCGCCCATGCTGTGCTCATCGACTTGAACACGGGCACGGCCACCGGCTTCGATGTGGGTCATGATGCGATCGGGGGCTTTGAAAAGGTCGTCGGTGGTGCCGGCGACGACATTATCCGCGCTGGTCCGATGGCCGCTGTCGTCGAAGGCGGTGCGGGCGAGGACACGTTCGAGTTCTGCATTCCTGCCGGCGAGAACAGCGCCGCTGTCGTCCACCAGATTCTGGATTTCATGGTGGGCGACCGCATCGACGTGTCCAAGTACAAGATTTTCGACGAGGTCATGGACGGTCTGGAGGACCGCTTCGAGGAAATCTACGGCGACAAGGCCGATGCCGAACCTTTGCCGATCCGCGTTCGCCATGAAGGAACGGACGATATGAGCCGAACCTTCATCGAAGTCGATATGGACAAGGATCAACATTACGAAATGACGATCAATCTGACGGGGCACCATCTCCTCGTTATCGTCGAGAACACCTGATGGGCGGGAGAAGAGACATGCTTCAAAAACAGCCAAACACCCAGCCTCGGCACTCGCCCGAGACGAACAACATGTTCCCTGTCACAACGCGTGTTCTTGCCGGCGTAGCGCTTGGTTTCCTGCTCTTCGCAGGCGCCGGCGGATGGGCGGCGACGACACAGTTGCGCGGCGCGGTCATCGCATCGGGTATCATCAAAGTCGATCGAAATCTGAAGTCGATCCAGCATCGGGATGGCGGCATCGTCAGCGAAATCGCCGTCAAGGAGGGGGACATCGTCACGAAAGGGCAGATCATGCTGCGCCTCGACGACGCCCAGACGCGCGCCGAACTCTCGATCGTCAAGACGCAGCTCGTCGAACTGACGGGACGCCAGGCGCGGCTGATCGCCGAGCGAGACAATCAGGACGAAGTCGACTTAGCGCCGGCCTTCGTCGCCGAGTTTCCATTGATCTCAACTGGCGAGCGCCGCCTGTTCGATGGGAACCGCCGCAACAGGCAAAACCAGAAACAACAGCTCCAATACGGAATATCTCAGCTCGAAGAGGAACTGAAAGGCCTGATCGCCCAGTATGATGCAAAGGACGACGAACTCGAACTGGTGCGAACCGAACATGGCAAGATCAAAGGCCTTGCAGACAAGAAGCTCATCGATACGTCCCGCAAATACTTCATCGACCGCGAACTCGCGAAGCTGACGGGTGAGAGTGGGGAGATCCAGGCCAATATTGCGCGGTCGAGAGCCCGGATGAGCGAAATCCGGGTTCAGATCATCGCCATTGATGAGGCGGCCCGCACCGAGGCTCAGCGCGAACTGAGCATTGTCGAGCCGAAATTGTCTGAATTGCGTGAACGGCGCATCGCTGTCGAGGATCGGCTGGCGCGAACCGATATCCGGGCGCCACTATCGGGAACAGTGAACGAGCTTTTCGTCCATACAATCGGCGGGGTCATTACGCCTGCGGAGAAACTGGTGACGCTCGTGCCGGCCGATGCCGCATTGAAGATAGAGGCCAGACTGTCTCCCACCGATATCGACCAGGTATTCATCGGTCAGGAGGCAAGGATGCGTTTCTCCGCCTTCAACCAGCGCGCAACACCCGAGCTTGACGGTAGCATCGCCTATGTCTCCGCGGCGACAAGCACCGACCCGGCGACGGGCCAGATCTTCTATCTTGCAGACGTCGCCGTGCCTGCGAGCGAGCTTGCCAAACTCGGCAACAACAGACTTCTTCCGGGCATGCCGGTCGAAGTTTTCGTTTCGACGCAAGAGCGGACCGCTATATCGTTTTTCGCCAAGCCGCTCTCGGATCAATTCAACCGTGCGTTCCGCGAAGAGTAATTTTGCTATGATCTTCGAGCTGAATTTGCCCGAGTAGCGTCCAAATTTATCCGGTTGATTGCTGCCGAAAGTGACCGGCAACTCCAGTTAACGAGAAGTGACCTGAGGGGTGTATTGGCGCGAAGGCTCACTTGGTCAACCCACTGAAGCGTTCTGAAAACGGACGCCGTGAATTCCGGCACACCCGGAGCGGAGACCGGACGGCGAAGACCTCACCGGAGGAGTCCATCGATATCGAATTCGTCCCAGCCGCGAAGCTTCGCGGCGGGATCGTCCGAGCTTCCTTTGGACGCCTTAGACGCCTTGGCCGCCTTCTTCAGTGACCGGGTCAGCTTCGCCTTGTAGGCAGTCTGTCGCCGTTTCTCCGCAGCCGCGGTCGCGTCTTCTTCGCGCCATTCATCGACGACGGCGCGGTCCAGCAGGTCCTCCACGACACGCGGATCGAAGACGTGGAAAGTAATCTGCCTGGCGCGGCCACTCAGCCTCACCGTGCGCGTTCCTGCGCTCGGAAGACGGCCGTCCTTCAGCCAGCGATGCCTCTCACTCGCGGAAATAGCCAGGATGTCCTGGATTTCGCGCGGAATGACCGGCAGGCTTTCGATGCCCTCCAGCGCCTTGGTTATGGTCGCTGCTGTCGAAGAGAACTCCTCTTCGCAGTCTTCTGTCATTCCCAAAATTAGTGCCATTCCATTCACATCGAGCGATTTCCGCACTGCTAAAGGCAGGCCCGCTCGAATTTCCAGAAGGATGCCCTTGGCGCGAACGGCCGATCCGAACGTGGCTGCCGGCGGGAGCCTCCACATTTCGGTAAGTGCGGGTGTGTCATTGATTTTCTGTTTCGGCATCTCGTCTAGATGGGTCTCGTGTTACTCAGCGTCAACAACGAGGGAAGGCCATCGTTCCCCTATCCCCGTCGAACTCCGAGCAATAAAAAAGGCCGGGGCGAAATCGCACCGACCTTCTCAACATCGCTCTTCACACCAGTGCCAGTACATCCGTGGTCAAAAGCAGATTAGCGACTTCGGCTATCGCGAACGCTCCTGTGGAGCACTCACCAGCGATGCCGATGGGCACCATATGGCCCTTGATCGTGTTCGATTCAAGTCCACGGCGTGAAGTTATTGCGGGTTAGGCGGCCCCCTGCTGCCGGTTTGCAGGAGAGACATTCGCGATATCGCGATTGCGGTGTACCGGGTTTTGAGGATCCGTGCGAATTCGCCCATGCTCACCTTGCCCCACGCAGGAGCAGACGGATCAGCAGGTCCTTTTAAGCTTCGCTCATCGTCAGGTCGTTCATGGCGATTTCTTTCATCAAGATCGACGTCCCAACATGCAGGCTGCGACATCGCCGGACCCGGGCGCATCGGATTTGGTGAAGCGCCCGGCCGTCGAGGCTTACGACAGCTTCCTGATGGTGCTGTAAATGATGTTGCGGTTGGCACCGAACCAGACCGTCTTCTCAACGGTGTTTTCCGGCGCACTGCCATTGGCAATACGCCACATGTCGGCCTCGGACCGCTGGAGGAGTTCCCAGTTCATATAGGATTCCATGTATCCGTCATCGGCCATCTCATCGGAGAAGTTGGCAAATAGGAAGACGCCACCCGGTTTCAGCATTTCCATGCAAATCTGCGTTAGTCGGATTGCTACTTTATCGGTGAGGTAATCATACAATCCTGCTGCGTAGATTAGATCGAAGGTGCCAATCTGATGCTTTCGCGCGAGCAAGGCGCGTACGGATCCATTGATAGGCTCGACGGAAGTCCCATGGAATTGGCGCGAGATCGAGTCGATACTTTCAGGGTCCTGATCAAGAGCAACCCAGCGTTTAAGGCGGCCTTCTGCAAGTGCTTTTGATGCCTCCGCTTCGCGAAGGTGACCGGCGGCGACGGCCAGGACTTCGGTATCCGAACCCGTTCGCGCAGCGGTCTCGTCAACAAAGCGGGTCAGGATGTCGCGACGCTCCCTCACGGCTACCGGGCCGGGAGCGTTTATCGTGTATTCGAAGATATCCAGACCAAGAGGGGTGGACCTGGCCACTTCTTCGGCCACCGCCGGATGCCCATAAATAAAGTCTATAAGACTGGCATCACCGGAATAGCCGCGAGGTTTTTCAAAAGACCAGCGAGTGAACGGGCACTGCTGTAAAATCTCTGCCGAGGGATGGGCCTGAATAATCGGGATGAGCCTCTGCCACACTGCAGCGCCGAATTTTTGACGGACGTCATGGAGCTGACCAATCAACCACCTGACTGCATCAAACAGGTTTTTGCCCGCGGCGAGCCGCTGCATTGCAATGCTGACGACAATCGCAAACTCAGCCTCCGCAGTTCTCAGGAGGTCTGGTTCATTATCCTGGTTAGGTGAAGGGAAGTTATTGCTGACGGACTGCGGTGTGATCAAGCTTTGGCCATCAAGGGAGAAAAGGGGCTGAGCCACGGAACCTCACTGGTGAATAAAGATTTAAAACATCGTGTAAAATCCTCAACAGTCTCACGAAGGTCAAGCGTTAAGGTTGGCGCCAGCGTGCAAATGCACGTCTTAGCTTTAGAAAATATTAGTGAACCCGAGAGATACTCCGCCGGCTTGGGGATCGTTCGAGCGTTATCGGTTGATGTGGAGTCTGCGTAGGGCTATCCAGCGTCAGCTAGCAGTCTGCGGAGGGCACCTGCTGCAAGAAGTTTGGTGGCAGGGGCATGATGCACGTGTTAGCCGAGACCGCAGCCGCTACCGTGCAGCCGACGCTGTCGCCAGAACAGTTGCGTTGCCTTTATAAGCAGAAGAGCGAGAGCGTCCGAAAGAGCGCTACCCGCAACGGCCTCTGGATAGCGGTCGCTGTTTACCTTGCGTATTCTTTCACGGACTATCTTTTTATTCGCGATGTAGTCCAGTACACGATCGCTGGTCGGTTGGCGGTTAGCGTGAGTGCGCTATGC
Organism: Hyphomicrobiales bacterium; assembly: GCA_900468805.1. GTDB lineage: Bacteria > Pseudomonadota > Alphaproteobacteria > Rhizobiales > Rhizobiaceae > Rhizobium. The sequence goes on along the minus strand of UEIF01000015.1, from coordinate 24,280 downwards.
ATGCTGGAATTCTTGCTCTACCGCAAAGCAAGAGCCGATACAGTCGACATAGCCGCGGCGGTGTCCGTGCTAGCAGCTTATTTTGTCTGGCTTCTCACCGCACAGATGACCACGGTCAGGGACGCGTTTTCATATTATATGGTTTTTGGCGCGATCTTCATGATGAGCGTCAACTTGTTCTTCAGTTTCCGGTTTCCGGTTGCTCTTGCGGCCTCCGCGACAAACGTGCTCATCTTCATCGGCGCCCTCTATCTGTTCGCGCCGATGTTGCTTCTCCACAAGCTGATCCTCGCTGCGTTCTGCATTTCTTGCTTTATTTTTACGTCTTACGTGAATCTTCAGCTCAACAGAGAGCGCTACAAAGTCTTCCTAAATGCTCTCGAAGCCAGTTTGCAGCAAGCTGCTGCCGACGAAAGGGGCAAGGCTCTCTTGCACCTCTCAAACACGGACTCGTTGACCGGCCTGGAAAATCGACGGGCAATCGATCAACGTCTGCGTGATCATTGGCAACGCTGGCAGGGCAACAGGGTACCCTTTGCCGTCCTGCTTATCGATGTAGATTATTTCAAACGCTATAACGACTGCTACGGCCATCAAGAAGGTGACCGGTGCCTTATCGCTGTATCCGAGCTTCTCCAAAGCGTGGCCTCGTCCTGGGACTCGATCATCGGGCGATACGGGGGTGAGGAATTCATCGTCATCACACCAATGTCGTATTCGGAAAGAGCGACCGAACTCGCAGAAGCAATGTGCGCTGCCGTGCGGGCGTTGGCTTGGCCACACGAGCACAGGCGAGACGGAACCACTATTATCACCGTGAGTGTCGGCGTATCTCATACGAGGGGCCAGACCAAGCAGGTCGACAAGGTCATTCATGAAGCTGATCGGGCGCTTTACGCCGCCAAGGCAACGGGTCGCAACACCCTCGTCGTCTTCGATCCTGAAGACCCGCAGAGTAGCGATGACAGTGAGGATATTGCCGCGACCCTGAAGATCGCGCTTGAACACGGCCTTGTCTCCCTCGTCTATCAACCGATCCGCAACGTTCAGACCGGCAAGACGGACGCTGTTGAAGCTTTGATGCGTTTGAACATGTTGGACGGAACGCCCGTATCGCCTGTCAAATTTATCCCGGTTGCGGAAAGGACAGGTTCGATCATTGAACTCGGCCGGTGGGCAATTCGCACTGTTTGCCGAGACCTGTTGGCAACCGACCTCATACAGGTTGCTAGTGTCAACGTTTCGCCGATTGAACTTAAGATGCCGGGTTTCGCTACCTATGTGGCAGCAACACTCGCAGAATTCGGCGTGACGGGCGCTCGGCTTGCTTTCGAAATTACCGAAGGCATGGAGCTTGAAATCGACCAGGATGTGGTTCGCTGCATTAGCGACCTGAGAAAACTGGGTGCTCAAGTCTGGCTCGACGACTTCGGCACGGGCTTCGCGGGGCTCTCGTGGCTTCGCCTCATAGAATTCGACACCGTCAAGATCGATCGATCCTTCCTCCATGACTGCGACACGGACAGAGGCAAGCGGATGTTGCTCGACATCATCGGCCTGTTGCGCAATCGCGGCGTGAGGATACTCATTGAAGGGGTCGAGACCATCGAACATCAGAGGCTGATGCAGCAGTACGGAATCAACCAGATCCAGGGATATTTCATTGGGCGGCCCGCGCCGGCAGCTCAGCTTGAAGCTGATAACGTGCTGCCGTTCAGCATGGTCAGGAACCTTGATTCCAAACGTCTGTTTCGGAATGGGCCATAGGTTCAGGTCTCTTTTAAGAGCGTCGATTGCGCGATAGCGGCTGGGTGGTTTCATTCCCGCAGTGCGATCGGGCTTAGTCTTGGAGCGTAAACAGGACTATGGCTCCGACTGCCGGTTGAAAATCAACCCGACGTCGCAGACACCGACGACCGAACGAGCGGCATGCGATTGACATGGCCGCATTGAGAGCCGCAGCGGTGGCGTGAAATATATTTCACATCATGAATTATATTGACATGCATCTGGCGTTACGATTATCTCCACTCACCGGAATTCGAGGAGGAATTCCGGACTTCATGGGATCACAGGTCGCCCGCTAACGGCGCCAACGGATATCGGGAGGGGCTTCGGCCTCGAGGAGGAATCTTGCGCATTTTTTTAAGCACGACCGCGATGGCGGTCCTTGCATCAACGCTTTTGGCCGGTGCAGCCAGCGCGGAAACGGAAAATCCGTTCCGCTGCAAGCCGGGTGAAAAATACGTGATGAACGTCATGGTTTCGGGTGTAGAATACTGGTTCCCGGTCTATGAAATGTTCAAGCAGGCAGGTCAGCAGCTCGGCTGCGAGACCGCTTATACCGGTACGCCGGAATATGACGTCAACAAGCAGATCGCGACCTTCGACCAGGCGCTTGCCCAGAACCCGGCCGGCATTCTCGTACATCCGATGAATTCGGATCCCTTCATCGAGCCGATCAACCGAGCGATCGACCAGGGCACGGCGGTCGTCACCTTTGCCGCGGACTCGCCGCTCTCCAAGCGCATATCGTTTATCACGTCGGACAATACGCGCGAAGGTACCTATGCGGCCGACGCGATTGCCGAAAAGCTCGGTGGCAAGGGCGAATACGCGGTTCTGGAAAATCCGGGGCAGGATAACCACGACAAGCGCATCGCGGCCTTCATCGCTCGCATGGAGGAAAAATATCCCGACATGAAGCTCGTCGGGCGCGCGGCGTCGAACCAGGATCCGAACAAGGCCTATCAGGGTCTCATGAGCCTGGTGCAGGCGCATCCAAACCTCAACGCGGTGTTCATGCCGGAGGCAAACTCGGCGATCGGGGCCGCACAGGCCAACAAGGAAAGCGGCGGCAAGATTCTCGTCATGTGCGCCGACGTCAATGCCAATATCCTCGACATGATCAAGGCCGGAGAAGTGTTCGGCTCGATCAATCCGAACCAGGGCATGCAAGGCTACATGGGTTTCATGATGCTGTGGCTTGCCAAGCATCCGGCGCTGATCGACCCGATGAACGATGCCAAGCGCTCGGGTTTCAATCCGATGAGCATTCCCTTCGTCGACAACGGCTTGTCCATCGTCACGGCCGCCAATGCCGACGATTTCTACTGGGACAAGTATCTGAAGCGTCGCGGTACGAAGGGTATCGAGGAATAGGGCTGCAAAACGGCTGTCCGGGATCGGGAAATCGCGGACAGCCGATGCAAGGAGAGGATGCGATGATGCCGGCGCCGGTCTTGGAGATACGCAATGTCAGCAAACGCTTCGGTGCGATCAAGGCGCTGACGGATGTGACCTTCAGCCTCGAGAAGGGCGAGGTGCACGCGCTCTGTGGCGAAAACGGCGCGGGCAAGTCGACGCTCATGAATATCATCGCTGGCGTGCTGCAGCCGAACGAAGGGGAAATCCTCGTTGACGGCGCACGCGTGGAGATTGCGTCTCCGGCCTCTGCCCAATCCCTGGGAATAGGCCTCGTCCACCAGGAAGTCGCACTTTGCCCGGATGCCACGGTTGCCGAGAACATGTTCATGGCGGCGACGAACCGACGGCGTTCGCCCTTGATGAATTTCGCGAGGCTCGAGGGCGAGGCGCAGGCGGTGATGAACCGTCTTGCTCCCGTCGATGTCCGCCGGAAGGTCGGCGAGCTGCCGATCTCGAGCCAGCAGCTGGTCGAGATCGCCAAGGCGCTGACGCTCGACTGCCGCGTCCTCATCTTCGACGAGCCGACTGCCGCGCTGACCGAAGCCGAAGCGCAGGTGCTCTTCGGCATCATCAGGGATTTGAAGGCGCATGGCATATCGATCATTTACATCAGCCATCGCATGGCGGAGATCTTCAGCCTTTGTGATCGCGTCACCGTCTTCCGCGACGGACGCTATGTCTCGACCGAAAAGACATCCGACATAACGGCGGAGGACGTGGTTCGCAGCATGGTCGGGCGCGAGATCACTCAGCTCTATCCGGAAAAGCAGCCCGCGGCCGAGCGAACCGGCGAGGCCATTCTTGCGGTCCGAAATCTTGGCGACGACAGGCGTTTTCGTAACGTCAGCTTCGAATTGCGCAAGGGAGAGATCCTCGGCATCGGCGGTTTGATCGGCTCCGGCCGCACCGAAATCGCGGAAGGTATCTGTGGGTTGCGTCACACAACGCAAGGCGAGGTTATCCTCGCGGGCAGCTCGCTTCGTGTGGCTTCCTACGCAGATGCGGTGCGGTCAGGGGTCGTTTACCTGTCGGAGGATCGCAAGGGGTCCGGTGTGTTCCTCGATCTGTCGATCGCGCAGAACGTTGCCGCCCTCGATCTGAAGGCACTGACCGGACGGTTTGGGCTGTTGAACACGAAAACCGAGGCGGAGCGGGCACAAAACCTTGCACGGCGCCTTGGTATTCGCATGGGCGGCATCGACATGCCGGTTTCGTCGCTGTCTGGAGGCAATCAGCAGAAGGTCGCCATCGCCAAGCAACTGGCGGTCGATCCGAAGGTCATCCTGATGGACGAACCGACGCGCGGCATCGATGTCGGTGCAAAATCCGAGATTCATCGCCTGCTGCGCGAGCTTGCGCGCTCCGGCATCGGCATCCTGGTCATCACATCGGAACTGCCCGAACTGCTCGGCCTCTGCGACCGGGCCATCGTCATTCGCGACGGTACGGTGGCCGGCGAGCTCGAAGGCGAGGCGATGACCGAAGAAGCGATCATGCGGCTCGCATCCGGGGTCGCTGCGCCTCAACACAATCCATCGAAGGCATCAGAACATGCCATCTGAAGAAGAATCGGGGACGGGAGACCTTTTAATGACAGATCACGCATTGGCAATGACGAGGGAGCGTCCCTCCTCATGGAGACGGCTCGCGACGATGCGGGAAGCAGGGCTTATTGCGATCATTCTCGCCCTCTGCGTCCTCATGAGTTTTGCCTCTCCGCATTTTTTGACGCTTGGTAATTTCCGGGCCATGCTGATGTCGTTTTCCGTTGAGGGCATCGTCGTCGTCGGAATGACCATCCTTCTGATCGTCGGCGGTATCGATCTCTCGGTCGGGTCGGTCGTTTGTTTCTCGATGGTCCTGTCCGGATCGCTTTTTCTGATGGGACTGGATCCGTGGAGCGCGTCGCTCGTCGGCATTCTCGCCAGCGCGCTGATCGGCTGCGCCATGGGTTTCTTCGTCACGGTGATCGGGCTCAATCATTTCATCACATCACTTGCGGCGATGGTCATCGTGCGCGGTGTGTGTCTGATCATCACAAAGGGGACGCCGCTTTCGCTGTTCACGCTGCCGCCGTCGTTCAAGGCCGTCGGGCAGGGCACGTTCCATGGCGTCCCTTACGTGATCCTGATCTTCGTCGCGATCGTTGCCGTCTTCGATTTCCTGTTGCGCCGTGCGACGGCCTTCCGCAAGGTCTTCTATACCGGCAGCAATGAGAAGGCGGCGCTCTATTCCGGGATCAAGACCAACCAGGTCAAATTCTGGGTAACCGTCCTCTGCGCAACGCTGTCGGGTGTCGCCGGTGTCATCTACATGTCGCGCTTCGGCGCAGCGACCCCGACCTTCGGCGTCGGAATGGAGCTCAACATCATCGCAGCCGCCGTCATCGGGGGTGCGTCCTTGAGCGGAGGCTCTGGTACGATCCTCGGCGCCATTCTCGGCATTGCCCTTCTGTCGGTGGTGACAAGCTCGCTGATCCTGCTCGACATCTCCGTCTACTGGCAGGACATGATCAAGGGCTGTATCCTTCTCGCCGCCGTTTCCATCGACCATTTCCTGCACAAGCGGAAGGCCGTCTGACATGCCGATTGCAAAACCGAAAGCCGTCTCTGCCCCACGCGAAGAAATCGTCATTGCCCGGCAGATGCATCAGGCCCTCGTCCTGCACTTCCTGGAAGGACTGACCCAGGCGCAGATCGCCGACCGGCTCGGCATTTCACATGCAACCGTCAACCGGCTGATCAAGCGCGGCCGCCAGCTCGGCCTTGTCGAGATCAAGATCAAGTCGCCCGTCGAGCCACTCGTCGATATGGAAGAACAGTTATTGGCGCTCGGCGGCATCGGCCGTGCCGTAGTAGTGCCGACCGTCTCCGACAATCCGCAGACAGCCCTCCAGGCAGTCGGCGAAGCGGCCGCTCGCCTACTGCTCGAGGAAATTGCCGATGGGGATACGATCTGCATCACGGGCGGCAAGGGCGTCAGCGCGGTGGTTGCAGGCCTCCAGCCACAGCACCGCTTGGATGTCGAGGTCATTCCGGCAACGGGCTGTGTCCAGGGCAAGCACTACACCGACGTCAACCACGTTTCGACAATGATGGCGGACCGGTTGGGCGGACGCTCGTTCCAGATCCATGCACCGCTCTTTGCAGACAGTGCTACTGAGCGCGGCATGCTCATCAACATGCGTTCGGTCGCCGACGTCTTCAAACGGGCACGAGAGGCGAAGGTAGCGATCGTCGGCATCGGCTCGATCCTCTCTGATGATTCCAGCTATTACGACCTGCATCCGTCCTCCAGCACCGACCGAGCGGCGATCGAGCGCTCCGGCGCCTCGTGCGAACTGCTCGCGCATCTGCTCGATGATCGGGGCAACGTCTGCGACTACAGCCTCAACCGATCGCTGGTCTCCCTGACCCTTTCCGAGTTCGCCTCCATCCCGACGAAGATCGGCGTGGCAAGCGGGCCGAACAAGGCAGGCCCGATCCTCAGCGTCATGCGCGGCAATCACCTCGATACGCTCGTGACCGACGAGGCGACCGGTGCCCGGGTTCTTGCTCTGGCGAATGGCAAGGGAGAGCGTATATGAGCGGGCAGCAATTTATGCGTGACATTGGCGGGTCCGGCGTCGCCGCTTCGGCGGTTGGACTGGGCACCTGGGCAATCGGCGGCTGGATGTGGGGCGGCACGGACGAAGCGGAATCGATCTCCGCGATCCACGCCTCGCTCGACGCCGGCGTCACGTTGATCGACACGGCACCTGCCTATGGCCTTGGCCGATCGGAGGAGATCGTCGGCAAGGCGCTTGCGGGCCGGCGCGACAAGGCGGTCATCGCCACCAAATGCGGCCTTGTCTGGCATACGAACAAGGGCAGGCATTTCTTCGACCAGGACGGAAAGCCGGTTCACCGCTATCTGGGCCGTGATGCGATCTTCCACGAAATCGAAGAAAGCCTGCGGCGTCTGCGCACCGATTATATCGATCTCTACATCACCCATTGGCAGGATCCCACGACCCCCATCGGGGAGACGATGCGGGCACTGGAAGATCTGAAGACTTCGGGCAAGATCCGGGCGATCGGCGCCAGCAATGTGGGGACTGATGAACTTCGGGATTACATTTCGGTCGGCGGTCTGGATGCCATCCAGGAGCGCTTCAGCATGATCGACCGGGATATCGAGGCCGATCTGCTGCCCTTGACCCGGGCAAACGGCATCGCGACGTTGAGTTATTCCTCCCTGGCACTCGGCCTTCTGTCTGGTGCAATCGGCCCCGGCCGGGTCTTTTCAGGTGACGACCAGCGGCGGGACAATCCGCGCTTTTCAGCCGCCAATCGCGAGAAGACGCTGGCCTTTGCGGACGCCATCCGGCCGGTGGCCGACAGGCACAGCGCGAGCATCGCGCAGACCGTCATCGCCTGGACCCTTGCTCAACCCGGGGTCACTTTCGCGCTTTGCGGTGCGCGAAATGCCGCGCAGGCGCTTGACAATGCTCGAGCCGGAACCATTCGGCTGGATGCGGACGACCAGACAGCCATCGATACAGCCATTTCAGCGATAATGACTGACATGGACAGGTAACGGATCGCCATCATGAATCGTGAAGAGACGTTGGACGGGCTTCGCCGGAGCCCGAAGGTAGACGTGTGTATCATCGGCGGCGGCATCAACGGCATCAGCGTCTTCCGGGAGCTGGCGCTTCAGGGCGTGCGTGTGCTCCTCGTCGAGAAACACGATTATTGCTCCGGAGCGAGCGCGGCGCTGTCGCGCATGGTACACGGCGGGCTTCGTTATCTTGAAAATGGCGAGTTCAAACTCGTCCAGGAATCTCTGGCCGAGCGAGACAGGTTGTTGCGCAACGCCCCCCACTACGTTGCGCCGCTGCCGACGACCGTTCCCGTCTTCGACATCATCTCGGGGCTCGGCAATGGTGTCATCCGCTTCCTCGGACTGACGCGCCGTCCAAGCCGGCGCGGCGCCATTGCGATCAAGGCCGGACTCAGCATCTACGATTTTCTGACACGCAGTCGGGCAATGATGCCGCATCACCAGTTCCGTGGACGGCGCAAGACGCTCGCCAACTGGCCGGCGCTCAATCCCGACATCAAGAGTTCGGCAACCTACTACGACGCCTGGGTCAGTCACCCCGAACGTCTCGGCATCGAACTCATCGGCGACGCCCTGTCGTCCGGACCACAGGCGCTGGCGCTGAATTATGCCGAAATCGCTGCCGACGAGAACGGTCGATACGTGGTCCGCGACACGATCGGGGACACTTCGATAGCGATGGAACCGACGCTGATCATCAACGCAACCGGCGGATGGATCGACATTACCAACAAAACGCTGTTTACGCCGGGGGCACGACCGGCACCCCTGATGGGCGGAACCAAGGGCTCGCATCTCATCATCGACAATGCGAAACTCTACGATGCGCTAGCCGGTCACATGATCTACTACGAAAACGAGGATGGCCGTATCTGCATCCTGTTTCCCTATCTGGGGAAAGTCCTCGTCGGCTCCACCGATATCCGCGTCGAAAACCCGGAAACAGTGCGCTGCGAAACCGACGAGCGCGATTACATCCTGCAATCGCTGTCTTTCGTTCTGCCTGACATCGAGATCCGACCGGAAGACATCGGCTTCCAGTTCTCCGGCGTGCGGCCTTTGCCGGCCAGCACCGACAGTTTTACCGGTCGTATCCCGCGCGACCATTTTTGCACGATCGTGGACGCCGGAGACGGCGGGCCGGCGGTGCTGTGCATGATCGGCGGCAAATGGACGACCTTCCGTTCGTTCGGCGAACTCGCTGCCGATCTCGCACTTGAGCGGCTCGACAAAGAGAGAAAGGTTTCGACCACGGACCGGGCGATCGGAGGCGGACGCCGGTTTCCGCTCGATCGTGCGGTCTGGATTGCCGAAATGGCCGCGAAAAAATCAATTCCAGCCCTCCGAATGGCTGCGCTCTTTGCCCGTTACGGCACGGAGGCAGAGGCGATCGCCGGCTTCATCGTCGCCGGGCCGGACATGGCCATGCCGCACCCCGACTATTCGGCGCGTGAACTGCTTTTCCTCATCCGCAACGAAGCGGTCGAGCGGCTGGACGACGTGCTCCTGCGCCGCACGACACTTGCCATAACCGGCAATCTCTCGCTGCAGATGGTGGATGCGGTTCTCGATCTTCTTGCGACGGAAAAGGCCTGGACCCCGGCGCAACGCACTTTGGAGCGAGACCGGTTTCTGACCCTGCTGCGCGACCGCCACGGCGTCGACGAAAACACCCTTTCCGCGAGGAACGAACAAAGGAGCATGCAATGCGAAACAACAGCAAAGTCCGGATGAACCGGCTATTCGGTGCCGGCCGCTGCCTGGACGTGGCGGTCGATCACGGCGTCTGCAATGAGCCGTCCTTTCTCAGCGGACTGGAAGACATGCAGTCCGTCGTCGAAGCACTCGTCGATGCCGCACCCGACGCGATCCAGATGAACTACGGCCAGGCCGACCTCCTGCAGAATGTTGCCGGCAGGACCAAGCCGGCCCTGGTCATGCGCGTCGATATGGGCAATCCCTACAACCGCGAGCGCCACCGCCACATGTGGGCCGTGCTGCAGAACGAGGCCGAGCCCCTGATCGGCGCCATCGAGATGGATGCCGCCTGCGTCGTCGTCAATCTCTTCATGCTGCCTGACGAACCCGATCTGTTCCGGCAATGCGTCCAGAACATCGCCCGCGTTCGGGCCGATTGCGACAGATACGGCATGCCGCTGATGATAGAACCGCTGGTGATGCAGCCGGTCGACAAGGCCGGCGGCTACATGGTCGACGGCGATGCGGACAAGATCATCACACTAACCCGGCTCGCCCGGGAGATGGGCGCCGACATCGTCAAGGCCGATCCGACCACCAATGCCGAAGATTTCCATCGGGTCGTGGAAGCGGCCCGATGCCCGGTTCTCGTGCGCGGCGGCGGCAGGGAGGATCTGCGGGTGGTCTTCGAAAAATCGGCTGCCTTGATGCGACAGGGTGCGATGGGCATGGTCTACGGGCGCAACATCTATCAGCACGCCAATCCAGGCGCAGTGGTGCGCGGATTGATGGCGATCATTCACGACGATGCTGGCGGCGAGGATGCTTTCGCGCTTTATCAGCAGGGCTAAAGACGAAGACCAGAAACCTTGGGAGGGGTTCCGCATGGCAGACTATCTACTGGGGCTCGACGCTGGCAACACGGTCATCAAGGCCGTGATCTTCGATCGGCAGGGAAATGAAATCGCCTCCGCCTCGGCGGAGGGGCATAGCCGCATGCCTTGCCCCGGTCACGTCGAACGTGGATTGGACGAACTCTGGACGAATGCCCGCAAAGTCATCCGTACGTGCATCGAGCAGGCGGCGATAGCGCCCCGCGACATCGTCGCCGTTGGCTGCGCCGGTCACGGAAATGGTCTTTATGCCCTGGACCTCAATGGCGAGCCGCTGCTCGGCATCCAGTCGCTGGATACGCGCGCAGCCGCGCTCGTCGAGGAATGGCAGCAGCAAGGCGTCGGCGACCGGACCTACCCGATAGGTCACCAAAAGCCCTGGCCATCGCAGACGCCGACCTTGCTCGCCTGGCTGAAACGGCACCGGCCGGAAGCCTTTTCCAGGCTCGGCACGGTTTTCCTGTGCAAGGATTTCATCGTCAACCGCCTGGCGGGAGTCCGCGTCAGTGAAGTGTCGGACATGGCAGGCTGCGGATTGCTCGACGTCGCCAATCGCCGTTACGATCAAGCGCTCATGCAGGCTTATGGCCTTGGCGACTGCATGCCACTTCTGCCGCGGCTGATCGAAAGCTCTGATATTGCGGGCTATGTTACCGATGAGGCCGCAGCGCAGACGGGACTGGCAAGCGGAACCCCGGTTGTCGGCGGTCTGTTCGACGTCGTCGCATCCGCCATTGGCTCCGGCGTCACCCGGACCGGGGCGGCATCGATCATCGCCGGAACCTGGAGCATCAATCAGGTCATTATCGATACGCCACAGTTGGCGGCACCCGTCTTCATGTCCTCGACCTTCGACCGCGAGCGCTACATGGCAATCGAGTCGAGCGCCACTTCCGCCGCAAACCTCGAATGGCTGGTGCGCGAGTTCTTTGCCGATGTCCTGGCGAACGGGCGCTCTCCCTTTGATCTTTGCGGCGAGCTTGCTGCCAGCATCGAACCTGCCAGCGATGATCCGCTCTATCATCCCTTCCTTTATGGAGCCCAGCAGAACGGCAATGCCCGCGCCGGCTTCTACGGCGTCGCCGGCTGGCATACGAAGGCGCATCTCGTGCGCGCGGTTCTGGAGGGCGTGGCATTTGGTCACCGCCAGCATATCGAAACGATGCGAAGCGCCGGCGCCATCTTCAACGAAGCGGTTCTTTCCGGCGGCGGATCGCGCAGCCTGATCTGGCCGCAGATATTCTCCGACGTCCTGGGGTTGCCAGTATCGATCGCCCGCTCGCGTGAAACCGGGGCACTGGGGGCTGCAATTGCGGCCGGAACGGGTGCGGGTATCTTTTCGGACTTCGCTGCCGGCGCCGCATCCATGGTCCGCATGGAGCGCCACTATGTTCCAAATGCGGGACTCGGCGGCCACTATGAGCGGCGCTACGGTCTCTATCTGGATCTGGCCGAAGCGATGGCGCCGATCTGGCGGCGCCTGTCGACGCCACTGATGCCGGCAGCGGGAGCCGTGGTATGACCGAGCCATCCAATCAGGCGGTGATCGATGCTGGCTCCTACGACTTCATCATCGTCGGGGCGGGCTCGGCCGGATGCGTTCTTGCAAATCGCCTCTCGGCAAATCCAGCACACCGCGTCCTGCTCCTGGAGGCGGGCGGCAGCGACCGTTATCACTGGGTGCACATTCCGATCGGGTACCTTTTCTGCATGGGCAATCCTCGGACGGACTGGATGATGAAGACGGCGTCTGAGGCTGGCCTTAACGGTCGTTCACTTCCTTATCCGCGCGGAAAGCTGCTCGGCGGCTGCTCCTCGATCAACGGGATGATCTACATGCGTGGTCAGGCGGCCGACTATGATGGATGGCGGCAGGCGGGCAATGCTGGATGGGGATGGGAGGATGTGCTTCCATACTTCCTCAGGTCCGAGGACAATTATCGCGGAAAGTCCGAGATGCATGGTGCGGGCGGCGAATGGCGCGTGGAGCGCCAGCGTCTGTCCTGGCCGGTGCTCGATGCGTTTCGAGACGCGGCAGAGGAACTCGGCATCCCGAAGACGGATGATTTCAATAGCGGGGATAACGAGGGCTCCGGCTATTTCGAGGTCAATCAGCGTGGCGGATTGCGCTGGAACACCACCAAGGCTTTCCTGCGACCGGCGATGAAGCGGGCCAATCTCAGGGTCCTGACCGGTGCGGAGACTGGCAAGGTCCTGCTCGATGGCTTGAAGGTCACCGGCGTCCAGTTTCGATTGAACGGAAAGATCCATGAAGCGCGTGCTCGCCGCGAAGTCATTCTTTCCGCCGGAGCGATCAATTCGCCGAAGATACTGGAGGTTTCAGGAATCGGCAGGCCCGATGTGTTGCAGGCTGCCGGCATCGAGCTCAGGCACCGCCTGAGCGGTGTCGGACAAAACCTCCAGGACCATCTGCAGATTCGCACGGTCTTTCGCATCGAAGGTGCAAAGACCCTGAACCAGCTCTATCACAACATCTTTGCCCGCGCCGGAATGGGTCTCGAATATGCCATTCGCCGCTCCGGCCCGCTTTCGATGGCGCCGAGCCAGCTCGGTATTTTCGCAAAAAGCGATCCGGCCGTGGCGACCGCCGATCTCGAATACCATGTCCAGCCACTCAGCACCGACAGGCTGGGCGAACCGCTGCACCGCTATCCGGCCGTTACGGTTTCGGTCTGCAATCTGCGCCCGGAGAGCAGGGGCACGGTCCATGTGGCCGGCCCGGATGTATCGGCGGCTCCGGACATAAGGCCCAACTATCTCTCGACGACGGGCGATCGCATCGTCGCCGCGAGCTCTATACGGCATGCCCGCAGGCTGATGCAGGCCGAGGCAATATCGCGGTTTACCCCCAAGGAGTTGCTGCCGGGTACGGAATTTCAAAGCGACGAAGAACTGATCCGAAGGGCAGGCGACATTGCAACGACAATTTTCCATCCCGTCGGCACCTGCAGGATGGGAAGCGACGAAAGCGCGGTCGTCGATCCTCAGCTGCGCGTACACGGCATTGGCGGGCTGAGGGTCGTGGACGCTTCGATCATGCCGAACATCGTGTCAGGAAACACGAATTCGCCTGTGATCATGATCGCCGAGAAGGCTGCAGACATGATCATCGCGTAAGGACGCGCGACTGCTAAAACGACGAGGCACGTTTGTCTTGTCGGCTGAGTACATGTGGCGATTGAAGCGCAGGCAGAGCCGGTGCCGCTCGCTCGCGTCAGGCCGTCTTGGGGTCGGTTTGGTCGCTGGACGGGCCTATGTTCTGGCAAACCGCGGCTTCGAGATCAAAGGTGAAGGCGTTGCCGGTACCTCGGCTAGCCCCCGGTTGGAAGGGCCATGCCAAGGAGGTACAAAAATAAAGAAGTCGATGACTGGCGCGTTCAACGTAGGTTCATCGCCACAGATCTATTTTCAGAGAAACAAGCGCATGAACGTCACACCTAAGTGACGGCACACGCTACGTTTTTTCCTACCGACCGCAATGTGGAGCTGCCCGCTTTGAACCATGATGGTGGCGCGGCCCCAAGGGAGTTGAATGTGAGAGATACCCTTCTCAGAATCTGTGCAACCGGCCTTCTTTTGCTGTTGCCTGCAATAGCCTCTGCCGCCGAAGGCTATTCGACGGCGAACGTCAATATGCGTGCCGGTCCGAGCACGAGCTACCCCGCAGTTGCCGTTATCCCGCTTGGCGAATCTGTCGAGATCCATGGTTGCCTTGCTGACGTGCCATGGTGTGACGTCGAATTCTACGGTGGTCGCGGTTGGGTCGCCGGACGTTATGTTCAGGCGGTGTATCAAAGCCGGCGTGTTTATGTCGGACCCGAATATTATCGCCCGCTCGGAATTCCGACGGTTGTCTTCAGCGTAGGCAATTATTGGGACCGCTATTACCGCAACCGTGATTTTTATCGAGACCGCGACCGGTGGCGTCGCGGCCCGGATTTCTACCGCCCGCCGCCTCGCGACTTCAACCGTTCAGAATTCGATAGGCGGCCCGACTTCGATCGACGGCAAGACGCTGACGGACGTCGTGGATTTGATCGAAGCCCTGATCTTGGCCGCACTCCGGACGTTGATCGCCGTACCGGCTTCGATCGCGATCAGCGCCGGCAGTTTGATTTCAATCGCGACCGAGACAACCGCAGGCCCGATGCCAACGGTGACGAAAATCGCCACCCGCCATTCGATCGCCAGCCGGACTTTCGCCGCGACGGCGATGACAACGGCTACCGTGATCGTCGAGACTTTCAACGTCGGGGAGGCGATAACAGCAACAACGGTGACATCCGTCGCAGAGGCGATAATGACGGCGCGGGGAATGATCGAAGAAGACCGCGCGGCGCGTGTGATCCGGGCGACCCTGACTGCAACAACTGATTACAGGGGCGGCGCGATGCCGCCCTTTTCGTTTGTGGACGAGACTTGAACTCACGCCTCACAACATTCCTCGGCGTGTTGCGGCTCAGCAATCATTGCATTCGTCGTCGCCGACTTTTGCGACTGTCTCAGTGGCTGTCTCGACCAGATCTAGTGGCCCGATTCCGAAATGCCTCTCGGCTCGGCAAGCGGCAGCATGCCGCGATAGATCCCTGGTTCTGAGCCTTCGATTGGAACTGCCCCGACGCTTCGACGGTAGAACTCCATTGGACCGGCGCCCCCGATTACTCCGTAGGCATAGCCTTGCGCGTACATATCGAGAAGCGTGGTCAGCAGCAGAGCGTGGCCAACTCCTTTGCCGCGGGCGGCCGTATCGACGCCGGTCGGCCCGAAGAAACCCTTGGCGGTTGCCTCGTGGCAGGCGAAGCCGATGAGTTCGTCCTTCTGAATTGCGATGAAGCAAGTGGGCGGCTGGCGCATGGTGGCAACCGTCGCTTCCGCGGCCCAGCCGGATCCGAAGCGCGGCTCGATCCAGGCCGTCAGAGCGTTCAACTCCGGCGCAAGGACACGCCGGATGGTGATGCCTTGCTCGGCGATGCGCGCATCGAGCGCAGGATCGGCCTTCAGCTCGTAGAGTTTTACCAGCATGTCCATGGTTTATTCCTTTGTCAGCCTTTGATGGCGCCTGCCGTCAGGCCGGCAACGATACGTCTCTGGAAGATCAATACGATGATGATCAGCGGCAGTGTCACGGTAACTGATGCAGCCATGATCTGACCGAACGGATATTCGTATCGGCTATTGCCGGCGATCAAGCCGATCGCCACCGGCACCGTCCGGTTCTCGTCCGTCAGGGTGAAGGTCAGCGCGAAGAGAAACTCGTTCCACGCCAGAATGAAGGCAAGAATGCCCGTGCTGGCGAGCGAGGGTCCCATCAGCGGCAGCAGGATCTTCATCAGAATTCTAAAATGTGAGCAGCCGTCGATGATCGCAGCCTCTTCCAGCTCCCGCGGAAACTCGCGGATGAAGGTGGTCAGGATCCAGGTCGTGAAGGGTACGGTCGACAGGAGATAGGTGAGGATGAGCGCGCTTGGCCGGTTGAACAGACCCATCCAGTTGATCAGCTCGAACATGCCGGAGAGAACGACGACCTGCGGGAAGATCGAGATCATCAGCACGATCAACAGGATCGTGCGCCGTTGCGGAAAGTCGATGCGCCCCAGCGCATAAGCGGCGCTGAGCCCGATGACGAGTGACAGGAAAGTGGTTGAGACCGCGACATAGGCCGAGTTCAGAAGCGAGCCCATGAAAACAGGATTGTCGATCAGCTGGCGATAGTAGGTGAAGTCGAACGCCGGCATCAGCGCGGATTGATAGAGCGCCGAACCCTGCTTCGTCGAGGAAACGAAGGCCCAATAATAGGGAAACAGCGTGTAGAATAGGACGAGCAGAAGAGCCAGGATCTGGAGGCTTCGCACGGCGCGCCGCCGCATCCGGAAGTAGGAGGCAGGCTTGCGGACGGACTTCGGGATGGTTGCATCGGCCATGTCGCTCAGGTCCCCGCGGCTCTGTCGAGGCGAAGGACCCCGATGATGATGATGGCGACAAGCGCAACGAGCAGGAAGACCCAGGTCGATGCCGCCGAGCCGATGCCGAGCTCCTGGAAGCTGATCAGCCGGTCGCGCGCGTAAATGGAGACGGTCATGACGCTTTCGTTGCTTGCCGCCATCACATAGGCAAGGTCGAACATCCTGAGTGCATCGAGGGAGCGGAAGAGGACCGCTACGCCGATTGCCGGGCGCAGCATCGGCAGGGTGATCGACCAGAAGCGCTTCCATGCCGGAATGCCATCGACCTCCGCTGCCTCGAATATTTCCGAGGATATCAGTTGCAGGCCCGCCAGAATGAGCAAAACCATGAACGGGGTTGTCATCCACACGTCGACGAAGATCACGACGCCCATCAGCAGCGATCCGCTCGCCGTCCAGGGAATGCCATGATCGATGAGGCCGAGCCCGATGAGGACCTTGTTGATAACGCCGAACTGGTCGTTCAGCATCCATTCCCAGATCTTCGTCGAGACGACGACGGGGATCGCCCAGGGCACGAGGATGGCGGCGCGCGCCAGCCCGCGGCCCGGAATGGCTTCGTTGACGAGAAGCGCTATCGCGAGGCCGAGAACTGTCTCGATCGCGACCGAGATGACCGTGAAGATCAGCGTGTTCTTGACGGCAATCCACCAGCTGCGGTCGTTGATGACCTCAAGGAAGTTGTCGACCCCGGTCATTGAATAGACGGAGGGATCGTCAAGGTAGGCATCGGTGAAGGCGAAGAAGAAGGTGCGGCCGAGCGGCCAGAGGGCGACGACCAGCATGACGATGATGACCGGCAGCAGAAACATCCATGCCGCACGATGGTCCCGGCGGGCGAGCCGGGCACTCATTGTCGCGCTCCTTCGATCACGCCGGCCTGGCGATCGAGAATGAGCCGTCTTCCGTCTGCGGCGAAGGCAAAGATCGAGGCATCCTGGAAATTCAGGCCGACCTCCTTGCCGATCAGTTCCCTCCGCGGCTCGACATTGACGCGGACGACCCAGATGACGTCGCCGTTGATGCGGCAATAGGCGAAATGCTCGTGGCCGAGGTCCTCGACACGCTCGAGCACGCAGGTCATTCGTCCGTCCCCTGCCGCCACCAGCTGGATCGCTTCCGAACGGATGCCAATTTCGGTGATGGCCGGGCCCTCGGTGTCCGCCTCGATGACGAGGCCGCCCGGTCCAGTCACATTGGCTGATGTCGTCTGCACGGGCAGGAAGTTCATGCGGGGGCTGCCGATGAAGCCTGCGACAAACCTGTTGTCAGGGGTATGGTAGAGTTCCTTCGGCGTGCCGACCTGCTCAATGCGTCCGTGATTGAGAACGACGATCCGGTCGGCAAGCGTCATCGCTTCCGACTGGTCATGGGTCACATAGATCATGGTCGTCTTCAGGTCGTCGTGAAGCTTGGCGATCTCCATGCGCATCTCCATTCGCAGATCCGAGTCGAGATTGGACAACGGCTCATCGAAGAGGAAGATTTCGGGCTGGCGCACCAAGGCGCGGCCGATCGCTACGCGCTGGCGCTGTCCGCCGGACAGCTCGCGCGGCCGGCGTTCGAGCAGATGATCGACCTTCAGCATTCGTGCGACCGACCGCACTTTCTCGCTGATAGCGACCCTGTTCAAGCCGAGGGTCTCGAGCGCGAAGCCGATATTGCGCGCAACGTTCATATGCGGATAGAGCGCGTAAGACTGGAAGACGAAGGCTACGCCTCGCTTGGAGGCCGGCACATCCGTCACGTCGTCGCCGCCGATCCTCACCACGCCCTTCGACGCGGAGATCAGGCCGGCGACGATGCGCAAAAGTGTTGACTTGCCGCAACCGGAAGGACCGACGAAAACGACAAACTCGCCGTCGATGATCTGCAGGTCGACATTCTGGATAACAGCATGCGTACCAAAATTCTTCGAAACGGATTCGAGCGAAACCGATGCCATTTTTCACCTGAGGGTATGAGACGGCAGAGGGCTCGCCACCGTGTTTGGTGGCGAGGCAGTGACGCATTCCGGCCGCGGACCGTTCCCGCCACCGGAAATTAGGAGAGCGTCAGCGGCTTTCCTTCAGTTTCTCGAGCCGACCGGCCAGCGACGTCAGGCTGGACTTGACCTCGGCGCCGCCGGAAAGCATGTCGTGAACCGAGCGGTAAAAAGCCTGCGAAACGCGGTTGTAGCTGGTGCCAGTGTAGCCGGATGGGCGCACGGCGCTGTCGGCAAAGGCTTGCTGGTTGTCCTTGAGGAAGGGGATCTTCGCAAGAACTTCCGGATCGCTGTAGAGCGCCTGGATCGACGGGTTGAGAGCCGCCTTCAGCGCACGCATCTTCTGCATATCGGAGCCGGTGATGAAGTTCACAAAATCGGCCGCCACCTCAGGCTTGGCGCTGTATTTATTGACGCCGTAATACATTGGGCCAAGGCATCCGCTCGACTTTTCGCCTTCCTTGCCGATCGGTAGAGGCATCACGCCGACCTTGTCGACGATATTGCTCCCTTTTTCATGCGAAGTGCCCCAGACATAGGGCCAATTGCGGTGGAAGACCGCGTTGCCGGATTCGAAGACGGCGCGTGATTGCTCCTCATCATAGTTGAGGACGCCCTCGGGGCTGATCGAGCCGATCCAGCCCTTCGCCTTTTCGAGCGCCTCGGCAGCCTGTGGGCTGTCGATCGTCACCTTTCCGTCGTCAGAAATGATGGTACCGCCACCGTTGGAAGCAACAAGCTCGATCGCGTCGCAGGTCAGGCCTTCATAGCTTTTGGCCTGCCAGGCATAACCCCACATGTCGGGCGAGCCTGCAGCCCTTTCCTTGTCCTGAATTTCCTTGGCGGTGGCGGCCAACTCGTCCCAGGTCTTGGGCGCCGGCTTCCCGTATTTTTCGAGCAGGTCTTTGCGGTAGAACATGAGCCCGACGTCCATATAGGCAGGCATGGCAACAAGATTGCCGTCGAGCTTGGCCGCATTGAGTGTCGAGGCGAAATGCTTGTCCTGGTCTGTCTGCGGGATCATTGCCTTGAGGTCGAGCAGGTTGCTCTTGAACATGCCGAGCCAGATCACATCGAGGAAAAGGACGTCGACGTCCTTGGATTTGGCGGCGAGCAACTGCTGATAGATCGGGATCGCGTCGTCCAGAAGCGCGGGCATCTTGTTGATCTTGGCCTCGTTGCCCGTCTTTTCCTTCCAGGCATTGGCAACGTTCGTGCAGAGCTCGAATTCAGTCGGCGAGCAAAACACGGAGATGGTTTCTGCATGCGCGCTGCTGCCCCAGAGGGCTGCAGATATCGCCAATGCAGCAAGGCTTTTCTTCAACATTGATTGTTCCCTTCGTTGATAACGCTTCGGCATCACGCGGAGTTCTTTGTCTCCTTGCGTCAATAGGACTGGTTATGACCAGTCATGTCAACATGGACTTTGCGGGCGGTTGCGTCGAAGATGCAAAACGGCAATAGTGCTCCGCACAGGATCGGATTTCGAAGATGCAGCAAGCTCCGGCATCGTTCATCGCGCCACAGGACAGCATCGACCGGAACGACCCTCGCCCCTTGCACAAGCAGGTCTACGAAGCCCTTTTGGCGTCCATCCGCGACGGCAAGCTGCCGTTGCGCGGCAAGCTGCCATCAGAACGGGAACTCGTTGATCTCTACAATGTCAGCCGAATTACCGTGCGCCATGCCGTGCGAGAATTGATCCAACAGGGCGTCATACGCAGCCAGCCGGGAAAAGGACTCTACGTCGCCGAGCGTGGCGGCGGCTTCGAGCTCCAGGTTTTGAAAAGCTTCACCAGCATCGCCGCAGCGAACGGGCAAAGGCCTGGCCATAGGCTGATTGGGGCGAGCATCGTGCATGCGCCTCTCGAGGTGAGCCGACCGCTTTTCCTCGCACCCGGCGCCGAGGTGGTTCTATTGTCGAGGCTTCGTCTTCTCGACGACATACCTGTTGTCGTCCAGACCGATTGGATACCGGTGGCCCGCGTTCCGGGCCTGCTTGATCTCGACTGGGCCATTGCCAACCGGTCGCTCTATGCCGAGCTTCGCGAGCGCTATCGCATTCATCCGAAACGTGGGCAGACAACGCTGAGCGCGCGCCTCGCGACGGATGAGGAGGCTGCGATGCTCGAGCTGCCTCCTCCAGCTGCGGTTCTCACCGTGGACCAGATCGCTTTCGACGATCGCAACCGCCCAGTCAACCTGACGGCGTTGGTTCATCATCCCGCGCGTTATCCGCTGACGCTGCTCCAGTCAGAATCGGGCGATTTTACGCAGTATTGAGCCATTCTGTCCTGCTCCGGTGATTCCATCGGATAATTCCGCGGCACGCAGTAGCCTGACACGTTCGCCAGAGCCTAGGCCGGCGCCCATCTTCGCGGCATCTTGAATGTCTCCAGCAGGAAGGGCCACCCCGGCGAAGAAGAGCGAAACGGTAAAGCCGATTGCGGCGACACACCCTAGCACGACGAGATCTGTCAAATTCATCCTCGGGCGCCTTTTCTTGTGACGAGCCACCTCAAGGCGGAACTACTGCGTCATGTGGACATTCCTTGTACATCATAGGAGGCCCATGCCATGCAGATCATCAGTACCAACGTTTCCAAACAGGACGACGGCAAGATTGCGGTTGAATTCTCAGGTGAGGGAGGGGAATCCATCACGGTCCATTTGGCAGCTGCCAATGCGCTCGAAGACGGCGCCGCCGTAATACGGGCGAGAGAAATGATGGTCCAGGTAGCGACGTTCGGCAGCCCGGACGACCTCACCGAGGGAGCGCAGGACGCGTCCGATGCGCTTCTGGGAACCCGCACCGAGGGCCTGGAGGAAACCGCTCCGGCGACGGGATCGTTTTCATCGACAAACGCGGTCGCCGGCCCCGGTGGTATCTAAGTCCCGGCTATGAGCGAGGTATCGATGATCGTCCCGCCAAGCAATCAGCCGGGCAGCCCGGGGCGCAGGGATGAGCTCGACCTGATCGTCGACTACGCGGTGCAGCTTCTTGTCGAAGAAGCTCATCTCGTCGCGCGGACACGCGCCGGTTTTCTAACCGGCATCCTCGACGCCGCAAACGACCGCCTGTCGGAAATCGAAGAGGAATCCGAACTTGAGGATGGCGGCAATTGAAGATCGCCACTTACAACGTCAACGGGGTAAACGGCCGGCTCGACATCCTTTTGCGCTGGCTGGAGGAGACAGCACCAGACGTCGTCTGCGTGCAGGAACTGAAAGCGCCACAGGAAAAGTTTCCGATCAAGGCCATCGAGGCTGCGGGCTACGGTGCCGTCTGGCAGGGACAGAAATCCTGGAACGGCGTCGCGATCCTCACAAAAGGACAGCAGCCTCACCTGACGAGGAAGGGACTGCCCGGAGAGCGCGAAGATCTCCATAGCCGCTACATCGAGGCTATCGTCGACGGCCTCGTCATTGCCGGTCTCTATCTGCCGAACGGCAATCCCTATCCAGGCCCGAAGTTCGATTACAAGCTTCGCTGGTTCGAGCGGCTCCACGCCTACGCTGCCGAACTGCTGGAGCTTGAGGTACCCGTGGTACTCGCGGGCGATTTCAACGTCATGCCCACCGAGATGGACGTCTACAAGCCGGAGCGTTGGACAAACGACGCGCTCTTTCGCATCGAAGTTCGCGAGGCCTTCAAGAACCTCGTCGATCAGGGTTGGACCGACGCCTTACGCACCCTTCACCCAGACGAGCGCATCTATACGTTCTGGGACTATTTCAGGAATGCCTATGCCCGCGACGCCGGGCTTCGGATTGATCACTTCCTTCTGAGTTCGGAGGCGGCCGAGCGCCTGTCGAAAGCGGAGGTCGACAAGCGCGTGAGGGGTTGGGAACACACGAGCGACCACGCACCGGTCTGGATCGAGCTCACGGACGAACCCGGCAAGGGGAGGAGGAAGAAATCATGATCGATGATACGTGGAGATCGCAGGTACGGCCGACGTTGGAAGACTTCGTGGACATGTTCGTCGTTGCGGGGGCGAGGCAGTCGGAGGGGTTCAACGCGGCTGATAACGAGATGATCCTGGTCGTCGGACGATCCCGACGTACGGACGTATTCCGTAGGGTTGCTTAAGGAATTCGGCTACCGCCTGCTGGAAGCGATCGATCACCGCCTCACGAACGGCGCCTTTGATCCGATCTGGAATATCGCATCTGAAGCCAGCCAGTTTGGTACACCAAACCTATCGCTGCCCTTGCGGCAAAATCTGGCACCTGCTCTCCCGCGGCTGAATGCCTTGCCTTCAGCCTATTGTCAGGGTTCTGTGTTACGTTTTTGTGACGCAGGGTGCGCCGGGGGAGAGGCATGCCCATTTTACATTCATTGGTCTTGGAGCGGATATGACAGAACAGTCTAACCGTCTTATATTACATACGAATTCGCGAGACGAGGTTTTCGCCGAAGAACAGAATTCCGTTGCGGATTTCTCGTTTAATTCGACCGTAGCAAATGTCTTTGACGATATGGTCAGCCGATCGGTTCCTTTTTATGGCGAAATGCAGCGAATGGTTTGCGAGCTCGCCAAGGATTTCGCGCAGCCGCAATCGAAGCTCTATGACATCGGGTGCTCCACGGCCACGACCCTTCTGGCGCTGGATCGCGAAGTGGACAGCCACATCGATTTCGTCGGAATCGATAATGCTCCGGAGATGCTGAAGAAAGCTGCCGAAAAGATCGCGGAGTCAGGAACCAATCGCTCCATCGATCTTCAAACAGCCGATCTCCATCGCGGATTCTCGATTGAGAAGGCAAGCGTCGTTACGATGGTGTTGACGCTGCAGTTCGTCCGTCCTCTTTTCCGCGAGCGCGTCATTCGGACCATCCACGACGGGCTGAACGATCAGGGGTGCCTGCTCCTCGTCGAAAAGCTGACCAGCGAAGACACGACATTCAATCGCCTTTTCATAGATCACTATTATGACTTTAAGCGGCGAAACGGTTACTCGCAGATCGAGATCTCCAACAAGCGGGAAGCGCTGGAAAACGTCCTGATTCCTTACCGTCTCGACGAAAACATTCAGCTTCTTCACGAGGTCGGCTTCAAGAGCACAGAAATCTTCTTCCGCTGGTATAATTTCTGCGGCATCGTCGCAATCAAGTGAGCGTCATGAAAGTCATCATGCTGAGGATCGGGACGTTCCTCTTCAAGTATCGTAATCAGGCTTTCCCACTGATCATCATTGCCCTCTTTGTCGCTGCACCGCCATCGACCGCGCCGTGGGGAAATCCAGCTTTGGAGCGACCCAAGGATATTGCGGCTCTGCTCATGGTGCTCAGCGGGTTGATTTTACGCACGACCGTCATTGGCTACGCCTACATCAGGCGGGGTGGCTTGAACAAACGCGTCTACGCCGACGACCTTGTTACCGAGGGTATGTTCGGTGTCTGCAGAAATCCGCTCTACGTGGGCAACATGCTGATCTACGTCGGACTGTTTGTGTTCCATGGCAATCCTTTCGTGGTTTCAGCCGGATCCGCTCTCTTCGCTTTTTTCTATCAGTGCATCGTCTACGCGGAAGAAGCTTTCCTGCGCGACAAGTTCGGCGCGGCCTACCTGGACTATTGCAAAGATGTTCCGCGATGGGGATTAAAACTCAGCGCCTTTGCGGAATCGACCAAGGGGATGTCGTTCAACCTGAAGCGGGTCGTCGCGAAGGACTATTCGACAGCGTCGTCAACCCTTATCGCACTGTTGGCAACCGAGTTTTATAGGGTCGCAATTGGCTCCATCACGGAACAGGAACGAGCCTATGCGATAATGCTCGCTCTCCTCCTCGGGGCTGTCCTTGCTCTCACCGGGTTAGTCAGTTCGCTTAAAAAGCGCGGCGTATTTGATGAACTCAGGACCGAGAGCATCTGATGAGACTTAGATTGCATCGTTCCACCGCGC
>UEIF01000019.1 GCA_900468805.1 Hyphomicrobiales bacterium | reverse complement strand
AAGCTTCGCTTCGCTATCCGCGAAGGCGGCCGTACCGTCGGTGCAGGCATCGTCGCTTCGATCGTCGAGTAATTCATTCGGCTGCTCCGGTGGGGCAGCCGATTCGATGACATTATTATGATGCAAGCGGCGCTGGCCGCTTGCTTATTACACAGAAATGTTGCAAATGGCGCGCGAGCGCGATTTGCGTACCGCTTTGGTAGACGAAGCGGCGACTAAACAAACAATAAGGTGGGTCAAAAGGCCCTGAAGAGTGGATAGGGATGCCTTTACGGGCGTCTCTCTCGATCTTTGAAACCGGTGGTCCGCCTTAGGAAGAAAGAACAACCCGTGTCTTGCCCAAAGACATGTGGAAAACAAACACAAGGATAACGTCGAATGAACGGCCAAAATATCCGCATTCGCCTGAAGGCGTTCGATCACCGGATTCTCGATGCTTCCACGCGCGAGATCGTGTCGACGGCGAAGCGCACCGGTGCTAGCGTCCGGGGCCCCGTTCCGCTTCCGACCCGCATCGAGAAGTTTACGGTCAACCGGTCCCCGCACATCGACAAGAAGAGCCGCGAACAGTTCGAGATGCGCACGCATAAGCGTCTGCTCGACATCGTAGATCCGACCCCGCAGACGGTAGACGCGCTGATGAAGCTCGATCTCGCCGCAGGTGTCGATGTTGAGATCAAGCTCTGAGCTTGCTCGAGCTGAGTTGGAAGGATTGAACCGATGCGTTCAGGTGTGATTGCACAGAAGGTGGGAATGACCCGCGTCTACAACGACGCCGGCGAGCATGTCCCGGTAACGGTACTGCGTTTGGAAAGCTGCCAGGTCGTGGCCCAGCGCACCGTAGAAAAGAATGGCTATACCGCGCTTCAGCTCGGTGCTGGCCAGGCCAAGGTAAAGAACACGTCCAAGGCCATGCGCGGCAACTTTGCCGTCGCAAACGTTGAGCCCAAGGCCAAGCTGCAGGAATTCCGTGTTTCGGAAGACCACCTGCTCGACATTGGTACTGAGATCAAGGCTGATCACTTTGCTGCTGGCCAGCTCGTCGATGTCACAGGCACGACGATCGGTAAGGGCTTTGCCGGCGCCATGAAGCGCCACGGCTTCGGCGGTCTGCGCGCCACGCACGGTGTGTCTGTTTCGCACCGCTCGCATGGTTCGACAGGTTCGCGCCAGGATCCGGGCAAGGTTTTCAAGAACAAGAAGATGGCTGGTCACATGGGCCAGACGCGCGTGACGACGCAGAACCTTGAAGTCGTTTCGACCGACGAAGATCGCGGTCTGATCCTGATCAAGGGTGCAGTACCCGGTTCCAAGGGTGCCTGGATCATCGTGCGCGACGCCGTCAAGTCGGCAGCGAAGTAAGGGAGCCAGACCAATGGAATTGAACGTCAAGACCCTCGAGGGAAAAGACGCTGGGAAGGTTTCCCTTTCGGAAGCGATTTTCGGCCTTGAGCCCCGCGAAGATATTCTCGCCCGCGTTATCCGCTGGCAGCTTGCTAAGAAGCAGCAGGGCACGCACCAGGCAAAGGGCCGCGCAGACGTCTGGCGCACCGGCGCCAAGATGTACAAGCAGAAGGGTACGGGCCGCGCTCGTCACCATTCGGCTCGTGCTCCGCAGTTCCGCGGTGGTGGTAAGGCCCACGGCCCGGTTGCTCGCAGCCACGAACACGACCTTCCGAAGAAGGTTCGCGCACTCGGCCTGCGTCACGCGCTGTCCGCCAAGATCAAGGCAGACGAACTGATCATCATTGATGATCTGGTCGCCAACGAAGCAAAGACGAAGGCTCTGGCCGGCGTATTCGCAACGCTGGGCCTCACCAACGCCCTCTTCATCGGCGGCGCCGAGCTCGACGGTAACTTCAAGCTCGCTGCCCAGAACATCCCGAACATCGATGTTCTGCCGATCCAGGGCATCAACGTTTACGACATCGTCCGCCGCGGCAAGCTCGTGCTTTCCAAGGCTGCCGTTGAAGCGCTAGAGGAGCGATTCAAGTGACCGATCTCCGCCACTACGATGTGATCGTTTCTCCTGCGATCACCGAAAAGTCCACGCTGGTATCGGAAAACAACCAGGTTGTTTTCAATGTCGCCAAGAAGGCGACGAAGCCGGAAATCAAGGCTGCAGTCGAGGCGCTCTTCGGCGTCAAGGTTACCGCCGTCAACACTCTGCTGCGCAAGGGCAAGACCCGGCGTTTCCGCGGTTTTGTCGGCAAGCAGCAGGACGTGAAGAAGGCTGTCGTGACGTTGGCCGAAGGCCAGACGATCGACGTCTCCACCGGTCTCTGAGGATAAAAAAATGGCATTGAAAACATTCAATCCGACGACCCCGAGCCAGCGCCAGCTGGTCATCGTCGACCGTTCTGGCCTCTACAAGGGCAAGCCGGTCAAGGCGCTGACGGAAGGTCTGACCAAGAGCGGCGGTCGTAACAACCTCGGCCGCATCACGGCCCGCTTCATCGGCGGCGGTCACAAGCGTACCTATCGCATCATCGACTTCAAGCGTCGCAAGTTCGACGTCGAAGGCACTGTCGAGCGTATCGAATACGACCCGAACCGTACGGCTTACATCGCGCTCATCAAATACGCCGATGGCGAACAGGCCTACATCATCGCTCCGCAGCGTCTTGCTGCCGGCGACAAGGTCATCGCTTCCGACAAGGTTGTTGACGTCAAGCCCGGCAACACGATGCCGCTGCAGTACATCCCGGTCGGCTCCATCATCCACAATGTGGAAATGAAGCCGGGCAAGGGCGGTCAGATTGCCCGCTCCGCCGGTTCCTACGCACAGCTCGTCGGCCGCGACCAGGGCATGGCGATCCTTCGCCTGAACTCGGGCGAACAGCGTCTCGTGCACGGCACCTGCCTTGCTTCGATCGGTGCAGTGTCGAACCCTGACCATGCCAACATCAACGACGGCAAGGCCGGTCGTACTGTTTGGCGCGGCAAGCGTCCGCATAACCGCGGTGTCGTCATGAACCCGGTCGACCACCCGCACGGCGGTGGTGAAGGCCGCACCTCTGGTGGTCGTCACCCGGTTTCTCCGTGGGGCAAGCCGACCAAGGGCAAGCGCACCCGGTCGAACAAGTCGACCGACAAGATGATCATGCGCTCGCGTCATCAGCGTAAGAAGTAAGAGAGGAAGTCTCCAATGGCTCGTTCAGTATGGAAAGGTCCGTTCGTTGACGGCTATCTTCTCAAGAAGGCTGAGAAGGTTCGTGAAGGCGGACGCGCAGAAGTAATCAAGATCTGGAGCCGTCGCTCCACGATCCTGCCGCAGTTCGTCGGTCTTACCTTCGGCGTCTACAACGGCAGCAAGCATGTTCCGGTCAGCGTCAATGAAGACATGGTCGGTCACAAGTTCGGTGAATTCTCTCCGACCCGGACCTATTACGGTCACGGCGCGGACAAGAAGGCAAAGAGGAAGTAACGATGGGCAAGGCAAAAACAGAACGCCGGCTCAAGGACAACGAAGCGCAGGCAGTCGCCCGCACGCTCCGCGTCAGCCCCCAGAAGCTCAACCTGGTTGCTGCGGCCATCCGCGGCAAGAAGGTCGAGCGTGCACTCGCTGAGCTGGAATTCTCCCGCAAGCGTATCGCAGGCGCCGTCAAGAAGACGCTCGAATCTGCGATCGCCAACGCCGAGAACAACCATGACCTCGACGTCGACGCTCTCGTCGTCGCCGAGGCCTACGTCGGCAAGTCGATCGTCATGAAGCGCTTCCACGCTCGTGGCCGCGGCCGCGCATCGCGGATCGAACGTCCGTTCGCTCACCTGACGATCGTCGTTCGTGAAGTGCAGGCACAAGAGGAGGCCGCATAATGGGTCAGAAAATCAATCCTATTGGTTTCCGTCTTGGCATCAACCGTACCTGGGATAGCCGCTGGTTTGCGGATAATGCCGAGTATGGTCAGCTCCTGCACGAAGACCTGAAGATGCGTAAGTTCGTCATGAGCGAACTGAAGCAGGCCGGTATCTCCAAGGTGGTCATCGAGCGCCCGCACAAGAAGTGCCGCGTCACGATCCACTCGGCCCGTCCGGGCCTGATCATCGGCCGTAAGGGCGCCGACATCGACAAGCTCCGCAAGAAGCTGTCGGAAATGACGAATTCCGAAACGCACCTCAACATCGTTGAAGTGCGCAAGCCGGAAATCGACGCAACGCTCGTTGCTCAGTCGATCGCCCAGCAGCTCGAGCGCCGCGTGGCTTTCCGCCGCGCCATGAAGCGCGCCGTTCAGTCCGCGATGCGTCTTGGTGCCGAAGGCATCAAGATCACCTGCGCCGGCCGTCTCGGTGGTGCAGAAATCGCTCGTACGGAATGGTATCGCGAAGGCCGCGTTCCGTTGCACACCCTGCGCGCCGACATCGACTACGGTACGGCTGAAGCCGAAACCGCATTCGGTATCTGCGGCATCAAGGTCTGGATCTTCAAGGGCGAAATCCTTGAGCACGATCCGATGGCTTCCGAACGTCGCGCGCTGGAAGGCGACGCACAGGGTCCGGCAAGCCGCGAACGCGACCGTGGCGATCGTCGCCGCGAACGCGATAACGCGTAATTAGCGCTGGCGAAAGATAAGCTCGGAGAAGTAAGAAAATGTTGCAGCCAAAGCGTACTAAGTACCGCAAGCAGTTCAAGGGCCGCATCAAGGGCGTAGCCAAGGGTGGTTCTGATCTGGCCTTCGGCGAATTCGGCCTGAAGGCTCAGGAGCCGAACCGCGTTAACGCACGTGAAATCGAAGCGGCCCGCCGCGCGATCACGCGTTACATGAAGCGCGCCGGCCGTGTTTGGATCCGTGTGTTCCCGGACGTTCCGGTAACCGCAAAGCCTACCGAAGTCCGTATGGGTAAGGGTAAGGGTTCCGTGGAATACTGGGCATGCAAGGTCAAGCCCGGTCGTATGATGTTCGAGATCGACGGTGTCTCCGAGGAAATCGCGCGTGAAGCGCTTCGCCTCGGCTCGGCCAAGCTCTCGGTCAAGACGCGCTTTGTACAGCGCATCGCAGAGTAAGGAGAAGGCACGATGAAAGCCGAAGAAGTACGCGGCCTCACGGCCGACCAGCTCAAGGACAAGCTCGCCGACCTGAAGAAAGAGCAGTTCAACCTGCGCTTCCAGAAGGCGACGAACCAGCTTGAGAAGACCTCGCGCATCAACGAAGTCCGCAAGGACATCGCCCGCGTCAAAACCATTGCCCGCCAGAAGGCGGCAGAAGCAAAGGCCTAAAGGAAAAAAACATGCCGAAGCGCATTCTGCAGGGCGTCGTGGTTGGTGACAAGAACGAGAAGACTGTCGTAGTTCGCGTTGAGCGTCGTTTCGCTCATCCGCTGCTCCAGAAGACCGTTCGTCGCTCCAAGAAGTACAAGGCCCACGACGAAAACAACCAGTACAAGATCGGCGATATCGTCTCCATCGAGGAGTGCGCACCGATCTCCAAGGACAAGCGCTGGACGGTTATTGCCGCCCAGGCCAAGTAAGAATTTCACGCGAGGCCTTGCGTCTCGCGGAAATTTCTGTATGAAGCAGCGTCGGAACGCTCGAATGCCGGGCGTTCTTTTGCTTTAAGCGCACGGAAGGTCCCATCTGGGAAACCACCCTGGCAACGATCTATCCCGCGCTATTCAAGCTATTGCCGTGTTTTCGCTGTCCTCACGACGAGCGGCCGGTAGAGAATTCTCATAAGCCGGGAGAGGGGGCATTGCCCAACCATTCCGGTAAGAACAAGAAGGCGACCTGATATGATTCAGATGCAAACAAACCTCGACGTCGCGGATAATTCCGGCGCCCGTCGTGTCATGTGCATCAAGGTGCTGGGCGGCTCGAAGCGCAAGTATGCCTCGATCGGCGACGTCATCGTCGTTTCGATCAAGGAAGCTATTCCGCGCGGCCGTGTGAAGAAGGGTGACGTGATGAAGGCGGTTGTCGTTCGCACCGCCAAGGACATCCGTCGTCCGGATGGCTCTGTCATCCGCTTCGACACGAATGCAGCAGTCCTCATCGACAACAAGAAAGAGCCGATCGGCACCCGTATCTTCGGACCGGTTCCGCGCGAATTGCGTGCGAAGAACCACATGAAGATCATCTCGCTGGCTCCCGAAGTACTGTAAGGAGCGGGAACGATGCAAAAGATTCGTAAGGGCGACAAGGTCGTCATGCTCGCAGGCAAGGACAAGGGCCGCACTGGCGAAGTCCTTCAGGTCCTGCCGAAGGAAGATCGCGCCGTCGTTCGCGGCGTAAACCTCGTAAAGCGCCACCAGCGCCAGACGCAGACCCAGGAAGCCGGGATTATTTCCAAGGAAGCTTCGGTTCACCTGTCCAACGTCTCGATCATCGACAAGGACGGCAAGCCGACCCGCGTCGGCTTCAAGGTTGTTGACGGCAAGAAGGTCCGCGTGGCCAAGCGTTCGGGAGAAGTGATCGATGGCTGAGGCAAAGTACGAGCCGCGGCTCAAGAAAGAATATGTCGAGCGGATCCGTAAGGCGATGCAGGAGAAGTTCTCCTACGCCAACGAGATGATGATCCCGAAGCTCGACAAGATCGTTATCAACATGGGTGTGGGCGAAGCCACGGCTGACTCGAAGAAGCCGACCGTTGCTGCTGCCGACCTGGCTGCCATCGCTGGCCAGAAGCCGGTCATCACCCGTGCACGCAACTCTATCGCTGGCTTCAAGGTCCGCGAACACATGCCGATCGGCGCGAAGGTCACCCTGCGCGGCGCCCGCATGTACGAGTTCCTGGATCGCCTGGTCAACATCGCGCTTCCGCGCGTTCGCGACTTCCGCGGCCTGAACCCGAAGAGCTTTGACGGCCGTGGCAACTTTGCCATGGGCATCAAGGAGCACATTGTGTTCCCTGAAATCAACTACGACAAGGTTGATCAGATGTGGGGCATGGACATCATCGTTTGCACGACGGCAACGACCGACGACGAAGCTCGCGCACTCCTCACGGAGTTCAGCTTCCCGTTCCGTCAGTAACCGTAACGACGAGCGTAGAAAAGGAACCTGACATGGCGAAGACAAGCGCAGTTGAAAAGAACAAGCGCCGCCGTACTACGGTCGCAAACCAGGCCAGCAAGCGTGCTGCCCTGAAGGCGATCATCATGAACCAGGCTCTTCCGATCGAAGAGCGGTTCAAGGCCTCGATCAAGCTGGCATCCCTGCCGCGCGACGGATCGAAGACCCGCATTCGCAACCGTTGCGAAGTGTCCGGTCGTCCGCGCGCTTATTACCGTAAACTGCGTATGTCGCGTATCGCGCTACGTGAACTGGGCAATCTCGGCAAGGTGCCGGGCATCGTCAAGTCGAGCTGGTAAGGAGCAGGTTAGATGACAATGACTGATCCGTTGGGCGATATGCTCACCCGTATCCGTAACGGTGCTTCGCGTCGCAAGTCGTCGGTTTCGACGCCTGCTTCCAGGCTCCGTGCACGTGTTCTCGATGTCCTCCAGTCCGAAGGCTACATCCGTGGCTACTCCGTCGTCGATTTCGGCAACGGCAAGTCGGAACTGAACATCGAACTGAAGTACTATGAAGGCGCATCGGTGATCCGTGAGATCGGCCGTGTGTCCAAGCCGGGCCGCCGGGTTTATGTCTCGGTCAAGTCCATTCCGCAGGTCGCGAACGGCCTCGGCATCACCATCCTTTCGACTCCGAAGGGTGTGATGGCCGATCACCAGGCTCGCGAACAGAACGTTGGTGGCGAGGTTCTCTGCTCGGTCTTCTAAGACTGCGCAGGGTCTCCATAGCGAACAGACAGGATTGAAACATGTCTCGTATCGGTAAGAAGCCCGTTCAGGTACCTGCTGGGATCACGGCTACGGTCGATGGCCAGAAGGTTACTGCGAAGGGCCCGAAGGGCGAGCTGTTCTTCGTCGCAAACGACGAAATCAGCCTCAAGCTTGAAAATAATGCGGTCGTCGTAACGCCGCTCAGCCAGACGAAGGATGCTCGTTCGAAGTGGGGCATGTCCCGCACGATGATCGAAAACATCTTCAAGGGCGTCAAGGACGGCTACGAGCGCAAGCTCGAAATCAACGGCGTTGGTTACCGTGCCTCCCTGCAGGGCAAGAACCTGCAGCTGGCTCTCGGTTTCAGCCACGACGTGGTCTATGAACCGCCGCAGGGCATCACGATCGCTGTACCGAAGCCGACGGAAATTATCGTCACCGGCATCAACAAGCAGCAGGTCGGCCAGGTCGCCGCCGAGATCCGCGAATACCGCGGTCCGGAGCCCTACAAGGGCAAGGGCGTCAAGTATGCCGAAGAGCGGATTGTCCGCAAAGAAGGCAAGAAGAAGTAAGGATCACGCGAAATGGCTAGCAGGAAAGAAGCACTTGCACGTCGTGCCAACCGCGTGCGCCGTCATCTCAAGTCGGTGGCCAATGGCCGTCCGCGCCTGTCGGTTCATCGCTCCTCGAAGAACATCTACGCTCAGGTCATCGACGATGTTGCCGGCAAGACTCTTGCCGCTGCATCGACCCTCGACAAGGATCTGCGCGGTTCTCTGAAGACCGGTGCCGACACAGCAGCAGCAGCCCTCGTCGGCAAGCTCGTTGCTGAGCGCGCCTCCAAGGCAGGTGTCACTGAGGTCGTTTTCGACCGTGGCGCCTTCATCTATCACGGCCGCATCAAGGCCCTGGCAGATGCAGCCCGCGAAAGCGGCCTGACCTTCTAATCAGTTTCCGGCCGAAGGCTTTTTAAGCCTCGGCCGGATTTCACCGGACCGCAAACCGTTCCCTTGAGGAAGACGATGCGGTCCTCGTTTTGTTTGCCGATTGCACCCGGAAAAGAAAAAGGAAGAGGACAATGGCACAGGAAAGAAGGCCGCAGCGGGAAGACCGCCAGAGCCGCGAAGAGCGCGATAGCGAATTCGTCGACAAGCTTGTCGCGATCAACCGCGTCGCCAAGGTCGTCAAGGGCGGCCGTCGTTTTGGTTTCGCAGCACTCGTCGTCGTCGGCGACCAGAAGGGCCGCGTCGGCTTCGGCCATGGCAAGGCACGTGAAGTGCCGGAAGCCATCCGCAAGGCAACCGAAGCCGCCAAGCGCGAGCTGATCTTCGTACCGCTGCGTGACGGCCGTACGCTGCATCACGACGTCCATGGCCGTCATGGCGCCGGCAAGGTTCTGCTGCGCTCGGCCAAGGTTGGTACCGGTATCATCGCCGGTGGTCCGATGCGCGCCGTTTTCGAAACGCTCGGCGTCCACGACGTCGTCGCCAAGTCGACCGGTTCGTCGAACCCTTACAACATGGTTCGCGCCACCTTCGACGCTCTGAAGCACCAGGTTCACCCGAAGGACATCGCAGCCCAGCGCGGCATCAAGTATGCTACGCTCCAGGCTCGCCGTGCCGCTTCCGGCAACGCCTCTGAAGAATAAGAGGAGCTGACCAATGGCCAAGGCTACCAAGAAGGCTGAAGCGAAGACTGTTACGATCGAACAGGTCGGCAGCCCGATTCGCCGTCCGGACGTCCAGCAGCGTACGCTGATCGGTCTCGGACTGAACAAGATGCACCGCCGCCGCACGCTGGAAGACACTCCAGCCGTTCGTGGCATGATCCGTGCAGTCCAGCATCTCGTTCGCGTCGTCGACGAGAAGTGAGTCCGGAGTAAAGCTCATGAAACTCAATGAAATCAAGGATAACGAAGGCTCTACCCATAGCCGCAAGCGCCTCGGCCGCGGTATCGGCTCGGGCTCCGGCAAGACCGGTGGTCGTGGTGTAAAGGGTCAGAAGTCCCGTTCGGGCGTTGCCATCAACGGCTTCGAAGGCGGTCAGATGCCCATCTACCGTCGCCTGCCGAAGCGTGGCTTCACCAACATCTTCGCAGCCGACTACGTTGTCGTATCGCTCGCACGCATCCAGGCTGCCGTCGATGCCGGCAAGCTGGACGCGAAGGCAACGATCGATGCGGCTGCTCTGAAGGCTGCCGGCGTCATCCGTCGCCCGAAGGACGGCGTTCGCGTTCTGTCCGATGGCGAGCTCAAGGCTAAGGTCACGCTCGAAGTTGCAGGCGCTTCCAAGTCTGCCGTCGACAAGATCGAAAAGGCCGGCGGCAAGATAACGCTTCTTTCTGCCGCAGCGGCAGAATAATAAACACATGATATATCGCCCGGGGTGCTTCACACCGGGCGATTTTGCTCCCATATGTGAGCCTCATTAAACCTGCTTGGACGCGGCTCGCGTCGGTGCGGTAAGACTGAAAACAAGGGTGAGGCACAGGGTTGCGCCAGCAATCCGTCCAAGGCCCGGTTTTTAAAAGAAATTCATACTGATTCCGGTGCCGGCCAATTCGAGAGCGCCGGAATTGGTAGCGCGGAGAATCGCATGGCTTCTGCAGCGGAACAACTGGCCTCAAACCTCAACTTTTCGACCTTCGCCAAGGCCGAGGATCTTAAGAAGCGCCTGTGGTTCACACTGGCAGCTCTCCTCGTCTACCGGCTGGGCACCCATATTCCGCTTCCAGGCCTTAATCCGCAGGCCTACGCCCAGGCATTCCAGGGTCAGGCCGGCGGCATTCTCGGCCTCTTCAACATGTTCTCGGGCGGCGCGGTGCAGCGCATGGCGATCTTCGCGCTCGGCATCATGCCCTACATCTCCGCTTCGATCATCGTGCAGCTCATGACCTCGGTCGTGCCGGCGCTCGAAAATCTGAAGAAGGAAGGCGAGCAGGGCCGCAAGATCATCAACCAGTACACCCGCTATGGCACAGTCATCCTCGGCGCGCTGCAGGCCTACGGCATTGCTGTCGGTCTCGAGAGCGGCAACGGCCTTGTTGTTGATCCGGGTTGGTTCTTCAAAATTTCGACCGTCCTGACTCTGCTCGGCGGCACCATGTTCCTGATGTGGCTCGGTGAACAGATCACCTCGCGCGGCATCGGCAACGGTATTTCGCTTATCATTTTCGCAGGAATTGCAGCCGGTCTTCCGACCGCTCTTGCCGGCACGTTGGAACTCGGCCGTACCGGTGCGCTGTCGACGAGCCTCATTCTGCTCGTCATCGTTGTCGCGATCGCGGTCATCGCCGTCATCGTCTTCGTCGAGCGTGCGCAGCGCCGTCTGCTGATCCAATATCCGAAGCGCCAGGTCGGCAACCGGATGTTCCAGGGCGATACCTCGCACCTGCCGCTGAAACTGAACACTTCGGGCGTCATCCCGGCAATCTTTGCGTCCTCGTTGCTGCTTTTGCCCGCGACGATCGCAGGTTTTGCCGCCACGACAGCGATGCCTGCCTGGGCCACCTCTATCGTTGCTGCCCTCGGCCATGGCCAGCCGCTTTATATGCTGCTCTATGCGGGCCTCATCGCCTTCTTCGCCTTCTTCTACACGGCCATTGTCTTCAATCCGAAGGATACGGCCGACAATCTGAAGAAGCATGGCGGCTTCATCCCCGGCATTCGTCCGGGTGACCGCACCGCTGAGTATATCGACTATGTGCTGACCCGTATCACGGTGATCGGCGCTATCTATCTCGTCTTCGTCTGCATCCTCCCCGAGATTCTGGTGTCGCAAACCGGCATTCCATTAGCCCTTGGTGGGACTTCGCTTTTGATCGTGGTTAGCGTAACTCTTGATACGGTGGCGCAGATCCAGGGCCATCTGATCGCACAGCAGTACGAAGGCCTGATCAAGAAATCGAAGTTGCGTGGAGGAAAGAGGGGGCGATGAGACTTATACTTTTGGGGCCGCCGGGCGCGGGTAAGGGGACCCAGGCCCAGCGGATCGTGGAAAAGCACGGCATTCCGCAGCTTTCCACGGGTGACATGCTGCGCGCCGCCGTTCAGGCCGGTACTGAAGTCGGCAAGCGCGCCAAGGCTGTCATGGACGCCGGAAATCTTGTCTCGGACGAGATCGTCAACGCCATCGTCTCTGAGCGAATCGATCAGCCCGATTGCGCCAATGGCTTCATCCTCGACGGTTTCCCTCGCACGCTCGTGCAGGCGGATGCGACAGAGGTGATGCTCAAGGCCAAGGGCATGGACCTCTCGGTCGTCATCGAATTTCGTGTGGACGACAAGGAGTTGGTCCGCCGCGTGGCTGGCCGCTATTCCTGCGCTCAGTGCGGCACGGTCTATCACGACACGGACAAGGTCCCGGTCAAGGAAGGGGTTTGCGACAAGTGCGGTTCTACCCACTTCAAGCGTCGTCCCGACGACAATGCCGAGACCATGACCAAGCGCCTCGAGGTCTACTACAAGGAAACCTCGCCGCTGATCGGCTACTATTACGCCAAGGGCAAACTCACGTCCGTGGACGGCATGGCCGAGATCGATCAGGTTACGGCCGAGATCGAAGGCATCCTTTCTAAGCTTTAAAGCTTTGAAAATAAACTTCGCGGGAGCGGTTGCTTTTTTGCACTGATTCCGTTAAACCGCGCCAACTCGCGACATTCCCTGCGATCGGCGCGGATTTCCCGAAGGAAATCCGGGTTCGGTCGTTTTGCGATGTTACGAACCCGAATTTGAACGAGCGGCCTTTGGCTGCATAACGAAGCCCTATTGCCGGATGGCAACTGGAATGCAAGGAGAACAGGCGTGGCACGTATCGCTGGCGTCAACATCCCGACTGCAAAGCGCGTTGTCATCGCGCTGACCTATATTCACGGGATCGGACAGAAATTCGCGCAGGAAATCGTCGAGAAGGTCGGTATTCCGGCTGATCGCCGTGTTCATCAGCTCACGGATGCTGAAGTTCTTCAGATCCGTGAAACCATTGACCGTGACTATCAGGTCGAGGGTGATCTTCGTCGTGAAACCTCGATGAACATCAAGCGCTTGATGGACCTCGGCTGCTACCGCGGCCTGCGTCACCGTCGTGGCCTTCCGGTCCGCGGTCAGCGCACGCACACCAATGCTCGTACCCGCAAGGGTCCGGCAAAGGCGATCGCTGGTAAGAAGAAGTAATTTCCGGGAAACCGGAGTGGGGAGGCTGGCGGTCTGCGCCGGCCTCTTTTGAGTTTGGAGCGGGGCCGTACAGGTGCCGTTCCGGTGTAGCCGCTGGGATTACGGCGGTGAAGAGATCAACGAAAGGAATACCATGGCTAAGGAAGCCGTCCGCGTTCGCCGTCGCGAGCGCAAGAACATCTCGTCGGGTGTCGCTCACGTCAACTCGACCTTCAACAACACGATGATCACGATCACTGACGCGCAGGGCAATGCAATTGCCTGGTCGTCTGCTGGCGCCAAGGGCTTCAAGGGCTCGCGCAAGTCGACCCCGTTTGCTGCTCAGATCGCTGCCGAAGACTGCGCCAAGAAGGCCCAGGAACACGGCATGAAGTCGCTGGAAGTCGAAGTCTGCGGTCCGGGTTCCGGCCGTGAATCGGCTCTGCGCGCGCTCCAGGCTGCCGGTTTCATGATTACGTCCATTCGCGACGTGACCCCGATCCCGCACAATGGCTGCCGTCCGCGCAAGAAGCGCCGCGTCTGATCATCGCTATCGTCACCGGTGAGCGCCTCAGCGCTCCCGGTGGTTTTCAAGCTCGGTTGTCACGATTGGATAGTGGCAACGAACGGAAGGCAAAATCATGATTCAGAAGAACTGGCAGGAACTGATCAAGCCGAACAAGGTGGAGTTCTCTTCGAGCTCGCGCACCAAGGCGACTCTCGTTGCAGAGCCGCTTGAGCGTGGCTTCGGCCTCACCCTCGGCAACGCGCTGCGTCGCGTTCTGCTCTCCTCTTTGCGCGGTGCCGCTGTTACGGCCGTGCAGATCGATGGCGTGCTGCATGAGTTCTCGTCGATCCCGGGCGTTCGCGAGGACGTTACGGACATCGTAC
The DNA here is from genome assembly GCA_900468805.1 of Hyphomicrobiales bacterium. Lineage (GTDB taxonomy): Bacteria > Pseudomonadota > Alphaproteobacteria > Rhizobiales > Rhizobiaceae > Rhizobium. The sequence goes on along the minus strand of UEIF01000019.1, from coordinate 74,723 downwards.
TCAACATCAAGGAAATCGCCATCAAGATGGATGGTGACGATGCCAAGCGCATGGTCGTGCGCAAGCAGGGTCCGGGTGTTGTAACGGCTGGTGACATCCAGACGGTCGGTGATATCGAAATCCTCAACCCCGAGCATGTCATCTGCACGCTCGACGAGGGTGCCGAGATCCGCATGGAGTTCACCGTCAACAACGGCAAGGGCTACGTCCCGGCTGAGCGCAATCGTGCGGAAGATGCTCCGATCGGTCTTATCCCGGTCGACAGCCTCTACTCGCCGGTCAAGAAGGTGTCCTACAAGGTTGAAAACACCCGCGAAGGACAGGTTCTCGACTACGACAAGCTGACCATGTCCATCGAAACCGATGGCTCTATCTCCGGCGAAGATGCCGTCGCTTTCGCGGCTCGCATCCTGCAGGACCAGCTTGGCGTCTTCGTCAACTTCGACGAACCGCAGAAGGAAACCGAGGAAGAGGCAGTCACCGAACTGGCCTTCAACCCGGCGCTCCTCAAGAAGGTGGACGAACTCGAGCTGTCCGTTCGTTCGGCAAACTGCCTGAAGAACGACAATATCGTCTACATCGGCGACCTCATTCAGAAGACCGAAGCAGAAATGCTCCGCACCCCGAACTTTGGTCGCAAGTCGCTCAACGAGATCAAGGAAGTTCTCGCTTCCATGGGCCTGCACCTCGGCATGGAAGTGCCTGCATGGCCGCCCGAGAACATCGAAGATCTCGCCAAGCGCTACGAAGACCAGTATTAAGAAACAAAAAAGGCAGGCTTTTTACGGCTGCCTTTCCCCGTCAAACAGCAGGCCTATCGCCTGCATGTGCCAGGAAACGGCAGGCCCAGTTAGCGTAAGGGCACCTGCATTAAAGGAGAATAGCAATGCGCCATGGTAAAGCCGGCCGCAAGCTGAATAGAACTGCAAGCCACCGCAAGGCGATGTTCGCCAACATGGCGGCTTCGCTCATCACCCACGAGCAGATCGTCACGACCCTGCCGAAGGCCAAGGAAATCCGTCCGATCGTCGAGAAGCTCGTCACCCTCGGCAAGCGCGGCGACCTGCACGCTCGTCGTCAGGCGATCTCGCAGATCAAGGACGCTGTCGTCGTCAACAAGCTGTTCGACACGATCGCCTCGCGCTACGCAACCCGCAACGGCGGCTACCTGCGTATCATGAAGGCCGGCTTCCGCCAGGGCGACAACGCTGCTCTCGCCGTCATCGAATTCGTTGACCGCGACACTTATGCAAAGGGTGCAGCCGACAAGGCTCGCGTCGCTGCTGAAGAGCAGTCTGTCGCTGCCTAACATTTTCCGGTTACGGAAACACGAAAGCCGGGCTTTGCCCGGCTTTTTTCGTTTGTGCATTTGAGCCCGCTTCTGTTCAAGCTTTGTCAAGCGGTTGATTGATCATGGCTTCGATATTGTAGCCATCGGGATCGAGGATAAAGCAGGCATAGTAATCGGGCGCATAGTCCGGGCGCGGGCCAGGTGCGCCATTGTCCTGCGCGCCGGCTGCAAGAGCGCTTTGATAGAACGCATCGACCTCCGCCCTGTTGCCGGCTCGAAAGGCGACGTGGACGCGCGTCAAAGGTGGGGTGCTATCGGCCTGCTGGATTTCGAACAGGCAGCCATTACCGATATCGAAGGCCCAGAACACGTTCTCCTTCCCGAAGGACAATGTGTATCCCAAAGGTGCGAAGGCTCTTTGGTAAAAGAGCCTGCTCTTTGTGAGATCGCTTACGGAGACGGTGATATGGTCAATCAAGCTTGGCGCTGCCTATGAGTTGACAGGGATGGCGAGATAAAAGCCGGTCCGGCGTTTGCTCCACACATATCCTGGTTCTCTGGTCGTTTTCGGAAATTCATTCAGGCACGTGGATCTTGTGTTTGATATGCTTGAGGTTTGCAACGATCGTAAAGGTCATGATCACCAGCAGACACCACGAAGTCCATTTGCCGATATGCACGGTCGACCACGCGCCGATCTGGTTTGGATAGCGCCACACGCCGAAGAAGGTGCTGATATTCTCTGCGAGCCAGATGAAGAAGCCGATCAGGACGAAGGCGAGAAGCAGGGGCATCTTGCGGTCTTGATCATAGGGCCTGAAGATGACCGTGGTGCGCGCATAAAGACCGAGCGTGCAGGCGGCGATGTACCAGCGGTAATCGCCGATATAGTGGTGGGTGAAGAAGTTGACGTAGATCGCCAATGCCATGAATCCTGCCATCCAATAGGATGGATGGTGTCTGACGCGCAGATCAAACAGGCGCCAGGCCTGGATGACATAGCTGCCGACGGCCGCATACATGAAGCCGGAAAACAGCGGAACACCAAACAGCTTCGTATAGGCGAAATCCGGATAGCTCCACGACTGGATGCTGCCGGACGTCTTGAAGGCCTCCAGTGCAAAACCGACCACATGGAAGACCGAGATCGCCTTCAACTCATCGATAGTTTCGAGTTTTGCCCAGACCATCCCGGCCTGGATTACAACAGCGATGATCAGCAGCAGATCGTAGCGTGGGATACCCACGAGGCCTGCACGCGAAACCAGGAAGACCGACAGAAAAAACAGACCCGCGAAGAGGCAGGCCCGAGCCTCCTTGACGCCGAAGTAAAAGAATTCGACGACGAAGCGTTCGATGCCATTGCGCGGAAGATCGGCCGGCCGGTCGATCAGATGCTTGTCCAGTAGGGGGAGTAATCCTTGAAGCGCGGCGACTTTCGGCATGTTCTTGCGAGTGATCCCAGACTCGTTTCGAAGTATCGGGAAGCTATCAGGCTCGACTACGCTGGGATAGCGACTGCTTGATAATTTGCTGCTTGGCGGCTAGGCCGTGCAAATCAGTCGAGGGGATGGTGGTCAATTGCAATTGTGCAGAGTGGTTCAAGGTGTACAGTTCCAGCGCCTAGCAGCCCTACTCCTGATCATCATTTTTGGTTTGATGCTTCGGCGGTTCGGCTATTCCGTCGGGCTGCCCTTCGTCGTCGTCAAGTATGGCGGATCGCTGCTTTGGGGATCGATGGTGTATTTCCTGTTGGCATCTGCTGTTGCAGGTTTCGTCACAAAAGTTCGACCCCCGGGAATTGCCGCCATGGCAACGGTTGTCGCCATTTGCGTCGAACTGTTCCGGCTCTATCACTCGCCCTGGCTTGATGCCTTTCGACTGACGACCGCAGGCGCCTTATTGCTGGGACGGGTATTCTCGCTCTGGAATATCCTGGCATACGCTATCGGGATCGCGGCCGCGTATGCGCTTGATCCAGTGCATAGAAAATCATCACCTTCGCGGCCTTAAAGCGGACCTTTACGAAGCCGATGACGCCACGGCGCGGGCGCGGCTTGATCGTCCTTGACCCTTTTTCCTGCTCCGCCCGATTGGCTTGTAGGAGCGGTAGAGGATCAGCGCGATGACCAGGCCAACGTAGATATACTGCTCGAGATCGAGGATTTTCGTCGACAGCGCAAAGTGCAGCGCTGCTGAGGCCGCGATGATATAGATGAGGCGGTGCAGCCAGATCCAGTTCTTGCCGAGCCTGCGGATCGAGAAATTGTTGGATGTGACGGCGAGCGGCACGAGCATCGCAAGGGCACCCATGCCAAACATGATGAAGGGACGCTTCAGCACATCGTCGATGACGGCAGCGATATCAAGCGCCTGGTCGAGCACCATATAGACGGTGAAATGCATCAGAGCATAGTAGAAGGTCAGAAGGCCGAGCGCCCGGCGGTAACGCAGATAGTTCCAGCCGAGGAGATCGCGGGCAGGGGTAACTGCCAGTGTCAGGATGAGGAAGCGGATGGTCCATATGCCGAGGAAAAGCTCGAAGGTCTTCACCGGATCGGCGCCGAGCTGATCCGTCGCGCCGAGATAGAAAGTCCAGGCGGCGGGCATAAGCCCGACGACATAGAGCAGCCAGACGGAAGCCGGCTGCCAGCGCTTCGGAATGGCGAACGAAAAAGCCGCCATCAGAAATTCGCCTTTAGATCCATGCCGGAATAGAGGCTGGCCACGTCATCGGCATAGCCGTTGAAGGGCAGGGTGGGGTGGCGGCTGGCGCCGAAGAAACCGCTTTCGCCGATGCGCCGCTCTGTCGCCTGGCTCCAGCGCGGGTGATCAACCGCTGGATTGACGTTGGCGTAGAAGCCGTATTCCTGCGGGTTGGTGACCTGCCAGGTATTCTTCGGCTGCTGATCGGTGAGCGTGATGCGCACGATCGACTTGATGCCCTTGAAACCGTATTTCCACGGCACGACGAGGCGAACCGGGGCGCCGTTCTGGTTCGGCAACGTCTCGCCATAGAGCCCGACGGCAAGCAGCGTCAGCGGATGGCGAGCCTCGTCCATGCGAAGCCCCTCGACATAGGGCCAGGCCAGTGACTGGAAGAAGCCGGCCTGACCGGGCATTTCCTCCGGCCGCACGATGGTCTCGAAGGCGACATATTTGGCGCTGCCCTGCGGCTCCACCTTGTCGAGAAGTGAAGCAAGCGGAAAGCCGTTCCACGGAATGACCATCGACCAGGCTTCCACACAGCGCATGCGGTAGGTGCGCTCCTCGATCGGGAATTCCTTCATCAGCGCCTCGATGTCGAAGGTGCCGGGTTTGTTGACCATGCCATCGACCTTGATCGTCCAGGGCAGCGGCTTGAACTTACCGGAAAGTGCAGCCGGATCGCCTTTGTCGAGGCCGAATTCATAGAAGTTGTTATAAGTGGTGACGTCCTTGATCGGCGTCAGCTTTTCGTCGACCGTATACTTGCTCTTGATAGTCGAAAGTGCCGCAGCGCTCGCCTTGCCAGCGCCATAGAGCGCCATGGCGCCGAGCGTCGCGGCGCCGAGAAATTCCCGGCGCTTCAGGTAAACCTCGCGCGGTGTGATTTCCGAGGAGCGGATTTTGGGCGGACGATAGCTTGGCATATCGAATTCCTCTTGGGCGGGGCGGCCCTTGTGAATCTTTAAACGCAAATTGCGCGTTTCGGATCAGTGTGTATGCCCTGAATATTAGCGGCGAAAAGCCAATTTTTTGTGTTCGTCCGTGATGGAATAGTCCGTAACAAAAGAGCCCTTGCATCCGTATATGCTTGATGGTGCCCGTACCGCTTTGGGCATTCCCGGTAGTGACAGCTTGGGCCGATTGGATTAGGACAATTCCAAAAAGCAGCGACTGCCCGGCCTTCGCAAATCCTTTGCCGCCTCGCATCGCCAGACCATTCCTGGATATTGAGGAAGACACCGATGCCAGCTTATCGTTCCAGAACCACGACCCACGGCCGCAACATGGCAGGCGCGCGCGGCCTTTGGCGCGCCACGGGCATGAAGGATTCGGATTTCGGCAAGCCGATTATCGCGGTGGTGAACTCCTTCACCCAGTTCGTGCCCGGCCACGTTCATCTCAAGGATCTCGGCCAGCTGGTCGCTCGCGAAATCGAAGCGGCCGGCGGTGTCGCCAAGGAGTTCAACACCATCGCCGTCGATGACGGCATCGCCATGGGCCATGACGGCATGCTCTATTCGCTGCCTTCGCGCGAACTGATAGCCGACAGCGTGGAATACATGGTCAATGCGCACTGCGCCGATGCCATGGTGTGCATTTCGAACTGCGACAAGATCACCCCCGGCATGCTGATGGCGTCGCTGCGCCTCAACATACCCACTGTCTTTGTTTCCGGTGGCCCGATGGAAGCTGGCAAGGTCGTCCTGCATGGCAAGACCCACGCACTCGACCTCGTCGATGCCATGGTTGCTGCTGCCGATGACAAGATCTCGGACGAAGACGTCCAAGTCATCGAACGCTCGGCCTGTCCGACCTGCGGTTCATGCTCCGGCATGTTTACCGCAAACTCCATGAACTGCCTGACGGAAGCCCTCGGCCTGTCGCTGCCCGGCAACGGCTCGACACTCGCCACCCACGCTGATCGCAAGCGTCTCTTCGTTGAAGCCGGCCACCTGATCGTCGACCTCGCCCGCCGTTATTATGAGCAGGAAGATGAAAAAACCCTGCCACGTGTCATCGCCTCGAAGCAGGCGTTTGAGAATGCCATGACGCTTGATATTGCCATGGGCGGCTCCACCAACACCGTTCTGCACATTCTGGCGGCTGCCCATGAAGGCGAGGTGGACTTCACCATGGCCGACATCGATGCGCTGTCGCGCCGCGTTCCCTGCCTCTCCAAGGTCGCACCTGCCAAGTCCGACGTGCACATGGAAGACGTTCACCGCGCAGGCGGCATCATGTCAATCTTGGGCGAACTCGATAAGGGTGGCCTGCTCAATCGTGACTGCCCGACGGTTCATGCCGAAACGCTCGGCGATGCAATCGATCGTTGGGATATCACGCGCACCACCAGCGATACTGTGCGCAACTTCTACCGTGCGGCACCGGGCGGCATCCCGACACAGGTCGCCTTCAGCCAGGAAGCTCGCTGGGACGAGCTTGATACCGACCGCGTCGGCGGCGTCATTCGCTCGGTCGAGCATCCCTTCTCCAAGGATGGCGGCCTTGCTGTCCTCAAGGGTAATCTGGCGGTCGATGGCTGCATCGTGAAGACCGCCGGTGTCGATGAATCGATCCTGAAATTCTCTGGCCCGGCCCGCGTTTTCGAAAGCCAGGATGCTTCCGTCAAGGCGATCCTCGCCAATGAGGTCAAGGCCGGCGATGTCGTCGTGATCCGCTACGAAGGCCCCAAGGGCGGCCCCGGCATGCAGGAAATGCTCTATCCGACGAGTTATCTGAAGTCGAAGGGCCTCGGCAAGGCGTGTGCGCTGATCACCGACGGCCGGTTCTCCGGCGGCACCTCCGGTCTTTCGATCGGCCATGCTTCGCCGGAAGCGGCAAACGGCGGCACGATCGGCTTGGTGCGCGAAGGCGACATGATCGACATCGACATTCCGAACCGGACGATCAGCCTGCGCGTCGGCGACGAGGAACTTGCCGCCCGTCGCGCCGAGCAGGATCAGAAGGGCTGGCATCCGGCCGAGCCGCGCAAGCGCAATGTTTCGACCGCGCTCAAGGCTTATGCGGCCTTTGCAACCAGCGCCGACCGTGGCGCGGTTCGCGACCTGAACGCGCGCTGAGCGAACAACCTCTCAAACTGAAGACCCACTGATTAAAAGTCAGTGGGTCTTTTCATGTTCAGAGATGCCGCGTTTCTGCAGGCACAGTCCACCAGCTATTGTTCCTGCCATCATAATATTGCAACGGCGCCTCGGCGAGTTCGGCAGGATCGAGATCGTCAAGGCAGGCGAGATTGATTGACACATAGGCGCCACCCATCGCCTCGATATAACCGTCGCCATAAGCCGGTACTCCGCAATTGGCGCAGAAGCGGTGATGACCGGAGAAAGTGCCGAACTGGTAATCACTGATGCCAGTTTCCTCGCACAGCAGGCGAAAGTCCTCTGGCTTGATATTGGTGCCCCAATAGCGGAGCTTCCAGCAGATCGAGCAATTACACTTTCCCGTCCCGACCTGAAGGTCGATATCGGCCTCGTAGCGGATCCGGCCGCAGTGACAGCTTCCGTGATAGGTCTTCTTCATATGCTCCTCCTTGCGTATCGCATTATCGTATGACAACATATTGTCATTATCAATGTATGACAATATGTTGTCAAGATGACAAAAAAACGTACGCCCGATGGCGATGCCTTTGCTGCACTTTCCATAGCGGTGCTCCGCTTTTCGGCCCATTTGCAGGCTGAGGGCGACGCGCTTGCCAAACCCGCGGGGCAGACGAGCGCGCGCTGGCAGGTGCTTGCCGCAGCCGATCACGCGCCCATGTCGGTTGCCGATGCCGCGCGTGCGCTCGGCCTTGCGCGCCAGGGAGTGCAGCGCATTGCCGATCTGCTGGAAGGCGAGGGGTTGATTGCCTACCGCGCCAATCCCGTCCATCAGCGTGCCAAGCTGATGGAACTGACCGAGGCGGGGACGAGGGCGCTTGCCGATATCTCCGGCCGCCAAGCCGTCTGGGCAAACGAACACGGCGCGACTTACGGCCAAGAACGGCTACGCCAGGCGGCCAGTCTCATCAACGAGATGATTGCCGATTTCCAGGGTCAGAGCGCACCGGACTGAATGTCTTTAGAGTGGACGATTGATGTTCTTGTAGGTTTCGTCCATCTGCTTCAACCGCTCCTGATAGGCAGCGCCAATGCAGGCGGCATCCGGACCGCAGGCCTGCCGCTTCTTCAGCCACGCGGTCTGCTCGTCCTGCAGCGTACCGCGTGCGCCCATGGCCAGCAGGCCGGACAGCAGCTCGAAGGTCGTCACCATCTTAACATCGGCGTCGTTGAGCGACCGGTCCTCGCAGATCGCTTTCTCATCCGGCAGCAACTCCTTTGCATCGCAGTTGAAGCTTGCCGCCTGCGCACCGTGTGGCGCGAGCGATAAGAGAGTGGCGCAAAGCGTCGCTGATAGAATGGCTGTCTTCATGATCTTTCCCTGCTTCGTGGACACGATATTCGGTCTGCAGGGAAGATGATGCAGGTTCGGTTTATGGCAAGGACGAAACCCCGCCTTCCAGCCCGATACATGCCTGCCGAATAATGTCTCTCTCCGGTGACTCTGCGCAGCTTTTGGGTTTAAATATCAGCAACATGATTGATTTTCCTGATTCAAATTCCCAGATCCGGAATGCCTTATCTTCCATGCTTCCGCCCTCTTTCCTTTCTAGCGTCGGGCGCTACAACATTTTCTTGAGAGCATTTCAAAAGGATTCCCATGCAAGGCCTGTTCAAGCGCGCCTCCGTTTCCCTTCTGGCATTGACACTTCTGCTGCCGGCTGCCGCCGAAGCGCAGACCAAGACCGTGCCGGAAAGTCAGATGCAGATGCAGCTTTCCTTCGCGCCACTGGTCAAGCAGACGTCAGGCGCCGTCGTGAACGTCTATGCCGAAAAGACCGTCCGGCGTCAGTCGCCTTTTGCCGGCGATCCCTTCTTCGAGCAGTTCTTCGGCCAGCAGATGCCGAACCGGTCCGAGAAGCAGTCTTCGCTGGGGTCCGGCGTCATCATCGAGACGAACGGCACTGTGGTGACCAATAATCACGTCATCGAGGGCGCCGACGACATCAAGGTGGCGCTCTCCGACGGCCGGGAATTCCCCTGCACGGTCGTGCTGCGTGACGACCGTGTCGATCTCGCCGTGCTGAAGATCGACAGCAAGGCGGACTTCCCGGCATTGCCGATCGGCAATTCCGATGCTGTGGAAGTCGGTGATCTCGTACTGGCGATCGGCAATCCCTTTGGCGTCGGCCAGACGGTGACCAGCGGCATCGTTTCCGCACTTGCCCGCAATCAAGTCGTCAAGAACGAGTTCGGCTTCTTCATCCAGACGGACGCGTCGATCAATCCCGGCAATTCCGGCGGCGCGCTGATGAACATGAAGGGCGAACTGATCGGCATCAATACGGCGATCTTCTCGCGTGGCGGCGGTTCCAACGGTATCGGCTTTGCCATTCCCGCCAATCTCGTAAAGGTCTTCCTCGCTTCTGCCGATGCCGGCGTCAAATCCTTCGAGCGACCCTATATCGGTGCGAGCTTCGATCCGGTGACCTCTGAGGTCGCCGATGCACTCGGCCTCGACAAGGCGCGTGGCGCGCTGATCGCCAAGCTCAGTCCGGATAGTCCGGCAGCCAAAGCCGGCCTCAAGGTGGGCGAGATCATCACCGCCGTCGATGGTGTCTCCGTCGAGCATCCGGATGCGCTTCTCTATCGCCTGACGACTGCCGGTCTCGGCAAGTCGGTCAATCTGACCGTCGTCGAGAACGGGCGTGAGGAACAGATGCCGCTTGTGCTCGCCCGCGCGCCGGAAACCCAGCCGCGCGATCAGCGCACGATCGGCGGACGTACGCCCTTCACAGGTGCCGTGGTGGAAAACCTGTCGCCCCGCGTCGCCGATGAACTCCGCATGCCGCTGGATTCGACGGGTGTCGTCATCTCCGACGTGACAGGGGACTCTCCAGCTGCCCGGCTTGGTTTCGAGCCGAAGGATATTATTGTCTCCATCAATGGCGCTGAAGTGAAGACCAGCCACGACCTGCAGGAGATTGCCGATTCCGATCCGGGCCTGTGGCGGGTCGAGATCGAGCGTGATGGTCAGCGTATCCGGCAGTTCTTTCGATGAGCAATGATCTCTTCGCGCCGCGTGTTCCGGAAGAGGTCGCCAGCCGGCGCCCGCTTGCCGATCGCTTGCGGCCGAAGACGCTCGGCGAAGTCACCGGTCAGGAACATCTGACCGGTGAAGATGGTGTTCTGCGCCGAATGATCGAAAGCGGCTCACTCGGCTCCATGATCTTCTGGGGGCCGCCCGGCACCGGCAAGACGACGGTCGCGCGGTTGCTTTCCGGCGAGGCGGGTCTGGCATTCGAACAGATCTCGGCGATCTTCTCTGGCGTTGCCGATCTGAAAAAGGTCTTCGAGACAGCCCGCCTGCGTCGCATGGACGGCCGCCAGACGCTTCTTTTCGTCGATGAGATCCATCGTTTTAATCGAGCCCAGCAGGACAGCTTCCTGCCGGTCATGGAGGATGGCACGGTCATCCTCGTTGGCGCTACGACGGAAAATCCGTCCTTCGAGCTCAACGCCGCCCTTCTGTCGCGCGCGCGGGTGCTGACCTTCAAGTCGCATGAGGAACAGAGCCTCGAGGAATTGCTGAAACGCGCCGAGGCTGTCGAGCAGAAACCGCTGCCGCTGACCGAGGATGCGCGCGCCAGCCTGATCCGTATGGCCGATGGCGACGGCCGCGCGGTGCTGACCCTTGCCGAGGAAGTCTGGCGTGCTGCCCGCGAGGGCGAAACCTTCGATACCGAGGGCCTGACGCGTATCGTCCAGCGCCGGGCGCCAGTCTACGACAAGGCACAGGACGGTCATTACAATCTGATCTCGGCACTCCACAAGTCCGTCCGCGGCTCCGATCCCGATGCTGCGCTCTATTATCTCGCCCGCATGTTCGATGCCGGTGAGGATCCGCTCTATCTCGGTCGGCGGCTGGTGCGTATGGCGGTGGAGGATATCGGCCTTGCCGATCCGCAGGCGCTAGTGATCTGCAATGCCGCCAAGGATGCCTATGACTATCTCGGTTCGCCGGAAGGCGAGTTGGCGTTCGCGCAAGCCTGCGTCTATCTCGCGACCGCACCGAAATCGAATGCCGTCTATACAGCCTTCAAGGCGGCGACGATGGCCGCCAAGCAGAACGGTTCGCTATTACCGCCCAAGCATATCCTCAACGCGCCGACCAAGCTGATGAAGGGCGAAGGATATGGCGATGGCTACCGCTACGACCACGACGAGCCGGATGCCTTCTCGGGCCAGGATTATTTTCCGGAAAAGATGGGTCGCCAGACCTTTTACGATCCGCCCGAGCGCGGTTTCGAACGCGAGATCCGCAAGCGGCTGGATTGGTGGGCGAAACTTCGCAAGGAGCGCAATCAGCGCTGATAGGGTTCCGCGCTGAGATTAGGAAACGCGCGACTGCGTGACGGGCGCGTTGATCAGCTTGACCGAGGAATCTGCAAGCCCGTGATGGCCTTCCATGTCGACGACAATATGCCAGTGGCCGCTTTCGGGAATGGCGAGCCTGATCGGTGATTTGCGCGCGACACCGCCGATATATTTGAAGTCGAGCACTTCGGTGAACCGCTGGAAGTTCGGGGCAGTCATCAGCCGCACATTGTTCACAGCGCTCAGCGAGACCTCGACAATCGTTCCGGGGCGCTGTTCCTTGATATCATAATGGGTGAAGCGGAAGTTTGGTTTCGGCATCGGTCTCGCGGCACATGTAGTCTCTGCACGCGGGACCCTATCAGGACGGCAGTTAAGGAAAAGTTGGAAACCTTGGGGCTGGTGCCGTTCCTGCTGTGCCAAAATGGCAGGAACGACACGGTATTTAGTGGATATTGCCGGCACCACGCGCAAGAGGTGCAAAATCGAGCACCGTGCCCGTTGCCGCGCGGCAGATATCAGCGGGATTGTGGTTGCACTCTTCCGCAGCGAAATGGAGGGCTGCGGCTTCATTGACGAAGAGGCCGCCGACGAGCCCCTCGCGATCCTGGACGATCCAACCTCCGCCCTTGGCGCGGCCGACAGTGAAGCGGGCCGGACGCGTGGTGAGGGGAGCCGAAAACTGCCGGCGTTGCTGTGCATTTGCCATTGTCGTGATCCTCGATCCGGCGCTCACTGGGAGATAAGGTGAGAGCTTACCTGCACGAGCCCGGCAAAGGCCATGACGACGCCGAGCCGTGATGCGACGGCTGCAAGGCCGACAAGTAGCGGGTGGGAGGGATCGACCGCAGCTGTATGGGCGCTTACGCTACGTTGCAGCGGGTCGGTCTTGGCATTCGTATCGGTCAGGCGTGACATCGTTTGTCCTTTCGAAGTCTAACTCAACCGCCGTTGGAGTTCCGCGGCGGTGTCACGCTGATCAAGATAGATACCGGCGGATAGGGTTTCCATTTGGCACCGGAAGCGAAAACATTAAAATCTCATAGGGATAACGCCATGCGCTGAGCGCCGCCGCCGACAAAAGGAGAAAGCGCGGCTATAATCGCGACGCGGCTTTCGGCCTCGGCCGATACGAGTGGCAGACGAAGATCGGCCGACGTGCCGCGCAGCACCTGCAACGCATATTTCACTCGGGCAGGATCACTCTCCGAACCCAGTGCCGCGACGAGCGGATGCAGCCTGTCGTTGAGCGCAAACGCTGCGGACATATCCCTCCCATAAGCTGCCTGCTGCAGCGAGGTGACGAGCCGCGGAAGGATATTGGCGGCCGCCGACACGATGCCGTTGCCACCCGCCAGATGAAAGGAAAGCGCCGTGCCGTCATGGCCGGACAGGAAAAGGAAGCGGCGTCGCAGTGCAGGCGGTAGGTTGGCGAAGCGGGCAATATCCCCCGTCGCATCGACGATAGCGACAATCGCATCGAGTTCGGCAAGTCGCTCCAGCGTTTCCGCCGTCAGGTCACTCGCCGTGCGAACTGGCGCATTCTCGATCAGAACAGGCAGATTGCTTGCCGCAGCGATTTGCTGGAAATGATGGAGAATGCCCTTCTGCCCTGGCTTGCAATAATAGGGGACGGTGATAAGCACAGCGCGGGCACCGCATTCTTCCGCATCCCGGATAAGCGCGATCGTAGTCTCGGTGCAATTGGTTCCGGCCGCGGCGATCACCGGAATACGGTCCGCCGCGGCCCGGATGCAGATGTCGAGCACCATGCGGCGTTCCTGAGGTGAAAGGCTCAGCCCTTCACCCGCCGCCGTGCAGAGAGCGAGTCCATCGACGCCGCTCAGCACCTGCCATTCAACAAGAGCTTCCAATGCTGCGCTGTCGACTTCGCCGTTGCGGAACGGCGTGACGAGCGCGGTGATCGCGCCACCCGGGCGCAGTCTTCCGTTGCTGTTCATGATGGGGTCTCAGAGCGAGCCGAGGATCACATAGAGTTCGACACAGGCGAGCACGATGCCGAAGATCATCAGCGCCTGGGCCGTGCGCTTCTCACGCATCTGCCGCTTTCCGCGCGTGATGCGGTAGGGGCGAAGCGGCAAGTATCGGGAGGACATGACATCTCGCATGGCGGTAACCTTTGCTGTTGTGGCAAAGGCTACTGCCGCCTCCGATAGGAAATCCATTCGGAGTGGAGATCGAAGATATAGGAATCGCATAAAGAGGCCGATGTCAGCCGCCCCGCTGGTTTTCCTTGTCGAGCTGCGTGACCAGCGCGAGCACGACTTCCGAGACGGGCGTCGGCACGTTGGCAGTGCGTCCGAGTGACACGACCATGCCGACGAGCGGCACGATTTCCAGCGCTTTGCCGGCCAGCAGGTCCTGCAGCATCGAGGTGCGCACCGGGCCGATATTGCGCGACTGCTCGAGCCTTTCCTCGATGGTGATGCTGAATTTCGCGCCAAGGGCACTTCCAACGGCGCGCACTTCCTTCATGATCTTGCCGACCATGTCGAACAGCGAGGGGTCGGCCATGATGTCGGTCATCAAGGCGCGCGTCAGGGCGCTGAGAGGGTTGAAAGCCGCATTGCCCGTCAGTTTGCTCCAGATCTCGTCGCGAATGCGTGGCGTGGTTGAAACATTGAGGCCTGCCTTGGCAAAGAGGCCGGCAACGGTTTCGAGATCGGTCGACATTTCGCCCGACGGTTCGCCGAGCACGAAACGACCAACATTGGAAAGGCGGATTTCGCCGGGATTGACGACCTCGGCGCCCTGCAGTGCCACGCAGCCGATCACCCGCTCCGGCCTGATCAGGTGCCACAGCTTACCGCCGGGATCGAGCTCTTCGAGCTGAAGTTCCGCATGGCCGCTTTGCGTATCCCGGTGGAAATACCACCAGGGAATACCGTTCAGCACCATGACGACGCGGGTGTTTTCCTTCAGCAGGGTGGCCATGTCTTCTGCCGCAGGACTAAGTTGATGGCCTTTGAGGCCGGTGATGATGAGGTCTTGCGGCGGCAGCGTTGTCGGATCGTTTGTTGCCGTGATCCGTACATTGATCGGCCTGTCTGCATCTGCTTCATGAAGGGAAAGGCCGCGTTCACGGATCGCGTCGAGATGCGCACCCCGCGCGACGACCGAGACGGTCACGTCATCGCCGAGCCGGCTTGCCAGCTTGACGGCGATTGCACCTCCGAGTGCGCCGGCTCCGTAGATGCAAATGGATTTGATAGTCATGCCTTGCCCTTCCGCATTCGTGATGACGCCCGTAGATTTAGGTCATCGCTGCGCCGGCGCGAGTGAAAATCTTGCCGATGCGACGATCTTCACGCCGAAATGAATGAAGCGCGCCGGAGGGCGCGCTTGTTGCTGTTGCGGGAAAGCTGAGGCCTTTTCAGGCGGTCTGCCCGAAATCCGTCGAGACGGCGAGCGTGCGCCACTGGGCCAGTTCCTTTTCCACATTGGCATGTTCTTCTTCGATCTTGGCAACCGTATCGCTGCCGAAAGGCATGCGCAGCGGCGGGTTGGCCGAGTTCACCATCTCGATAATGCCGGCAGTTAACTTTGCCGGGTCGCCCGGCTGGGCATGGTTGGCGTCGGCTGCGAAGTCGCGCATGTTGCCGGCCGGCGTGCCGACATAATCAGGAATGGAGGCCGGGCTGACCGCCAGCGAATTGTCATGCAGGAAGTCCGTGCGGAAGAAGCCGGGTTCGACGATCGTGACCTTGATGCCGAACGGTTCGACTTCGGTCGCCAGCGATTCCGACAGGCCTTCGACGGCAAACTTCGTGGAGCCATAGACGCCCCAGCCGGGGAAGCCGTAGTAACCGCCGATCGAGGAGAAGTTCAGGATATGGCCGGCGCGCTGGCGGCGCATATAGGGCAGCACGGCGCGGGTGACCTTTAAGAGGCCGAAGACGTTGGTGGCATAGATCTTTTCGATCTCTTCGGCAGTTGCTTCCTCGACAGCGCCGAGCAGGCCGTAACCGGCATTATTGGCGAGGATATCGATGCGGCCGAAGCGGGCGACGGCGGCAGCCGCGGCTTGCCTGGCTTGGTCTTCGTTGGTGACGTCGAGAGCGACGGCAAGCAGGTTCGGATGATCGCCGAACTGTTCGGTGATGGTCTTGGGGTTGCGGGCGGTGGCAACGACAGCGTCGCCGGCGGCAAGAGCGTCCTTGGTCATCAGCGCGCCGAAACCACGCGATGCACCCGTAATGAACCAGACTTTCATGGCAATTCCCTTTCGTCAGAGTGTTTGTTTCAGCAGTGCGTTGCTGACGAAGAGGAATTTGACGCAAATCTCGCTGATGTATAAGATTTGTTATTTGAGATGCTATGATGAGTGAAATTCAGCAATGAGAGCGACCGAGCTTTCCGAAATGGCGGCTTTTGCCGCTGTCGCCAGGCACAAGAGCTTTCGCAAGGCGGGAGAGGAGAGGGGTGTCACAGCCTCCGCGATCAGCCATGCCGTGCTCAATCTGGAAGACCGCATCGGCATTCGCCTCTTGAATCGTACGACCCGCAGCGTTTCGCTGACAGAGGCTGGCGAACTGTTGCGCTCTCATCTCGATCCGGCCTTCGGCGAGATCAATTCTGCACTCGATGCGCTGAACCGTTTCCGCGATACGCCCTTCGGCCGTGTCCGCATCAATGTCGGCAATTCCATTGCGCCCTTCGTCGTCGGCCAGGTCATCGGGCCGCTATTGATGAAGAACCCGAACCTGCAGCTTGAAATCGCGGCAACGGACCGGCTGGTGGATATCGTCGAGGAGGGGTTCGATGGCGGCATTCGCTTCGGCGAGCGTGTCACCGAAGGGATGATCGCCGTGCGCATCAAGCCGCGCATGCGCCTCGTCGTCGTCGGGGCGCCCGCCTATTTCGAAACCCGGCCGAAGCCGCAGACGCCACATGACCTGAAGCGGCATATCTGCGTCCAGAACATGTTCCCCTCAGGCGTGCGTTACCCCTGGGATTTTGAAAAGGACGGGCAGGCCATAACCTTCCACCCAACCGGCCCGCTTTCCCTAGACGATCACGAATTGATGACGGCGGCGGCGCTCAGCGGCGTTGCACTCGCCTATGTCTGGGAGGGCAGGGCGGTGCCGCTGATCGCGAGCAATCAGTTGATCCAGGTACTGGACGAATGGTGCCAGCCGGAGGAGCCGCTTTATCTCTATTATCCCAGCCGACGACATATTTCGGCAGGATTCCGGACAGTGATCGACGCGATCCGGGGTGATTGAGTGGTCAGAGTTTGCGGAATTCCAGCCGGTAGACGACATCCTCTCCCGTGACCGGATCGGTGCCGGGCGCGTCACTGATGACGAGCGTGTCACCTTCCATATGTAGAGGCCGGACGAGAGGGCGCTCCCATGTCGGGTTCCAGGCGGCCTCGACATGATGGATCACCCTGTCGCCCTCCAGCGTATAGGCAGCCGTATAAGCCAGCATTGTATCGAAAAGCGCTGCCTTTTCATTATCGCTGGGGGCCTTGCCGTTGGGTTTCGGCCTGCGGCGGTTGGTGACGAAAGCCATCATCCGGCCATCGGCATGATAGGCGATATATCCGATGGGATCGGCACCCATGGCGTCGCTGACTTCCCCCGTCGAAACGACGGTTCGTGTCCACGAAATCATTCGCCACGTCCCGAGCAGAGCGGCTCTATCCATGATCTTCCCCTCCTTAAAGTAGTCTAGCACAACTAAAAAATGCGAACTACGAACCCGGAACCTTTTGTGGTCGGACTGCTCCAGTCTGACCAGGAGAGGCTCCTGGCAATCACCCAAAACTCCCTTTTGACTCTCGGTGGCGAAGTGGTGAAGATGCGCCGCACAAAGGAAGATCAGCGCCGGAGGGGCGAATGAGGAAGCCGATTTTTTCTGCCAACAGTCGGTGGAAAGTGGAATGTCGCACGGGCCTGCTGTCAGCGCTTGCAGCCGTGGTTCTGTCTGCTCTTCCCCTCGGGGCAGAGGAGATGCCCGCACAGACACCGGCCTCTCAGGAGCAGGTGGAAAAGCTGCTTTCGCACCGGAAGGATCATTTCAAAGGTGCCGAGACCCTGCGGGACCGGCGCACCGCGTTCCGCGATTTCATGGAATCGCTGCCGGAGCCGACACGCATTCAGATCCGGCATGTCGATGCCGGCGGGGTCGAGGCCGAGCTGATCTGGCCGGCGCGCCTTCACCACCCGATCGGCCGGCGCGCGATCCTTTTCATCCATGGCGGCGGCTTTTACAGCGGCTCCATTCGCAGCCACAGCCTGCTTGCCGGCTCGCTTGCCAAGGCCGCTTCCAGCGACGTGCTGCTCATCGATTACCGGCGGACCCCGGAATACGGCTATCCCGCGCAGGTCAACGACGCCTTGAGCGCCTACCGCTATCTGCTCGACAGCGGCTACAGCAACGGAAATATCATTGTTATGGGTGATGGCGCAGGCGGCAATCTCGCACTCGAAACCGTGCTGCGGCAAATGCGCTCCAGACAGCCGCTGCCGGCCGCCGTCGTGGCGCTGAGCCCGATCACTGATCTGGCTGTATCAGGCGCATCGGTCACGTCGAACGCCGCTAACGATCCGGTACTGGACAAGACTGCGCTGGAGGCGCTCCGCAAGGCCTATCTCGGTAATAATTCCGCGACGGATCCCGACATTTCCCCGCTCTATGCCGATCTCTCGGGTTTTCCGCCATTGCTGCTGCAAGTCGGTTCCGGCGAGCTGCTGCTCGACGATACGCTGCGCCTTGCCGATAAGGCCCGCAAGGATGGCGTCGATGTGACGGCGCAGGTCTGGCCGGGAATGCCGCATCAATGGCAGCTTTTCCCATCAGTGCTGGATGACGCCGACAAGGCCGGCCAGAAGATTGCGGAATTTGCGATAGCGCATTTTGCAGACCCGCCAGCACAGTAAGGACCAGTCGAAAACCGCACGATCTTAGCTCTTACGAGTGGTTTGAATTCAGCCCCTCGATCGGCCGGCCGATGGTAAGCTTCTGACGAAGCTTGGGATCGAGCCGTTCGGCATAGGCATGATCGGGCGCCGCACCAAGCGCATCCAGCATCTTGGAGAAGAAGCACCGTGCGGCCGTTGCAGCGGTGACGTCGAAGATCTCTGCGTCATCAAGCCCATGCCGCTTCAAGCCATCGATGTCCTGCTGTGTCACCGAGGTCGCGTCGCGCGCTACCTTGGCGGCAAAGTCCATGATTGCCCGCTCGACGGTATCGATCGGCGCTTTCTCGCTGCCGCCGGCGACAGCCGAAAGACTGTCATTGGTAAAGCCGTCGCGCAGCAGCACGGAACCATGTGCCAGCATGCAATAGGACGACTTCAGCTCCCTGGCTGCTGCCAGCGTGACCAATTCATAACGCCGCTGGCTCATATGGCCGCGAATGCTGGCGAGCAGCGTCCCCCAGTGTTCCATCACCTCGGGCCGGTGGCCGAAGGCGCGGTACATATTCGGCAGATAGCCGTAACTCGCTTCGGCCGAGGCGTACATCGAAGCCGTCTTCTCGCTGGCAGATGCATCGGGGGTATGAATGAAGGCCATGGCATGATCCTCCCTTGATCAATTGTGAGAATAGAGCGGCATCGGATGACATCAATCTGCCCGCCGAACGCTTTGCGCAAAACCGATGCCGGATACCTTAGCCGGCTGCCCCGGCTCTTCCGCCTGCGATTGAATGGCAGGATGTGGCGTTCCGTCAGCGACGCCATGATGATCTCGCCCGGTTCGGCCGGCGATATCCAACGTATCTCCTCAATCTCCACTGTTGCTTTGATGTCGTCATCCTCCACATGCAGCAGGAAGACATCAGCGATGAGCACATGATCCGGCTCGCTGGCCGTTGGCGCCTGAAACTGTTCCAGACGGCCACGGTGCCGCGCTTGCGCACCAGAGGCGTACGCCGTCGTTCCGCAAGAGGAGGGAAGCGGATATTCTGATCGTCTTCGTCATGCGTAAATCTGATCGGATTTGCTGCCGCAATAATGCTGAGCGCGCGCGGCCGTTTGTCAAAACCCGCCTGGCCGCCTATATCAGCGGTTCAGAAACAGGAAGTGGACGTGACAATGTTCCAGGCGGCATCGATCGAAGTGGATAATAAGGCGGAATTCTATCGCGAGCTTGCCCAGCAACTGCAGGGACTGCTCGAAGGCGAGCCGGATATGATCGCAAACGCCGCCAACACCTCGGCACTGATGTTCCAGACGATGCCCGATCTCAACTGGGCGGGCTTCTATCTTCTGAAGGGCGAGGAACTGGTGCTTGGCCCGTTCCAGGGCAAGCCCGCCTGCGTGCGCATTCCTGTCGGCCGCGGCGTGTGCGGCACGGCGGTCAAGGAGCGCGCCTCGATCCTCGTGGCAGATGTTCATGCGTTTCCCGGCCATATCGCCTGCGACGCCGCATCCCGATCCGAACTCGTCGTTCCCGTCCGCAACGGTGATAAGATTATCGGCGTCATTGATCTCGACAGCCCGATTCCGGCCCGTTTCGATGCCGACGATCAGGCTGGCATCGAACGCCTGGCGGAAATCTTTGCTGCGGCAACCCGCTTCTGAGCAGACTGGCGTGGCGACGATCAGCCGCCGCGTCTCTCGCCGAGTTTGATCCTGTATTCACCTTCGGGGAAATCGTGCTAGGTCACTGATCGAGCGGCGCTCGCGTTCAGGCTAGGCTGGTTGTTGGGAGAGAACCATGAAGAAGCTGATCAACGATCCTTCCTCCGTCGTACGGGAAATGCTGGAAGGGGCCGTTGCACTCAGCCCGGCAGCCATATTGCTGGCCGACGAAAACGTCGTGATCCGGTCAGATCTTCCCGAACCTGCCAAGCGCCAGGTCGCCGTTCTCTCAGGTGGCGGCAGCGGCCACGAACCTGCCCATGCCGGCTATGTCGGCAGCGGCATGCTGACGGCGGCGGTCGCTGGCGACGTCTTCACCTCGCCGAGCACCGATGCCGTTCTTGCTGGCATCAGGGCCGCAAGCGGCCCGGCCGGCGCATTGCTGATCGTCAAGAATTATACGGGCGACCGCCTGAATTTCGGCCTCGCGGCGGAACTGGCGCGCGCGGAAGGCATCCCCGTCGAGATCGTCGTTGTCGCCGATGACGTTGCGCTGCGGGAAACCGTTCCTGCCGACCGTCGCCGCGGCATCGCCGGCACGGTTCTGGTCCACAAGCTCGCAGGCGCCGCCGCCGAGCAGGGCCTGCCGCTGGAGGACGTGGCCCGCATCGCCCGCTCGGCTTCCGAGCAACTCTCCTCCATGGGCATCTCGCTTGGATCTTGCACCCTGCCGGCCGTCGGCAAGCCGGGTTTCTCCCTGGGTGAACAGGAGATCGAAGTCGGCCTCGGCATTCATGGCGAGCAGGGTGTTCGGCGGATGCCGATCGCACCGGTCGACCAGCTTGTGTCGATCGTGCTGGAAACGATCGAGGCAGACGGAAAGCTCAAGAAGGGCGATCGCGTCGCCCTGCTCATCAATGGTCTCGGCGCGACCCCGCCGATGGAACTGTCGATCGTAGCCCGCTCTGCACTCACAGCGCTTGAGAGCAAAGGTGTGGCGGTCGAACGAGCCTGGGCAGGCACGCTCCTGTCCGCCCTGGACATGCCGGGCTTCTCACTCTCCATCCTGCATGTCGATATCAGGTCTCTCGAACTGATCGATGCGCCGACAAAGGCAGATGCCTGGCCAAGGGGTGGAGTGGTCAATCGCAACCGAGAGCTCCCTTCAT
This sequence comes from Hyphomicrobiales bacterium, assembly GCA_900468805.1. GTDB lineage: Bacteria > Pseudomonadota > Alphaproteobacteria > Rhizobiales > Rhizobiaceae > Rhizobium. The sequence continues at coordinate 53,560 of UEIF01000019.1, read as the reverse complement.
CACGGGCGGCTGAAAACCCAGCCGAAACCCGCGCGATCACTGCCTCCGGCAGGCAGCTCCAGAAGGCGGCGCACAACGTCGCAAACGCCCTGATCGCCGCAGAAGCGCATCTGACCGAACTCGACAGCATCACCGGCGATGGCGATCTCGGCGCCAGCATGACGCGCGGTGCCGAAGCCGTTCTCGCACTTCCCGACGCAGCCTTTGCGGATGTCGCAGGTGGTCTGATGGCGATGGGCGATGCCGTCAGGCGCGCAATTGCCGGCAGCTCCGGACCATTCTACGCAACAGCCCTGATGCGCGCGTCACGCCAGCTCGCAGGCATTGACGCCCCGACATCAGTCGAGATGGCCGAAGCCTTCTCCGCCGCCGTCCAGGCCGTCTCCGACCTCGGCGGAGCAAAGCCCGGCGACAGGACCATGATCGACGCCTTGCGCCCGGCAGCGGATGCCTTCATCGCGAACCTTGGAAAGGGACAGGCAACCCCTAAAGCATGGCAGCAGGCCATTGCCGCCGGGGTTGCCGGAGCGGAAGCCACGAAGGCGATGCGGCCAAGGCTGGGTCGCGCAAGCTACCTCGGCGACCGCGCTGTCGGTCATCCGGATGGTGGTGCAGTAGCAGTGACCGTGTGGCTTAAGGCAATAGGGGCGAATGAGGCTTAGTCTCAGTTCTGGCAACCGGTGGGATTTAAGGCGCGGCTGCGAATTTCTGCAGGCTGCATGAATGACGAAATCTTGATTGCTCGCGCGGTTTCCGGAGCTTCGGACCGGCCTATTTCCCTAGCGATGACACGAGCCTGTAACGGGGTTCCGATGTCGTCGTTATCGGTATGGGGGTAGATAAAATGTCCCAATTTCGAAAACTGTTGGCAGCCGGGGCAGCTGTCGTCGTCATAATCATGGCATCGTCCTGCACGACGAGCTCGGATAGTTCGATCCAGACCGGCTCGGTCGGGTACGGGCGAAGCGCCGACTTTGGGCTCCGACCTGCATGCCTGGGCGGATTTGGCAACGATAGACCTTGCAGTTATTGACAAACTGCCGGTCCGTCAGACGAAGCTCCGAAGTTGACTGAACGCTGGATCGCTAGCACAGCGGACCGGGAAACGACGGCTTTCGCCGTTGAAGTCATTGAAAGCGATCCAATATTGTCAGATGAACAGAGGTGATGCGAAAGGACGCAGTTTCCTGTGATGGCGGAGCTTCGCATATCGTTGCCGATGACATAGAGTACAAAAAATCGATAATTGCTTGATTCACACCACGCCGACCTCGGTCCCGAGGCGGCCCATTTTCATAACCAATGGGAGCTGCATGATGGAATATCGTCGTTTGGGAAAATCGGGTCTGAAAGTGAGCGAGTTCTCCTTCGGATCGTGGGTCACGTTCGGCAAGCAGGTCAATGGCGGCGATGCCATCGATCTCATGAAGCTCGCCTACGACAATGGGATAAACTTCTTCGACAATGCCGAGGGATACGAAAGCGGCAAGTCCGAAATCGTCATGGGCGAGGCGCTGAAGTCGCTTGCCTGGAGCCGCGACAGCTATGTCGTCTCCAGCAAGGTCTTCTGGGGAGGCCAGAAGCCAACGCAGCGCGGCCTGTCGCGCAAGCATGTGACGGACGCCTGCCACGCAGCGCTGAAAAGGCTGCAGGTGGACTATCTCGACCTCTACTTTTGCCACCGCCCGGATATCGACACGCCGATCGAGGAAACGGTCCGCGCGATGCACGATCTCGTCGCCCAGGGCAAGGTGCTCTATTGGGGCACGTCGGAATGGTCCGGGCAGCAATTGACGGAAGCCTACGCCGTCGCAGGCGACCTGCGCATCACGCCGCCGACCATGGAGCAGCCGCAGTACAATATCTTCGAACGCCAGAAGGTCGAAGCCGACTACCTTCCGCTCTACGACCTGATCGGCCTCGGCACCACCATCTGGTCGCCGCTCGCCTCCGGCGTTCTGACCGGCAAATATAATGATGGCGTACCGGCCGACAGCCGCATGAACCTGCCCGGCTACGAATGGCTGAAGGAAAAATGGTCCACCGATGCCGGCCGCGCCCAGCTCGAACAGGTTCGCCAGCTTGCCAAGCTCTCAAACGAGATCGGCCTGTCGATCACCCATCTCGCGCTTCTCTGGTGCCTTGCCAACAAGCATGTCTCGACCGTTATCCTCGGCGCATCGCGTGCAAGCCAGTTGCAGGACAATCTCGCGGCTCTGTCGCATAAGGATAAGGTGACATCAGACGTGCTGGAGCGCATCGACAGCATCGTCGGCAACAAGCCGGAAGCACCGCGCCGCTTCTAGGCAAGGCCAAAGGCCGATTGAGCATCTTTGTTCTTATCTTTATTCCAATACAAAAATGGCCGGACCTCTTGGTTCGGCCATTTCATTTTACTGTGCTTCACTGAGCGCGCGTCAGAGCAGAAGCTGAACGCTGTATCTGTCACAGGCTGATGGTCACTGTGGTTCCTGTCGGATCGCCTTCGAGAGTTACGCTCCCTCGGTGACGGGTCACGATCTGCTTCACGATGCTCAATCCGAGGCCGGCACCCGTGCTCCGTGGTGTGACCCTATAGAATGGTTCGAACACGAGGTCTCGATGGGCTGCTGGAATTCCGGGACCCTCGTCCGAGACCGAGATTCCTCCGTTTTCGAACACGTGCACCGATATCGTGCCGCTATTTCCGCCATGGTCGATCGCATTGCGCACAAGGTTGCCTATGGCGCGTGACATCGCCGACCGGTTAGCCAGCCGATAAAGCTCGTCCACGTCACTGTCGAACGAGATTTCATATCCATTTCTTATGGCGAGCGGGGCTTGGTCGGCGACGACGTTCCTGGCGACTTCTACCATGTCGGCTTCTTCGTATGGTTCCGGAGACTGCTCGCTCCGTTCAAAGTCGAGCAGTTGCTCCGCCGTCTCCCGTAGACGCCCGATGTCATCCATCATGGTGTCGCGAGTGCTTCCTTCTAGGGTCGTATCGATACGCGTCTGCATGACGGCGATCGGCGTGCGGAGCTCGTGTGCGGCGTCGATCAGAAAACGTTCTCTGGCTGCGAACTGCTGCTCAAGCCGCTCCAGAACGGAATTGAACGCATGGATAAGCGGAACGACCTCGCTCGGAACCCGATCCACAGGCAGCCGGGATCCTGGCTGGCGCGGGTCGATCTCCGGAGCCTTCCGAACGACGTCGCTCAACCCTGAGAGCGAACGCCTGACCAGTCGCGGAACCGCGAAGAAGAGGGCGGGCAGAGTTATCGCAAGCAGGGGCACGTAGATCTTGTAGGCTTTGCCAAGTATCGCGACGAATGTCGACTCGCTTCCGCTGCGACCGCCATAAAGCACCCGAATCTCGGTCGCATTGATCTCAATTTCGTCGACTGAAGCCGGCTCCGGGCTATTTGCCGGCGTGCCACGAATGTCGGCGTCCTTGATAAGCGGCACGAACTTGGCGAGCTGCATGTACGGAGGGGGAACATCTCCATATGCGACTGCCGTTCCGTCCGGGGCTGCAGCGTAGAAAAAAAGATTGGGGTTGTTATTCTTCAGCGCAGTGAGCTGTTCGCTGTCTTTGATGCGAAGCCCTCGTCCAGGTTCGTAGCTCAAGGACCCTTCCAGTGCGTTCAGAAGCCGGTGCTGCATACCGACGTTCGGAGAAAGGATCATCGCCCCATAGATGCACAGCCCGACGATCACCAATGCCGTGATGACGACGAATAGCAGGCTGAGCTGCCAGCTCAGTCTCCACCACAGCGACGTATTCGGAAATCGCATCAATGTTCCTTCAGCAGATATCCGACCCCGCGGATGTTGTGGATGGACACGCCGGCGTCCACGTCAGTTAGGCGTTTTCTCAGTCGCGACACATGAGCGTCCAGCGCGTTGGATTGGATCGTCTCCTCGTAATTGTAGATTTCGGTTTCCAGCGCCGATCTGAGGACAGTTTTACCTTTTCGCTTCGCAAGGGTAACGAGCACCATCAGCTCTCGACGAGGCAGGTCGAGCTGCAGTTCACCGACCATGACGTCCATCCGGATCGGATCCACGGTCATCCGTCCCGCGACTATGGACGGCTCCGCCAAGGCCGACGGGCGTCGCATGACAGCGCGCAGTCGAGCGAAAAGCTCCTCCATCAGAAATGGCTTGCCCAGATAATCGTCGGCGCCGAGGTCCAAGCCCGCGACCCTTTCCGCCGGTTCGTTTCTGGCAGTCAGGACGATGACCGGGGTCACGACGCCGGAGCTTCGTAGCCAAGGAATAAATGTGATGCCGTCGCCGTCTGGCAGGCGTCTGTCGAGCACGATCGCATCGTAGGTCTGTTGTCGAGCCAGTTCGATTGCATCCCCAAGAAGAGCGGTGTGATCCACCGCTACGCCCTTCTTAGTGAGCGAGGCCGCAATCGCTTCCGCCAGCCTTGTCTCGTCTTCGACCAACAGGATCTTCATGTCTCGCCCGCCTTTCCGATCCTATGTTCACGACGACCATTGCGACAGGATTACGGCGTGAGCGTTCGAACGAGGGAAGTCATGGGGTGCTGCGAGCTGGATACCGGACTTCTCGGCCTCGATCTTCACCCCGACCATCCCGCCAGGCAGATCGCCCCAGTTCGGCGCCTAGAAGATGTTTGCCTTGTTGGAAACGCCTACGATGTTGGCGTAGGCTGCCGTCAGGATCCACAACTGTTTATCGAGCTGGTCCCGAAGGTCCTCGTCCACATGAGAATAGGAGAAAAACACGCTTGCCATTCTTAACTCCGACTATTGCAACGGCCGGTGCTCGGCACCGACCTGGTGCCGACCGTCCATGTTCAGGGGCGGGTGCGGGGTTCGTCGAGGTCCGGCGACGCGGGCAGGCCGAGTTCCCTGCGCGCCGCTGCGAACTGCATGTCGAGAAGCTCGAGAAGACGCTCGCCGAGGGCTCTCGTTTCGCGATCGGCCTCTGACCAACGATAGATCGTCTGATCCCGAAGCGAGAGGACAGCGAAGTCGTCTGGCCGATCTTCCACGGGATAGCGGGCAGCGACCGAGCTCAATGCTGCGAGCACCAGATGCGGGCTGAGGTCGTGCTGCGTGTTCCACAGGTGGACTGCTGTCCATCGTCCGCCGATATCGAGGAGAAAGTCCGCGACGAACTCCACCTTAAACAGGCCGGCGGGACTGGTGAAGGAAATCGGCTGGCAGGAAGCCATGTCCCCAGGGTGGGCGGCCTTCCATTCGAAGAACTGTTCCAAGGCTCGTCGAGCCGAATTCCTTTCAGGTTCCCGCGCAATCTGCTGCGTGGACGCAAGCGCGGCGGCTGCCGACAGGCCGTCGAAGGAAACCTGCTGGACACGGTGGCGAAGACTCTTGTGGAAGTCGTAGCCGCCCGAGCTCGGACGGCATCGCTGCCGGACAAGCGATCGCTGGGGGCGATGGTTGCTGTTGATTATCTTCAGATATGCGGAGAAGCCTAATTTCGGGACTGACATGCTAAGACCTTTTCATAGAAAGCGGTGGCTCCTTTCGGAGGCCGATACCGCGCCGGGTTGGACTGAACTGCAGACGAAATCACACGCCGCTGTTGCGGCTGGCAGTCCCTCCCTCGGTTCGGAACGCAAACGTCTCGGGCCATTTCGACATGGTGATGTTTCCGCGGCAAATCCGTAGCGGGACGCCAGTCGTCATCGCCAACCTCTGCGGCTCGTGCCGGTATTGATAGGAAAGGTGAGGGGGCGCGAGAAAATGCCGGGCGAACATGTCTGCCTGGTCTTCGGTGCTCTCGGTAGCCTTCATTCCCCGGATGGCCTGGACCGCGCCACGTGGATCGCTGTGCATAGAGACATCCTTCTCCCGATGAAGGAGAAAGTGACCGAGCTCGTGTGCGAGGACGAACCTTGCCTCGAAGTCTCCATCGCATGCGGCAATGTAGATCGACCGTCGGACGGTGATCCGGCTCTTCAGTGGCTCGGCAAGGGCGTCCTCCTTCATTTCGCCGTCGCGAGCGATCACCAGCCGGAAGTCAGGAAAAGTTTGAACGAGCTTGAACTCGATGATGTCGATGATGTCGACGAGTTCGACATGCTGCATGTCGAACTCGTTTCGGTATCTGAGCGCCACCGCCATCATCTTAGGGGTGGTCAGTCCCGCGGAAGTGTAGTGGTCTTTTGCCATGACTCACGATACCTCGTTAGGTCGACGATAGGAGCTTCACGAAGGCGCTCGGGCGTTTCGACATTCTCGGTCGCCGCCTTCTTGCGTTCGTTGCGGAGCATTTTCGGGAAGGCGTCGATATCGATACCGAGGAATTCGCAGAGCGTTTCGCGTTCGGTATCCGTCAGGGCGGCAGCGCCCTTTTCCACATCGCTGAGTGCTACGATGTCGATCCCAGTCTTTTCGGCCAGCTCTCGGAAGTGCCAACGGCAAGCCTGACGCTTGCGCCGGACGAGCTCTCCAAAATTGCACAACGCGGCCTTCAGGCCGACGTCTTCATTGTCGGTCATGCATCACCTCACTACAGGTTTCCGAGCATGCGAAGGAGGCGCCTGCTCCAGGCGCCTCCTTCGCCTACTTGCGGCGGCTAGGCTCACCCTTGGTGTCGCCGCGGCCAGGTTTCGGGATACGCTCGACGGTCGTCGTGTTGGGACGTGCCGCGGCCTGCTTCACGGTGATGAAGCGACCCGAACCGGAATCTCTTCCGACGTCGAATGTCTTACGTGCAGTCATTTCCAAGTTCCTTTCCGAACCGTGGATAAGAATGCGACCAACCTCGACAGAGAGCCCCGAATCCTCCTATAGTGCTTTTGCAAACGGCGGAGAGCTTCGGTTCGACTGCCATGCGAATGTCGAATTCGTTATTCGCAAAATGTCGTGACCGGGACGGCTATCTCGGTTACGGCATCGCGGAGATAAATCTCCAGACTTCCCAGTAAGTTATCTTCCTTTCACGCCTGCTGATTCGTACCCCTGAGGCTACGATATTGAGCCGAAAAAGGGAAGCGAAATTGATAAAAATCTCTTAAAATTCAGCAGCATGGAGCGTTTTTTTGATCCGGCGCTTTATCCGCGGCGCGTAAGCGGTGAGCCGCGCGCCTTTGCGCGCACTCGAAGTCATCCATTGGCAGGCGTAAAACGGCTCGGGAACGGTCCCGTCGGCCTACCTCTCAGTCTGAAGCTCCAGCCGCGTTCGCGCCTGGAGCTATTTCTGTTTGTTCCTGGGGGCAGTCTTGCTGATCGCTATTGGTTGCAAATCCCGACACTTAATCGCCAGTCACAATCAATAGATGCAAAATGTCCCTTTTCCTTTCGTTTTTGCCCGGACTTATGTGCGCGTGACGCCTGAATTTTCCCAAAGAAATCAGCTGCACCCGCTCGTCGCGCCGCAAGTATCGCACTTCTCGCAGGTGCCGTTGCGCACCATCGTGAAGTTCTGGCACTCGCCGCACATATTGCCCGTGTAGCCCTGCATGATCGAGCGGGCGCGGCGTTCGGCTTCCACCTTCTTGGCTTCCGTCTTAGCCGAGGCAGCATCCGCTGCGGCCTTGTCGGAGAAGAGGGCGGTTGCCTCGGTGCCGGTTTCCTCGATCACCTCTTCGGCGATCTCCTCGGCCAGTTCCTTGGCGCGCTCTTCATAGTCGCGCTTGAAGGCGACGATTTCGGAAGTCGAGATCGCCACTGTCGGCTCCAGCTTGCGGGCGGCAGCACCAGCAAACGACGTCACCGAGCCGATCGAGGAGGCACGGGCAGGGGCGGCGGTTGCCGCACCCTTGGGCTCACCGGCCTGGCGTTCGATGCCGGTATTGGAAACCAGCGTCGGCTTGTAGCCGCGAGTCCAGCCGGTGGAGAGCAGGTTCGTCTTGCCTTCCTGAATACCCTTGCCGAGCGCCGTGTTGGAGAAGTCGGACGTATCGACATGGGCGAGATCGTGACGGCCGAGATAGGAGACGGCGAGTTCGCGGAACACGTAGTCGAGGATCGACGTGGCGTTCTTGATCGCGTCGTTGCCGATGACCATGCCGGCCGGCTCGAACTTGGTGAAGGTAAACGCCTCCACATATTCTTCCAGCGGCACGCCATATTGCAGACCAAGCGAGATGGCGATGGCGAAGTTGTTCATCATCGCACGGAAGGCGGCACCTTCCTTGTGCATGTCGATGAAGATCTCGCCGATACGGCCGTCGCCGAATTCGCCGGTACGCAGGTAGACCTTGTGACCGCCGACGGCAGCCTTCTGGGTATAGCCCTGGCGGCGGTTCGGCAGCTTCTCGCGTTCGCGGGAAACACGCTCGATCACGCGCTCGATGATCTTCTCGGTCACCGTCACGGCCTGGGCCGCTGCCGGCTGCTGGATCAGATCCTCAAGCGCATCCTCGTCGCTCTCGTCCTCGATCAGCGAGGCGTTGAGCGGCTGCGACAGCTTGGAGCCGTCACGATAGAGGGCGTTCGCCTTCAGGCCGAGCTTCCAGGAGAGCATATAGGCGTTCTTGCAATCCTCGACAGTCGCCTCGTTCGGCATGTTGATCGTCTTGGAGATCGCACCCGAGATGAAGGGCTGGGCAACCGCCATCATGCGGATATGGCTTTCGACCGAGAGATAACGCTTGCCGATCTTGCCGCACGGATTGGCGCAATCGAAAACCGGCAGGTGCTCCTTCTTGAGGAAAGGCGCGCCTTCCAGCGTCATCGCACCGCAAACATGGATGTTGGCAGCCTCGATGTCCTTCTTCGAGAAACCGATATGGTCGAGCAGGCTGAAGCTCATGTCGCCGAGCTGTTCGTCGGAGACCTTCAGAGTGGTCTTCAGGAAGTCGGCGCCGAGCGTCCACTGGTTGAAGACGAACTTGATATCGAAGGCGCTCTTCAGAGCGGCATTGACGGCTTCCACCTTCTCGTCGGTAAAGCCCTTGGTCTTCAGCGTCGAGGGATTGATAGCCGGAGCCTGGTTCAGGTTGCCGTGGCCGACAGCATAGGCTTCGATCTCGGCGATCTGGCTTTCGGAATAGCCGAGCGTGCGCAGCGCATCCGGAACGGCGCGGTTGATGATCTTGAAGTAGCCGCCGCCGGCGAGCTTCTTGAACTTCACCAGAGCGAAGTCAGGCTCGATGCCGGTCGTGTCGCAATCCATGACGAGGCCGATCGTGCCGGTCGGTGCGATAACCGAGACCTGCGCGTTGCGGTAGCCATGCTTTTCGCCGAGCTCAAGCGCCTTGTCCCAGGCAGACTTCGCATGGGCTACGAGATCCTGGTCGGGGTTCTCCGAATGGATCAGCGCGACCGGGTTCACGGAAAGCGCCTCGTAGCCTGTGTTTTCGCCATGCGCAGCGCGGCGATGGTTACGGATGACGCGCAGCATGTGCTCGCGGTTCGGCGCGAAGTTCGGGAATGGTCCGAGTTCGGCAGCCATTTCGGCCGATGTCGCGTAGCAGACGCCGGTCATGATCGCCGTCAGCGAACCGGCAATGGCGCGGCCCTCGGAGCTGTCATAAGGGATACCCGTCGACATCAGCAGGCCGCCGATATTGGCGTAGCCGAGGCCGAGCGTGCGGTATTCGTAGGAAAGCTCGGCAATGCGCTTCGACGGGAACTGCGCCATCATGACCGAGACTTCGAGCACGACGGTCCACAGACGAACGGCATGTTCGTAGTCGCCGATATTGATGCGCTTCGTCGCCTTGTCCTTGAACTGCAGGAGGTTCAGCGAGGCGAGATTGCAGGCGGTGTCGTCGAGGAACATATATTCCGAGCACGGGTTCGAGCCCCGGATCGGGCCGCCAGCCGGCGACGTGTGCCAGTCGTTCATCGTCGTGTTGAAGTGAATGCCCGGGTCGGCCGATGCCCAGGCTGCATAGGAAATCGTCTCCCAGAGATCGCGGGCCTTCAGCGTCTTCATGACCCTACCGTCCTTGCGGGCGGTCAGGTTCCAGTCGCCATCTTCCTCGACGGCGCGCAGGAAGTTGTCCTTGATCGAGACGGAATTGTTGGAATTCTGGCCGGAAACGGTGAGATAGGCTTCCGAATCCCAGTCCGTGTCGTAGGTCTTGAACTCCATGTCCTTGTAGCCCTGGCGGGCGAACTGGATGACGCGCTGGACATAGTTTTCCGGAACCTGATCCTTCTTGGCAGCGCGGATTTCGCGCTTCAGGGCCGGGTTCTTGGCAGGGTCGAAGCAGTCGCCATTGTCGCCTTCGCAATTCACGCAGGCCTTCATGATCGCCTTCAGATGCTGGGCGACGACCTTGGAGCCGGTCACGAGAGCGGCAACCTTCTGCTCTTCCTTGACCTTCCAGTTGATGTATTCCTCGATATCGGGATGGTCGATATCGACGACGACCATCTTGGCCGCACGGCGTGTCGTACCGCCAGACTTGATGGCGCCGGCAGCCCGGTCGCCGATTTTCAGGAAGCTCATCAGGCCGGAAGAGCGGCCGCCGCCCGAGAGTTTTTCGCCTTCGCCGCGCAGCATGGAGAAGTTGGAGCCGGTCCCGGAGCCGTATTTGAAGAGACGCGCTTCACGAACCCAGAGGTCCATGATGCCGCCTTCGTTGACGAGATCATCTTCGACGGACTGAATGAAGCAGGCATGCGGCTGCGGATGTTCGTAGGCAGACTTGGACTTGGTAATCTTGCCGGTAAAGGGATCGACATAAAAATGGCCCTGGCCGGGGCCGTCGATGCCATAGGCCCAGTGCAGGCCGGTATTGAACCACTGCGGGGAGTTCGGGGCAACGCGCTGCGTGGCGAGCATATAGGCAAGCTCATCCTTGAACGCTGCCGCATCTTCCTCGGAAGAGAAATAGCCGCCCTTCCAGCCCCAATAGGTCCAGGTGCCGGCGAGACGATCGAAGACCTGGCGCGCGTCGATTTCCGAGCCGGTCTGTTCGTCCTTCGGCAAATCCTTCAGCGCAGCGTCGTCGGCAACGGAGCGCCACAGGAAGGAGGGGACACTGTTCTCCTCGACCTTCTTCAGGCGGGCAGGGACACCGGCCTTGCGGAAGTATTTCTGCGCCAGGACGTCGGTGGCGACCTGGGAAAACTGCGCGGGAACTTCGATGTTCTCGAGGCGGAAAACGATCGACCCATCCGGGTTCTTGATCTCGCTCGTCGCCTTGCGGAATTCGATATCCGCATAGGCGCCTTGACCAGCCTTCGTAAACCGACGTTCGATGCGCATGTTCTTAACCTCTTGTTGGCACCCGAAAGGGCGCAAAATTCCCGTCTGGCTACGCGTTGTCCCTTCGCGCGGCCAGTGCTCGTTCCGTCTTGTGACAGGATGTCATCCGGAGATGTCTGTCCTGTATCTTGTGGTGAGGCTGGCTGCAAACACTAAATATAGTGTTAACAGCTTATTTTTACCAGTCCCCGATGTCGCTTTTTGAGGCTGGAAAAAGGCGCAAAAAATCCTGCAGGCGTCACCGCGTTCGGCGGTCCAACACCCTGATTCTGCGTTTAATTTTCCTTGGGAGAACCGGTCTCGTTACCTCCGGTTCAGTCGCCGCCGCAACATCTGAAACATTAAGTTTGAAACGGCTGATTCCGTCAAGGGGTGGAACGTAACCGAATGCTAACCACAACATCTTGTGGATGGCCTTGTGAAGACTGGGGAAAGTCGGGTAAGCCTGAAAATACAAGGGCTTGCAGCAACGACCAGGCTAGGAAGAGGCCGGAATGCCAAAAAAACCGGCTGCGGTAAAAGTTAGGATGGCTTTTGAGACGCAAATGCGCATGGCGATTCGTTGAGGGAAATCAGCACTTTCTAGAGGGCGTCGATGGCAATCGTGACGGTCGCCGTGCCGATCGGCTTGCCCGCCTCGTCGGTGATCACGAAGCTTGCCTGGGTTTCCAGAAGCTGGGTCGACTCGTCGCGCTCCGCCGGGCTGATATAGATCTCCTGCGAATCGCGGGCGAAGGTTTGCAGAAACTTATCCTCGTCGCCCTGCCAGTAGTCTGTCGTGATGGTGCTCTGTCCGACATTCAGCCCGTGACAGTCGGTGACGAAGAATTCGAGGATTGTTCCCTGCGAATCATCCTGCTTCGATTTGAGATAATGCGAGACGGATTTCGCCACCAGCGCCCTGACCATCTGGAAATTGCCCTGGGCGACCTCCGCCTGGTAGGTTTCGTCCAGCACCCGCATGTCCATCTCGCTGACATCGCTGAATCTGGCGTTCTGCTCCTCGATCGCCTTCAGGACGACGGGAGCCTTAACCACCGGCCGGACGAATGTTTCGACATATTCGCGCACGACGCTGATATAGGCCGGCTCGGCCCCGGCAGGCGTATAAGGAAACAGGCAGCCGATCAGCCCGAAGGCCGCTGCCGTTCGTATCTTGCCCCAGCACGCCATTGCGTTTCCCCAACCGCATTCAGCTACACTTTATATCCGGTTATTGCGACCGGTAGTTGCCTGAGCCTATGCTAATAAAATAAAATGGACGTTACCGAACGGGGCTGGAAGCTGCTATCGGGGAGACAAATATTGGGACAATTTTCGGTCGTAAAGCCGGAGGTTACTCGCGGCATGGGCTGTTAGCCGCGAGCGCCCTTGGCGATCGGCTCCTGGTAGGTGAAGCCCATATCCCAGGGGAAGTAGATCCAGGTGTCCTGGCTGACTTCGGTGATGAAGGTATCGATCGTCGGCACGCCCTTCGGCTTGGCGTAGACGCAGGCGAAATGCGCCTTCGGCAGCATGCCACGCACCTGAGCGGCTGTCTTGCCGGTATCCGTGAGATCGTCGACGACAAGCACGCCTTCGCCGCCGTTTTCCATCAGTTCAGGCGCAATGCCCTTGAGCAGCACCATGTCGCCTTGATTGACGTAGTCGTGATAGGACGCGACGCAGACCGTCTCAATGAGGCGGATGTTCAACTCGCGCGAAATAATCGCCGCCGGAACGAGGCCGCCACGGGTGATACAGACGATCGCCTTGAACTCCTGGCCGAGTCCGGCAAGCCGCCAGGCAAGCGCACGCGCATCACGGTGGAACTGATCCCAGGAAACGGGGAAGGCTTTATCGGGAAGGGACATCGGGTTACTCCGCGGCATGAAAAAACAACACGCCGTTTGCCGGCGACCGCGTGGGTATCGGCTGGCAAAACGCAAATCGCGCAGCCGGAACTGCGCGATGGATGCCGAAGCCTGATATCATCGGTCGCCGCAATTAGCGGGATTTGGAGGCAAAACGCAAGAGCGACGTTAACGCGACAGCAATGTCAGCGCCGTCATGGACTGCAAAAGTGTCTTCGTCGTGCCACCGAAGATCGTCTGCCACAGCCAGGAATGCGTGTAGGCACCCATGACGAGAAGGTCGATGCTGTCGTCCGAAAGCCGGTTCTCGATGACGTGCGAGGCGTTCTTGTCGCCACTTGCGGCCGTGGCGAGCGTCACGTTCACGCCGTGGCGTGCAAGCGTTGCGGCGATCTCCGCGCCGGCAGTCGTCGCCGATCGGGTTGCGGTCTCGGCCGGATCGACGGAGAAGATCTCTACGGCTTCAGCGGCCTTCAATATCGGCAGGGCATCGAAGCAGGCTCGCGTTGCTTCCTTCGAGCCGTTCCAGGCAATCAGCACACGCTTGATCGGCTTCGGCTGGCGGATGATGTAGGGGATCATCAGCACCGGCCGGCCGCTCTCGAACAGGAATTCGTCGACGTCCACGTGGCTGTCGGAGGGCCGTGCCGGATCAGCCTGCGAGGCGATCAGCAGGTCGGCACTGCGCGCGCTTTCGATCAGCGGTGCAGAGCCGTATCCGGTCGACGTCACAAAAGCTCGCCATTCGAAGGAAGCGCCTGCAGCATCGGCACGGGCACGGAAGATGCGCTCGACCTCGATGGTCTCGGCATGGGCCATGTCCTGAAGCGCCTGCACGGCGACCGGATCGGGAATTTCCATCGGCGCGACCAGCGGGACGGCGGCGATCGTTTCGGCATGCAGGCCGATCACATGGGCGCCGCTTTCTGCGGCGATGGCAAAGGCGAAATCGGCAACAGCGCCACTATTGTCTGCTGTATCCAGAATGGCGAGAATGGTTTTATAAGACATATCAATTCTCCGTTGCGGCTGAAATGATGGTCCGCGAGGAAAGAAATGCTCGGGAATGCGGGGCGGTTCCTTGACCGGGATCAAGGCCGCACACCGTCTTCACGCTTCCGCCGAATGGTTTTCGGCAATGTCCTTCCTGCGTCTGATATCCTCGATCATGGTCCGCACGTCCGCACCCGCAGCCTCGACTATATCCTGGGAGCGACCACGCACCACGATCTCGGTGGAAAATTTTTGCCCCACGTAACGCGGATAGGAGCCGATGCTGGTCTCCGGATGCGCCTTCTGGATCGCCGCCAGCGGCGTGCCGATCTCCCCTTCGCCATATGGGCAGGCGATGGCGAGCGAGACGACGGGCGTGCCCGTCCGCAGCGTCGGCAGCACATTGTCGACCATCGCCTGAAACACCTGCGGAACGCCGGCCATCACATAGACATTGCCGATGACAAAACCGGGCGCGGTCGAAACCGGGTTGGCGATATGGGCTGCACCGCGTGGCATGCGTGCCATGCGCTGACGAGCCTCGGTGAATTCCATCTCGCGGCGCCTGTACATCTCGGCGAGCAGCACCATCGCCGCCGCATCATGTTCGCAGGGCACGCCGAAAGCCTTCGAGACGGCATCCGCAGTGATATCGTCATGCGTCGGGCCGATGCCGCCGGAGGTGAAGACATAGTCGTATTTGCCGCGGAGCGCGTTTAACGCCTCAACGATCGCATCCTCCTCGTCGGCGACGATGCGAACCTCCTTCAGGTCTATGCCCGAGATGGTCAGCATGTCGGCGAGGTGGCCGATATTCTTGTCCTTGGTACGGCCGGAAAGAAGCTCGTCGCCGATGGCTAGCATGGCGGCGGTAACGACGGTCTCATTGCTCATGGGGATATTCCGTGGTGTGAAGCTTGCAAATAGGTAGCGTCGTTTGGCCGTTTTGCAAACGGCAAAGCGGCTAAACCGAAGGCTCGTTCAACCCCAAACGAAAGGGCAAGTGAATTTTCGTCTACAGCCAGTGAACAGTGAGTTCTTCGGGGCAGGGCTGTGTTCAACCGGATGCGCTGATAGAACCCTTGCGGTCAGGAAATTCAATCAATCCTTTGATGGAGATAACAATGGCGAAGATTCTCGTCCTCTACTACTCGGCTTATGGCCACATCGAAACCATGGCATATGCCGTAGCCGAAGGCGCGAAATCCGCCGGCGCTGATGTCGTCGTCAAGCGCGTTCCGGAACTGGTGTCGGAAGAAGTCGCCAAAGCATCCTACTACAAGGTCGACCAGGCAGCGCCGATCGCCACCGTTGACGAACTGCCTGATTACGATGCGATCATCGTCGGCGCCGGCACGCGTTTTGGCACGGTCGCTTCGCAGATGCGCAATTTCTGGGACCAGACCGGTAGCCTGTGGTTCACCGGCAAGCTCGTCGGCAAAGTCGGCTCGATGTTCACCTCGTCCGCCACGCAGCACGGTGGCCAGGAATCGACGATCCTCGGCTTCGTCCCGACCTTCCTGCATCACGGCATGGCCTATGTCGGCCTTCCCTATGCTTTCCAGGGGCAGATGGGCACGGAAGAAGTCAAGGGCGGCTCGCCCTACGGCGCATCCACTATCACCAACGGCGACGGCTCGCGCCAGCCTTCGGCAATCGAGCTTGAAGCTGCCAAGTATCAGGGCGCACATGTCGCCAAGATCACTGCAAAGCTCGCCTGAATTCAGCTAAAATCTTTCTGTGAGACGGCGGTCCTTTGGGCCGCCGTTTTATTTTGACACGGTGATACCTTAGGTAGGCTCTCCGGTCGCCGTGGGGTCGCGCAAACATTTTCTTGACGAATCCGCCCAAGTCGTTGATCTGGACGGCGCGCGAGCGTGGCGAAACTGGTAGACGCAAGAGACTTAAAATCTCTCGGCCTTAGGCTATACGGGTTCGATCCCCGTCGCTCGCACCATCTTCATAAACGCGTTCGAATGTGCTTGTATAAGATGAATGAACCATAGGCAGCGCTTGTCTGTGGTCTCAACGGTGCAAGAAATGCAGGCACTGTGCGGTTGAGTAGGTATTGTCTTAGTGGGAGTAAGACGATGGTTTACGATTGGGATGGAGCAAGAACGCGGCGCGTCAGACTTTTCAAAATGAGTGCCGTTCTACTAATGGCAACGGTGGTGACAGCAGTGCCACTGTTCTTCTGGGCCTTGCAGATACGCGGGCTTTAACGTCCAAGTCCCTTGTCAGCGTCTGGCAAATTACGCGGCGGCATCCGCCCCGGTTTTCGCTTCACGCCATTTGTTGAAGACCCAGCCAGCGATCAGGCCGAGTGCCGCGCCCATTGCCTTGACGCCTGCATCGTGAAGGCGCGCATGCCGCGTCGGCGACAGGTACTGCAGATATTCGATCGCGATGGCACCGAAGATCAGCAGCACGGCGACTGTCTTCCATTGTCTCGGATAAGCAAGAGCGAAAGCCAGTCCTGCCGCCAGGTAAGCTGCGGCACGGTCAATATCCGGTGTCTCGATCGTGTGTGGTCGCAATTCGATCGGCGAAACTGTCACGAACACGATGAAGGCGAGAAGAAGCCAGGCCAGTGGCTTTGCGATCTTGGATGTCATGATATCGTCATATTAGCAATCGCTATGCGCCATCAAGTTAAAAGCCGTCCACGTGACGTGGATAGTGGGCGTGATCTGAAGACGCACTTAAGGAAGCCTTTCATCGAGCGAACCGCAAATGGCGCAAACGGGCTTCTTTCCGCTGGCTGGCTGTGTCATAGCGGCGTTGGATTTCTGAAAAATGGACGAACGCACGTGACAAGACACGATGTCGAAGGCGCCGAAGAGGCGATGCGCAGCCTTTTCCCCGCCACGCCGCTGCAGCTTAATGATCACCTTTCCGCTCGCTATGGCGCCGATATCTGGCTGAAGCGCGAGGATCTTTCGCCGGTGCGATCCTACAAGATCCGCGGCGCGTTCAATTTCTTCCGCAAGGCGATCGCCGAGGGCGCGGGCGGCAAGACCTTCGTCTGCGCGTCCGCCGGCAATCACGCGCAGGGTTTTGCGTTCGTGTGCCGCCATTTCGGCGTGCCGGGTGTCGTCTTCATGCCGGTCACCACGCCGCGGCAGAAGATCGACAAGACTCGCATGTTTGGCGCCGGCTTCATCACCATTGAACTCATCGGCGATTTCTTCGATCAGTGCTATCAGGCTGCCCGCGACCATGTGGAGGCGATCGGCGGCGTCATGGTGCCGCCATTCGACCACGTCGATATCATCGAGGGGCAGGCGACTGTCGCCGCAGAAATCATGCAGCAGCTTCCTGAAGGCACGGTGCCTGACATGGTCGTCCTGCCGGTCGGCGGCGGCGGCCTTGCCGCTGGTATCACCGGCTTTCTCGGTGGCATCGTGCCGCAATCCGACTTCGTCTTTGCCGAACCTGCCGGCGCGCCGAGCCTTCGCCGCAGCCTCGAGGCGGGGCAACTGGTGACGCTCCCCAAGGTCGACAATTTCGTCGATGGTGCGGCGGTCGCTCGTATCGGCGACCTGAACTTCGCAGCATTGAAGACGTTTTCGCCTGATCAGGTCAAGCTGATGCCGGAAAACGCCATCTGCGTCACCATTCAGGAGATGCTGAACGTCGAAGGCGTGGTGCTGGAGCCGGCCGGCGCCCTGTCGCTGACGGCGATCGCCGCCATGGATCGCCAGGCCATCAAGGGCAAGACGATCGTTGCCGTCGTCTCGGGTGGCAATTTCGATTTCGAGCGGCTGCCCGATGTCAAGGAACGCGCCATGCGCTACGCCGGCTTGAAGAAATACTTCATCCTGCGCCTTGCCCAACGCCCCGGCGCGCTGCGCGACTTCCTCAATCTTCTCGGACCGCATGACGATATTGCCCGCTTCGAATATCTCAAGAAATCGGCGCGCAATTTCGGTTCGATCCTGATCGGCATTGAAACGACGGCTCCGGAAAACTTCGCGACGCTCGTCGCCAATTTCGAAAGGTCAGGCATGGGGTTCGAGGACATTACCGAAAACGAGATCCTCGCAAACCTCATCATTTGACTTTGCGTCAACAGCACTGCGTGCTAAAGGCGAATTATGGCTTCGTTCCTTTCAAACATTCTTTCGGTCTTTTCCGGCGGCGGTAAATCCTCCAACGAGGCATCTGCGGGTCCTTCCGGCGAGCCGCAGCTCTATGGCGATTGCACCATTTATGCCGAGCCGCAGAAGGAAGGCGGCCAGTATCGTCTGGCCGGGCGCATCGAAAAGAAGGTTGGTGAGGACGTTCTTGTGCGCAAGTTCATTCGCGCCGATCTCTTTTCCTCGTCCGATGATGCGATCGAATGCACGGTGCGCAAGGCGCACCAGATCATTGATCAGCACGGCCCTTCTCTCTTCGGCGATGGCGAGAAGCTTCGGCAGGTCTGAGCGCCGTTAGCCGGCAAGCCTTGTTTAAGACGAAATTTCCCGTTGTTTTTCAAAACTATGACAGCATTTCCGTGACGGAAACTGCTGGTTTGCTCACCTAATCTTAAAGGATTTTGGTGAAGGTGGCGCCTGCAGGTTTTGCAGGGCGCCGCTTGTGTTTGAACTTTCCGGACGATTGACCAGAAGATCTGCCGCTGTCTCGCGCGGTCCTGTCGGCGGAGGGCCGTAATGGAGCTCTTCAACGCCGGGCTCTTCATCGTCGAAGCTGTCGGCTATTTCGTGCTGATGGTCAGTCTCCTGCATTTTCGCCAACGCCTCGGATTGGGCGTCTTCCTGACTGCGCTCGGCGTCATGCATTTCATGGAGACCTATCTCGCCGCGGTCTTCTATGTTTCGCTGCCGTTCGGGAACGTCTCGCCGGGGTCTTCGATCTTCTTTTCCGGTAAGCTGATGATGATCCTCATGCTCTACCTGCAGGAGGATGCGGCAACCGTCCGCCAGCCGATCTATGGTCTGTTTCTCGGTAATCTCCTGACCGTCGCCATTGCCTGGGTGCTGCAGCTTCATCAGCCGCTGGAACTGTCGCCCGGCCATCCGGCAGACGTCAATTTCCTGAAGGAAATGGGCTGGCTGATGGTGTGGGGAACGGCAATCCTCTACCTCGACTCGCTCGGCATCATCCTGCTTTACGAGAAGCTTGGCGACTTCATGCGCCGGCGCGTGGTGCTGCGTTTCATGACCTCTGGCCTGGTGCTTTTGACCTTTGACCAGATCTTATTCTTCAGCGGGCTGCACTATTTCATGGGCGTTCCGATGACGGCCTTCTGGGCGGGATGGAAAGCCAAGATGCTGGCCGTCTGCCTCTATTCTCTGATGTTTGCCATCTATGAATACCATATCCGCCGGGACGGCGTTGCCGCCTCCGCCCGCTCGATCAGCGACCTCTTTGGCGATCTGACATTCCGCGAGCGTTATAACGACCTACTGGAGCGAACCGGCCGCGACATGCTGACCGGCGTCTATGATCGCAGCCGCATGGAGCTGGAGGCGCCGCTGATGGTGCGTGAGGCGCTTCGGCAGGGCCAGTATGCCACCGTTCTCATCATCGATGCCGATCATTTCAAGGACGTCAATGATGGCTTCGGCCATCTACAGGGCGACGAGGTTCTAAAGGCCATTGCCGCGAGGCTCGGAATGACGCTGCGCTCGAGCGATCGTATCTTCCGTTTTGGCGGCGAAGAGTTTGTCGCCGTTTGCCCCGGTACGGGTCATGACGAAGGCTTGCTGCTCGCCGAGCGCCTGCGCTGGACGATCGTGACCAGTGTAAAGACGCCCGATGATGCATCGGTATCGGTGAGCATAGGGGTTGCAACCGCCGACGAGGATGGCATCAGCTTCACCACCGTGCTGTCTGCGGCAGACAGCCGCCTCTACGAGGCAAAGAAGAGCGGCCGCAACTGTGTTGTCGGCCGCTCCGGTGTCGTCAAAGTCGGCTAGCTTCCGTTCGCTCAGGCGGCGCGGAAAATCTTGGCGCCGGAGGGAGCGCTCGTCATACCGCCGTCGACGGTAATTTCGATCCCCGTGACATTGCTGGAATCGTCGGAGGCGAGATAGAGCGCGGCCTTTGCGATCTCGTCTGCTTCGCTCATGCGGCCGAGCGCGCTCATATTCCCGAGCTTTTCTTCCAGTGCCGTCATCGCATCTTCCGACTGCGCATAGGGCGACCAGATCGGCGTGCGTGTGCCGCCGGGCGTTACCTGATTGACGCGGATGCCGCGCGGCGCAAGCTCGGAGGCGAGGTTGCGGGTCATGGAGCGCACGGCGCCCTTCGTGGCGGCATAGGCCGACCAGCCCGGCGCACCGAGAACGGCGTGGACGGAGCCGTTGAGTATAACCGAAGCGCCATCGTTCAGATGCGGCAACGCGGACTGGACTGTGAAGAAGACCGAGGTCAGGTTGGTGCTGATGATCTTCTCGAACTGTTCCAGCGAGGTCTGACCGAGAGGCGTCGCGCCGCCGATGCCGGCATTGGCAAAGACGATATCGAACTTGCCGACCTTTGAAGCGGCCTCGGCGAAGATCTTTTCCGCTGCCGCAACGTCGGTGAGATCGATCTTCAGCGCCAGCACCTGACCACCAAGCGCCTTTTCGGCTGCAGCGAGTGTTTCCGGATTGCGGCCGGTAATGATTACCTTGGCACCTTCGGCGAGAAACACCTTGGCGGTGGCAAGTCCGATGCCGCTGTTACCGCCGGTAATGAGCGCGATCTTGTTCTTGAGACGCATGGAATGGCTCCTATTGGAAAATGGCTCGATCTGGATTATAATCGACATCCAGAAGGATTATGATTGTAATCCACTTGAGTCAAGTCCGCATATCGGGAGATTTTCGATGGGTCATTCGCAACTGGAAAAGCAGAAGACGCACGACAGGATCGTCGAGATCGCTTCGCAGCGTCTGCGAGAGAGAGGACTGGAAGGGCTCGGCGTGGCCGACCTGATGAAGGAGGCGGGCCTGACGGTCGGCGGTTTCTACAAGCATTTTGCGTCGCGCGACGAGATGGTGGCCGAAGCCATGAAACTGGCTTTCGGCTCCTGGGAAGCGAAGGTGCGTTCAGAGGGCAGGGCACCGGCAGATATTCCGATGGCGGAATATTCCGCCAATTACCTGAGCGAGGTCCATCGCGATGACGTAAGCGGCGGTTGCCCCTTTGCCGCGCTGACCGCTGATCTTGCCCGCAGCGGTGAGAAATGCCGCTCGCTTGCGACGGAACAGCTGAAGTCGAATCTTGGAAATATGACAGGCCGTATGAACGCGGCCGACGAGGCGGAAGCGCGCCGCAAGGCAATCATCGTTTCGTGCCTGATGACCGGGGCGATCGGCCTTGCACGCATTGCCGACGACGAAAAACTCTCTGAAGAAATCCTGGAGACGGTCCGGTCCTTCGTCGATGGTTTCTCGGCAAAATGAAAGGGCCGGCTTGCACCGGCCCCCTCGAGTGGAACTTTTGAATTTGTCGGTTAAAGCATGTAGCGCAAAAGTGTGCAGCGGTTTTGCGATAACGACATGCATCGAACAAAGATCTAAAGCGTGGCAAGCGATCTGAAAGATCGCGACACGCTTTAGGCAGCGAGAGCGAGTTCCTCGACGCGCGACTTGGCGGCGCCGATGGCCTTTTCCGCAGCTTCCGGGCCGAAAGCCAGGCCCTCGACATAGATGGTTTCAATGTCGGTAATGCCGAGGAAGCCGAGAACCGACTTCAGATACGGGACGGCATGGTTCATGCCGGCAGCCGGACCCTGGGAATACACGCCGCCGGAAGCGAGGACGACATAGACCTTCTTGCCGGTGGCGAGGCCAACCGGGCCACTTTCAGTGTACTTGAAGGTGAGGCCGGCGCGGGCCACATTATCGATCCAGGTCTTCAGCGACGAATAGATGTTGAAGTTGATCAGGCCGGTGCCGATGACGATGCTGTCGGCTGTGAGCAGTTCGTTGACCAACTCGTCGGAAGTCTTGACGGCGGCGGCTTCCTGGGCCGTGCGGGCTTCCGGCGGCTTGCGGATCGCGGCGGTGAACAGGTCGTCGATATGCGGCAGCGGGTTTGCGGCGAGGTCGCGGCGAATGACGACGCTGCCCGGGTTCTGGACCTTGAGCTTTTCGGAAAGTTCCACGGCGATCGACGTGGAAAGAGACTCCGAACGCGGGCTGGACGTCAGAAGAAGAATGGAAGACATGGCTAAATTTCCTCTCGAATTGGGTTTCAGCGGCCCCGTTGGGAGCGGCAGTCCGCTGCGTCGAGAGAAGAAATAGGGCTGGCCCATTATCGAAAAAACTGGGATAATGTAGATCAAAACTATCGATGGAATGGATGGAAGATGCTTCCGAACCCGACCTTGGACCAATTGCAGGTGTTTTTGACCGTTGCCGAAACCGGCAGCTTTTCGGCGGCTTCGCGCGCACTGAACCGCGCGCAATCGGTCGTGAGCTATACGATCGCCAATCTGGAGGCACAGCTCGAAGTGCCGCTTTTTGAGCGTTCCGGTGCGCGCCAGCCGAAGCTGACGGAGGCGGGCAGGGCGATGCTGGAGGATGCGCGGCGCATCCTGGGCGACCTGCAGGTCATGCGGGCGCGCGTCAAGAGCCTGAGAGAAGGGCTCGAAGCGGAGGTTTCCGTAGCCATCAGCGTCATGGTGCCTTCACGGGCCATGGTGGACGTGCTCCGTGAATTCCGCGAGGTGTTTCCGTCCGTTTCGTTAAGCCTCAACGTCGGCGAGCTCGGAATGGTCATGGATCTCGTCCTGAGCGGCAAGGCGACGATCGGGATCGGTGGCGCAGTCCTGAAGCAGGACGATTCGATCGTCACGGAGCGGATCGGCCATTCCTTCATGATGCCCGTTGCCGCGCAGAACCATCCGCTTGCCAGAGCCGACCGGCCGCTCACGCTCGGCGACGTGCGCGAGGACGTGCAGCTCGTCGTCACCGATGCGTCGGGCCTGACGAAGGGGCGTGATTTCAACGTTCTATCCTACAAGACATGGCGCGTCAGCGATATTGCGACGAAGCACCAGCTCATCAAGGCCGGCCTTGGTTGGGGTGGTCTTCCGGCGTCCCTGATCCATGACGATCTCCTGAGCGGCGCGCTCGTTCATCTCGATCTGGATGCCTACGAACAGGGGGAATATCCGATCTATTCGATGCGCCGGCCCGCCAACCCGCCCGGACCCGCCGCCACCTGGATGATCGACGCGTTCCGTACGAGGCTTTCCGCCTGCCCGAGCCAAGCCGATTTCCACGCTCAGATTGCAGAATTACGTGAACCCGGCATGCCGCTCGCGGCCGAATGAAGGAAGGCGCGGGCGCCGCGCCTTCCTCGATATCTTCGCCTAAAGGACCAGCCTGAACTTCGCGAAGCCCTCGGCGCCTTCGCCTGCATCCTCGATCTTCACGCTCTTGACGTCGGCGAGGTACTGCTTGGCCTTCGGGCCGCTTTCGAACACGACGGTCGTGCCGGGCAGGGGCTTGAACGTCCAGTTGCCGTCGGCGGAAGGGTTGATCGTACCCTGATCATGGACAAAGCGGACGATGACGTCGCGGTTGGTATCCGGGGCCTGGAAGATCACCTTATCGGAGGCGATTTCCGGGAAGCTGCCGCCGCCGCCTGCACGGTAGTTGTTGGAAACGACGACGAACTTCTGCGCCGGATCGATCGGCTTGCCCTCGAAGGCGAGGTTCTGGATTCGGTTGGAGTCCGGATTGACGGCCTTGCCCGACGAATCATATTTCGGCGGCTGCGACAGGTCGATCTGATAGGTCACACCGTCGATGACGTCGAAATTGTAGGACGGGAAGTCGTTGTTGAGCAGAAGCGCGTCCTTTGAGCCGGGCTCGATGTGGTTGAACATGCCGGCTGACATTTCCAGCCAGTTCTTCACCTGCGCACCGGTGATGGCGACGGCCTGAACCGTATTCGGATAGAGGTAGAGATCGGCGACATTCTTGATGGCGATATCGCCAGCCGGGACGTCCGTATAGTAGTCGGCACCGCCGCGACCGCCGGCCTTGAAGGGCGCTGCGGCCGAAAGAACCGGCAGATCCTTGAACTGCGTATCGGCCAGCATCTGCTTGATGTACCAGGTCTGTGCCTGTGAAACGATCTGCACGGACGGGTCGTCGGCGACCAGCGCGAAGTAGGAATAGAGCGGCGCGGAGGTCTTGCCGACAGGTGTGCGGACATAGGCAAGCGTTGCCTCATGCTCAGCCTTGGCAGCCTCGACGACGTCCTTCTTGTCGGCGACGTCGGCAACGACCTTCTTCTTGTCGTCGCGATGGTAGATCGGCCGTGCTTCGGAGGTGAAGGCGACGATCTTCCAACTGTTGCCGTCCTTCTCCAGCAGAAGGTCGATCAGGCCGAGATGCGAGCCCCAGAAGCCGGCCATGACGGCGGGCTTGCCATGCAGCGTGCCCTTGACTGGATCGGCGTTGCCAATGCCGTCCCAGGTCTTCGGACCGGGGAAGACAAGATGCTGGTGACCGGTGAAGATCGCATCGATGCCCTCGACGGCAGCAAGATGCAGCGAGGCATTTTCCATCATTTCGGAGGGGGCGGAACCGTCAATGCCGGAATGGGAAAGCGCGATGACGATATCGGCGCCGGCTTCCTTCATGGCTGGAACCCAGGCCTTCGCGGCCTGGACGATATCGCGCGTCTGGGCCTTGCCTTCCAGGTTTTTGATGTCCCACAGCATGATCTGCGGCGGTACGAAGCCGATGAAGCCGATTTTGACAGGGCTTTCATTGCCGGCGCCATCCTTGATCTGCTTTTCGACGATGATGTAGGGCTTAAAGAAGAGTTCATCCTGCTTCGGGTCCGAGGCGAGCTGGCCCTTGGTCAGGTTGGCGCAGACGAAGGGGAAGTTCGCGCCTGACAGTACCTTGAACATGAAGTCGAGGCCGTAGTTGAACTCGTGATTCCCGAGCGTACCGACCGTATAGCCGAGCGTGTTCATCGCCTTGATCACCGGATGGACGTCGCCGTCCTTCATGCCATGTCGATAGGCCATGTAGTCGCCCATCGGATTGCCCTGCAGCACGTCGCCATTGTCGATCAGTAGCGAGTTGGCGGCTTCTGCACGGATATTGTCGACGATCGTTGCCGTGCGCGACAGGCCCATCGTGTCGTTCGGCTTGTCGGCGTAATAATCGTAGGGGAAGACATTGACGTGAATGTCGGTCGTTTCCATGAGCCGCAGATGTGCCTGGTTGGAGGCGGCACGGGCGCTGAATGGGTGCAGCAGCACCAGGGCAGAAGTGGCGGCAAGACCGCCGAGCAGCGAACGGCGGCTCATCGAAGGCACATCGAAAATGGAAGACATGGAAACACTCCTTTTGACATCATGCACCACCCGGTTCGATGAACTTAGGATGATTGGCGAAGGAGTACATCGTGAAAATGACAGAACGGCAAAGACGATGCCAAAGAAGGGGCATCGTCTCGGAAAGCGTTACCGAACGCGTGGCACTTCGCGGTGGAAGAAGCGGAAATAGGAGGCAACGAGCGCGCGGGCATTGGAATTCACGTCGAACTGGATGCCGACACGGCCATTGTGTTTCCAGCGCACGACGCCTTCCAGCATGCCGAGATCGTCAGCTTCGATGCGCACCTTGCTGCCCGAAGCTGCATAAAGCGGCGCCTTGACCTCGAGTGCTGCACCCGTGGTGGAAAGATCGAGGATGCGGGCATCCACCTGGCTGTTCAGATAACGGATCTTGCCGAAGACGCGGCAGTTCTTGCGGTCGGTCTTGCGGGCCGAGATCTTGAGATTGCGTGTCATGCTTGTCCCCGTGAAGAATTCGGGCAAAACATAGGCTTCGAAGATTGAAATGCCTTTAGGGGCTTATCTAAAATTGTTGCGAAAGTCTCAATTCGGCACGCCCGCCCGCCGCGCCACCACATGTTCGCGCCAGACGGTGAAGATACCCGCTGCGACCACGATGAGCGAACCGACGATCATGTTCAGCGTCAACGTTTCCCCATAGATGAGCACTCCGAGGATGGAGGCATAGACGAGCTGGATATAGGTGAGCGGCTGAACTGCTGCCGCATCGAGAGCGTCATAGGCGCGGATCAGGAAGTAATGGCTCGACGTGCCGGTCAGGCAGACGGCGAGCATCCATATCCAATCCCATCCGTATACCGGCGTCCAATAGAAGGGCCCGGCAAGCGTCATGACGGCGGCTCCGACGACACCCGTATAGAAAAAGCTCGTCATCGCCGAATCCTGCCGGCTCACGTAACGCGTGGCGATCACGTAGAGCGCGAAGTTGAAGCAGGAAATGACCGCAACAAGCAGATTCACGTCGAAGAATCCGCCTTGCGGCTTGAGGATCAACAGCACGCCGAGAAGCCCGACACCGATCGCAGTCCAGCGGCGCCAGCCGACCCGCTCGCCAAGGAGCGGAATGGCAAGCAGTGCGACAATGATGGGAGTGGCGGCAAAGATTGCCTGCGAATGCGCAAGGCCGATCAGCGCAAAGCAGGTGATTGCCAGCACCACCTGCGTGGCCAGCAGAACACCGCGTGAGAACTGAAGAAAGGGATGCTTCGTCCGGGCGGTGGCGCCGATACCGCCGCGCATCCTTGCCGCCAGAACCACGGTGAACAGGCCGAAAGCCCAATAGCGGACCATTGTCACGAAGATGGGCGAATAGATGGAACCAAGATGCTTCGAGATTGCGTCCTGCGCTGAGAAGATCGTGAGCGCGAGAAGCAGGAAGATATAGCCGTGCGTCTTGGATTTCATGTCTTGCCGTTGAAACGGGAGATGCCCGCAGCGTTAGCTAGGGCAGGATTTCAGTTGCTTTGCAAGGGCTCAGAGACCGACATTCGGCCTGTCGATGATTTCGCGCAGCGCAAAACTCGAATTGATCTTCACCACATGCGGCAGCGCCGAAAGCCAGTCGCGATGGATGCGCTCGTAGTCTTCCAGATCGCGGGCAGCGACCCGCAGGATATAGTCGTATTCACCGGACATCAGATAGCAGACGAGCACGTTCGGACAGCGCTTCACCGCCGCCTCGAATTCCGACAGCGTCTTGGCGAACTGGCCGGATAGCGAGATATGCACAATGGCGATCATCTTGTAGTCGAGCGCTTTATGCGAAAGTCGGGCGTGGTAGCCGCCGATGACACCGCTCTTTTCAAGAATGTCGAGCCGCCGCGAACAGGCCGAAGGCGACAGTCCCACCTTGTCCGCAAGCTCGGCATTGGTGATGCGGGCATTGATCTGCAACGCCCTCAAAATCGCAAGATCGATATTATCAAGGTCAGACATTCGAAGAACCTTCGAAAAATGGATGGATAACGCAATAATCTTCGAAACTTTGCTTTCACGCAAATCCTCTTTGCAAGGACATTTCGTGGCTGTGGTGCTTGGATTGAGGAGAGAGAAAACGTTCCGCGCAACGCGGACATAAAATGAGAGGAACGCGAATGCGTGTCGGCTGCCCGAAGGAAATCAAGAACCAT
The DNA here is from genome assembly GCA_900468805.1 of Hyphomicrobiales bacterium. Taxonomy (GTDB): domain Bacteria; phylum Pseudomonadota; class Alphaproteobacteria; order Rhizobiales; family Rhizobiaceae; genus Rhizobium. The sequence continues at coordinate 26,111 of UEIF01000019.1, read as the reverse complement.
GAATATCGCGTCGGTCTGACGCCGGCTTCAGTGAGAGAATATGTCGCCCACGGCCACGAGGTCTGGGTCGAAACCAAGGCAGGTGCCGGCATCGGTGCCGACGATGCTGCCTATGCGGCCGCTGGCGCGAAGATCGCCGCCTCTGCCAAGGATATCTTCGAAAAGTGCGACATGGTCGTCAAGGTCAAGGAGCCCCAGCCTTCGGAATGGGCGCAGCTCCGCGACGGTCAGCTTCTTTACACCTACCTGCATCTCGCGCCCGATCCGGAACAGACCAAGGGTCTGTTGGCATCTGGCGTTACCGCCATTGCCTATGAGACGGTGACAGACGAGCGTGGCGGCCTGCCTTTGCTGGCGCCAATGTCCGAAGTTGCCGGCCGTCTGTCGATCCAGGCAGGCGCCACGGCGCTGCAGAAGGCCAATGGCGGCCTCGGCATCCTGCTCGGCGGCGTGCCCGGTGTTCTGCCGGCCAAAGTCGCCATCATCGGCGGCGGCGTCGTCGGCCTGCATGCGGCCAAGATGGCTGCCGGTCTCGGCGCCGATGTCAGCATTCTCGACAAGTCACTGCCGCGCCTGCGCCAACTCGACGACATTTTCAACGGCCGTATCCATACGCGCTATTCCAGCATCCAGGCGCTGGAAGAAGAAGTCTTCTCCGCCGACCTCGTCATCGGCGCCGTGCTGATTCCCGGTGCAGCCGCGCCGAAGCTCGTCACCCGTGAAATGCTCTCGGGAATGAAGAAGGGTTCCGTCATCGTCGACGTCGCTATCGACCAGGGTGGCTGCTTTGAAACTTCGCACGCCACGACGCATTCCGACCCGACCTATGTCGTCGACGACGTCGTGCATTATTGCGTCGCCAACATGCCGGGCGCCGTTCCCGTCACGTCAGCCCATGCGCTGAACAACGCGACGCTCGTCCACGGCCTGGCGCTTGCCGATCGTGGCCTGCGCGCTATTGCCGAGGACAAGCATCTGCGCAACGGGTTGAACGTTCATAAGGGTCGTATCACCAACAAGCCGGTTGCCGAGGCCCTGGGATACGAAGCCGTTGCCCCGGAAAGCGCGCTGAACGTCGCGTAAACTAACTGACTTTAGGTCAATCAAGGGCGCCGGATTCCGCAAGGGCCGGCGCTTTTACTTTGTCGATCCGGCACTGATAGCAATTGTTGCGGGCCGAGCGTACATGCACATAGGCGATGCCGGGCCGCGCGAGCAGTTCGGCCGCATAGCCGGGAATTTTCTCGATCGCCGTGACCGCGCCGGTGCCATAAACAATCCTGTCGTTCTCGCCATAGCCGCGGACAATGAAATCCGGGCTCGTGGTCAGCACCGGAGGCAGAACCTCGTCAGCGGAATAGCGCTTGCAGGGCTGCTTGTGGAGGAAGATCGGTCCGGTCTCGGCATAGGGTTGCAGTTCCGGAAAGGGCCGATAGGCGAAGACGATGAGTTCCTCGCCGGCACCGATATTTTTCAGGCAGTGCCGGCAGGGATAACCATCGCCGTCGGAAACCAGCATTTCCGGTGAACGGTCATAGGCGTCATGGCTGCCGCTCCAGAGCGCTTCGGCATCTGCTGTCGGCATGGCGGAAAACTGAATGCTGGTCATGGCAAATCTCCTTGTGAGCTTTGCCATAGTGTCTGCGCTGACGGTTGCCCAAGCCACCCGATTCTTGCTTCGGACCGGCAAAGGGTAGTTTGCGCCTGCAAACGCAGTCAGCTTTTTCTGGCTATTTCCAGCAATTCCTTGTCGCTCAACGGTCTGACGATCCCGGTGCCGGTAGAGACCGGAGAGAAACCGAACATCTGGTAGAGCTGCAATGCGCGCGGATGGTCGAGATTGTTGGTGGTCGTGGTGACCTTCTTCGGGTTCAGCGTCCAGATGGCGTAGAGCGCCTGGAGCAGGAACCATTTGCCGATACCGAGGCCGAGCGCATGTTCGAAGAGCCCGAAATGGCAGAGCTCGATCGTATCCTCGTCCTCGCAGAGATACTCGAAGAAGCCGGCCGGCGCACCGTTTACGTACAGCACGCTGATATTGTTGCGCTTGTCATGCAGCACCGCGGTCAGTTCCTCGTCGCTCATCCTGAGACGTTCGACCCACTGCCAGCGCGCGCCCACCTGCCGGTAGAGATAGCGATAGAAGGCCAGGGGAATTTCTGGCGCGCGCATGATTGCCGTCTGGATGTTGACGGGCACAGGCAGGCTTGCCTTCGGCGGAGCGACCATTTCAAGCCGCGTAATATGGGCCTTGAGCGAGGCGGGCGTCTTTCCCATGGCGGTCAGGCTTTGACCGGTTCAGGCGGGCCGGTGACGACGGGCGTGTCCTCACGGCTACCCCATTCGCTCCAGGAGCCGTCATAGAGCTTGTTGTCGGTATGGCCGAGCGATTCCAGCGCCAGTGTGATGATCGCGGCCGTAATGCCCGAACCGCAGGAAGTGACGACCGGCTTGGTAAGGTCGATGCCGGCATCCTCGATCGTCTGCTTCAATTCCGGCAGCGATTTGAAGCGGCCCTGGTTGGCGAAGACGCCTGAAGGCAGGCTGCGCGCGCCGGGCATATGGCCGGAGCGCATGCCAGCGCGGGGTTCGGGCTCTGCGGCGGCGAAACGCCCGGCGCTGCGGGCATCGGCAATCTGTAGGGCGCTGCTGGCTACGATATCGCGCATCTGCTCGAGATGAACGACGCGGCTGGCATCGTAATTTGTCTTGAATGTCGCCGGGGCATGGTGCGGCACCTCGGTTTCGAGTGGCCGGCCTTCGGCTTTCCAGCCATCCAACCCCCCATCGAGCACGAAGACGTTCTTTGCGCCCATCACACGGAACAGCCACCAGACGCGGGGCGAGGCAAACATGCCGATGCCGTCATAGACGACGATGCGGTCGTTCTCACTGATGCCGAGCTTGCCGACCTGAGCGGCGAAATAATCGGGCGCGGGGATCGTGTGGGGCAGGTTGGTCGAATGGTCAGCGATCTTGTCCTGATCGAAACGGATCGCGCCGGGAATATGGCCGGCGGCATATTCTGCATCGGCGTCGCGTTTCTGCGCCGGAAGATAGAAGGATGCGTCGAGAACACGCAGGTCGGACTTACCGAGTTCAGCCTGCAGCCAGTCGGCCGAAACAACGAAACGGCTCTTGGTGTCACTCATGATGATCTCCCCAAATATCAGGCCCAAATGGCAGGCATCGTCTATCAGGCTTCGTCGCCGGGCGTGCCGAAGCGAATGCGGAAGCGCCGGTTCTCTTTGCCCTTCTTCTCGATCTTGGCAATATGAATCTGGCCGACTTCCTGTGTTTCCGAAACATGCGTGCCGCCGCAGGGCTGACTGTCAACAGCCGAATTCTCGCCGATGCTGACGAGGCTGACGCGGCCGAGGCCAACAGGGGGGCGCACGTTCTTCGATTTGACGATGCCGGGATTGGCCGCAAGCTCCTCATCTGTAATCCACTGAAGATAGACCGGATGATTCTGGTTGACGAGATCCATGAGCTTGGCCGTCACGTCGTCCTTGTCGATCGTATCGGCCATGTCGAAGTCGACGCGGCTTTCGTCCTCGCCGACGGCAGCCCCCGTGATCGGATAGGAACAGACGACGGACAGAAGATGGCAGGCTGTATGCATGCGCATCAGCTTGTAGCGGCGCGGCCAGTCGATGTGCAGCACCAGCTTCTCGCCGTTATCAGGGCGCGGCTGACCTTCCAGCGGTACATGGATGATGATGTCCTTGGTCGCGCCGTGCTTTGCCTGACCAAGCTCTATCTTGGAACCGTCAGCCCGTTCGAAGAAACCGGTATCACCCGGCTGCCCTCCCGATGTGGCGTAAAAGCAGGTCTGGTCCAGTTCAATGCCCCCGTCCTCGTGAACGGCCGTGACGACCGCTTCGCAGGTGGAGAGATAGAAGTCGTCACGGTAGAGGGCATTGACTGGCATCGAGGCTCACGCTGCGGGTTCGTAGGGTATTTTGATATCCGTCGAGCCGACCATCCATCCGGGAATGGGAAGGCTCTTGGATGAAAGGAAATCCGGATTGAAGAGCTTGGACTGATAGCGATTGCCATAGTCGCAGAGGATTGTCACGACCGTGTGGCCGGGCCCGAGATCCTTCGCAAGACGCACGGCGCCGGCAATGTTGATTGCCGTGGAGCCGCCAAGGCAAAGCCCCTCATTCTGGACGAGATCGAAGAGGTAGGGCAGCGACTCGGCATCGGTGACGTGATAGGAGAAATCGGGCGTGAAACCTTCGAGGTTGGCGGTGATGCGCCCCTGGCCGATGCCTTCCGTGATCGACGAGCCCTCGGACTTCAACGTGCCGTTCGCGTAGAATTCGTAGAGCGCGGCGCCCTCGGGATCGGCAATGCCGATCTTGATGTCCTTGTTGAAGGCCTTGAGACCTGCCGCCACGCCGGCAAGCGTACCGCCCGAGCCGACCGAGCAGATGAAGCCGTCGACCTTGCCCTCGGTATCGTTCCAGATCTCGGGTGCCGTCGTTTCGATATGTGCCTGCCGGTTGGCCACGTTGTCGAACTGGTTGGCCCAGATCGCGCCGTTGGGCTCGCTCTTGGCAAGTTGCTCAGCAAGGCGGCCCGAAACCTTCACGTAATTGTTCGGGTTCTTGTAGGGAACGGCTGGAACTTCCACGAGCTCGGCGCCGAGCAGCCGCAGCGCATCCTTCTTTTCCTGGCTTTGCGTTTCCGGAATGACGATGACGGTACGATAGCCGAGCGCCTTCGCAACGAGTGTCAGGCCGATCCCGGTATTGCCAGCCGTGCCTTCGACGATGACGCCGCCGGGCTTGAGCAGGCCCTTTTTCTCAGCGTCACGAATGATATAGAGCGCCGCTCGGTCCTTTACCGATTGGCCGGGATTGAGAAATTCGGCCTTGCCGAGAATGGTGCAGCCGGTCGCCTCGGAAACACCCTTGAGCTTGATGAGGGGCGTGTTGCCGATAGCCTCGATTACGGAGGGGTGGAAGGTCATGGAATCTGCCTCGTTTACGCATAGTTTAGGAACGGTCTTTTCCCTTCACAAGGCGGCATTGGCAAGAAATCCTATTCCATGCCTTTGGAGCCCGCGATAAAATTAGTCTTCCAATTCCAGCCCTTCGCTGTGCGTCCGACCGTTAGTGATCCGAAGATTGACTTTCGGCGTATGGATGACGACAAAGCAAGCACGGGCGCAGGAACAAGGCGTGACCGAATCCGACATGGTTCACGAGCATATCGACACGATCGATGCATTGATGGCGCATTTTGTTGCTGGTTCCCTTCCGGAGCCGGCCCGCGCACTCGTGGAATCCCATCTGGAAATGAAACCGGACAATCGAAGTCTGGTGGCCGACCTCGAACGACTGGCGGGAGAGGCTCTGGAAAGTGCCCCGGCAAGCCCGATCAGCGAACGCGACGCGAAGCTCGCGGCAATCTTCGGCTCGAAGGCTCCTGCTTCCCTTCCGAAGCTGCCGTCGCGTCCGCAGGGAGCCCTTTTCCCGCGGGCCTTGCGCAATCTCGTCGGTTTCGAAGTCGATGACGTGCCGTGGCGCAAGCGTCTTCCAGGCTTTAAGGAATATGCGACCGATATAGACGGCTGCGAGGTCAGCCTGATGTGGATACGGCCGGGCCGTGCGCTGCCTGCCCACACGCATGCGGGCATGGAACTGATCCTCATCCTCGATGGCGCTTTCCGCGACGAGCGCGGCCGTTTCGGGCCGGGAGATATCTCGGTTGCTGACGCGACTGTCGACCATCGCCCCGTCGCTGAAAAAGATCGGCCCTGCATCGCCTTTGCCGTTTCTGATGGGCCGATCAAGCTTACCGGCTCCTTCCGGCAGATCCTCGGCGACCTCATCGGCTGAAAGCAGCCACAATGCTGTGATAGAGCCATTGTCCCGGGAGAGGATGAGGAACTTCCGGGCCTGTTTTCGAGTTCATATCGGCAGACTGGAGGAAGTGTCATGCGTAATTTCATTGCCCGCCCGGAACATGGTATCGTCTGGATTTCCGGTGCCAGCTCTGGAATAGGGCGGGCGCTGGCGTTGAAGCTTGCAGGCGAGGGATACCAGGTCGCAGCCACGGCACGCAATCACGAAAAGCTGGTGGAATTGCAGGTCGAGGCAGCCGGACTGCCTGGCAGCATCATCGTGCTCGATGGCGATGTGACCGATGCCGAGGACATGGAACATGTCATGGCCTCGATCGAATATGAGCACGGTGCGCTCGCCATGGCGATCCTGTGTGCAGGCGTCTATCAGCCCGTTCACGGCGAAGATCTGAACCGGGCCGATTTTGAGAAGACTTTTGCCGTCAATCTGTCAGGCGTCGTCAATTGCCTGCTGCCGGCGATCAGCCATATGAAGGCGAAAGGGCAGGGCCAGATCGCCATCGTGTCCTCGGTGACGGGTTACTCAGGATTGCCGACCAGCGCCGCGTACGGCGCGACCAAAGCTGCGCTGATCAATATGGCCGAAAGCCTGAAATTCGATCTCGACAAGATCGGCATCCGCATCCAACTCATCAATCCGGGCTTCGTCGATACGCCGGCAACGCGCAAGAATGGCTTTCCCATGCCAGCACTCGTTTCGCCTGAGACGGCAGCCGAGCGGATTGCGACGGGCCTCAAATCGCAGGCCTTCGAGATCACTTTCCCGAGGCGCTTCACCTATGTGCTGAAGTTCCTGCGGATATTGCCCTATGGTCTCTATTTCGCACTGGTGAACCGCTTCACCGGCTGGGGCGAGCGACCTGCCAACGCCAGTCACCGTCCGGCGACGCCGCATCCGGCCGAGTGATCAACTGCGCGAAAAGACCACCTGCCGCACATCGATATTGCGGGCGCGGAAGCCGGCCTCGCAATAGAACAGATAGAATTCCCAGAGGCGCTTGAACCGGTCGTCGAAACCCATCGGTGGGAGCTTGTGCCATACGGACCAGAACCGCTCGCGCCATTCCGCCAGCGTACGGGCGTAATCGAGGCCGAAGCCGAAGTCCCTGACCAGTGACAGGTCCATCTTCCTGCCGAGTTCGGCAAGATGATGACGCGTCGGCAGCATGCCGCCGGGGAAAACGTATTTCTGGATAAAGTCCGGATTGCTGCGATATTGCTCGAAGGCTTCGGGACGGATCGTAATAATCTGCAGCCCCGCCTTGCCGCCTGGCTTCAGGCACTGTTTCAGCTTGGAGAAATAGGCCGGCCAGTATTTCTCGCCGACGGCCTCGAACATCTCGATCGAGACGATGCGGTCATAGACCCCGGTCTCGTCGCGATAGTCCTGGAAGCGGAAATCGACCTTGTCGCTGAGCCCTGCCTTGCTGATGCGCGCCTGCGCAAAGGCAAGCTGCTCGCGACTGATGGTCAGCCCCGTCACCCGGCAATTCAATTCGCTCGCCGCGAACTCGGCAAAACCGCCCCAGCCGCAGCCGATTTCAAGCACATGATCACCAGGGCGGATGCCGGTCGCCTCCGCCAGCGAGCGGTATTTCGCGTTCTGCGCCGATTGCAGGTCATTGGCGCCGGTCGAATAGAGCCCCGAGGAATAGGTCATGCTCGGATCGAGCCATTGCTTGTAGAAGTCGTTGCCGAGGTCGTAGTGGGCCGAAATATTGCGTTTGGAGCCGGTCTTCGTATTGGCATTCATCCAGTGCCGGAGGCGCTCCACGAAACGACCAACACCACGTTTGCCATTGGAATAGCCATGCGCGGCATCGCCATTGACGAGAAAAAGCTCGAGAAAAGCGGTGATATCGGGGCTGTCCCAGTCGCCGTCCATGTAGCTTTCGGCAAGCCCGATCGTGCCGCTTGTCAGTGCCCGTCCGGCAAGATTCCAGTTGCGCAGTGTCAGCGCGGCATTTGGCCCGGCGCTCCTGCCTTCGATCAGCACCCTGCGCCCGTCTGGCAGTGTGACGGCAAGCGAACCGTGCTGCATGCGCAGCAGACCTCGCAGCGCAAGCTTGGCCTTGAAGGGCAAGCCCTTGACGATGCGCGAGATGTTTTCTGCCGTCAGTGTCACGGCATCCCGGGCAGTTTGGTTCCAGTCTTGCGCTTTGCTCATCGTCCGTCCTCCCGCATTTTCTGGCCGGTTGGGGACGACGCCTGCGCCTCTCCTCCGGCGATTGAGGCGAACGCTAGATTCATTCCGCAGCTTCTGCAAGCCGGCTTGCCGGCTTTACGCTCACAGGGGCCGGAGGCGGTGGCCGGCGAATATAGATAGCGCCCTTCAGCCAGAGTTTCAGAGCCTCCCAATGGATGCCGGCCATGATCTTGACGGTCAGGAAGGGAATGGCCGCGAGAAGATAACCCAACGCTCTGCCAGTCAGCGGCTTTTGCCGACCGGAGAACGTTGCCGCAAGAAGCGGACCTTCAGCATCGGTTTCCAGGATGCGCCAGCGGATTTCGCGGCCCGGCGGCAGCATGCGGAAATGATAGCGCATGCCCGTGCCGATGAAGGGAGAAACGTAAAAGAGCTTCTCGCAGGTCTGGCGAAGACCGCTTTCCGAGATTTCATCATCTTCGACAGGGCAGACATAACTATGCCGCTCGCCGAAGGTGTTGCGCACCTCGTAGATCAGCGCGATCAGCGCATTCCCGCTGTCATAGGCATAATAGACCGAAAGCGGATTGAAGACGTAACCGAAGATCCGCGGATAACAGACAAGCAGGATCCGGGCCGGTCGCTCGACACAGGCGTCCGCAAGGAGGCCTTCAACATAGGAGCGCAGGCTTCCGCCTTCCGCATGATCCTTCTCATGGAAGGAGACGAGGTTGCCTCTGTTGACCGAAAACAGCGCCGACAGTCTCCCGGCTTCCTCGACCCGGTCGAGATCGATAGACAATGAAAAGACCCGGTACCGGAAGCGATGGCCGAACGGCTTCATGCGCTGATGCATGACATCGCCCGCATAAAGGACGGCCGGCGCCTCCGGTGGAGGGCCGTTTCGCGTCACGCTGACGCCATACCTCGTTGCGTGGGGCCTTGTGCGGGACGCCGTCATGCCATCGCTTCCAGTGTGGTTCCACGGGAGGAGGGCCGGGCGGTCCGCCAAGGTGTGATCCCGCCCAGCGCCTCCGCCGCCGCAAGGCCGGAAACGAGTCCATCCTCGTGGAATCCGTATCCGGTCCAGGCGCCCGCGAAATAGCAATCGTTTCTTCCCTGAATGGTAGCGATCGCCCGCTGCGCTGCCATCGCTTCGGCGGAAAACTGCGGATGCTCATAGGTGAATTCGGCAAAGACCTTGCGGCTTTCCGGTTCGCGGTGCGGATTGAGCGTGACGAAGAGAGGAAAATCCGGGTCTATGCCCTGTAACCTGTTCATCCAGTAGGTTACCGCCACACCGGCCTCGCCGTCGGCATGGCTTGAACGCAGATAGTTCCAGGAGGCCCAGACCTTGCGCCGCGTCGGCATCAGACTGGCGTCACGGTGCAACACCACGCGATTGGGCTCGTAGGGAACGGCAGCGAGCAGTCGCTTTTCCTGATCCGTCGCATCGATCAGCAGACGCGCGGCCTGATCGCTATGGCAGGCGAAGATCACCTTGTCGAAGAAGGCCTCGCCGCCGATCTCGTCGATCAGGGTGACGCCCCTGTCGCTGCGGATCACGCCACGCACACCGCAGCCGAGCTTCACTCTGTCTCCGAGCGGTGACAGAAGCCTTTTCAGATAGTTGCGGCTTCCGCCGGTGACGGTGCGCCACTGATGCTGACGGCGATAGATAAGCCGGTGATTGTCGAAGAAATTGACGAAATGCTCGGCGGGAAATTGCAGCATGCGCACCGATGGCGTCGACCAGATGGCAGCTGCCATCGGCACCAGATAATTATTAGTGAAACCAGGCGAGAAGCCGCGCCAATTGAGATAATCGCCGATCGAGCGCGAGACCAGGTGTCCGGCCGCCCGGTCTTCCAGGCAGGTGCGGTTGAAACGCAGGATCTCGCGGATCATCCAGAGGAAGGATGGGTTTAGCAGATTGCGCTTCTGCGCGAATATAGACGACAGCCCGCCGCCGCTCCATTCCAGCCTGCCCTGATCCAGCGACAGTGAAAAGCTCATGTCGCTGGCATGCGTGGCGACGCCGAGCTCTGCAAAGAGCGCGGTCAGATTGGGATAATTGCACTCGTTGTAAACGATGAAGCCGGTATCGACCGGAATGTTCAGTCCGTCATAATCGACATCGACCGTTGCCGTATGGCCGCCCGGCCGGGCATCTTTCTCGTAAAGTATCACGTCATGGACAGGGTTGAGCGCCCAGGCCGCCGAGGCACCCGATATGCCCGACCCTATGATGGCCACCTTGAGGCGGCGTGGCAGCGAGGGAACATGCGCGTTCATGCTGCGTCCTTTATGGCATTATAGACCTTCAGCGCGCGCCGGCGCGCCGTGGCGTGATCGACGATGGGTCTGGGATAGGTTTCACCAAGCGTGACGCCTGCGTCTTCGAGCACGCTCGCTGGTGCTTCGAACGGCCGGTGGATATATTTGTCCTCAAGCTTTCCGAGCTCCGGCACGAACTGCCTGATATAGCTGCCATCTGCGTCGAATTTCTCGCCCTGCAGCACCGGGTTGAAGATGCGGAAGAAGGGGGAGGCATCGGCGCCCGAGCCCGCGACCCATTGCCAACTGGCCGCATTATTTGCCGGGTCCGCATCGACAAGCGTATCGCGGAACCAGGCTTCGCCACGGCGCCAGTCGACCAGCAGGTCCTTGATGAGAAACGAAGCTGTTATCATCCGTACGCGGTTATGCATCCAGCCATGGCGCCAGAGTTGGCGCATGCCGGCGTCGACGATCGGATAGCCCGTCTGGCCGTTACACCAGGCATGAAATCCGTCTTCATCCTCCCGCCAGCCGAAGCCGTCGAAATTGCCGTTCCAGTTGGCCTCGGCAAGTTGCGGAAAATGGAAGAGCAGATGATAGGAGAATTCCCGCCATGCCAGCTCCTTGCGGAAGCGTACGATGTCGTCTGAGGGGATGCGCCGGGAAAGGCCTTTTGTCGCTTCCCAGATGCGAGCCGGCGAAATCTCACCGAGCGCCAGATGCGGAGAGAGCAGGGAGGTTGCCGTCTTTCCAGGAAAATCCCGATCCGCCGAGTAGCCGTGGAGCCCGTTTTCGACGAAATCCTGTAGCTTTTCGTGGGCAGCCTCTTCACCCGGCGTCCACATGTCGGGGAAGAATTTCGCCCAGTTCGGCCTCTGCGGCAGGAGCTGCCAGGAGGCGAGTGTTTCGGAAGCTGGAAACTGCTTGGGGAACCGGTAACGCTCTGGGGCATCGACAGGCGCCTCGGGCTCTCCACCTTCGAGTGCCCGCCAGAACGGTGTATAGACGCGATAGGACGAGCCGGCCGATGTCTTGAGTTTCGCCGGCTCATGCAGCAGCTGGCCGCCGAAGCTGCGCACCTCGATGGCCTGCTTTTCCAGTTCATGTTTGAGGCGCATATCGATCGCGGTGCCAGGCGGATCGAAACGGCGGTTCCAGAACACCGCTTCCGCACTGCTTTGCTTGATGATCTCGGCCAGCACATTTCGGGCATCACCGCTGACAAGTACGAGCTTGCCTTCATGTTTTCTGAGGGCTGCGCCAAGTGCGTGAAGCGAATGATGCAGCCACCAGGCCTGGGCTGCGCCGAGCGGCCCGATGCCGTCTTCGCGGGGTTCATGGATATAAAGGGGAATGACCGGTCGCCCCGATGCGCATGCCGCATGCAGAGCCCTGTTATCGTCAACGCGCAGATCTTTGCGAAACCACACGATCACCGGTCTTGCAACAGTCTCCCGTGCCACTGGCTACTCCCTGTTTGCCTCTGGGTCTGTTACGGAAATACGAAGCAATCGGATCAGCAGTTTCATCGCGCGCGCATGAAAAAGGCCGGTCGCGCCGGCCTCTCTCAATGAACGGGGCTTACCCGATCAGTTGTCGTATTCGCGGCACGCTTCGCTGATCGAAGCACCACTTTCGCCGCCGCGCGTATCAACGCCTGTGTTCTGCTGCGGCATTCCCGGGCATTCGATTGCCTGCCCGCCGATACTCTGTGTCGTGGTCGGATCTACCGGGCCTGCGGGAATTGGATGAATGCCGTTGCTGTCACTCGCATAGTCGGACGAGTAATTGCCCGAGCCCGGATCCGTGGAACCACCATTGGTCGGGCCGATGGCGTCATGATTGGACTGGGCGAATGCCGACGACGCCATGCCGATGGCAAGCAGCGATGCGGCGATAAGGGATTTGCGCATGGGAGATATCCTCCTTCGATTTTCATCTTTGGTGACATTTCCCCAACCCGTGACAAAACTCCTTGTTCCGAAATTAAAGCGGAGTAGTTGAGAAAACCGGCGCGTGGTTACGCATAAACCTTAACCGCGAAAGCCGCTTTGCGTCTGCTCTTCCTTGCCTTACCTGCGCAGCGAAACCACCTGTTTACGGCATGAGGACGTCATGTTCTTTTCACTGCGTGAGGCAGGAGATCTTTGCCTTCAGGTCGCGCTTGCGCTCACATTGACGGCGAGCGGCATGGCTGCGGCGTCCACCTTCGTGAAGGGAACAGAGCGGCGGGTTTCTGTCATCGACGTCAACCGACCTACGCTTTGGTCCGCCGGCCCGGTCCGCGTCGACGGCGCTGAGCGCATTGAGGTTTCAGACGGGCGGGAGGTGGCCGCAGGCGAGGAAATAACCTGCTACAACACCATTGGCCTCAAGATATCCTGCGATCTGCTGGCCTTCTCGCTGGGCGGCAACTTCTGATCCCAGCGATGGATTTTCCAGCTTTCTCCCGGGTTTTGGAGCTTCATTTCTTTAGTCCATAAAATTTATGGATAATTCTGGCGCAGATGCGTCGCAGCACTTTGCTGCGGACCGCCAGGAGATGGCAATGACAAAAATCCTGATCGTGCCGGGTCTGTTCGGTTCCGACGAGGGGCATTGGCAACGTTATTGGCAGAGCGATATTCCGCAGAGCCGGCTTATCGAACAGGACGACTGGAAGCACGCCCGTCTCGATCATTGGATGGAGCGGCTGGAACAGGCGCTGCTGGAGGCAGGGGAAGCGTATGTCGTTGCCCATAGCCTCGGCTGCATCCTCACAGCCAGGCTCGCCGACCGGCCACTCGCTCGCCGGGTAAAGGGAGCGCTTATGGTCGCCCCGTGCGATTTGCCTGCGACTGAAAGGCTGCATCCCGGTTCGCTCGCCTTCGGTCCCATGCCGACAAACCCGCTTCCCTTTCCGAGCCTTACCGTCGGCAGCCTCGACGACAAATACATGTCGCTCGACCGTTTGAGCTTCTACACCCGCCTCTGGAAAACCGAGGTTCGCAATATCGGTCTCGCAGGCCATATCAATATTGCCAGCGGTTTCGGCCGCTGGACCGGTAGTTATGCATTGTTTGATGCGGTGAAAGGCAAGGCGAAGGCAAAGAGACCGCAGGTATCCCCGCTTGCCGCGACAGGCGCATCGGCGTGAAGTTTTATCGGGGCAGAGCAAGAAACGGGTTGAACTTGAGCTTCCACGGTACGATTCTGATATCAGATGGAATGTGAGGGCTTCACCATGGCTCAGAAAGTGCATCAGTATCTGATCTTCGAAACCGCCGGCGGCTTTTGCGGCATCGCCTGGAGCGATGCCGGCGTGACGCGATTCCAGCTGCCGACAAAAAGCGCCGAATCGACCGAACGGTTGCTGTTGCGCCGCCTGACGGCTGCAGAACCGGGCACGCCGACGCCACTGATTCAGGAGGCCGTTGCCGCGGTGAAGCGTTATTTCGAAGGCGAGGAAATCGACTTCTCCAATGTGCCTATCGACCTCGACGGTCAGGACGCATTTTTCCGCGATATCTATGCCGCTGCGCGCCGCATCGGCTGGGGCCATACGACAACCTACGGCACGCTCGCCAAAGAGCTCGGAGCGGGGCCGGAGGCTGCGCGGGATGTGGGACAGGCGATGGCGAAGAACCCTGTGGCACTCATCATTCCCTGCCATCGCGTGCTTGCCGCGGGCGGCAAGGTCGGCGGCTTTTCCGCACCCGGCGGCTCGTCTTCCAAGCTTCGCATGCTGGAGCTTGAAGGCGTGCACGTCGGTCCGCCCGCACCGGCCCAGCAATCTCTGGATTTTTGAGGGTGCACGGCAAGCAAGTGCTTGGAATGCGGTGAAATTCTTCGCTATAAAACTCTGTCTTTAGCGAGGTTTTTCATGAAGAAGATTTTCAATCCGGCGTCTATTCACCGCCCCTTCGGAAACTACAATCACGGCCTCCTTGTGCCGCCAGGCGCGTCCCTTCTCGTCACATCCGGTCAGCTCGGCATCGCTCTCGATGATACGATCCCTGAGGATGTGACCGCCCAGGCCGAACTCTGCTTCGAAGCGATCAAGGCGATCCTTGCCGAGGCCGAGATGAGCTTTGCTGATGTCATCCGCATATCCGGCTTCGTGACGAACCGCGACGACTTCCCGGCCTACATGGCGGTGCGCGACCGCTTCACGCTTGAGCCGAAACCGGTTTCGACACTCATCATCGTCAGCGGCTTCACCCGGCCCGAATTTCTGGTCGAAGTGGAAGTGACGGCCGCAAGGGTCGTCTGATCTCTATGGACTGATCGAAATCTCTGCGTGAAAACAAATGAATAGAAAATTTTCGGGATTCGAAGAAACGGAAATTCTTCAGAAACGTTCCATTGCGCTCTTCACCTTGGCGAGAAATGCTGACCGGGTCTCCGGCGTGCAATTGTTCATGTCGTAATGAGCGAGGAAGGTGACCGGATTGATCGGGTTGATCTGCGCCCGCAAAACCCGCTTGACGATCTTCTTTGGCGGATTGCCGGCCACAAAGGCACGGAAAGGTGTTGCGCCGTAGGTAAGTACAGCGCCAAGCTTTTTGATATGGCGCAGACGGGATTCGACTTTGCCGTCCACGAGTTCGAAGGAGACGCCGGGAAGCCAGACCCGATCGAAATAGCCCTTCAGGATGGCCGGGAAACCGAAATTCCACACCGGCGTGCAGATGACCAAAGCCTCGGCCTGCTTCAGTCTGTCGACATAGGGTTTTACGAGAGACGTATTCTCCGGATAGTCGTGATAGATCAGCCGGTCGTGCTGGGAGAGAACGGGGTCGAATTTTTCCGCGTAGAGATCGCAGGCATCCACCTCATGCCCGGCTTCGGCAAGGCTTTCCAGGGTCTGCCTGTAGAGCGCCTTGCCGTAGCTTTCCTCGACCGGGTGCGAGTGGAGGACGAGAACCCTCATGAGTCCTCCATGACAGCCGCAAGACCAGGGAAGAGATAGTTCTTGCCGGCGTTGAAGTCGAAATTGGGATTTTCCCAGGCAATCATCTTGCCGGGGTTCAGCAGCCCCTTCGGATCGGTCTCGTGCTTGAAGGCGAGCTGCACCTTGTCGGTCCGCTTCATGCCGCCCTCTTCCAGCGTATAGCGGTGCGGATTGAAGATCGGGCAGCCGTGGTCCTGGTGGATCTTGATGATCTCTTCCAGCCGTTCCTCTGTCGTGTAGCGTACCAGCGGCAGGCCCGAGCACTGGATCTGCCCGTCAAACCTGATGAATTCGAGGTGGCCCGGTACTTCATCGCCGAAGATCTCTACCATCTTCCGCACTTTGGCGACATGATCCGGCCCCGGATACTGCACCTGCAGATAAGTGAACGTCGGGTCGACCTTGAGCGCGCGCAGCGTCGTATGGTTCCAGGCCAGTTCATAGGCATGCGGAATGCCGCGCATGCTCTCGACCTTGTCCGAGCGGAACATGATCTCGCCCTTCTGCGCTGCCGTGAAGGCCAGGAAGGCATCCATGGAATGCGGCGCGATCATCAGCACGACGATCGACTGGCCCTGACGGATATAGGGCTTGTGCCGGGTGAAATAGTCGTGCGGGATGGGGGCGGCGATCGGCGCTATTTCCTTGACGAGAATGCCGTTGCACTTCGCCAGCGCGTCTGAGAAGCGCACCGCGTCCATGAAGTCGTCATAACCGACGAGAACATCCACCCAGTCATAGGCAGGCGCAAGCGGCATCTCGATTTCCGTGATGATGCCGTTGGTCCCATAGGCATGGCTGACCTTCTGCAGATCCCAGCCAGTGAGGTCGAGCACCCGCGGCTCCGCCTCCATGGTGACGACGCGCAGACGCAGAATATTGCCGAGGTCGCGCAACCCGCCCCAGGTGATCGAGCCGACGCCACCCGAACCGCCGGCAATGAAGCCGCCGACCGTTGCCGTTTGGGCGGTCGAGGGGTGGAAGCGCAGTTCCTGTCCGGAATGCGCCTTGGTCTGTTTGTCGAGTTGGGCGATCACGATGCCCGGCTCGCAGATGACGCGGCCGGGATGGATCTCCTTGATCTTGTCCATGGCGGCAAGGTTGAGGATGATGCCGCCGGAAAGCGGCATAGCCTGGCCGTAATTGCCGGTGCCGGCCCCGCGCGGGGTCACCGGAACCCCATGCGCATAGGCGACCTTCAGTGTCTGGATGACTTCGGCCTCGTTCTTCGGCGTAACGACGATATCGGCCGTCACGTTGTCGAGCTGCGCCTTCAGGATCGGCGAATACCAGTAGAAATCGCGGCTCTTCTGGCGAACGAGCGCCGGATTGTCCTCGATCGCAATACCTTCGAGTTCTTGTCTGATCTTCTGATAATCGGCCATGTCAGCCTCCAACGACGCTATCGAGTTCACGGTAATCCGGCAGGCTGCGGTCGATCACCTTGCCGCGGCGAAGCACGACGCGGTCGGACTGCGGACGGGAAAGGAATTCGCTCCAGCGACGGGCGCTGAAAAGTATGAGATCGGCAGGGCCGCCGACGGCAATACGACCCATTTGCGGCTTGCCGGCAATGCTGGCTGGCGAAGTCGTGATGACGCGCGTGGCAGTGTCGAGCGGATGATCGAGATGCAGGATGCGCACCGCCTCGCGGAACACCTCCACGGGGTCGAGGTCGCCATAGGCATAGAAGGGATCGCGGGTGTTGTCGGAGGCGACCGCCGTCTCGACGCCGGCAGCGGCAAGTTCCTTGAACAACGTGATGCCACGCCAGCGCGGCGTGCGCCCCGGATAGCGATCCTGCAGGTACATGTTGCACATCGGCAGCGAGATAATGGAGATCTCCGCCTTGTGGACCAGTTCCACCGTCCGCTGCGCGGTGTCGTCATCCTGCCGGGCGAGCGAGCAGCAATGACCTGCCGTCACCTTGCCTTCGAACCGGTTGCGCAAAACGGCTTCGGCGATCGCCTTCAATGTTTCGGCGCCCGGGTCATCAGTTTCGTCGACATGCAGATCGACATCGAGGCCGTTCTTCGCCGCCGCATGCAAAAGCGTGTCGAGCTGCCAGTTGAGCGATGGTCCCATCCTGGTGACACCGCCGAGCAAGCCGCCCTTGTCCTTCACGACCGCAACGAGATCGGCGAAGAAGGATTCGTCCGCCATATTGTCGAGCGGGAAGAGGGCGACTGCCTGCAGGGCGATCTTCTCCTTCCATTCGTCGCGCAGTTCGGCAAAGACCTCGAAGGAAATGCGGTGCTGGGGTGCGAGCGAATCCAGATGGGTGCGGATAAGACCGGTGCCGTGCGCATAGGCTGAGCGCAGCGAGAATTCCATACGCTTGCGCACATCGGCGGCCGACCAGTTTGCCTCCCGGTCCCTGCCCACGGCTTCCAATGCGCCCATGAAGGTCCCGTCCGGATTGGGCTTGCGCGGCCAGATGTGGCCTTTGTCCAGATGCGTATGAATATCGGCAAAGCACGGCCAGACCATACCTTCCCTCATATCGGACTTGGCAAACTCCGCTGGCGCTGTGCCGGGCGGCAGGATCGCTGAAATCGCCCCGTCCGTTATGACGATATCGGCCTTGACGAGCCCCTCATTCGCCTCAGCAGCAAAGCCGCTGACGGTAACTGCAGGAAGCGTCGCATTGGACAGCACGAAGCGGCCCGCATTCGGGGGCAACATGAAGGAATAGGTCATCAGTTTTCCCGCTTCAGGCTGCTCTCATGCCAGCGATGCAGGCTGAGCCATGAAATGAAGGAGGTAATGGCGAATATCGCGACGCCGAGCATGGAGAGCATGAAGAGCGCCGCGAACAGGCGGGGAATGTTCATGCGATATTGCGATTCCAGCAGACGGAAGGCGAGGCCCGAACCGGCACCCGCCGAACCCGCAGCGAATTCCGCAACCACGGCGGCGATCAGTGCAAGGCCGCCGCCGATGCGAAGCCCTGTCATGAAGTAAGGCTGAGCGGCCGGGATCTTCAGATAGATCAGCGTCTGCCAGCGTGAGGCGCCATAAAGTTCGAACAGGTTGATCAGGTTATGATCGACGCTCTTCAGGCCCTGCACCATGTTCGAAAGGATCGGGAAGAAAGCGACCAGGAAGGCGCAGATCAGGAGTGCCACCTGTGTGGACGGTGCGTAGATCAGGATCAGCGGCGAAATCGCCACGATCGGCGTGACCTGCAGGATGACCGCAAGCGGATAGAAGGCGATTTCGATCCAGCGCGATTGCACCAGAAAGATCGCAAAACCCACGCCACCGATCAGCGCCAGCATCAGTGACATCAAGGTGATCTGCGTCGTGACCCAAAGCGCTGGGGCAAGCGTGCCCCAGTCATTGATGAAGGCGGCCGCGACAGCGCCGGGCCCGGGCAGGATGTAGGGCGGAACGCCCGAAAGCACCACGTAAAGCTCCCAGATGGCGATGAGGGCGCCGATGACCAGAAAAGGCACGGCGACGCGCAGCGCCAGATCGCGCCTGTTGGCATTGACCGGATTGGGAAGGGGCAGGGGCGGGACCTCGGTCGTTTCGATACTGTTGACACTCATCAGTGCTCCTCCGATCCGCCCATGGCCTCGATCAGCGATCGGGACGCGGTTTCGCAGGCTCGCCGGTATTCTTCCGAGGTTCGGTAATGCGAATCCCGCTCAAGACTGGTCGCGAGCGGAAAATCTGCATGCACCCGGCCTGGCCGTGCCTTCATCACAACGATGCGGTTGGAAAGATAGGCGGATTCAAAAACGGAATGCGTGACGAAGATCACGGTAATGCCAGTCGCCTTCCACAGCCGCAGAACGTCGTCATTGAGCTTCTGGCGGGTGATCTCATCAAGCGCAGCGAAAGGCTCGTCCATCAGCAGCAGCTTGGGCTTTGTCACCAGCGCTCGGGCAATCGACACGCGCATCTTCATGCCGCCCGAGAGCTCACGCGGATAGGCGCTGGCGAAATCCTGCAGGCCGACGGTCGCCAACACCTCCATGATCCGGCCGCTCGCTTCAGCCTTGGAGACGCCGCGCAGTTTCAGCGGCAGGTAGACATTGCCGAAAACAGTCTTCCAGGGCATCAGCGTCGGCTCTTGGAAGACGAAACCGATATCGCCTTCCGGAAGGCCTTTTGAATTTATGCGTGAACTCGGCCAGTCGATCTTGCCGGATGTAACGTCGCCGAGGCCGGCGATGATGCGCAGCGCGGTGGATTTTCCACAGCCGGAGGGACCGAGAAGGCTGATGAACTCGCCGCTTTCGACCGTCAGGGACATGCCTGAAAGCGCAATCGTGCCGCTGGAAAAGACCTTCGAGAGGGACTGCATGACGACCAACGGCCGCCTGCGTATATCTTTCGAAGGCGCCGCCTTGGTTTCGGCTAGGGACATTCTTTCGCTCTTTTATCGAGGGGAAGAGGCCCGCCGCCGGAAGGCGACGGGCCCTGCCTTGGGAGCTTATTTCTTGAGCGATACACCGACGCTCTTGCAGACGAACTTCGTAGTGAACGCTTTGGTGTAGTCAGTCTCAGGCTTGAAGACCTTGATCGCCACCATTTCGTCGAAGAACTTCTTGTAATGGGCGTCGGTGATGCAGCCGATGCCCTTTTCAAGGCCCTCACCGGATTCGATGATGCCGTATTCCTTCATCTTGCCGATCGAATAAGCGATCTGGCCATCCGTGATTTCCGGATTGTCCTTCTTGATCAGCGCATTGGCCTTGCTGTTGTCGCCGTAGAGATAATTGTACCAGCCCTCGATCGAGGCATCGACGAAGCGCTGCACGACGTCAGGCTTGGTATCGACCATCTGCTGTGTCGTGGTGATCATCGTCGAATAGGGTGAATAGCCGTTATCGGCGAGCAGGAAGACCTTCGGCTCCCAGCCGGTCTGCTTCTGGATCTCGTAGGGCTCTGAGGTCAGATAACCCTGCTGGGCAGATTGCTTGTCGGCAAGAAAGGGGCCTGGATTGAAGTTATAGGGCTTGTACTGCTCGTCCTTGAATCCGGGAAAGTTTGCCTTCATCCATTCGAAATAGGTGAGGTAGCCATCCTTGCTGAGGAATAGCGTCTTCAGCTTGGCAAGATCCCCGAACTTGTCGACGCCGACATCGGGATGGGCGATCAGGATCTGCGGGTCCTTCTGAAAGATCGCGGCGACATCGACGAGCGGAATGCCCTGCTCGACAGCTGAGATTTCGCCCTGCGGCCCGCCCATGTAGAAGTCGATCTTGCCGGAGATCAGCAGCGCATTGTTGGCGGCATTCGGCCCGCCCTGCACGATGGAAACGTCGAGGCCGTATTTGGCATAGGTTCCGTCGGCCACGGCCTGATAGAAACCGCCATGCTCGGCCTGCGCCAGCCAGTTGGTGCCATAGCTCACCTTGTCGAGCGCATAGCCGGGTACACTGGCAGCAAGCATGCCGCCAAGGCCAAGAACTGCAGAAAATATGGACGTTTTCAGTGTGTTGGACATGGCGGCGTTCCCCTTCTGGTGCCTTGAAGCTCGTTTTCGAACCCCGATTTTCTTCATTTGAGCGATTGCTTCGCTCTTTGAAAAGCAGCAAAATTCGTGCGCAGTGATGCCTTTTTGGCATCTCATGATGTGTCTGTGCCTAATTTAGGCGCTGTGCTCAAAAACGATGCAACGAGGTCGCGATGCTGCACTCCAGAAAGCTTCTCTACGTCAACGAGATCGCCAGAACGGGCTCCATCCGGAAGGCAGCAGCCCGTCTGAACGTCGCCTCTTCGGCAATTAACAGGCAGATCCTGGCGCTGGAGGAGGAGATGGGTGCTCCGCTCTTCGAGCGCCTGCCGCGAGGCCTGCGCCTCACGGCTGCGGGAGAGCTTTGCATCGAACATATTCGAGAAGTGCTGAAGAACTACGATCGGCTGGAAGGGCGCATCAAGAGCCTCAAGATGCAGCAGGCGGGCAAGGTCAGGCTTGCCACAACGGTCGGCCTTGCTTCCGGCCCGCTACCGGAAATCATCACGCGCTTTCAGTCGGAGCATTCACGGGTTTTCTTCCAGCTCCGCAGCGATGCCGGCACGGCTTCGATCAATCAAGTCCTGTCAGGTGAGGTGGATATCGGCCTCGGTTTCAATATTCCTGCCACGCCCGGCATCCGCACCCTCGGCAATTTCGATATCCCGATCGGCGTCATCCTGCCGCCAGGTCACCCATTGATCGGGCCGGGGCCAATCAACCTTGCCGACGTGGTGCAGGAGCGACTGGTTCTCGCGCAGCAGGGCACAAGTCTTCGCGATGTCATCAACCTCGCAATGGCAAGACTGGACGTCTCTATCGAGCCGGTGCTCGAAACAAATGCTTCGGAAATGCTGAAGAAGCTGGTCAGGTGCGGAGCAGGGCTCTCTATGCTGAACCCACTCGATGTCATCACCGAATGCCGTCAGGGCGAACTGGTCTTTCGCTCGATTGCAGACCCGCATAGCCGCCACCAGCCGCTCAAGCTCTTTGCCCGCGCCCGTGCGCCGCTCGATTCCGCAACCAGCCTTTTCGTTGAATACTTGCTCGCCGAACTCGCGGGCCTTGTCCAGGAATTGCAGACCAAGGGCCACATCCCGCTGGAGCGGCCGGCAGTCGCCTGATTACTTCGAATAGAGGTTGGAGAGCGGATAGCGCTTCAGGTCGTAGAGCAGCTCGATGAAGCCCTTGACCTGATGACCGCAGATCGCCTCGCCCTTCTCCGCAGTGCCCTTGGAGGCATCCCCGACGACCCCGTTTGGATTGAGGTCGTGAGCGATCCAGGCCAGCGAATGCGGCGGCAGCGGCTGGATATACTGCGATTGCTCGCGCATCCATTCGGCTTTCGAGGTAAAATTCTGGGCCTTCTCCATCCGCACCAGTTCCGGCCGGAAATGCAGCATCAGCGACGTCTCCACTTCGCCGCCATGAATGCCGTAACGTGACTCATGCTCGCTGATCATGCCGTCAGGATTGCCGAACCGGCCCCACTGGGTGGAAACGACGGCCATCTTGTGGCGTACACGCAGCTCACGGGCGACGATGCTCATGATATCGACATTGCCGCCATGCGAATTGACGATAACAAGCTTGCGCAGACCGGTTTCCGCCACCTTCGCGCCGATCGCCGTCCAGACGGGGATCAGCAGTTCGGCGCTGAGGGAAAGCGTACCTGGACCATAGACATGCTCGTTGGCCTTGCCGATTTCCTGGGTCGGCAGGACGAGGATATCGAGGTCCTCGGGCCGTTGCCGGCGCAGTTCCGCCAACATGCCGTTGGCGATCGCCACATCGGTGGCAATGGGCAGATGCGGACCGTGTTGCTCAGTCGAAGCGATCGGCAGGATAGCGATGGTCGTGTCGGCGGAAAGCGCGGCAAAATCGTAAGTGTTCAGTTCATTCCAGTAGAATGGTGTCGCCATCGCCGCTTCCCTCTTTGTCATTATCCGATAGTGAGTAGGGAATAACGCGGCATGCGAAAAGCATCGATTTGCGCGCACGCCGCTGCCTTTTTGCGCGCATGATGTCGTTAGTCCGATGTCAGGCCATCTTGCACGTCGGAAATAAATATTCCGCCGTCGCCCCTTTCGGGGAAGGCTTTGGTTTGACCACGGTTGGCGCAGGTCTGTAGATAGTCATGGCACGCAGAACTGCCTGCGAGTGTTCAGATTTAACGATCCGCAATTGGAGGGCCGACCATGAGCCTACGTATCAACGATATTGCTCCCGATTTCACCGCCGACACCACCCAGGGGCCCGTTCAGTTCCATGACTGGATCGGCAGCGGCTGGGCCGTTCTCTTCTCGCATCCGAAGAATTTTACGCCGGTCTGCACGACCGAGCTCGGCACCATGGCCGGCCTCGAAGGCGAGTTTAAGAAGCGCGGCGTCAAGATCATCGGCATTTCCGTCGATCCGGTCGAAAGCCACGGCAAGTGGAAGAACGACATCAAGACGGCGACCGGCTTCGATGTCGAATATCCGCTGATCGGCGACAAGGACCTCAAGGTCGCCAAACTCTATGACATGCTGCCTGCCGGTGCCGGCGAAAGCTCCGAGGGGCGCACGCCTGCCGACAACGCCACCGTGCGCTCGGTCTTCGTCATCGGCCCGGATAAGAAGATCAAGCTGATCCTCACCTACCCGATGACGACGGGCCGCAATTTCAACGAGATTCTGCGTGCGATCGACTCCATCCAGCTGACCGCCAAGCACCAGGTCGCAACACCAGCCAACTGGAACCAGGGCGACGACGTCATCATCACCGCCGCCGTCTCCAACGAAGACGCCATCGCCCGCTTCGGCTCCTTCGATACGGTTCTGCCGTACCTCAGAAAGACCAAGCAGCCGTCCGCATGAGTTCGCTCTTTCGGCATTATGATTGAATCAGAGACGCTCTGGCCTCCGGGGCGTCTTTGTTTCTAGCCTATAGCGGAAGCCGTATTGGAGCGGAGCCAGCCTTTTCATGCCTATTTGCCGGAGGTGATGCTTGCGAAGGCGAGGCCGGCCGCGAAAAGCGCAAATGTTGCGATAATGATATCTGTTGGCATATGGATCACCGATCCCGCTGAATACGTTGAGCAGGGCGTCTATCGCGTGCCGATCCCATTTTCACGCGCCCGGCACCGACGGCCGGTTTCTTGACTGCAAATCGACCAGACTAACGCTTTTTGCGGACATCACTTGGCAAAGCATCAATTAGTTGATGCACTTTTCCGGTGGCGAAAACGATGTCTTCGCGCGCCAGATGGACCGTTATCTCGATCTCTTCCCATCTGCCGCCCTTGTCTTTTGCGAACCTGACGGCGGCCTCCAAAGAGGTGAATTGCACGGCGGGTGCGTTGGCGGTCCAGAACTGCACGCTGCAGTCCGCCGCACTGTAATCTAAGAATGCTTTCTGAGGATCTAGCGCCATGGCACGTGCTTTACACCTGCACTGGTTGGTTGGCCAGTGAATGCCTGCCCAGGTGAGCGAAGTCAAGAAAATCCTAACGCCCCGCCCGGCCTCAGAGAAGGGTTGGGTCGCATCGCCTACACGGGCAGCATCAGTTGACGTATCTGTCGCTTCTCATTGAGAACATCGTCTTCGAGGAACAGGAGCCTTAGGTCGGTACGACAAGCCGTTCACTGGCCCAGATTTGCGGCGCGATCTGTCCAGTTGATCATCGGCGCAACGGCAAAACCGGCGCTTTAGGAACGACAGCATGGTGAATGGGTTCGAGAGGGGGAGCCAACTACGGGCTCGAACTTATACCCACAGAAACTGGATTAGGAAAAAAAATTAGGAGCCGGTCCATTTAAGAACCGACTCCATCAATACAATCAGCTGCTTAGCTGAAGAAACTGGCTCCCCGGGCCGGATTCGAACCGGCGACCTGTCGATTAACAGTCGAATGCTCTACCGCTGAGCTACCAGGGATCACCGCTTGGCGGCGGCGTGAGCGGGGTAATACAAATGCTTTCCCGATTTGCCAAGCAGTTTTTTCAAAAAAATGAAATCAGCTTGTATTCGTGCCGCTTAAGCCCATCTTTTATAGATGATTAACAGGAAAAATGGGCCGAAAAAGGCCGCAGAAACACGTTTCGGCATTGATCACAAGGATGGCAAGCTGGTTCTCGGCTCGCTGCGGGTACCGATGCCGCGCTCGCGCATTGCACGCATGACGACCGGAACACTGCTCATTTTCGGCGGCATTCTGGGCTTTTTGCCTATTCTTGGCTTCTGGATGTTGCCACTCGGCTTCCTCGTGCTGTCCCACGATTTGCCGATCGCACGCAGATGGCGACGACGCGTCGCGGTCTGGTGGCATCGCCGAAAGCGCCCTGCGTAAAGTCTCCAGGGAAGCCGCAAGCTGCCATATCGAGGATGGGCGCCAATAGAAGTCTGCCCGCGGAATCGTATGCCCCGGTCGTGCAGTATGTGTGGTTTGTCACTGCGGAGAGACGACAGGGCCTTCAATAGAGGCTGGAGCGGTTGTTTCTGACCCTGTGATCTCCGAGAGGTGGATTGGCAGCTCGCCATTTTCCTCAAGTGCGGTCGCCGTGATCACGAGTGCGGCGATGAGAATTATCAACAGCTTCACCGCATGGGAACTGAGGTTGGCTTTCTGCCACCAGCCGGCCTGGATACGCGAAGGCTCCAGATAATATTTATAGTAAAATTCCGGATCGCTGGTTTCGATGAGATTGTCGTAAATATGCGGCAGCACCCCGTTATGCCGAATTGAGCGGCCGCCGGCGAATTTGGCATGAAGAACCTGGGTCTCCGGATCGTAGGATACGGCGCGGATCTGTTTGGAATTCAAAGGCACCCAGTTCATTTCTGCTCCTGTCACTCCCACAACAGGATGTAACGACGATGCTGAAAGTCAAGTTAAGAATTTGTTACTAATATTTGGGCGATGTTTCGATGTATCTAATATAATAGAAGTGATCGCGTTGTCGTCTTCACAGTTGGCGCCTCACCGATCAATATAGGCGATAGGGTAAAGCTTGCTGAATTTAGCCTGTTGCACAATCAAGATGGCCTAGAGGCCTATTCAAGCAGCTGATAGCCTATTTGTTGTTCAGGCGAGCGCGAATTTTCAGCAGAATGGAGCTTTTATCATTATCCTTGGGAGCGGCGTCTCGGTGCCTGCGACGCTGGATTGATCCTTGTTCTCTATACGCCCGATGTGGCCAGAGTTTGAAATTGCAGGAAATGTTTTTGGAAAGCCCTCTTGCGATAGGGGAAAAGCAGGACAATGCTGAAGTGTATCGATTGTAGGAGTTTGTGCCTGGAGTATCGAGCACTGAGAAAAGCTGCAATCTTAGTAAGGTGGCGACGGGCGCTTGTGGCCACCCCTTGAAGAGGGAAGCGGCAACTTCTCCTTTCTAGCGATAGAGAGCGTTTTTCCCTTCGCGTC
>UEIF01000017.1 GCA_900468805.1 Hyphomicrobiales bacterium | reverse complement strand
TCCTCGGGCTTTTTTTCCTCGGGCTTTTTTTCCTCCGGTGGCGGGACGAGCTCGACCTTCACGCTTTCGTCTTCGGCGGGTTTCGGCTGGATCTTCGGGAGGCCGAAAATGAGGAGTGCGACCAGGGGAACATGTACGAGCACCGACGCGATGACACCCCAGCGGGCCCGAGGCTCCTGGTGCTCCTTTTCGTGATCGGTATCTGCCGGCTCGACTTCTTCTTCTATCACAGCAGCGATGTGGCCTTTAAAACCGGCAGCATCAAGCCACAAATCAAAAAAACCTTGTGATCGCCAGGCCAAAGCTCACTGGTCGGCTTCGCCGTCGTCTGCCACCAGATTGTGCTCTTGCCACTCGTCTTCTGGAATGGCATCGCCGATGGCAAAGGCGAAGGCCACCACCGCCTGGCCGGTGGGGTCGACTTCGCAGTTGAACCTGATGTTGAACCAGTTGCGCTTGCTTCGGAAAGCGCCGCCCTCGACCTCGACGCTGTTGCCCCTCACCTTCTCCGCCTTCATGGCATAGGGCGCGACGAGATCGGGTGCCGAACCCGGGCGCAGACGGTTGATCTGCTCCAGTGCTTCGAGATTGCAGAGCTGCAGATAGCGCTCCCCGCCCGACAATGAACCGAGCATCTCTCGCGCTTTCCTGCTACGCGGGCTGGCAAGCGTCCTTTTCGAAAATAGTTCCTTCGCCTGCACAAGCTGCGGCGGGCCTGATGTCACCGGCCCCGGCAAAGCCGGCGGTGAAGGAGGCGCCTCTCTCGCAGCCGTTTCGGGCGCCGCTGACGCGGCTTCCTGCGCAGCAGCGCCAGCCTTCACTTCGTGATCATCCCGCGGTGCCTGGACGGCAGGCAGTGGAGATGGAGCGGCAATTGCAGGCACTGATACGACCTGGACGTCGATACTGTCTTCCGGCGGCGGCCTGACCGGCTCCACCTTCGGCAAAAAAGCAAGCAAGAACACGCCGACGACCAGATGGAATACGAGCGATGCCGGCCACGCCGGATCGAACTTTCCTCTTTGCAACAGGCCGGCATGTTCCATCGGCAGGGTAAATCCATGCTCTGGGTTCAAGGCGCAGCGACATTGCCAGCGCCGCAGAGCAACCGCAACGCCGCATCTGGCTCATCACCAGCTATCGGCCATCCTGACCTATGAGAGCGACGCGATGATGTCGCGATAATTCACTTCCGAAAATGCCTTTAGGGTTTTCGTACGCACATTGCCGCCCGTGGCCAGAGAAAGCGTGAAGCGTGCCATCACGCGATCATCAGGCGCCTCGCAGGTCGCCACCATGTCGTACTCGCCCATGGTGAGATAAAACTTGTCGAAGGAACCGCCCATGCTGCCGAGCATGTTCCTTGCCGCATCCAGTCGCTTGGCAGAGTCTTTCACGTTCCGGATGCCCTGATCGGTCCAGTTTATCAGCAGAATGTAGGTGGTCATGCTGCACCTCCCGGCGGAGGCTACGATCACGCGGCGCATGATACCGCTCGCACGCCGCGACCGCTCCCTTCCCCCGCGACCGAAATTATAAGCCTGTCACCAGTGAGGGACAAGCAATGCGCAGCCATCAATCCGGCTTAGTAAAATAGCTGCGGATTAATCCGCGGCTTTCCGTTCAAAGAAAAACCCGGCCAACAGGGCTGGCCGGGTTCTGATTTCGATTGTTGTCGGAGCTTGAAACTTAGCTGTCGAGGAACGAACGCAGCTTGCGCGATCTTAGCTGTCCAGGAAGCTTCTAAGCTTCCTGGAGCGGCTCGGATGCTTGAGCTTGCGCAGCGCCTTCGCTTCGATCTGACGGATACGTTCGCGGGTAACCGAGAACTGCTGGCC
The DNA here is from genome assembly GCA_900468805.1 of Hyphomicrobiales bacterium. GTDB lineage: Bacteria > Pseudomonadota > Alphaproteobacteria > Rhizobiales > Rhizobiaceae > Rhizobium. The sequence goes on along the minus strand of UEIF01000017.1, from coordinate 229,078 downwards.
GACTTCTTCGAGCGTGTGGTCCGTGTTCATGCCGATACCGAAGCGCATGCGCAGAACGCGCTCTTCGCGCGGCGTCAGCGATGCCAGAACACGTGTCGTCGTCTCGCGTAGGTTAGCCTGGATGGCGGCGTCGATCGGCAGCAGCGCATTCTTGTCTTCGATGAAATCGCCGAGATGCGAATCTTCTTCGTCACCCACGGGGGTTTCGAGCGAGATCGGCTCCTTCGCGATCTTCAGGACCTTGCGGACCTTTTCGAGCGGCATGGCGAGCTTTTCGGCCAGTTCCTCCGGCGTCGGCTCGCGGCCGATTTCATGCAGCATCTGGCGCGAAGTACGAACGATCTTGTTGATCGTTTCGATCATGTGCACCGGAATACGGATCGTGCGGGCCTGGTCGGCGATCGAGCGGGTGATCGCCTGACGGATCCACCACGTCGCATAGGTCGAGAACTTGTAACCACGGCGGTATTCGAACTTGTCGACCGCTTTCATCAGGCCGATATTGCCTTCCTGAATGAGGTCGAGGAACTGCAGACCGCGGTTCGTGTACTTCTTGGCGATGGAGATGACGAGACGAAGGTTCGCTTCGACCATTTCCTTCTTGGCGATGCGCGCTTCGCGCTCGCCCTTCTGCACCATGTGCACGATGCGGCGGAATTCCGAGATCGAAATGCCGGTTTCCGTCGCGAGATTCTGGATCTCCTGGCGGATGTCGCGGATCGTCGTGTTTTCGCTCTTGGCAAATTCCTTCCAGCCGCGGGCTGCCAGATTGCCGATCGACTTCATCCAGTTCGGATCGAGTTCGGCACCCTGGTACTGTTCCAGGAACGAGTCACGCTTGACGCCGTAGGATTCAGCCAGACGCAGCAGGCGGCCTTCATTGGAAACGAGGCGCTTGTTGATGTCATAGAGCTGTTCGACCAGCGCATCGATGCGGTTCTGGTTGAGCGACAGCGACTTGACGGCCTTGATCAGTTCGTCCTTGAGCTCCTTGTAGCGGCGCTCCTGGGCGGAAGACAGCGTGCCGGTGGCGGCAAGGCGCTGTTCGACCTGCTGGTCCTGCAGCTTGCGCAGCTTCTTGTAGGTCTCGGCAATGATGTCGAGCGTTTCCATGACCTGCGGGCGAAGCTCGGCTTCCATCGCGGCGAGCGAGAGGTTGGATTCGTCCTCGTCCTCTTCTTCCTCTTCAGGAGGCATGCCTTCGCCGCCGACATCGGTAATGTCGTCGTCACCGGAACGCGCACGCCGCGTCTTTTCCTTTTCCTCGGCAGCCTTACGGTCCGCCTCGATCTTCTCGGGGCTCTGGAACTGCGGGGCGGCCTTGGCTTCCGGACCGGAATAGGTTGTTTCGAGATCGATGATCTCGCGCAGCAGCGTCGTGCCTTCGTTCAGTTCGTCGCGCCAGATGATGAGTGCCTGGAAGGTCAGCGGGCTCTCACAGAGGCCTGCGATCATCGTTTCGCGGCCGGCCTCGATGCGCTTTGCGATGGCGATTTCGCCTTCGCGAGACAGAAGCTCGACTGAACCCATTTCGCGCAGATACATGCGCACCGGGTCGTCGGTACGGTCGGTCGGCTCTTTCTTCTTGGCGGTCGCAAGCGCGGTGCCGCTGGAAGGCGCAAGCTCCCCGCCTTCGCTCTCGTCATTGTCGGAGCTGTCGTCATCGTCGCTGCTCGAAGCGCCGGCTTCCTCAGCCTCTTCATCCTCGATGACATTGATGCCCATATCGGACAGCATCGACATCGTGTCTTCGATCTGTTCGGATGTCACTTCTTCGGAAGGCAGGACGGCGTTGAGCTCGTCCATCGTCACATAGCCGCGCTTCTTGGCGGCCTTGATCATCTTCTTGACCGCGTCATCGGAAAGATCGAGAAGAGGGCCGTCGCTTGCGCCGTCGCGTTCGACTTCCGCTTCTTCGTTCTCTTTGACTTTCGTTGCCATTTATATCGTCGCCTTCCTGACGCTATTCATACTCGCTGCGGTGAATGACCCTGTCGTGGCCTGGCACGTGCGCGCCGGCCTCGAATCACCTATACCCACCTAACGGGATGACATTTAAAGCCTGATTAACCACGATTGCCGGCATCGGACAGCAAATCTTCATTGCTATTGGATTTCCGGCCATGGTTGTGCGATCCGCCTTGACCCAGTTCACCGCTCAAGTCGAATGGTGATTCCCACAAAATTTGTTCTCGTCAAGCTTTTCCAGAAAAAAAGCCACCGAAAACCCGGAAAAAGCCTTATCCACAGGCTTTGAACCGCGCCAGCGATTGCTTCGCTTATTTAGTATGTCACCGGGGAAAGACAAGGGCGGAAAAATTCTGCACTTGACTTTGAGTGATTCCGACGCGGCAACGCCGCTGCTGCGTCGAACAAGAAAGCCGGCTTACCGCGACAGCCCGTCGAACGCATTCACCGTCAGGACAGACAGATCGAGCGCCGGAATGCAGCGCAGATTAACGGAGGCCATCTCGACGCCATTGGGCGCCGTCGCTTCCCCGAAGGGCGCGATGCCGCACTTGGCGCAGAAGCGATGCTTGATGGCATGGGTGTTGAACGTATAGGTCGACAGGTTTTCTTCCGGCACCGTCAGATGCAGCTTCTCGCGCGGCACGAAGCCGAGCAGGCCGCCGCGCCGGCGGCAGAGCGAGCAGTTGCAATCGACTGCTTCCGTAAACGCGCCTTCGACCGTAAAGGCGATATTGCCGCAGTGGCAGCTTCCCTCGTATTTCATGCCCGTCTCCTCACATCCAGTCCATCACGACCTTGCCGGAATTGCCCGAGCGCATCGCCTCGAAACCGTCGCGGAATTCGTCGATCTTGATGCGATGGGTGATGACAGGCGACAGGTCCAGGCCGCCCTGCACGAAGGCGATCATCTTGTACCAGGTCTCGAACATCTCGCGGCCATAGATGCCCTTGAGGTTCAGCATCTTGAAGATGACCTTGTTCCAGTCGATCTCGAAGCCGGCAGGCGCAATGCCGAGGATGGCGATCTTGCCGCCATTGTTCATCTTGTCGATCATGTCGCGGAAGGCCGGTGCCGCACCGGACATTTCGAGCCCCACATCGAAGCCTTCGGTCATGCCGATCGCCTTCATCACATCGGCAAGGTTTTCCTTTGAGGCGTCCACCACGTAGTCGATGCCGAGCTTGCGGGCGAGATCGAGCCGGTTCGGGTTGATGTCGGTTATGACGACCTTACGCGCGCCGGAGCGCTTGGCGACGAGAGCGCCCATAATGCCGATCGGTCCGGCACCGGTGACCAACACGTCTTCGCCGACGAGATCGAAGGAAAGAGCCGTGTGGACGGCATTGCCGAACGGATCGAAGATCGCTGCAATCTCATCCGGAATATCATCCGGGATCGGCACGACATTGGCTTCCGGGATACAGACGAACTCACCGAACGAGCCCGGCCGGTTGACCCCGACGCCGAGCGTGTTGCGGCAAAGATGGCCCCTGCCCGCGCGGCAGTTGCGGCACTTGCCGCAGACGATGTGCCCCTCGCCGGAGACACGCTCGCCGACATGGTACTTGGTGACGGACGAGCCGATTTCGGCAATCTCGCCGCAGAATTCATGGCCGACGACCATCGGCACCGGAATGGTCTTCTGCGCCCACTGGTCCCAGTTCCAGATATGCACGTCCGTGCCGCAGATCGCCGATTTCTTCACTCGGATCAGCACGTCGTTCGGGCCGACTTCCGGCACCGGCACATTTTCCATCCAGAGGCCGACTTCGGGCTTCGCCTTGACCAGTGCCTTCATCATGTTGGACATGATCTTTTCTCCTCAAGGCCCTTAGATAACACCGAGTTCACGGCCTGCTTCGGCAAAGACGGCAATTGCCCGCTCCACATCCGCCTTCGAATGCGCAGCCGACATCTGCGTGCGGATGCGCGCCTGACCCTTCGGCACGACGGGGAAGGAGAAGCCGACTACGTAAACGCCCTTTTTCAGCATCAGTGCCGCCATATCCTGCGCGAGCTTCGCGTCTCCCAGCATGACCGGGATGATCGCATGCCCCTCGCCTGCCAGCGTGAAGCCGAGCTTGGTCATCTCCGAGCGGAAGAGCGTCGCATTCGCCGTCAGCCGCTCGCGCAGCGCATCGCCGTTTTCGATGAGGTCGAAGACCTTCAGCGAGGCGGCGGCAATAACCGGCGCCAGCGTGTTGGAGAAGAGATAGGGGCGCGAACGCTGCCGCAGCCATTCCACGATCTCGGCCTTGGCCGAGGTATAGCCGCCGGACGCGCCACCGAGCGCCTTGCCGAGCGTGCCGGTGATGATATCGATCCGGCCTTCGACGCCGCAATATTCCGGCGAGCCGCGGCCATGTTTACCAACGAAGCCGACGGCGTGGCTGTCATCCACCATGACCATCGCGCGGTATTTCTCGGCGAGATCGCACACACCCTGCAGATTGGCAATGATGCCGTCCATGGAGAAGACGCCGTCGGTTGCGATCAGCTTGAAGCGGCTGCCTTCGGCCCTCTTCAGCTCTTCCTCAAGGGCCGCCATGTCATTGTTGGCGTAGCGGAAACGCTTGGCCTTGGAGAGGCGCACGCCGTCGATGATCGAAGCATGGTTCAGCGCGTCGGAAATGATCGCATCCTCTTCGGAGAGCAGCGTCTCGAACAGGCCGCCATTGGCATCGAAGCAGGAGGAATAGAGGATCGTGTCTTCCATGCCGAGGAAGGAGGAGATCCGCGCTTCGAGCTGCTTGTGTTCTTCCTGCGTGCCGCAGATGAAGCGCACCGAGGCCATCCCGTAGCCGTACCGGTCGAGCGCCTTCTTGCCCGCATCCGCCAGCTCTTCGTTATCGGCCAGACCCAGATAGTTGTTGGCGCAGAAATTCAGCACCCGCTCACCGGAGGCAACGGCGATTTCGCCGGCCTGCTTGGAGGTAATGACGCGCTCCGATTTATAGAGACCGGCATCCTTGAGAGCGGCGAGTTCGCTGCGCAGATGCGAGAGGAAATTCGAGGTCATTATAGGCCCTTCTCTTGATGTTTCCCGTTGAGCGTCGGTTAGCACATCGCCATCGGCTTGTCTTGCTCAACGCTCTGCCGTGACAAGCAGAAAGGTAGGCCGGTCGAGCTCCTCGGCCCACTCAGGATGTTCGGCGAGATCCGGCTCGCTCGGCGCCCATTCCTCGACATGGCGGATGGTAAAGCCGGCAGCGATCAACGTGTTGATTGTCGTGCCGAGGCGGCGATGCTGTTTGACGACACCTTTGGCCAGCCAGTCCGTCGTCCGGCTTCCCTCGACGGCATAGCTGTCGAGCGGCCATATGCGCCGTCCCTCACTATCGGTGCTCCAGCCGGCATTGCGCGGTGCCATGAAAATCGGATGCTCGATCGTAAAGACGAAATGCGAGCCGGGAACGAGCGCTCGGTGAACCATCGCAACGAGCCGCACGAAGTTGCTGACATAGTGAAATGCAAGCGAACTATGCGCAAAATCGAACGAGGCTGCCGGCAGTTGCAGCTCTTCGAGATCGGCAATCCCATAGGTGATCGCCTCATCCCGCGTATCCACCTTCGCCCGGGCAATCATTTTCTGCGACATATCGAGACCGAGCACGCTTGAGGCACCGGCTGAACGGGCATACCGCGCAAACCAGCCGAAACCACAGCCGAGATCGACAACGCGCTTGCCCGTGAGATCCGGCAATTGCGCCTGAACCGCCGGCCATTCAGCAGCGCCATCAAGCCCCTCGATCGAGCGGCGCATGACGCTGTATCCGGCGAAGAATTCCGCCGTATCATAGATATTCTGGCTCATGACGATCCTCCCGAGAGCAACTGTAAGACACCCGTCATCCTCTCAAGAATATGGCATCTTGGGGTCGCAAGGCTAAAGCCTACATAGCCGCGCTATTCATCGTGAGACAGGATGATATCGAGGAAGGCGTCGCCGTAGCGCTCGAGCTTCGACTGGCCGACGCCGGAAATGCCAAGCAGTTCCTTGCGGCTGCGCGGCCGTTCGGTGGCAAAGGCAATCAGCGTCGTATCGGGGAAGACGACATAGGGCGGCACGCCGAGCGATTTGGCGATCGACATGCGCTCGGCCCTGAGCGCCTCGAAGAGCGTGTCATCTGCACCCGAAAGCCCGGTCCTGCGCTCCGCACGCTCGGTCTTTTTCGCCCGGCGCTCGGAAGGCGCGCGATCCTTGCGGAAGAAGACTTCCCGCTCACGCTTGAAGACTGAACGCGCCTCCGGCTCCAGCTTCAAGGCGCCGAAAGCTTCGTGATCGGTACGCACCAGCCCCATCGCCAGAAGCTGGCGGTAGACGGATTGCCAGGTGCGCGCCGGAATATCCTTGCCGACGCCGAAGACCGGCATACCGACATGTCCGAAGCGCTCGGTCTTCTCATTGATGTTGCCCATGAGCACATCGATCACGTGGCCTGCCCCGAAACGCTCGCCGGTGCGGTAGATAGCGGCCAGCGCCTTGATCGCAGCTTCCGTCCCGTCCCAGGTTTCGACCGGCTTCACGCAGGTATCGCAATTGCCGCATTTGCCGCCATGCGCCTCGCCGAAATGCGCCAGGATCGCCTGTCGCCGACAGGACGCCGTCTCGCAGATCGCCAACAGCGCATTCAGCTTGCCGCGCTCTATGCGTTTGATCTCGTCTGCCGCATTGCCCTCATCGATCATCCGCCGGCGCTGGATCACATCAGCCATGCCATAGGCCATCCAGACTTCGGAGGGCAGGCCGTCGCGGCCCGCACGGCCCGTCTCCTGATAATAGGCCTCGACAGAGCCCGGCAGATCGAGATGGGCGACGTAACGCACGTTAGGCTTGTCGATGCCCATGCCGAAGGCAACGGTGGCGACAAGGCAGAGTTCTTCTTCCTTCAGGAAAGCATCCTGGTTGGCGTCGCGCAGCGCCCGGTCCATGCCGGCATGATAGGCAAGTGCCCGGATACCCTGTGTGTTCAGCCAATCCGCCGTATCCTCGACTTTGGCGCGCGACAGACAATAGACGATACCGCTATTGCCTTTGTGGCCGGCGAGAAAACGTAAGAGCTGCTGGCGCGGCTGATCCCGCTCGACGATCTCATAGGCAATGTTCGGCCGGTCGAAGCTCGTCGTGAAGACCTCGGCATTGTCGAGCATCAGCCGCTCGATAATGTCCTCCCGCGTATGCGGATCGGCGGTCGCCGTCAGTGCAATGCGCGGCACGCCGGGATAATGCTCCGCAAGCCTGCCGAGTTCGCGGTATTCCGGCCGGAAATCATGGCCCCATTGGGAGACACAATGCGCCTCGTCGATGGCGAAAAGCGCGATCTTCGCATTGCTGATAATTTCGCGAAAACCATCCGTGAGGATGCGTTCCGGTGTGACATAGAGCAGATCGAGATTATCAGAGGAAATAGCACGGCGGATCGCGACATATTCCTCGCGAGAAATGGAGGAATTGAGTGCGGCGGCGCGAATGCCGAGCTGCTTCATCGCTTCCACCTGATCACGCATCAGCGCAATCAGCGGCGAAACGACGATGCCGAGACCTTGGCGACAAAGTGCAGGGATTTGGAAGCAGAGCGATTTGCCAGCGCCGGTCGGGAAGAGCACGACTGCATCGCCACCGGCAACGACATGCTCCACCACTTCCTGCTGACGCCCGCGAAAGGCGGGGTAGCCATAAATGCGCTTCAATACGTCAAGCGGCTGGGCCGGGCCCGCAAACAGGGCGTCCGATGCGGAGAGCGGCGGTTCGTTGCGTTCGGTCTGCTGCATCAGTGGCTCGCAGCGCCCTTGACGCGGCCGGAGAGCACACCGAAGCCATCGATGATGGCTTCCTGGTTCTCAAGCCGCAACGCCTCGAAATGGACTTCCTGTGAAGCGCGCATCAGCCGATCGATCTCGGCATCGTCGCCCGCCTCCGTCGCTTGCGCGATATCACGCTCCAGTTCGATCTTCTGCCAGCGCAGATCCTTGGCACGCTTGTGGAAGGCAAGCGCCTGGCGATAACCCTCGCGGGCATCTTCCATCGCTGCCTGCTCTGTGGCCGTCCAGAGCCGGGCATTACGCACCTGCTGATCGAGGTTCTTCAGGAGCGAACCGAAGCCGGCGACATCGAGGCATTCCAACAGGTAATCACGTGTCAGATGCGGCCCCGCGACAATGGCAGCCGCTCCCAGCATCGCCGACCAGAGCTTCTGCAGATCGCGATTGTCATAATCGATGGCAGCGATCTCGTCATAGTCGTCGAGCATCAGCGCGGGATGGTTGACGACAGTCAGCGCCAGCACGCACTCACGGAGCGCCGCATTTTCCTGATGGCCACGCACGAGGCCCGAACGGGTCAGGCGATCCGATGCGAACGCCTGCGTTCGAGGTCCTCCGGCCTTCCCGCCCTGCTCCTTCTGCCCACGGAAATTGCCGCCCCTACCAAAATTGCTGCCACCACCGAAATTGCCGCCGCCACCGAAGTTGCGACGATCGCCGCCGCGATTCTGGAACTGCGGTTGGAAGAAGCTGTTCAGCCGGTCGCGCATATCCTGCTGGTAGTGGCGGCGCACATTCTCGTCACCAATGACGGCAACGAGCTGTTTCAGCCGCGCTTCCAGCTCGGCGCGCGCTTCCGGCGTATCGAAAGTGCCGTTTCTCGCCTCGCGATCCCAGAGCATCTCCGACAGCGGTTTTGCCTGCACCATGACCTTATCGAAAGGTGCCCTGCCGTCCTGACGCACGAGATCATCGGGATCCTTGCCGTCGGGCAGCACCGCGAAACGCACGCTTTGCCCCGGCTTCAGATGCGGCAGCGCCAGATCGGCGGCGCGGTTGGCGGCGCGAATGCCGGCGCCGTCGCCATCGAAGCAGAGTACGGGCTGCGACGTCATCTTCCAGAGCAGGTCGAGCTGGTTTTCGGTCAGCGCCGTGCCGAGCGGTGCCACGGCATTCTCGATGCCCGCCTGATGCAGCGCGATGACATCCATATAGCCTTCGACGGCGATGATGGTGCCCTCGCCATTCGCCCCTTGCATCGAGCGGCGTGCACGAGCGAAATTGTAAAGCACATTGCCCTTGTGGAAGAGCTCGGTCTCATTCGAATTGAGGTACTTCGCCGGCGCATCCGGCGACATGGCGCGGCCGCCGAAGGCAATGACCTTCTCGCGGGAGGACAGGATCGGGAACATGATGCGGTCGCGGAACCGGTCGTAGGAAACAGGCACATTCTCGTGCACGACAAGCCCGCAGGCCTCGATCTGCTCCTTGGGCACGCCCTTGCCCGCCAGAAATTCTTTCAGCGCATTGCGGCTGTCAGGCGCAAAACCCAGCCGGAAGGTCTCGATGGTGCGGCCTGTCAGCCCGCGCTCGCGCAGATAGGCGCGTGCTCGCGCGCCATTCGCCGTCTGCAGCTGGTCCTGAAAGAACTGCGTCGCCATTTCCATGACGTCGAGAAGCGAGGTGCGCTCCTTCTCGCGTTTTTCCATCTGCGGATCGGCAACCGGCATCGGCACGCCGGCCATGTCGGCAATCGTCTGTACGGCTTCGGGGAAACTCTGGCCTTCGAGTTCGGTCAGGAAGCGGAAATGGTCACCGGTCACGCCGCAGCCGAAACAATGGTAGCGCCCCTTGCGATCTTCGCAGTGGAAGCTCGGCGACTTCTCGCCATGGAAGGGGCAGCAGGCCCAATAGTCGCCGCGCGAAACGTTGGTCTTGCGCTTGTCCCAGCTCACGCGCCGCGCAATCACGTTCGATATAGGAACGCGGTCGCGGATATCGTCCAGGAAGGTGGGGGAAAAGCGCATCTCTACCTCTTGCAGAACCTCCATATAAGCAGCTTTGCCGCGCCGCGCCACGAAACTTCTGCCGTAAGTCCCGCTTTTCACAGGGCGGGAGACACTGTCACAAACGCTTGCCGCCGCCATTCAACAACGCGTTATCGGGATCGCGCAGGGGGGTGCGACATTTTTGACATCTCTCAATTTTCGAGGCACTGGTTTCATCCACGCTGCGAGAACCCGTCGCTTCGAAAGACAAAGTAAAAACAATCATTTAAAAAAGAAATGGCCAGTTTGGACTGCCCTCCCGGAAGAGCGCCACGCGCGTCCGTATTCACGATCCGGAAGGTCGGATTCGGGATTATTATATTTTTGTAATTTGAATAAGCCGGGGCGTCGCAATAAGTTCGTTCTCAACAAAGCGATCCCCGAGCGAGGCACCATCCCTACCCCCGGCGCCGCCTCGCAAGGGTGCCTTTGCAAATACCCGCCGGCTTGGGTTTCGACCCTGCGTCGCTGACGGAAGCAAAGAGCAAGAAGGCAGGAGCGCCCCCAGCTCCTGCCTTCTTATTTTTGGGAGCAATTCCAGCAAAAGTGCGCTGCGGTTTTGCGTCCGGAATTGCGTAAAAGCAAAGAGACGGAGTATTTCCGTCTTTCGGAGAAAACCGGAAATGCTCAGGGCTCTTCGCCGTGGCTTTTATTGAGCTTTACCTTACTGATTAACCCCTAAAATACAAAAGCATTGACACTTCCAATAGGCGTGGCAAATGAATGCGCAAAACTCCTGGACAGCGCTATGGCCTACACCGCAGAAAAACTTGCAGCCGATGATAATTTTCTTGCTGCAATTCTTCATTGTGCCAATCAAATGCTCGCGATCTATCGCGAGAGCCCGCGTATTGCATCGATATTCGCAGCACAACAGCGCTGGTTGATGGCGCATGCGGGCTTCGCTCTTTATTATGGCTATCCCGGTGATGAGAAGCGCGGCCTTTACTCTGGCCGTTTCATCGATTTCGTCATCCAGAACAAGATCGCCAGCCGCAACACCGCAGCCGCCTTCGTGCAGGAAATGCTGGCCTATCGCTTCCTGCGCCCCGTTCCGGGCGACGACAAACGCACCCGCTTTCTCGAACCGACGGAAACGGCCGAACACCATTTCACCAAATGGCTGACCGCCCACCTGATGATTCTCGATAGCCTCGATGGCGGCAGCCGCGCGGAAAATCTGACGACCGATCCCAAATTGATCGCGCGCCTGCAGCCGGTCATTGCCAGAAAGATCATCGAGACCGAAGCTGTCCGTGACCCTGGCGCCACCTTCAACCTCTTCAACTGGGCCAATTCCGGCGGCCTCGTCATGGACTATCTGATTTCGCGCCTGCCGGACTTTCCCCGTTCCGCCGACCGCGTCGCCGTCGGTCCACTGTCGCTGCGCGAGATACGCGATCAGTTCATGATTTCCAATACGCACCTGAAGCGCCTGCTCACGCAGGCGGCGGATATGGGAAGCGTGGGCTGGACCGAGCCGCCGAGAAAGGGCGATTTCTGGCTCTCCCGCGGCTTCGTGCTCGAATATTGGAATTATCAGGCGGCGAAATTCGCCATTATCGACGCTGGCGCCGAAACGGTGCTTGGGCCTGCGGTCGAAGAACAACCGCAGGCAAGACGTCTTATTTCAGCAGCTCTTTGACGGTGCCGGAGGCCTTGGCAAAGTCCATCTGGCCGGCGTAGCGCTCTTTCAGGGCAGCCATTATCTTGCCCATGTCCTTCGGGCCTTCGGCGCCGACATCCTTGATGATGGCAGCAATATTGGCGCGCACCTCGTCGTCGGAAAGCTGCTTGGGCATGAAGTCCTGGATAAAGGTGATTTCGGCACGCTCCTTGGCTGCAAGCTCGGGACGGGCGTTCTCTTCGTAGATCTTTGCCGACTCGTCGCGCTGTTTCACCATCTTTGCGAGGATCTGCAGCACTTCGTCGTCACCAGCCTCTTCCTTGCCGACGCCGCGATTGGCGATGTCGCGATCCTTGATCGCCGCCTGGATGAGGCGGATGGTGCCAAGACGCTCCGTCTGCTTCGCCTTCATGGCCTCTTTGAGCTGGGTGCTGAGTTGATCGCGCAGCATGTCGTTACTCCTTCTGGAGCATCGCACCGAAAAGTGCGAAGCGGTTTTCGGGTGGTCCGATGCTTGAACAAAAACCTGGAGCGACGAATCCGTCTCTTGGACCGCCGCTTTAGAATGGCGCTTCATAAACCAGGCTGATGCGTGGGATCAAATAAATTGCGAGAATCCCGGCAATATCAGCAGGAAAAGTGCAGCAATCTGCGGTACAAAGATTGACCTAGGCAAAGAGCGTGGCTATCTACCGCCACCTGCACCAAAATTCGTGATCAGGCGTCAAACGCGGCCAAAGCCGCGCGCCTGCACCTGCGAGATCAAATGGCCGGCCAGCGTTACCGAACGCAAGAGCCCGCCGGAAACGGGATGAAGATGACCGCGACAGCACCCTGGACAACCGAAAAGCCGACCGCCCTGCTCGTTCTCGCCGACGGCACCGTCATCGAAGGCAAGGGCATCGGCGCCACCGGCAAGGTCCAGGCCGAGGCGGTCTTCAATACCGCGCTGACCGGTTACGAGGAAATCCTGACCGACCCCTCCTATCTCGGCCAGATCGTTACCTTCACCTTCCCCCATATCGGCAATATCGGCACCAACGAAGAAGACATCGAAGACCTGACGCCGGCTGCCCGCCACGGCGCAGTCGGGGTGATCTTCAAGGCCGATATCACAGAACCCTCGAACTATCGCGCCGCAAAACATCTCGACGCCTGGCTTAAGGCCCGCGGCATCGTCGGCCTCTGCGGCATCGACACGCGCGCGCTGACCGCCTGGATTCGCGAAAACGGCTCTCCGAACGCCGTTATCGCCCATGACCCCACAGGCAACTTCGATGTGGACGCGTTGAAGGCAGAAGCCAAGGCCTGGAGCGGCCTCGAAGGCCTCGACCTTGCCAAGATCGCGTCGTCCGGGCAGTCCTCGCAATGGTCGCAGACCCCCTGGATCTGGAACGAAGGTTACGGCGAACTCGCCGCCGCTGACAGCAAGTATCATGTCGTCTGCCTGGATTACGGCGTGAAGCGCAATATCCTGCGCCTCTTCGCCGGTCTCGACTGCAAGGTCACGGTCATGCCGGCAACGGCGAGTGCACAGGATGTGCTCGCCCTTCAGCCGGACGGTATCTTCCTGTCGAATGGCCCGGGCGACCCGGCCGCCACAGGCGAATATGCCGTGCCAGTCATCAAGGAACTGATCAGCACCGATGTCCCGGTCTTCGGCATCTGCCTCGGCCACCAGATGCTGGGCCTGGCACTCGGCGCCAGGACCGAGAAGATGCACCAGGGCCATCACGGAGCAAACCATCCCGTCAAGGACCACACGACCGGCAAGGTCGAGATCGTCTCCATGAACCACGGCTTCGCGGTCGATACGAAGTCGCTGCCCGAAGGTGTTGAGGAGACTCACGTTTCTCTGTTCGACGGCACCAATTGCGGCCTGCGCGTTCTCGGCAAGTCGGTCTTCTCCGTCCAGCACCACCCGGAAGCCTCGCCCGGCCCGCAGGACAGCCACTACCTCTTCCGCCGCTTCGTCAACATGGTGCGCGAGAAGAAGGGCGAACCGGCACTCGCCGAACGCTGATATCAGTTCAAGGCCCGTTCAAGCGGGCCTTTTTCTTTGTCCGCATATTGACCTCAACATAACTTGAGGAATTACAGAAGTGCCTGCAACACATCAGATGCAGGAGAAACTGGATGAGCGGAGCTTTCTACAGAATAGACAAATTCGTCGTGCCGGCTGCGGCGCGCGAGGAATTTCTCGTCAAAGTGATGATGACCCATAAGGTGCTGGAAGCCCAGGAAGGCTTCGTCAATCATGCGGTGCTGGAACAGGTTGCCGGCCCCGGCGAATTCAATTTTGTAACAGTTGCCGAGTGGGAAAGCGCCGATGTTGTCGAGCGTGTGCGGGCAGTTGTCGCCGCAGTCCACAAGGCGGCCAATTTCGACCCGCAGGAAATGTTTGCGCGCCTCGGCATTCGCGCCGATCTCGCCAGCTACAAGCCAGTGGCTGCCTGACAAAAAAACGGCCGGCCTACGCGCCGGCCGCGACCCCTTCCCGGCGAACGAGGATATAGAAGCGCGCGCAGAGCATGGCGGCCGCGGCCGCAAGGCCGACGAGGAAGCCGTACCAGATGCCGAGCCCGCCGAAACCGAACGGAAAGGCAAAGGCCCATGCGAGGAAGAAACCGATCGGCCAATAGGCGATCAGCGCCATGATCATCGGCACGCGCGCATCCTTCAGTCCGCGCAACAAGCCGCTGGCGATTGCCTGCAGGCCGTCGACGAACTGGAAGAGGCCGGCAATGATGATCAGCGGACCGGCATAGGCCAGCACCTGAGGCGCCTCCGGCAGGCTGACATCGAGGAACAGGCGCGCGAGAACCTGCGGTATGGTCGCGAAGATGATGCTGCCGATGATCGCGGCACCACTGGCGATGATCAGCACGGTGATCGCAGCCCGCACCAGACCGGCGTGATCGCCCTGCCCGTGCGCAACGCCGACGCGGACGGTTGCTGCCTGGCCAAGACCGAGCGGGATCATGAAGGCCATCGAAGCCCACTGCAGGGCAATGCCGTGGGCTGCAAGTTCGATCGTGCCTATATGGCCCATCAGCAGCGAGGCGGCGGTGAACAGGCTGACTTCGGCAAGGATGGTGATGCTGATCGGCAAGCCCAAGCGGATGACCTCGAAGAAGGCATGCCAGTCCGGCTTCCAGAAACGCACGAAGATCTCGTAGCGCCGCGTCTCCTCCCTGCTCTGCACGTAGGACAGAATGAACAGGAAACCGGCCGCCTGCACCGCAACGGATACGATGGCAGCACCTTCAAGGCCCATGACCGGCAGGCCGAAATGACCGAGCACCAGGATGTAAGCGCCGATCGCATTCAGCACCAGCATGGCGATGGTGACCTGGAGAATGACGCCGGCCTTGCCGATGGCGCTGACGAGTGCGCGCATCACATTGTAGAGCAGGCCCGGCAGCACGCCGAACTGACCGATGACGATATAGCCATGGGCGAGCTTCGCGACCTCCGGCTTCTGACCGAAGTACTGCAGGATCGCCTCGGAATTGAAGAAGGCCGGCTGCATCAGCAGCCAGTAGCAGATGACAACCCAGATACCCATGCGCAGCGACCGGCGCACCGTCACCACGTCGCCGCGGCCATAGGCCTGCGCCACCATCGGAATGACGGCAATCGCAAAACCCGAACCGAAGATCAGGATCGTGAACAGGAACTGCGCCGAAAGCACCATGGCAGCCAAATGCTCGGCTCCGAGCTGGCCGACGATCATGACGTCGGTCATGCCGATACCGAACTGCGCCAGTTGGGCACCGATCAACGGCACGCCCAGCATCAGCGTGGCGCGGAAATGCGCAGACCAGCGGTTGTCGGTGGCAGGCGCGGCGGCGCGCACCTCGATCGGCGTGTCCATGACACTCTTCCTGTAATTGAATCTGTTTGGGCCATATTACGGCAAATATCCTGTCGCCTTAGAGCAAAATAGCGCAAAGAACCACCCTGAAACGGGCAGATGCTGAAAAATTCATCATGGCTTCACTGATTTTGATAGATCACTCCGCGGCGTTGAAAGCGCCTGCCGGCGTCTTCGCCGTCGTCACCCGCATCAGGAATACAACTGCCGCGAAAAGAATGAAAAACGCTGCCAAGAGATAGGGCGCACCGGCGAAGGTGACCGGCGCGTCCGGCTTGGTGAAATAGCCGAACATCTGCGTAAAGATCAGCGGGCCGATAATCGTCGTGATGCTGCTGATGCTGGTGAGCGCGCCCTGCAGCTCGCCCTGTGCCGAAGGCGGCACCTTGCCGGCCGCAATGCTGCGAAGCGGCGGATCGGCGACATTCTCCATGACCGTCAATACGATCACGACATAGACGACCCAGCCCTCCCAGGCGAAGGCATAGCCTGTGAGAGCGGTCATCGAGAAACACAGGCCAAGCAGCGCCGTCTTCCATTCACCGAGAACAGGGACGACACGCGGAAGAACGAGTCCCATGACGAGAGCTGCGCCGATCCCGTAGATGCCGAGGGACAGGCCGATCTGCCCTTGACTCCAGCCGTAACGGAAAGTCGAGACGAAGGACCAGACCGAGGGATAGACGGCATGGGCGAGGAAAAACAGGAACATGACGAGGCAAACCCAGCCGATGCCGGGATAGTGCCGCATCTGCCGCAAAGCGCCGAGCGGGTTTGCTCGCTTCCATTCGAAGGTGCGGCGGTTCTTCGCTTCCAGCGTTTCCGGCAGCAGGAAACAGGCGGCGACAAAATTGATGAAGGAAAGCGCGGCCGCACCGAAGAACGGCACGCGCGGCCCGAACTCGCCAAGGAAGCCGCCGATGACGGGGCCGACCGTGAAACCGACACCGAAGGCGATGCCGATCAGGCCGAAATTCTTGGCGCGGTTCTCCTCATTGCTGATGTCGGCAATATAGGCCGAGCAGGTGGCGAAACTGCCGCCGCTGATGCCCGCGAGCACCCTGCCGACGAAGAGCATCCAGTAACTGGTGGCAATGGCGCAGATGAAATTATCGAACGCGAAGGTCAGCACGGAGAGCAGCAGGATCGGGCGGCGCCCGAAACGGTCGCTCAAGTTTCCGAGCAGCGGCGCAAACAGGAACTGCATCAGCGAATAGATCAGCATCAGCCAGCCGCCGTCGACGGCCGCATCGCTGACCGTGCCACCCGTCAACTCCTCCAGAAAAACGGGCAGCACCGGCATGATGATGGCAATGCCGATAATATCCAGAAAGAGAATGATGAAGACCAGGAAAAGGCCGCGGCGAACGAATTTCGGATCAAGCATGAGACATCTCTACAGCCGGTATTTTCTGAAAAGACGATCTCGTCGCCGAGTGTATGACATAGCCGATTGAAATAGCCGAAACAATACGTGAACATTTCAATGTTTTGATGGCGGGGCCGCCAAAACAGATGGTTCAGACACTTTTCCGCTGCTCCATCCGCACAAAATCCACAAAAGCCCGCAGCGGCGCGGGCATGTGATGGCGGCTCGGATAATAGAGGAAGGGGCCGGAAAATTCGCTACCCCATTCCCTTAAAATGGGCATCAGCCGGCCATCCGCTATGCCGGGCGTCAGCAGCTCTTCGAACGTGTGGATGACGCCAAGCCCGGCAAGCGCAGCTTCAATTTCCATCTCCGCCGCATTGGCGATGATCGGGCCGGACGGAGTGATGACCAGCGTCTCATCGCCGCGTTCGAACTCCCATGCAAGAGAGGCGCCGCTCAGGAAGCGATGGCGGATACAGCTATGCTCCAGCAGATCCCGCGGGTGCTGCGGCACGCCTCGCCTCTCGAGATAGGCAGGAGAGGCAGCCGTCACATAGCGCTGCCGGCGTGGGCCGATTGGCACGGCAATCATGTCGCGTTCCAGCCTCTCATCATAACGAACACCGGCATCGAAACCGGCGGCCAGCACGTCGATGAAATTATCGTCGGCTATGATCTCCAGCGTGATCTGCGGGTAGAGCGCGAGGAACCGTGCGGCGAGTCCGGCCATGAAAAGCTTCACGACTATGCTTGGCACATTGAGCCGCAGAGTGCCCGCCGGATTATCGCGGAAACTGTCGAGCTGACCAAGCGCGGCAGCGACTTCCGAAAGCGCCGGGGACAGCCGTTCGAGCAACCGCTCTCCGGCTGCCGTCGGTGTCACGGAACGCGTCGTGCGGTTGAGAAGCCGCACGCCGAGCCGTTCTTCCAAGCGCCGCAGAGAATCGCTTAAGGAGGAAGCGGAAACGCCGCGCTTGCGGGCCGCAGACCGAAAACTGCGCTCCCTTGCAATTGCAGCAAAGGCATCCAGATCACTGAGGGGAAGATCGTCCATTGTGCATTGACCCGTACGGCCTGTTCGAAACTATCCGGATTATCGCACAGAGTTAACAGCGATAAAACCGCATCCGAAGACGCCATCGGGGCGCTGAAGGAGAAGAAGATGCAGACCTATCGTTTGGGAAAGACCGGCCCGGAAGTTTCGGTCATCGGCCTCGGCTGCATGGGCATGTCGGGCATGTACGGTCCGTCCGATCGCGCTGAAAGCATTGCAACCATTCATGCCGCGCTGGATGTCGGCGTCAACCTGCTCGATACCGGCGATTTCTATGGCATGGGCCACAATGAAATGCTGATCGGCGAAGCGCTGAAAGGCCGCAAGCGCGAGGACGTCGTCATCAGTGTCAAGTTCGGCGCGCTGCGCGATCCCTCGAATGGCTGGAACGGTTACGACGCCCGCCCGATCGCGGTGAAGAACTTCCTCGCTTATACGCTGCAGCGGCTCGGTGTCGATTACATCGATATCTACCGTCCCGCCCGCCTCGATCCGAACGTTCCGATCGAGGAAACGGTCGGTGCCATCGCCGATCTCATCAAGGCGGGTTATGTCCGCCATATCGGACTTTCCGAAGTCGGCGCCGATACGGTCCGCCGGGCCGCCACCGTGGCACCCATCGCCGACCTGCAGATCGAATATTCGCTGATTTCCCGCGGCATCGAGGATGAAATCCTGCCGACGACCCGCGAACTCGGTATTTCCATCACCGCCTATGGCGTGCTGTCGCGCGGCCTCATCAGCGGCCACTGGCAGAAGGGCCAGCACGGACAAGGCGATTTCCGCGCCGTCAGCCCGCGCTTTCAGGACGGCAATATCGATGAGAACCTCGCTCTGGTGGAAGAACTCAGGAAGATCGCCATTCTCAAGGGCGCCTCGGTCGCCCAGGTCGCAATCGCCTGGGTGGCGGCACAGGGCAAGGATATCGTGCCGGTGGTCGGCGCCCGCCGCCGCGACCGCCTGACGGAAGCGCTCGGCTCCCGCGCAGTCGAGCTCACCGCCGACGATCTCTCTGCCATCGAACGCGCCGTGCCGAAAGGGGCCGCCAGGGGCGCCCGTTATCCGGAGGCCCAACTCAAGCACATGGACAGCGAAAGGTAAGCTGCCCCGGCTGACCGGCACCCTGCTCTCGAGTCGGGTGCCGGATGTCCCGTTCAGATCGGGTTGGAGAATGTATCGCAGGCCGCAAGCTGTCCGCTGTCGAAACCGCGCTTGAACCAGCGCGCGCGCTGGGCCGACGTGCCGTGGTTGAAACTCTCAGGCACGGCATAGCCCTGCGAGCGCTTCTGCAGCGTATCGTCGCCGATCTGCTGGGCGGCATTCAGCGCTTCCTCCAGATCGCCGGCGTCGAGAATACCCTTCTGCTGCGTATATTTGCCCCAGATACCGGCAAAGCAATCCGCCTGCAGTTCGACACGAACCGACATCTTGTTGGCGTCGGCCTCGCTCATGCTCTGGCGTGCCTGATTGAACTTCGGCAGGATGCCGAGCAGGTTCTGCACATGGTGGCCAACCTCATGGGCGACCACATAGGCTTCGGCGAAATCGCCGGATGCGCCGAACTGGTCGGAAAGCTGCTGGAAGAAGGCCGTGTCGAGATAAACCTTGTGATCACCGGGGCAATAGAAGGGACCAGTCGCAGCCGAGGCGAAACCGCAGGCTGATTGCGTCTGGCCGGAGAAGAGCACGAGGCGCGGTTCTTCGTAATCCTTGCCCTGGGACTGGAAGATGCCATGCCAGGTATCTTCGGTCTCGGCAAGAACCGTGCGCACAAAGGCCGTCATCTCGTCATTTGCGGGCGCCTGTGAGGAAGATTCGCTCTGCGAATAGCCAGAATCGCCCATCGAGCCACCACCGCCATCCATCACCTGCATGAGATCGATGCCCATCGCCTTGAAGATCAGGTAGATGACGACGAGGAAAATGATCATGCCGATGCTGAGCCCGCCACCGCGACGGCCGACACCGCCGCCCGATGGAAAACTGAAGCCGCCACCGCGGCCGAAGGGATTGCGTCCCGTACCACCGGAGGGATCGCCACGGCGATCCTCGATATTGTCGGACTGACGCCGGCCTTTCCATTCCATCTTCGATCTCCCCGGCGATGCGCGCCATGCATGCTCTCAGGAGTAAGTTATATATCCGGTGCGAGGACGAATTCCAGCCGCTTCCTCACGCCGCCCGGCTGCGGCGCGCACGAAAGCGGATAGCGCCAAAAATCGCAGCGACGACCAGCCCGAACACCGCTGCGGCCAGCCAGCTGTTGCCGGAGAAGGCGACCGCATTCATCAACCGGCCCGGCAGCAGCGTGGCAAGGCCCGCAACGACGATGCCGCCGAAATACATGCCCGATACGATCCGGCGATGCGTGTGGATATCGTGCCGCCGCGCGGCAAGGATCGCCCGCCAGCTTCCGGCCCCGCCGACGCTTCGGCTGAAGAAATGCCGGCAACTGCTTGACGCGACTCCAGCTTTCCCGCTTCCTGATGGTGAGGAGATCTGCAGGAGGATGTCGATGAAAGCTGTGCGCCTGGAAGCGACCGGAAAACTGTATATGCGCGAGGTCGAAAAGCCCGTTCCCGGACCGGGCGACCTGCTGGTGCGCATCGAAGCTTGCGGCATCTGCGGCACCGACCGGCATCTTTTCCTCGGCGAATTCCCCTCCCATCCACCGGTAACCCTCGGCCATGAATTCGCCGGCATCATCGAAGCGGTCGGACCCGAGGTCACCAGCTTCCGTTCCGGCATGCGCGTGACCGGCGATCCCAATATCGCCTGCGGCCGTTGCGAGGAGTGCCACAATGGCCGCGTCAATCTCTGCCGGAACCTGCAGGCGATCGGCATCCACCGCGACGGCGGTTTCGCTGAATACGTCTGCATGCCGCAAAGCCAGGCATTCGCGCTGCCGCTCGAACTCGATCCGCTGCACGGCGCCTTTTGCGAGCCTCTCGCCTGCTGCCTGCACGCCGTAGATCTCGCCAATATCAGGACCGGCGCTTCCGTCATCGTGCTCGGCGGCGGCGTGATCGGCCTGCTCACCGTCCAGCTTGCCCGGCTTGCCGGTGCGACGCGCATTCTTCTCGTCACCCGTAATGCGGACAAACGCGCGCTCGCTGAAAAACTTGGTGCCACCGCGACCGTCGACCCGTCGCAGGCGGATACCATCAGCGGCATTACCGGCGACGGCGGATTGCTTCCTGGCGGAGCCGACGTCGTCTTCGAATGCGCCGGCGTGCCGGAAACAATGATACAGGCACCACGGCTCGCAAGACGCGGCGGCACTGCCGTCATCCTTGGCATCATGCCGCAAGGTGCAAAGATAGAGATCGAACCCTTCGACCTCTTGTTCCGCGAGGTAAACCTCGTCAGCTCTTTCCTCAACCCCTTCACGCACCAGCGCGCTGCCGATCTCATCGCGACGGGTGCGATCAAGGTTGAGCCATTGATTTCGCGCCGGATCACGCTCGAACAGACGCCCAATGCGATCGCCAATCCGGCCCCCGGCGGCGAGATTCGCACGTTGGCGATACCTGCCGGGCAATAGGCCCCCAAAAGCGATCCGGGATTCCTGTCGATTCCGTGATTTATGGGGTTCCGTTTGCAAAAACATTTGCCTATAAGCCGCTTCTAGCCTGAAAAGACCCTCAATGCGCGACCCGACCCGGTGCCCTCCCACCCTGGCCGGCTTTTTGCGCAGCTAGAAATGGATATCGCCCATGCCGAAGCGCCAAGACATCAAATCGATCCTCATCATCGGCGCGGGACCGATCGTCATCGGCCAGGCTTGCGAATTCGACTATTCCGGCACCCAGGCCTGCAAGGCGCTGAAAGAGGAAGGCTACCGCGTCATCCTCGTCAACTCCAACCCGGCAACGATCATGACCGATCCCGGCCTCGCCGACGCTACTTACGTCGAGCCGATCACGCCTGAGGTCGTCGCCAAGATCATCGCCAAGGAACGCCCCGACGCGCTGCTGCCGACCATGGGCGGCCAGACCGCACTGAATACCGCTCTTTCGCTGAAGCGCATGGGCGTGCTCGACCGCTATAACGTCGAGATGATCGGCGCAAAGCCTGCCGCGATCGACAAGGCCGAAGACCGCGCCCTCTTCCGCGAGGCGATGGCCAAGATCGGCCTCGAAACGCCGCAATCGATGCTGGCCAACGCCACCGACATCAAGGATGCCGACCGCAAGACGCATGAGGCCGAACGCACCAAGTTGCGCGAGGGCTTCTCGGGTCCGGAACTCGACAAGGCGCTCGACGAACTCGAAAACCAGTGGAACCTCGGAGAGACCGACCGCAAGCAGCGCTATATCAGTCATGCCATGGCAATCGCCGCGCAGGCGATCGACGTCGTCGGCCTGCCGGCCATCATCCGCCCCTCCTTCACCATGGGCGGCACCGGCGGCGGCATTGCCTACAACCGCTCGGAATTCTTCGAAATCGTCGGCGGCGGCCTCGATGCCTCGCCGACCACGGAAGTGCTGATCGAGGAGTCGGTGCTCGGCTGGAAGGAATATGAGATGGAGGTCGTCCGCGACAAGGCGGACAACTGCATCATCATCTGCTCGATCGAAAACATCGACCCGATGGGCGTCCATACCGGCGACTCGATCACCGTCGCCCCTGCGCTGACGCTGACGGACAAGGAATACCAGATGATGCGCAACGCCTCGATCGCGGTTCTGCGCGAGATCGGCGTTGAGACCGGCGGCTCGAACGTGCAGTTCGCCGTCAATCCCAAGGACGGCCGCCTCGTCGTCATCGAAATGAACCCGCGCGTATCGCGCTCCTCCGCCTTGGCATCGAAGGCCACCGGCTTTCCGATCGCCAAGGTCGCGGCCAAGCTCGCCGTCGGCTACACACTGGACGAACTCGACAACGACATCACCGGCGGCGCTACCCCCGCCTCCTTCGAACCGTCGATCGACTATGTTGTCACCAAGATCCCGCGCTTCGCCTTCGAGAAATTCCCCGGCGCCTCGCCTGTCCTGACGACGGCGATGAAGTCGGTCGGCGAAGTGATGGCTATCGGACGCACCTTTGCCGAATCCCTCCAGAAAGCGTTGCGTGGCCTCGAAACCGGCCTTACCGGCCTCGACGAAATCGAAATCCCCGGCGTCGAAGAAGGCGAATCCAGCCAGAACGCCATCCGCGCCGCAATCGGCACGCCGACGCCCGACCGCCTGCGCATGGTCGCCCAGGCACTACGCCAGGGCATGAGCATCGAAGAAGTACACGAAGGCTGCAAGATCGACCCGTGGTTTCTCGCCCAACTGAAGAACATCGTCGACATGGAGGCCCGCATTCGCGAGCACGGCCTGCCCGGTGATGCCGAAAACCTGCGCATGCTGAAGGCGATGGGCTTTTCCGACGCGCGTCTGGCGACGCTTGCCAACAAGCGTCCGAAGGAAGTGGCCGAAGTTCGCAACGCGCTGAACGTTCGCCCGGTCTTCAAGCGCATCGATACCTGCGCTGCCGAATTCGCCTCGCCGACCGCCTACATGTATTCGACCTACGAGACGCCCTTCGTCGGCATTGCCCGCTCCGAAGCCCAGGTCTCAGACCGGAAAAAGGTCGTCATCCTCGGCGGGGGCCCAAACCGTATCGGCCAGGGCATTGAATTCGACTATTGCTGCTGCCATGCCGCCTTTGCGCTGAAGGATGCCGGTTATGAAGCGATCATGATCAACTGCAATCCGGAAACGGTTTCGACCGACTACGACACGTCTGACCGCCTCTACTTCGAGCCGCTGACGGCCGAAGACGTGATCGAGATCCTCCGCGCCGAGCAGGAAAGCGGCGAAGTCGTCGGCGTTATCGTCCAGTTCGGCGGCCAGACGCCGCTGAAGCTCGCCGAAGCGCTCGAAAAGAACGGCATCCCGATCCTTGGCACCGCGCCCGACATGATCGACCTCGCCGAAGACCGCGACCGCTTCCAGAAGTTGCTGATGAAGCTCGACCTCAATCAGCCGAATAACGGCATCGCCTATTCCGTCGAGCAGGCCCGCCTCGTCGCAAGCGAAATCGGCTTCCCGCTGGTCGTGCGCCCCTCCTACGTGCTCGGCGGCCGGGCCATGCAGATCCTGCATGCGGAAAGCCAGTTGCAGAGCTACCTGCTCGACACGGTGCCGGAACTGGTGCCCGAGGATATCAAGCAGCGCTACCCGAACGACAAGACCGGCCAGATCAACACCCTGCTTGGCAAGAACCCGCTGCTCTTCGACAGCTATCTCAGCAACGCTATCGAAGTCGATGTCGATTGCCTCTCCGACGGCACCGACGTCTACATCGCCGGCATCATGGAACATATCGAGGAAGCCGGCATCCATTCGGGCGACAGCGCCTGTTCGCTGCCACCCCGCACGCTTTCGAACGAGATGCTCGACGAGCTGGAACGTCAGGCCAAGGCCATGGCCAAGGCGCTGAATGTCGGCGGCCTGATGAACGTGCAATTCGCCATCAAGGACGGCACGGTCTACGTGCTCGAAGTCAACCCGCGCGCCTCGCGCACCGTGCCTTTCGTCGCCAAGACCATTGGCGCGCCGATCGCAAAGATCGCCGCCCGCGTCATGGCCGGCGAGAAGCTCGATGCGACCTTCGCGGCCTATGGCGAAAAGCCAGATCCGCGCGCGCTCAAGCACATCGCCGTCAAGGAAGCCGTTTTCCCCTTCGCCCGTTTCCCTGGTGTCGATACGCTGCTTGGCCCGGAAATGCGCTCTACCGGCGAAGTCATCGGTCTCGACACCGATTTCGCGCTGGCCTTCGCCAAGTCGCAGCTCGGCGCCGGCGTCGAACTGCCGCGTGAAGGCACAGTCTTCGTGTCCGTACGGGATGCAGACAAGACCCGCGTTCTGCCGGCGATCCGCATTCTCGTCGAACAGGGCTTCAAGGTGCTGGCGACGGGCGGCACTGCCCGCTTCCTCGGCGAGAACGGCATCGAGGCGACCAAGATCAACAAGGTTCTCGAGGGACGTCCGCATATCGAGGACGCCATCCGCAACCGCCAGGTCCAGCTGGTCATCAACACGACCGACGGCAACAAGGCGATCTCGGACTCCAAGTCGCTGCGCCGCGCCACGCTGATGCAGAAGGTGCCCTATTACACCACGATGGCCGGCGCCGAAGCTGCCGCTCAGGCGATCAAGGCGCTCAAGGCCGGCAACCTCGAAGTCCGCCCGCTGCAGAGCTATTTCTGATCCGCAAGGAGGCATTGCCTCCTCGTCCGGAACATACCCCGAGTTTGCTGCTCTTGGATCGGGAGCAGCATATCCTCGTCCTCTTCAAAAACACTGGAACGCAGTGAATCACTTTCTGCACTCAGGCCGCCAAATGCCTGATCAGATTCATGTCCTGCCGGAAGCGGGCAAGCTCCTGCACCTTCCTCTCCTCGTCGGGAATCCGCAGTAGATAGGAGGGATGCACGGTGACGAAGAGCGATCGCCCCTCCTCCATCGCAATCGGGCGCCCGCGGACATCCCCCAGCTTCTGCTTCTCACCGGTCAGGGAAAACAGCGCCGTCGCGCCCATCGCCACGATCAGTTTTGGCTTCACCAGATCGAGTTCCAGCTTCAGCCACCAGCGGCAATACTGCACTTCGCCCATATTGGGCTTCTGGTGGATACGCCGCTTGCCACGCGGCTCGTATTTGAAATGCTTCACAGCATTGGTGACATAGAGCCTCGACCGGTCGATGCCGGCCTCAGTGATCGCCTCGTCGAAAATCTTTCCGGCCGGGCCGACGAAGGGTCGGCCTACAAGATCCTCCTGGTCGCCCGGCTGCTCGCCGACGAACATGATCTCCGCATCGGCAGGACCCTCACCGAAGACGGTCTGCGTCGCCTTCGCATGCAGCGGGCATCGACTGCAGACGGCTGCCTCCTCGCGCAATGCCTCCAGCGTCCCGACTGGCGCCATTTGTGGCACCGGCATCCGGGACGCCGCTTCCTGAATACGGTTATGATAGGGAAGCGGCATGGTCGCTTCACGCTCGGCCATGGCGAGGACTTTTGCTTCCGCCTCGGCGATCAGGCCCGGAATGAGATCGGCTTCGGGAAGGTTCTTCCAGTATTTCTTCGGCATCTCGGCCTGCATGGCCTTAACCTTCAGCCGAGCCGGATTGAAGATGCTGGCGTAATAGGTGCGCCAGAGATCGTTGGTCGCATCGCTGATATCGGGCTTTTGGCAGGGCATATTGCTTGTTGTCAGCCGCTCGCCATCCCAGGCAGCCGATCCTTTCGGCGTGACGATCAACCAGTCCATGTCGGTGAAACGGCGCTGGAAGAAAGGTGCCTTGCGCGCCACGATGTAATGATCCGGCTCAAACCAGGCGATGAATTTCCGCCGCCTGCCGTCTGGTGTCGCAACCTCCTTGAAGCGGACGAAGGCAGTCATCTTGTGGGCGTCGCGATGCACGCTCTTTTGCATCAGTCGGGCGCGAGACACCTCTTCATCCGAGGCCAGATCGAGCAGATGCCGGTTCTCCTGCAAGCGCCATAGCAGGCTGTAGAGCAATGAAAAGCGCTTGCGATCACTATGGCAGATCACCGCTTCGGCCAGTGCCATAAAGGCAGGCGGGACAGTCATCGGCTTGCCGTTGCTGGGTGGATCGGGCGGCAGCGCATCATGCTGGAAGGCAAAGCCCCTCTCGCTGCTTTTCTCCTGCCAGTCGATCTCCTCGGGCGGAATTCCGGCCGCCGCAAAAGCACGGGCAGCCCTGCGCCACTCCTCGAAATCGCCCCTGCCCTCCAGCACGACCCGGCGCATCAAAGCAACGACAATTGTTCGGGTTGCGGTTCGAACATGGCCCGCAAGTCCGGCCGATCGACCAGCCGGTGCGGCGTCCAGCCTTCGGCTGTGATGAAGGCCTGCACCTTGCGGATCGACACGCCGAGCCGCGACAAATCCTCGAGCCGCAGACGACGTTGCCGCCGTTCGCTTAGGATCGCCTTCACTGTCTTGGTGCCTAGCCCAGGCACCCGCAGCAGCTTTTCGCGATCGGCGCGATTGACGTCGACGGGGAAATCGCCGCGATGGCCGAGCGCCCAGGCAAGCTTGGGATCGAGATTGAGATCCAGCATGCCGCCGCCCTGCGTCGAGGTGATCTCGTCGATGCCAAATCCATAAAAACGATAGAGCCAATCGGCCTGATAGAGCCGATGCTCGCGCATCAGCGGCGGCTTGATAAGTGGCAGGTTCTTCGAACTGTCGGGGATCGGGCTGAAGGCGGAATAATAGACGCGCTTGAGCCCGTAGCTGCTGTAGAGCTGACCGCTGGTGGAGAGGATCGTCGCATCATTAGCGCCATCGGCCCCGACGATCATCTGCGTGCTCTGGCCGGCCGGCACGAACCGTTTGCGCCTCTTCGTCTGCAGCGTCGGCTCGTCCGCCGCTTCGATCTTCAGCCGAAGATCGCCCATCGAGCGGCGGATGCTGGCGGGCTTTTTCTCCGGCGCAAACCGGCTGATGCCGCTATCGGTCGGCAGCTCGATGTTGAGCGACAGGCGATCCGCATAGAGGCCCGCCTCCTCGATCAAGTGCGCTGAGGCATCGGGAATGGATTTCAGATGGATGTAGCCGCGGAAATTATGGGTGACCCGCAATTCCCGCACGATGCGCACCATTTCCTCCATCGTATGATCGGAGGAACGGATGATGCCGGAAGAGAGGAACAGCCCTTCGATATAGTTGCGCCGGTAGAATTCCAGCGTCAGCCAGACGACCTCCTCCGGTGTGAAGCGGGCACGCTCGACATTGCTGGAAGATCGATTGATGCAATAGGCGCAGTCATAGATACAGAAATTGGTGAGCAGGATTTTCAAGAGCGAAATGCATCGTCCATCCGGCGCATAGGCATGACAAATTCCCGCACCTTCAGTCGAGCCCAATCCGCCTGATGCCGTCGAATCGCGTTTGACCGTGCCGCTTGAGGCGCAGGAAGCGTCATATTTGGCGGCATCGGAAAGGATCGCCAATCGTTCTTTAAGCGACTTCTTCATAAGGATGTTCACTAAATGTTCACGATGGCAAAATCAAGACGGAGAAGCAGGTCGGCACCCAACTTCCTTTCAAAAGCAGGTACTTCTGGGTGAGGTCGAAACCTTCGATACGAATTTTATGGAAATTGCGCGTGCCGATCTGCTATAACCGACGAACCAAGATTGTAGCACGGTTCCGAAGTTCCCTTCGGGACCTGTTTTCTTTTGTGTCTGCGAGAACTGTGGACGCAGGGAGAGAAGGACGAAAAAATGGTTGATAAGGTACCGATGACACAGGGTGGTTTCGTCAAGTTGCAGGAAGAACTGCGCTGGCGTCAGCAGGAGGAGCGCCCGCGAATCATCGAGGCAATTGCGGAAGCGCGCGCCCATGGCGACCTTTCGGAAAATGCCGAGTACCATGCCGCCAAGGAAGCACAGAGCCACAATGAAGGCCGCGTCGCCGAGCTCGAAGACCTGACGGCGCGCGCCGAAATAATCGACCTCTCCAAGATGTCGGGCGACAAAATCAAGTTCGGCGCCAAGGTGAAGCTCGTCGACGAGGACACCGAAGAGGAAAAGACCTATCAGATCGTCGGCGATCAGGAAGCCGACGTGAAGCAGGGCCGTATCTCCATCTCCTCCCCGATCGCTCGCGCGCTGATCGGCAAGGAAGTCGGCGACTCCATCGAAGTCAACGCCCCTGGTGGTTCGAAGGCCTACGAAATCCTTTCCGTTTCCTGGGGCTGATCGCCCGCGCCTTTCTCCGCGAGAGCAGCCAGTGCCGGATATCAGTGACGTCGAGATCATCGCGCCCAACCTGAAACGCCGGCTCTCCGGCGTTACGTCCACGATTGTTCAGTTGATCCCCTGCCAGATCCGGCTGGGGATCAGGATCGCAGCCCTCGGCCCCGGTCTTCCGCCACAGCTTCCGCGCCTGAAATGGCCGCAGCTATCAGGCCTCTGGCGTACGCCCGCCGGGCGCCGCCATCGCGTCTGGCATGCGCGCCGCAACAATGAAATGGCGGCGGGTATCCTGATGCGGCAGGTATTGCGCATGCCGCTGAAGCTCGTCTTCACCTCAGCCGCCCAGCGCCGCCACACGTCCTATACCCGCTGGCTTATCCGTCAGATGGATGCGGTCATCGCCACCAGCAGCCGTTCCGGCTCCTTCCTCAAGGTGCCGCACACAGTCATCCAGCACGGCGTCGATCTCGAACTTTTCCATCCGCCCGAGGGGGCTGACGACACGATAGCCGCAACCGGCCTGCCCGGCCGTTACCTCGTCGGCTGCTTCGGCCGCGTGCGCCATCAGAAGGGCACGGACCTTTTCGTCCAGGCAATGATCGCATTGTTGCGGCAACATCCGGACTGGACAGCGGTCATTTCCGGCCGTGTCACCCCTGAGCACACAGCATTCGCCGACAAGCTA
Source organism: Hyphomicrobiales bacterium (assembly GCA_900468805.1). Lineage (GTDB taxonomy): Bacteria > Pseudomonadota > Alphaproteobacteria > Rhizobiales > Rhizobiaceae > Rhizobium. The sequence goes on along the minus strand of UEIF01000017.1, from coordinate 199,956 downwards.
AAGGCAGACATTGCTGCAGCAGGGCTTACTGATCGCATCGTCTTCATCGGTGAAGTACCTGATATCAAGGTTTGGTATCGCCGGCTGACGCTCTATGTCGCACCCTCTCGCAACGAAGGGTTCGGCCTGACGCCGCTGGAGGCCATGGCTTCGAAAACAGCAGTTGTAGCCTCTGACGCCGGCGCTTATGCCGAAATGATCGCGTCCGGCGAGAACGGCATCATCGTACCATCAGGCGATGGCGACGCACTGACGGCGGCCATCGCAACCTATCTTGCCGATCCCGCCCTCGCCGCTATACAGGGCGAGGCAGCCTTGCGGCACGTGCGGGAAAATTTCGCGCTGGAAAAGGAAGCGACAGCGATCAACCGGATTTACCAGCAACTTCTCGGCGCGTAAGCCGTTCGTCATCCCATTGGCAACGGACATATCAGGGAAGTAGGGACAGGTAGATGTCGACCGCAAATAACAACGAAAACCTGGTCAACGTGCTCTGCATGAAGTGGGGAACGCTCTACGGTGCCGAATACGTCAACAATCTCTACCGCGGCGTCAAACGGCACCTGAAGCGCCCGCACCGTTTCGTTTGCTTTACCGACAACGCAACAGGCCTCGACGGAGGCATCGAGACCTTTCCGCTGCCCGAGCTTGGCCTGCCGGCCGGATCCAAGGATCGTCGCTGGCAGAAGCTGGCGCTCTTCCGCCGCGAACTTGCCGATCTCAAGGGCATCGCCCTCTTCCTCGATCTCGACCTTGTCATCGCCGACGATCTGGAACCGCTCTTTCAGCACCCAGGCACGTTCCTCATCATCCGCGACGACGATCTCTTCCGCGCCAAGCCGCTACGCAAACTCAAGCCCGCCCGCGACAAGTTCCTGGCCTCGGTCGGCAACAGCTCGGTCTTCCGCTATGAGATCGGCGCCCACGCCTATATTCTCGATACCTACCTCGCCGATCCGGTGGCGGCCATGTCGAAATACGAGATTTCCCAGCAGTTCCAGAGCGCGCAGCTGGAAGCACATGGAAACCTGCAATATTGGCCGCGCGAATGGTGCGTGAGCTTCAAGAACGCCTGCGTGCCGCGTCATTTCAAGAGCTTCTGGCGCGATCCCGAACTGCCGCCGGATGCGAAGATCGTCGTCTTCGCCGGCAATCCGAAAATGAGCGAGGCTTTTGAAGGTGGCGGACAGAAATGGTACCGCCGGATCGGCAATACCGATTGGCTGAGCAAGGCCTGGCGAGGCCAGAGCATCTCACGCGAAAGTGTGTAGCGGTTTTACGACAATGACATGGGAAAACAGGACCTAAAGCATGGCAAGCGGATCTGGAAGATCGCGACACGCTTTGGATTACAGTTCGACGAGCCCGAGCTTCTTCACCTGCCGGATCGTCAGCATGGTGCGCACGGTATCGACATGCTCATTGGCCGTCAGCACTTCGATGACGAAGTCCTGGAAGCGGGTGAGGTTTTGGGCCACGCAATGCAGCAGGAAATCGCTGTCGCCGGAAACCATCCATGCCTGGCGCACCAGCGACCACTCGGCGGTGGCAGCGGCAAAGGCCTTTAGATTGGCTTCGGACTGATGCTTGAGGCCGACCATGCAGAAGGCGACGAGATCGAGCCCGAGCTTCGGGCTGTTCAGCATCGCGTGGTATCCTTCGATGACACCAGCCTCTTCGAGCTTGCGCACCCGGCGCAGGCAGGGCGGCGCTGAAATTCCCACCCGGTCGGCAAGCTCAACGTTGGTCATGCGGCCATCTGACTGCAGTTCCCGCAATATCTTTATGTCGATGACGTCAAGTTCAGCGCGAACCACGCTTAGGCCTTTCTTTAATTCCCCGCGGGCAGCTTCTATATAAAGCCACGGAATACGCAAGAAAGTTTCAGCCGGATGACGGAATCTTGCACATCGCCTGTATTTGCCTTGTTGGTAATGCAAGGCTGCCCTTGAATAAAAGCATTGGTCGTTCATAAATGGCGATGGGATCGCGAAACGGCCTTATTCGCCTCTTAGCCGCCGCATCCTGCCAGTCGAAAGGAAATTCCATGTCTGCCCGCCATACCAAGGTGCTCATCATCGGCTCCGGACCTGCCGGTTATACGGCAGCGGTCTATGCCGCGCGCGCCATGCTGAAACCGGTTTTGATCGCCGGTCTCGAACAGGGTGGCCAGCTCATGATCACCACCGACGTCGAAAACTATCCGGGCTTTGCCGACCCCATACAGGGTCCCTGGCTGATGGATCAGATGCTGCAGCAGGCCCAGCATGTCGGCGCCGAAATCGTCAACGACCTCGTGACCGAAGTCGATCTCAACCAGCGCCCCTTCGTTGCCCGCACCGATAGCGGCCAGGTCTGGACCGCCGATACGCTTGTTATCGCGACAGGCGCCAAGGCCAAGTGGCTCGGTATCGAAAGCGAGCAGCATTTCCAGGGTTTTGGCGTTTCTGCCTGCGCCACCTGCGATGGCTTTTTCTATCGCAACAAGGATGTGATCGTGGTCGGCGGCGGCAACAGCGCCGTCGAGGAAGCGCTCTATCTCTCCAACATCGCGAAGTCGGTCACCGTCGTGCACCGCCGCGACGGCTTCCGCGCGGAAAAGATCCTGCAGGAACGCCTTTTCTCCAAGGAGAACGTCAAGATTCTCTGGAACACCGAGGTCGCCGAGATCACGGGCACGCCGGCAAAGCCCCCCATGCCGCCGTCCGTTTCCGGTGCTCGCCTGCGCGATACGCGCACCGGTGTCGTCACGGATGTGGTCATTGACGGCGTCTTCGTGGCGATCGGTCACGCGCCGGCAACCGAACTTTTCAAGGGCAAACTGAAGCTGAAGGACAATGGCTATCTCTGGACCGCACCGGATTCGACTGCGACCAGCCTGGAGGGTGTCTATGCCGCAGGCGACGTGACGGACGATACATTCCGCCAGGCGATCACCGCCGCAGGCTTGGGATGCATGGCCGCCCTCGAGGCAGAACGTTATCTGACGGGCCATATGCCCGTTGCCGTAGCAGCGGAGTAATAGTGGCATGAGGGGTGGGGGAATGCCATTGGACTGGGACAAGCTGCGTATTTTTCACGCAGCTGCCGAAGCCGGATCGTTTACGCATGCGGCCGACAAGCTGCATCTGTCCCAGTCAGCGATCAGCCGTCAGGTCAGCGCGCTCGAGCAGGATGTGGGTACCAAGCTCTTCCACCGCCATGCGCGCGGCCTGATCCTCACCGAACAGGGCGAGTTGCTTTATCGCACCGCCCATGACGTGCTGCTGAAGCTCGAAACCGTGAAGATGCAGTTGACCGAGACGACGGAAACGCCGTCCGGCAAGCTGCGCGTCACCACCACGGTCGGTCTCGGCCAGGGCTGGCTGACCGACAAGATCCAGGAATTCCTGCAGCTCTATCCTGACGTTCAGATCCAGCTCATCCTCGACAACGAGGAAGTGGATGTGAACATGCGTCATGCCGATTGCGCCATCCGCCTTCGCCAGCCGCAGCAGTCCGATCTCATCCAGCGCAAGCTCTTCACCGTGCACATGCACGTCTATGCAGCCCCCTCCTACATCAACCGCCACGGCGAGCCGCAGACGATCGAAGATCTCGACAACCACCGCATCATCACCTTCGGCGAACCAGCGCCGAACTACCTGCTCGACGTCAACTGGCTGGAAATCGCCGGTCGCTCGTCGGACAACAAGCGCATTCCGCATCTGCAGATCAACAGCCAGACCTCGATCAAGCGCGCCTGCCTGCTCGGCATCGGCATCGCCTGCCTGCCGGATTATATTGTCGGCCGAGACCCGGGTCTGATCCAGCTGGCGATCAATGCAGACGTTCCCTCCTTCGACACCTATTTCTGCTATCCGGACGAGATCAAGAACGCCGCCAAGCTGAAGGCTTTCCGCGATTTCATCGTCAGCAAGGCCCGCAACTGGAACTTCTGAGTTCCATTTTTATGGAATGAATTTCAAATCATGCAGCCCACGCATGACTGACATGCACAAAAAAGGGTTGCCGTTTGCTCATTAAAGCACCATATCGCTTATAGCTGATGCACATGGTGGCTTTTCCTCCCAGTTCCACCGCATTAGCTGTTCCCCTCTGGAGGTTTTTGACCTTCACACTTATAAGGGCCCTGGTTTTCCGGTGGCCCTCTTTTTTTGCCTGAATTTTACCTTTTGCCTCAATTTTTGTCGGCAGATACCGCAATGCGGAAAAATTTGTGCAGTGCATAGCTGGCATGCACAAAAAACTATTGAAAGCTGCACAAGGAAGCACCATATCGCACATAGCTGATGCATTTGGTGGTTTCTCTCCCAGTGCCACCGCGTTGGCTGTTCCCCTCTGGAGGTTTTTGACCTTCACACTTAAAAGGGCCCTGGTTTTTCCGGTGGCCCTCTTTTTTTGCCCGTTTTTTTAGCAGCCTGAGAAAAACTCCAGCTCACGCCTCCGTGATTTGCATATCGAAAATCGTCGATCCATATATCGAGAAAATCCGATTTATACTTCGATGAACGACGATGGACAAAGACGAGATTCTCAAGGCGCTGGCCAACCCTGCCCGGATGGACATCCTCAACTGGCTCAAGAACCCGGAAGAGCACTTTCCGACGCAGGAACACCCGTTTGAAATGGGCGTCTGCGCCAGCCAGTTCGAACGCTGCGGCCTTTCCCAGTCCACGGTGTCTGCGCACCTGGGCACCCTTCACCGCGCCGGCCTCGTCACCAGCAAGCGCGTCGGCCAATGGATCTTCTACAAGCGCAATGAAGAAACGATCGCGACCTTCCTCCAGCAGCTAACGCAGGATCTGTAATCATGCCCCTTGCCCTGCTCGTTCTTGCCTTGAGCTCTTTTGCGATAGGCACCACCGAATTTGTCATCATGGGCCTTCTGCCGGAAGTCGCAGCCGACCTCTCTGTCACCATCCCTGAGGCCGGCTGGCTGGTGACGGGTTATGCGCTGGCCGTCGCACTCGGTGCTCCCATCATGGCAGTCTCGACCGCCAAGCTGAAGCGTCGCTCGGCCCTTATCATGCTGATGGCCTTCTTCATCGCCGGCAACCTGCTCTGCGCCATTGCCCCTAACTACTGGGTGCTGATGATCGCTCGCATCGTTACCGCCCTTTGCCATGGCGCCTTCTTCGGCATCGGTTCGATCGTGGCGGCCAATCTCGTCAGCGAAGACCGTAAGGCCCGCGCCGTGGCCTTGATGTTTACCGGCCTGACGCTGGCAAATGTGCTGGGCGTCCCGCTCGGCACCGCGATCGGTCAAGCCTATGGTTGGCGCTCCACCTTCTGGGTGGTCACTGTCATAGGCATCGTCACCATCGCCGGCCTGATCGCAATCCTGCCAAAAGACAAAAAGGAACAGCAGAGCAGCATCCTGCGAGAGATCGCCGCACTGCGGAATGGCCGCCTCTGGATGGCGCTGTCGGTCACCGTCTTCTTCTCGGCGTCGATGTTCACGCTGTTCACATATATCGCCCCGTTGCTGCGTGACGTCACCGGCGTCTCGCCTGAAGGTGTCACCTGGACACTGTTCCTGATCGGCCTTGGTCTGACGGTCGGCAATCTTATCGGTGGCAAGCTGGCGGACTGGCGTCTTGGCGCCACCCTCGCGGGCGTCTTTGCCGCTATCGCCCTCACCTCCGCAGTCTTCTTCTATACGAGCCGCTTCTTTATCCCGGCGGAAATCACCCTCTTCTTGTGGGCAGCGGCAAGCTTTGCAGCCGTGCCCGCCCTGCAGGTCGGCGTGGTGGGTTTCGGCAAGGATGCGCCCAACCTCGTCTCGACCATCAATATCGGCGCCTTCAACACTGGCAATGCTCTTGGCGCCTGGGTCGGCGGCATGGTCATCGATGCCGGCCTCGATCTCACCCGCATTCCCCTCGCCGCAGCCGCCATGGCCCTCATCGGCCTTGCCGCCACTGTTCTCACCTATCTCTCCGGCCGGGCGCAGAGCGCCCCCGCTGCCGCCGAGTAATCCCCCCAAGAAGAAAGGACCTTTCATGGCCAAGCTTTTCCAGCCGACGCAGATCGGCGATATTGCCCTCAAGAACCATATCGTCATGGCGCCGCTCACCCGTAACCGCTCGCCGGGCGCAATACCGAATGACGTGAACGTCGAATATTATAGCCAGCGCGCCAGTGCCGGCCTCATCATCACCGAGGCGACCGCCATCACGCATCAGGGCCAGGGTTATGCCGATGTTCCCGGCCTCTACAGCAAGGAAGCACTCGACGGCTGGAAGCGCGTGACGGATGCAGTCCATGCCGAAGGCGGCAAGATCGTCGTGCAGATGTGGCACGTCGGCCGTATTTCCCACACCACGCTGCAGCCTGATAACGGCAAGCCGGTCTCCTCGACGAACCGTGTCGCCAAGGCGAAGACCTATCTCGTCAACGCTGATGGCACCGGCGCCTTCGCCGATACTTCCGAGCCCCGCGCGCTCGAGGCCTCCGAAATCCCCGGCATCATCGAGGATTATCGCAAGGCGGCCCGTGCTGCGATCGATGCTGGCTTTGATGGTGTCGAGATCCACGGTGCCAACGGCTATCTGCTCGATCAGTTCATGCGCGACGGCGTCAACGACCGCACCGACGAATATGGCGGCTCGATCGAAAACCGCACCCGCTTCACTTTCCAGGTCGTCGAAGCAGTAACCAGGGAAATCGGCGCTCGCCGCACCGCAATCCGCATTTCGCCAGTCACGCCCTCGGGCGAATCCTATGATTCCAACCCGCAGGCGCTCTTCACCCATGTTATCGAAGGCCTCGCCAAGTACGATCTGGCCTATATCCACGTCGTGGAAGGCCAGACCGGAGGCGAGCGCGATTATCGCCAGGGCGACAACCCGTCCTTCGACTACAAGGCGCTGCGCGCTGCCTATGAAAAGGCCGGCGGCAAGGCTGCCTGGATGGTCAACAACGGCTACGTCAGGGATATGGCGATCGAAACCGTCGAAACCGGCAAGGCCGATCTCGTCGCCTTCGGCAAGCCCTTCATCTCCAATCCTGACCTCGTCGAGCGTCTGGAAAAGAACCTGCCGCTCAACACGCCGGATCAGTCCACTTTCTACGGTGGCGGCGCCAAGGGCTATATTGACTATCCGCTGCTCGAAAAGGTCGCCTGATCTTTCACGAAACGAAATCCCGCCATCCGGCGGGATTTCCATTTCTGCGAGTCACCGCTAGCATGCGGCTCATGTTCTCGCCCTATCTCGAACGCTGGTCGCTGACAACAGACGGCGAACCCATCATCACCCATTCAAGCCGCCTCCTGCCGGTCATCTGGCGGGACAATAGAGCCATGCTGAAAGTCGCAACCCACAGCAGCGAGCGCGAAGGCGCATTGCTGATGCAGTGGTGGAACGGCGATGGCGCGGCTCACGTCTATGCCCAGGAGGATGACGCGGTGCTGCTGGAACGCGCTGCGGATAAACGCTCGCTGCTGCAGATGGCAATGAAGGGCGAGGATGACGAGGCAAGCCGCATCATGGTCCGCACAGCGGCAAAGCTGCATACGCCGCGCCCGACACCCCTTCACGACTCTACGCCGTTAAAGCGCTGGTTCCGCGATCTGGAGCCAGCTGCACTCACCCACGGCGGCACCTTTGCCGAGTGCTGGAAGATCGCAAGCGCCCTGCTGGCCGATCCGCAGCAGCTCAGCATTCTTCACGGCGACATCCACCACCGCAACATCCTCGACTTCGGCGAACGGGGCTGGCTGGCGATCGATCCCAAGCGTCTTTATGGCGAACGTGGCTACGACTTTGCCAATATCTTCGCCAACGAAGACCTGCCGACCACAACGGATCCTGCCCGTCTGAGGCGTCAGCTTCCGATCGTCTCCGAGGGGGCCGATATCGAGCCATCAAGGCTGCTCAAGTGGATCGTCGCCTATTCCGGCCTTTCCGCCGCCTGGTTCCTCGAAGATGATGACCACGTCTCGGCGGAAAAGCCTCTGAAGGTCGCCCGCATCGCGCTTGCCGAACTCGCTTAACTTGCCTTCTCGCCATGGGAGAGAAGCGCCGCCGTCGTCGTTGAACGTGCCTCCGGCAGGGATCCCTGTGCGATAAGCGTCGCCCGAACGGCCTCGTCGATGGGAGTGTGCGGCTCGGTTCCGAGTTCGGCGGCCAGCTTGTCGTTTCTCATGCGCAGCGATACTTTCCAGAGATAACGCATCTCCTTCAATTCATGCATGACAGTCATGAAGGGAGCAAGCAGCGGCACGATGAACCACGGAAAACGGCCGATCCTCGCCTTGCCGCCGGCAACGCGCCTGACCGCCTCCGCCATTTGCCGACCATCGCCATCCCAGAAGCCGTTCATGTGATAGCAGGCGAAAGCCGGCAGGCGCTCGGCCCGCTCGACGAGCTGCACCATCGTCTCGGCGACGTCGGGCAGATAGGCCCATTGGTGCCCGATGCCGGGCATTGCCGGATTTTTGATGGTACCAACAGGCTTGCCCGGCGTGGCGAAAGCGGCGGAGAACCAGCTGTTGCCCGTGGCGCCGGGTCCGAAGAAATCCCCTGCCCGCACCACGATGACACCGATGCCGGTTTCAGAAGCTGCCTTCAATCGCTTCTCCATCTCGACACGGATCTTGCCCTTCTTCGTCACCGGATGCTGCGGGCTGTCCTCGGTCACGACGCCGAAGGCATCCGGCCCGAAATTATAGACCGTGCCCGGCAGCACGATGCGAGCGCCGACGGCGCGGGCCGCGGCAATCGTATTGTCCAGCATCGGCAGAACCAGCTTCTCCCAGTCGCGATAGCCTGGCGGATTGACGGCATGGACGATCAGGCTTGCACCCTCCGCGGCCTTGCGCACATCGGCCGCGTTCATCGCGTCGCCCTGCACCCACTCGAAGCCCTGCTCACTCCCCTTCGCAGCGTTTCGGTTGAGCGCCCTCACCTTCCAGCCGCGCGCGCGCAGCTTGCGGGCGACGGCGCCGCCTATGCCGCCGGTAGCGCCGAGAACAAGCGCCAGCTTCCTGTCCTGATATTCGCTGCTCATGATCATCTCCTTGTTCGATGAGACGACTATGCGTCCATACGCAGATAAACAAAATTGACGAAATAAGTTGCATAGCTATACATAATTATATGGACACCGAACCAAGCTGGGATTTCTACCGCTCCTTTCTCACCGTACTCCGCCACGGATCGCTTTCGGCTGCGGCTCGCGAGCTCGGTCTGACGCAGCCGACGATCGGTCGCCATATTGATGCTCTGGAAGAAGCGGTCGGCGCCGAGCTTTTCATCCGCTCGTCAAACGGCCTGCTGCCGACCGACGTGGCGCTCGATCTGCAACCCTATGCGGAAACACTGGCGACAACAGCCGCTGCACTTCTGCGCACGGCATCCAGCCGGCGCGACACGGTGGAAGGCACCGTGCGCATCAGCGCCAGCGAGGTGATGGGCATCGAAGTGCTGCCGCCGATCATCGCCGATCTGCAGGAAGCATATCCCGGATTGCAGGTGGAGCTGTCGGCCTCCGATACGCTGGAAGACCTCATGAATCGCGAAGCGGACATTGCCGTGCGCATGGCCGAGCCACAGCAGGATGCGCTGCTGGTGCGCCGCATCGGCGATATCCCGCTCGGCTTTCACGCGCATCGCCATTATCTGGAGCGCCACGGCACGCCTCAGACCATGTCCGAGCTCGCCGGCCATCGCCTCATCGGCTTCGACCGGCAGACGGCCTATATCCGCATGATGCGCAAACTCTACCCGCTGGCAGATGAACTCACCTATGCCTTCCGCACCAGCAACCATCTCGCGCATCTGGCCGCCATCCGCGCCGGTATAGGCATTGGTATCTGCCAGACGGGACTTGTCCGTCCGAACCCCGATCTCGTCCACATTCTGGCTGAAGAATTCGAAATCCCGCTCGGCACATGGGTCGCGATGCACGAGAGCCTCAAGACCGCTCCCCGCTGCCGCGTCACCTTCGACGCGCTGGTGAAGGGGCTGCTGAACTATATCAGGTCATGCACGGAAGCGCGCGTCTGACAACACATCCGATGAGGCCGCAAGGCCGACGACACTATCAGGGCTCGGGCGAAACCTCGGGGGGGTGGCTCTTCGAAACCCCGTCCACGACCTCTGTTTCCGGACGATCACCGCCTTCGGCATATTCCTCATGCCACTTGCCTTGGGCGTCCTGCCAGCTGATCTCGGCGGAATCGCCGCCGACCTGCTGCTCGGCCGCGACGATACGGGCAGCCTCCAGCGCTTCGGCATGGGACGGAAATGCTTCGGAATAGACGTCTCCGAGCTTGTAGGCCCAGCCGCCGTCATGCGGCACGACTTCGTAGACCACCTTGACCATGCATGTCTCTCCTCTTCTTCTTGCGCATCCGTCCGCTTCCGGATCGGCTCCGGTTCCAGCGCGGGTCGCTTGAGAAGATTTCGAGGACGCCGCGATCTGTTTGCCGGCTGCCGTATGACAGGCAGTATTCCATTAAACGCTGAAGACTGCAAATTTCATCGACCACGGGTGTGCTTGCGAAGAAAATACATCGGCCTAGATTTCGCAGAAGAATCAAAATCGGCACTGGTGGCGGAAATGGCATTGCACCTTAAAGAAGAAAAATTTCTGATCGTGGCCGCAGTCGTCGCGGTTATCGCCTACCTGCTGGAACATGCGCTGATGGAGGGCGGCAGGGGGATCGCTCTTGCTGCGGCGGTGGCGCTGATTGCGACCATCGTTCTCGCCTCCATGCGCGTCGCCCACCATGCCGAGCTCTTGGCCGTCAAGGTTGGCGATCCCTATGGTACTATGATCCTGACACTCTCGGCCGTCGCCGTTGAGGTGATCATCCTCGCCATCATGATGAACAGCGAGGATAGCTCGCCGACCCTGGTGCGTGACACGATCTATTCGGCGCTCATGCTCGATATCAACGGCATTCTTGGCCTTGCCGCTCTGCTCGGTGGCCTGAAGCATGGCGAGCAGCCCTATAACGACAACTCGGGCAAGACCTATGGCGTAATGATCCTGACGGCCATGGGCATCTCGATGATCGTTCCGGAATTCGTGCCTCATGACAAATGGCACTATTATTCCGGCTTCACCATCATAGCGATGATCGCCCTCTATGGCCTGTTCCTCCGTATGCAGGTCGGTCAGCACAGTTACTTCTTCTCCTACAGCTATCCGCGCTCGGAACGGCAAAAGGAACATCCCGACGAACACCATGAAGAAGGTTCGGTCGCGACCTCGATCACGATCATTCTCATCGGCGTCGTCATCATTGGCACGCTTGCCGAATTCATGTCGGGCTTCATGACCGAGGGCCTGCGGGACACCGGCGCACCGATCGCTGTGACCGCCATCGTCGTTGCGGCAATCTCTGCCGCACCGGAAATCCTGACAGCGCTGCGGGCAGCACTCCGCAACCGCATGCAGGCGACCGTGAACATCGCCATGGGCGCCTCGCTGTCGACCGTCATTCTCACCGTACCTGTCATGGAAGCGATCGCGCTCTATACCGGCCAGCCCTTCGTCATGGCCATGTCGCCGGTGCAGACCGTGATGGTGGCGATTACTCTGATTGCCGCCGCCATCAACCTCAACGACGGCGAGACGAATGCCATCGAAGGCATGACCCATTTCATCCTCTTCGCCACCTTCATCATGCTGACGGCGATCGGACTTTGAATCTGAAATCAGCGACTTAACGCGACAAGTGGATTCATTTTCGCAGCGCGTTAAATCAGAAGGTCAGGCAAATAAAAAGCCCACCATCTTTGGCGGGCTTTTTCAATAAGACTGGCAGTCGCCGATTACTTGCAGGCGCCGCAGAAGCGCTGGATGCGGCGGCACGCTTCTTCCAGAAGGTCTTCCGAGGTCGCGTAGGAGATGCGGAAGTTCGGGCCGAGGCCGAAGGCCGAGCCGTGAACGACGGCGACGCCTTCCGATTCCAGCAACTCCGTGACGAAGTCCTCGTCGGTCTCGATCACCTTGCCGGACGGAGCCGTCTTGCCGATCAGGCCCTTGCACGACGGATAGACGTAGAAGGCGCCTTCCGGAACCGGGCAGGAAATGCCCTTGGCCTGGTTCAGCATGGAAACGACCAGATCACGGCGGCCTTCGAAGATCTTCTTGTTTGCAGGGATAAAGTCCTGAGGACCGTTGAGCGCTTCGACGGCTGCCCACTGGGCGATCGAGGTCGTGCCCGAGGTCTGTTGCCCCTGGATCATGTCCATCGCCTTGATGAGCTGGATCGGGCCGGCCGCATAGCCGATGCGCCAGCCGGTCATGGCATAGGCCTTGGAGACGCCGTTCATCGTCAGCGTGCGGTCATAGAGCGACGGCTCGACTTCGACCGGCGTGGCGAACTTGAAGTCGCCATAGGTCAGGTGCTCGTACATGTCGTCGGTCAGCACCCAGACATGCGGATGCTTGACGAGCACGTCCGTCAGTGCCTTCAGCTCGTCATGCGTATAGGCAGCGCCCGACGGGTTCGACGGCGAGTTGAACATGAACCACTTGGTCTTCGGCGTGATCGCCTTTTCGAGATCGGCAGCCTGGAGCTTGAAGTTGTTCTCCTGCGTCGTCGCGACGAATACAGGCGTGCCGCCGCAAAGGGCAACGATCTCGGGATAGGAAACCCAATAGGGTGTCGGGATGATCACTTCGTCGCCGGCATTCAGCGTCGCCATGAAGGCGTTGAAGAGAATGTGCTTGCCGCCGGTGCCGACGATCGTCTGCTCCCAGCTATAGTCGAGATTGTTCTCGCGCTTGAACTTGGCGGCAATTGCCTTGCGCAGCTCAGGAATGCCAGAGATCGGCGTGTACTTGGTTTCGCCGCGGCGGATCGCGTCGATCGCCGCTTCCTTGATATTATCGGGCGTATCGAAATCCGGCTCGCCGGCGCCAAGCCCGATCACGTCACGTCCTTTTGCTTTCAGCTCGCGCGCTTTCTGGGCGACGGCGATGGTGGCTGAAGGCTTCACGCGGGAAAGGGCATCGGCAAGGAAGGCCATGATATCGGTCCTACAAGGTTGAAACGGGCAGAAGGCCGGGACCGGAGTTCTGCGCTAAGCTCTATGTCCAATGTATGACATCATTTCAAGCGCAAAGGCGTGATGGGGACAATGATTCTTATTGATCAATTGCCTCAGCTGCACCCTGAAATCTGAACCGGCCGTCGCCGACCGTATGCGGTCGGCTCGCTCAGCGTCTGAAGAACTTGAATCAGTTTCTGAAGCCGGCTCTGTTTTATTCCTTAAAATCAAGGTTATCGCCCGTTTACCATTTGCCACGATTAAGCCGCAACAAATGCTGCGGCATGCCGCAATTCGGTCGTGAGAGCGCCGAGATCAAACCGGTATTCTACCACCATCCGACATTGGTCATTGAGGGTATGCCATGTTTCTGGAAGACGAGCGCGCTGCGGGACGCCTGCGCGCAAGCCGGGTTTCCCTGTCGCTGATGGTGGCAGTCATTGCTTTTGCATGCTGCGTCGTTGCGACGTTCGGCCTCTTTTCAGTCGCCGAAGCAGCACCGGCCATGGCCTCCAGCGCCCTTCAGCCAAGTCATGCCGACCAGACGATCACCCAGGGCCTGACTGTACTTTTTGCCGCTTTCGTCGCCGCGAACGGTTTTGCCATCTGGCTGCGGCGCATCAAGGGTCTCGTTGTTTCCGGAGGCAAGCGCGATGCCCGGTAAATCGCGGCGGACAAGCTGGAACGATGATGAAGACGTGTTCGAGCCGCTGCCGACCTACATGGAGCTTGCCATGGCTGCCGCGGTGGCCCACGAAACGCCGACAGCACCGCAGAGACCCCGCCTCCCCGGACTTTCGATCATCGAGAAACTGGTCGCCGTCGGCATCGTGTGCCTTGCCTTCTACGGCATGGCGCTGATCGGCTGCGGGCTTTTCCTGAAGGCTGAAGCGAAGCGCACCGGCTTCGTCACACAAAGGATGATGAGTGCGGAGCTGCAATATGCTGACTTCGATACCCGCTTCCCTCCCCGTGTGACCAACTGACCTCCTCTCATTCAACCCGAGAACACAAAACCGTTATGGGCTCCCCAATACGGTTGAAGCGTCCCATGCCCCGCGCCACCTTCTCATGGAATTGACGACGGGGATTATGATGGACGCCATTTCGACATTCCGTTTTGCCGCGCTGCTCGCCACCTTTGCAGGTCCCGCCCTTGCCCAGAGCGGGGATATCGTAAAGACGCAGGAAGTCTCGGTTCGTGTCGAGAAGCTCGCCGAGGGACTGGAACACCCTTGGGCAGTCGAGGTCCTGCCTGACGGCAGCTATATCGTCACGGAGCGACCGGGACGGCTGCGCATTATCCGCGACGGCAAGATCTCCGACCCGGTCAGCGGCGTGCCCCAGGTCAGCGCCCGCGGTCAGGGTGGTCTCATGGATGTCGCGCTTGCCCCGGATTTCGCCACCAGCCGCAGACTCTATCTGACCGCAGCAACCACCAGCAACAGAGGTTCCGGTACGGAAGTGTTCAGCGCCACGCTGTCATCAGATGAAAAAAGCCTGGAGAACGTCACGCCCATCTTCACCATGCGGCGCTTTACCCGCGGCAACATCCAGTACGGCTCGCGCATCGCGATCGCCGGCGATGGCTCGCTGTTCATCAGCATCGGCGATCGCGGCAACCGCGACCGTTCGCAGGACTGGAAGGATGACGCCGGCTCCATCGTCCGCCTCAATGCCGATGGCAGCATACCCGCCGACAACCCCTTCAAGGACGGCCGCAAGGCCCTGCCGGAAATCTGGTCCAAAGGCCACCGCAACCCGCAGGGCATCACTTTCGACAGCGCCGACGGCAAGCTCTACACGGTCGAGCATGGCGCGCGCGGCGGCGACGAAATCAACAATCCCGAGCCCGGCAAGAATTACGGCTGGCCCATCATCACCTACGGCCGCGACTATTCCGGCGCCAAGATCGGCGAAGGAACCGCCAGGCAGGGACTTGAACAGCCCCTCCACTACTGGGATCCGTCGATCGCTCCGGGCGCTCTCGCCATCTATCGCGGCAAGATGTTTCCGGAATGGAACGGCAACTTCATCGTCGCCGCCCTGAAGTTCCAGTTGCTGTCGCGCATGCAGCGGGATGCGAGCGGCGCCTTCACCGCCGAGGAGCGCATGTTCGAAGGCAATTATGGCCGCATCCGCGATGTCATCGTCGCCCCCGATGGGGCACTCCTGATGGTGACCGACGAGGATGACGGCGAGTTGCTCCGGGTTTCTCGCGCCGATAACCGGGCCGGCTAAAGCGAGCCTCGCAATTCCCTGCGGATCATGAATTTCAACCCCGACCATGTCTCGTCGATGGCGCAGACCTTGACGTCGACAAGTCCGGTCGGCAGCAGGATTTCGCGTAGCGCATCCTCAGTGATGCTGGTCGGCACATCAGAACTCTTCTTCGGCCAGGAGATCCAGATCATGCCGTCAGGCCTGACCACGCAAAACAGCGCCGCCGCCAACTCTTCCAATACCGCGCGTTGCGTTTCGAAGACATGGATGTAATCGAATTGTCGTTGAGCAACTCCCGGCAAGGCGCGATCGACCGAAGCAAAACCGTCGAACCCGCCGATCTCAATTAGCCTCCCGGGAACATTGATCAGCAGGGCCGTCTGCCCAGGCTTCAGCCCCAGTTTCTTCGAGAGCGGCGTGCCGGAATATCCTGCCGTCATTTCGCGACCTCGGGCGATGCGACCGCGCGTTCCAGCATAACAGCAGAAATCCCAATTCCACTCATTCGCATCCCCGAACCATAAGGACGAGCCTCATCCTTGCCGAAAAGAAATGCAACTGCTAACCGCTGAACAAAACTCCTAGACGCTTCCCCAACATCGAGAGTGGAAATGACGCGTATTCAGGCGAACCTCCTTCTGTTGCTTGCAGCCGCCATCTGGGGCGGAGGCTTCGTCGCCCAGTCGACGGCAATGAAGGCGATCGGCCCGTTCTGGTTCATCGGCCTGCGTTTCGCCATCGCTGCACTCGCCACCCTGCCTTTCACGCTCATCGAAGCCCGCAAGGCAAAGGATGCAACCAGCCGCAGACACCTCGGTCTCTATCTGATGATCGGCCTGGCGCTCTTCGGCGGCGCGTCGACACAGCAGATAGGCCTGCAGACCACGACCGTCACCAATTCCAGCTTCATCACCGGTCTTTATGTGATCTTCGTGCCGCTGATTGCCGTCTTCTTCCTGCGCCGCTCGCCGCACTGGATCATCTGGCCGGGCGCCATCATGGCGGTCAGCGGCATCTACATGCTGTCGGGCGGCAAGCTCTCGTCCCTGACCACAGGCGACTTGCTGACGGTCGTCTGCGCTGTCTTCTGGTCGATACAGATCACGCTTGCCGGAACGACGGTTGGCGAAACCGGCCGGCCGCTCGCCCTGTCCAGCGCCCAGTTTGCGGTTACGGCAGTCTGCGCGCTCGTCATCGCCGCCATTTCCGAACCGGTCAGCCTGGCCGACATTCGCGCGGCGGCACCGGAAATCCTCTATGTCGGCATCTTCTCTTCCGGTGTTGCCTTCGTGCTGCAGGTCGTCGCCCAGCGCTACACCACGCCGTCACAGGCAGCGATCTTCCTCTCCGCCGAGGCGCTGTTCGGCGCCACGCTCGCCGCACTGCTTTTGGGTGAGAGCATGCCGCCGCTCGGCTATGTCGGTTGCGCACTGATGTTTATCGCTATGCTTGTAGTCGAACTTGTGCCTGAAATGACCCGCCGCCGCTCGCAACAGGCCTGAACACGCGTCCATTTGTGGGGCGTTAGAGCCATCTAGAATTTTTTTTAAGCAATCGATAAGACGCGCTATCGTTGCATTTTTGGTAAAATCTGCCCGGAACTTATATTGCAGACGATACAAAACGTTAATCATTTGCTCCTAACGGAGGATTTTTTGCGCTTTCGCGAAAACAGGCCAAATCTGCGGGTGTGTTCTTAGGAACACGTTAAAAAACTTTTGCTTGCCAAAAAAACCTAAACGCAGCAATCTTCGCGCGTTCGGGCATTTTGCGAGCATGGGAAGTCCTTAAGAATTTGCGAGCCGGAAACGCTGATATTCCGGTCAGCCAGTTCCAAGAAAGCAGGCGCTAAGTCCTGTCTGGAGCCGGCGGAGGTAGAGGGGACCTTTTTCTCACATTTCAAGATTGCCTGCCAGCGCCTTCGCGAGAAGGCAATAGCGTAGTGCTGCCCGTGTGGATGGCGGGTGGAGACAAAAGGACCTGAGGCATGGCCGAGACTGGCACTGTAAAATTCTTCAATACCGACAAGGGCTTCGGCTTCATCAAGCCGGACAAGGGTGGCGCCGATATCTTCGTTCACATTTCTGCCGTTCAGGCTTCCGGCCTGGCCGGTCTGACGGAAAATCAGAAAGTAAGCTTCGACACGGAGCCAGATCGCCGCGGCAAAGGCCCGAAAGCTGTCAATCTTCAGATTTCAGGCTGATATCCTCGCCTAGGCGTGGAATTCGAGTTGAAGCCCGGCAGCGATGCCGGGTTTTGTCGTTCAGCCTTCATTCAGCATGACGCCGCTAGCTTCAGAACCATTGAGAAGGGACCGCTTCTTGGTTCCAGATACCGGGATTTTACGCCATGAACAGGCTTGCAAAGACCATTCTTCTGGCAGCAACCGCCGCTGCCCTGACCCTCTCGGCCATCGGCGAAGCGTCCGCACGTGACCGCTACTGGCGTCATGGCCACGACAACGGCAACGATGCACTGGTTGGTGGCGCTGTCGGCCTTGCCACCGGACTGATCGTCGGCTCTGCCATCGCCAATGCCAATAACGGTCCTGTTTATGAAGAGCGCCGCTACATCGACCCGCCAGTCTATGAGCCGGAATATGCTCCGCCGCCGGTTTACCGCGCGCCGCGTCCGGTATACTCCGAGCCCGTTTATTCCGAGCCGGTCTATGGCCGTCCGGTGTACGGCCGCCCGGTCAGTGCAATGGAGCCCTGGAGCCCGCAATGGCAGCGTTATTGCTCCTACCGTTACCGCAGCTTCGATCCGCGGACCGGCACCTATGTCGGCAATGACGGCCGCGACCACTTCTGCGTCGCAAGCTGATAGGCTGACACCATTCTGATGAAAAGCGCCGCCACCGAGCGGCGCTTTTCATTTGTCTACACCTCAGCCGGCCTTCTTCTCCCAAGGCATGGGCTCTGCCCCTCCCTGCTCGAAATCGGTCGACTGGGTGAGAACACGCCAGGCGCGATCGGCTTCCATGCGCGCGGCATCCGCCTTTTCCACCGCCGCAGCCGCATCGCTGCCAAGCAGCAACCGAAGCGGCGGCGCATCGAGCGAAGCAATGTGCAGCACCACGGCGGCCGCCCTGGCCGGATCGCCGGGTTGACGGCCGTTATAGTTGCGCTGGTAATCTGCCATGGCTCCAACCGTTTCGGCATATTCCGGGCGGCCTTGATAGATCGCCGTCGACGAGCCGGCGAAATCCGTGCGGAAGCCGCCAGGTTCGATCACTGTGACCTTGATGCCGAGTGGCCCGACCTCCTTGGAGAGCACTTCGGAAAAGCCCTCGACGCCCCATTTCGCCGCCGCATAAGGCGCGCGGCCCACGGGTCCGATCCTGCCGCCGACGGAAGAGAACTGGATGATATGCCCTGCCCCCTGCGCGCGCATGACCGGGATAGCCGCCTTGGTCATAATGATCGTGCCGAAGAGATTGGTCTCGATCTGTGCCCGAAAATCCGCAAGGCTCGTCTCCTCGATCGGCGCGACATTGCCGTAACCGGCATTGTTGACCAGAACGTCGAGCCGGCCGAATGTTTCGACCGCGGTCTTCACCGCCGCTTCTGCAGCAACCTCATCCGTCACATCAAGGGGCAGCGCGAGAACGCTTGAGCCATACGCTTCGACGAGATCGGCAAGCTGGCCAGGATCGCGCGCCGTCGCAACCAGCTTGTCACCGGCCTCAAGCACGGCATTGGCCAGCGCTCGCCCGAGGCCGCGCGAGCTTCCTGTAATCAACCAAACCTTCGACATGGAAACCTCCTTTTCGGTTCTCGCTTCATTTAGGAGCTATTGTTTCTTTTGGAAAGAAGGTACCTTATCGATCTATACGCACCTGAAAGTAACTTAGATGAAAGACGATATCTTCGACTTTTGCCGTAACATGAGCGACGAGCAGGATGCACGGGCGCGGCAGATGCTGGAGCGCGCCGCAGCCAAGTGGCCGCTGCGCGTCCTGCACGTGCTTTCGGAAGCCGATGGCCCCTTGCGGTTTTCAAGAGTGCTGGAGCGGGTGGAGGAC
This sequence comes from Hyphomicrobiales bacterium, assembly GCA_900468805.1. Lineage (GTDB taxonomy): Bacteria > Pseudomonadota > Alphaproteobacteria > Rhizobiales > Rhizobiaceae > Rhizobium. The sequence goes on along the minus strand of UEIF01000017.1, from coordinate 180,696 downwards.
ATCAGCCAGAAGGTGCTGACGCAGACGTTGCGCACGCTCGAAAGCGACGGCCTCGTCATCCGCACGCTCTATCCGCAGGTACCGCCGCGCGTCGAATACGAGCTGACCCCGCTTGGCCGCGAATTGCTGACGCAGGTCGTCTCGCTTTGGCGCTGGATCGTCGTCCACCTGAATGAGTTCGACCCCGTCAAACCGGTGGCCGAACGCTAGGGTTTTGTTTTACGCAAGTCCGGACGCAAAACCGCTGCACACTTTTGCTGGAATTGCTTCAGGCAGGAATACGCACCGTAGCTCTGAGGCCGCCGAGCGGGCTGTCGCCAAGCGTGATGTTACCGCCGTGGCTACGGGCGATGTCTCTGACGATGGCAAGCCCCAGGCCGGTGCCCGAGGCATCGAGATTGCGTGCGCTGTCCAGCCGGAAAAACGGCTTGAACACATCCTCCCGGTACTTCTCGGGAATGCCTGGACCATTGTCGTCGAAGATGATGGTCAGCCATTTCGCACCATGCTTGGCTTCGATGTTGAGCGCATCCGCATAGCGCCTGGCATTCGAGGCGAGATTGGTCACAAGCCGCAGGAAGGCATTGGGGCGCACCGAGATATGGTCCTCGCCATCGATGGAATAGGTCAGGGTCTTGCCGTGCAGCTCGAAATCGATCTCGAGCTTCTCGAAGATCTCGCTCAGCTTCAGCTCGCCGACATCCTCCTCCACCTCGCCTTTGGCAAAGGCCATATAGGCCTCCAGCATGGTCTGCATGTCGTTGACGTCTTCGTTGAGCCCGGCAAGATCAGGGTTGTCCCCGGCGAGCGCCAGTTGCAGCTTGAAGCGCGTCAGGATGGTTCTGAGGTCGTGGCTGACGCCTGAGAGCATCGCCGTGCGCTGCTCCATCTGCCGCTCGATACGCTCACGCATGAGAATGAAAGCAAGGCCGGCCCGGCGAATTTCGTCGGCACCGCGCGGATAGAAACTGTCGGCCTTCTGTCCCTTGCCGAAGTTTTCCGCCGCCCTGGCCAGATTGAGGATCGGCCGGATCTGGCCGCGCAGGAAAAGGATCGAGATGGCGATCAGTACCAGTGACGCGCCGACCATCCAGAGAATGAAAATATGCGTGTTCGATGCATAGGCTTGGCTGCGTTTGGTGATCACACGCAGGATGCGGTTATCGAGCTTGATCCGGATCTCGATGAGGTTGGAGTTGCCGACCGTATCGATCCAGAACGGCCGGCGGATTTCTTCGGTAATCTCATCACTGAGGATGCCGTCGAGGATCGAAAAGAACGGCTTGATGCGCGGCGGCGGCAGATCTCCATCCGGCTCGACCGAAATCTGCAGGTTGAGCTGGTCGCGGGCAATGCGGACTACATCGCTATAATCCGTATCCTGCGGATAGGTGTTGATGATCTCGATGATGGCGGCGATATCGCGGGTCACGGCGAGCGACAGCCGTTCCGTCACCATTTGCCAATGACGCTCCATGAAGACTGCGGCAACGACCGACTGCAGAAGCACCATAGGAATGATGATGATAAGCAGCGAACGCGTATAGAGCCCTGTCGGCAATCGCCGCCGCAGCCAGCGGATGAACCAGCGCCAGCCGGGCGCAGGAGAGCGGTCTTCCCGCCGCAAGCTGTCGAATGTCACCATTTGCGCCGGTCCCGAACCTGTCGTTTCAGTCGATGCTCAGCCTGTATCCGATACCGCGCACCGTCTGCAGCCAGACGGGATTGGCAGGATCATCCTCGATCTTGCGGCGAAGACGGTTGATCTGCACGTCGATGGTACGTTCGCCGACTTCCGCATCGTCTCCGATCAGTTCGTGCCGCGGGATCGTGTCACCTGCCCGTCGGGCGAAAAGCAGCATGATCTCCTGCTCGCGATCCGTCAGGCGGATCACTTCCGCCGCTTTCTTCAGCTCCCTGCGCGTCAGCGAGAAAGTATAGGGGCCGAACATGATCTGCTCGATCTTCAGCGTATCACCGCCGACGTTGCGTCGCAGGATGTTGTTGACACGCAGAACGAGTTCGCGCGGATCGAAAGGCTTGGAGAGATAGTCGTCGGCGCCGGCTTCAAGACCAGCAATGCGGTTGTCGGATTCGGCAAGCGCCGTCAGCATGATGATCGGCACGTTCTTCACAGCCCTGAGCCCGCGCGTTACATCGATGCCGGATTCGCCCGGCATCATCACATCCATGATGATGAGGTCGAAATCGAGACCCGCAAGCTTGCGCTGTGCCTCCGCCCCGTCAGACGCAATAGTCACGCGAAAACCGTTTTCCGTCAGGTAGCGGTTCAGCAACGCGCGGATACGGGTATCGTCGTCGACGACGAGAAGATGCGCCGCGTCATCGGAAATGCCTGTCTTCACCGCCATTTAATCCGCCTTCTGTCTGTCTCGCATGCCTCTGAGGAATGCCTTTACGCCCTCTCGCGCCTCCGGGGTAGCTCCCTCGAATGCCCGTTCAATACGGCGTGATTGCGGCTCGGCGAGCGCCAGCGCCAGCTCCCTGCCAGATTTGGTGGGGTAGAGCTTGCGCTGACGGCGATCCTCCGGGCCGGCCACCTGCCGAATATAGCCTGAATCGATCAGTTGTTTCAGCACCCTTGCAAGGCTCTGTTTGGTGATCTTCAGCGTATCGAGCAGATCCGCGACGGTCATGCCCGGATTGCGGTTGACGAAGTGCACGACGCGATGATGCGCCCGCCCGAAGCCACTTGTTTCGAGAATGGCATCGGGATCGGATACGAAATCGCGATAGGCGAAGAAGAAGAGCTCGATGATTTCGAAATCGATGATCCCGATATCTTCCATCGGCGTGGCCAGCGGCTCAGGTTTGCCTGCTTTCGAGCTGGTCTGTCGTGGCACTCGGCATTTCCTCTCTCTGTGCTCGATATCAGCGAAACTTTCGCAAATATCTCAACTTTATTGACGCAAATTTGCGTCGCCGGCAGCGTCCGCAAACCTTGCCGGAGCCCCGCCGGACCGTTCTTTCCCTGGAAACTAAAGCCCGCCCGGCAAATCTCCAACGCAATGCGCAATTTCCCCTTGCGTCAGTGGATAAAACGTAATGGGGACAACAATCAACAGGCATGGCGCAAACGCACCGGAGGAGGCAGGGTCTTCAAGCTTACCAAGCATAATCAGCGCCTGCACAAGGCGACTGAGGTCCTCGGCTTCAAGGTGCCCTGCTCCGTCGAGGGATGCGGCGGCGATCGAACTTCTAAAGCGCCAAGGCTTAGCGGAAGCCTACGTGCAGCCGATCGCATGGCGCGGCAGCGAAATGATGAATGTGTCCGCCAGGGCGAATCGCATCAACGTGGTGATCGCAGTCTGGCAGTGGGCAGTTGCTTCAATCCGGCTGAAAAGCTGAAGAGGATCCGTTCGACATCGCCGAATATCTCCGCCCCGATCCGAAGAGGGCGCCGTGAGCCTACGAGGCAGCGGTCTCTCGATCTGCACCACTTCCAAGCTGCTGCGGAAGCCAAGGGCCATGCCGATACGATGATGCTCGACTATCGCGGTCAGATAGCCGACGCGAGCGGCGCCCGCATCTTCCTCGTCGAGCACAGCATCATTCACACGCCGATTCCGGATTGCTTCCTGAACGGCATCGCCCACCAGACGGTGATCGAGCTCGACAAGCGCCGTGGTATCGAAACCGTCAAACTGGCAATCCTCCCGGAAGAGCTGAGCAGCTTCTCCGAATGCTTCCCGACCCGCTCGGCCGCGGAAATCCCGTGTCCGAGATCGGCTCCCATCGCTTCACGCCCTCGACGATATCAGAGAGGCAGAATGTCCAGCATCCGCCGCGTCCGAACCTTCAGCGTGCCTTGGCCATGACCAGCCCGGCGAGCGTCGAAAGGATGCCGCCGCCGATCAGCCCGCCGATACCATCTGCGATCAGACCGGTCATTGCCGCTTCGCCGCCGAGCATGCTGAGCAGCATGCCGCCGCCGATACCGCCGATAGCGCCTGCGACCGTGCGGGCAACGACGTTGATCGCCTGCTGCTTGAGCGCAGCGCTTGCGACGTTGCCGCCGACAGCACCCGCAACCAATTGTGTGATGAGCGGAAGTAGTGCTTCCATCATTCCCTCCTATGGCGATCTCCCCGATCGCCGACTCATGCCATCGCCTGATGGCATGTTAGAATATTATCATATTTCAGAGGAGAAGTAGAGGAATATAGCAACTCATGCGAGAGGAAGCCGGCTCGCACGGATGGGCCTGCCCGACACGCCCGGGGCTTTGTCTCCAATATATCACCGCCCGCAGCAGTAGCGAATGACGCCGAGTGGAAAGCGAAGGCGGCCCGAAGGCCGCCTTCCTCAATGGCTTATTGATAGACGTAGACGATGCGGCGCGTACCCGGATCGACCAGGACCGGCCGGTCGTTGATACGGACATAGCGATACTGATAGTCCGGGATCGTCTGGAACGTCACGTCGCCGGGTACTTCGGCGCCAACGACCACGTCGCCACCAAGCTGTACCGCCTGCCCTGGCGTCGTGTCGATATAGGTGCGGACTTCGTCCGGCGGTGTGATCGCATCAACCGAGCCGACCGGACCAATCAGCTCATCGCCGGGCGCCGGCGTCGGCTCACCCGGCACCACGCTTGCCGTGGTCTCATAGGTCACCACAGGTACACCGAGATCGGTGCGATGTTGTTCGACCACGACGGGCGAACCGCCCTGATCGACCTGCAGATATTCGGCATAGACCCAGCCTCGCACGCCGCCGACATCGACCCGGCACCAGCGGCTGCCTTCGATGCATCCGTCAAGCACTGCAGTCGAGCCACGCGCAGCAACGCCGACAGAGGGATATTGCGGTCCAGGACCGGAGCGAATGTTCAGGTCGTTGATGGACGTCGCCACCATTTCCGCCTGGGCAAAGCCGGCACTCGCAGCCAGAATGGCGCCCGCCAGCAGAATGTTTCTCTTCAAGGTCATTGTAAGTCTCCTTGTTGCGATGGGCTGACAACGCACGGTTTTCGTCGTTGTTCCGCCGCGCACGGCGTGGCTGAGGAGCGGCACAAGGGAGACGCCAGCAAGTGACTGAAACGACAACGAAAATACACAGCATGGCGATGGCCCGCCCATTTCCGGAAGTCGATAAATTCCTGTTGCAGTCTGTCTTTTCCGCGTGAGCCGGCCGAAAATTCCGGCTGCCTTCGAGTGTATTTGCGCCTATAGAGACAGGGTATTGAAAGACGCGAAGCGAGGCATTCATGGGCATGCTCCAGGCCGGCATCATTCCGGTGACACCCTTCCAGCAGAACTGCACCATTCTCTTCGACCCCGACACGAAGGAAGGCGTGGTCGTCGATCCCGGCGGCGACGTGTCGGTCATTGCCGGCGTGATCGAAGAGCATGGCCTCAAAATCAAGGAAATCTGGCTGACGCATGGCCATCTCGATCATGCCGGGGGCGCCAGAGAGCTGAAGGAAAAGCTCGGCGTCGATATCGCCGGCCCGCATGAGGACGACCTGCCGCTCCTGCAACGCATCGAGACCCAGGCTGAGAAGTATGGGATACGGGGCCTGCAGAACGTCACGCCTGACCGCTGGCTCAAGGACGGCGACAAGATCTCCTTCGGCTCCCACGAGTTCGAGGTCTATCACACGCCCGGCCATGCGCCGGGCCACGTCATCTATTTCAACCGCGCCCAGAACTTCGCCCATCTCGGTGACGTGCTCTTCAACGGCTCGATCGGCCGAACCGATCTGCCGGGCGGCAATCATCGCCAGCTTCTCGATTCCATCAGAGACAAGGTACTGCCGCTCGGCGACGAAGTCGGCTTCATTTGCGGCCACGGCCCCGGCAGCCGCATCGGCGACGAACGGCGCAGCAATCCCTTCCTGCGGGAGATCTGAGTATGAAACATATGACCTGGCTGAACGCGCCGCCCTTCTTCGAGGAACGCGACGGCGCCCTTCACGTCCGCTCCGGCGAGAAGACCGATTTCTGGCAGGGCACCTACTACGGCTTCCACCACGACGATGGCCACTTCCTGCATGAAAGCCGAAAGGGCGACTTCACCGCCGAAGTCACCTTCTCCGGCAGTTATGAAGCGCTCTACGATCAGGCCGGACTGATGATCCGCGCCGATGAGAAGCGCTGGGTGAAATGCGGCATCGAATATACAGATGGGGCCAGGCATTTCAGCGTCGTGGTCACCAATGGCAATTCCGACTGGTCGGCCTTCCGCATCGGCCATGACTTTGATGCCATTTCGGTCCGCGCCACCCGCAATGGCGATGCCCTGTTCATCCAGTACAGCACGGATACGATGGACGAATGGCGCATGGCGCGCCTCGCCTGGTTCGATCCGGCTTTCGAAGAGGTGCTGGTCGGCCCCGTCTTCTGTTCGCCGCAACGCGCCGGCTTCGAGGCCGTCTTTACTGATTTCACATTGAGCGATCCGCTCTCGCGCGACATTCACTGAAGCCCATCCCTGGGCACCTGTCTGCGATCGGCAACCTCAGCTGCCTACATCAGCCTCTGGCCGTTCGGCACCGGCCGCTCGACCGCGGCAAGCACGATATCGCCCGCCTCATCGGCAAAACCGAGCGTCAGCACTTCCGAGCGGAACGGCCCGATCTGGCGCGGCGGAAAGTTGACGACCGCGAGCACCTGTCGCCCGACAAGCCGCTCCGGCGAATAGTGAACCGTGATCTGCGCCGAGGATTTCTTCACACCGATCTCGGAGCCGAAATCGATCAGCAGCTTGATCGCCGGCTTCCTGGCTTCCGGAAAGGGATTTGCTTCGATGATCGTGCCGACACGGATATCCACACGCTCGAAATCGGCAAAAGTGATCTCTTCAGCCATAACAGTCTCTCTCAGCCGGCGAGCTCTTCGGCGCGCTTGCGGGCAGCCGCGAGCGCCTTGTCGAACAGCGGCTGCATGGCGTCTTCGGCCATCAGCACGGAAAGGGCAGCCGCGGTCGTACCACCAGGAGAAGTCACATTCTGGCGCAGGCGCGCAGCGTCGTCGGGGGACTGGTGCAGCAGCTCACCAGCCCCCGCGACAGTTTCCCGCGCAAGACGCATGGCAAGGTCCGCCTGCAGGCCAAGTTTACGACCTGCTTCTGCCATACACTCGACGAGATAAAACACATAGGCCGGTCCGCTGCCTGAGAGCGCCGTCACCGAATCGATATCGGATTCGGCAGGCACCCATTCGACAGGACCGGACACACCAAGAAGAGCGTTGACGCCATCACGCTGTTCGGTACTGACGCGCTCATTGGCGAAAGCACCGGTCACACCGCGCCCAATCATGGCAGGTGTGTTCGGCATGGCGCGCACCATGGCAGCCTCTCCGAGATGCTTTTCGAGGAAGGCAAGCGTCTTGCCTGCAGCGACCGAAACCACCACCGTCTGCGGCCCCACCAAGCTTTCCACCGCCGGAAGCACCGCCTCCATCACCTGCGGCTTCACGGCAAGGAACAGCACCCCGGCCTTGAGACCAGCAGGAGCGGCGGTGACATGGGAGGCGCCCGCATCGGCAATAGTGGAGAGCATCGCCGGCGACGGGCCGGGATCGACTACGACCACGGCAGAACCCGGAACTCCGCTCTTCAGCCAGCCGGAGAGCATGGCTCCGCCCATATTGCCGGCTCCGATGAGAACCACCGGATTTGCCGCGGAAAAGGTGGTCACAGGCATGTTACGCCTCGCCGACGGTTTCAAAGAGGACCACTTCCATCGCCTTGTTGGCTTCCATGCCGGACCATACGACGAACTGGAAGGCCTGATAATAGGCTTCGCAGGTATCGAGCGCGCTGGAAAGCAGCACCTCGACCTGACGGTTGGTGGGCTCAGCACCGCCGGCAAGCAGCAGCGACTGGCGGAAGATGACGACATCTTCCTGTCGCCACAGGTCGAAGTGACCCATCAGCACCTGGCCGTTGATCGCCGAGAGCAGCTTCACCACCTCGTTGACCCTGATTTCGGGAACCTTGATATCGAAGGCGCAGCCGAGATGCAGCGCTTCGAATTCCTCCATCCATGAGAAGGAGACGTGATAGTCGGTCCAGCGCCCCTCGACCGTCATCGCGATCTCGTCTTCGCCGGAGCGCTCGAAGGCCCAGTCATTGTTTGAAGCCACGTACTCGATCATGTCGACCGGGTTCGACTGGCGTTCGACTTCCAATTCCATAAGGCTCATGCAGCACCTTCTTGACCGGAATGAATGCGGCCTAACTTCGTGAACGAACACAAAACAAGACACACGCAATACCGGAAACCATCACTTGGGATGATCGCTGAACCGCCGCCAGACTAACGCAGTGAACCTGCCTGGAGCTTACCAATTCGCTTCGAATCATCATGTAAAATCAGTCTATAATGCCCCTCACGGCCTGCCAGCCCCCTTCACGGAAATTTGGCCGGACCTGCTGTGGAAAGCACTTATGGAATCAGATTCAGCGGGGGAGGTAAAAGACTCTGCCCATTGGCTTTTTTGGCAGTTTCCACAGGTGAAAAATCACACCCGATTTTTTTCTCCGGGATGCGGCATGTTACATATGAGCCACGCCGCACCTTATACAGCATCTTCTTTAAGCTGATATCACTTGCCCTTTGCGGCAAGCTTGGCTTCGAGCGCGGCAACGCGAGCGGCGAGCGCCTCGTTTTCGTCACGGGCCTTGATGGCCATTTCGCGCACGGCTTCGAATTCCTCGCGCTTGACGACGTCCATGCTGTTCAGCCAGCGCTCGGCATGAGCATTGAAGGCGGTCTCGACCTCCTTGCGCACGCCCTGCGCAGCACCCGCGGCATCGGTCATCAGCTTGGCGAATTCATCCATGATGCGGTTCGTTCCGGTCGTCATGGCGTATTTCTCCCTTCGCACGACGTGAATATCAGCCTTGCGGCCACTGAAATTGAGGTAGGGCTTCGCCGTTAAGGATGCAAGCGCTTTGCACGGGATAAGCCCTTGCGCACGGGGCCGTGACGAACAATGCACTTGACCGCCAAAGATCGCGGCGCCATGTTCCGCGCATCTCAACGGGTGGGAAAACCTTGCCGATAGCTGCTGATCTTCTTGCTATAATGCCTTTCCCTAATATCGACCCGATCGCTTTTTCGATCGGCCCGCTGGCGATTCATTGGTATGGCCTGGCCTATGTCGCCGGCATCCTGCTCGGCTGGGCCTATGCCCGCCGCATTGCTGCAAACGATGCACTCTGGCCGAACAATACCTCGCCCATATCAAGGACGCAGCTCGACGACTTCATCGTCTGGGCAGCCCTCGGCATCGTCCTCGGCGGCCGCATCGGCTACATCCTCTTCTACGATCTCGGCGCCATAATCGAAAACCCGATCCGCGCCGTGCAGATCTGGAACGGCGGCATGTCCTTCCATGGCGGCCTGGCCGGCACGACGATCGCCATGATCCTCTTTGCGCATCGCAACCGCGTCCCGATCTGGAACCTCTTCGATATCGTCGCGACGGTCGTGCCCTGCGGCCTGTTCTTCGGCCGTATCGCCAACTTCATCAACGGCGAGCTCTGGGGTCGGCTGACGGACGTGCCCTGGGCAGTCGTCTTCCCGACTGGAGGCCCCTTCGCCCGCCATCCGAGCCAGCTCTATGAAGCCGGCCTCGAAGGCATCGTCCTGCTGCTCGTCCTTGCCGCCCTCGTGTACGGCGCCAAGGCGCTGAAGAGCCCCGGCCTCATCACCGGCGTCTTCGTCTGCGGTTACGCGCTGTCGCGCATCTTCGTGGAATTCTTCCGCGAGCCGGATGCGCAGCTTGGCTACCTGCTCGGTACCCGCTGGTTGACGATGGGCATGGTTCTGTCCTTCCCCATGATCCTGCTCGGCCTTTGGGCGATCTTCCGCGCCCGCCGTCAGGCTGCTGCCCTGCAGCACTGAAGCCACCGGGACGACCGCTATGACCCCCGCACTAAGCGAAAAGATCAAGACGATCATCCAGGCAAACGGGCCGATCAGCGTCACCGACTATTTCTCGCTGTGCCTTGCCGATCCCGAACACGGCTATTACCGCACCCGCGAGCCCTTCGGCCGTTCAGGCGATTTCGTCACTGCACCCGAGGTCAGCCAGCTCTTCGGCGAAATGATCGGCGTCTTCGTCGTCCATGCCTGGCAGCGGCACGGAACGCCTGCCGGAGTTCGCCTCGTCGAGATCGGCCCCGGCCGCGGCACGATGATGGCCGACATGCTGCGCGTGATTTCGCGCATCGCCCCGCCGCTCTTCGACAACATGACGATCCATCTCGTCGAGACCAGCGAACGCCTTCGTGATGTCCAGAGCCAGACGCTCGAAGCCTATGAAGGCAAGATCATCTGGCATGCCGGCTTCGACGAAGTGCCATCGGGCTTCACTCTGATCGTTGCCAACGAACTCTTCGACGCGATCCCGATCCGCCAGTTCGTGCGCACGCAGACCGGTTTTCGCGAACGCATGGTGGGCCTCGATGCAGATGCGGAACTGACCTTTGCGGCGGGTGTCGCTGGCATCGATCCGGCACTGCTGCCTGAGCCGACGCAGAACGTGCCTGTTGGCACGTTGTTCGAGATCTCGCCTGCGCGTCAGGCAGTCATGAGTGCCATCTGCGAGAGGTTGCGGGCCTTCGGCGGTACGGCGCTCGCAATCGACTACGGACACCTCGTCACCGGTTTTGGCGACACGCTGCAGGCTGTGCGCATGCACGAGTTCGATCCGCCGCTTGCCCATCCCGGCGAAGCGGACCTGACGAGCCATGTCGATTTCCAGCAGCTTGCGGAAACGGCAGCGGCTGACGGCGTCCACATCAATGGCGCGTTGCATCAGGGTGACTTCCTGACCGGTCTCGGCATTCTGGAGCGTGCCGCAGCCCTTGGCCGCGACAGGGAGCCGCACACGCAGCAGATCATCCAGAGCGCCGTCGATCGGCTCGCCGGTGCAGGCGAAGGCCGGATGGGCGAACTCTTCAAGGTGCTCGCCGTCTCCTATCCGGCGATCGACCTGATGCCGTTCCGTCCGGTGGATTGACAGATAGCCTTACGCTCGCCAACATCCGCCGCAAAATGATAACGCTTCGCCGGACGAGACCCGGCCAGGATGACGTCGATCCCTCTCCAAAAAAACCGGAATATCAGATGACAGACGCGGCCTCTCCCGCACCGATCGAAAGCGCGCTGCTGAACGACGCGGCCGGCGGCGCTATCGACCACGGCTATTTCACCCGCGCCGGTGGCGTTTCGCAAGGCATCTATCGCGGCCTGAATGTCGGCCTCGGCTCGCATGACGAGCGCGAAAACGTGCAGGAAAATCGCAGGCGCGTCGCCGCCTGGTTCGATCTGCCGCTTGAGCGGCTGGCGACCGTCCATCAAGTCCACTCCCCTGATGTCGTCACCGTCAGGCCTGATTATGATGGCGCGCGGCCGCCGGCGGACGCGATGGTCACCGCAACGCCGGGCATCGTACTCGGCGTCCTCGCCGCCGATTGCGGACCGATCCTCTTCGCAGACCCGGAAAACCGCGTGATCGGTGCGGCCCATGCCGGCTGGAAGGGTGCGCTGACCGGCGTGCTTGAAAACACCATCGATGCCATGGAAGCCCTTGGTGCTGACAGGGGCAATATCGTCGCCTGCCTCGGCCCCTCGATCAGCCAGGCAAGTTATGAAGTCGGCCCGGAATTCGTCGAGCGCTTCCTCGCCTACGATCCGGCCTACGAACGCTATTTCATCCCCTCCCCGACATCGGGGCACGCCATGTTCGATCTGCCGGGACTGACTGTCGAACGGCTTAAAAAAGCAGGCGTGCGCGCTGAAAGTCTCGGCCTTTGCACCTATCCGGACAGCGAGCGCTTTTTTTCCTACCGCCGGACCACACATAAAAAGGAGCCGGATTACGGCCGCCAGATTTCGGCGATCAGCATCAGGGAGATGTAAGCAGCATGGCACTTCATTTCGAACGGGCAGAATTCGCAAGCCGGCTTGCCCGCCTTACCGACAAGATGAAGGAAGAGAAGCTCGACGCCCTGCTGCTTTTTGCGCAGGAAAGCATGTACTGGCTGACCGGCTACGACACCTTCGGCTACTGCTTCTTCCAGACGCTCGTCGTCAAGGCTGACGGCACCATGGCGCTCCTCACCCGATCAGCCGATCTGCGTCAGGCCCGGCACACCTCCGTTATCGAGGACATCCACGTCTGGGTTGACCGCGTCAACGCCGACCCGACGATGGATCTGAAGAACCTGCTCGTCGAAATGGATCTGCTCGGCGCCCGCATCGGCATCGAATACGACACCCATGGCATGACCGGCCGTGTCGCCCGGTTGCTCGATGCGCAATTGACGACCTTCGGCCAGATCAGCGATGCCTCCTACCTCGTCAGCCGCCTGCGCCTCATCAAGAGCCCGACCGAGGTCGCCTATGTCGAGCATGCCGCCGCGCTGGCAGACGACGCGCTTGATGCCGCCGTCCGGATAGCGAAACCGGGTGCCGATGAATCCGATATTCTCGCGGCCATGCAGGGTGCCATCTTCTCCGGCGGCGGCGACTACCCGGCCAACGAGTTCATCATCGGCTCCGGTGCTGATGCCCTGCTCTGCCGCTACAAGGCCGGCCGTCGCAAGCTCGACGTCAATGATCAGCTCACCCTCGAATGGGCCGGTGCTTACGCACACTATCATGCCGCCATGATGCGCACGATCGTGATCGGCGAGCCGACGCACCGCCACCGCGAGCTCTACAATGCCTGCCTTGAAACCATCCAGGCGATCGAGACCGTGCTGAGGCCCGGCCATAGTTTCGGCGACGTCTTCGATATGCATGCCAGGATCATGGACGAGCGCGGCCTCGCCCGCCATCGCCTGAATGCCTGCGGCTATTCGCTCGGCGCGCGTTTCTCGCCGTCCTGGATGGAGCACCAGATGTTCCATGCCGGCAACCCGCAGCCGATAGAACCGAACATGTCGCTCTTCGTGCATATGATCATTGCTGATTCCGATACCGGAACCGCCATGACGCTCGGCCAGACCTATCTCACGACAGGTGAAGCACCGCGAGCGCTCTCACGACATCAGCTGGATTTCATCGGTCTCTAAGTCTCTGCAATCACCGGCAAGAATCCAGAATTGACAGACAGGTCCCCCTACCCGCATAAATTCGCACGGGGCTGATGCGAATGTGGGAAGGACGAACCGAGGGATGACGCGAGTTGCGACTGCGCCCACGCTCCTGATCTGTCTTGCCTTGCTTTCTGCTTGCAACACGACCGATGCATTGACGCTGACGCCGCCGATGGAAATCGGCGACTCCTCGATGGGTCAGCGCTCATCCACACCGGTGACGCAGAGCGAAGCCGAGCGCATGGCAGGAGCATCACAACGGACCTTCCCGGCGACACCTCGTCAAAACGGCTATACGCCCGCCTACAGCCAGCAGACCTACCCGACCGAGCCGAACTATCCGGCACAGGCCTACCGTCCCGGCAATGGCGCTCCGCCGACGACGATGCAGGCCCAGGCCGATGCGCTTTCCCGCAACGGCTCCTCGCCGGCCGCGTCCGGACCGATCGAGGGCCAGTCACTCGCACCGCCCTCCTCCGCCGCTGAGCCACCGGCGCCGCAGCAGCCGACGCAGACAGCAGCGCTTGATCCCACGGTTTCCTCATCGACCTCGATACGCGGCAATACCGTGCGTTTCCTGCCGATCATCGGCGCGCCAGTACAGGCGGTCACCCCGCTGTCCCGTCAACTGGGCGCGGAGGCCCGCGCGCACGGACTTGCCATCAAGAGCTCCAACGACACCAGCAGCGACTATATTCTGAAGGGTTACCTCTCCGCTTTCAGCGACGAGGGCAAGGTCACCGTGGTCTATGTCTGGGATGTGCTTGACAATGCCGGCGCCCGCCTGCACCGCATTCAGGGACAGGAAAGCGTGCCGACGGCGGCGACCGATCCCTGGGCCGGCGTACCCGCCTCCGTGATGCAGCAGATTGCCTCAAAGACGATCACCGAGTTCACATCCTGGCGACAAAGCCAGGGCGGTTAGTCACAAGCTTTTTATAAATATAAACGTATGTGACGCCTTAGCCCTTGCATTCACCGGGAAGCTGGCTAAAAAGCGCGGCTATCAGCGCATAACAGGCGGACCAAGATGAAGGTTTTCGCAGGCAATTCGAACCGGCAACTCGCCGAAGCGATCTGCAACTATCTCAATGTTCCCTTAGGGAAAGCCAGCGTCCGAAGGTTTGCCGATCAGGAAATCTTCGTGGAAATCCAGGAAAATGTGCGCGGTGAGGACGTTTTCCTCGTGCAGCCGACCGCCTTTCCCGCCAATGACCACCTGATGGAATTGCTGATCATGATCGACGCTATGCGTCGTTCGTCAGCCCGCCGTATTACCGCCGTGCTTCCCTATTTCGGTTACGCCCGCCAGGACCGCCGCGCCTCCGGTCGCACGCCGATCTCTGCCAAGCTGGTCGCAAACCTCATCACCGAAGCCGGCGCCGACCGCGTCATGACGCTCGATCTCCATGCCGGGCAGATCCAGGGCTTTTTCGATATTCCGACCGACAACCTCTTTGCCCTGCCCGTGCTGACGCGCGACATCAAGAGCCATTATGACCTCAGCAACGTCATGGTCGTCTCACCCGACGTCGGCGGCGTGGTTCGCGCCCGTGCGCTCGCGAAACGACTGGACTGTCTTCTGGCCATCGTCGACAAGCGTCGCGATCGGCCGGGCGAATCCGAAGTCATGAACATCATCGGCGACATCACCGGCAAGGACTGCCTGCTGATCGACGACATCGTCGATTCCGGGGGCACGCTCTGCAATGCGGCCGACGCGATGCTTGCCAAGGGCGCCTCCAGCGTCACCGCCTATATCACCCATGGCGTCCTCTCCGGCGGCGCGGTCACCCGCGTCACCTCCTCGAAGCTGCGCGAACTCGTGATCACGGATTCGATCCAGCCGACGACGGCCGTCCTCTCGGCCCACAACATCCGCGTCGTGACAACAGCGCCGCTGATCGGCGAAGCCATCAGCCGCACGGCCCAGGAAGAGTCCGTCTCCAGCCTCTTCGACTAAAAGAGCCGGCATTCGACCGGCTCTTTCGATTTAGAACTGAAAAGGACGTCGCGGAAATCGTCGGCATCTTTCTGCCGCATCTCCATCCCTTGGGCCGCACTGATTGCGGAGAGCAATAAAAAGCTCGTTACCGCAACAATTTTTAGACGCATCTGCGAAATATCCCCATCCGCTGAAGCTGCGCGCATGGCGGAACATGACGCTCGATGTCAAGCACGCGGCATCGATAAAAGCTCTTGAAAAACAAACCCTAATAGAGCCGTCTGGCGGGAAGAAAAAAGCCGGCACGAGGCCGGCTTCCTTTATCTTTGATCGCCACTGAGAAAACTCAAGGCTGCTTCGGAGGCGCCGGGTCCTGCCCTTGATCTGGTTCCTGACCCTGATCCGGTTCCTGCTCCTGGTCTGGCTCCAGCCCCTGATCTTGATCCTGATCCGGCTCCTCCGCATCCGGTCCCTTGATCTGCTGGCCGTTGATCGCCACGGAGCCGTCGCCGGCGACGCTGATATCCCAGCGCGAGCGGCCATCCGGATCGGTCTTGGCGAAACCTTTGGCCATCATCATGCCGAAGGAGACCTGCTGGAGGTTGGGGTCGCTCTTGGCAAGCTCCTGGATGGCGGCGATCGACTTGTCGAGATCCCGCGCCAGGACCGAGGCCTGGACCGAATAGTCCTTCTGCGTATCGACACGGCCCTGCAGCTTGCCGGTGACGTCGATATCGTAGACGTCGGAGACCGCAGTAAACTTCGGCAGATCCACCACGACGACACCATCATGGAAAAGCTTCTCGGCTGCCTGTTTGCCGCTTTCCTCCGAATTGCCACTGGTCGAGAAATCGATCTTCATGAACTCGTCGCTGAAAGCGGCGAAATCCATGTCTGGAACGGCGATCTGCATATCGAGGCTCTTCGGCAGGAAGCCACGGTAGGCCGCCGGCACCACCGGGCTATCGAGCGTCACGTCCTGGGCATTCACGCCGAAGGCAAACCGGACAGCGTCGCTCGGCCCGTCGATGGAGAAATTATAGCCGAATGCCTTGGCGCCACCGTTTCCAGCAACCGTGGCTACCGCCAGATTGTTCACCGTAATCGTTTCGTCGACGGAGGAGAACAGCGGGAAGGAAGCCTTGAGGACCGACTTCAGCTTCTCGCCGTCTTCCTTGCTCAGTTCCTTCTCATCCACATGATCCAGGATGAAGAAGACAATATCGCGGATTTCCTTCGCCGGCAGGCTCGCCACGTTGGCGTTGAAGTCGATCGAATCCGCCTTGATGTTGACCGGCGGCATCTGCGGGCTGGTGACCGTCTCAGACAGCGCGGACAGCGAACCATTCGCCTTGAAATCGAGGCGACCGTTGCCGCTGGCGCTATCGGTCGAATCGAGCCGGTAGTCCATGCCGGCGAAGCTCGCATCGACCTGGTCGGTATCGGACTTCGAGGTGAGCCTGATGTCGCTGGCTTTGAAATCGCCGGATCGCAGATATGCAATCGCCGGATCGAAGACGCCGTTATAGACCATCGAGGCGATGGAATAGGTGAAATCCGTGGCCTTGTCGTCCGGCCCCTTTAGGTTGCCGGAGATGTTGAAGCTGTTGGTACCTTCGAGGTTCCAGAATCCGTTGTCGAGCGGCGTGGCAAAAACCGACCAGGGCGTCAGTCCGTTGACGACAACCTTGGCCGGGTCCACTTTCGAAAGCAGTTTGGCGAGATCATAAATGACCTCATAACGGTTGCCCGCCGGGTTGACGGTTACAAAACCGCTCTTTGCAAAATCGTCAGGCAATATTCTCGTCAGGCTGTCACGAAGCTTGTTCGCCCCATCCTGATTGATCTCGGCACCATGCGCTGCCCCGAACAGCGATAGGGCAACTAGGCTCGTTGTCGTGACAAGTTTCAGACGCATCCGCACTCTCCTCAGCCGCTTTGAACGCGGCCATAGGAAGATCGGATATCTTCCGGTGTCAACCCGCCACGTTTGGACAAATGTTATTTTGCGATCACGGCTAAGGGAATAAACTACGCTGCCGGATATTGCCTCACCCGCGCGCTCTCGATCCTGATCTCGCTCGGCGTCAGGCTGCAGTATTGAGCGTAACCGATTGTTGTTCCATTCGCGCAGGACGACCGAAATAGTAGCCCTGGGCCTCGTCGCAGCCTTCGGATGTCAATAGTTCGAGCTGGCTCAGGGTTTCGACGCCCTCGGCAAGCACCGGGATCGACAGGCCGCGTCCCAGCGCCAGAATGGACCGAATGACCGCCTTTGCCTCATGACTGGTCTCGACTTCATTCATGAAGCTGCGGTCCAGCTTGATCTTGTCGAAGGGGAACGAGCGAAGGGTCTCGAGCGATGAATAGCCTGTTCCAAAATCGTCGATCGCGATCGCAACGCCCTGCTGCTTCAGCGCACGCATGGCAACCAGCGCCTTGGCTTTGTCGACGATGATCGATGACTCGGTTATTTCAAGCTCTAGCCGCGATGCTGGCAGGCCGGTTTCCTGGAGGACGGAACGGACCAGCTCGGCGATGTTTGCATGGGCGATCTGGATGGGCGAAATATTGACGGCGATCTTGATGTCGTCCTTCCAACTGACCGCTTCCCTGCATGCCTCGCGAAGGACCCATTCTCCGATGGGCACGATCGCACCGCATTCCTCGGCTATCGGAATGAAATCGACGGGCGGGATATTTCCGCGTTCAGGATGGTTCCATCTGAGCAGCACTTCGTAGCCGGTCGTCTTGCCGGTCGCCACCGACTTCTGAACCTGATAGTGAAGATACATCTGGTCGCGCTCGATCGCGACCCAGAGGTCGCGAGCCAACTTTCTCCTTTCCCGCGACGCTTCATCCATGGACTCTTCATAGAAGCAGACGTTGCGCCCGACCTCGTGTTTTGCGCGATACATGGCCAAATCCGCATTTGCGAGAAGCGTTTCGGCCTTTTCGCCAGCCTCGGGGTAAAGTGCGACACCCACGCTCGCGCCGGGGACGATCTGATGCCCCTCGAAATCCATCTTCTCCATGAGTGTGGCTTCCAGCCTCGCAACGAAGTCGTCAAGCTCGGCCCTGTCGTTGAAGCGCTTCACCGCCGCGAACTCATCGCCCCCAAGCCGGGCGACGAGTTCCTCGTCACGCAGGATGCCGTTCAACCGTACAGCCAATGTGCTCAACACGAAATCGCCCGCAACATGGCCCATCTGGTCATTGATTTCTTTGAATTTATCCAGATCGATACCGATGACCGCGACCTTGCTCGACAGCCGTTTGGCAATCGCCAGCTGATGCGAGAGATAGTCATTGAAGGTCGGACGGTTCGGCAGACCAGTCAAAGCATCGTGCTTGGCCATGAACGCGATTTTCTCTTCGCGCGCCAGCCGTTCGGTGATGTCTTCGAATGTCGTGACCCAGCCACCATCCGCCAGAACATTGAACGTCGCAAGAATTGACCGACCGCTCGTCGTCTGATGCACCAGGGTCTTCTGGCCGGAGCGCATGGTCGCCATATGCCTGCGATAGTGATCGATCGCCCGTGAATTTGCGGCATCGCCATCACCGAATACGATCTGATAGCCGTTGCGAACGATTTCGGAATAGGCAAGGCCTGGGCGAATGAAGTCCTGCGGGAACCCGAAGAGCTGACTGTATCGGGCGTTTGCGAGGATAAGCCGCTCATTGCCGTCAAACATGGAGATGCCCTGGCTCATGTTCTCCAGAGCGAGGTCGAGGTTCCTCGATACTTCCTTGATGCGATCCCCGTCGATCTTTGCCTGTGTGATGTCGCGGGTAATCTTCGCGTATCCGATGAGATGATGGCCATCGTCATACACGGGTTGGATAACCACATGCGCCCAGAAAGAGGAGCCGTCCTTGCGAAAACGCAGCCCTTCGGCCTCAAACCTGCCGTCGGCGAGAGCGGATTCGAGAGCTCGCTGCGGAAGGCCCTTCTGCTGATCCTCGGCAGAGTAAAACCGCGTGAAATTCTGGCCGACGATTTCCGCTGCGCTATAGCCCTTCGCGCGTTCGGCTCCCGCATTCCAGTTCGTCACGATACCTGAGGGATCCAGCATATAGATTGCGTAATCCGTCACGCCCTGCAAAAGCAGCTCAAACTTGGTTTCGCTCGCATTCGCCTGCTTGGCCGCCTGGAACGCGATGATCGATGCCGAAATGCCCGATGCGAGCATCGAGATCGACACGACGAGAATGGTCACGAGAAGGAATGGCTTCGAAAGCGCCTGAGGCTCGATCGCGTTCGCGCCCCCTTCGATAAACGACAACGCGCCCATTGCGGTGAAATGCATCAGCACGATGCCGAGCGACAATGCAGACGCCGCAGTAAGAATGCGCCAGTTCGAACCTTTCCAGTTCTTTGTGAGCGTGAATCCCCAGGTCGCCATGGCAACCGATATGATCAGGGCAGCGATAACGAGATGCTTATCCCAGACGACGGTGCCCGGAACCTGCAGACCGGCCATGCCGACGAAATGCATCGCTGCAACGCCGACGCCGAAAACCAGGCCTGCGGCAATGTTGGCTTGAGAACCCGCAAGTGACACGGCGGCAAGGCCGGCCACAAAGGTAGACGCAAAAGCCGCACCAAGCGAAATAAGCGTCAGGTCGCGATCGTAGCCGACGACGATGCCCGGATCATAGGCGAGCATCGCGACGAAATGCGTCGACCAGATGCCGAAGCCGCCTGCCGCCCCCGCAACGGAAAGCCATATCCAGCGCGGCGCGCCTTTTGACCTGCCCGCACTTCTCAGGAACAGGATCGTTCCGAGATTGGACACAAGGCATAGGACGGCAGCTACCAGAACCAGCGTAAAGTCATGTTGGTATGTCAGGCAGGATACGATCGCAAACATGAGAAAACCCATTCTTTTCAAGACTGACATCGGTCTTGCCGCGTTAAAGAAGGGATAATCCGGCGCCTTTCCAGGTAAAGTGGAACCTTCTGTTCGACTTTGTGATTAACGCCCAAACAACGAAGGCTTATCAGCGGTTTTTGGAACTACTTGCAAAATACCAAGGATTGTATTCCGCGATCTTTCGGGTGTATTACCAATGAGGCGCGATCAGCGGATACGGCCAAAGGCATCGGTCCTCTCGACAGGGCCTGTCACCGCTTGCGTTTGCATGACACTTATATTATACGCCACGCGTCCGCGTAGACACCCTTGGAGGCAACGCGGATGAGGTTGGGCTTGCCCGCCTCTGGTCCGATGGCACAAGGCTTCAAGCCCGCCGCGGGCTCTCCAAATAACCTCGAAAGGACTAGCCATGAGCCACGAAACTTACGAGCTCAAGGCCGAGGCGCGCGAACGGGTTGGTAAGGGGTCCGCCCGTGAACTCCGCCGCAACGGCTTTATTCCCGCTGTCATCTATGGTGACAAGCAGGCCCCAGTTTCTATCGCTATCAACACCAATGAGGTGACGAAGCGCATTCATGCCGGTGGCTTCATGACCACCGTTGCGACCATCGACGTCGACGGCAAGAAGTACAAGGTTCTGCCGAAGGACTACCAGCTCGATCCGGTCCGCGACTTCACGATGCACGTCGATTTCCTGCGCGTATCTGGCAACACCCAGGTTACCGTTGAAATCCCGGTTCACTTCGTTAACGAAGAAAAGTCCCCGGGCCTCAAGGTCGGCGGCGTTCTGAACATCGTTCGTCACGAAGTCGAAGTTCACTGCCCGGCTGACGCGATCCCGGAATTCTTCACGGTCGACCTTTCCGGTCACAAGATCGGCGATAGCATTCATATTTCGGAAGTCACCCTGCCGAAGGGTGTAACGCCGGTCATCACCGATCGCGACTTCACCATCGCGACGATCATTGCTCCGGCTGGCGGCATCGATGAAGCTGCTGGCGAAGGCGAAGCAGAAGCCTGATCGCTTCTACCAATTTGTAAAGCATAAGGCCCGTTTTCCGTGAGGAAGGCGGGCTTTTTCATTGCCGAAAAAGACCCATTTCAGCAACATTTAACACATTCATGGAAGCATGCTCCGGCCGGTTGCGAAGTCCCGCCCTGCTGCGCGACCGCAGAATATTTTGACCCCGTGGAGCAAACGGAACCATGAATAATTCCGTTGAGAACAGATTTTTTACGATTGTTTGCGGCGCGCTGCTTGTTTTTGTAGCTCCCCTCTTTGTTCTTTTTCTTTTCCTTTCCTCTGAGCGCGCCGACAAGGAAATACGCGACCATATCTCCGTTCTTCTTGTGGCCAACGCTCAGGCGCTCGCCAAGCCGCTTTGGGATCTCGATGCCGATAGCGTGACCCAGATCAGCGCGACGGTCGTTTCGCAGGGCGCCATCGTCAAGGTGGAAGTCCGCGACCAGTCCGGCGAACTCGATGTGAGCCAGTCGACCATTCCGAGATCCTTCGATGGCAAGCTGGTTCAGGTTTCCCGAGCCATCATCTACAACACCGTCGATGGGCCGAAGAACCTCGGCAGCATTTCCGTCTTCTATCCGGCACTCGGCCTGTTCTCCGGCCTGAAGCAGGAAGAAGTCGTCTTCATCTCGATCTTCATTTTCGCGGTGCTGGCGGTTTTCGCGACCGCTCTCATCGGCAACCGCATCTTCGTCATTCAGCCTCTGATGCGCCTGACGGCCGCCATCGAGGCGACACGTCAGCTCGGCTCCCGCCACCATGTCGATTGGCAATCGAACGACGAGATGGGCCGCCTCGCCCAGAGCTTCAACGAAATGCAGACGAAGCTCGAAAACGAGGAAACCGAGCTGAAACTCGCGCATCGCCGCACCACCGACATCTACAACCTGACGCCCGCCATGCTCTTTTCCCTCGACGAGGAAGACCGCATCACCGCCGTCAGCGACTATTGGCTGTTTGCGACCGGCTACCATCGCGCCGCGCTCATCGGCCGAAACTTCTGCGATCTCGTTACCCCCTTCACCCGCGACAAGTTCATCAAGCGCAAGAGCCAGCGTGAAAACGGCACCGGCGACGTCACCGTCAAGTTCGTCTGCATGGACGGCCGCATCATGGACGTCCTCATCATGGAATCGGCGCTCACGACCCAGGGACAGGAAGGTCAGTCGCTCTCTGTCATGACCGACGTGACGGAACTCAAGGCCTCCGAAGACCGCAACCATCGCCAGGCGATATCAGACCATCTGACCGGTCTCTTGAACCGCCAAGGCTTCGAAGCCGTGCTCGACAGCAAGATTGCTGCCGCCGATGCCGCCGATCAGGAACTCGCCTGCCTTTTCGTCGACCTCGACCGTTTCAAGTGGATCAACGACAATATGGGCCATGCTGCCGGTGATGCTGCCCTGATCGAGCTCGTGGAGCGGCTGAAGACCCTGCTTGCCCCCTCCGATGAAGCGGCCCGTCTCGGCGGCGATGAATTCGCGATCCTGCTGCCGGCCAAGAATGCCGAAAAGCGCGCCCGCGCCATGTGCGACCAGATCGCTTCGATCTTCGAGACGCCGTTTGGCCCGGATATGCATCTGAGCGCCTCTGTCGGCATCGCTATCTATCCCCACCACGCCGCGACCGCTGCCGAACTGCTGCAGAAGTCCGACATGGCCATGTACGCCAAGAAGCGTGACGGCAAGAACGGCGCGCAGATCTTCGATAGCGGCATGCTCGATCACGCCCGCCGCCGCGCCGAGATCGAAGCCCATATCGAAGCCGGCCTCGCCGACGACTGGTTCGAGGCCTATCTCCAGCCGATCGTCAACCTGAACGGCCGCGGCATCGCCGGCTTCGAAGCGCTGATGCGCCTCAACCACCCCCAGAAGGGTCTCATGCCGCCGGCCGAGATCATCAGCGTGGCCGAAGAAACCGCCAAGATCGTCCGCGTCGGCAATGTCATCATGGAAAAGGCGATCGCCAATCTGGCGAAGATCTCCCGCCTGCCCGGCATGCAGGACACCTATCTCGCGATCAATTTCTCACCGCTGCAGTTCGAGCCGGCGCTCGCTGCCCGCCTTGCCGCTATCCTCGGCCGCCATGGCATCCTGCCGGATCGTATCGTCGTCGAAATCACCGAAGCCGTACTGATGCACGACAACCCGCAGATCCGCATGATCGTGACGGAACTTCGCCGTTTCGGGTGCCGCATTGCGCTTGACGATTTCGGTACCGGCTACTCGTCGCTGAGCTATCTCAACCGCTTCCCGGTCGACATTATCAAGATCGACCAGTCCTTCACCCGCGCCATCAATGATGCAGACGACGACGTGCGCCAGAAGAGCCGCATGCTGATCGAAGGCATCACCACGCTGTCTCACAAGATGAATTGTACCGTCATCGCCGAAGGCATCGAGACGGAGGAGGAATGCGGCACACTGCATCAAATGGGCCTCGACTATGGTCAGGGCTATCTGTTCCACCGTCCGCAAAACGCTGCAAAGCTGATCGAGGAATTGAGCATCTCGCTGCCGAACGTGGCGCGTGCTTCATGAACTGACGAGATATGGGAGGTATACGATGAAAAAGCTGCTGCTTCTTGCACTTCTTACCCTACCCTGCTTTGCCACGTCTGCTTCAGCCCAGGCGGTAGCCTTCGTGACCGAGGAATACGCCCCCTTCAACTACCGCGACGGAAAGGTCATCAAGGGTGCGACCGTCGACCAGGTCGAGAAAGTCATGGCCGATATCGGCATCGATTATACGATCGAGGTAATGCCCTGGGCTCGTGCTTTCAGCCTCGCCCGCGCAACGCCGATGACCTGCGTATTCGCGACCGCCCATAACGCCGCGCGTAACGGTCTGTTCAAATGGGTCGAGCCTCTTCTCATCGACCGTAACATCCTGATCACCCGCCAGGGATCGGGCGTTTCGGCAGCCAATCTTGAAGACGCCAAGAAATACGTGATCGGCACGCAGCGCGACGATTACACGGAAGTGACGCTGAAGGAGAAGGGCTTCACCAAGCTCGATGTCGCCAGCGATTTCAACGCGACGCTGCGCAAGCTGCTCGGCGGCCGCATCGACATGATGCCGATCTCCGAACTATATTTCCATAAGCTGAAGGCCGACCAGCCCCTGGAAATGGTAACGGTGCTCTCCTCCCAGCCGATGGGTATCGCCTGCGAGAAGAACTTCCCGGACGATCTTCTGGGCCGCATGCAGGCCGCGCTGGACAAGCTGATTGCCAGCGGCGAACAGAAGCAGATTTTCCTAAAATATGGCCTGCATCTGCTGAACTGATGGGCGCACCGTCGTTCACGCCCGCCTTTGCCACTTGACTTTAGCGCCGTTTCGCGGTGGTGAACGGCAACAGCTCTTGCAAGGAAAACGGCCATGCTGATCATCGCGGGTCTCGGCAATCCCGGCGCGAAATATGCCGGCAACCGGCACAATATCGGCTTCATGGCAGTGGATGCCATCTACCGCCGCCATAGCTTTTCGCCCTGGTCGAAGAAGTTCAAGGCCGAGATATCAGAAGGCGAGCTTGCCGGCGAGAAGGTGCTGCTGATCAAGCCACAGACCTTCATGAACCTGTCGGGCGAGGCGGTCGGCGAAGCCATGCGCTTCTACAAGCTGCAGCCGTCCGATCTCGTGGCGATTTATGACGAGCTCGATCTCCCGGCCGGCAAGGCGCGGCTGAAGACCGGCGGCGGCCATGGCGGCCACAATGGCATCAAATCGCTCGACGCCCATTGCGGTAAGGAATACCGCCGCCTGCGCCTCGGAATCGGCCATCCCGGCGTCAAGGAACTGGTGCATAACCATGTGCTTGGCGATTTCGCCAAGGTCGACAGTGACTGGCTGGAGCTGCTTCTCGACACGCTCGCCGACAATGCCGAAATGCTGGTCCGCAAAGAGGATTCCCAGCTGATGAACAAGATCGCGCTAGCGCTCGGTGGCAAGGCGGAGGAAGAAAAACCGAAACCGGAGAAGAAGCCGGCGGGGAAATCTCATATCCATCAGGCCCGCAATCAGAGCCAGCAGAAGCTTCCGACAACCGGCCCCATGGCGGAGATGCTGAAGAAGATGTTCGGCAATAAGGGCGACTGAACCATGACGGACGGGGATTTAAGCATCCGACCTGCGGTTATCCGCGATCTGCAGAACCTGATCACCCTTTACCAGCACCTCAGCCCTACCGATCCGGTCCTCGCGCCTGATGTGGCAATCGAACGTTTCTCCGCCATTCTGGCGCAGCCCGGCATGACGATCTTCATCGGCGTTGCCGGCGAGATTGCTGCTGCGACCGTAACGCTGATCATTGTGCCCAACCTGACGCGCAATGGCGCCTCTTACGCGCTGATCGAAAACGTCGTCACCCACGCCGACCACCGCAAGCAAGGTTATGCCGGCAAAGTCATCCAGCATGCGATTGCGGAAGCTTGGAAAGCCGGCTGTTACAAGATCATGCTGCTGACCGGATCGAGAAATCCGGCAACACTGCGTTTCTATGAAAGTTGCGGCTTCGTGCAGGACAAGACCGGCTATCAGATCCGCCGGGCGTCTTGAGACGCGCAGGTCCTGTTCCTCGGGCCCCTATTCCTCAGGCTCCGTGGTGAACATCAGCGGAAAGTCCATCTCCTTTGCAAGGTCGATGGCCTCCTTGGCCTTGGTCTCCGCTATGTCCTTGGTGCACACCACGACCACGCACGAGCCGAGCTTGTGCGCCGTCATCATCACGCGGTAGCCGGTGTCCTCGCTCATGCGGAAGACGGCCTTCAGCACCATGATGACGAATTCGCGCGGCGTGTAATCGTCATTGACGAGGATGACCTTGTAAAGCTTCGGCTTGTCCAGCTTGAGCTTCGTTCTGGTCTTGGGTTTTAAGGCAATGTCGTTGTCAACCATCGGAAATCCGCCCGTTGATGACATGGGAAGGGGTTTCGATCTAACTAAACCTTTTAGATTGCAGAATTTCGACACTTGGTGCCGGGGGATATCCCGCTACCATAAGAATAAGGCTGCTACGCCCTGTCGGCAAGGGAGCAGCGAGAAAAGCTCTCTAAGACTTGACCGCTCCCCTCCTTTATCCCATAGCCACGACCAAGGACTTCCAGAGAACAGCAGGTTTCAGCCATGGGCTTCAAATGCGGTATCGTCGGCCTGCCGAATGTCGGCAAATCGACCCTCTTCAATGCACTCACCAAGACGGCAGCCGCACAGGCGGCGAACTATCCCTTCTGCACGATCGAACCGAACACCGGCGAAGTGGCTGTTCCCGATGAACGCATGCAGAAGCTTGCCAACATCGCGAAGTCCAAGGAAATCATCCCGACCCGCATCAACTTCGTCGATATTGCCGGCCTCGTGCGCGGCGCCTCGAAGGGCGAAGGTCTCGGCAACCAGTTCCTCGCCAATATTCGCGAAGTCGATGCCATCGTGCATGTGTTGCGCTGCTTTGAAGACGGCGACATCACCCACGTGGAAGGCCGTATCGACCCGGTTGCCGATGCTGATACGATCGAGACCGAACTGATGCTCGCCGACCTCGACAGCCTCGAGCGCCGCACCGAGCAGACGCGCAAGCGCGCCACCAGCAAGGACAAGGATTCCATGGCAATGCTGCCGATCATGGAGGCCTCGCTGGCGCTGCTGCAGGACGGCAAGCCGGTTCGCACGCTACTTTCGAAGCTCGATGCCGAAGAGATCAACATCCTGAAGGGCCTCAACCTTCTGACATCGCACCCGGTTCTCTATGTCTGCAACGTCGCCGAAGGCGATGCCGCGACCGGAAACAAATATACCGAGGCCGTCGCTGCGATGGCGAAGGCTCAGGGTGCCGAAACCGTCACCATCTCGGCTGCGATCGAATCCGAGGTCGCCCAGCTTCCGGATGAAGAGGCCAAGGAATTCCTCTCGGCACTCGGTCTCGATGAAGCAGGCCTCGATCGCTTGATCCGTGCCGGCTACAAGCTGCTACACCTGATCACCTATTTCACGGTCGGACCGAAGGAAACGCGCGCCTGGACGATCGAGCGCGGCACCAAGGCGCCGCAGGCCGCAGGCGTGATCCATTCGGATTTCGAACGTGGCTTCATCCGCGCCAACACAATCGCCTATGACGACTATATTCAGTTCGGCGGCGAAGTCGGCGCCAAGGAAGCTGGCAAAGCACGCGACGAAGGCAAGGAATATGTCGTCCAGGACGGCGACGTCATCCACTTCCGCTTCAACACGTGATTGACCAAAACATGTCGCGCAAAACTGTGGAGCGGTTTTGCGATAACGACATGCGGAAAACCAAGGCCTGAAGCGTGGCAAGCGGATCTGAAAGATCGCGGCACGCTTCAGCTTCTCGCTCAGGCGGGCGGCAGCCTTTCCACCACGCCTGAGGGCAAGGCGCGCAGCACGATGCGCCGAAGCGGCATCCAGCCCGTACCGATGACGAGCACGATCACGCCGACGATAACAAGCGTTCCGAAGATGTAGGTATCGACGGTCGCACTCCCCTGCCGGAATATCCCATAGATCGCCAGTCCCAGCGTCAGCAGGCCGGACGTCACGAAAGCGCGCCGGTCGATGATGAGACCGACCAGCATCAGCAGCGCGACGATTACGACGACGACAGGCGTCTTGAAGGAATTGGCGTCCATGATATCCAGCCAGCCGCCGTCGAGCGAGAGCAATATCCGTATGCTGTAAAGCAGGGCGGGTGCGGCGACGAGATGAAGCCAGAAGGCCACATCCGATCGCGTCGTCCGGCGGAACCTGTCGCTGAGGTCGAAGCCGAGTGCGGCGACGAACAGGCCGACGGCGCAGGCAAACAGGATGATCGAGACGAGCGTGGGATGATTGAGGATGAAGGCATCGTCACCGCTCGCCCACTGGAGAATCCGGAAGACAAGAGCCAGCACGAGGGCAAGACTGGAGAAGATGGAGAGCGCGAGTGCAAGCGGCACACGATAGCGCAGATAGAAAAGCCCCATGATGACGGGGAATGCGACGATAAATCGGTCGATACCGTCACCGGTGAGCCACAGATCAGCATTGGACGGATAGAGCGACAGCATCATCCGGAAGGTCCAGGCAAAGACCGCCAGCGTCAGCACGACGGCCGGCAGAGCGAGACGCTGGCGCTTGATGAGGATTTCCGCCAGCACCAGGATCGCCGGCAGCACCGCATAGAGTGACGCAATCCCCCAGAGTCCTGCAAGTGCGATGAGAATGCCGATGGTGATCAGCACATCGTGGAAGCCGCGCACGAAACGCGGCGTCTCGGTATCCGACCAGGCCGGCTCCGAAGGCCCGGCCGTACGCGCCTCGACGATCACGCCGCGCGCCTCAAGAAACGGCGCCAGCCGCGAGCTCGCCTCAGTGGTAATCAGCCCCTCGCGCGCCGCCTCATCGAGTATCGACCTTAGTTCAGCCATCCTGGTTCGTCCCTACGGAATCATTGAGCCCGCGCGGATGCTATTGTAAGCAATGAGGCCTGCCTATGATGAGGGACCCTGATGCCTGCAGAAAAGCTCGCCTATGAGGATTTCCAGCCCGGCCGTCGATTTCCGCTCGGCCCGAAAGCGGTAACGGCACCCGAAATCATCGAATTCGCCGCGGAGTTCGACCCACAGCCCATGCATCTGGACGAGGCCGCCGGCCGCGCCAGCATCCTCGGCGGCCTCGCGGCATCCGGCTGGCACACTTCGGCGATGTTCATGCGCATGATGGCCGACAGCTTCGTGTTGAACTCACTTTGCGAAGGCGCCCCAGGCGTCGATTTCATGGAGTGGCGCAAGCCGGTGCTTGCGGGCGACATGCTCTCCGGCCATTCGACGGTGCTGGAGGCACGTCCGATGCGCTCGCGTCCGGGCCTCGGCATCGTCAAATTCCGCCACGAGGTGGAAAACCAGCGCGGCGAACTGGTCTGCCTGTCGGAAAATTCCGTCATCTTCGGCATGCGCAACACTTCGGAGGCAGGCGCATGAGAATGTCGGAACTCTATGCCGCCGGCGAAAAGGCCGAGATCGGCGCTTACGTCTTCACCGAGGAAAAAATCCTCCGTTTTGCCAGGAAATACGATCCGCAACGCTTCCATATCGACAGGCAGGCTGCGGAGGACACCATGTTCGGCGCCCTCTGCGCCTCCGGCTGGCATACGGTGGCCGCCTGGATGCGCTGCTTTCTGGATCACTGGATGGCAGAAATGCGCCGGCTGTCGGAACAGGGCATGGAGCCGCCAAAGCTTGGTCCCTCGCCTGGCTTCCAGAAGCTGCAATGGCTGAAACCGGTCTTTGTCGACGAGACGATCACCTATTCGGTGGCCTTTCTCTCCAGCCGGCCGCTCACGTCGCGGCCGGGTTGGCATCTCAACGCAATCCTCTGCGAAGGCGTCAACCAGAATGGTGTTGCAGTCATCCGCTTCGAGAGTAGCGTGCTGGAATTCGACTAACCTGGCCCACTCAGTGGCCGGCAAATTCCACCAGCGTGTGCACTTCGACACCGAGATCTTCGAGCTTCTTGCGGCCGCCGAGATCCGGCAGATCGATGACGAAGCAGGCGCCGACCACTTCAGCGCCGATCTGGCGAAGCAGCTTGGTTGCACCGACAGCCGTGCCGCCTGTAGCGATCAGATCGTCGACAAGGATCACCTTCTCGCCCGGCTGAACGGCATCGCGGTGCATCTCCATCTCGTCCACGCCATATTCCAGGCTGTAGGCGATGCGCACCGTCTCATGCGGCAGCTTGCCCTTCTTGCGGATCGGCACGAAACCAGAGGAAAGCTGATGCGCGACGGCACCTCCGAGGATGAAGCCCCGCGCTTCCATACCGGCGATCTTGTCGACCTTCAGGCCGGCATAGGGCTGCACGAGTTCATCGACAGCGCGGCGAAAGGCACGTGGATTGCCGAGCAACGTGGTGATGTCGCGAAAGATGATGCCGGGCTTGGGGTAATCCGGAATGGAGCGGATGCTGGCCGCAAGCTCCGAAAGCGTATTGTTCATCGAAAATCCGTATCTGCGAGGGGCATGAAGCGCCGCACATTATCAATTGCGCCTGACCAAACCAAATAAAAAAGGCGGCCGTAAAGCCGCCTTTTCCTTGGGAATGAAGATCGCTTAGTGATCGGTCCGGGAGTAAATCGAACGCTTGGTCAGGTAGATCAGCACCGTGAAGATCAGCAGGAAGATCATGACCATGAAGCCGGTGCGCTTACGCTCTTCGAGATGCGGCTCGGACGCCCACATCAGGAACGACGAGACATCCTTGGAATACTGATCAACCGTCTGCGGCGAACCGTCGTCATAGGTGACCTGGTCGTCGGAGAGCGGCTTCGGCATGGCGAGGACGGCAGCGGCATGGAAATACGGGTTGTAATGCGCACCTGCCGGAACCTGGAAGCCGGCCGGCGGCTCTTCGTAGCCGGTCAGCAGCGAGTGGATATAGTCCGGACCGCTTTCCTGATACTGGGTGAAGATGTCGAAAACGAACTGCGGGAAGCCACGTTCGACTTCGCGTGCCTTGGCAAGCAGCGACATATCCGGCGGAGCCGCACCATTGTTCGCGGCAGCGGCAGCTTCCGCGTTCGGATAGGGCGACGGGAAGTGGTCGGACGGAACCGCCTTGCGGGTGAACATCTCACCGTTGGCATCAGGGCCGTCCTGGACTTCGTAATTGGCCGCGAAGGTCTTCACCTGCGCATCCGAATAGCCGAGCTCGCTCAACATGCGGAAGGGAACGAGGTTCATCGAGTGGCAGGCGGAACAGACTTCAGTGTAGACCTTCAGGCCACGCTGCAGCTGGCCCTTGTCGTAATTGCCGAACGGACCGGCGAAGGTCCAGTCGATCTCCTTCGGCTCCTTCAGCGGATAGTGCGGGGTGGCACTTTCCTCATGGTGAGCGGCCGGAGCCGCCTCTTGGGCGAAAGCCACGCCACCGAGACCGGCCACGACAGCAAGCGAGAGAATGCTTGCAACAAGCTTATTCATATTTCTGGTCCTTCCCGTCGCTCGCTCAGGCCTTGGCCGCAGCAGTCTTGTTGCGCTTTTCGAGCACCGCTTCAGTGATCGAGTTCGGAATGCGGCGCGGTGTTTCCACCAGACCGAGAACCGGCATCGCGACCAGGAAGAAGGCGAAGTAGAGGAGTGTGCAGACCTGCGAGATCGTCGTGTACAGGCCTTCCGCAGGCTGAGAACCCAGCCAGCCCAGGATGATCGCGTTGATCGCGAACAGCCAGTAGAACAGCTTGAACCACGGACGATAGACCGCCGAACGCACCTTCGAAGTGTCGAGCCAGGGCAGGAAGAACAGCACGAGGATGGCGCCGAACATCACCAGAACACCGCCGAGCTTGGAGTCGATCGGGCCGACGTTGAAGGTGATCGAACGCAGCATGGCGTAGAAGGGCAGGAAGTACCATTCCGGAACGATGTGGGCCGGGGTCTTCAGCGGGTCGGCCGGAATGTAGTTGTCGGCATGGCCGAGATAGTTCGGCAGGTAGAACACGAAATAGGCATAGACAAGCAGGAAGATCGAGACGCCGAGCGCATCCTTGAGCGTTGCGTAAGGCGTGAAACGAACCGTATCTGTCTTGGTCTTGACCTCGACCCCCGTCGGATTTGTCTGGCCGACCACATGCAGA
This sequence comes from Hyphomicrobiales bacterium, assembly GCA_900468805.1. Taxonomy (GTDB): domain Bacteria; phylum Pseudomonadota; class Alphaproteobacteria; order Rhizobiales; family Rhizobiaceae; genus Rhizobium. The sequence continues at coordinate 149,137 of UEIF01000017.1, read as the reverse complement.
GCCCAGATGTGCAGGACGACGACGCCGGCGATCATGAAGGGCAGCAGGTAGTGCAGCGAGAAGAAGCGGTTCAGCGTCGGCTGATCGACGGCGAAGCCGCCAAGCAGGAACTGCTGCACCCATTCGCCGACCAGCGGGAAGGCCGAGAAGAAGCCGGTGATGACGGTCGCGCCCCAGAAGGACATCTGGCCCCAAGGCAGAACGTAGCCCATAAAGCCGGTCGCCATCATCAAGAGGTAGATGACGACGCCGAGGATCCAGAGGATTTCGCGCGGCGCCTTGTAGGAACCGTAGTAGAGGCCGCGGGCGATGTGCAGGTAGACGGCAACGAAGAAGAAGGATGCGCCGTTGGCATGCATATAGCGCAGCAGCCAGCCGTGGTTGACGTCGCGCATGATCTTTTCAACGGAGTTGAAGGCGATCGTCGTGTCGGCGGCGTAATGCATGGCGAGCGTGACACCCGTCAGGATTTGCACGATCAACATGACGGCGAGCATGGCGCCGAAAGTGTAAGCGTAGTTCAGGTTCCGCGGAACCGGATAGGCAATGAAGCTGTCATAGACCATGCGCGGCAGTGGAAGGCGCGCATCGACCCACTTTTCCAGGCCGGTTGATGGTTCGTAGCTGGAATGGCCACTCATTAATCAGTCTCCCCTCAACCGATCTTGATCTTCGTGTCGGACAAAAACGAAAAGGTCGGAATCGCCAGGTTCTGCGGCGCCGGACCTTTGCGGATGCGGCCGGCCGTGTCGTAGACCGAGCCATGGCAGGGACAGAACCAACCATTGTATTCACCGGCCTGACCGAGCGGAACGCAACCGAGATGGGTGCAGGTGCCGACCATGACGATCCAGTTTTCCTTATCCTTGCCGCCCGAGCGGTCAGCGCCCGTTGCAGGAGCATCGGCAGGAAGGTTTGCGTTGCGGGCGATCGGATCCTTGAGGTCCGACAACTGCACATCGGCTGCGGCCTTGACTTCTTCCGGCGTGCGGTTGCGGATGAAGATTGGCTTGCCGCGCCACTTTACCGTCAGCGACATGCCGGGCGTAAGGCTTGCAACATCGACTTCGATGGAAGCAAGCGCCAGCGTCGACGCGTCCGGACGCATCTGGTCGATGAACGGCCACGCAACCGCAACGGCGCCGACCGCACCAGCCATGCCAGTGGTGAGATAAAGGAAATCACGGCGAGTGGGCTCTGCGGCCTCGCTTGTCGTTAAGTGTTCGCTCACGGCTTAACCATCCTCTGCGCAATTGTCGCGGAATTCCGCCCTGCCCCTCCAGAGGCGGCGAATCTATCACAACATATTTCGGCCATAGATTCCCCACCAATCCGGCGCGTTCTATGCTTGATCGCAAATTATGTCCAGCCTTGGCAAGGGGATGAGGGCACAATGTCGCGGGAAATTTCAGTGAATTTTTTAAGGCAATCACTGGCTTGCAACTTTGCTGCATTGCAACAAAGCAGGGGGCGTGTTAGGCGCTGGTGAGTTTGCCATACGAATTTGGATTTGCGCCGATGAGGCATACTGTTTTCTGCGTATTGAGCGTCCTCATCACCATCGTTCTGGCTCTCGTTTCGCTTCGCTACTTCACCGATTTCTGGCTGCTTTCGCTCGTTTATAGCTTCCAGATTCATCTCAGCATCATCTGCGCCATTGGCGCGGTCGTTGCCCTCTTTTTCAAGCGGCACTGGTACGGCTTCGTGATGCTGGCAGTGGCGACCTTCCTGAATATCCACGGCGTCATCATGCTGCGCGAATTCGCCGGCAAAATGCCTGCGGAAGATGCCCCCCGCCTTTTCCGGCTGATGTCCTTCAATATCGAGTTCGACAATTTCGGGAACGGCGAGAAGATCGCCGACGCCGTGCTGGCATCCGGCGCCGATGTGGTCGACATCATGGAAGCACAACCGGTCTTCTCGCAATTGCCGCGGCTGGCACAGATCTATCCATATCGCATCGGCTGCGACACGAGCGACGCCTGCGATACGCTCGTGCTGTCGAAACGTCCATTTGCCGCGCACAAGGTCTACGATCTCGGCGCTCTCTGGAAGCAGAGGCTGGTTTCGATCAAGATCGATTTTGACGGAACCTGGGTAGATTTTCTGTTTCCGCACCTCACCAAGCCTTATTTCGACGATTTTCAGGCCGATGAACTGGTGGAGCTGAAGGCTATCATGCAGTCCCGCACCGGTGCGCTGGTGGTTGCCGGGGATTTCAATTCCGCAATCCTCGCACCAACCATTCAGGAACTACTGCGCGGTTCGGGCCTCACCACCGCATTTCCCGAACCCACGACCTGGCCGGTCTCCGCCGGGCCGTTCGGCATCAGCATCGACCATATCTTCGCAAGACCGCCGCTGCTCATCCGCTCGACGAGCCGGCTGGAAGACAGCTTCGGCTCGAACCATTATGGCCTAGTCAGCGATTTCGTTCGCGAATACTGAGCGCGTATCGTCATCGTCGGAGGCGAGGAAACCGCCGGACTGGCGCGCCCAGAGCTCTGCATAAAGCCCGCCCTGTTTCAGAAGTGCATCATGCGTGCCTTCTTCGATGATCTTGCCGCGGTCGACCACGACAAGCCTGTCGAGTGCCGCGATCGTCGAAAGCCGGTGGGCGATCGCCAGCACCGTCTTGCCTTCCATCACGCGGTTGAGGTTCGACTGGATCGCCTCTTCCACTTCCGAATCGAGCGCCGACGTCGCCTCGTCGAGAACGAGTATCGGAGCATTCTTGAGCATCACACGCGCAATGGCGATGCGCTGACGCTGGCCGCCCGAGAGCTTGACCCCGCGCTCGCCGACATGCGCGTCGAAACTCTTGCGGCCCTGCTGGTCCCGCAGCAACTCGATGAAGTCGAGCGCCTCGGCGCGTCTGGCTGCTTCGACGAGGCGCTCCTCGCCGGCATCTGGCCGGCCGAACAGGATATTGTCGCGCACGGATCGATGCAGCAGCGACGTATCCTGGCTGACCATGCCGATCTGCATGCGCAGTGATTCCTGCGTGACGGCGGCGATATCCTGCCCGTCGATGAGGATGCGTCCACCCTGAATATCGTAAAGGCGCAGGAGAAGGTTCACGAGCGTCGATTTGCCTGCGCCGGAGCGGCCGATGATACCAACCTTCTCGCCCGGCCGGATCGTCAGCGAGAAATTGTCAATGACCGCGTTTTCCTTGCCGTAATGGAAGGAAACATTCTCGAAGCGGATGCCCGGCTGCTTGATGACCAGTTCCTTCGCATCGGGACGGTTGACGAGATGCAGCGGCTGCGAAATCAGTTCGGCCGCATTCTGGATGGTGCCGAGGTTGCGCATGATGCCGTTGAATTGCGTCATCAATCGCCCGAGCAGGAAGTTCAGCCTGAGCACCAGGGTCAGCGAAAAGGCGACCCCGCCCGAGCTGATCAGTCCGCGCAGCCACAGATCGACGCTGATGCCTGCCATTGTGACGATCATCAGGCCTGACAGCAGCGCCATTGACGCGCGAACGCCAGTGATGAAGCGCGTGAACTTCAGCACTGTTTCCTGGTAGGCATTGAAGCCGTCGAGCATGTACCGGTCGCTCTCTTCGTCGCGGGCGAAGAGCTTCAACGTCTGGATATTGCTGTAGGCATCGACGATGCGGCCATTGAGCAGGGAGGCCGCTTCCGCAGTCTCGCGCGAGTGATAGCGGATGCGCGGCACGAAATAGCGCGCAAGCACGCCGAAGGCCACCAGCCAGAAGAGAACCACCGCCGCGAGCGATAAATCGAGCTGCCCCACCAGAACGAGGGTAGTGACGGCATAGATGCCGACGAACCAGACGCTTTCCATCAGCGACGTCACGAGATCGCCTGTCGCCTGCCCCGCCGACCAGACCTTGGTGACGATGCGGCCGGAAAAATCGCTCTGGAAGAAGGCAAGCGACTGGCGCGACACATGCAGATAGGACTGCCAGCGCGCCATGTTGTAGAAACCTGGGGTGATGACCTGCTGGTCGATCAGCGCGATCAGGAAGGCAACGACAAAGCGGACGACGCCGATCAGCGCCAGCATGCCGAAAAGCTCGCCGCCATGGGCGTCAAGAAGCGTGCTCCAGCCGGCCCCGGGCTTTATCGCTCCGAGAATATCGATGAGCCGCCCGACGAACCAGAAGAGCGCTGCCTCGATCGCCGCCGAAATGCCGCCAAGCACCAGCATGGCGATGAACGGCCATCTGGCTTGGCCGATATAGAACCATATGAATCCCAGCGTATTGCCCGGCGGTTGGACATTACCGCGGGCGCGGAACGGATCTATCCAGGTTTCGAACAGGCGGAGGATCGGAGTGAGCAGCATCATCGCGATATAGGCCCGTTCAGAATTGCGGCAAAGAGAATACAAGCCCGACGCAACCTTATATTTTCGTAATGATCGGTAATATCGGCGTCATCTCTATTGATACGGGTGGAAGCAGCCACGATCTCATGCCATGATCGCGCCTTACCGGAGACCGCAGTAATGGAAACGAAAACGCTTAATGCGCATCTTCCGCTCCCCCTTGCGGAAAAGCTTGACGCTCTGGCAGACGCGATGGACGTGCCGCGCGACAGCATCGTGACGGACGCCATCGCAAGCTGGATCGAACGAGAGGAGCGGCAGCGGATTTTCACGCTTCGTTCGCTCGCTTCGAACTCGATCATTGTCGTGGAGCATCATCGCGTCATCGACTGGGCCGACAGCCTCTGCGCTGACCGGATCCGCACGCTCTAAGCGGAAAATTGATTTTCTTCAGCAGGACAAAAAATAGCCCTCCCCGCAGAAACGGGAAGGGCTTGTTTTATTGGGCGGCGACTTCGGCCTCTTCCTCGTGATCGGCGAGGAAGCCGCCGGACTGGCGGTTCCAGAGATCGGCATAGACGCCGCCGTGGCTGACCAGTTCGCCATGTGTGCCGCTTTCGATCATGCGGCCCTTGTCCAGCACGATCAGCCGGTCCATCTCGGTCAGCGTCGACAGGCGGTGGGCGATCGCGATGACAGTCTTGCCCTCCATCAGCGCGAAGAGGTTTTCCTGGATCGCCGCTTCCACCTCGGAATCGAGCGCCGAGGTCGCCTCGTCGAGCACCAGGATCGGCGCGTCCTTCAGGAAGACGCGGGCGATCGCTATGCGCTGGCGCTGGCCGCCCGACAGTTTTACGCCGCGCTCGCCGACCTGCGCGTCGAGCGCCTTGCGGCCCTGCAGATCGACAAGCCCTTCGACGAACTCCCAGGCATTTGCCCGTTTTGCAGCCTCGATCACTTCCTCGTCCGTCGCGTCTGGACGGCCATAGGCGATGTTGTCGCGGATCGAACGATGCAAGAGCGACGTATCTTGCGTCACCACGCCGATCAGCGCACGAAGGCTGTCCTGCGACACCTCGGAGATATCCTGGCCGTCGATGGTGATGCGCCCGGCCTCCAGATCGTAGAAACGAAGGAGCAGGTTCATCAATGTCGTCTTGCCGGCGCCGGAACGTCCGACGAGACCGACCTTCTCGCCAGCCTTGATATCGAGCGACAGGTTGTCGATGATGCCCTTGCCCTTGCCGTAGTGGAAGCCGATGCGATCATAGTGGATCGCACCTTTCTTCGCAGTCAGTTTGGGCGCATCAGGCTTGTCGACGATATCGTGCTGCTTCGACATCATCTCCATGCCGTCATAGACGGTGCCGATGTTTTCGAAGAGTGCCGAGACTTCCCACATGATCCACTGCGACATGCCGTTGACGCGCATCGCAAGGCCGATGGCGATGGAAATCGCGCCGACCGAAATCGTTCCGTTCAGCCACAGCCAGATGGACAGGCTGGAAATGACGAACAGCGAGATGCAGTTGTTCATGTAGACACTTATATGGAAGAGCGTCACCTTGCGCATCTGCCTGTGCACCGTATCCAGGAACCCGTCCATGCTCTCCTTTGCATAGACCTCTTCACGACCTGCATGTGAGAACAACTTCACGGTGGCAATGTTCGTGTAGCTATCCACCACACGGCCGGTCATCAGCGAGCGCGCATCCGCCTGCTGAGCGGCGATCTTGCGAAGCCGCGGCACGAAATAGGCGACGATGCCGATATAGACGCCGAGCCAGGCAAGGATCGGCAGCATCAGCCGCCAGTCGGCCGCCGCGATGATGACGATCATCGACAGGAAGTAGGTGACGACATAGACGAAGACGTCGAGGATCTTCATGACCGTCTCGCGCACGGCAAGCGACGTCTGCATGACCTTGGTCGCAACGCGTCCGGCGAACTCGTTGGCAAAGAAGGTCATGCTATGGCGCAGCAGGAAGCGGTGCATCTGCCAGCGCGCGATCATCGGATAATTGCCGAGCATCATCTGATGCATTATCAGCGAATCGAGACCGGCGATGAGCGGCAGTCCGATCAGCACAAGCGCACCCATCCAGATCAGCTTGTGACCCTCATTCTGCAGGAAGGTCGCCTTATCGGCATTCGTCAGCCAGTCGACGATATCGCCAAGGAACTGGAAGAGCGCCACTTCGCCGACCGCGATCAGCGCCGTCAGAAAGGCCATGAGCGCAAGCCATCCCGCCGCCGGCTTGCTGTAGTGCCAGCAGAAGGCAAAAAGACCCTTCGGCGGAGCAACCGGCTCCTCGCTCGGATATGGATTAAGTCGCTGTTCGAACCAGCCAAACATGAAATCGCTCCAGAACTTCCGCGTTCCGGTCCCTGCTTTGCGCTCTTGTGTCGCACGAAAGCACATATGGGAACCGGAGGCTCAAGGGGCGAGGCCGTAATGGCCGCGCAATTATTCAAAAATGGGCAATTGGGAAGAGAAAGCGCCTATACGCGCCAGATCGCCAAGCGTGGCATCACGGGCAGGAGACGCATCAGCACAAATGTATTCATGTCGGCGCTCCCTGTTGGCGATTGAAGATATGCACCGATAACGCGAAAATGCCTAAATTTCCAGCCCTGAACTCTTGGAAAGTGACTGTCCCATGGTCAAAAAGCGTCTTGTTGCTTCAAAATCACAGTTCGGATAGGCCATTTGCGCATCATGGCAACGGATGGCTTCCCTTATGGCGGATATCAGACTGGCGCTCTACCAACCGGATATTCCCGGCAATACCGGCACGATTCTGCGCCTTGCCGCGTGCCTGGGTTTTGCTGTCGACATCATCGAACCTGCGGGCTTCGACATTTCCGACCGAAACCTGAAACGCGCAGGCATGGACTATCTGGCTGCGGCAGCGCTTACCCGACACGTCAACTGGGAACATTTCGAGAAATGGCGTGTTGGAACCCGCCGACGCCTGATCCTCGCCACCACCAAGGCATCGCAGCGCTATACGGATTTCGCCTTCCGCCCGGACGATATCCTGCTGTTCGGCCGGGAAAGTGCTGGTGTGCCTGATCATGTACATGAACACGCCGACGGACGCATCCTGATCCCGATGGTGGAGGGCCAACGCTCGATCAACCTCGCCCTCTCCGCCGCTATGATAGCAGGCGAAGCCATGCGCCAGACCGTCTGGGCATAACGGGCAAAATGCCGGTACTTGCCGGCCATTCTGTCGTAAACAACGCTTTGAATCGGCGCAAAAGCGCCTATATTTATTAGCCGAGCAATCAATAAATCTGCGCGAGCACTGCGATTCCAATGATTTGCTTGACTACAGACTCGTAGAATCGAGCGAACTCTTTTCAAGAAGAAGAAAAAGACCGAGCCCATGGAATCCACGATCGTCATGATCAATCTGTTCGGCGCGATTGCGCTGCTGCTTTTCGGCCTCGCACAGGTCAAGGACGGCGTCACGCGTGCCTTCGGCGCACGTCTGAGGACCGGGCTTGCGACAGGCACGGCGAACGGGCCGCGCTCGATCCTGTCGGGGTTCCTGGCGACCATCGCCCTCCAGAGTTCGACCGCGACTGCCCTGATGACGGCCTCTTTCGTGGAGCGCGATCTCATCAAGCCACGCATGGCCCAGATCGTGCTGCTCGGTGCCAATGTCGGGACTGCCGTAACCGCCTGGATAGTCGCCACCGGCATCGAGTGGCTTTCGCCGCTGCTCATTCTTGGCGGCATCGTGCTCTATCGCGGAAAGTCCAGCGCTCGCCACGGCGGCGGCGCGGCCATGATCGGCATCGGCCTGATGCTGCTCTCCCTGCATCTGCTCGGCAATGCGACAGAGCCCATGCGCACATCGCCAGCACTGGCAGCTTTCATCGGCCTGCTCGGCGATGCCTGGCCCGTTGCCCTTGCCCTGTCGGCAGCGCTTGCCTTCATCTCCTCATCCAGCCTTGCGGTCGTCGTGCTGATCCTGTCGCTGGCGTCGACGGGAATCGTATCGCCTGAACTCATCATCGTTCTCGTCCTTGGCGCCAATCTCGGCGGTGCGATCCCGCCTGTCGTCGCCACCCTCTCCGGCCCTGCCTCGGCAAGACGCGTCACGCTCGGCAATCTCATCGTCCGCACGGTCGGCTGCTTGATCGCCCTGCCGCTTGCCGGTTACGCCGCCCCGCTCCTGCATTTGTTGCCTTTCGGCCCGGCCAAGCTGCCGGTCGATACGCATCTGATCTTCAACATCCTGCTCGCCACTCTTGCCTGGCCTTTTTCCCGAATGCTGGCTGCCTTCACTGCTCGCCTCGTGCCCGATGATGAGCAGCCGGATCAGGGTCCCAAGTTTCTCGATATGCAGGAGCTTTCGACGCCCGTCGTGGCTCTTGCCAGTGCGACACGCGAAGTGCTCGGCGTCGGCGATCTCATCGAACGCATGCTGCTGCGGGCTTCGGATGCCTTCCAGCACAATGACATGTCCAAGCTCGCCGAGATTCCTGCGCTCGAAAAGCGCGTCGATCTGCTGCAGCAGGAGGTGAAGGTCTATCTTTCCAAGCTCGGCCGCGCCGGTCTCAGCGACGAGAACGCCCGCCGCTCGATCGTCATCATCGACTACGCGATCAATCTCGAGCACATGGGCGACATCATCGAGAAAGGTTTGCTGGAGCAAGTCGGCAAAAAAGCCTCGCTCGGCCTGAAATTCTCCGAAGACGGCTACAAGGAATTGCGCAAGCTGTTCGAGCTGACGATCGACAACCTGCGTGTCGCACAAACGATCTTCGTCACTCGCGATTTCAATCTCGCGCGGCAGATGATGGAAGTGAAGGTCGAGGTTCGCCACATGGAGAAGCACTCTGCCGAGCGTCATCTGGAGCGCCTGCGTGACGGACGCGCCGACAGCCTGCAAACGAGTTCCCTTCATCTCGACATGCTGCGCGATCTGAAACGCATCAACGCCCACATCGTCTCGGTGGCTCATCCGATCCTAGACGAGAGCGGCCTTCTGATCGAAAGCCGCCTGCGCGACGCGGCAGAATAGGTTTAGTCGGCGGACGGCAGACGCCGCATGGTGAATTCGATCTGATCGCCCTCGAGCTGACGCCAGCTTTCCACTTCGGTCCAGTAGGCGGCCTTTGGATATTCGTCGAACCATTCGCGCGCCTTGGCGCGGGCTTCCATAAGCCCCATCCGGTATGTCTCGCGGACGAAATGATCTCGCTCACGGGCGGACGCTTCTGCCCGATGCTTTGCGATTCTGCGCTTCAAGCCTTCGAAGGGCGGAGGCCCCGGAATTTTCGCCATGAAACCTACCTCTGAATGAAAAGTAGTATCGAAATCCGTCCGTTGCGAGTCGAATCTTGCGAACCCTGTCGGCCTCCATCCGCTGGCGGGCGCCTGCCGCACCTGCTAAACCATGAGCATAATCAACAAAGAGCGAATCGCATGGAAAGACCGGAACTGCCGATCGGCCTGCCCGAAGACATCGAGGACAAGAAGACCGCTGCCCGAACATGGTTTGAGGGACTGCGGGACACGATCTGCGCATCCTTCGAAGCACTCGAGGATGAACTCGAAGGCCCCCTCTCCGATCAGGAGCCCGGCCGCTTCGTCGCCAAGGACTGGTCGCGTGAAAATGGCGCGGGCGGCGGTGGCTGCATGTCGATGATGGAAGGCCGCGTCTTCGAGAAGGTCGGCGTCCACACTTCCACCGTCTACGGCGAATTCGCGCCTGATTTCCGGTCACAGATACCCGGCGCCAGCGAGGATCCGCGCTTCTGGGCATCGGGGATTTCGCTGATCGCCCATCCCGTCAATCCCAACGTGCCGGCCGTTCACATGAACACCCGCATGGTCGTCACCACCAGCCGCTGGTTCGGCGGTGGCGCCGACCTGACGCCGGTGCTTGGCCGCCGCCGCACGCAAGAAGACGAGGACACGCAGCTCTTCCACAAGGCCATGGAAATTACCTGCCGCAACCATGCGGTCGCCGACTACGATGCCTATAAAAAATGGTGCGACGACTATTTCTTCCTCAAGCATCGCAATGAGGCGCGCGGCGTCGGCGGCATCTTTTATGATTGGCTGCACTCCAGCGAGGAAGCCGGCGGCTGGAATGCCGATTTCGCCTTCACACGGGATGTCGGCCGGGCCTTCTCCATGGTCTACCCGAAGATCGTCCGCTCAAACTTCAACGAAACGTGGACAGAGGCCGACCGTGACGAACAATTGATTCGCCGCGGCCGCTATGTCGAGTTTAATCTGCTCTACGACCGGGGGACGATCTTCGGCCTGAAAACCGGCGGCAATGTCGAATCCATTCTCTCATCCCTGCCGCCCGTCGTCCGCTGGCCCTGATTTAAGCCGCGAGAAGCGCGCTGATAAAATTGAAATACTATTCCGGTAAAATCGCGTTGAAAGGCCTTCATCAGAACCGAGTGCGTCCTAAATTAGTCTCTGTGCGTTACAATCGGAGGAGGATTGTCATGACGATACAAAGCGGCTTGCCTGCTTCTGCAGATATCCCGGAAGCGTCCCGTGCAATCGACGCGCCCGAATTTCTGACGCGCATCGCCGAAGACCTCAGGGCCAGGAGCGGCTCAGACCTGCCGCTCTCCTGCTTCGTCGAGCAGGTGAAACTCCAGCTCGCAGGCGGCAAAACTCCGGAAGAGCTTCAAGAGCAGGCAACGGGCGCTGCCAATAGCAACAAGCCCGCCCATCTTTCGGACACCTACATGGCTTGGGCAATGCCCCACCAATAACAGAGCTTCGGCCGGCGTTCACGTCGGCCGGAACCTTCTCCCCGGAACCTTCTCAATTGCCGCACATTCCTCAATCGCGCGAAAGCGTGCTGGTTTTGCAGTTAAGAAACAGGAGAAGACCATGCGACTTTTCGAATGCGGAACGCTCGTTCCCGGATGCGACTGGCACACCAGAGCCGACAACGACGCCGAAGTCGTTCGCCGCGCCGTCGAACACATGAAGACCGCCCACGGCGAAACGACGATCCGCGAAAACATGGTGGACAATATCAAGGCCCGCATCCGCGACGAAGCGAACGCGGCCTGATTTCAATCGACAATCTCTGCAAGCCGGGCGAGCAATGCCGCCCGGTCAGAGACGAAATTCTCCTCCACCCATTGGTTTTCCAGCGTAGAGAGAATTTCGCCGACCTTTGGCCCTGCCTGTATGCCTGCGGCCATCACATCCGCGCCACTCAGCGGAAATTGCGGCTTCTTCCAAATATTTGCGTGATCGAGAAGCTTTGAAAGCCGTGCCGAACGGCTCATCTCGTCGAAGCTGCCGTCCTCTGCCTTGCCTCGTGCAACGCCAAGCGCCAGTTTCAGCCGCACTACGATCCCGTCTGTACCATTTCTGTAGAGCAGCTTTTCGAAAGCGGCAGCAGAGATTTCGTCATTGACGGGTGCTGCTTTTGCCCAGGCTTTGAAATAGGCCGCCTCCGCATTCGAGAATTTCAGGCGCGCAGCCAGCGCATCCAGCCGGGCCGGATCCGGCGGAACGATCGAGGCAAGCCGCAGCAGTGGATCAGGCTCCCAGCCGAGCGCCTTTTCGGTCGCAACGAGTGCCGGAATGGCATCTATGCCCCATTTTTCCGTTTCCGGCAGGATTTCCGTGAGAACTGCGACCTGCCGCATCCAGAGCAGTGCCCGGCCGGGATCTTCCGCCGACAGGAGCTTCCTGAGCTCGGACCAGACCCGCTCTGCAGATAGCGTCTTCAGCTTCGAACGCGCAGCCGATGACGCTCTCAGCCCCTCTGCATCTGGTCGTCCGGAACCGTACCAGGCGAAGAAACGGAAAAACCGCAGAATACGCAGATAATCCTCGGCGATCCGCGTTGCTGCATCGCCGATGAAGCGGATATTGCGCTTCTCGATATCCTCGAGCCCGCCTACGAGATCGATCACCTCGCCTGCGGAATTCGCATAAAGCGCGTTGATGGTGAGGTCGCGCCGTTCCGCATCCGATTGCCAGTCCGCGCTGAAGGCCACCTTGGCGCGACGCCCGTCCGTCTCCACGTCGGTGCGCAGCGTCGTCACTTCGAAGGGTCTGCCGTCGATGACGAGCGTCACCGTTCCATGGGCAATGCCTGTCGGTACGGCCTTGATACCGGCAGAAGCGGCCCGTTCCATGACGGCTTCCGGAAGCAGCGTGCTGGCGATATCGATGTCGGCGACGGCCAGCCCCATCAGGCTGTTGCGTACGGCCCCCCCGACCACGCGACCCTCCCCGCCATCGGCGTTCAGGAGCGCAAAGACCCGGCCGAGCGCCGGATCCTGAAACCATGCCTGGTCGGCAACAGACGTCATGCATAAAGCCTTTCGTAGAGCGTGCGGACGATACCGGCGGTGATGCCCCAGATCATGCGCGTTTCATAGGGCATGCGGTAGAAATGCCGGTCGATGCCGTCGACCACGCGCTTGTCCCGCGTGTGATTGGCCGGGTTCATCAGGAAGGAAAGCGGCACCTCGAAAACATCGTCCACCTCGATCGGATTGAGCTGCAGCAAAAAACCGCGTTGCACCACGCCGAGCACGGGCGTGATGCGGAATCCGGTGGATGACAGATAGTTCGGCAGCCGCCCGACCGTCTCGACGAAGCCGCCGCCAAGGCCGATCTCTTCCTCGGTTTCGCGGATCGCCGCCATCTCGGGAGAGATATCGCCGGGATCGATCGAGCCGCCCGGAAAGGCGATCTGGCCGGAATGCTTGCGCAACGTCGCCGTGCGCTTGGTGAAGATCACCTTTGCCTCATCGCCGTCATCGACGACAGGCACCAGCACCGCCGCGTCTCGCAGCTTGAAGGTCTCGACCAGCGCAACGATATCAGGATTGAGGACGTGATCGCCATGATCGCGCCAGGCATGATCGATGGGCGCACCAACCTGGTTAAGCGCGCGGCGGCGGAACTCGGTAGCCGAAAACGGGGGATAGGTCCTGCTGATCGCTTCACTCATCGGGAGGCTGCTTCCAGTTCATCGGCCGGCATGATCGGAAAGGTCTCACCGCCCGAGCGGACGACGAACATGTCCCGGCCAGCGACCTCGGCCACCTCGCCGAGCTCGACCAGTTCATACATCACCGCGCGTGACACCAATGCTTCGAGCCGCCCCCGCACATGCAGATAGGGCTTCAATTCGCTATCTTTCCCATGCCCTGGCCCGTGCCCCGGAAAACGCAAAGGGTGATCCTTCCCGGCTTCTATGACATCACCGACATTCGTGCGAAACGTCAGAATCTGCAGTCCATCCTGCTCGCTCGCATTCATCTCGACGGCGACGAAGGGCGCGTCGATAACCCTGATGCCCACCTTTTCCACAGGAGTTACGAGATAGGTTTTCCCGTCATCGTCCTTCCTCAAAACGGTGGAAAAGAGCTGGACCAGCGGCTGCCGGCCGATCGGTGTGCCCATGTAGAACCATGTGCCATCCGCCCGAATTTCCATGTCGATATCGCCGCAAAAGGGCGGATTCCATTTCTCGACAGGCGGCAATCCACGCTTTTTGCCGGATTTCGCCTCGGAGGCGCGCGAAATAAGCGCGGCAAGCCCCGCTGCATCCGCCATTTGCCTCATTTCCTCGGCTGCCATTGTTCCGTCCCGGTTTGCTCTTAACGAAATAAAGTCACGAGATAGTCATTTGAAACAAACTTGTCAGCCCGCAACATCTTCATAACTGTATCGGGTATGAGGCACGCCTATTAAAGTCAGACGATTCGCAGCCGAATGATTTCAGCCGTTGGAGATGCCCGTGGGTATGATCAAGACCGAAGCCAGCCTCGATGAACAGGCGATTGTTGCCGCCGCCGAAAGAGCGCTATCCGATATCGCCGCCATCCGCACGGAAGTTTCCAAGGTTATCTTCGGTCAGGAAAGCGTCGTTGAAAACACGCTTCTTGCCGTTCTCTCCGGTGGTCATGCCCTTCTCGTCGGTGTTCCAGGCCTTGCCAAGACGAGGCTCGTGACGACGCTCGGCGAAGTCCTCGGCCTTGCCGCAAACCGCATTCAGTTCACGCCGGACCTTATGCCATCAGATATCCTCGGTTCCGAAGTGATGGACCAGGACGAGAGCGGCCGCCGCTCCTTCCGCTTCGTCAAGGGGCCGGTCTTTGCTCAGCTTCTGATGGCCGACGAAATCAACCGCGCGTCTCCGCGTACCCAGTCGGCTCTGCTGCAGGCCATGCAGGAATATCATATCACGATCGCCGGCCAGCGTTATGACCTGCCCTCGCCGTTCCATGTCCTGGCAACGCAGAACCCGTTGGAACAGGAAGGCACCTACCCCCTTCCCGAAGCCCAGCTCGACCGCTTTCTGCTGCAGGTCGATGTCAACTATCCCGAGCTTGCGGCCGAACGACAAATCCTGCTCGAAACAACCGGCTTGACCGAAGCCAAGCCAGAACCAGTCATCAATGCCGCGCGTCTCGTCGAAATCCAGACGCTGGTGCGCCAGATGCCGGTCAGCGACACTGTTGTCGACGCCATCCTTTCGCTGGTGCGCTCCGCCCGTCCGGGCCAGGGCAATGCCTCCACCGACAAGCATGTCGCCTGGGGTCCCGGCCCGCGCGCCGGTCAGGCAATGATGCTTTGCGCCCGCGCCCGCGCACTCTACGAAGGCCGCCTGGCACCGTCGCTCGACGATATCTACGCCTTGGCCGAGCCGGTGCTCGAGCACCGCATGGCGCTGACCTTCGCCGCCCGCGCCGAGGGCATGTCGGTGCGTGACGTCATCGCCGGGCTGGTCAAACAGGCAAAGGGATAAGGAAGCGCTGCGCGTGGCATCCATCGGACAGATCGTCAATCCGACACCTGGCAGCGATGCCCTTTCCCGCGCTAGGCAGCGGGCCGCTCTAGTGCCGGATTGCCTGGTCGAAGCCAAGCGTATCGCCAACACCGTGATCGCCGGCTGGCACGGCCGTCGCAAACGCGGCATCGGCGAGAATTTCTGGCAGTTCCGCCCCTACAGCGACGGCGAAAGCCTCTCACGCATCGACTGGCGCCGCTCCGCCCGCGATGATCATACTTATGTGCGCGACCGCGAATGGGAAGCCGCCCACACGATCTGGCTCTGGGCCGACATGTCGCCCTCGATGATGTACAAGTCGAGCTACGGGAGCGTTTCCAAGGAAAGCCGGGCGCTGGTCATCATGCTGGCGCTTGCAGAGATCCTCGCCCGCTCCGGCGAGCGCATCGGCTGCCCCGGCATAATGGAGCCGATATCCGCCCGCAATGCGGCCGAAAGGCTCGCGACGGCACTGATGCACACGCCATTGACCGGCGGCCTGCCGGAAACCCTGATGGTGCGCGGCTGGAGCGACCTCATCCTCATCGGCGATTTCCTCGATGACGCTCCTGCCATCATGGCCCGCCTCGGCCCGCTTGCCCGCCGCGGCCTGCGTGGCCATGTGGTGGAAATTGCCGATCCTGCCGAGGAAATATTCCCCTATAACGGCCGCACCGAATTCACCGATCCGGAAACCGGCGAAAGGCTGACCTCCGGCCGGGCCGAGAATGTGCGTGAGGCCTATCGCAGCGCCTATCTCGCCCGACGCGAAAATCTCGGCCTGTCGCTGCGTCATCTCGGCTGGACCTTCGTCAGCCACCGCACCGATCATCTGGCGTCCGAAGCGCTGGTTGCAGTTCACATGTATCTTTCCGGCATGCCGGCAAAGGCAACACATGGAGGACAGCTTTGAGCGCGCTTCCATTCGCCTTCGCCTATCCCGCCATCCTTGGCGCGCTGATTGCCCTTCCCGTCATCTGGTGGCTGCTGCGATTGACCCCGCCGCGCCCACAGGCAGAGGTTTTCCCACCGCTGAAAATCCTTGCGACGGTGCTGAAGCGCGAGGAAACACCGGCCCAGAGCCCTTGGTGGCTCACGCTGCTGCGCATGCTGCTGGCAGCCGCCATTATTTTCGCGATCGCCGATCCGGTCTTCAATCCGCGCACCGGCTCGCTCGCGTCAGGCGGTCCCCTCGTCCTCTTCGTCGACAATAGCTGGGCTTCGGCGCCCGATTGGGAACGTCGCGTCCAGACGGCCGATGCGCTGATCGACGATGCAGAATCTGCAGGCGCTGTCGTCTCCATCGCTTTCACCGCCGACCCGACCAATGACGCGACGCCCGGCACGGCCTCGGCTGCCCGCGAGAAACTGCGCGCCGCCGAGCCGAAGCCGCTCGTGCCGGATCGCCAGCGGGCTTTCGAAGCGTTGCGTGCGGCCCTCAATGGCACGCATCCCGGCACGCTTGCCTTCCTCACCGATGGTGCGGCAAGCGGCGACAATGATACCACCGTCCGTCAACTGTCCGACCTCCAGCCCGCCGAACTGCGCGTCATCGAGGGTAATACGGCCGACACCGTCGCGATATCAGGCGCCACCAACACGGCCGACGCGATGACCGTGAAGGTGACGCGCCTCAGCCCAGGTGGCGCGGCATCCCTCCCCCTCAACGCGCAGGATGCGCAGGGCCGCGTGATCGCCAGCGGCAGGGCCGACTTCGCCCCCGGCCAAACCTCTATCAATGCCGGCATCTCAGCTCCCTTCGAGATGCGTAACGACTTTGCCCGCGTCAGCATCAATACCGGCGCCACTGCAGGCGCGGTGCATCTGCTTGACGACGCCTTCAAGCGCCGCAGGGTCGTGCTACTGTCAGGTGAAGGGGGCGACGAATTCCAGCCACTGCTCTCGCCGCTCTATTACATCCAGCGTGCGCTGGAGCCCTATGCCGATCTGGTTCGGCCGACCGATTCCGACCTGTCGGTCGCCATTCCGAAACTGCTTGCCAACAATCCCTCCGTCATCATCCTGGCCGATATTGGCCGCCTGCCGGAAGATACCTACGCTCCCTTGCAGCGCTGGATATCGAATGGCGGCATGCTGCTGCGTTTCGCTGGCCCGCGCCTTGCCGCGGCACCCGCTGAAGATCCGCTGATCCCGGTCACCCTGCGCCAGGGCGAACGCGCGCTTGGCGGCAGCCTGTCCTGGAGCGAACCGCAAGCGCTCGCCGAATTCCCCAGTTTCAGTCCGTTCGCCGGAATACCGCGTCCGACCGACGTAACGGTCAACCGCCAGGTGCTGGCAGAGCCGACGCCGGATCTTGCCGAGCGCACATGGGCAAGTCTTGCCGATGGCACGCCGCTGGTCACCATGAACCGCATCAGTGCCGGCCAGATCGTGCTCTTCCATGTCAGCGCCGAGGCGACCTGGTCGAACCTGCCGATTTCTGGCACCTTCGTCGAAATGCTGCGCCACCTTATCCAGATCTCGCGCTCCGGCGGGGTAACCTCGGAATCATCAGGCAGTGCGCGCGTTGCCGAAACCCTGCCGCCCTTCCGCATGCTGACCGCCAAGGGCATCCTGGTCACCGAAACCGGCAATGCCCGTCCGCTGATCCCGAATGCCAAGGCGGCCCCCGTTGCCAACTTCGACAATCCACCGGGCCTCTACGGCTCTGAGGATGGCTTCGCGGCGCTGAACGTCCTGCCTAACAATGCCGAGCTGAAACCGCTCGGCATTGATGGCATCAACGTCGTGCGCGCCGGTCTGGTCGGCGGCGAAAGCTGGTCGGCCAAGCCCCTGCTCTTCTTCATCGCCTTCCTGCTGCTTGTGGCCGATAGTCTTGTCGTGCTCTTCATGAACGGCGCCTTTTCACGCCTGCGCCCGCGCGCCCGCGCTGCCGCAACGATCGCCATTGCGCTTTCGGCTGGTCTCATGCTGC
Source organism: Hyphomicrobiales bacterium (assembly GCA_900468805.1). Taxonomy (GTDB): domain Bacteria; phylum Pseudomonadota; class Alphaproteobacteria; order Rhizobiales; family Rhizobiaceae; genus Rhizobium. The sequence goes on along the minus strand of UEIF01000017.1, from coordinate 131,107 downwards.
ATCCGGACATCCTGCATGCCAATGATACACAGCCGGGCGACGACGTCGTCATGCAACGGCTGGACAATACCCATCTCGCTTATGTCGTGACCGGCGAGCAGGACGTGGACAATATTTCCGAACAGGGGCTCCATGGTCTCACGAGTTTTCTGACATACCGCACAACGCTGGAGCCGGCTCCGCCCGTCGGCCTCGACCTCAACAAGGACGAGCTTGCCTTCTACCCGATCATCTACTGGCCGATTTCGGCGACTGCGCCAATGCCCTCCAACGCCGCCATCAGCCGCATCGACGCCTATATGCGCAATGGCGGCACCGTTCTTTTCGATACGCGCGATCAGATCGACTCGCTCGAAGGCGCCAGCGACACGACCGCCAATGGCCAGCGCCTGCAGCAGATCCTTGCCAATCTGGATATTCCGCCGCTCGAGCCCGTCCCGCACGACCATGTGCTGACCAAGTCCTTCTATCTGCTGTCGAGCTTCCCCGGCCGTTATGCCGGCAGCCCGCTCTGGATCGAGGCACGGCAGGGTGGACAGAGCAACAGCAACAAGCCGGCCGCCGCCGCAGATGGCGTCTCGCCGATCTTGATTACCGCAAACGATTTTGCCGGCGCATGGGCCGTCGATGATAATGACACGCCACTGCTGCCCACCGTGCCGCCGGATGAGACGCAGCGAGAATATGCCTTCCGCTCCGGCGTCAACATCATGATGTACATGCTGACCGGCAACTACAAGACAGACCAGGTCCACGTGCCCGACCTGCTCGAACGTCTGGGGCAGTGACATGACGCTCGATTATTCGCCCTTCCTGCCCTGGCCGCTTCTGGCGGTATTGACCGGCATTGTCCTCGTGATCGCCGTCTTCGCGATCTGGCGCGGCATTCGCGGCGCATGGGTCCGCGCGCTTGCGGCACTTGCCCTGCTTGCAGCACTTGCTAATCCGGTATTGCTGCAGGAAGACCGCGACCAGCTTTCGACCATCGTCCCCGTTATCGTCGACCGCAGTCAGAGCCAGCAGACAGCTGATCGCATGACGATGACCGATGATGCGCTTGCATCGCTGAAAACGCAGCTCGCCCGCTTTCCCCAGATCGAGCCCCGCTTTGTCGATGTGAACGAAGACCGCAATTCCGACGTGCCGTCCACCCGCCTCTTCGATGCGCTATCGGCTTCGATCGCCGATGTGCCGCCTTCGCGCGTCGGCGGCGCGATCATGCTGACGGATGGCGAAGTGCATGATGTGCCCGGCGTCAACCAGGCGCTCGGCTTTGACGCACCAATCCATGGCCTGATCACCGGCAAGCCGAACGAATTCGACCGCCGTATCGAGGTGATCAAGGCGCCCCGCTTCGGCATCGTCAACGAGGAGCAGCAGCTCGTGCTGCGCGTCTTCGACGACGGCCCAAGCCCCGGCGGCGTGGCCAATGTCACCGTGCGCCTCAACGGCGACGAGATCGCCACGCTGCAGGCGACACCCGGCCAGGATACGCCCTTCTCCTTCAAGGTGACGCGCGGCGGCGCAAATGTTCTGGAATTCTCCGTTGCCGGCATTCCCGGTGAGGTCACGGATGCCAATAACCGCGCTGTACACATCATCGACGGCATCCGCCAGAACCTGCGTGTCCTTCTCGTCTCGGGCGAACCGCATGCAGGCGAGCGTGCGTGGCGCAATCTGCTGAAGTCCGATGCCTCCGTCGACCTTGTACACTTCACCATTCTGCGACCGCCGGAAAAACAGGACGGCACGCCGATCAACGAGCTGTCGCTGATCGCCTTTCCGACGCGCGAGCTGTTCGTCGACAAGATCAAGGATTTCGACCTGATCATCTTCGATCGATATCAGGATCGCGCCAATGTGCTGCCGATGCTTTATTACGACAATATCGCCCAATACGTGGAAAATGGCGGCGCGCTGCTGATTGCCGCCGGTCCGGAACATGCCAGCCCCGAGTCGATCGCCATGACGCCGCTCGCCTCCGTGCTGCCGGCCGAGCCGACCGGCCGGATGATCGAGCAGGCCTTCTATCCCCGCTTGTCCGAGCAGGGCCGCAAGCATCCGGTCACCCGCGGGCTTGACGGTTCCGGCGATGAGCCCCCGCATTGGGGCCGCTGGTTCCGCAGCGTCGATGTCGACCGGCCGCAGGGCCAGACCGTCATGGTCGGCGCCGATAACCATCCGCTGCTGGTCCTCAACCGCGCCGGCCAGGGCCGTGTCGCCATGCTGCTCTCCGATCAGGGCTGGCTCTGGGCGCGTGGTTTCGAAGGCGGTGGTCCGCACGTCTCGCTCTATCGCCGCATCGCCCACTGGCTGATGAAGGAACCGGCGCTGGAAGAAGAGGCGCTGACGGCGCGCACCTCCGGACGTACGCTGGAGATTACCCGCCAGACGATCGGCGATGCGCCGGGAGATGCGATCGTACGTTACCCCTCCGGCAAAACCGAGAACCTGCCGCTGACGCAGACCGAGCCTGGCCTCTACAAGGCCGAAAAACGCATGGACGAAATTGGCCTCTTCGAAATCCGCAACGGCGATCTGACGACGCTCGCCCATGTCGGCGCCGTCGATGCGCCGGAATTCAAGGCGATGATCTCGACGACCGCGGCGCTGAAGCCGATCACCGACAAGAGCCGCGGCCTGGTCACCCGCGTCGTCAACAATGCCGGCGCCATCTCCGTCCCGCCGATCCTGCCGGTGCGCGGCCAGGTGCGCGTGACCGACAATGACCGGATGCAGATCCGCATGACCAACGAGACCGTGCTGAAGGGCATCAACACCCTGCCGCTCTTTGCGGGATTTGCCGGTGTCGGCATCCTGCTTCTCGCCTTTGGCGCCATGTGGTGGCGTGAAGGACGTTAGCTGTGCCGGAATTCGAGCTCACCGCCTCCCCTTCGCCGGAAGAGCTCGCCGTCATTTCCGATGGGCTGACGGCCTTCAACAAAGAGGATGTCGGCCCGTCCGGACGGCAAACGCTTGCCATTCTCATCCGTGACACCGATGGAAAGGTTTCGGGCGGCCTGTCCGGTTTCACCGCCTGGGGCTGGCTCTTCGTGCAGATGCTCTACATTCCCGATACGCTGCGTGGCGGCGGCCTGGCCGGCAAGATTCTCGCGAAGGCGGAAGAGGAAGCCGCCGCCCGCGGCTGCCGCGGCGCGTGGATCGATACCTTCAATCCGCATGCCCTCAGCGCTTACCAGCGCCAGGGCTATGAGATCTTCGGTGAACTGCCGGATTTTCCAGACGGTCGCACCCGGACGTTTCTCAAGAAGCTGCTCTGATTATACCCGCCAGGCGATCGTCCCCTTCAGCCGCGCATGCGTGTCTTCAGCGATCGGGACGACGAGCACACGGCCCGGATCGACTGGACCCGGAAAAGTCAGCGCGCCGTAAGCAACCTTCTCGAAACCGAGCGGACCGTAATAGGGCGGGTCGCCGACGAGGATGACGGCCTCCGAACCCTTTCGCTTGGCAGCCTCGACCGCGATACGCACCAGTTCCCGGCCGATACCCTTGCTCTTGTGCGAGGGCCGCACCGCAAGCGGTCCGAGCAGATGGCCCTTCACTGTTCCCGCCAGAACCGGCGTCATGCGCACCGAAGCGATCGTCTCCCCGTCATCGGCACAGATGAAGGAGAGCGACAGGTCATGCGGCCCCTGTTCGCGGATGCGCGCGGCAGCACGCGTATGCCGGCCGGGACCGAATGCTTCTTCGTTGATGAGTTCGATAGCCGCGTCGTGAGACGCATCCTCGGTGAGGTAGACGAGATCGTGCTTGTACATGAGCATGGAAACAGAGACCGTACAGACGCAGATATATGGGTTCGCGAACACGCCGTCAGGCGTTCGGGAGCATCAGCGTCGTCGCAGGCCTCTGAGAATAGACATCAAGCAGGATTCCAGAAATTTGTGAGGAAGGCGGATAGCAGGAAAAAATTTCGGCGTCCATTGCAAAAATTCGGGCAGAAGCCGGATGACTGAGACGCAGTGTTCAATCTTTGCCGCCTGCAAAAAGCGGCATACTGCGATATCTATCCCGTAACAAACAATTTCAGAGGTAAGCTCATGGGCATGCTGGTAGACGGCGTCTGGCGTGACGTCTGGTACGACACGAAGGAAACGAAGGGCCATTTCAAGCGTCAGCCCTCGCAGTTCCGCAACTGGATCACGGCAACAGGCGAAGCCGGCCCCAGCGGCAAGGGCGGCTTCAAGGCCGAGGCCGGCCGCTATCACCTCTATGTCTCCCTCGCCTGTCCCTGGGCGCACCGCACGCTGATCTTCCGCAAGCTGAAGAAACTCGAAGATCTGATTTCCGTCTCGGTCGTCGACCCGCTGATGGTGGAAAACGGCTGGGAGTTCAAGGTCGGCGATGGTGCCACTGGCGACCGGCTCTTCGGCTCCAAGGCACTATGGGAAGTCTACGTGAAGGCCGATCCGCACTATTCCGGCCGTGTCACCGTGCCTGTTCTCTGGGACATCAAGACCGGCACGATCGTCAACAACGAGTCGGCTGAAATCATCCGCATGTTCAACAGCGCCTTCAATCATCTGACGGGCTCGACTGCGGATTATTATCCGGAAGACCTGCGGAGCGATATCGATGCGCTGAACGACATCGTCTATGACACCGTCAACAACGGCGTCTACAAGGCGGGCTTTGCCACCACGCAAGCGGCTTATGAAGAGAATGTCGTCAAGCTCTTCGAAACGCTGGATAAGCTCGACGAACGTCTTGGCAAGGGCCGCTACCTTTTCGGCGATCGCCAGACCGAAGCCGACTGGCGGCTCTTCACGACGCTTGTGCGTTTCGACCCTGTTTATGTCGGCCACTTCAAGTGCAACATCCGTCGCATCGAGGACTACCAAAACCTGTCGGGTTATCTGCGTGACCTTTATCAGACTCCCGGTGTCGCTGAGACGGTGAACCTGCGCCACATCAAGGAACACTACTACCGCAGCCACAAGACCATCAACCCGACCGGCATCGTACCCGTCGGACCTGCACTCGATCTCGATCGGCCGCACGGCCGCGACAGGCTCGCAGCCGCAGCCTGAATCTCACCAGTAATGCGCCGGCTCCGCCTCGCCGCGGAGTTCGGCGAGCCTTCGTAGCGTCGCCTCGGTCGTCTCCTCGGGCAGATTATCGATCTCGAAGAAGCCGCTTTCGGCAATCTCCCAGTCCGGCGGCCGCGGCGCGGTCTGCTCCACTGTGGCACGGTAGAAGACCACATGGTCGCGCCGGGTGATGCTGGTATTGAAATAGACGTGAAAGAGCTTCGGCTTGCCCACGATCTTGAGGTTGCCTTCCTCCCGCAATTCCTTGATCAGCGCCTCTTCTGCCGTCTCGTCGCGCTCCAGCCCGCCGCCCGGCATGTGCCAGCCGCCGGTGTAGCCGTGACGAACGAGAAAGAGGCGGCCCTGCTCGTCAAAACAGGCCGCACGCACTCCCATCGTCATGCCGCGCACGAAGGAAAAATACACGTGCAGCAACCTCAACAACACTTTCATGTGAAGGGGCCATTTTTGTTTGTCTGCCATGGTTTCTTTCGGGCTCACATCGCCGGGATGTGTTTGAATTGTAAATAAGCTGGTCTATGTGTCGTTGCATGTTCAAGCTCGCGCATATCTCTGACATCCATCTCGGACCCCTGCCCCGCCTTTCCATTCACGAGCTTTTCTCGAAACGCATTACGGGCTTTGTGAACTGGCACCGCAACCGGCGCAAGCATCTTTTCGGCAGCACGCTCGATCTGCTGCTGGACGACATCCGCACCCATAAGGCCGACCATCTGGCGGTGACCGGCGACCTCGTCAATCTGGCAAGCGGCATCGAGATCCGCTCCGCCGCAGCCTGGCTACGTGAACTCGGCGATCCCGCCGCCACCTCGGTCGTTCCAGGCAACCATGATGCCTATGTGCCGGGCTCCTACGAGAAATCGATGCGCGCCTGGTATGACTATGTGCGCGGCGACCTCGCCCCGCCGGAATGGGAAGAAGGCCGGCACATTTTTCCTTATCTGCGCATCCGCGACAAGGTCGCGATCGTCGGCTGCTCCACCGCCGTCGCAACCCCGCCCTTCGCCGCGTCGGGCTTCTTCGGTGCGCGGCAGGCCCGCGATACGGTCAACATGCTGCGCGCCGCTGGCGAGGCGGGCCTTTTCCGTGTCGTCATGATCCATCATCCGCCGATCCGCGGCGCAACCTCTTTCTACAAACGCATGATCGGCATTCGCCGTTTTGCGGCCGTCGTGTCCACCGGCGGAGCGGAACTCGTGCTGCACGGCCATACCCATCTCAATACGCTTTACTGGTTGCGCGGCCAGACAGGTCCGGTACCCGTCATAGGCATCGCATCGGCGTCTCAGGGGCCGGGCGGCATCAAGCCGCGCGCCGCCTATAATCTCTTCTCGATTTCCGGTTCTCCGGGCGCCTGGGAGGTGAAGGGAGAGCGTTTCAGCATAAACGACACGGGCGACGGCATGATGCCGGAAAGTGCAGATATTTTCAGACTTTAGAGGCAATTGCGGAATCAATTCCGACAGCCGTTGAACCAACCTGTGAAGAGCGGTTGCCGATGTCGTAACATCAGCAATAAAGGCCTCCGGGCCTCTTGGTATTTTTATCTGTCGGCGTACAATCCGGTCACCGCATCGCCTCAAAACGGAGTACGCCCGATGACTGCCTCCCTTCATCGCCTGTGCAGACTTTCGCTTGTTTCCGTCTTCGCTCTCGGGCTTGCCACATCCGCCTTTGCGGTCGGTGGCGGGAACGATGACACCTCGCCGCCGCAGAAGACCCAAACGACCAAGACCTGCACCAAGGGCAAGGTCTGGGATGCCAAGAAGAAGGAATGCGTCGATCCGAAGAAGCAGAGCTTCAACGATGACGATCTTTACAAGTTTGCCCGCGAATTCGCCTATGCCGGCCAGTATGAGAACGCCATCACGGTGCTTAACCTCGCGCAGAACCAGAACGACCCGCGCATCCTGAATTATCTCGGCTATGCCAACCGAAAGGCCGGCCGCGTGGAACTCGGCATGTCCTACTACAAGAAGGCGCTGCAGCAGGATGAGAATTACATTCTCGCCCGCTCCTACATGGGCATGGCGCTCGCCGAACAGGGCGATGTCCAGGGCGCCCGCGTCCAGCTCGTCGAGATCCGCGATCGCGGCGGCGAAAATACCTGGGCTTATCGCGCTCTTCTCCAGAGCCTGAACGGTCACAGGACATATTGAGGCAAGCTGCGCGGGCTATGGTACGAAATCCCTGGGAAGGGATGGATGAATTGAACCCCGCGCTTGCGAAATACAGGCGACTTGTTCCATAAAGCCGCCTGTATGGCCGGGATAGATACGATGGCTTCGCGCCCGCCGGGCAAGGCCCGTACGCGAAGCCGCCCGAATGCAAAGCCAGTATGAATGCCGGCCGATGTGAATGCTTCTTGGAAAGACGATGCGCCAACCCGCCACCACCACCGATATCCGGCGTGATCTCGTCGGCCTCCTGCCCCGCCTTCGCCGCTTTGCCATCACGCTCGCGGGAGAGACGGCCGCGGCCGACGAGCTGGTACAGGCGGTCTGTCTGCGCGCAATTTCCAGGGGGCATCAGTGGAACGGTGAAGGTCGACTGGAAAGCTGGATTTACACACTGGCCCGTCAGCAATGGGCCGATGACAGCCGCAAGCGCAAGCCGCGGCCAGCCGCACGAGGCAATGTGACAGATATCCGCGACGCCATTCGCGACCGCGCGGCGGTCGTCGATGCCGATGCTCTGCACCGCATGCTCGTGGAAATGCCTGAGGGTGTGGCCAGCATCTTCCTGCTGATCGATGTGGAAGGGCACAACTATCAGCAGACAGCCGAAATCATGAGCATCGCGATCGGCAGCATTGCCGGCCAGCTTGCGACGGCACGACTCCATTTCGCCGCATTGTCCGGTCACAATCCGCCCATCCACAGGTACTGACTGATTTGCTCGATTTCAAAAAACAGCCGCTCGAAGCCCAGCTTGCCGCTCTCCTCGACGGCGAAACCACACCGGAACAGAAGCTGGAGCTGGAAAACCGGCTCGTGATCGATGAAAACGCCCGCAAGATCTACGATAAGCTCCGCCACGGCGTCGATTTCGGCCGCCGCAAGCTGGACGACATGCTGAAGGAGCCGGTTCCGCTGGCGCTCGTCCGCTCGATCAAGAGCGCGCAGCCGCCGAAGACACCGATCGCCCAGCGCAACAGCCGCCCGCAATTCAAGCTCGCACCGAGCGGTCGTCAGGCGCTTGCCGCGGCCCTTATCCTCTTTGTCGTCGGCGGCGGCATCGGCTATTTCATCGGTAATGCGCCGGATACGGATGACACCGCGCCTGTCGCAGCAACCCAGATCAATACGAATGACTGGCTGGGTGACGTGACCGCCTTCCAGCGGCTTCTCTTGCGCCAGCCGCGCCACCTTGTCGAAGTGCCGGCCTCGCAGTCCGAGGAGATCTCATCCTGGCTGACGACGGCAATCGGCGTGCCGTTCCGCGTTCCGGATCTGTCTCGCGACTCCTGGACCTTCCAGGGCGCCCGCGTGATCCTCGGCGACAGCCGTCCTGTTGGTCAGCTCGTCTATTCCAACACCGACGGCGACATCATCTCGATCTGCTTCCGAAAGGATGCGCAGCCGCCGGAAACGGAAGACTTCAAGGAAACGATCCGCGACGAGATCGGCCTCGTGACCTGGCACAATGCCGGGACCTCCTATGTACTGGCCGGCCCCTCGGCCGAAGCCACGCTCGGCCAGCTCGCCATGGAAATCGCCGCCGCCATCTGACGGTCAAGGTACCAGCACGACCTTTCCACCGACCCGGCGCTCCTCAAGCGCGCGATGCGCCTCTGCGGCCTGGCTCAGGGAAAAGCTTCCGCCATGCACGATCCTCAGCGCTCCGGATGCCGCAAGATCGAAGAGAGCCGCGAGATCATCCCTCCACCTGCCTCCCGAGATCAGCGGCAGGAGCGAAAAGCCTTTCAGTGACTGGTTCGCATCAAGCATGGAGCGGATTTCGGAAAGCTCGAACGAAAACCGCCCCATGGCCGCAAGCAGCATCTCTCCGGCGGGAGCGAGTGCTGTCAGCGAAGCTCTGGCGATATCGCCGCCAACGGTCTCATAAATGACATCGGTGCCCTGCCCTCCGGTCGCAGCCTTCACCGAAGCGGTCCAGTCTTCCCCCGTGTAGTCGACTGCCAGATCGGCACCGAGAGAGATGGCGAGCTTCCTCTTGTCATCGCTGCCGGCAGCCGCGATCACCATGCTCGCCCCTTCCAACCTTGCAAGCTGCACCAGCAGGGAGCCCACACCGCCGCCGGCGGCGTTGATCAGCACCACCTTTCCCTTCGGCGGGCTGCGACGCACCATGTTCAGGGCCGTCAGACCCTGAACCATCAACGCCGTAGCATCCCCAAAAGAAAGGTTCTCCGGCAGTCGCACCACCGAGCCCGAGTTCACAGCCACAAATTCCGCGTAACCGCCGAAGCCGCGTCCAATGGCAAAAAGCGGCACGGCGACACGCGCACCCTGCAGCGAGGGGTCGGCGTCAGGCCCGAGCCTTTCGACGACGCCTGCCACTTCCACGCCGGGAAAGGCAGGCAGCGGCGGCGTGACGGCATAACGATCCGCCCGCATCAAGACCTCGAAGAAATTAATGCCGGCAGCATGGATACGCACCAGCACTTCGCTGCCTTCCGGCTCCGGCGTCGGCACTTCGACGATTTCGAGAACCTCAGGCGGACCGAAGCGGGTGAACTGAACGGCTTTCATCACAGACCTCACGTTTTGATGGCGTGAGGCAGGCTTTACCACTCGATTTCCGGATAAAAATACACACATGTCAGTGCCATACCCACCAGGAGGTGACCATGGCCGAGCCCATGAAAAGACTGCCGAAACTGCCTGTGGAGCGGGCCTTGAAGGTCATTTCCGGGCGCTGGAAACCCGTCATCCTCTATCATGTCTTCTCCGGCCCCAAACGGCTTTCGGAGCTCAAGCGCATGATGCCCGAGATCACCCAGAAGGTCCTGATCCAGCAGCTGCGCGAGATGGAGGAACACGGCCTCGTGCGCCGGGAGATCTTTGCCGAGGTGCCTGCGCGGGTGGAATATACGGCAACAGAACTCGGTCTCGGCTTGGAGCCGATCCTCTTTGCTCTCTGCCAATGGGGACAGAACCATGCGGAAGCGCAGGGCGAGCTCGATGAGCTCGCCGATTGCATCGTCAGGCCGCGTCACCCCGAGGCGATCGCGGCCTGATCAGAATGCTCAGGCCTTGCCGGCCTTTACCTCAAGCACGCGGTTGGCGGCCGACACGATTGCTTCGAGCGATGCGCCAACGATATTGGTGTTGATGCCTGCGCCGAAGAGCTTGCCGCCCGGATAGGATGTCTCGACATAGGAAATGGCCGAGGCATTCGAGCCATGCTGCAGCGAATGCTCCGAATAATCCTCGACCGACATTTCGATGCCGAGATAGTGCGACAGCGCATTGATGAAGCCATCGATCGGCCCGTTGCCGCGGCCTTCGATGCGTTTGATCTCACCATTGTCGGTGATCTCGGCCGCGACGATTCGCTGTCCCTTGTTCTCGGTATCGGGATAGGTGTGGTGGTCGACAAACCGGAGGCGAGCGCCCGGCTGCGTCACGTAGCGCTCGATGAAGCGGTCGTGGATACGCTTTGAGGGAAGCTCCTTGCCCTCTTCGTCGGTAATGCGCTGGATGTCTCCGCGGAATTCGACCTGCAGGTTGCGCGGCAGGTTGAGCCCGTAATCTTGCTGCAGGATATAGGCGATGCCGCCCTTGCCGGACTGCGAATTGATGCGGATGATCGCCTCGTAGGAGCGGCCGACATCGCGCGGATCGATCGGCAGATAAGGCACTTCCCATACCGGATGGTTGGCGATCTGTGCAGCCTTCATGCCCTTGTTGATCGCATCCTGATGCGAGCCGGAGAAGGCCGTGTAGACCAGCTCGCCGACATAGGGATGACGATCAGCGATCACCATCTGGTTCGAATACTCGAACACTTCCTTGATGCGCTCGATATCAGAGCAGTCAATTTCCGGATCGACGCCCTGCGTGAACATGTTGAGCGCCATCGTCACCACATCGACATTACCCGTGCGCTCGCCATTGCCGAACAGCGTACCTTCGACGCGGTCGGCACCTGCCAGCAGCGCCAGTTCGGCAGCGGCAATGCCGGTGCCGCGGTCATTATGCGGATGCAAAGAGATGATCAGGTTTTCGCGATTGTCGAGATTGCGACACATCCACTCGATCTGGTCGGCATAGACGTTGGGCGTCGCCATCTCCACCGTCGAAGGCAGGTTGATGATGAGCTTGTTGTCAGGGGTCGGCTTCACGACGTCGATGACGGCGTTGCAGATTTCCAGCGCCACATCCAGCTCGGTGCCGGTGAAGCTCTCAGGCGAATATTCGAAACGGTAACCGCCGCCAGCCTTGGCTGCCATATCGGTGATCATCTTGGCGGCATCGACGGCGATCTGCTTGATGCCCTGCACATCCTTGGCGAACACCACGCGACGCTGCAATTCGCTGGTGGAATTATAGAAGTGCACGATCGGGCGGTTGGCACCTTCCAGAGCTTCGAAGGTGCGGGTGATCAGTTCCGGACGGCACTGCACCAGCACCTGCAGCGAGACGTCGTCGGGCACATTGCCCTCTTCGATGCACCAGCGGGCAAAATCGAAATCGGTCTGCGAGGCGGATGGGAAACCGATCTCGATTTCCTTGAAGCCCATTTCCAGCAGCAGCTGGAACATGCGGGCTTTGCGGTCATGGCCCATCGGATCGACGAGCGCCTGATTGCCGTCGCGCAGGTCGACGGAGCACCAGATCGGTGCCTTGGTAATGGTCTTGGTCGGCCAGGTACGATCAGGAATGTTTACCTGCGGATAGGGCCGGTACTTCATGCCGGCGTCGGGCATGCCCTTGGCGGAAGCAGCGCTTGCGGAGGATCGGCTGGTGTTCGTATCCATTGTCTTGTCTCCTCGTCCCAGCATTTGCCGCGTCTTAGCCGATCATATCTGGCTTGGCGACAGCAAATGCGGACCTTTGATCGGTCGTTTGGTCAATTTTGAAAGTGAGTCGCGAGGAGCGATGGCCGGGCGGGCTTTCGGCCGCCGGGCGCTCCTCAAAGGACCCGGCAACCGCGCGTAAGGCCGAGGAGAAGAAGCGAGGTCAGGGCGCGCGTATTGTCACGCAATGCCGTGCGGCTGCGTGCAATCGTCTCGGAAATCCGTGCGCTCGTGCTCTTCATGACCGCGCTTATAGCCTCCGGCGGAAATTCCGGCAACCCCTCACCTATTTTTTCATCACCTGCACAATTCGAGAGAGCGCAAGCATCAGCCCGCCGGCAACCAGTCCCCAGAAGGCGCCGGAGATGCCGCCAAAGGAAACACCGGAGGCAGTGACGAGGAAGGTAATCGCTGCTGCCTCTCGGGTTTCAGGCGCCTGGAAGGCTGCCATCGCGGAACCCGAGAAGGCGCCGACCAGCGCCAGACCGGCAACGGCTTCGATGAGGATCGGCGGTGCGAGCGCGACGAAAGCAGTCACCGTCCCGGCAAGCAGGCCGAGAATGACGTAACCAACACCCGAGATCAGTGCGGCCCAGTAGCGCCGCGAAGGATCGGCATGCGCGTCCCGCCCGGCGCACATCGCAGCCGTGATGGCCGCCAGATTGACAGCATGCCCGCCGAAGGGCGCGGCCAGCAACGAGAAGACGCCAGTCACGGCAAACAGCGGCCCCGGCTTCGGATCATAATGATTGACCTTCAGCACCGCGATGCCGGGAATGTTCTGCGAGGCCATCGTCACGATGAAGAGCGGCAGGGCAATGGACACAAAACCCGCGAAATTGAAGACCGGGTGCACGATGCCGATAACAGGCACCAGCGACTGCTCGAGCGACGTTAAGGCGCCCTCGGGAATATCCACACCGAAGGCCAGCACCAGCGTGAAGGCCACAAGCGCCGCCGGCACCGCCCACAAACGCTTGAACGCGCCGACGACGATCCATGTCAGAATGATCGGCAGACCGAACATCGGATTGAAGGCAATCGCCTTGACCGGAGCAAAGCAGAGGCCGAGCAACACGCCCGACAGCATGGCATTGGCGAGCGGCGCGGGAATAGCGGCAACCGCCCGTCCGAGCGGCTTGAACAGCCCGGCAATGACGATCAGCCCACCGCAAAGAATGAAGGCTCCGACCGCTGCGTTGAAACCGCCATCAATCGTGCCGATGCTCGCCAGCAGCGCCGCCCCCGGCGTCGACCAGGCGATACTGACCGGCAGGCGTGTGACGGCACAGAGCACGATGGCGCAAAGCCCCATCGAGATCGACAGCGCCATCAGCCCTGAAGCGGCCTGCACATCGGTCGCGCCCACCGCCTGTAGCCCATGCAGCACGACGGCGAAGGAACTGGTGAATCCCACGAAAGCCGTCAGCAGACCCATGAAGAGACTTTGAACGGAAAAATCTTTGATCATGCGAGACTCCCGGCTGCGAAGATTGCGCATGGAGCAGCATTAGGGGGAGGCACGCAAGCCGCATTGCCACCGGAAATGTTCGCTGGGCTGGCAATTTCCGTGGGGATTTCATGCTGATACCCAGCGTGACGTGGGCAGATATGAAAACGCCCCGCCTGCAATGGCAGACGGGGCGTAAATTCACAGCAGTATCAGCGAAAGATCAGATTTCGCTCTGCGAAGTGACCACGCGCGAAACGAGACCGTAGGCCACGGCGTCTTCAGCCGAGAGCCAGTAATCGCGGTCGATGTCCTTGGCGATCTTTTCTTCCGTCTGGCCGGTTGCCTTCGAGAAGATCTTGATCAGACGTTCGTTCATCTTGATGATTTCACGCGCCTGGATTTCGATGTCCGAAGCCATGCCGCGCGTGCCGCCGGACGGCTGGTGCAGCAGGAAGCGGGTGTTCGGCAGGCAGATGCGACGTTCCTTCGGAGCCGCGGCATAGATGAGCGCGCCGGCCGAGGCGACCCAGCCCGTGCCGATCATCCAGACCTTCGGCTTGATGAACTTGATCATGTCGTGGATGGAATCGCCGGATTCGACGTGACCGCCGGGCGAATTCACATAGATACGAATATCTTCGTCATTGGCGGCTGAAAGCGCAACGAGCTGAGTGCTGACCTTCTGCGCCAGTTCCTGCGTGATCGGCCCATAGATGAAGATCGAACGCGACTTGAAAAGGTTCGCCTCCGTTTCCTTGCCGAGCGGCAGTTCCTTCGTCTTGTCGTCCTGTTCTTCTTCTTCGTTCATTCGAACCTCTCTCACGTCCAATGCGGTTCCTCGCACATAGTGCGACTCAATGCGTAAAACAATGCGGGAAAAAGAGGAAGCAGGAAGCGGTGAAGATATTCTTATGACAAACGCACGATATCATCGCATCCTCTGAAAAGACCGGGAGAAACACAAAATGACCTCCTCCTTGCTACGCGCAGCCGTGCGCAACAACGCATTCTGGTGCGACGCCGTCTGCAGGGCGCAGGGCTCGCCCGGCGAGTTCACGGCGACAATCTGGTTTCATCGGCGCGGCACGCCGCCCTTCTATCCCGATGCCGTAACGCTGGCGGAGACCGAGGTCGAAGCAGCAGAAGCGATCGCCACGCTGATCAACAGCGACAAGCGCGACTGGGCAGTCAAGGACAGCTACGCAACCCTCGATCTCGCGCCGCTCGGTTTCACGATGCTGTTCGAGGCCGAATGGATCGGCATGCGCACGCCAGTCTCGCCGCCGTCCCCATTCACCTGGCAGCGCATGGAAAGCGCTGTCGATCTTGCGCGATGGGAGGCGGAATGGGGCAAGGCGAACGGGTCGACGACACAGAAGATCTTTACCGAGCCACTGCTGCAAGATCCTGAAATCGCGTTCCTGCTTGGTTTCAAACATGGCCAACCGGTGGGCGGCGGCATCCTCAATCACCACGCCGGCGTCGTCGGCCATTCCAACCTGTTTGCCGAGGCCCGGCACGGTGAAGCCATTCGCCGCGGGCTGATTGCGCAGGCTGCCTCGCTCTATCCGGGAGAACCGCTTGTCGGCTACGAACACGGCGACGATCTGGACGAGGCGCTGCGCACGGGCTTCGAACTTCTGGGGCCTCTGCGCGTCTGGCTGAAGGAGGTCTGACCTTACTGAAATGTAAGCCGCCAAGGCTTTGAAATGCCCCAATCGCTTCCTAACTCAGTTTTACGCGGCCCTCCCGCCGAACGTTGAAGCCGCAGAACTTTAAAGGAGACAGGCCATGTCACCGGAAGAACGCCAATTGCTGACTGCCCTCTTCGATCGCGTCCGCACCGCAGCCGCCACGCCGCGCGACCCGGAAGCCGAAGCGCTGATATCAGAAGCGAACCGTACGCAACCCTCCGCCACCTACTATCTGGCGCAAGCGGTCATCGTTCAGGAAAAGGGTCTGGAAGCCGCCGCCAACCATATCAAGGAACTCGAAGAGCATGTCCGCCAGCTCGAAGCAGGTGTAGGCGATCGCCGCCAGGCCGAACAGGGCGGCTTCCTGAGCTCTATCTTCGGCAACACGCAGACGCAGCAGCCGGCACCCGCTCCCGGCCCATGGGGCGGCGCGCCGAGAGATAGCTATGAACAATCGCGCGGCTATGACAACACCCGCCAGATGCCGCAACAGCCTACCGGCCCTTGGACGCAGCAGGCCGGTGCGCCGTCTGCCGGTGGCAGCTTCCTGCGCGGCGCTCTCGGCACGGCAGCCGGTGTCGCAGGCGGCATGCTGCTCGCCAATTCGCTTTCCGGCATCTTCGGCAACCACATGTCGTCGCTTGGCTGGGGCTCGCCTTTTGGCGGCGCTAACCCCTTCGGCGGGGAGAACGCGCCGGTCGAGGAGACGGTCGTCAACAACTACTACGGCGACAACAGCCAGGCTGACGATAACCGGGCGGATAATAACGACAATATCCAGCAGGCCGACTACGACGACAATGATGACGACTCTTCCGACGATTCCGGTAATGACACGACGGATGTCTGAGTTTTGATGCAAGGAACGGGCAGCAGTTGGCTTTAAACGGCCGCGCCGTTGCCCGGCCCTTCGCTTCGGCTCAGGGCGCTGCAATCGATTCAGAGCAGTTCCAGAAAAGTGCCAAGCGGTTTTACGTCGGGAATTGCGTAAGAACTAAAGGGTGAATCGATTGTTCGGGCTGCGCCGGATCGCAGCTCACCCACGTCCACGATAGGTCGCAACGCCCTGATCCGGCAGCCATACACCTTCCGGCGGCTTGCCTGTCTGCCAGAAGACGTCGATCGGAATACCGCCGCGCGGATACCAATAGGCGCCGATACGCAGCCATTTCGGGTCGAGCAGCTCTACGATACGTTTGGCGATATAGATCGAGCAATCCTCGTGAAAGGCGCCGTGATTGCGGAAGGAATGCAGAAAGAGCTTCAGCGATTTCGATTCCACGAGCCATTCGTTCGGAATGTAGTCGATGACGATATGGGCAAAATCGGGCTGCCCGGTCATCGGGCAGAGCGACGTGAATTCCGGTGCCGTGAAGCGCACGACATAGTCTGTGCCGGCGTGAGTGGCAGGCACCTTTTCCAGGACCGCTTCTTCTGGGTTTTTTGGGGTTTCCGTCTGCTGGCCCAGCATCGAAAGGCTGGAAACGTCCGTGTTCGGCATTACGCCTCCTTGATCACTTTGACGCGGATACCGTGCGCTTTTTCGCCCTCCGGCTCCACGTGAATGGCAATTGTCGCGCCCGCATGCGCTGCGCGGATGGCATCTTCAAGGCGGTCGCAAATATCATGGGCTTCGCGAACCGTCATCCTGGCGGGCACGACAAGATGGAAATCGACGAAGGTCACCGAACCGGCGCGCCGCGTCTTCAGATCATGGACGCCGATCGAGCCTGACGCATGGGTGGCAATCGCCTGCTTGATCGCCTCCTCCTCCTGCGGCTCGACCGCCTGATCCATCAGCCCGCCGATCGACTGCGAGATCACCTTCCAGCCCTGATACAGGATGTTCAGCGCAACGAGGATGGCGAGAATGGGGTCGAAGATCGCATAACCGGTTGCGAGCGCCAGAAGCAAGCCAAAGAGAACGCCAACGGAAGTGACCACATCCGACATGATGTGCTGCCCGTCAGCCGTCAAAGCTGCAGAGCGGTGCTTTCGCCCGGTACGGATCAAAAGCTGCGCCCAGACGGCATTGATAACACCGGCGACGAAGTTGATCGCAAGACCGAGCACCGGTGCCTCGAGCATGCGCGGATCGGCGAGATGATTGACGGCCTCCTGGACGATCAGCAGCGCGGCGACGACGATCATCACGCCCTCGGTGACGGCCGAAAGATATTCCGCCTTGTGATGGCCGAAGGGATGGTCGTGGTCGGCGGGCTTCTGCGCATAGCGGATGACGAAGAAGGCGATGAAGGCAGCCACCACGTTGACGACGGATTCCAGCCCGTCCGAGAGCAGCGCCACGGAACCCGTCACCCACCAGGCGACCATCTTCAGCCCCATGACACCAAGCGACAGGGGAATGCCCCAGAACGCCAGTTTCCGGACCGTGAGATTGCCCTCGTCGCTCATATCATCCCCCTGCGGATGCGAATGAATTGCAGCATATAAGCCGTTGAAACGCAAAACCGCCCACGCGGAATCGCGCAGGCGGCCAATGCGGTTGATATGGGCAATCGGCCCTGAAATGTCAAAGGCTTTGGCGTGTAGGACAGTGCCCTATTCGAACGTTATCCCGATCCGCTCCGCATCAGGAGAGACAAGGACCAATACGGCTTGGCCGGAGACATCCTGCGCGGGCACGAAGGCCTTCTCGCCCAACTGATCCGGAAAGTGGCTGTCGACGGAATTGTGCCTGTTGTCTCTGAGGACGAAATAATGGCCGACCGGCACCTTCGAAGGAGTCGGCATCGTGCAATTGACGGCAATTCCATATGCACTTATATAATACGTTATATAAACAGAGATATGGGTCTTTCCGTGGTCGAAGATGTGGTGAAATCGCTAGGCTACTTATGCCTCGGCAGCCGCTTCCGCCGCATCGGCGAACGCCTGCAGGCAGACACGCAACAGATGATCGAGGAATTCGGCGTCGGCATCCAGGCCGCGCAATATCCGTTCCTCGGCGCCATCGACAGGCTCGGCCCACTCACCATAGGGGAACTGGCACAGGCAGTGGGTATCACCCAGCCCGGCGCCACACGCACCGCTTCCCAACTCATGGAACTCGGCTTCCTCAGCATGCAGCCATCTGCCGAAGATCAGCGCCGCAGGGTCGTTTCGTTGACGCCCGAGGGGCAGGAACTCGTCGAATATTCAAAACAACAAGTCTGGCCGCGCATTGCCGCCGCCGTCGCCGATCTTTGCAAAGATCTCGACGGCCGGCTGCTAGCGCAGCTTGCGGCGATGGAGGATGGGCTGGCCGAAGCGCCGCTCATCCGCCGCGCCAGGGCCGCACAGGAGAAAACACCATGAGCCATATTCTCGACCGACCGATCTGGAACGCGCTCCGGACGGCGCATGCCGACCTCGCCGAAGGCAGCGAACATGCAATGCGCTATCCGCCGTCCATCGTTCCCTTCGCGGCTGCCGCCGACGATACGCGGGAAAGTCTTGAAGCACTCGAAAACCTGCCGGTCGCCGACGAAGTCATGGCCATCGTCGAAGCTGGCCCCGTCACCATCCCTTCCGGGCTGACCGTTCTCTCGGAAGGCAAGCTGGTGCAGATGATCGCCGAGCGGCCTTACGAGCGCGTTTCCGACAGCCGGCTGCAACTGCTGACCTCTGATGATGCGGAGGAAATGCTTGATTTGGCGATGCTGACCAAACCTGGCCCTTTCACCCTGCGCGCGCAAAGCCTTGGAACCTTCTGGGGTGTGAAGATCGACGGCCGTCTCGTCGCCATGGCCGGACAGCGCTTGCGCCACCCGGGATTTGGCGAGCTCAGCGGCCTTTGCACCCATCCCGATTTTCAGGGGCGCGGCCTCGGGACCCTGCTCTTCCGCTTCGTCGCCGGGGAAATTTCCGCCAGGGGCGACATCGTCTTCCTGCATGCTTATTACACGAACACGCCTGCCATCACGCTTTACAAGGCTCTCGGCTTCAAGCTGCGGTCGGAAATGAACCTGCGCGTCGTCAAGCGCCGCGCATAGGCTGGCCAAAACGCCACAGGTCGGTACTTTCGCCGTTTGCGCCATGATAGTGTCCCATTTGCATGATGTTGACGGCTCGGCAGTCAATTGGGGACCGCGCAGACATGCATTGGATCAATCGCTACATCGACCAACCGTTGCTCGACGGTGCGGCCAGTTCCTTGCGGGCCTGGCACATCCGGACCGGCCTGTCGCCGGAACGGCTGGAGCCGCTCTGGAACATCGCCGTGACGGGCTTGCTGATCTTTGCGACCAGCCATTTCCTCGCCGGCCCGACACTCCTTCTGTGTTACGGCGGCCTCGCTATGCTCGCCCTCCCCTCGGCCTGGACGCTGTTCACCGGCCGCGATGCGGACGGCTACAACATCGCCGCCTACAAAAGGCTCAGAACCAGGGCCTTCATGAAGCGTGAGACAGAATGGGCCGTCCGGCTCGCCATCCTCTTCACAGCTGGCTGCCTTCCCTTCCTCACTCGCTCGGGCGATCCGTCCGCGGCCTATTTCATGATCGGCGCCAGCCTCTGGTTCGTGCTGACGGGACCAGCAAGATCCTATCTGGCGGCAGCAGAACCACCGATGCCGCGCGATGGCGACCGGTCTTTCAAGACCGATCTGCAGTTCGGCTGAACAAATTTAAATCAGCACGCAATTCAATTGTCGCAGCGGCAATGGAACGAACGGCTCACGCTTCCGTTATCCTTGCCAGCAGCAGACAAAGGAGATCGCGATGCTGTACTATGCTCTGGTATTTCTCGTCGTAG
This sequence comes from Hyphomicrobiales bacterium, assembly GCA_900468805.1. Taxonomy (GTDB): domain Bacteria; phylum Pseudomonadota; class Alphaproteobacteria; order Rhizobiales; family Rhizobiaceae; genus Rhizobium. The sequence continues at coordinate 111,145 of UEIF01000017.1, read as the reverse complement.
CCCTGATTGCAGGCGTCCTTGGATTTGGCGGCATCGCCGGTGCGTCCGCTTCGATAGCCCAGGTTCTGTTCTTCATCTTCCTGGTGCTGTTCGTAGTATCCATTGTCGCCCGGCTTATGCGGCGCGTATAGACGGACACTCCAACGCACATGAAAAACCCGCCTTCTCCGGCGGGTTTTTTATTGCTTATGCCTCTGACATCAGGCCGCCTTGGTTTTGGCCCGCCGCGCTAGATGCGCCACCACATTCTCGATCATCCGCATGCCTGCATCGCCGCCGAGCGTCATGATCGATTCCGGATGAAACTGCACGGCCGCGATCGGCTCCTTGGCATGCTCGATGCCCATGATCGTGCCGTCCTCACTCTCGGCGGTGATGATGAACTCCCGCGGCAGCGTCGAAGGATCGGCAAAGATCGAGTGATAGCGCCCAACCGTCACTTCCTTGGCAAGGCCCGAGAAAACGATGCCCGGCTCCAGCACACGGATACGCGACGGCTTGCCATGCATGGGCAGCGCCAGATGGCGAAGCTCGCCGCCATAGGCTTCCGCTAGCGCCTGCAGGCCGAGGCAGACGCCGAAGATCGGCAGGTTACGCGCCCGAGCCTTCTTGATCGTCGCCTTGCAATCGAAATCCTTCGGGTTGCCGGGTCCGGGCGACAACACGACAAGGTCAGGATTCAGCCGGTCGAATATCTCTTCCGGCACTGGCGTCCGTACGGTCGAGACCGTCGCGCCAGTCTGGCGGAAATAATTTGCCAGCGTATGCACGAAACTGTCTTCATGGTCGATCAGCAGGATGTTGACGCCCTTGCCAACAGAGGCGACATCGCGCTGGGTCTTGCCGGAATTGCCCGTCTTGGCGTCACGGATAGCGGAAAGCATGGCAGAGGCCTTCAGTTCGGTTTCGGCTTCTTCTTCCTCGGGAATGGAATCGTTGAGCAGCGTCGCACCGGCGCGTACTTCGGCAATACCATCCTTGATACGCACTGTGCGCAGCGTCAGGCCGGTATTCATGTCGCCATTGAAGCCGACCATGCCGATCGCGCCACCATACCATGCACGCGGGCTCTTCTCATGGGCTTCGATGAAACGCATGGCCCAGAGTTTCGGCGCGCCAGTGACAGTCACGGCCCAGGCATGGCTGAGGAAACCGTCGAAGGCATCCATATCGTCACGCAGACGGCCTTCGATGTGATCGACCGTGTGGATCAAGCGGGAATACATCTCGATCTGGCGGCGGCCAATGACCTTGACCGAACCCGGCTCGCAGACGCGGCTCTTGTCGTTGCGGTCGACGTCAGAGCACATGGTCAGTTCGGATTCGTCCTTCTTGGAATTCAGGAGCTTCAGGATCTGCTCGCTGTCGGCGATCGGATCGTCGCCACGCTTGATGGTGCCGGAGATCGGGCATGTCTCGATGCGGCGGCCGGAAACACGCACGAACATTTCCGGCGAGGCGCCGACGAGATATTCCTGGTTTCCGAGATTGATGAAGAAGGAATAGGGCGACGGATTGATCGCCTTCAGCCGCTTGGAAATGTCGGAAGGCTTGCTTTCGCAGCGCTCCATGAACTTCTGGCCCGGCACCACTTCGAATAGATCGCCCTTGCGGAAACTCTCCTTCGCCTTGACGACGAGTTCGGCATATTCGCCCGGGCGGTGATCGCTCTTCGGCGGGATGGTATTCGTGCGGATGAACGGCTCAGCGGCGATATCGCCCGCCTTGCCTTCTGTCGTCTTGCCGTCCCTGGCGAAGTCGTAACGATCGACCCATGCCTTTGCGGCGTAGTTGTCGACGACGAGAATTTCGTCCGGCAGATAGAGCACCATATCCCGCTGATCGGAAGGACGCTGAAGCTTCAGATTGATCGCGTCGAACTGGAAGGCGAGGTCGTAACCGAAGGCGCCGTAGAAGCCGATGCTGGCATCCGCCTGCGAGTAGAAGAGATCGGTGATGGCACGAAGAACGGTAAAGACCGTCGGCATCTTCGAGCGCTCTTCTTCGGTGAAGACACGGTCCGGCATCTTGACCGTCAGGTCGAGCCGGCGCGCTGTCAATGTGCCGAGTTCAAGCTCATGAACCGTCTTCAATCGCTCGACGATGAAACCAAGGATAACCTCGCCCCGATCGTTGTAGGCTTCGATCCAGACATTGCGGCCGAAGGAGGAAATACCGAGCGGCGGATCGACAACCGCCGTATCCCAACGCGTATAACGACCCGGATATTCGTAGTTCGAGGAGAAGACGGCGCCGCGACGCTCGTCGAGCTTGTCGATATAGGAGGAGACCGCGTCGGCATAGGGAATGGCCCGCCTTTGCCGGGTGACGGTGATGCCGCCCTTGGTCTCGTAGATTTCCGCACCATCATCCCGCAGGATCGTTACCATAGTTCCACTCCGTTATCGGGCCCGGACGAAAGGCGGCCTTTGAAACAAAAAAGCCGCCTCGAAGTTTCGGGCGGCTCGTTCGTCGTCTTTAGACACGATTGGTCGAGGCCGCCTCAGCGAGCCCACCACCAAACTGCAATGTTTACAGACTTCTTCATGGGCGAAATTGTTAGCCTGAGATTAAGCCAAGCGCAAGAGGCCATTGGCTCACGAAAAAGGGCGGCCCGAAAGCCGCCCTACCCCAGCCTTGAAAGGCTGATTTCAAGTTAGAAGGTCTTGGTGACCGAGATCTTGAAGGTACGGCCCGGCTCCGAATACCACTCCTTCGGTTGCGAAGCGGTTGCACTCAGATTGACCTCACGAACAGCGAGCGCGTTGTAGTACTCCTGGTCAAAGATGTTGTAGATCCCGCCCTGGATACGCAGACCCTTGACTTGTTCCGGCGTCCACCATGCGGTCAGGTCGACGATGCCGTAACCGGGCGCATCGAACGACGTCAGGGCATTGTCGTTGCCGGTCATCTGCGACGAGAGCGTTGAGGAGAGGTCGAAACCGTATTCGTCATTGCTCCAACCACCGCCGACGATGGCCTTGAACGGCGCGACAGAGCGCAGCCGCTCCTGCGTATCGTCGTTCCGGCCATAGGTGTAGGCAAGCGAGGTATGAAGATTGATGCCGTTGTCGAACGTCTTGATCACATTCGCTTCAAGGCCCGAGATGGAAGCAGAGGACACGTTCGTGTAGTTGAACGTCATGAAGCCAGTGGTGGGATTCCTTGTCGTCACGGTTTCGATGAAGTTCTGATACCGGGTATGGAATGCAGCTACGCGACCCTGCAGACCGCCAGTATCGAAGTTAGCGCCGATCTCAATGCCGCGGCCGATTTCCGGATCCAGATTCGGATTGCCAAGCTGCGCATAACCCTGCGTCGCATTGTAGAAGCGGCTGTAGAGTTCATCGACGGTGGGGGCACGGAAGCCGACTGCAAGCTGGGCATAGAGCTGAACATCCGGTGTCAGGTCGTAGCTTGCAAGCAGCTTCGGCGACATCCCGGCTTCCGTACGATCGTAAACCGCACCGAAGCGGGGAAGCGCCGGGTTGTTCTCGAAACCGCCGCCCGTCGACGGTCGATAGTTGAACCAATCAAAGCGGAAGCCGGGCGTCAGCGCAAAGCCGCTATTGCCGATTTCGATCTTGTCTTCGAATGTCACGCCGAGGTTCGTGCTGTCGACGTTGGGTACTTCGGACTGGTTGTTGAGCGTCGGGCAGGTTGTCGGCGTCGGGCAAAGCGCCGAACTGAATTGGTTCCAGCTCGAGACTCCGACGTCGAGGCCGACGCGAACGGAGTGGCTGAGGCCGGAATATTCGAAGTCCTTCGTTGCTGTGCCGCTGAAGCCCCAGGTTTCGTTTTCGATGCTGTTATTGCGGCCATAGGCGACATTGGCTGCAGTGCGGCCTTGGGTGCCGGATTCTTTCTTCAGATCCTGCCAGTAGAGGGTAGCTCGGGCGGTGCTGAAGAATGCATCGGAAGACTGCGCCTCGTAATCATAATCCAGCGAAACACGGTCACGATCGCCCAGTTCCCGACCGTCGTAGTCGCCGACGAGATAGCTGCGGATGGGAGGCGTGCCCTGCAGGTCCCGCAGGTCGGTCTTCAGGTCGCGCCGGAAACGCTCCGCCGTCAAGCCGATGCGATGGCCGCCTTCGAGATCTTGACGCACCTTGAAGAGCAGGTTGTGCTGATCGAAATCAGCCGGATCCGCCTCGGTGCGCAAACGGCCATAGCTGTCGTTATCGCCCTTGTTGTCGCGCTCGTGACCCTTGCGATAGGCGCCCTGAAAAAGGATCGACGTATTGCCGACCCTCTTGGCGGCGGCGGCGGAGCCGGCAATGCTGCGGTCTTCGCTGTCATAGGTCGACTTGACGATCGCGCCCCAGTCGCGATCTTCCGGAATCAGGTCCTCGGGCTCGAGCGTATTGAGGACGAAGGCGCCGCCGAGCATGCCCGAACCGCCCTTGCTTGAATCTGCACCGCGCACGATGTCGAGAGAGGAAAGTGAATCGAAATCAAAGGTGTCGCCGCCGCCATTGGCGTTAGCCGGGGCAAAAGCGCCCTGGCGCGAGCTGTTGGAAATATACGGGATAGGGATGCCGTCGATGGTCGTCAGGATACGCGGGCCGGAAAGGCCGCGCAGGTTGAAGCCAGCGTCAGCGCGCGAATAGTTCACCGTCGCGTCGACGCTGCGACCGAGATCGTCGTAATTCGTGACCTGCTTCTGTTCCAGCTCCTTCTTGTCGATCTGGGTGGCAAGCGGCGTATCGGCAACACTGCCGGGCGCCACGCGATTTCCCTTGACGACGATTTTCTGAAGGACAGTTGCGCCTTCGGCATTCGTGGCTGGCGTTGCCGCCGGAGCGCTCTGTGCGAAAGACTCTGAAACTGGAAGAACAAGTGCGGCTGCTGTGCAGACCATTAGAACCGAGCGCCAATGCCGGACGATCATAACCTACCCTCAAATGGAAATTACCGGGCTGGCTGGTCGTGGCGTTTCTGGCGCTCGAGGGGCTGGCTAGGTTGCGAACGACTGCGGAGATTTCCGCCTTCTTTTTGCCGCATAAAAAACATGAGTTTTATTGTCAATATATTCCGGCGATTTATGTTGAATAATATCGTCAAGTTTTAAGGATCTCAGGAAACGTTGCGCAATTGCAACGAATTCGCCGCTCTCGCGTTTCCTCTCCGCTCGATCAACGACGGGAAACGACGTGTGAGAGAATTTCGGAAGATGGCGGTCATTCTGGCCGCACTCGCCCTGCTCCCCGGCGCAAGTCTGCCGCGAACCGGTCCGGTGCCTCAGGCAAAGCCAGAAGCAGCAATCGAAGCGCCTGCGGCCCCTCAACCAGAAAAGAAACAGGAAACCGAGCAAGCCCCCCAGCCTCAGCCTGAGGCTGCATCCGAACTGACGCCCGAAACGCCGCCGGCAGCGTCCGACGTTCCGACGCCTCAGCCTAAACCCGGCGAAACCCCTGCCACCCCACCAAGCGGAAAGGATGACTTGCCTCCTGTTCCGCCGGAAGATCAGGAGCCAGCGAAACCGGGGGAACGGACACTTGAGGAACAGCATCTCACCATCGAACCCGAAAGCGATGCGGACCATGCGGAATGTACCAAAGAGCTGCAGAGCCTCGGTGTTGTCTTCAAAGAAACGCCCCGCGTCGATGGTGGCAACGGATGCGGCATCGACAAACCGATCATCGTTTCTGAGGCCCTGCCCGGCATCGCACTGAAGCCCGAAGCAACACTACGCTGCCCGACCGCACTGGCGCTCGCACGATGGATGAAGGGAAGCGTCATTCCCGCTGCCTCGGTCGCCTTGCCGGAAAGCGGCGGCATCACCACCATCAATCAGGCCTCAGCCTACATCTGCCGGCTGCGAAACAACGCTGAGGCCGGCAAGATCTCAGAACATGCCCGCGGCAATGCCATCGATATCGCAAGCTTCAGCTTCAAGAAGGGCGAGGATATCGCCATTCGCTCACGCCGTGAGGATTCGACCCTGACAGGCGCATTCCAGCGCACGGTGAGCGCGGCAGGCTGCCTCTATTTCATGACAGTGCTCGATCCCGAGAGTGATGCCGCCCATGAGACCCACTTCCATCTGGACGTATTGCAGAGAAAGGGTGGTTATCGCTATTGCCATTAATCATTTCAGGCGCTTGCGACTGTGGCTTGAATCAGTTCCTCACATCCCCAAATCAAAGTCTGAGAATAACGAACGCGAAGTTAGGAAAGTGAATGAAGGCTATTGCAGCCTGTATCATCCTCGGGCTGCTTTTAGCTGCCATAGCCTTGCTGTTTACGGGCCACATTCTCTGGCTCATACCCATAGGTATATTGCTGAGCGGCAGCCTTGAGAGGCTCTTCATTTGGCTATTCATCGACCCTGAATTTGGGAACCGCCAACGTCATCGCCTGATCCGCGGTGTGAAAGCTGCTCCGGATCAGAACAATCCTTCGATATAACCTTGATCATTGAGGTAAATCCGCTCCGCCGACGGCGACTTCGGCAGACCCGGCATGGTCATGATCTCACCGGTGATGACGACGACGAATCCGGCGCCTGCCGACAGGCGTACCTCGCGCACCGACACCACATGCCCCTCCGGCGCCCCACGAAGATTTGGGTCGGTAGAGAAAGAATACTGCGTCTTCGCCATGCAGACCGGCAGCTTGCCGTAGCCTTGCTCTTCCCAGGCAGTGAGCTGGTCGCGCACAGACTTGTCAGCGGTGACCTCTCCGGCATGGTAGATCTTCGAAGCGACGATCTCGATCTTTTCGAGCAGCGGCAGGTCGTCGCCATAGAGGGGCTCGAACTTCGCCTGTCCGGATTCGGCAAGCTCCACTACCTTATAGGCCAGATCCTCGATACCGGCCGAACCTTCCGCCCAGTGACGGCAGAGGATGGCTTCCGCGCCGTGACGCGCGACGAAATCTTTGACGGCAGCGATTTCCGCGTCCGTATCCGAGGTGAAATGGTTGATCGCGACGACGACAGGCACACCGAAGCGGCGCACATTGGCGATGTGGCGGCCGAGATTGGAGCAACCGCGCACCAGCGCCTCCACATTCTCCGTGCCGAGATCGTCCTTCTTCACGCCACCATTCATCTTCAGCGCCCGGACCGTCGCCACGATCACGGCAGCACTCGGCTTCAGCCCCGCCTTGCGGCACTTGATGTTGAAGAACTTCTCTGCGCCGAGATCGGCCCCGAAGCCCGCTTCTGTCACGACATATTCGCCGAGCTTCAGTGCGGTCTTCGTTGCAATCACCGAATTGCAGCCATGGGCGATATTGGCAAAAGGCCCGCCATGTACGAAGGCCGGATTGTTCTCCAGCGTCTGAACGATGTTCGGCTGCATGGCATCCTTCAGGAGAACGGCCATAGCCCCATCCGCCTTGAGATCGCGGGCGTAGACCGGTGTCTTGTCGAAGCGGTAACCGATAATGATGTCGCCGAGCCGACGCTCCAAATCCTTGAGATCGCTCGCAAGGCAGAGGATCGCCATGACTTCGGAGGCGACAGTGATATCGAAGCCGTTCTGCCGGGGGAAGCCGTTGGACACGCCGCCGAGCGAGGACACCATGGCGCGCAGCGCCCGGTCGTTCATGTCCATCACCCGCCGCCAGGTGATGCGGCGCAGGTCGATATTCTCTTCGTTGCCCCAGTAGATGTGATTATCGATCATCGCGGCGAGCAGGTTGTGCGCCGAGGTGATCGCGTGAAAATCGCCGGTGAAATGCAGGTTGATGTCTTCCATCGGCACGACCTGCGCATAGCCGCCGCCTGCCGCCCCTCCCTTCACGCCGAAGCAAGGGCCGAGCGAGGCCTCACGTACGCAGACGATTGCCTTTTTGCCGATACGGTTCAGTCCGTCGCCGAGACCGACCGTCGTCGTCGTCTTGCCCTCGCCCGCCGGCGTCGGGTTGATGGCGGTAACAAGGATCAGCTTTCCATCCCTCTTGCCCTCCTGCGCGGCAATGAACTCGGCGCTGATCTTCGCCTTGTCGTGACCATAGGGAACAAGCTGCTCCGGCGGTATGCCGAGCTTGGCACCGATGTCGTAGATCGGCTTCTTGGTTGCCGCACGCGCGATTTCGATATCGGATTTAATGGCAGCCATGGATCAGGTTCCCGTTTGTCTGAGCGCGCGCCGGACTTGGCGTTTATTTCAATCGGATAGCGAAATATGCCTAAGCTGTGAATAGCACTGCGCCTTGCCGTCAGCCTATTCCATTGTTTATTAGGGATCAGCGATTCTAGGATTTACGGGGTAGACTATGAAATCACTCGAGCTTCTCGTCGAGCGCATCATTCTTTCCAGCCGTTGGTTGCTGGTTGTCTTCTATATCGGCCTCGTGCTGGCACTTGCCGTCTATGCCGTTTCTTTCGCTTTCAAATTCCTGAAGGTCGCCAAAAGCGTATTCGAACTCGGCGAAGCGGAAATGATCCTCGCCATGCTTGGGCTTATCGATGCGGCGCTGGTCGCAAGCCTCATCGTCATGGTGATGATCTCCGGCTATGAGAACTTCGTCAGCCGCTTCGACGAGGCCGAAGCCGATGCGGAAAACGAGGTCTCCTTCCTCGGCAAGCTCGATTCCGGCAGCTTGAAGATCAAGGTCGCCTCCTCGATCGTCGCCATCTCCTCCATCCATCTGCTGCAGGTCTTTCTCAATGTCGAACAATATACCGACGGCAGGATCATGTGGCTGACCCTCATGCACCTCGCCTTCGTGGTTTCGGCAGTCATGCTCGGCTTCCTCGAGAAGCTGATGAGCGTGACCTCGAAGAATGATCTGAAGGACAAGGGGTAAAGCGGCGTCAAGCCGGAAACCTCAGTGCTAGCTGAAGCGCCGCGTCATTGTGGCGCCTCTTTTTGCGTCTCGGCATCAATTTACCGAGGCAGCAACCGGAATGATCGTCGCTTCGGATTTTCTGGGGCATCGGACACTTTCCTTCGCATTTGGTCCGCAGAAATGAGAGCCTGGCTCTTCATCGTAAGGGATCGCACCATCGATAATGCCGAGCTCGATCGCCTGGGGATAAAGGATATCGCCTCTGCCGCTTGGCGGCGTGATCATCATTGTGTCGAATGTCTCGGGGCTGACGCCCATTTCTTTGAAATAGGTGTGAAACTCTTCGCGATCAGTGTCTGTAAGCTTGGTCGTCGGTTGACTGAGGCCAATGGCCGAATTGCCCAAAAGCCGAGGCGTTCCGCCCATGAAAGCGAGCGTACAGCTCGAAAAGCAGTACGCACCGCCAGCAAAGACCTCGCCCTCGGTAGCCCCGTCTTTTGCCATGCCCGCCTTGCAACGCGGATCCATCATCGGACAATTCGGCAGTCTCGTCCGGCCAATTGAGGTATCGAGACCCGCAGCACGGATCATGCGTCCCATCGCGAAAGCGGCATCCCTGTCGCCGCCATAGGACTGAAAGACGACGGGCAGCTTTTTTCCTCCGAGCGTCTTCAAGAGCGCGTCCAGCTGGGCCGGCGTATCCGGCGTTATGTCGCCATCCGCAGAAATCCACTGCGTGCACTCGTCCTGGCAATCGCCGTTATACATCAGGAGAAAGTCCATCGGATGGGTTTTCGGCAGCCTCTGGCTTGTGTCGACGGTCGTATGCTGCACCGGCGTCTCGGATACAGCCGGCTCAGCCGCCAGATGGCGATGGCAGACGGCCTCGGTCGCTGCGTCCTGCGCGCAGAGCGGCATGCCGGGCCATTCGCTGGAAGCCAGCATATCCGTGATCAGACCCGTCCGCAGCGCTTCTGCGGGCGGTACCCTCGTCATGCTGTCAGGCGCAGCACTCATCATCAGGTCAACGATATCATCGCTGACGTCCATTTCTTTCAGATACGCCTTGAGAGTCGCCGCAGCCTTTTTGCCTAGCTTGGTAGAGCTGCTCTGGCCGGTAACCTTGCGTCCAATCTCCTTGCGTGAGACTTCCCGCTTCTTCCCGTTCACGATCTTATATTCGATGCGATAGGACACTCGCATCTTGTTATAGATGGTCGTGATCTGATGAACGCCGATATAGGCCCATTGAGACGAAACCCGCGACGTACCACCCGCCAAAGCCAGCGGGCACGCCGAAACGCAATACGCTCCAAACGAATAGGTAGATCCTGCTGAAGCGCCCTTCCGGGCGATGGCAGCGGCACAACGCGGATCCTCAGCTGGACAGCCCTCCAGCCGCGTACCACCGACCGCCGTTTCCAGCCCAGCCTTGCGAATCATTCGCCCCATGGCATAGGCGGCGTTCACATCCCCGCCTTCCGAGCGGAAGACGATCGGCAATTTCCGATCGCCGATCTTCTTAAGTACTTTTCTCATTTGCGCAGGTGTTTCGGCGACAATGCGCCCCTCGGCCGAAATCCATTCCGGACAGTCTTCTTTACAAAGAGAACTGTGCACGATGATGAAGCTCATGGCTGGGTGTTCTGACTGCTTTTGCTCTGCAGCCTGCGAAAGCATGGCCCCGATCGGCAAGCTGGAAAGAAGCAAAACAAGTATTGTTCGGGAAAATAGACACTTCACGAAAAAGAAAATTGCAAAGCGCACGATTAGATCGCCTCAGTTGTATCTAACGATACGCTTAGCAACAGGATTGAACGGCAGCAAGCTGGATTTTGACGCCTGCCGCCGTACCTTTATCTTATTCCCCCATCGCAATCAGGCTAGCATTACCGCCCGCGGCGGCCGTATTCACCGAGATCACCTGTTCCAGCGCAAAACGCTGCAGATAGGCCGGCCCGCCGGCCTTAAAGCCAGTGCCTGACAGACCCGAACCACCGAAGGGTTGGGTGCCCACAACGGCGCCAATCATGTTGCGGTTCACATAGACATTGCCGGTATCGAGCGCATCGGTGACGGCCCGGATCGTCGATTCGATGCGGCTATGGACGCCGAGCGTCAGGCCGTAGCCGGAGGCTTGGATATCCTGCAGCACCCCAGGCAAGTCCTTCGCCTTCCATCTGACGATGTGCAGCACCGGTCCGAATATTTCCTTGGTCAGCGCCGCGGCCTTGTCGAGCTCGATGATGTGTGGCGCAAAGAAACTGCCTCCATCAGGCGCCTTGCCGGCATAGCGCACCTTCTGGGTCTTCTGCATGTCGGCAATATGGGCTTCCAGCATCGCCCTCTGCTTGTCGTCGATGATCGGACCGACATCGGTGGTCTCCAGTGCGGGATCGCCGAGCCGCAACTCACGTGCGGCCCCTTCAATCATCTGGGTCATGTGCTCGGCCACGTCCTCTTGCAGGAAGAGCAGGCGAAGTGCGGAGCAGCGCTGGCCGGCAGAACGGAACGCGGAGAGGATCACATCATCTGTCACCTGCTCGCCAAGCGCCGTCGCATCGACCACCATGGCGTTCAGGCCACCGGTTTCGGCGATCAACGGCACGATCGGCCCATCCTTGGCGGCAAGCGCCCGATTGATTGCCCATGCAGTCTTGGTCGAACCGGTGAAGGCAACACCGGCAAGCGCTGCATGCGCGGTGATGGCGGCACCGACATCGGGACCGCCGGGCACGAAGAGTAGCGCATCTTCCGGCACCCCGGCCTTGTGGAGCAGTTTGACCGCCTCATAGGCGATCAACGGCGTCTGCGGCGCAGGCTTTGCAAGCACGGCATTGCCGGAAACAAGGGCGGCTGAAACCTGCCCGAGGAAGATCGCCAGCGGGAAATTCCAGGGCGAGATGCAGGTAAAGACACCACGTCCGCGCCAGAGGTAACGATTGTCCTCGCCGGTCGGCCCCGGCATCTTGGTAACCGTGCCGAACAACCGACGCGCCTCGCCGGCATAGTACCGGCAGAAGTCCACGGCCTCGCGCACTTCCGCAACGCCATCATCGAGTGTCTTGCCGGCCTCTGCGGCCAGAAGCACCAACAGCCGGTCGCGATCTTCTTCCATGAGATCGGCCATGCGCTCCAGCGCCGAAGCGCGCTCTTCGACGGAACGGCGCGACCATGTCTTGAAGCCCCTGGCCGCGATGGCAAAGGCCTTGTCGATATCGGCTGCGGTGGCATTGCGAACGGAGCCAACGGTTTTCGCGTGATCGGACGGCGAAATGACGGATGCTTCCGAACCGCTCGCAGCCACACCGGGGATGAGCGGCGCGGCGGAGATGGCGGCAATGCCCTTGCCTATATTGTTCATCAGCGTCTCAAGCGTCGCGCGATGGCCAAATTCCAGCCCGGCGCTGTTCTTGCGCTTGCCATAGAGCTGCAGCGGCATCGGAATCTTGCTGTTGCGAGCGCTCGCGCCGACATCGAATTCCAACTTGTCTGCCGGACGCTCCAGCAACGCCTTGACCGGCACGTTCTTGTCGCCGGCCATGGCGACGAAGGAGGAATTGGCGCCGTTTTCCAGCAGGCGACGGACGAGATAGGCGAGCAGATCCCGATAACCGCCAACAGGCGCATAGATCCGGCAGGCGATACGATCGTTGGAATCAAGCAGGTGATTGTAAAGGCTCTCGCCCATGCCATGCAGGCGCTGGAACTCGAAGCCGGAGCGGTCGTTGCCGGCAAGCTCCAGAATGGTGGAAACCGTCAGCGCATTATGCGTGGCGAATTGCGGGAAGATGCGCGCCCGCTTGTCCAGCATGTGCTGCGCGCAGGCGAGATAGGAAAGATCCGTCGCCGGCTTGCGCGTCCAGACCGGATAGTCGTCCAGCCCGCGCTCCTGTGCCCGCTTGACCTCGGTATCCCAATAGGCGCCCTTGACGAGACGCACCATCATGCGGCGGCCAAGCTTTGCGCAAAGCGCGTCGATATAGTCGATCACGGCGACCGCACGCTTCTGGTAGGCCTGGATCGCGAGGCCGAAACCATCCCAGCCGGCAAGCGACGGATCGGAAAACACCGCGGCAATAACGTCGAGCGAAAGCTCCAGCCGGTCGGCCTCCTCGGCGTCGATGGTGAAATTCAGCTGATGCGCCTTGGCCATCTGCGCGAGCTTCAGGAGGTCGGGCACGAGTTCCTTCATCACGCGGTCGCGATGGGTGGCGAGATAACGCGGATGCAGCGCCGAAAGCTTGACGGAAATGCCCATGCGATCGGGCAAGTCCTTGCCTTTAGCGTTTTTTGCCATCCAGCCGCCGATCGCCTCGATCGCCATCGCATAGGACTGCCAGTAGCGCTTGGCGTCTTCAGCCGTGCGAGCGCCCTCGCCCAGCATGTCGAAGGAGTGGCGATAGCCTTTCTCCTCGCTCTTGGCCGCACGGTTCAGTGCATCCTTGATCGTTTCGCCGAGCACGAAATGATGGCCGAGGAAACGCATGGCCTGCTTGGTGGCGTTGCGCACGGTCGGCAGGCCCATGCGCTTGACGAGGCCGCGCACCACGCCTTCAGGCGTCTCGCCGGGACGGATGATGCGGGCCGAAAGGCCGAGCGCCCAGGCCGATGCCGAGACGAACCAGCTATCGGCCTTTCCCTCATGCTCGCTCCAGCCGCCTTCCTTCAGCTTGTCCTCGATCAACTTGTCCTGCGTCAGCGCGTCGGGCACGCGCAGCAGCGCCTCGGCAAGCACCATCAGCGCCAGGCCTTCCTTGGTGGAGAGACCGTATTCCCGCAGAAAATCTTCCACGCCACCGATCGATCCGGAATTGCTGCGGATCGCCTCGATCATGCCGCCGCCACGTTTGTCGATCGCCGCATCCTGGGAGGCTGAAAAGCTCAGGCTTTTAGCGAAGCCATGCAGCAGGCGGTCATCGTCACCGGCAAATGGAGCGTTGAACGGGGCAAAAGGCGTGGAAATCTGGGTAGGCATGAAGGGTTCTCCGTGATTTCGACAACATAGCTGTTCATTCGTGGCGTTTTTCACTAAACTGTGGGCTGCCAACACGATCTTCGCCCACCGACTGCCTGAAAGGCCGCGAAAAATGAAAGAACTCGACCGTCTCGACCGCAAGATTCTCCGTGCATTGCAAAAGGAGGGACGGCTTTCCAACATCGAGCTCGCCGAACGCGTCAACCTGTCGCCGACGGCCACAGCCGAGCGCGTCAAACGGTTGACCCGAGACGGTTATATCACCGGCTATATGGCAATCCTCTCACCGGAAAAACTCGGCCGCAATCTCCTCGTCTTCGTTCAGGTAAAGCTCGATCGCACCACGCCTGACGTTTTCGATGCCTTTGCTGCGGCAGTAAAACGCAGCGACGACGTGATGGAATGTCACATGGTCGCAGGCGGCTTCGATTATCTTGTGAAGGCGCGCATGGCGGGAATGGATGCTTATCGCCAATTCCTGTCGGAAGTGATTCTTTCCCTCCCCGGCGTACGCGAAACACATACTTATGCAGTGATGGAGGAGGTAAAAGGCACAGCTCATCTACCGGTGTAGATAAAAATCAACTTAAGCGCGTCTTTCATCTGGTTAATTTTTCACAAAATGAATTAATCAGCGTGTGCTAAGTCAATTAGGACTAGCATGTAGGCGGATTTATGTATTTGATAGCGGTAACATGGAGACTTGCGGGGGCATATAATGTCTTACATGACTACCTCTGAAAGGCAGTCATTGCTGTCGGGCGAATTGGCAGTGGCGCGTACGCGCGGCCTGTTTGCACAGGCACTGGGAAGGCTAGCGGCCGCATTCGGTTTTGAGCAGGCCACACTGCTGAACGCACCCTCGGTGGAAGATCTGCTGCTCAAGCCGCTGATCATCGAGAGCTCGCTACCGGCTTCCTACATCAGGGATTTCGATCGCGGACATATGCTGCGCGCCTGCCCCTTTGCATCCAAGATGAGAGAATCGGCCGTACCACAGGTCTGGCACCTCAACGATCCCAGTCACGCCCAAGCTTTTCCGACCGTACTCCAGAATTTGATGCGGCAGCACGGTATGACGGCCGGCATTGCAATGCCGATCAACTCAGGCGACGGACAGCGCCTCGTCTTCTGGTTCGGCGGCGAACGTGCGCCCCTCGGACAGAGCGAGATCAACGAACTTGCAATGATCATCCTTTATGCGCTCGACACCTACAACGCGGTCAAGCGCAACGAGGGAAGCGCCCACAGCGCGCTTTCGGCGCGTGAACTGGAGGTCGTGCGCTGGACGGCGCAGGGCAAGACCTCAATCGAGATCGGCCAGATTCTGACGCTCTCTGATCACACGGTAAATGCCTATATGACCAACGCAATTAAAAAACTAGATTGCGTCAATCGCACCCAGTTGGTAGCAAAAGCCATCCGATTGAAGCTGATCAACTGAGGAATCAGAAGAGAATCAGCGCGTCATCCCGAACTGGGGAGAAACCGTGCCTCTTCGTTTCGAACAGCCGACCATCGGGCATCGGCAGCAATCCCGCGCCCACATCGGTATCACCGATGCCGAAGCGCTGAACATGTTTGCCGCCTACCGCCTCTTCGGCTTCTGGCGGATGGACCTCGGGACAGGACATTTCTTCGCCAGTGAAGACGTCCACCAGATCTTCGATCTTCCCTACAGCGAGGGCCCGGTCAATCTGACCGAACTCATGTCGCGCATCCATGAGGAAGACCGGCTGCTGATCGCCGAAACCTTCGAGCAGGCGAGCCTTTACAGGGTCGGCTTCCACTACGTCTATCGCGTCGACAACAGGCTCGGCGGCTACAAGATGGTGCGCTCCGTCGGCCAGTTCCGCGATGATGCCAGCGGTGGCGGCATCGCCGGCATCACCTACGAATTCGTCGAAAAACTGCACATCGTCGGTTTCGAGGATGGCGGCGCGCCGCTTTAGCGGCCGCGACACAGCATTCTGCGCGGTTTAGCGGTCAAGCACCGAGCGAATTTCGACGAGGTTCGAACGCACTCTCAACATATAGAAGCCCATCGTGGCGAGATGGCTCGGCATGATCCAGCCATCCTCCCGTCCGTTGGAAATGATCGCTGGCTGGATACGAAGTGCTGCCTGGAATTGCCGTGTCGTGCCAGCCCAGATCGCCCCGAGGTTTCGCTCCGCCACAACCTGAGAGAAATCCGCCTGCGCCGCCGAAAGAATCGCGTAATAAGCGTAGAGCTGGCCATAGGCGAACCAGAACCGATCGTCGGCACGCGTATCGAACCAGCCACGATTGTGGTTTTCCGAGCGCTCGGCCAGCATGTCGGAAGTGCTGCCGAGATCGTTGGCGATGCGGTCGATGAACTGCATCAGGTTGTCGGCACGGCCGTCGAAGACCGCATTGCAGCCGGCGAGATCGGTATTGAACTTGCGCAGGCTGTTGATCGCCGCGCGATAATAGGCCGGCGTCGGCGTCTTTGGCCCAAAAGGACTGAGGCCGAAATACCAGCTAAATTCATCGAATTGCAGATTGCCGCGCGCACTTTGCAGATCATTGTTGATGCCGGACGTGCCGCGCACGCGCCCCAGCGTATCAACAAGCTCCGCCGATGTCCGACGAACCGCCTGGTTGATGCCGCGCTGGAAGGAGGCCTTGTTGTCGAGGAAGGGCGTGTGATCCCAATCCATGCCGAACAAGCCCATCTTGTAGAGCACCATCGACGATATCCAGGCATTCTGGTTAACGTTGAAATCCGTCAGATCGGCCGCAGCATCGACGATCGCCGAGCGCTGGCAGGTCTTGGCAGCAGTTCCGTCCGTCGCCGGAATTTCCTGTCCGGCAGGCACCTTACGCTCCGAAAGGCGATACTGATCGACGAAGTTAGTGTTGAAATTCGACCAGACCTGGGTCTGCCAGATAAAATAGCCGTAGAGGACGACGAGAAGTGCCAGAAACGCGATGACCGGCAGCCGGACCATCCAGCTCCTGCGTGCATACCATCCGTGCGCGGCAAGAAACGGCCAAAAGGCCCAGGCGGCAAAAAGGCGAATCCAGCGGCTGATCGTCCGGCCGATCAGTCTGAAAAAACCGGCAATCCGGTCGAGCATCGTCGTCTCCTGTCAGGCGGCGAAAACAAGGGTATCCCCTTCATCCACATATGCGCTCGATCGCCCAAGTACAACAACGGGAAAGGATATTTCGGCCCGAAGGGTGCGCGGGCCACACGCGACAGCCCGAAATAGGCTTCCTCGCCGCCGGTCAGGAGCGCAGCGAGCGCAGGAATCCAAATCCGAACATAGGCGATTTGCGCACCACATCGATCAGCGGCGCATCGGATCGCTCCTCGGCATAGACGGGAAATTTCCGGGTAAATTCCTGGTCCGCACGGCTCTTTCGCTGGACCAGATCCTGAGGCACCAGCATGCCCTTCTCGAAAAGCGCGATGGTTTCAGCAATATTCGGAAAAAGCTCCGGCTTGATCCTCACCTTCATGCCGGGCCGGTCGGTGTCGACCTGCGCCTGATAGATGATGAGCCGCTCCTCGGTATCGACCGAAAGTTTGCGGATGAGCGCGTTGCAGCCGGCGATACGCCCGTTCAGCCTGTCGACGAAGGCCTGGAACATTCCGATGAAGCGTTCGCGCCGCTGGCTCTCGTCGCGCATCGCATGTTCCTCGACGGAAATGCGTTCGACCTCCGCCTTCAGTGCCTGACGCTCCGCCTCCATCTGCTCCCAATGTGCCTTGTTGCCATAGACGCCGATACGGCCCTGCGTGTTCAATGCCTTGGCACTGAGTTCCTTCATGCGCATCCGCGCAATGTCGATCTCGTCGACAAGCCGCCGCCGGTGCTCGACGATGTCGACGAGGCTCTGTTCAGCGCTCTTGTGACGCTCGACGAGGGATCGCCTCTGGCCGTCGAGCAGTGTCGCCAGAAGATCGGATTTCGTCAGCAGATCGAGCAGCTGTGCCACGACCGGCGCCTCGCGCACCCGTGCACTGTGCATGCGCCACATGCGCTGCCGGGAAAACCATCCGGCCATCTTTTCGCGCCGCGTCAGCCCGCGAAAACTGTCGAGATCGGCCGAGACCCTGGCCGTTAGCCGGTCGAGGGAGAAGACGAGTTCCGCAAGCAGCACATCGAGCGTCGTCGTGTCATTGAAGAAGCCCTGGAACCGCGCATTCTGCTCAAGGAAGTTCTCGTCGGACGAGCGCTCCCCGTCGCCGTCGAAGCCTGCGATGCAGGCGGCGCAATAATCCGCCTCGCCTGCCATCGCCTCGGCAAGGCCGCGGGCTGCATCGTACTGGCTATCGAAAGGCGGGCTTTTGCGCACCGGGCACTCCCAGGGAATCTCCGATTTGTAGACTACTTACTCGCCGCACTAAAGAAAACAGGCATCGTTTCGTTCAGACCGGCTCGGCAATCCATTCACCATTCATTGCATCGTCCCAGTGGCGACGGCACAGCGAAACATATTTCTCGTTTCCCCCGACATCGATCTGCGCACCCTCGTGCAGCACCTTGCCCTCGGCATCGAGCCGCACGACCATGGTCGCCTTGCGCCCGCAATGGCAGATGGTGCGCACCTCGCGCATTTCATCGGCAATCGCCAGCAGCTCCTGCGAGGCGGGGAAAAGCTTGCCCTGGAAATCGGTCCTCAAGCCATAGACCATGACGGGAATGCCGAGCCTGTCCACCACGCGGGCAAGCTGCCAGATATGGTCGCGAGTCATGAAATGCGCCTCATCGACGAAGACGCAAGAGATCGGCTGCCCTTCGACGCTCAATTTCCGAACCAGCGTGTAGAGATCGCTGTCGCTCTCGAAAGGGATGGCCTCAGCTTCGAGCCCGATGCGCGAGCCAATGACGCCTCTCCCGACCCGATCGTCGAAGGCCGCGATCAACAGAACCGTGCGCATGCCGCGCTCGTGGTAATTGTAGGAGGCCTGCAATAGCATGGTCGACTTGCCGGCATTCATCGTCGAATAGTTGAAATAGAGCTTTGCCATCGGATTCTCCTTATCTGGCTTCTTGGAAGCTGGAGAACGCAAAGAAAAGCCCCGACAAATCGATAGTCACAGAAAATCCTAGCGTCGGAACCGCTAAAAGCCTTGTAAATCAGGCCTTCCCAAAATGCGGCACGTCGCAATCACATAGTCCGGAACGCCGCAAACGCGCCGAGATCGCTTGTAAAACTGGGCTATTGATGGTTGGCTTGGGAACGTAAGACTGGGAGTCTAAAATGAAAACAACAAGCGCATTCAAACTCGTCACTGTAACTGCAGTTGCAGCCCTCTCCGCTGCCACCGCTGCCTTCTCCGCAGACCCTGAAAGCTGCTCCACCGTCCATTTGTCGGACGTCGGCTGGACTGATATCACCGCCACCACGGCGACCGCATCCGTCATCCTGAAGAGCATCGGTTATCAGACCGACGTCAAGGTTCTCTCGGTGCCGGTCACCTACACCTCGCTGAAGAACAAGGACATCGACATCTTCCTCGGCAACTGGATGCCGACGCAGGAAAAGGACGTCCGGCCCTATATCGAAGACAAGTCGGTCGAATCCTTCGGCCCGAACCTTGTCGGCGCCAAATACACGCTCGCCACCAACGCCAAGGGTGCTGAACTCGGCATTAAGGACTTCAAGGATATTGCCGCCCACAAGGACGATCTCGGTGGCAAGATCTACGGCATCGAGCCCGGCAATGACGGCAACCGCCTCGTCATGGACATGATCGACAAGGACACCTTCGGCCTGAAGGATCTGGAACTCGTCGAATCCTCGGAACAGGGCATGCTTGCGCAGGTCGCCCGCGCCGACAAGTCAGGCAAGCCCGTGGTCTTCCTTGGCTGGGAACCTCACCCGATGAACACCAACTTCAAGCTGACCTACCTGACCGGCGGCGATGACATCTTCGGCCCGGACTTCGGCGGCGCCAAGGTCTTTACCAACGTGCGTGCCGGTTATCTCCAGGAATGCCCGAATGTCGGCCTGATGGTGAAGAACCTGACGTTCTCCCTCGATATGGAGAACCAGGTGATGGGCAAGATCCTGAACGACGGCAAGGAACCGGAAGCTGCAGCTTCCGAATGGCTGAAGGCGAACCCGGCAGCGCTTGAGCCGTGGCTTGCCGGCGTCACGACCCGCGACGGCAAGGGCGAAGCCCTGGCGGCCGCCAAGTCCGGCCTCGGCCTCTGATGAAATGAACGGGACGGGGCGGCTCGCCGTCCCGTTTTCATGTTCATCCCGATACCGCTCTCAACGGACAGGCGCGCGACGTGAACTGGATTTTCAACTGGCTCGTTGACGACAACGGCAAGATCCGCATCGGCGAATGGGCAAAGTCCTTCGTCGACTGGCTGACCTCGAACGGCGAATGGTTTTTCGACCGGCTGGCCTCCCTGCTGTCGCACGTCATCGACGGCCTGCTCTTCGTGCTGCAGCGGCCGCACCCGCTGATCGTTATCGCCGCGATCGCCGCCCTCGCCTTCTGGCTGCGCCGGTCGATTGCCATCACCCTCTTCACCTGCCTTGGGCTGCTGCTCATCATGAACCAGGGATACTGGAAGGAGACGACGGAGACGCTCGCCCTCGTGCTCGCCTCCACCTTCGTCAGCATGGTGATCGGCATTCCGCTCGGCATCGCGGCTGCCCGCCGCGCCTGGGTCTATTCAGCCATGCGTCCTGTGCTCGACCTGATGCAGACCATTCCGACATTCGTTTACCTCATTCCGGCGCTCATCCTTTTCGGCCTCGGCATGGTGCCGGGGCTGATCGCGACCGTCATCTTTGCAATCCCCGCCCCGATCCGGCTGACGCGTCTCGGCATCATCTCGACACCGCCCTCTCTCGTTGAAGCCGCCGTCGCCTTCGGCGCGACGCCGACCCAGGTGCTGAGCAAGGTCGAGCTTCCCTTCGCGACGCCGCAGATCATGGCGGGCCTCACCCAGACCATCATGCTTTCGCTATCGATGGTCGTCATCGCCGCCCTCGTCGGCGCTGATGGTCTCGGCGTGCCCGTCGTGCGTGCGCTGAACACCGTCAATGTCGCGAAAGGCTTTGAAGCCGGTCTCTGCATCGTCATCCTGGCGATCATCCTCGACCGCATGTTCCGGACAGCCGACGAAGGAGACGGCGCATGACCGCAGTCAATTTCAAGGACGTGAGCATCATCTTCGGCGCCCGGCCGGAAGCAGCGCTTGCCATGGTCGACCAGGGCAAATCCCGCGACGAGATCGGCGCCGAGACCGGCATGGTGCTTGGCGTGGCCAATGCCTCGCTGTCGATCGAAGAGGGTGAGATCCTGGTGTTGATGGGCCTTTCCGGCTCGGGCAAATCGACGCTGCTGCGCGCCGTCAACGGGCTTGCCCCTGTCGTGCGCGGCGATGTGGCGGTCTCGGCCGCCACCGGCCCCGTTAACCCCTATAGATGCAATGCCAGGGCGCTCCGCGACCTGCGCACCCACACCGTCTCCATGGTGTTCCAGCAGTTCGCCCTGCTGCCCTGGCGTACCGTTGCCGAGAATGTCGGTTTCGGCCTCGAGCTCTCGGGCGTGCGGGAGGCCGAGCGCAAGAGCCGGGTCGGCGAGCAACTCGAACTCGTCAACCTGACGAAATGGGCCGACCGCAAGGTCAATGAGCTCTCGGGCGGCATGCAACAGCGCGTCGGCCTTGCGCGCGCCTTCGCCACCGGCGCCCCGATCCTGCTGATGGACGAGCCGTTCTCCGCGCTCGATCCGCTGATCCGCACGCGACTGCAGGACGAGTTGCTGGAATTCCAGCGGCGGCTGAAGAAGACCATCCTCTTCGTCAGCCACGATCTCGACGAGGCCTTCCGCATCGGCAATCGCATCGCCATCATGGAAGGCGGGCGGATCATCCAGTGCGGAACACCGCAGGAGATCGTCAAGAACCCCGCCGATCAGTATGTCGCCGATTTCGTGCAGAACATGAACCCGATCAACATGCTGATGGCCTCCGACGTCATGCAGCCCGGGCTTGGCGATGCGGCAATCGGCATGTCGGTCAGCGCCACCGCGCGCCCCACGACGCCGCTTGTCGATATCCTCGACGCCCTCGCCCGCCAGCCCGGCAGCATCGGCGTGGTCGACAACGGCCAGATCGTCGGCACGATCTCAGCGCAGGATGTCGTGACCGGCCTCACGCGGCACAAGCGGAAGGAATAAGCATGTCGCGCAAAAGTGTGCAGCGGTCTTTGCGATAACTGCGTGCGAAAGCGAATATGGTCGCCAAAAGCCGCTCGATCAAAACGGATACTTTAGACTTGATCCTTTAACTCCGCTTTGCCACAACGCGGGTATGAAAGAACCGTCCTCTACGCTTCGCGAAACCGACGATGAGGCCCGCAAGCTGGCGCGCACCCTGTTGCGCTCCGCCCGCTATGCGGCCCTTGCCGTTCTCGATCCTGAAACCGGCTTTCCCTTCGCAAGCCGGGTTCTTCTCGGCACCGACATAGACGGCGTGCCCGTTATCCTCGTTTCCGCGCTCTCGACCCACACGAAAGCGCTCGCCGCCGATGTCAGGGCCTCGCTCCTGACCGGCGAGCCCGGCAAGGGCGATCCACTCGCCTATGCCCGCCTCACGACCCAATGCCGCGCAGAACAGGTGGAGCGGGACACGCTCCTCCACGCGCGCATCCGCACCCGTTTCCTCGATCGCCACGCCAAGGCGAAACTCTATATCGATTTCCCGGATTTCCGTTTCTTCCGCCTCATCCCGCAATCGGCCAGCCTCAATGGCGGCTTCGGCCGTGCCTACATTTTGGACGGCAGCGATCTTGTGATTCACTCCCAGGCAAATGACGACATCGCTGAAAAAGCTGACGCTGCAGTGCAAGATTTAGTAGCGCGCCACCCGGACCTGATGTTAGCGCTGACATCGCGGCTAAAGGTACCTGAAGTAGGCCCCTGGCGCATATGTGGGGTCGATTCGTCAGGTTTTGATATGATTTCAGGTGACTTATTGTTGCGTTACGAGTTCGATATACCCGCAGAGGATTTAGATCACATTTGTTCAAACATATCTAAAATAGCATACCTGATACCTTAAATTTAGGTATATACAATCTTCAAGCCCAATTGCTAGTTTTCGCCGTCAGTCAAATAACCGTCTGACGGCCTGTGCCTGTACGGATGATGTACGTTTCGCATTAGGAAGAAGAAATATGGAAACCTCTGATTTGGCCGAGCACACCAATGTGGCGGCAGCTTTATTATCGGCCATGGCCAACCCCAAGCGTTTGCTGATCCTCACCAGCCTGGTAAAGGGAGAAGTGCCTGTCGGCGTTCTCGCCACCCAGGTCGGCCTGAGCCAGTCGGCCCTCTCCCAGCATCTGTCGAAATTGCGCGCTCAGAAGCTGGTCAAGACCCGTCGTGATGCACAGACGATCTACTATTCAAGCAACTCCGAGCCAGTCATGAAAATCCTCGCAACACTCGAGGATATCTACGTGACGCAGAACCGGAGCAGGTCTGCAGCCTGATGTCAGTGCTGACATGACGTCAGCCTGAGCAGCGTCCCGAAGGAATTGTTTCCGCGGACGCCGCTTGTGCTATTTTTCAGCACGCCAAGCTTAGAGACCGGCAACTCGCAAGAGTTGCCGGTCTCGTTTGATTGAGACAAGGTAAGGTTAGCTGCCCACCACTCCGTTATTGCCGCGTGTCAGCACGACGAGCGACGGACGGGCCGGCACGCCCGGCTTGAAGTCCGGCCAGTTGGTGCCGGCATCTTCCATCGAGGTTGCGTCCTCGTTGTCGGCCATGCGCAATTCGCCGGGATGCTGGACCGAGAGGAATACGCTGGAGCCGTCGGACGTGAAGGTCGGCGAGCAGGTTTCCGAACCGACAGGCGCGATATAGATGAGCTTCGGCAGGGCGCGCCCCGGACCTTCCGTATCCATCACATAGACGGAATCGGCAATGCCTTCTGGCGGCGGACCGTCGGTGGTCACCCAAAGGCGGCCTGCCGGATCGACAGCCAGGTTATCGGGGTCGGTGAACCAGCCGGCCGAGGTGGTCGCCGGATGGAACATCGCCTGGTCTTCGGGCTTGGCCGGATCGCCGCAGAGAACGAAGACATCCCATTTGAAGCTCTCGGCTGCGTAGTCCGGCTTGTCCGGACCGCCGGGAGCCACCAGTTCCAGCAGATGTCCATGCGGGTTGGGGCCACGCGGATTGGCGACGTTGACCTGTTCCTTCTCGTCGTCACCCTGGCCCTTCGGCAGGCGATCCTCGTTCTCGGTCATGGCGACATAGAGTTTGCCGGTGCCGAGATGCGGAATGAAGCCTTCCGGGCCGTCCATCGGCGTAGCAGCAACCAAGTCCGCTGCAGCGCGCGTGGCGAGAACGACGTCGGCCTGCGTCCTGAAGCCGGCTTCCGCCGTCAGAGGGCCTTCGCCGGCGATCAGCGGGATCCAGCGCATCGTGCCATCGCTTTCGAACTTGGCGACCGACAGCGTGCCGTGATCGAGCAGATCCTTGTTAGCGGCACGATCGGTGGGGTTCCACGGGTCGCGGGTGACGAAGCGGTAGATATATTCGAAATCGTCATCATCACCCATGAAGACCACGACGCGGCCATCGGGGGCGACGCAACACTGCGCACCCTCATGCGTCATGCGGCCGAGCGACGTGCGCTTGACCGGCTTTGCCGAGGGATCGAACGGATCGATTTCGACCACCCAGTCGAAGCGCATCCACTCGTTCGGCTCTTCCTCGAACTTGAAGCGCGGCTCGACGCGGCTGACGGAATAGATGTCGTTCTCGTCCTCGTCCCAGCCCTGGCGTTCGACCAGCTCCTGGTTCGGCAGCTTTTTATAGTCGCCGGCAAAGACGTCCATTGCGCCTTCTTCGCCAGAGAGCATCGTGCCCCAGGGCGTGATGCCGCCATTGCAGTTCGAGATCGTGCCGAAAACGACGGTACCGGTCGGATCGGCCCTCGTCTTGAGACGGTCGTCGCCGGCCGCCGGGCCGGAAATGCCGATTTCCGTGCTCATGTGGATGCGGCGGTTATACTTTCCGTCCTTGACCACCTGCCATTGGTTGCCGTCCTTGCGCACTTCCAAAACAGAGACGCCGACAGCCGCCATGACGGCCCGGATCTGATCCTCGGTCATTTTCTCGCGGTAGTTGTCCGCTGTCAGACCCGGAAACATCAGAAAGGGCGTCGCATATTCATGACTGACGACCAGCAGGCCGTGATCGGAGCTCTTCTCACCCCACGGCAGCGGCAGGAACTGCGTGAAGTCGTTATTGTAGCCGAACTGGCGCTCGGCCGCTTTGCCGTCGAGCTTGGCGACATCGAATTCCGGGCTGTCGGCAAAGAGAGCGTCGCCCCAGCGCACGAGGATCTGGCGCTCGTAACCATCAGGCCAGTGATCGGCGGTGTCGCGCACGCGCTTCAGTTCGGGGAAAGTAAGCGTCGAATCCGCAGCTTCTGCCTTCGTTGCTTCGAGCGCCGGCGCAAAAGCGGCCGCCCCCATGGCTGCAATGAAGCCCTTGAGAACGGCACGGCGACGAACGCCTTCTTCGAGAATGGTGCCGTAGCTCGGCGCAAATGCACGCCGCGGATTGGGGCGCGGCCTGGTTTTCTGGCGGTCCGTCATGACTACCTCCGGTAAAAACGGTTGAATTTCAAGGAAATGAATGAAACGTCCTTGGCCATTGCGGCCATCGATTTTTGTAGCAATGCCGGGCGAAGGATTGATGACGCCCGAAGTGTCCGGGAACGGCAGAGGCGGCGCTTCTCCGGCTTGACGCCTTGCCGGGCGCTGATAATTTGACCGGGCAGTAAAAATAAACGGCGCAAAGCCTTGAACGGGACCGACCTCCCCGACCGCCAGGAGAACAGCATGTCCAACCGCCTGAATGCAACGCCAAACGACCTTCGCGCCTTTTGGATGCCCTTTACCGCGAACCGCCAGTTCAAGAAGGAACCGCGCCTCTTCGTGAGCGCGAAGGACATGTACTACAAGACCCATGACGGCCGCGAGGTTCTGGACGGTACGGCTGGCCTCTGGTGTGTGAATGCCGGCCACTGCCGTCCGAAGATCACGGAGGCGATCAGCGAGCAGGCGGGCGAACTCGATTACGCCCCGGCCTTCCAGCTCGGCCATCCCAAGGCTTTCGAGCTCGCCAACCGCCTGGTCGACATCGCGCCTGATGGCCTGGATCACGTCCTCTTCACCAATTCCGGTTCTGAATCGGTGGAAACGGCGCTGAAGGTCGCGCTTGCCTATCACCGTGTGAAGGGCAATGGCTCACGCTTCCGCCTGATCGGCCGCGAGCGCGGCTATCACGGCGTCAACTTCGGCGGCATCTCGGTCGGCGGCATCGTCACCAATCGCAAGATGTTCGGTACGTTGCTGACCGGCGTCGACCACATGCCGCACACCCACCTGCCCGGCAAGAACAACTTCACCCGCGGCGAACCCGAAATTGGCGGCGATATTGCCACCGAACTCGAGCGCATCGTCACCCTGCATGACGCCTCCACGGTCGCCGCCGTGATCGTCGAGCCGGTCGCCGGCTCCACCGGCGTTCTCATTCCGCCGAAGGGTTATCTGCAGAAGCTGCGCGAAATCTGCACCAAGCACGGCATTCTGCTGATCTTCGACGAAGTCATCACCGGTTTCGGTCGTTTGGGTGCTCCTTTCGCGGCCCAGTATTACGACGTGAAGCCCGACATCATGGTCACCGCCAAGGGCCTGACCAACGGCGTCATCCCGATGGGCGCCGTCTTCGTCACCTCGGAAATCCATGATGCCTTCATGAACGGCCCCGAGCACATGATCGAGTTCTTCCATGGCTATACCTATTCCGGGAACCCGATCGCCTCGGCCGCAGCACTCGCGACGCTCGACACCTACAAGGAAGAAGGCCTGCTGACCCGCGCAGCCGAGCTTTCCGACTACTGGGCCGATGCGCTGCACTCGCTGAAGGATTGCCCTAATGTCATCGACATCAGAAATACCGGCCTTATCGGCGCGATCGAACTCGACCCGATCGCCGGTGAGCCGACCAAGCGCGCCTTCACGGCCTTCCTCAAGGCTTACGAAAGCGGACTTTTGATCCGCACGACAGGCGACATCATCGCGCTCTCCCCGCCGTTGATCATCGAGAAGAAGCACATCGACGAGCTCTTCGGCAAGCTGCGTACGATCCTGCAGAACAACATCTGATCTCGATAGTCCCGACTTGAATTCAAGGGCGAGGCTCCGGCCTCGCCTTTTCTTTTGATGTCGGCGACCTTGATCGCGTTATCGGTCTCCGGTGTCAGGGATTTCCTCCAGACAGGGCAAAACCAACCCAATGGAGATCCCATGCCAAGACTTGTCTTTATTCTCCCCCTGCTCCTGCTGCTGGTATCGGCAGCACATGCCGGAACCGGCTTCCGTGAAATCACCCTGCCCGGCAAAAACACCGATCGTCCTGTCCATGTGAGCATCTGGTATCCGACGGCATCAGATGCTGCCCCAGTCCTTCTGGGCGAAACGCCGGCCTTTATCGGCCAGCCCGTCATCAGGGATGCCGAACCCGTGCCCGGCCCACATCCGTTGGTCGTGCTCTCCCATGGCTATGGGGGAAGCTGGCGCAACCTCGCCTGGCTCGCCGCCGATCTCGTGCACGCAGGCTATGTCGTCGCTGCACCCGATCATCCCGGCACGACCACATTCGATATGCGGAAGTCTGACGCTGTCGAATTATGGAGGCGCCCCGGCGATCTCAGCCGCACGATCGATGCGCTGCTCGACAATGCGGATCTGACGGGCGGCGTGGCATCCGATCGGATTGCCGCGATCGGCCATTCGCTCGGCGGCTGGACGGTCGTCGAACTGGCAGGCGGTCGTTTCGATGCGGCTGTTGTGACGAAGAATTGCATGGCCGACTTCGGCCAGCTCTATTGCAGGATATTCGACGCACTGGGCATCGGGCGCGATGCCTCCTCCAGTGCTGCGCTGGCCGCCGATCTCAGCGATCCGAGAATCCGTGCCGTCGTGTCACTCGATCTCGGACCCGGTCGTGGGCTGACACCAGCGAGCCTCGCGGCAGTCCATATCCCCATCATGGTGCTGGGCGCTGCGGCAGATGTCGACGCGGACACGGCAACCAGGGCGGACATAGCCGCCACCAACAAGGATTCAGGCTACGTGGCCCGCTATCTGCCGCCAGCGACCACCAAATACAGCCTTATCCCGGGATCGCTGCATTTCAGCTTCATGCAGCCTTGCAAGCCCGGCGCTGCCGAGTTGATCGAGAAAGAGGCGCCAGGCGAAAGCATCGTCTGCCGGGACGGTATCGGCGCGGATCGGGAAATGATTCATCGGCAGGTTGCCAGCATGGTCACGGATTTTCTGGGAAAGGCGCTCCCTCGACAATAGCGCGGCTCCTCAGCCCCAGCGCTTGCGGCGGACCAGATTCCCGCAGGCACCT
This sequence comes from Hyphomicrobiales bacterium, assembly GCA_900468805.1. Taxonomy (GTDB): domain Bacteria; phylum Pseudomonadota; class Alphaproteobacteria; order Rhizobiales; family Rhizobiaceae; genus Rhizobium. The sequence continues at coordinate 82,979 of UEIF01000017.1, read as the reverse complement.
GTCATGAAAACTGACTGCCTCAGGAAACGGAGGCAATCGACAGGCAGAGGGCGAATTTTTTGACGAGCCGGCGGTCGAAATGGCCTTCATTCGCCAACATCCAGGTCAGTGCCTCCTTCGCGCTCCAAGGGGCCTTGTAGGGGCGCGCTGACGTAACGGCGTCATAGACATCGCAGATCGCGGCAAGGCGCGCGTGAAGGCTGATCTCGCCGTGGGACAGCTTGCGAGGATAACCCTTGCCATCGATCCGTTCATGATGATTGAGGCAGACATCGAGAACGATTTCAGACATGCCCTCCTGACGCGACAGGATCGCATGCCCCTTTTCCGGATGGTCACGGATCAACTGGATCTCGGCTTCGTTCAGGCGCCCTTCCTTGTTGAGCACTTCAAGCGGAATTTCGAGCTTGCCGACATCGTGCAACAGCCCTGCCGTGCCGAGCGTCTGCACCACTTTCTCGTCCAGTCCGAGATGGCGGCTGAAAAGGATCATCAAGGCACTGACCGAGAGTGAATGGATGAAGGTCACCTCGTCCTTGGACTTCAGCCTGGTAACACTGATGAAGACGGCAGGATGGTCATCCATCGATTTCGAAACGGATGAAATGACCGGCTCGACCTGATCAACAGTGATCCCGTCCCCGCCCTGCAGCCGGCCGAAGACATTCTCCAGCACCTCCACGGATTTCTGAATGGTCTCGCGCGCCGCCTTGACGTCGATCTCGAGCTTGCGAGAGGCGTCCCTGACATCGAGGCCCTTGGTGGTGTTGATCACGACGGCCGTGTTAGCGCAATCATTAAGCTTCAGCGTATCGCTCTCGCGCCGCAGTAAGAACCGTCGCCGAGACAGAAGAGGATCGTGCCAGATGCCCTCGACCATCTCGATAAACATTCCGGTCCGCACCTGCCTGGCTTCAATACGCTTGAGCATCCAGATATCTGTCCCGCTATATCCCTGCCTCGACAAATCGAATATTTTATTGCACTGCAACAAAACACTAGGAAATAATAGTTATACTAGGATTCTTAGAATCAATTGTTAATTGGCCTGAATACATGAGTTACAACAAGGATCGTTGGCGAAATTTCCAGATATCTGCTTATCCGCGGCCATCGATATGTTCTGTCGAAGAAGATCCGCTTCGGCTTTCTGCAAAAGCCGCAAGTCACATAAGACTGAAAGCACCCTATCAGAGAACATCGCCTGATGGTCGCAGGTTGTGGCTGCCGTGACACGGCCACGCCAAGCCTGTGAACGATCGAGATGAGGCAGACCGAAAATTGCGGGAAATGGACTGAAAAATCAAAAAATCGGGCGCAATCTTTCCATATCGGGCGAAAACAAACCCTATCTTGTTATCATCTTGCGGAATCCCACCGAAATTTCTAGAAATCTTGCCATGCGCCGGGCGAGCCAAATATGGCCGCGAGGTTCATTGATCGCGCAGCTTTTCCTCGTCCTTGGCACGCTCCCAAAAGGATCGCTGACAAAGGAACGGCCTGCGCGGCAAACAACCGGTGGTCGAAGACGACCCCAACCCAAGGAGACAGACCATGACTCTGAAGACTCTGACGGCGACGCTCGTTGCCTCGCTGGCGTTTGCGCCGCTCGCGCATGCGGATATCACCATCGGCCTCATCGCGCCGCTGACCGGCCCGGTGGCAGCCTATGGCGACCAGGTAAAGAACGGCGCGCAGACCGCCGTCGACGAAATCAACAAGAGCGGCGGCATTCTCGGCGAGAAGGTCGTGCTAGAACTGGCTGACGACGCTGGCGAACCGAAGCAGGGCGTTTCCGCCGCGAACAAGGTTGTCGGCGACGGCATCCGTTTCGTCGTCGGCCCGGTCACGTCTGGCGTTGCTATCCCGGTCTCCGACGTTCTGGCCGAAAATGGCGTACTGATGGTCACTCCGACTGCAACCGCGCCTGACCTCACCAAGCGCGGCCTGACCAATGTTCTGCGCACCTGCGGCCGCGACGACCAACAGGCCGAAGTTGCCGCCAAATACGTTCTTGAGCATTTCAAGGACAAGCGCGTCGCCATCATCAACGATAAGGGCGCTTATGGTAAGGGCCTCGCCGATGCCTTCAAGGCAACGCTGAATGCCGGCGGCATCACCGAAGTCATCAACGACTCCATAACGCCCGGCGACAAGGACTTTTCCGCCCTGACCACCCGTATCAAGGCCGAGAAGGTTGATCTCGTCTACTTCGGCGGCTACCACCCGGAAGGCGGCCTGCTCGCCCGCCAGCTCCATGACCTCTCGGTCAATGCCCAGATCATCGGCGGTGACGGTCTCTCCAACACCGAGTTCTGGACGATCGGCACGGATGCGGCAGCCGGCACACTGTTTACCAACGCCTCCGACGCCACCAAGAGCCCGGACTCCAAGGTCGCTGCCGATGCGCTCGCCGCCAAGAACATCCCGGCCGAAGCCTTCACGCTGAACGCCTATGCTGCCGTCGAAGTGCTGAAGGCCGGCATCGAAAAGGCCGGCAGCGCCGAAGATGCGGAAGCCGTCGCGGCTGCCCTGAAGGGCGGCGACCAGATCCCGACCGTCATCGGCAAGCTCACCTACGGCGAAACCGGCGACCTCTCCTCGCAGAGCTTCTCGCTCTACAAGTGGGAAGGCGGCAAGATCGTCGCTGCCGAGTAATCGGCAACAGTACTGACAACGGGATCGGGCGCCTCACGGCGCCCGATTTCTATTTGCCATGCGAAGACACCGTCACTCTGGCAGCTTGGGACCGCCTCCAACATAATCTTTCAGCGTATTGTATTCGATGACCAAGGGTTGAACGTAAACGCCGTTGGAAGCTGGCCGCGGAACCTTGTTGTGGAAGTTTTTGATCGCCAGGCGCTTCAGATACTCATCATAGTCGGTGTTTCCACTTGATTGCTTCACTGTAACTTGGCTCACTCGGCCGTTCTTGTCAGTCTCAAGCTTGACCAAAGCCACCGTCGAACAGCTATTCAAGAGAAGCACGACTACACAAGCAGCTGAAATAATTGCTTTCATATCATGGCCTTGAGTTGGAACTTCGCATCTGTATGCTCGCGTCATTAGCATTGCCGATGTGCAGGCGAAAGTAGCCCGAAATACAACCGGGAAGTTTTTCCGGCATCCTGCGCCCAGCAGCAGAAATCAGTTGAAGAAGGTGAAGACCATGACCGCCAAGCTCGAACGTCTCATCGATCAGGGTGTGGGTCGCATACCGGCCGATATCGTGCTGAAAGGCGGACGCTTCTTCGATCTCGTGACGGGTGAGCTTATCCAGTCTGATATCGCAATCTGCGGCGACCGCATCGTCGGCACCTGCGGCGCTTATAGCGGCGAGACCGAGATCGATATTTCCGGCAGGATCGTCGTTCCGGGCTTCATCGATACGCACCTGCATATCGAATCCTCGCTCGTCACGCCGCATGAATTCGACCGCTGCGTCCTGCCTTATGGCGTGACGACCGTGATCTGCGACCCCCATGAGATCGCCAACGTGCTCGGCAAGGAAGGCATCGAATTCTTCCTCGCTTCGGCGCTCGAAACGATCATGGATATCCGCGTGCAGCTGTCCTCCTGTGTGCCGGCCACGCATCTGGAAACATCAGGCGCCGATCTGCCGGTCGAAAGCCTTCTGCCCTATCGCAACCATCCCAAGGTCATCGGCCTTGCCGAGTTCATGAATTTCCCCGGCGTGATCCACAAGGATCCCGTCTGCATGGCAAAGCTCGATGCTTTCCAGGGTGACCATATCGATGGGCATGCACCGCTGCTCTCAGGCAACGATCTCAACGGCTATCTCTCCACCGGCATCCGCACCGAGCATGAATGCACGAGTGCCACCGAAGCGCTGGAGAAAATTCGCAAGGGCATGCATATCCTCGTGCGCGAGGGCTCGGTCTCTAAGGACCTACACGCCCTGATGCCCATCATCACGGAGCGCCTCTCCCCTTATCTTGCGCTCTGCACCGATGACCGCAACCCGCTCGATATCGCCGAGCAGGGCCATCTCGACTACATGATCCGCACGGCGATCGCTGCCGGCGTCGAGCCGCTGGCAATCTACCGGGCCGCCTCGATCTCCGCCGCCCGAGCCTTCGGCCTGCGTGACCGCGGCCTCATTGCCCCCGGCTGGAGGGCAGACCTCGCCGTTATCGACAGCCTGGAGAATTGCCGGGCAGAGATCGTCTTCTCGGCCGGCCGCCACGTCACCGACGCGCTCTTTGCCACCCGCAAGCCCGTCTCGCCTGTCGGCCTCGACAGCGTCAAGGCACGGCCGGTCAATGCGGCCCATTTCGGCGTACCGGTCGCCGAAGGTGAAACGCCGGTCATCGGCGTCATGCCCGGCAAGATCATCACCGAGCATCGTCGCTACCGCCTGCCGGCCAGGGGCAACCAGACCACCGTCGATCTCGGCAACGATATCATCAAGGTCGCAGTCATCGAGCGGCACGGCAAGAACGGTAATCACGCCAACGGCTTCGTGCAGGGTTTTGGATTGAAGAAAGGCGCGATTGCTTCAACGGTCGGCCACGACAGCCACAATATCTGTGTCGTCGGCGTCAGCGAGGACGACATGGCACTCGCCGCTAACCGTCTTGGCGAGATAAAGGGCGGCTTCGTGGTCGTCGAAGACGGCAAGGTTACCGGCGAAATCGCGCTGCCTGTCGCCGGCCTGATGAGCCTGGAGCCCTATGAGGTGGTGCGCGACACACTGCATCATCTGCGCAAGGCCGCCTACGCCCTTGGCACGACGCTGGAAGAACCCTTCCTGCAGGTCGCCTTCCTGCCCCTGCCCGTGATCCCGCATTTGAAGATCTCGGACAAGGGAATGGTTGATGTCGATCGCTTTATGCTGATCGGCTGATCTCTCAGACGATACGGGCGCAGAAAGCGTCGAGCGCGCCGAGCTTGACCGCATGATCGCGCGAAACAGCCTTGAACCCCGGCATGTTCAGCGGTTCGCCTAACGACATGCCGGCCGGGAGACGGAACTCCGCTGGCTCGCGCGTCAGGTTGAAGACGAAGAGCAGCTTCTCCCCGCCCTTCTCTCTGATAAAGGCGAGCAGATCCTGATTGCTGCCGACAAATTCCATGCTGCCGTCGAGCAGCACCGGCTGACTTTTGCGGAATTCCAGCGTGCGCCGATAATGATGCAGGACGGAACTGTCGCTGTTTTCCTGCGTGTCCACGGACAGCGCTGCCTGCTCATAGGGCACCGGCAGCCAGCTCTTTTCGGCGCTGGTAAACCCTGCATGCGCCTTGCCGGCTTCCCATGGCATCGGCGTGCGGCATCCGTCGCGGCCCTTGAAGGCCGGCCAGAAGCGGATGCCGTAGGGGTCACGCAGATCCTCAAAAGCAAGCTCCGCCTCAGGCAACCCCAACTCCTCGCCCTGATAAAGGCAGATCGAACCGCGAAGTGACGCCAGCACGGAAATCGCCAGCTTGGCGATAACAGGGCGTTCCTCTTCCGTCAGCGCGAAACGGCTGACATGGCGGTTGACGTCGTGATTGGAGAAAGCCCAGCAGACCCAGCCGTCCTTCACCATGCGCTGGAAGCTCTCGACACAGCCGCGGATATGATCTGCCGTGAAGTCCGGACCAAGCAGGTCGAAGGTGTAGCACATATGCAGCTTATCGCCGCCGGTCGTATAGGCCGCAACGGTCTTCAGCGAGCGCGCACCGTCGCCCACTTCGCCGACGGTCGTGCGCCCCTCGTACTGGTCGAGCAATGCACGGAAGCGCTTGAGGAATTCGAGGTTCTCCGGCTGCGTCTTGTCGTAAAGATGGTTCTGCATGCCATAGGGGTTGCTATCGGGCGCATCGAGGCCGGCCTGATCCGGATCCGGCACATGCGGCGGATTGTCCCGGAGCTGTTTGTCACAGAAGTAATAATTCACCGTGTCGAGGCGGAAACCGTCCACACCACGGTCGAGCCAGAATTTCACAGTTTTCAGCAGGGCATCCTGAACCTGTTTGCTGTGAAAGTTCAGGTCCGGCTGCGAGGTCAGGAAGTTATGCTGGTAATATTGCCGGCGCACGCCATCCCATTCCCAGCCCGGTCCGCCGAAGATCGACAGCCAGTTGTTCGGCGCCGTCCCATCGGGCTTCGGATCGGCCCAGACATACCAGTCGGCCTTGTCGTTCGTGCGGCTGGAGCGGCTTTCCACGAACCATGGATGCCGGTCGGATGTATGGGAAATCACCTGATCGATGATGACCTTTATGCCGAGCCTGTGGGCTTCTGCCATCATCGCGTCGAAATCGTCGAGCGTGCCGAAAATCGGATCGACGTCGCAATAATCGGAGACGTCATAGCCCATGTCTGCCATGGGCGATTTGAAGAAGGGAGAAAGCCAGATGGCGTCAACGCCGAGGCTGGCAATATGTGGCAAGCGCCGGGTTATCCCCTTGAGATCGCCGAGCCCGTCACCGTTCGTATCCTGAAACGAGCGCGGATAGACCTGATAGATCACCGCGCCGCGCCACCAGTCCGCATTCCCGTCTGTCTGCAATGCCATCGACCGCCGTCTCCTGCTTCATTTCGACCGCAACACTAAAGACGGTGCGGCAAAAAACAACAGCGCGATGACTTATTTGGCAACGAATACAGGCCGTCGCGATCCGGCAAAAGGGAGACGCTTATAGGCTTGTCCACACCCTAATGCTACCCACCGGTTTAGGGGTTGCAACGCCAAACCTTTGCGTTAAGGTGCCGTTGACCTGCACGTAACAGGTCTAGCCGGGAACAAATGACTAAAGAAAAGGCGAAAAGCCTAGAAAGGTGGACCCATAATGTCCTTTTTTACGAAAAAATTTCTCGCGTCTGCAATGGTTGGCTCATTGCTCGCGTTTTCGGCCCACGCGGCCACGCTGAACATCCATAATGGTGGCGACCCCACTTCGCTGGATCCGCAAAAGCTCTCCGGCGACTGGGAAAACCGCATTGCCGGCGATATCTTCGAAGGCCTCGTCACCGAAGATGCCAAGGATAATCCGATCCCTGGCCAGGCCGAAAGCTGGACCATTTCCCCCGATGGCAAGGTCTACACCTTCAAGCTGCGTGATGGCATCAAGTGGTCCGACGGCCAGCCGGTAACGGCCGGCGACTTCGTCTTCGCCCTCCAGCGCCTCATCGACCCGAAGAATGCTGCCGACTATGCCTATCTGCAGTTCACCATCAAGAATGCTGAAAAGATCAACAAGGGCGAGATCACCGATCTGAACGAGCTCGGCGTCAAGGCGATCGACGACAAGACGCTTGAGATCACCCTCGAGAACCCGACCCCCTATTTCATCAACGCCCTGATGCACTACACGGCCTATCCGCTGCCGAAGCATGTCGTCGAAGCCAAGGGTCAGGACTGGGTCAAGATCGGCAATATCGTCACCAACGGTCCGTACAAGCCGACCGAGTGGGTCCCCGGTTCGCACGTCACGACCGTCAGGAACGATCAGTACTACGGCGCCAAGGATATCAAGATCGACGGCGCAAAGTTCTTCGTTCTTGAAGACCAGGAAGCTGCGCTGAAGCGCTACCGCGCGGGCGAATTCGACATCCTCACCGACTTCCCGACCGACCAGTACGAATGGATGAAGAAGAACCTGCCGGGCCAGGCGCATGTCGCCCCCTTCTCCGGCCTCTACTACTACGTCATCAACTCGACGAAGCCCCCCTTCAGCGACAAGCGCGTGCGCCAGGCTCTGTCCATGGCGATCAACCGCGAAGTCATCGGCCCGCAGATCCTCGGCACCGGCGAACTGCCGGCCTATTCCTGGGTCCCGCCGGGCACGGCAAACTACGGCGAACCTGCCTACGTCTCCTGGAAGGATCTCCCTTACAAGGACAAGGTCGAAGAAGCCAAAAAGCTGCTGAAGGAAGCCGGTTTCGGTCCGGATCATCCGCTGACCACCGAGCTCAAGTACAACACCAACGACAACCATAAGCGCATCGCCGTCGCGATCGCCTCCATGTGGAAGCCGCTTGGCGTGAACGTCGAACTCGTCAACGCTGAAACGAAGGTCCACTACGACCAGTTGCAGCGCGGTGAAGTGCAAATCGGCCGTGCCGGCTGGCTTGCCGACTACAATGACCCGGACAACTTCCTCAACCTTCTCGTGACGGGCGTCCAGATGAACTACGGTCGCTGGTCGAATGCCGATTACGACAAGTTGATCAAGGAGGGCAACGCTCAGACCGATCTGACGAAGCGCGCCGAGATCTTCAAGAAGGCCGAACAGCTCGCGCTGGACGATACCGCCGCGCTGCCGATCTATTACTACGTCTCCAAGAACGTCGTCTCGCCTAAGATCGAAGGCTTCGTCGACAACGTTCAGGACATCCACCGCACGCGCTGGCTGTCCATCAAAGAATAAGGATGAAAGGCTCTTTCCGGCAGGCCCGGAAAGAGCCGTTCCACGCCCATGATCAAATATGCACTCCGTCGATTGCTGTCGACGATCCCCGTCCTGTGGATCGCCGTCACAGCCTGCTTTTTCGTTTTGCGCCTTGCTCCCGGCGGCCCCTTCGATGGCGAAAGGCCATTGCCGCCGGTGATCCTGAAAAACCTTGCGATCCACTACAATCTGGATAAGCCGCTTGTTCAGCAGTACCTGATCTACGTTGGCGACCTGCTGAAAGGCGACCTCGGCCCCTCCTTCGCAAGCGAGGACTTTACCGTCGCCCAGCAGATCATGATCGGCCTGCCCTACACGTTCACCATCGGCACGGCTGCGTTCCTGATTGCCATCATTGTCGGCATTGCTGTCGGCTGTCTTGGGGCGCTCTATCAGAACAAGGCACCGGACTATATTCTGAGTGCCCTCATTCTGGTGGGCGTCGTCCTGCCGAACTTCCTGATCGCGCCCATCATGCAGCTCGTCTTCGGCATCCATCTCGCGTGGTTTCCGGTCGGCGGCTGGGGTGACGGCTCGATCAAATACCTCGTCCTGCCCATCGTCGTTCTGGCCCTGCCGCATGCCGGCCGCATCTCGCGCATCACCCGCGGCTCGATGATCGAGGTCATGAATCAGAACTTCATCCGTACCGCCAAGGCCAAGGGCATCGGCCCGCGCCTGACGGTCATGCGCCATGCGCTGAAGCCCGCCATGATGCCCGTCGTTTCCTATCTGGGACCGGCGGCAAGTTACCTTCTCACCGGCTCGCTGGTTGTCGAAAGCATCTTCGGATTGCCGGGCATCGGCCGCTATTTCGTCAACGCAGCGTTGAACCGCGATTACGGCATGGTTCTCGGTACGGTCATCTTCTACATGGTGCTGATCGTGTTCCTGAACCTTCTGGTCGACATCGCCTATGCCTGGCTGGACCCGAAAGTGAGAAACAGATGATCCTCAATCCCGCGAAAAGAGAGCTGCTCGCAGCCGAACTGCTGGAGGCCGAAGGTCTGTCTCCGGAAGGCCGCTCTCTAACCAAGGATGCGCTGCGCCGCCTCTCTCGCAACAAGGCGGCAGTCATCTCCATCGGCGTTCTGGTGGTGCTGATCCTTGCCGCCTTCCTTGGCCCGAACTTCATTCCCTTCAGCTATGAAGACCCTGATTGGGCCGCCTTCCGCGCCCCACCCTCCTTCGAAAACGGCCACTATTTCGGCACCGACCCGAACGGCCGCGACCTGCTTGCGCGTGTGCTCTACGGCACGCGCATTTCGCTTGCCGTGGCGCTGACGGCAACCCTCGTCTCCGTGGTCATCGGCGTGCTCTACGGTGCGGTATCCGGTTATATCGGCGGCAGGCTGGATGCCATCATGATGCGCTTCGTCGATATCATGTACGCACTTCCCTACATCCTCTTCGTCATCCTGCTGATGGTGATCTTCGGCCGTAACGTCTACCTGCTCTTTGCAGCGATCGGCGCACTCGAATGGCTGACCATGGCCCGCATCGTGCGCGGCCAGACCCTGTCGCTCAAGCACCGCGAATTCGTGGAAGCTGCCCGCGCCTCGGGTCAGAAGCCTTTCAAGATCATCACCAAGCACATCATCCCTAACCTCGTCGGCCCCGTCGTCATCTTTGCGGCGTTGACCGTGCCTGAGATCATCGCGACCGAGAGTTTCCTCTCCTATCTCGGCTTTGGCGTTCAGGAACCGCTGACCTCGCTCGGCACCCTCATTGCCGAAGGCACCGATGCCATGGAAAGCATGCCCTGGCTGCTGGTTTTCCCGGCAAGCTTCCTCGTGGCCCTGCTGCTCAGCCTGCTGTTTATCGGCGACGGGCTGCGCGATGCATTCGACCCGAAGGATCGATAAGATGTCTCAGGAAAAACAGAACGATACCCTTCTCGAACTGAAGGACTACTCGATCACCTTCGAGACGCCCGAAGGGCAGGTGAAGGCGGTCTCGAACATGAACCTGACGGTTCGCCGCGGCGAGCGCATCGCCATCGTCGGCGAATCCGGTTCCGGCAAGAGCCAGACCTTCCTCGGCATCATGGGCCTGCTTGCCAAGAACGGCAAAACGACCGGCCAGGCCTTGCTGGAAGGCAAGAACGTGCTGGCGCTGAAGCCGCGCGAACTCGACCGTGTTCGCGGCAAGGACATGGCCATGGTCTTCCAGGATCCGATGACTGCGCTTAATCCGTCGCTCCGGATTTCCCGGCAACTGACGGAACAGCTTGAGATCCATCGTGGCTTTACCGCCAGGGCGGCATCCGCAGAGGCACTCGACATGCTGAAGCGCGTCGGCATTCCTGATCCCACGCGCCGTTTCGGCCTGTATCCGCATGAACTTTCGGGCGGCATGCGGCAGCGCATCGTCATTGCCATGGCGCTGCTCACCAAACCGAAACTGCTGATCGCCGACGAGCCGACAACAGCGCTCGACGTCACCATCCAGGCGCAGATCCTCGATCTCTTCAACGATCTGACGGCGGAGATGAACACCGCACTCCTGATGATCACCCACGACCTCGGCGTCGTCGCCGGTCTCGCAGACAGGGTGGCCGTCATGTATGCCGGCCGTATCGTCGAGGAAGCTCCTGTTGACGAGCTCTTCGAGAACCCGGCCCACCCCTATACAGCAGCCTTGCACGCTTCGATCCCGCGCCCTGACCAGGATGTCGACGACCTCGTCGTCATTCCCGGCCGTCCGCCGAACCTGCAGCATCTGCCGAAGGGCTGCAATTTCTCGCCGCGCTGTTCGCAGGTTCAGGACGATTGCATCGACCGCCCGCCGCAGCTTCAGCAGCAAGGGGCAAACCATTGCGCCGCCTGCTTCCATCCCTTCCCCCGCCGCGAGGAGTTGCTGATCCATGGCTGAGCGCTCGCTTCTGAGGGTCGAGAACCTGACGACCCAGTTCGAGATCCCCTCGAAATCCTTCTTCAAACCGCCGCTGATGCTGACCGCCGTCAACAATGTCAGCTTCGATCTCGCCGAAGGCCGCACGCTCGGCATTGTCGGCGAATCCGGCTGCGGCAAATCCACGCTCGGCCGCTCGATCCTGCGTCTTCTGAAAGCACAGAAAGGCCGCATCCTCTGGCAGGGCCGCAACCTTCTCGATCTCTCGGATGAGGAAATGCGCGCCGCACGCCGCGACATGCAGATCATCTTCCAGGATCCGATCGCCTCACTCGACCCGCGTATGACAGTCGGCGATATCATTGCCGAACCGCTCACCGTCTTCGAGCCGAAGCTGAACAGGGCTCAGAGGCTTGAGCGCGTGCGCGAGATCATGACGGCCGTCGGCCTCGTGCCCGAGATGATCAATCGCTACCCGCACGAATTCTCGGGCGGTCAGGCTCAGCGTATCGGCATTGCCCGCGCTGTCGTCACCCGGCCGAAACTCATCATCTGCGACGAGCCTGTCTCGGCTCTCGACGTATCGATCCAGGGCCAGGTCATCACGCTGCTCCGCAAGCTGCGCAAGGAGTTCGGACTGACGCTGATCTTCATCAGCCACGACCTCTCGGTCGTGCGCCTGATTTCGGACGACGTGCTGGTTCTTTATCTCGGCAAGGTGGTCGAAGCCGGCGATTGCGCCACGGTCTTCGAACATCCGGCACATCCCTACACGCAGGCACTCTTCTCGGCGGCTCCGATCCCCGATCCGAAGCTTGCGCGTCAGCGTAGCCGCATCCGCCTGCAGGGAGATCCACCCTCGCCACTCAATCCGCCAAAAGGCTGCGTCTTCTCGCCGCGCTGCTGGAAGGCGACGAATGTCTGTCGCACGGAAATGCCGCCGACGGAACTCGTCCGCCCCGGCCAGACGGCCGCCTGCTACCATATGGATGAGTCCTGATCTGATATTCTCCATCGCCCCGGCACCGGGGCGATGGACTTTCAACTCTCCTTGACTTGTCTCCTCCGGCCTCTTCGCGTATCCGCAAGAGCAGAAAAAATCCGGGAGGAAAGCTTGAGCGGACGGTTTCTGTCGATCGGCGAATGCATGGTGGAGCTCTCGCAGGCGGGTGAAGGCCTGCTGCGCAAAGGCTTTGCCGGCGATACTTTCAACACCGCATGGTATGCCCGTGCCTGCCTGCCGCCCGCCTGGTCGGTCGATTATTTCACCGCGCTCGGCGATGATCCGATGTCGGACGAAATGGTCGCCTTCATGGACAAGGCCGGCATAGGCACGGACCTCATCTGCCGCATCAAGGGCAAGACGCCCGGTCTCTACATGATCAATCTGAGGAACGGCGAACGCTCCTTCAGCTACTGGCGCGACAACTCGGCTGCGCGCAGCTTGGCCGCCGATCCGGACCAGCTGCGTGAGGCGGTGGAAAGCGCCGAGGTGGTCTACTTCTCCGGCATCACGCTCGCTATCCTGTCCCATGACGATGCCGAGACGCTGCTTGCGGAAATCCGCCGTGCCAAGGCAGTCGGCAAGTTCGTTGTCTTCGACCCGAACATCCGTCCTCGCCTCTGGTCGAGCTACGACGTCATGCACGCGACGATCAGCGAAGGTGGGCGTGCCTCTTCGCTCGTTATGCCGAGCTTCGACGACGAGGCTGCCCATTTCGGCGATGCCTCCATCGAAGCCACCATTGAACGCTATCGCGGACTCGGCGCCTCGCATGTCGTCGTCAAGAATGGTGCGGAAGGCGCAACGCTGAGCTTCGCCAACGAGCAAACCTATGTGCCTGCGGAAAAGGTGGACACGGTCGTCGACACGACCAGCGCCGGCGACAGCTTCAACGGCGCTTTTCTTGCGCACTATCTGGAAAACCGGGATGCCCCGGCAGCCGCCCGCTTTGGAGCGAAGATCGCCGCCCGCGTTGTGAGCGAGCATGGCGCACTGGTGCCGAAGGAAAAGCTCGGCCTCTGATCATCTGATTGAAGCCTGCGCATGTTGCTTCTCAAGCAGCCACGCGCAGGCTCGCCCCCGCCTCAGCGGTCATTCATGTCGATCGTCAGATCAGGAATTGGGCTTCTTGTCGTCGGTCCGAACGGCCTCATCGTGATACCAGCAGCTGTCGAGCGCATCGCACACATCGGCAGCCTCACGCTCCATCATCCGAAAACGCTCGAAGCGGTTCGGCGCCTGAACGGCCCTGATGGGAAACTGATAGATCGTCGCGGATTCGCGATGGAAACCGATTGCCATGAGATAGCCTTTCTTCAGCTCGGCCTATCAACATTTACGGTCGCAACAGTAGCACAATGCACATAGTTTATGCAAATTGCACAAAATATCAGCAGCATTGCTGTTGCGGACCGTTTATGCAGCATTTTCCGATAAAGCCGGCTCTGAATTGTCTAAAACTTCATCCATTTCTCCGAACGCCCGACTTCGGCTCTGGTTCCAAGCCAAAAATGGCGGCCTGAAAGGCCAATAGAGATGAACCGGCTTTGACCTCCCTCGTACGGCGTCGCACCGAAAACCGGCTCGGCCTCGTGATTCGTAAATTTTTTATGTCGGCTCACCGAACTGGCACGCTACGTGCATTTGCATAGGCAATCCCTGACGGGACGACGCACTCTTGCGTCTACCGCCGCAGGGTTCAGTTCGCAGCAGAGAGAGTCGCAGATGACAAAGTATAAGCTCGAGTATATTTGGCTCGACGGTTACACCCCGGTACCGAACCTGCGTGGCAAGACACAGGTCAAGGAATTCGATAATTTCCCGACGCTCGAACAGCTCCCGCTCTGGGGCTTCGATGGTTCGTCGACGATGCAGGCCGAAGGCCGCAGCTCGGATTGCGTGCTGAAGCCGGTTGCCGTCTATCCCGATCCGGCCCGCACCAACGGCGTGCTCGTCATGTGCGAAGTCATGATGCCGGACGGCGTCACGCCGCATGCAAGCAACGCTCGTGCAACGATCCTTGATGACGAAGATGCCTGGTTCGGCTTCGAACAGGAATATTTCTTCTACGAAAACGGCCGTCCGCTCGGCTTCCCGGAGAGCGGCTACCCGGCTCCGCAGGGTCCGTACTATACCGGCGTCGGCTATTCGAACGTCGGCTCGGTTGCCCGCGAAATCGTCGAAGAGCATCTCGACCTCTGCCTCGCTGCCGGCATCAACCACGAAGGCATCAATGCCGAAGTGGCCAAGGGCCAGTGGGAATTCCAGATTTTCGGCAAGGGCTCCAAGAAAGCCGCCGACCAGATCTGGATGGCGCGCTACCTCCTGCAGCGCCTGACCGAGAAGTATGGCATTGATATCGAGTATCACTGCAAGCCGCTCGGCGACACCGACTGGAACGGCTCGGGCATGCATTGCAACTTCTCCACCAAGTATATGCGCGAAATCGGCGGCAAGGCCTATTTCGAGGCACTGATGGCGCAGTTCGAAAAGAACCTGATGGACCACATCAATGTCTACGGCCCCGACAACGACAAGCGCCTGACCGGCAAGCACGAAACGGCTCCGTGGAACAAGTTCTCCTACGGCGTTGCCGACCGTGGCGCATCGATCCGCGTTCCGCATTCCTTCGTCAAGAACGATTACCGTGGCTACCTGGAAGACCGCCGCCCGAACTCTCAGGGCTGCCCTTACCAGATCGCGTCGCAGGTTCTGAAGACGATCTCGGAAGTTCCGATTTCCGGCTCCGCTTCGGCAGCAGCCTAAGTTTTATTGCGGCGCCGGCCTCCCCGCCGGCGCCGTTCTTTTTTAAGGCACCTCGCTTTCTGCCTTTCACTTGCCGACATAATTGCCGGTCACCAGGGCTGTAAGCTCCTGTAAATACTCATGCAGGGCTGTAATATTTCCATCATGCACTTCCGCCAGAATAGAACGGCGGGAATCGCCATTCCGGAAACCCGCCAGGGGTTGCGCGTTGCCAGAACTATGCGGCGCTGATGGAAATGGGGATATGCTGCAACGTCCGTCTAATTCGTATAGCGGCGAAAGCTGGGCTAGTGCGGCTGGAGCCGTGCCCGAAAGGCTGGTGATCGTCACCGATGCCTGGCACCCACAGGTCAATGGCGTCGTCCGCTCGATCGAGAACACCAATCGCGAACTGGCCAGGATGGGCGTCGAAGTCTCGATGGTGACGCCCGAGCGTTTCGCAAGTATCCCCTGCCCCACCTATCCAGAGATCCGCCTGTCGGTCGCCTGGTACAGTCGCGTTGCCCGCGAGATTGGAAAGCATAAACCTTCCTACGTCCATATCGCCACGGAAGGCCCGCTGGGGCTGACGGCGCGCCGCTGGTGCCTGCGGAAGCGCATGCCGTTCTCCACCAGCTATCACACCCGTTTTCCCGAATATGTCTCCGCCCGACTGCCGATCCCCGAAAGCTGGCTCTATGCGTTCGTGCGCTGGTTCCACAATGGTGGCGCCGGCTGCATGGTCGCGACCCCGAGCCTTGCCCGCGAGCTCTCTGCAAAAGGCATCAAAAACCTCATGCCATGGAGCCGCGGTATCGATGCCACCCAATTCCACCCGATGCCGCTGGAGGAAAAGCCCTTCGGTCTTGCCCGCCCGATTTTCATGACGGTGGGCCGCGTGGCGCTGGAAAAGAACCTGCCGGCGTTCCTCGATCTCGACCTGCCCGGTTCGAAGGTGGTCATCGGCGACGGCCCGGCGCGCGCAGAGCTGGAAGAGCGTTATCCGGATGTGCATTTTACCGGTGTGAAATTCGGTGAGGATCTGGCAAAGGCCTATGCGCAGGCCGACGTTTTCGTCTTCCCGTCGCTGACGGATACGTTCGGCAACACCATTCTGGAAGCACTGGCATCAGGCGTCCCGGTCGCCGCCTATCCCGTCACCGGGCCGCTGGATATTATCGGCGAGGAAAGCCTCGTCGGCGCGCTGGACGACAATCTGCAGGCTGCCTGCCTTGCCGCCCTGTCCGCTTCGCGGGAGAAAGCGCGCGAGCTTGCCATGCAATATTCCTGGGAAGCGGCGACACTGCAGTTCATCAACAATATCCGCGCCGCCAACGGCATCATCACGCCGAAATGGAAGAAGGCATGGCAATATGCCACCAAATCCCTTCCAAGAAGAAAGCCCGGCGAACCTGCCGGGCCTCTTCCATCCGCGGATTGACCCTTACTTGTGAAGGGCAGCGCGCAGCGTGTCGTTGGCGACAGAGATGGCGCCGCGGACGGCCGGCGTCTCGGCAATCGCATTCAAGAGCACGAAGTCGTGGATCGTGCCGTTGTAGCGGATCGAGGTAACCCTCACGCCTGCCTGGGTGAGCTTGCGGCCATAGGCTTCGCCTTCATCGCGCAGCACGTCATTTTCGTCGGTGATGATAAGCGCCGGCGGCAGGCCGTTCAGTTGGTCGAGCGAAGCCTGCAGCGGTGAAGCGGTAGGGTCCTTGCGCTTGGCTTCGTCAGGCAGGTAGGCGTTCCAGAACCATTTCATGGCTTCCTTGGTCAGCCACGGGCCATTGGCGAACTGGTTATAGGAACCGGTCTCGAAATTGGCGTCGGTAACAGGGTAGAACAGCACCTGCTGGTCGATAGCAGGACCACCGCGCTCCTTGGCAAGCAACGTCACGACGGCTGCCATATTGCCGCCGACGCTATCGCCGGCAACGGCAAGCCGGCTCGCATCCACATGGAATTCCCTGGCATGATCGGCGACGTACTTCGTCGCGGCATAAGCCTGTTCGATAGCGATCGGGTAGCGCGCTTCCGGCGAACGGTCGTAATCGACGAAGACGACGGCAGCCTTGGCACCGTTGGCGATTTCGCGCACCAGCCGGTCATGCGTATCGGCATCGCCGAGCACCCAGCCGCCGCCGTGGAAATACAGGATGACAGGCAGCGTGCCCTTTGCGCCTTCCGGACGAACGATGCGCAGCTTGACGCTGCCGGTCGGGCCGACCTTGATAACCTTGTCTTCTTCCTGGGCTGCCAGCTTCTTCACGTCGCCCTTCTGGGCGCCGGCGAGAATGTTGCGGGCATCAGTCGGCGAGAACGTGTAGATCGGCTTGGAGCCGGCCAGGCTGTCGATGAATTTCTGCGTTGTCGGTTCCAGTACCGGATCGGCAAACGCCCCAATGGCGGAAGCTGCCAGGATTGCTGCTGCGGAAACTGCGGTCTTGATCGTCGACATTGTCGTGTCCTCTTGGGTTTGTTGCGTTCGTCCTGAACACGACTTTTATATCGCACACGACTTATTATCGTGCGATATAAATTATTGCATAGCTATCATGCATTAAAAGCGGCTACGATTATTTATCGCACGATATAATATCACCAGATTCTAGAGATTGAGCCATGTCGGACCAGCTGAAACTCGATACGTTCATCTGCTTTGCCGTCTATACGGCAAGCCACGCCTTCAACCGCGTCTACAAGCCGCTTCTCGACGAACTCGGCCTCACCTACCCGCAATATCTGGCCATGGTCTGCCTCTGGGAAGAAGACAGCCAGACCGTCGGCGGCCTCGGCGAAAAGCTCTTCCTGGAATCAAGCACGCTGACCCCTCTCCTGAAGCGCCTGGAAACGGCAGGCTACATCCGCCGCGAACGCAGCAAACAGGACGAACGCGTCGTCGTGCTGCGCCTGACGGAAGAAGGTAGACAACTGAAGGAAAAGGCTGAGACCGTACCGGGCTGCATCATCGACGCAAGCGGCCGCGATGCGGATCAGCTTGGGCGGTTGCAGGCGGAGATTATCGCTCTGCGGGAAGCACTGAATAAGAGCGCGGCTTGAGGCCTATCGGCCTACCCGGCAAGGCCTACGCCGAGCACTAACTGTTCCACTATATCAGCAAGCGTCAGAAGCGGACTAAGTCCGCCTCTTCTTGCCCTCAAACGGATTGTCCGACGACCGATAGTGGATCCTGATCGGCACGCTCGGCATATCGAAATCCACCCGCAACCCGTTGATCAGGTAGCGCGTATAGGATTCCGGCAGTGCGTCCGAGCGGGTGCAGGACACCATGAAGGCCGGCGGGCGGGCCTTTACCTGCGTCATATATTTGAGCTTGATGCGTCGGCCGGACACAGCCGGTGGCGGATGCTGGACCTGCTGTTGCTCGAGCCAGCGATTGAGCTTGGCGGTCGAGATACGCTTGTTCCAGACACGGTCCGTGTCGATGATCGCCTGCATGAGCTTGTCGAGGCCCCAGCCGGTCTGGCCCGAGATCGGCACGGCGCGGATACCGCGCGCCTGCGGCAGCAGCCGGTCGGTCTTTTCGCGCAGGTCGGCAAGCACGGCCTGTCGATCCTCTATCATGTCCCACTTGTTGAAGGCGAGCACGGCCGCGCGGCCTTCGCGCAACACGAGGTCGACGATATGCAGATCCTGCTTCTCGAAAGGGATCGTCGCGTCGAAGACGATGACGACGGTCTCGGCAAACCGGATGGCGCGCAGCCCGTCGGCAACGGAGAGCTTTTCCAGCTTCTCGATCACCCTGGCCTTGCGGCGCATGCCGGCCGTGTCGAACATCTTGATGGTACGTCCGCGCCAATCCCATTCCACGGAGATGGAATCGCGTGTGATCCCGGCTTCCGGGCCCGTCAGCAGCCGGTCTTCGCCGAGGAAGCGATTGATCAGCGTCGACTTGCCGGCATTCGGACGACCGACAATTGCCACGCGCAGCGGCTTGGTGTCGTCATAGGCAGGCTCTTCGTCTTCTTCGCCCTCTTCACCTGATGGTTGCGGCAGATCGACGTCGGTGACGGCAACATCGTCTTTCGACGGATAAGCGACATCCTCGCCGAGCGCAGCAACGATGGCGTCGCGCAGATCGAGCATGCCCTGCCCATGTTCGGCCGAAATCGGCACGGGTTCGCCAAGCCCCAGCGAATAGGCATCGTAGAAGCCGCTGTCGGAACCGCGCGCCTCGGACTTGTTGGCAACGAGCACGACCGGCTTGCCGCGACGGCGCAGCATCTCGCCGAGCGCCGTATCGACTGGCGTCAGCCCGGTTTTGGCATCGACGACGAAGAGCGACAGATCGGCCTCGTCGATTGCCGTTTCCGTCTGCTGGCGCATGCGGCCTTGCAGGCTCTCGTCCGTCATCTCTTCGAGGCCTGCCGTATCGACAATCGTAAAACGCAGGTCGATAAGCCGCGCGTCACCCGGACGGCGGTCACGGGTCACGCCGGGCGTGTCATCGACAAGCGCAAGCTTCTTCCCGACCAGACGGTTGAAAAGCGTCGACTTACCGACATTCGGGCGTCCGACGATGGCGACCGTAAAACTCATTATTTTCCCTTAAGCCTCAGCCCTGCGCGGCGGGCGCCTTGCCGGATGCGGTGATGAGATCGAGCATCATATGGGCACGATTGGAAACATTGCGCGGACTGTCCACATCGTCGACGATCGACTGGAACCACTGGCGCGCCTGCGCCATGTTGCCAGCCTTGTAAGAAGCAAGACCGAGTGCCTCACGCGCGGAATGACGGAAGGCATTGCCCGGTACGGCCATTTCTTCGACTGCGGCGGAAACCTGTTCATAGGTGCCGTTCTCGATCAGCAGCCAGCCGGCGCGCATCTTGGCAGCATCCTGCACGGCAGCCGGAACGGACTTATCCTTGGCGATCGCCTGGAAGGATGCGATCGCACCGGCATTGTCGCCCTTCTGCGACAGGACGGTCGCTGCACGCATGCGCGCCAGAACCGGATAGGCGCCGTGGCCTTCCTTTTCCAGCTTGTCGAGTGCGGCGAGCGCTTCATCCGTCTTGTTCTCGTCGGCAAGCTTCATCGCAGCCAGGAACTGGTCGCCGGCGCCGGAGGACGCGTTATTGTCCCAATATTCGTAGGCGACCTTGCCGATGGTTCCGAGCACGATGAGAATGGCAATGGCAATGATATAGCGGCCAAACCGGCGCACTGCGCCCTTCATCTGGTCGGAACGCAGTTCCTCGTTGACTTCACGAATGAAGCTGTCGTCGTTGAATGCCATTCTCGTCTCCGGCCGCGGATACCCATACACAGTGCAAAACGCACATTGTCGGGCCTTCTACTCCATTTTGCGGCCGTTGTAAGGGGGATATCGCAGAATCGTCACGAAGCAAGCATCGGCAGAGGTGCAACGCCGATCAGCCATTCATGAACGCGCCAGATCATCAGCGCCCAGACGACCGCGCCGATGATGACGGCGTAGAGGTCGTATTTGGCCGATACGAAGGTCGGCAACGTGATCTCGCCCCGCCTCTGGCGCCGCTTCAACGAAATGCGCAGCACCACGCCCCAGGCGAGAAAAGCGGCAAAGAGCAATACGGAATAGGCTTCGCCGTTCGACAGAAGATGGGCAAGCGCCCAGATCTTTACCGACAGCACGATCGGGTGCTTGGTCTTCGTCCTGATGTGGCCGGCCGGCAGGAAACCGGAGACCAGACAGATCATCGCAATCAGCATCAGCGTGACGGTCAGATGCGCCATGCCAACTGGCGGGTTGTAAAGCAGACCGATCGGCTCGCCGCGCGCTGCGCCGAAGGCATAGATCACGAAGATCAGCGTCAGGATGCTCGCAATCGCATGGACGGCGACCCAGGCGGGCTTGCCGATCCCGTCTATCATCGTCTGCCGGAAGCCCGGAGCAACGACGCGGATCAGGTGGAGGCCGAGGAAGAGAATGAGGCTGAGGGCGAGCAGAACCATGGTGATCCGGTTTTCCTGTTTGACGGTCAGCCATGAATTACCGGCAGAAGAGGGAAATTGCCAGCAAGACCGTAGCTTCGCCGCAATTCTGTAACAGGAAAACCGCAGTGCAAATTGTCGCGGTGCCCATGTTTCGTTCGATTGTTCCGGCCTCCCTCGCCCTGTCTCTGATTTTTCCCGCCGTTGCTGAGGCCGCCGACAAGCCGAAACAGCTTGTCATCGTCTCTTTCGACGGTGCTCACGATAATGCGCTCTGGCAGAAGAGCCGCGAAATGGCAGCCCGGAATGGCGCGCACTTCACCTATTTCCTCTCCTGCACCTTCCTGATGAATGAGGCAGCGAAGAAAGCCTACCAGGCCCCTCATCAGAAACGTGCAAAATCCAATGTCGGCTTCGCGCAGAGCGACGACGAGATCCGCGAACGCCTCGGCAATATCTGGCACGCCCATCTCGAGGGCCACGATATTTCCAGCCACGCCTGCGGCCATTTCGATGGCCGGCAATGGAGCGAGGCAGACTGGTCGGCCGAATATGCGACCTTCAAGACGACGCTGAAGACCGCCTGGAAAAGCGTCGGTCTGGACGAACCGGCCGGCTGGCGGGATCTCGTCGACCATGGCATCAAGGGTTTCCGTGCTCCCTACCTGTCGACCGGCGGTGGAGCCGACATGATTACGGCCGAGAAGAAGGCCGGCTTCGCCTATGATGCAAGCCTCGTCACCAAGGGACCGGCCATGCCGGTCGAAGAAGACGGCATCATCCGCTTCGGCCTGCCGCTCATTCCGGAAGGCCCGGCTGAAAAGCCAATCATCGGCATGGATTACAATCTCTTCGTCCGTCACTCCAAGGGCGAAGAGGATTCCGCCGACAGCGCCGCCTTCGAGGCGCGCGCCTATACGGC
The DNA here is from genome assembly GCA_900468805.1 of Hyphomicrobiales bacterium. Classification (GTDB taxonomy): domain Bacteria; phylum Pseudomonadota; class Alphaproteobacteria; order Rhizobiales; family Rhizobiaceae; genus Rhizobium. Next base: position 61,122 of record UEIF01000017.1, on the reverse strand, counting down.
CTTTAAAGAGGCTTTCGACAAGCAATATGCCGGCAGTCGCATTCCCCTGCAACTCGGCTTCCATTTCGTGGAAATGAACGGCGGCGCATATTGGCGCGCGCTCGACAGACTGGTGAGCGACGTCTGCCATAGGGCCGATGTCGCCTGCGTCAGCTACTCCGAAGCGATCCCTCTCATAGAAAAGCACGGGGCGCTGCAGCAGACATCCGGGTTGTAAAGCACTCCTATGTGTTAAAAACACTGGATATTCAACTACGGCCTGCACCTATTGATTGCATCCACCTTACGCTTTGATAAGCATTGCATCATGAATGCGCGCAAACGTGGGTGGTGCGTCGTGACAGCTGTTGTGGACCTGGAGTGTCTGACTGACAAAGACGAATTCCGCAATTGTGAAACCGGCTTTTTCATATGGGATATCGTTGCCAATCTTCTCTACGGCGACGGAGCGGTTGCCGAAATGTTTGGGCTCGACTCCGCGGAAACGGCACGCGGCCTGCCGCTCGAAGTCTATGTCTCCCGCATCCATCCGGAGGATCAGCCGGCCGCCGCCAGGATCATCCATGATACGATCCTTACGCAGGAGCCGGAGCACCAGAGCTACCGCACTCGCCGCGCCGACGGTGCCTTCCATCAGGTGATGGCGTTCGGACGATGCTTCCGCGACAGGACCGGCATTCCATCCCTCTACGGCGGCATCGTCTTTCCCCTCCCCGAGGAAGCGCCGGTGGCGACACCGCTGCTCGACCATTGCCTCGCCGCCTACGACATCGCAGTCAGGGAGGGCAACACGGCCGTTGCCGACCATATCCTGGAGGCATTGATGGATCTGGACTGGAAAAAACCGGGCTGCAGCCGTCCGAACTGACGATCCGCCGGACTCTCAAAAAAGAAGGGCCACCGCTTCGGGGCCCTTTCTATTTCTGTCAGCCGTCGACGTGAACAGCGCCGGCTTCGCGCTCCAGATAGCGCTGATCGATATCAGGCAGCGGCTCATCATCGATAGCAGCCTCGAAGGCCTTGAGACGCTTGTGGATGGAGAGCAGTTCGATGATCGTCGACCAGGAATTGACGAGATACTGGAAGGAATTGCTGACCTGCCCGAAAGCGGTCGCGATCTGTTGGAAGATACCATAGGTGATGGCGCCGGCGACGAGGGTCGGAGCCATGAAGAAATAGACGAAAAGATTGTCCGCCTGCAGGTAAAACGAGCGGGCGACATTGAAGTACATGTAGTGGAAGTACAGCGTGAAATAGTTTCTCCGTACCCTTGAGAACAGTTCCTGGACTGTCGGCGGCTGCGCCCGGTCGGCATGGTCCTCGCCGTAGACCAGTTCCTTGCGGTAGGCCGCTTCCACGCGCTGGTTCTTGAAATTCAGCCCAGGCAGTTTGATACCCGCGAAAGCGAGCAGGACGGTGCCGAAAGCCGACCAGAAGATAGCCAGCCAGAAGAGGGAATTCGGCACTTCGCCGAGTATCGGCAGGCTCGTCACGTAATGTGACAGTGCCAGCATGATCGGCAGGAAGACGACCAGCGTCATCACCGAATTGATCAGGTTGATGCCGAGACCTTCCAAGGTGCTGGAAAAGCGCATCGTGTCTTCCTGTACACGCTGGGATGCGCCTTCGATGTGACGCAGCTTTTCCCAATTCGCCATGTAGAAATTGTTCATCGCCGTCCGCCAGCGGAAGATATAATGGCTCGTGAAGAAATCGGTCATGATCGATACGAACATGGCGAGGAAGGCGATCTGCGCGAAAACCAGAAACAGGTCGTAAAAGTTCTCGACTGTAATACCCGGCTTCTTCGCCAGCGCGTTCTGCAGCAGGTCGCCGAATGGCCGCCGCCAATTGTTGATCACGACCGAGATCTGCACACTAAAATAGGTCACGAAGATGATCAGCGCCGACCCCCAAATCGACCATATCTTCCAGGGGTGGCTCATCGCCTTGATGTGCCAAGCGCCGCAAAAGATCAAAGCGCTCGCCAGGAAGTAGCCGTAAAACCAAAGGTTCTCCGGCAACAGGAAAAACGAGAGATCGATCGGCTGTTGCTCTTCAGGAACCGGCGCAAATCCAAGCGAAGCACCGAGATCGGCGGCGAAGAAATACCAGCCTAAAATCGCAGCCAGCGTCCAGATTGTGAGCGAAGTAAAGAACGCCTTTGGCTGGGGAAAGAAGGAATGAAACACGGGGAGCTTTGCTTTCCTGAACTGGAGTCACGGAAGAGTGGCGAACCACTGATTGCCCGGAAATTAAGGCAGTTCGAAGAAAGCGGCAATGGGTTCAACCCATTGTTACGCACTTGTAACCACTTATGGGATTTTCTTCATCACCGGCATGACCAGCAGTGCGCAGAAAACCAGCACGATCGCTGCAATAACGGTCGGCAGCACGAAATTTCCCGTTGTCTGCGCAATCCAGCCGGCAACGACAGGACCGATGATCTGGCCGACGCCGAAGGCCGCCGTCATCAGCGCCAGGATGCGGCGCGGGCTTTCGGGTGACAGTCGGCGGCCGATCTGCAATCCATAGGCAGTGATGGCAAGAAACGTTGCGCCGAACAGCGCGCCGCCGATCAGCGGCGCCACCGAATGCGGCAGTTCCACGGTTGCGAGCACGCCGATCGCCTCGATGATGAGCGCCGCGACATAGACGCCGCCAAGCCCAAGCAAGCGTACGAAGGGCCTCCAGATGAACAGCGCGACCGTGGCCGTCAGCCCCGCAATGAACCAGCAGAGGAACTCGACGATCGGCCCGGACGCGCTCGCGCGTGCGATGGCGACAAGGAAGGTGGCGGTAATGACATAGCCGAAGCCGAACAAGCCGTAGGACAGCGTCAGCAGCACCATCGGCCGGCTCCAGATCAGTGCCGGCTCCTTCGCCTGCCCCGTATGCACCGGCGACTTCGGCAGCAGTGCCCAAACGATAACAAGGCTGACCAGGCAAAAGAGCGCTCCACCGATCCAGTCTGCGCGCCAGCCGCCGGCTGCATCGTTGAGGACATAGCCGAGCGCAAGCACCATGACGGAGGAAATCGCGATCCCCGCCCCTGGCCCACCGAAATGTATTGCCTGAACGTGATCATTATTCGCAGCCGCCCCATGGCTCAGCACGATTGCCGAACTGAAGACCAGCGTGAAGGCGCTCGCCATGCCCGCCAGGAAGCGGATGACGGCAAAGAGCAAGACGGAATCCGTCGCCGCCATGGCCGCCAGCAGGATTGCAGTCGCAAGCAGCGACAGAAGCGCCACCAGCCGCTCGCGCCCTGCGGCCCAGCCATAAGCAGCAAGAACCGCGCCGACGAGATACCCAACGAAATTGGCGGAAGCGATAAAACCCGCGTCTGCGGCCGAAAGCGGCACGCCGACCATCATGCCCGGCAGGATCGGCGTGAAGGAAAATCGCCCGAAGCCCATGGCCGCCGCCATTGCAATGGCGCCTGCAAGCGCGGCGGTGAGGAGATTGACCGGGCGGTCGTTATTCGGAGCCAACATGGCGCGTTTATCGCGCTGCAGCATGACCGCCACAAGTGAGTAATTCTGATGGATGCTTCAATTTCGCGAACAGGATTTCCGCACTCTCTCTTGAAAGACATATCTTACGATATATATTACGACACAGTGAACGATACATCTGATACGAAGGAGTATGTCATGAGAGGCTTTCGAGGCGGTTTCGTCGGTGAGGCGATGCGCATGGGAATGGGCCGCAGGTTTTCCGCGGGCGAATTGCAGGTGATCCTTCTGGCGCTGCTGGAAGAGCGTCCGCGTCACGGATACGAGTTGATCAAGACGCTGGAGGAGCGCTCCGGCGGCTTTTACGTGCCGAGCCCGGGCGTCATCTATCCGGCCCTCACCTATCTGGAAGAGACCGGACTGGCGGAAGTGGAAAACGAAGGAACGAAGAAGCTCTACAAGATCACCGAGGCCGGCCGTCAGAAGGTGGAGGAAAACCGCGCCATGATCGACCAGGCGCTCGCCAAGCTGGAGCGCATTGCCGAGGGCATGGCCTTCGTCAATCGCATGTTCGACCCCGATCAGCATCAGGGTGGAGGCGGCGGCCGACACCGTCGTGACGAGGAGGATGACGATTTCGGCCGCGACGACGGCAACATCCGCGCTGCCCGCCAGCTGCTGCGTTCTGCACTGCGGATGCGTCATCCCTGGTCGGCAAGCGAAGCTATCAGGATTTCCGGGATTTTGGAGCGTGCGGCCATGGAAATCCTGCAAGGCGGCAAGACCGACCCGCAACGGGATTGAAGCCACATCGACGATTGGCGGCGTGAACCGCCGCCTCGTCACTGTCAGGTCTTGAGCAGACCACTCGCGAGACCGCGGAAAACCTCGACGACCTTCGCAAGAAGGCTGTGCGGATCCTCCGCGGCGGCGATCCAGAGCGCGGCACTGAGCGACGCTCCATTGAGCAGGCGGGCAGCAGCTTCAGCATCGACAGGCTTGACCGTGCCTTCGTCGATCAGCGCCTGGATGGTCTGGGTTGTCGTGCGAAGGCAGGCATTCTGACTGGGCCACTGCGAGGGATCGCCGAGCACCGCCGGCCCGTCGAGCAGCATGATGCGCTGGATTTCCGGCTCCAGAGCCATTTCGATATAGGCGGTATATTCCGCCAGAAGGCCAAGCCAGATCGTTTCGGCCCGGTCGCGCTCGATGCGCAACCGCTCCCCCATTTCGCAGTCGATCTGGTCGATCACGGCCTGCAGCAAACCCTTCTTGTCACCAAAATTATGGTAGAGCGCCCCGCGTGTCAGCCCGACATCGGCGGTGAGATCATCCATCGAAGCTCCCGCATAGCCTTTGACGGCGAAAGCCTTCCGGGCAGCCTGTATAAGCTTCGCCCTCGTCTCCTCCATCATCTGCGCCCGGGTCTTTGCGGCCATCACCATCTCCCAAAATACACATACGTTGCGTATGCGTATTGACATACGTTGCGTATGTCTGATTATATCCGCATACGGAGCGTATATCAATCGCTCCGGATAGTGGGCAGCCCATTCCCATAAATGCTCACCTCTTTCGACGAACGAGAGTTCGGAGACGGTGCCGTTTGTCTAGACAGGAGTAAAACAATGACCAAAAAACGTGATGCAATCTTCCCCGCAGGCCGGCAGGCTCTTTACGAGATCAACCGCTACTCTGCGGCGATCCGTTCAGGCGATCTGCTCTTCGTCTCCGGCCAGGTCGGCAGTCGTGAAGACGGTTCTCCCGAGCCCGACTTCGAAAAGCAGGTACAGCTTGCCTTCGACAATCTGAAAGCAGTGCTGAAAGCTGCAGGCGCCACGTTCGACGATGTCGTCGATGTCACCTCCTTCCACACCGATCCCGAAGCGCAGTGGCCGACGATCTCTGGTATCAGAATGAAGGAAATCGGCGAGGCGCCCTACCCGAACTGGACGGCCGTCGGCGTGAACTGGCTGGCCGGCTTCGACTTCGAGATCAAGGTCATCGCCCGCTTGCCGCAAGCCGCCTGATCTCAAGGCGGTCAACACGAGTGCCGGGCGTCGAGCACGCGCGGCGCTTTAGGAAATCTCGATAATCTCAAGCTCCTGATCGCCGACAGCAACGACATCGCCGACGGCCTTGCCCATCAGAATGCGGGCCACGGGAGCGACGTAGGAAATCGATCCCGCCTTCGGGTCGGCCTCGTCCTCTCCGACGATGCGATATGTCTGGACCCGGCCATCATCGCGGCTGAAGGTGACCGTGCTTCCGAAGGCAACGGTAGCAGTCGAGATCGGGTTGGAGACGAGTTGGGCCGTGCGAATTCTTTCGGCAAGGTAACGCAGATCGCGCAACGGGCCAGACGTCTGGCGTCGGCGCTCATTGACGTCCTCGATAGTGCTCGCAGCCTCATAGGCCTGGCGCGCTTCGTGCACCTGCAGTTCCAGCGCCTTCAGTCCGGTTTCTGTGACGAGATTGGGATGAGGCGAAATCGCGCGATCGGGCAGCAGCGTTTCCGATGCGGTTTCGGCACTCTCTTCCTTGGTAAAGGCAACAGCCATCTCGACCTCCAACAGCGAGGGGGTGATGCCCCTTAAGCCGCCAATGTCAGAATAATCGGCCCGTTGCGTGTTGCAACGACGGTATGTTCATACTGCACCGTCGGGGCCTTGGGATCGGCATAGAGCGTCCAGGCGTCATCACCGCCTTCCGCCCATGTTGCGCCGAGCGACAGGAAAGGCTCGACGGTGAAGACGAGACCTTCCGTCATCATGCGCCGTTCCGACGGATCGGGCCAGGTGGAAAGCTCGGCCGGCTCCTCATGCAGCGAACGGCCGACGCCGTGGCTGGCAAGATTGGCGACAAGCGTATAGCGGTTCTTCTGCGCGAAGGCACCGACAGCATTGCCGATCTTCGCCAGCGGCTCGCCGGCCTTGATCTGGTTGAGGCCAATCCAGAGCGCCCGCTTTCCGTCGCGGCAAAGCTTCTCGATCTTCGATTTAGACGGCGGCACCGCGAAGGAAGCGCCGGTATCGGCAAAGAAACCGTCCTTTTCCGCCGACACGTCAATATTGACGAGATCACCCGGGCGGATGATCCGCGGGCCGGGGATGCCATGGGCGATTTCCTCATTGACGCTGATACAGGTCGCGCCAGGAAACTGGTAGCAGAATTCAGGCGCCGAGCGCGCACCGGCATCTTCCAGCACCTTGCGGCCGATCTGGTCGAGCTCCAGCGTCGTCATGCCCGGCTCCATTGCCGCCGCCATCACCTGGATGGCATTGGCGCAGATGCGGCCGATATCCTTGAGCTTGGTAAGTTCTTCGTCGTTCTCGATAACCATAGACCGTTCCGGATTTTACCCGAGAGCGACAGGCTCTGCGTCAAGCGGTGGCTTTCGCGCCTTCGGAAGCCTCAGTCAATGCCTTTCTGACGATCGGTGCGACTTTTGTGCCGTAGAGTTCGATGCCGCGCATGATCTGGTCGTGCGGCATCAGGCCGATCGCCATCTGCAGCAGGAAGCGGTCGTTGCGGAAAACCTTGTGGGCGGCAATGATCTTCTCGGCCACCACTTCCGGATCGCCGAGGAAGAGATTGCCGGTCGGGCCGCGCGACATGTCGAAATGCGCCCGGCTCGTCGGACCCCAGCCGCGCTCGCGGCCGATGCGGTTCATCACTTCCGCCTGCGGGCCGTAGAACTGGTCGGCAGCGGCCTCTGTCGTATCGGCTATGAAACCATGCACGTTGATGCTGGTCTTCAGCTTCGCCGCATCCTGCCCTGCCCGGCGGGCAGCCTCCCGATAGAGATCCAGCAGCGGCGCAAAGCGCGGATATTCGCCGCCGATGATGGCGATCGCCACAGGCAAGCCGAGCGCACCCGCGCGGGCAACGGATTGCGGCGTACCGCCTACCGCGATCCACAGTGGCAACGGATCCTGCAGCGGCCGCGGATAGACGCCGCGTCCCTGGATCGGCGCGCGGAGCTCGCCCTTCCAGTCGACTATCTCGCCATCGCGCAGCGCCAGGAGAAGATCGAGCTTCTCCTCGAAAAGCTGGTCGTAATCTTCGAGATTGTAGCCGAAGAGCGGGAAGGATTCGATAAAGGAGCCGCGTCCCGCCATGATTTCTGCACGGCCGTTGGAGATCAGATCGAGCGTCGCAAACTGCTGGAACACCCGCACAGGATCGTCGGAGGAGAGAACCGTGACGGCGCTGGTGAGACGAATATTCTTCGTCTTCACCGCAGCCGCTGCCAGCGCAACCACCGGCGCCGAGGCCACATAATCAGGCCGGTGATGTTCGCCGAGCCCGAAGACATCGAGCCCGACCTGATCGGCAAGCTCGATCTCCTCGATCAGATGCTTGATCCGCTCGGCCCCTTCCACACCCTTGTTGCGGGACGGATTGGGGTTGACGTCTGCGAATGTATAAAGACCCAGTTCCATGGTCGGCATCCTCTTGAATTCAGCCTCGAGATAAGGACGCCGCGAGTGAAGAGCAAACAGAAATTCTGGAACGATAGCTTCGAGAAAATCGATAGCCGGAACACCTCGTCAGCATAGCCGCGGTTCGGCCAGAATACCCATGATCACCACGTCCTGATAGTCGCCATCAAGCATGATTGCATTGCGCAATACACCCTCATACTCGAAACCGGATTTCTCGTAGAGACGAATGGCCCGCTGATTGGAGGCATTCACGCTGAGCTCGATCCGGGTCAGCCCGATGGACCATGCCGCGGCAAGCGCCGCCTCCATCAGGCGGCTGCCGATGCCCTTCCCGCGGTAATCGGCAAGCATTCCCATTCCGAGCATTCCGGCATGCAGTGCATTGAGCTCGGTATTACGTCTGACATCGCACCAGCCGACGACGCTGACGCCATCGAGCGCAACGAAGTGCGGATTGCCCCGCTCCATATTCTCAAGCACGAAGGCCCTGCTCCGTTCGATCGGCGGCGCGTCTTCGCGCGCCAGATATTTCCGTTCCCGCGCAACGGCACCGAGAACGTGGTGATACTTGTCGATAGTATCGACGGTGATTGGCGCGATGGAGATGGTCATCCGAAATTCCCTGCTGAAATGCCGCCACCCTATGGGCAAAAGAGCGGCTCCACCAATTCAACCTGGTTGCGGATACCAGCAGCGAATGTGATGAATTGTCGTTTCGATCGAACAGGAAACGAGACTACGTTCTCGCGACAGGCTGCGCCGCCTCTTCCTGCATCTTGTCGATCTGCCGGCGGATATGCGCAGCTTCCGTCGCCGAGTGCGCAAGCGCGATGGCGCGATCGAAGGCTATGCGCGCCGGTGCAATGCGGCCGAGCTGCTTCAGCAAGTTGCCGCGCAGGCCATGATAATAGAAATAGCCGTCGAGTTTCTCGCCGAGTGGCTCGATGAGATCGAGCGCTTCCTGGGGTCCATTCAGCTTTGAGACCACGACCGCGCGGTTGAGCGTTACCACGGGCGAAGGCTGGACACGTTCGAGCGCGCGATAAAGCAGATCGATTTCCACCCAGTCGGTATCTTCGGCGCGTTTTGCGCGGGAATGGACGGCGGCAATCGCCGCCTGAAGCTGATAGGGACCGGGCTTGCGGTGACGCAGTGCCTTGTCGAGCAGCGCCAGCGCCTCGTTGATGAACGGCCGGTTCCAGAGAGAGCGGTCCTGATCTTCCAGAAGCACGATCTCGTCTTCGGTGTTGAAGCGCGCCTGCCGGCGGGAAATCTGCAGCAGCATCAGGGAAAGCAGCCCCATCAGTTCCGGCTCGGCGGGGAAGATGTGCAGCATCAGCCGTGCCAGCCGGATCGCCTCGTCGCTGAAGGCAGCCGCCTCCTGCTTCGGGTCGGCCTGGCTGTAGCCTTCGTTGAAGATCAGATAGATCATCGTGCTGACGATCACCAGCCGCTCGGCCCTCTCTTGCGGGCTGGGCGTCTCGAACGGCACGCCAGCCTTTGCCACTCGCGCCTTGGCGCGGGTAATACGCTGCTCCATCGCGCTTTCGGAAACGAGGAAAGCGCGAGCGATCTGCATCACCGACAGGCCGGAGACGATGCGTAGCGCCAATGCGATCTGCTGGGTGGCCGGCAGGTCCGGATGGCAGCAGATGAAGAGCAGCCGGAGGATATCGTCGCGATAATGGGAATCGTCCAACCGATCGGCGATATCGCTTTCGGCGTCCTCCGTATCGGAAATCTGGTCCTCGTCGGGCAGGGCCTGGATCTTCGCCCTCTTGCGCACCGCATCGATGCCGCTGTTGCGGCCGACGAAGATCAGCCAGGCCGTCGGGTCACGCGGCGGCCCCTTTTCCGGCCATGTCCGGATCGCCCTCAGGCATGCCTCCTGAAACGCCTCCTCCGCCGTATCGAGATTGCGGAAATAGCGTAGCAGCGCGCCGAGCGCCTTCGGCCGGGCCGAGGCAAGCGCGAGGTCGATCCAGGCAATGTCTGTCATGATGCGGTCTCTCCCGGCCTGAAGGTGTAGAACGGCCGAATTTCGTAAGAGGTGGAACCCGGATTGACCGCCGAAAGCTCTTTGGAAAAGGCAATCGCCTCATCAAGCGTCTCGAAATCAACCGTGTAGAAGCCGAGAAGCGCCTCCTTGGTTTCCGCAAACGGGCCATCGACCACAAACGCCTCGTCCTTGCCCTTGCGCACGGTCGTCGCGGCCGTCGTCGGCATCAGCCGGCCTGTCGGGCCGAGCTTGCCGGCAGCGGCGAGCGGCTCGATCACGGCATGGAGATTTCCCATGACGGCAGCCTCTTCCTCCTCGGTCCAGGCGAAGACGGTTTCTTCATTGGCGTAGCAAAGGATTGCGTAAAGCATCGGTAGCTCCTCTTTCCGAATGACGAATGAGTAACCGCTTGGCCGACAGGGCGCATCAAAAAATTGCGGATGGTAAAACGAGTAAATCTGATGGAAGCGGCCTGATTAACTGTGCGCATGGGCTCGGCAATCGCCGCCATTGAGTTGCCCGATTTGATCCCGAGAGCTTTGCGCGCTTTCCATCACCTTTCTATTCGAGAACCCCATGAACAAATCTCAGAGACTTCTCGTCGCGCTCGCCACCCTCGCCCTGCCGATGCAGGCTGCCCATGCCGCCTCCGCTCCCGAAAACTTCCTCTATATGGGCTCCGGCGATCTCGCCGCCGCAAAGGCGAAGCTCGCTCGGCCCGATATCGGTGGCGTGCAGGTCGTCTATAATTGGAAGGGGTTGGAGACGGCGAAGGGTCAGTATGATTTTTCGGCAATCGAGCAGGATCTCGCCATTGCCAAGGGGCTGAACAAAAAGATGTTCATCCAGGTGCAGGACCGCTTCTTCAATCCGAAGGCGCGCAACATTCCGGACTACATGCTGACCGAGCCGGAATATGACGGCGGCCTGACCCCGCAACTCGACAATCCCGGCGAAAACAAGCCGGTCGGTTCCGGCTGGGTCGCGCAGCAGTGGAACCCGGCCGTTCGCGAGCGATATCAGGCGCTCCTGACGGCACTTGCCGAAAAGTTCGACGGTCAGATCTACGGCATCAACTTGCCGGAAACGTCGATCGATCTCGATCCGAAGCACGAGCCGAAAGGCTTCTCCTGTGACGCCTATTTCTCGGCCGAGATGGAAAACCTCGCCTTCGCCCGCAAGGCGTTCGGAAAATCGCTGGTCGTGCAATATGTGAATTTCTGGCCCTGCGAATGGGAGAACGACCACAACTATATGGGCCGCCTCTTCGATTTTGCGGAGCAGAACAATGTCGGCCTCGGCGGTCCCGATATCGTGCCGAACCGCAAGGCGCAGATGAAGAATTCCTACCCCTTCTTCAACAAATACAAGGGCAAACTCTCCTATGTCGGCCTCGCCGTGCAGGAGCCGACGCTGACCTACAAGAACCCGGCGACCAGGAAGCCCTTCACCAAGGAAGAGTTCACCGCCTTCGCGCAGGATTATCTCGGCGCCAACGTGATCTTCTGGAGCACAGCGACACCTTGGCTGAAGAAGTAACGAGAACAGGCAGGCGGCCTCAAAGCCGCCTGCCTGGAGTTTTCGAATACTCTAGCCGACCCAGGCAGAGTTGCGGATCACACTGCAGAAATTGCCTCTGTGGAAATGCGGGTCCTTATCGGCCAGCACATCCGCCTTCACATTGCCGAAGGTCGTTTCCGGCTTGTGCTTGATGCCGTCATAGAATGTCTGGAGGATATCCTCCTTGAAATGCGGCGTGCGCGGATGCGCATGCACCACAGCTTCGCGATCGGTATCATGGAAACCGTGATAATCGATGCCGAGCACGTCCATCTCCACGCCTGCCGTCACCAGCGCCACAACCGGATGCATGTGCTGCGGAATGCCGGGCGTCGTATGCAGCGCAATTGCCGTCCAGACCGTGTCGATATCGCCCTGCGAGATGCCGTGACTCCTGAGGAAATCACGAGCGGCATTGGCGCCATCGACCTCGAAACGCTCATGCTCCGAACTGTGCTGATGCGTCAGTCCCATGTCGTGGAACATGGCGCCAGCATAGAGCAGTTCAGGGTCGAACTTCAGCCCACGGCGCTTTCCCGAGAGTGCGCCGAAATAGTAGACCCGGCTGGAATGGTGAAAGAGCAGCGGCGACTCCGTGTCCCGAACCAGCGCGGTGATGTCGCGTGCCAGCTTGCTGTCTGGAATGCTGATATCGCCAATCGTCAATGTCATCGTCTTTCTCCTTGATGGTGGATGTCAGGGAGAGTAAAAGCGGCCAACGATGGCGGCAATCGACGCCATCCGTCATTTTCTGCCAAAACCATTCCGCCGCGGACATGAGGCCGTCAGATGAAACCCAGGAACATCGCTATCCTTGCCGTTCCCGGCGTCCAGCTTCTGGATGTCTCCGGCCCGCTCGACGTCTTCGCCGAGGCCAATCTCCAGAGCGGCAAGGAGGCCTATCGCCCGGTCGTCATCGCCGCCAACCACGGCCATATCCGTAGCTCTTCCGGCGTGAGGCTGGTCGCCGACTACACGATCGAGGATGAGGTCGGTCCGCTGGATACGCTGCTCGTCGCCGGCTGCCCCAATGCGGCCGAGATCGAGCCCGATGCAAAGCTGCTGACATGGCTCGGCAAGACCGCACCGAGGGCCCGGCGTTACGGCTCGGTCTGCAGTGGCGCGTTTCTGCTCGCCGCTGCAGGGCTGCTCGATGGCCGGCGGGTGACGACCCATTGGGCCGTCGCAGAGAAACTGAGGCAGGTCTATCCCTCCGTAACGGTGGAGGAAGACGCGATCCATGTGGCCGATGGAGAGTTAAGAACCGCCGCCGGAGTTACAGCCGGCTTGGACCTCGCTCTCTCCCTCGTCGAAGAAGATCTCGGCCGTGACGTGGCAATGCGCACCGCCGCCCAACTCGTCATGTTCTTCAAGCGTCCGGGCGGCCAGATGCAGTTCAGCCGCAAGGGCGAAGCCGCCCCTGCGGGCCGCTCGGCATTGCAGGAGGTGCAGCGTTGGATCGCAGCCAATCCGGCCGTCGATCATAGCGTGGCGGAACTCGCCCGCCGGATGGAACTCAGCCCTCGTCATTTCGCCCGCCTCTTCCGCGAAGAGGTCGGGATGACACCGGCAAGCTGGGTCGAATCCAGTCGCATCACGGCTGCCCGCCGGCTGCTCGAAAGCGGCCATGCGCCGAAACAGGTGGCCAGCGAATGCGGTTTTGCCGACGACGACACCCTGCGCCGCGCCTTCACGCGCCATCTTGGCGTCACACCTGCGGAATACCGCAAGCAATATTCTCATATGAACCCGGTGGCCTAGCGCAATTCCAGCAAAAGTCTGCAGCGGTTTTGCGTCCGGAATTGCGTAAATAGAAAGAATCAGAACTCGCTCAGCGTCCGCTTCACCGCATTCTTCCAACCCTTGAGCTTGGCAGCACGGGTCTTCTCGTCCATCGAGGGCTCGAAGCGTCGGTCACGCTTCCAGGTCGCGGAGAACTTCTGCCGGTCCGGCCAGACACCGGCCCTGCTGCCGGCAAGCCAGGCAGCACCGAGCGCTGTTGTCTCAAGAATGACGGGACGGTCGACCGGCGCTTCCAGCAGGTCGGAAAGACGTTGCATCGTCCAGTCGGAGGCGACCATGCCCCCGTCAACGCGCAGCACCGTATCGTCGGTGCCGTTCTTCCAGTCCTTCTGCATCGCCTCCAGGAGGTCGCGCGTCTGGTAGCAGACGGCCTCAAGTGCGGCACGGGAAAGCTCCGCCGGCCCACTATTGCGCGTCAGGCCGTAGATCGCGCCGCGCGCCTTGGCATCCCAATGCGGCGCGCCGAGGCCGGTGAAGGCCGGCACGAGATAGACCTCCTGCGTCGGATCGGCCTTCTCCGCCAGATCATTCGTATCGGATGCCCTGTCGATAATACCGAGACCGTCACGCAGCCACTGGACAGCCGCCCCTGCAATGAAGATCGAGCCTTCAAGCGCATAGGTCGTCTGACCATCAAGGCGATAGGCGATGGTGGTCAGCAGCCGGTTCTTTGAGCGCACCATGTCGCTGCCGGTATTCAGGAGAGCGAAGCAACCTGTGCCGTAAGTCGATTTCAGCATGCCCGGCTCGAAGCAGGCCTGGCCGATCGTCGCCGCCTGCTGGTCGCCGGCAACGCCGAGGATCGGGATGGCCGCGCCGAAAAGCTCGGGATCGACTGTGCCGAAATCATCGGCGCAATCCTTCACCTCCGGCAGCATGGCGGCCGGCACGCGCAGGATATCGAGCAGGTCTTCGTCCCACTCGTTGGTCGAGATATTGAACATCAGCGTGCGCGACGCATTGGTCGCATCGGTGACAAAACTCTTGCCGCGCGTCAGCCGCCAGATAAGGAACGTGTCGATCGTGCCGAAACAAAGATCGCCGCGCGCCGCCCTCGCCCGCGCGCCCTTCACATTGGCAAGCATCCAGGAAAGCTTCGTTCCCGAGAAATAGGGATCGAGGATGAGGCCGGTCTTTTTCGTGAAAGTGCGCTCCAGATCCTGCCGCTTGAGATTGTCGCAATAGCTTGCCGTGCGCCGGTCCTGCCAGACGATGGCGTTCTGGATCGGCTTGCCGGTCTCGCGCTCCCAGACGACGACGGTCTCGCGCTGGTTGGTGATGCCAAGTGCCGCAATATCCCCAGCCGTTACCTTGGCTTCGCGCAGCGCCATATGGACTGTGGAAACGACAGAATCCCAGATTTCCTCGGGATCATGCTCCACCCAGCCGGAGCGCGGATAGATCTGCGTGAATTCCTTCTGGCCCATGCCGGCGATCTGCATATCGCCATCGAAGACGATCGCCCGCGTCGAGGTCGTTCCCTGATCGATCGCCAGAACATATCCACCCATGCGATTCCTCCCGCTGCATGCTGTTGCCGTGGCAAATCAATAGGGCAGGTCCGCCTGGCTTGGAAGGGCGTAAGTGGCGGTCTGGCCTCTCAGCCACTTCCCGATTGCCAGCACGCCGCCTTTGGGCATAACCTCGCGCTGACGCTGCAATGCAGCATCTCGCATCCAGGGAGGAAGAAGCATGAGCAGATCCGTCGTCGTCACCGGCTCCACCAGCGGTATCGGGCTTGCGATCGCCACCGCCTTTGCCGCCAGGGGCGACAACGTCGTCATCAACGGCTTCGGAAAGGACGACGAAATCAAGGCGATAATCGAACGCCTTGAATCATCGTCGAAAGCGAAGGCACTCTATCACCCGGCCGACATGACGAAGCCATCAGAGATTGCCGATCTGATCGAGACTGCCGGCAAGACCTTCGGAACGGTCGATGTGCTCGTCAACAATGCCGGCATCCAGCATGTCGAAAAGATCGAGGATTTCCCGATCGAGAAATGGGATCAGATCATCGCGATCAATCTGTCCAGCTCTTTTCATACGATGCGTGCCGCGATCCCGCTGATGAAGGCCAGAAAGTCCGGCCGCATCATCAACATCGCTTCGGCGCATGGTCTGGTCGCCTCGCCCTTCAAATCTGCCTATGTAGCGGCAAAACATGGTATATTGGGTCTGACGAAGACGGCAGCACTCGAGCTTGCCGAATTCGGTGTGACGGTAAACGCCATCTGCCCCGGCTACGTGCTGACCCCGCTCGTCGAAAAGCAGATCCCCGATACCGCCAAAGCGCGCGGCATGACCGAAGAGCAGGTCAAGACCGAGGTTATCCTCAAGGCACAGCCGACCCACGAATTCGTCAAGGCCGAGGAGATCGGAGCGCTCGCCCTCTACCTTGCAAGCGAGGAAGCCCGGCAGGTGACCGGCACGCATATCTCGATTGACGGGGGCTGGACAGCGGCATAACCATTTTAAGAAAAACAACCGGGAATATCATGAACGACAGCATCCGCTTCATCCTCAATGGCGAGGACGTTTCCTTGAGCAACGTCCTCCCGACGGAGACTCTTCTCGATTTTCTCCGGCTGAAGCGGCGGCTGACGGGCACCAAGGAAGGCTGCGCCGAAGGCGATTGCGGCGCCTGCACCGTGCTGGTCGGCCGGCTGATCGACGGCAAGCTCTTCTACGAATCCGTCAATGCCTGCATCCGCTTCACTGGCTCGCTGCAAGCGACCCATGTCGTGACGATCGAGCATCTGGCTGCCAGAGATGGCACGCTGCATCCGGTGCAGCAGGCCATGGTCGATTGCCACGGTTCACAATGCGGCTTCTGCACGCCCGGCTTTATCATGTCCCTTTACGGCCTCTGGCTGTCCAACGAGAAGCCTGACCGCGCCGAGATCGAAAAGGCGCTGCAAGGCAATCTCTGTCGCTGCACAGGCTATGAGCCGATCGTCAAGGCCGCCGAGCAGGTGAGCCTGCAGCGACCGAGCGCCCTCTTCGATCCACTCGAAAAGACCCGTGCCGAAATCATCTCTCGCCTCTGGGCTATGCAGGCATCCGATACGATCTCGATTGTGTCAGAAGAAGGCCGCCTCATTGTGCCGCGCTCCGTTGACGCGCTTGCGCGGGTGCTTGCGGCCGAGCCGACGGCGACCATCGTTGCCGGCTCCACCGATGTCGGCCTCTGGGTGACGAAGCAGATGCGTCAGCTGAACCCCGTCGTCTTCATCAATCACCTGACGGAGCTTCAGACGATTACCGCGGGCGAATATGGCATCGCGATCGGCGCCGGCGTCACCTACACCCGCGCGCTCGACACCATCGCCCGGAAGATCCCCGCCTTTGCCCGCCTCATCACCCGTATCGGCGGCGATCAGGTGCGCAACATGGGCACGATCGGCGGCAATATCGCCAACGGCTCGCCGATCGGCGACAGCCCGCCGCCCCTGATCGCACTCGGCGCGCAATTGACGCTGCGCTCGGCCGAAGGCGCCCGCACGATCCCGCTGGAGGATTACTTCATCGCCTACGGCAAGCAGGACCGCCAGCCAGGCGAATTCGTCGAAAGCGTCTTCGTGCCCTACCCGGTCGCAGACGCCAAATTCGCAGTCTACAAGATCAGCAAGCGCCGGGACGAGGATATCACCGCCGTACTCGGCGCCTTCTATCTGGTGCTGGATGAGACAGACCGCGTGACTGACATCCGCATTGCACTCGGTGGCATGGCGGCAACGCCCAAGCGCGCCCGCAGCGTCGAGGCCGAGTTGATCGGCGAGCCCTGGACGGAAGCAACCATAGAGGCTGCGCGCCCGGCCTTCGACACCGACTTCCAGCCGCTGACGGACTGGCGCGCGACTGCTGAATATCGTCAGTTGACGGCTAAGAACCTGCTGACGCGATTTTACCTCGAAACGGTCGGTGCGCCCGCTGAACTGAAGCGGTTCGAGGAGGTGGCATGATGAGGATGACGCATATCGGCGCAAGCCGCCCCCTCATCCGCCCTTCGGGCACCACATTTCCTCCTGAAGGAGGCATCTGATGGACAAGTCTACCTTCGAGGATCGCAAGCTCATCAACGGCCAGATGCATGTGTCCTTGCGCCATGATTCAGCACATAAGCATGTCACCGGAAGTGCCGATTATATCGACGATATTCCCGAACCCTCGGATCTCTTGCACGGCGCGCTCGGCATGTCCGACCGAGCCCATGCCGAGATCCTCTCGATGGACCTGTCGGAGGTCGCGGCCTATCCCGGCGTCGTCTGGGTCTTCACCGGCAAGGACATTCCGGGTGTCAACGACGTCAGCTCGAACGGTAGCCATGACGAACCACTGCTTGCCGAAACCCTGGTGCAATTCCACGGCCAGCCGATCTTTGCGGTGATTGCCGAAACCCGCGAGATCGCCCGCCGCGCCGCCCGCAAGGCGACGATCGAATATCGCGATCTGCCGCACTGGAGCGATATCGACGGCGCCGTCGAGAACGGCAGCCCGCTCGTCATCACGCCGATGACGCTGAAGCGGGGCGAGCCCGAAACAGAAATGGCAAACGCCCCGCGCCGGCTGAAAGGCCGCATGCGCATCGGCGGCCAGGAACATTTCTACCTCGAAAGCCATATCGCCATGGCGATCCCAGGCGAGGACGACGAGGTCACCGTCTGGTCTTCGACCCAGCATCCGAGCGAAATCCAGCATATCGTCGGCCATGTTCTGAACATTCCATCGAACGCCGTGACTGTGAACGTGCGCCGCATGGGCGGCGGCTTTGGTGGCAAGGAGACGCAGGGCAACCAGTTCGCTGCCCTTGCCGCAGTCGCCGCCAAGAAGCTGAAGCGCGCCATCAAGTTCCGCCCCGACCGCGACGAGGATATGAGCGCCACCGGCAAGCGCCACGATTTTCGTGTCGACTATGAACTCGGCTTCGATGACGAGGGCCGCATTCATGCGGTCGACGCCACCTATTCGGCCCGCTGCGGTTTCTCCTCGGATCTGTCGGGCCCGGTCACCGACCGCGCGCTCTTCCATGCCGATTCCAGCTATTTCTATCCGCATGTGCACCTGGCCTCTCAGCCGCTGAAGACGCATACGGTCTCCAACACCGCCTTCCGCGGTTTCGGCGGCCCGCAGGGCATGCTCGGCGCCGAACGCTTCATCGAGGAGATCGCCTATGCCGTCGGCAAGGATCCGCTCGATATCCGCAAGCTGAATTTCTACGGTCAGCCGGGCTCGGGACGCACGACGACGCCGTATCATCAGGAAGTCGAGGATAACATCATCGCCCGTGTGGTCGAGGAGCTGGAGGACAGCGCCGACTACCGCGTCCGGCGCAATGCCATCGTCGCCTTTAATCGAGACAGCCGCTACATCCGCAAGGGCATCGCGCTGACGCCGGTCAAGTTCGGCATTTCTTTCACCATGACCGCCTTCAACCAGGCCGGCGCGCTCGTCCATATCTATCAGGACGGCTCGATCCACCTGAACCATGGCGGCACAGAGATGGGCCAGGGCCTCTATACCAAGGTGGCGCAGGTCCTGGCCGACAGCTTCCAGGTCGATATCGACAGGGTGAAGATCACGGCGACCACGACAGCCAAAGTGCCGAATACGTCGGCGACCGCCGCCTCCTCCGGCTCGGACCTGAACGGCATGGCCGCCTATGACGCGGCGCGCCAGCTCAAGGAACGACTGGTCGCCTTCGCGGCCGAGAAATGGGAGGTTCCGGTCTCGGAGATCGCCTTCCTGCCGAACCGCGTGCGGGTCGGCGAGATCGAAATCCCCTTCCCCGATTTCATCAAGCAGGCCTATTTCGCCCGCGTGCAGCTTTCCGCTGCCGGCTTCTACAAGACGCCGAAGATCCACTGGGACCGCAAGGCCGGCCGCGGCACGCCCTTCTACTATTTTGCCTATGGCGCCGCCTGCACCGAAGTCTCGATCGACACACTGACCGGCGAGTATCTGATCGACCGCACCGATATCCTCCATGATGTCGGCCGTTCGCTGAACCCGGCAATCGACATAGGCCAGGTCGAGGGCGCCTTCGTTCAGGGCATGGGCTGGCTGACGACCGAAGAACTATGGTGGGACGACAAGGGCCGCCTGCGCACGCACGCGCCCTCCACCTACAAGATCCCGCTCGCTTCCGACCGCCCGAAGATTTTCAATGTGCAACTCGCCGAATGGTCCGAGAATGCGGAAGCGACGATCGGCCGTTCCAAGGCCGTCGGCGAACCGCCCTTCATGCTGGCAATATCGGTCCTCGAAGCGCTCTCCATGGCCGTTGCCAGTGTCGCGAACTATCGCGTCTGTCCCCATCTCGATGCGCCCGCAACGCCCGAACGTGTGCTGATGGCTGTCGAGAGGATGAAGAGGGTGTAGCCATGACGCGGCGCGAGATCCTTTCCGGTTTTGTGCCCGGCAGCGACTTCCGCGCCTTTCTGGCCCTCCAGCCCGAAGCGATCCTCGTCGAAATCACCGATACACAAGGCTCGACGCCGCGCGAGGCCGGCACCTTCATGCTGGTCGCGGCTGGCAGCATGTGGGGCACGATCGGCGGCGGCCACTTTGAATTCATCGCCATCGGCAATGCCCGCGAATTGCTGGCGGGCACCGGCGGCACTGACATGATGGATATTCCGCTCGGACCGGAAATCGGCCAATGCTGCGGCGGCCGCACGCAACTGCGCTTTCGGCATGTGACAGATGCGGTCAGAGGCGAATTGGAGAAGAAGCAGGAAGACGAGGCAGAACGCCTGCCCGAGGTCTACGTCTTCGGCGCCGGGCATGTCGGCCGCGCCCTTGCCACCGCACTCGCCCCGCTGCCGCTTTCGGTCACCGTCATCGAGACCCGGCAGGATGAGCTTGCCAATCTTCCAGCTTGGACAAAATGCCTGTTGGTGCCGATGCCCGAGGCATTGGTGAAAGATATTCCTGCTGGTGCGGCACTTGTCATCCTCACGCACGACCATGCGCTGGATTTCCTGATCGCTCATGAAGCGCTCGCCCGCACCGACCTTGCCTATATCGGCATGATCGGCTCGGCGACCAAACGCGCGACCTTTGCAAGCTGGCTCTCCCGCGAGGCAGGCGGCGAACGCTCCTGGCTCGATCGCCTTACTTTGCCGATCGGCGGATCGGCGGTGAAGGACAAACGCCCCGAAGTGATCGCTGCCATGACGGCAGCCGAAATCTTGACCGCACTTGCCGCCTATCGCAACCGGTCATCCTCGTAACGCGGATCGCGTCCGTCCAGGAAGCCGAGATCGCGCTTGATGCGATCGGGTGTGACATCCATATCCAGCTGCGGCATCCGGCTGCCTATGCCCCGGGCCAGCCGGCGGATCGTGATGGTGAGCAATCCTTCTCTTGTGGGAGAACGCTCTTCGATAGTTTGGCAATCCATGACATCACCTTGATGGTTTGATGAGATGATTGCAGTTTGCCGGGAAAAATGCTGCAATTCCAATCGAACAACCGTCTGCATCCATAAAGAGAACTTATCCATGAAGCTGTCGAAGCAGTTCCCGCTGAATGCGCTGCGCGTCTTCGAAGCCGTGGCTCGGCTCAGCAGTTTCACCAAAGCCGGCGACGAGCTCGGCATGACGCAGACGGCGGTTAGCTACCAGATCAAGCTTCTGGAAGAGAATATCGGCGAGCCGCTCTTCCTGCGCTTGCCCCGCCAGATCGAGTTGACGGAAGCAGGCAAACATCTCGCGCCCAGGGTCTCCGAAGCATTCAACACTCTGATCGAAGCCATGGCCTCGATGCGCAAGACAACAGGGGAAACGCTGACGATCCATTCGACGGCGACCTTTGCCCAGCAATGGCTCTCGCGCTACATCGGCGCGTTCCAGCTGCAATATCCTGATATTGCGGTGAGGCTGATCACATCGGGCACAATCGTCGATTTCCAGAAAGAGGCCGCCGACGTGGCGATCCGTTGGGGTCGCGGCGATTGGCCGGGCTTGATCAGTCATCGGCTGATGAGGCTTGATTACTCTCCCATGCTGAGCCCAAAGCTCGCGGCCGAAATCGGCGGCATCCACGAGCCGGCAGACCTGCTGAAGCTGTTCCTGATCAGCGCCGGCGATTCCTGGTGGGCAGAATGGTTCGCAGCGGCCGGCGTCAAGGATGCCGATCTCTCCCGCTATCCGAAAAGCGAATTCGGCACGCAGATCCTCGATGCCAGCATCGCCATTGCCGGCGGCGGTGTCGCCATGCTCAACCCCGGACATTTTCAGGACGATGTCGTCGCTGGAAGGCTTTACCAGCCCTTCGAACTGACCGGCAACGATGGCCGCGATTATTGGCTCGCCTATCCCGAAAACAGGAGAAACGTGCCGAAAATCAGGAATTTCCGGAAATGGCTGCTGCAGAAATTCGATGTGGAGCAGGACTGAACATGTCACGCAAAATGGCGGGGCTTAAATCCTCTCAGTAGCCCATATCGGGCGCATAGAAACATCGCGGCGTATCTTCGTTTGGGAACAGGCAGATATGGTAGTCGCTATCGCCTGAATGCATCGCCCTGGTCATCGGCAGCAGGAAGACATGGCTTCGCGTTACCAGCCGGTGATCGCCGGGTCTCAGCGTCACGCGATAGCCATCCGGCGTGATGGCCACGGTCTTGGACGGAATCATCTGGCAATCGCCGTTTTCGGCATTTCCATTGCAACAGTAGGGGTCGTAACTCCAACCCGTAGCGGCGTCGTGGGCTGTCGCGAACGACGCATAGGCAATCATCACGCATGTCAGAATGCTGCGCATGGGCATCTTCTCCGTCGATGAATGCGCCGCCAGTGTCATGCGGTTTCCACCTCATCCCGGCGGCCTGTATTTCAAAACTGTAACCCGATCTTCACATTTCAAGGAATCGTTTGCTCCACTTTGGAGCATTAGCGGTGGATAAAATGTCGCAGAAATCCGCCATTTTTTAAGGCGTGCGAATGAGACGTCCGCTCCACAGCACAGCGTACAACCAGATTGCCACCTCAAATTGCGCGGATATAAGCACTGCGACGGAAGAGCAGCGATATGCTTTCGGCCGTTTCATGTTCGACCCCGGCAGCGGCGTGCTGCGGGATGGCCAGCCAGTTGCGCTCGGCCAGCGCGCGATTTCACGGCTCAAGGCGCTGCTTGATACCCGACGGTCGCCCGGTTGGAAAAGACGCCTTGATTGAGGCGGGCTGGCCCGGGCTGATGGTCGAGGAGGGCAATCTTTCTGTACAGATCACCCATCTGCGCGAGGCACTCGGACAGCACGCCGGATGGCCAGGAATGGATCATGACGCTGCCGCGCCTCGGCTACCGCCTTCTCAGGAACCGGGCTCCGCTTACCGACATCGGTGCACGGCCCCTTGCCGCGGCCGGCACGACTGCACCGGCTTAAACCGTAAACTAGTGCTTCTTCTGCTGCTCCTCGGCAGCCGCTACGCGGTTCAGCATCGCCACCATCTTGGTCTTGATCGAGCCATAGGTGCCGAGTTCGAAATTGCAGTTGAAGCAGGTGATGATGTCGCTGTCGATCGGCTGCGGGCGCGGAAATTTCATGCGCGTGTTGCGGCACTTCGGGCAAGGGACTTCGATCTGCATGTTTCAGCGGCTCCTTATTAGCGTCGTCGGCGATGCCTTAAGCACAAATGCCGCACCCGGCAAGCTCTTCCTGCGATCTCCACTGCGGCAAGAAACCCCACGTGCCCCCTTTCCTCGCGCTTGAATTTCTCGCAATCTCACGAGTCGGGAAGAAGAACAGGGGAACTGAATGTATGAATATGCAATAGCCTGGGAGTGGCTGGCCTTTGCGGCGCGCTGGTTCCATGTCATCACCGCGATCGCCTGGATCGGATCGTCCTTCTATTTCATCGCGCTCGACCTGGGTCTGGTGAAGCGGCCGCATCTGCCCGCCGGCGTTCACGGCGAGGAATGGCAGGTCCATGGCGGCGGCTTCTACCACATCCAGAAATATCTGGTGGCGCCGGCGCAGATGCCGGAACATCTGACCTGGTTCAAATATGAGAGCTATTTCACCTGGCTCTCCGGCTTCCTGATGCTCTGCATCGTCTATTATGGCGGCGCCGACCTCTTCCTGATCGACCGCCATGTGCTCGATATCAGCAGACCGGTGGCGATCCTGATCTCGCTTGCATCACTGGCCGGCGGCTGGATCATCTACGACCTGCTCTGCAAATCGCCGCTCGGCAGGAACACCTGGGGCCTGATGGCAGTCCTCTATGTCGTGCTGGTTTTCATGGGCTGGGGTTACACGCAAGTCTTCACCGGACGCGCCGCCTTCCTGCATCTCGGCGCCTTCACCGCCACGATCATGTCGGCCAACGTCTTCATGATCATCATTCCCAACCAGAAGATCGTCGTCGCCGACCTGATCGCCGGCCGAACGCCGGACGCCAAATACGGCTACATGGCCAAGCAGCGCTCGCTCCATAACAACTACCTGACGCTGCCCGTCATCTTCTTCATGCTGTCGAACCACTATCCGCTGGCTTTCGGCACCGCCTTCAACTGGGTGATTGCCGCACTGGTCTTCCTGATGGGCGTCACGATCCGCCACTGGTTCAACACCACTCATGCGCGCAAGGGACGACCGACCTGGACCTGGATCGTCACCGTCGTGCTCTTCATCCTCATCATGTGGCTGTCGACCGTGCCCAAGCTGCTCACGGGCGAAGATGAAAACGCCTCCGTCGCTCCCGCCTTCCAGCAGTTTGCCGGCGATCCGCATTTTCCCGCCGTGAAGCAGCTTGTCTCCACACGCTGTTCCATGTGCCATGCCGCAGAGCCGGTCTATGAAGGCATCGCCCGGCCACCGAAAGGCGTCGTTCTGGAAAATGACGCGGAAATTGCCGCGCATGCGCGGGAAATCTATATACAGGCCGGCCGCAGCCATGCCATGCCGCCGGGCAACGTGACCGACATTACCCCCGACGAGCGCAAGCTGCTCGTCGCCTGGTTCGAAAGCGCAGTCGAAGGCAAACGAGAATGACCACAACACTCCTGCGCGGGCGTCTGCTCTCCTTCCGCCGCGCCCCGCTCAGCCTCGCCGATAGCGAGAGCTATATTTATGAGACGGATGGCGGTCTGCTGATCGAGGATGGCATCATCGCAGCTGTCGGCGCCTATGACGACATCAAGGCGAAGGCGCCCGAAGACGCCAGCGAAATCGATCATCGCCCGCATCTCATCATGCCGGGCCTGATCGACACGCATCTGCATTTCCCGCAGATGCAGGTCATTGCCTCCTATGCCGCAAACCTTCTGGAATGGCTGAACACCTACACCTTCCCGGAGGAGTGCCGCTTCGTCGAAAGCGCCCATGCGCAGAGGATAGCCACGCATTTCTACGACGAGCTGATCCGCCATGGCACGACGACGGCGGTTGCCTATTGCTCCGTTCATAAGACATCTGCCGATGCCTATTTCGCAGAAGCTCTGCGCCGCAACATGCGCATGGTCGGCGGCAAGGTGATGATGGACCGCAACGCCCCGCAAGGTCTGCTCGATACACCGCAAATGGGCTATGACGAGACCCGCCAAGTCATCGCCGACTGGCACGGCAAGGGCCGCAACCATGTGGCCATCACGCCGCGCTTCGCCATTACTTCGACACCGGCGCAGATGGAGGCGACAGCGGCACTCGCTCGCGAATTCCCCGACCTGCATATCCAGACGCATCTGTCGGAAAACCACGACGAGATCAAATTCACCTGCGAGCTCTATCCGGAAGCGACCGATTACACGGATATCTACGCCCGCTACGGCCTGCTCGGACCGAAGAGCCTCTTCGGCCACGCCATCCATCTTTCGGAGCGCGAAGCCGACGCCATGAGCGAGACCGGTGCGATCGCCGTCCATTGCCCGACATCCAATCTCTTCCTCGGCTCCGGCCTCTTCCCGCTGAAGGCGCTCTCTCGCCGCGAGAAGCCCGTCCGCATCGGCGTCGCCACCGATATCGGCGGCGGCTCCAGCTATTCCATGCTGCGGACCATGGACGAGGCCTACAAGATCCAGCAGCTTCTCGGCGAACGACTGAACCCGCTCGACAGCTATTATTACATGACGCTCGGCAATGCCGAGGCGCTATCTCTCGCTGACAAGATCGGCACGCTGGAGCTAGGCACCGACGCCGACCTCGTCGTTCTCAACGCCGCCGCGACACCTGCCATGGCCCTGAAGATGGAGGTGGTGAAGACGCTTCCGGAGGAACTGTTCCTGCTGCAAACCATGGGCGACGACCGCGCCGTGGCGGAGACCTATGTGGCGGGCGTCGCGATGAAAAACGGGCTATAGCAAGGCGATGGCCTGACGGTAAAATTCCTCTGAAATCAAATACCAAAGACTGAGAAAGCGTGGTATTCGACCACATCATCAGATGTGAAGGTTCTCTTCATGGCCCAGCCGCTGACCATCGCCGATCTCAAGAAAATGGCTCAGCGCCGCGTCCCGAAGATGTTCTTCGACTATGCGGATTCCGGCGCCTGGACGGAATCCACCTACGCCGCCAACGAAGCGGATTTCCGTGACATCAAGCTGCGCCAGCGGGTGCTGGTCGATATGAGCAACCGCACGCTCGAGACGACGATGATCGGCCAGAAAGTGTCGATGCCGGTGGCCCTGGCACCGACCGGCATGACTGGCATGCAGCATGCCGATGGCGAAATGCTGGCGGCCCGCGCAGCGGAAGAATTCGGCGTGCCCTTCACGCTGTCGACCATGAGCATCTGCTCGATCGAGGATGTCGCCTCCGTCACGACGAAACCATTCTGGTTCCAGCTCTACGTCATGCGCGACAGAGGCTTCGTGGTCGATCTCATCAACCGCGCCAAGGCCGCCAAATGCTCAGCGCTGGTGCTGACCGCCGACCTGCAGATTATTGGCCAGCGCCACAAGGATTTGCGCAACGGCCTCTCGGCGCCGCCGAAATTCACGCCGAAACATATCTGGCAGATGGCGACGCGCCCCTTCTGGTGCATGGAGATGATGAAGACGAAGCGTCGCAACTTCGGCAACATCCTCGGCCACGCCAAGGGCCTCGACGACCTTCCCTCGATCACCACCTTCGCGAACGAACAATTCGACCCGCAGCTATCGTGGAAAGATGTCGCCTGGATTAGGGAACAATGGGGCGGTCCGCTGATCATCAAGGGCATTCTCGATGTCGAGGATGCGAGGCAGGCAGCCGAAACCGGAGCCGACGCCATCATCGTCTCCAATCATGGCGGTCGCCAGCTCGATGGCGCCCCCTCTACGATCAGCATGCTGCCGCGGATCGTCGATGCCGTCGGCGATCGTCTCGAAGTGCATCTGGACGGAGGTATCCGCTCCGGCCAGGATGTGCTGAAGGCCGTGGCACTCGGCGCACGCGGCACCTATATCGGCCGCCCCTTCCTCTATGGCCTCGGCGCCATGGGCAAGGAGGGCGTCACGCTGGCGCTCGAGATCATTCGCAAGGAGATGGACATCACCATGGCGCTCTGCGGCAAGCGCGACATCAAAGATGTCGATTCCTCGATCATCGCAGGGCGGCAATAGAGCAATTCCAGCAAAGGTGCACAGCGGTTTTGCGCCGGGAATTACGCAAAAACAAAGAGATAGAGCATCTTCGTGCTTCGAGGAAAAACGAAAATTCTCGAGGCTCAGCGCACGCGACCGCTCGCGAGCGCAGACGCCCATTCTGGGCGACCGTTGGCCTTTGCCAACGCCGACATAGCCATGTTGTCGTATCGGATATTGCGGAATTGTGCCGTCCATCCACTGGCCGATTTTTCCAGCACCGCATAACTCGCCATCGCGTGGCCGGTTTCGACCTTGTGCGGATAGGGCTTGTCATCGTCATAGGCCGGGCCGCCGACGCTGCCGGGATTGACGATAAGACGGCCGCCGGAAAGTGCTGCCATGCGCGGAATATGTGTGTGGCCACATAGGATCAATGGGCTTTCGATACCTTCCGCCAGCGCTTCGATCTCTGCCTGCGGCCTGAACACCACGCTGCCATCGGCAGCGGCCATATCCAGCCAGTAGAGATTATCATCCTCAGGCGTTGCGTGGCAGAGATAGACCTCATCCCGGTAGATCAGGTCGACCGGCAGCGACCGCAGCCAATCGAGATGCGCGCCGTCGAGCTGCGCATAGGCGACGGAGTCGGAGATGTGCATATCCTCCGGCCGCTGCTCGATCAGATATCTGTCGTGATTGCCGCGCACGGTCGGAATGGCGAGTGACAGCAGCCGGTCCGCCACCTTGCCAGCCTCCAGCGGACCGCTGAAGCAGTCGCCGAGATTGACGATATCGACAATGCCCAATGCTGCTATGTCGGCAAGCACCGCTTCCAGCGCCGTATGGTTTCCATGAATATCGGCGATCGCGGCAAAGCGCATGTCAGCTTCCCCGATAGGTGGAATAGCCGTAAGGCGAGATCAGCAGCGGCACATGGTAATGCGCCGAGGTGTCCGCGATGCCGAACCGGATCGGCACGAGATCGAGGAAGGCCGGATGCGGCAGCGGTGTGCCGTTTGCCCTGAGATAATCGCCGGCATGGAAGAGCAGTTCGTAAGTGCCAGTTCGAAAGCTCTCGCCGATCAGGATCGGCCCGCCATCGACCCGCCCATCCGCATTGGTTTCGACGGACTTGAGATGGTGGCGAACCTCACCCTCGATATGGAAGAGATCGATCCTCAGCCCCTGCGCCGGCTTGCCGAGAGCAGTATCGAGAACATGGGTGGTCAGTCCGGTCATAGCTCTGGCTCTTTGATGATGAAGGGGATGTCGAAGAAGAATTCTTCCAGATTGTTGCCAGGCCCGTCACGATCGACAACCAGAAAATCGGAGGGCTCGCCGAGCGCCATCAGCGGATGGTGCCAGACATTGCGCCGATAGTTCACGCCTTGATCGCCGCGGGCGAGAAAGACCCGAGGACGCCCCGGGCGCCCGTCCTCATCTTCGGAGACGACGACGAGGAAAGGACGGCCCGATATCGGCGAGAAGCTCTGGCTGCCGAACGGATGCCGCTCCATCATGCCGACGTCATAGGGAAAGCCGCGTGGCTGGCCGCGAAAGAGATTGATGATAACCCGCGCGCCCTCGCCCACGGCTTCGGGTGCCGCAAGCGCATGGAAGCGCTCGGTATTGCCGCCGTTGATATAACGCATGTTTGCCGGATCGGCTTCGATCACCTCGCCGAACGGCGCGAAGGCGGACTTTGTGAGAGGTTGTATGTCGAGATATCGGGACATTGCCTACTATTCGCCCTGCGCACGCCAGTTGCGGACAAGATCGAGCCTGTCGAGCAGATCAGGCACATCGTCCTTGGCTGTGGCCCAGACTGTCTCAAGATCAATGTCGAAATAACCATCGGCGATGCGGTTGCGCATACCGCGCATCGCCCCCCATGGAAATTCCGGGTGCTCGACAGGAAATTCGGGATGAATCTTCATCAGCTGAGCAGCTGTTTCCGACGCCATCAAGAGACTCATCCCGACAGCGCGCTGCAGGATAATATCCTCAAGAAACCGCTGCTTGCTGACATCCGCGATCATTGCGTTGGCCTCGGCCGCCGCGGATCGCATCCGCTCGAGAAGATACGGGATACGACTTTCGTTCATATGGACTTCGCCTCGGAAAGAACCCGGATGCGGATCGGTTCGGGAAAGTCGCCGGGGGTCAGCAAGTGGATCGGCGTGCCAAGCATCATTTGCTCCAACGCGTCCTGCAAACCGCCAAGTGTCAGCAATGTGCTGCCCGGCAAAGCATCCACCAGAATATCCAGATCGCTATCCGGCCGATCCTCGCCGCGGGCGACGGAGCCGAAGACTCGCGGGTTTGTCGCGTTGAAGCGCTTGGTCGCTTCGCGGATCGCCTGCCTGTTCTTCTCCAGCACTTCCGACGGTCTCATCGCGGCATCACTCCTGATGCCGCGAATATAAGGGACGCGTTGGAAAGAGGAAAGAACTCAAGCCTTCACCCCATGAAGCCGAAGGCGCATCGTTCCGCCATCCGGATGCATGGCATAGCGCACATGTGTGACCGGGCCGATATCGGCAACGACGTCGCTGCCATATTCATGGATATGGTCCATCTGCAGCTTGCTGCGAGGCAGGATCGGCTTCCAGCTTTCGGAGGCAGCGATATCGGCCTCCGAGAGCGTATCGCCGAGATCAGGCAGGTAGGCGCCAAACAGTTCGCAGGTGTCGGGGAAGTTGCCCTTGTAGAAGGCGGTGTCGACGATGACGCGCTTGATCGTGCCGGGATGACCGAGGCGGATGATTGCCCAGTCATGGCCCGGGCCGCGGCGGCGCTTGGTTTCCCATCCATCGCCCATGTTGAGGCCCCGTCCGGGGCCGAGCAGCTTGTCGGGATGGCCGTAATGCGCATCCGACCAGGCAAGCGCCTTCGCGCCGTTGAAGATATAGGCGAGATCGACTTCCTCGCCGGCGCCGACCTTCGACCAGTCGAAATAGGCCGAACCATAGACCCGCAGGCGCGCCACGCCACCATCCGGATAGATATGCAGGCGCAGATGCGTCCAGATCTTTTGCTTGTCGGCATTTTCGAAGAAGTGGTGCGCGCTGGAGCCGAGCGGCGACTTCGTCAGGATTTCGCTCCACTGCGTCGCATCGGTCGGATCGCCGCTCTCGACGAAGGCAGCCTCGATCGAGCAATGCGGCGGGTAATTGCCGGTGAAATAGCTGGTATCGACATCGAAGCCGAAGATGCGGCCCGGCATGGCAAGCTTGACGATTGCCCAGTCATGGCCGGGAACACGCTTGCGGCGGCTTTCCCAGCCGTCCATGTATTTGCCGTTATCGTCGTAGAGATCCGGATCGAAGCTTGCCGGCACATCCTGCAGCATGCGCTCCAGCGGCGCGAAGAATTCGTCGGTGGCAGAAAGTCCCTTGGCGCCGAGACGGGCCGAGGCGAGATTGATGGCGCCGGTGGCGAAGGCTGGCAGGCTGGTATCTGGGGTATCGGTCATTCAAGTCTCCGGAAGCATGGATGTCAGGCGAAGCAGCGCGATCTTTTCGACCTGTGCTGCCGCAGTCACGAATTCCTCGTCGCTGCTATTGTCGATCCGCTTTTGGAAAGCGGCAAGGATGTCATCCTTGTTCAGCCCCTTCACGGCGATGATGAAGGGAAAGCCGAATTTCTGCGTATAGGCGGAATTGAGTTCGGTGAAGCGCGCATGTTCGGCAGGGCTCAAGCGGTCAAGCCCGGCGCCCGCCTGCTCCTTTTTGCTATCTTCAGTCAGCTCGCCCGATATCGCCAGCCGCCCGGCAAGATCGGGATGAGCGCGCAAGACACCGAGACGCTCCTCTCGACTCGCGGCGCGGAATATGGCCACAAGCTCCGTATGCACGCGGTCCACTGTCAGCTTTTCGCTGACAAAACCGTCGTCATAGGCCCGTTCGGCAATGAACGGCGAATGCTCGAATACGCCGCCGAAGCGGGACACAAACTCGTTGCGCGAGATCATCAGATCGTTTCCGGCTTATGGTTCGCATGCCAGTGCTGCGCAATCTCGACGCGGCGCGGAATCCAGACCTTGTCGTGCTTCAGCACATATTCGATGAAACGTCGCAGCGAGGCTATGCGCCCCGGCCGGCCGACGAGACGGCAATGCAGGCCGACCGACATCATCTTCGGGCTGCCCTCCTTGCCCTCCTCGTAGAGCGTATCGAACGCATCCTTGAGATAGGCAAAGAACTGATCGCCGGAATTGAAGCCCTGCGGCGTGGCAAACCGCATATCGTTGGTCTCGAGCGTATAGGGGATGATGAGGAAAGGATTTTCGTCGATACCCTTCACCCAATAGGGCAGATCGTCGGCATAAGAGTCCGACGAATAAAGGAACCCGCCCTCCTCCTGCACCAGCTTCAGCGTATTGTCGGAGGGCTTGCCCTGATACATGCCATAGGGCCGCTCGCCCGTCAGTTCCGTGTGCAACCGCACGGCCTCGAGGATGTGCTTGCGCTCCAGATCTTCGGAGAAATCCTTGTATTCCAGCCAGCGATAGCCGTGGCTGGCAATCTCCCAGCCGGCTTCCTTCATGGCGGCGACCGCTTCGGGATTGCGGGCCATGGCAAGCGTCACGCCGTAGACGGTTGCCTGAACCTTGAGATCGGTGAAAAGACGCCAGAGCCGCCAGAAGCCGGCGCGGGAGCCGTATTCATAGATCGACTCCATGTTGAGATTGCGCTGATTCGGCCAGGGCTGCGCGCCGACGATTTCCGACAACAGGTTTTCCGAAGCCGGATCGCCGTCGAGGATCGAGCTCTCGCCACCCTCTTCATAATTGATGACGAACTGCACTGCGACGCGTGCCTCGCCGGGCCACTTCGGATCGGGCGTATTGCGCCCGTAGCCGACGAGATTGCGCGGATAGGTCTCGGATACCATCAAATCACCTTTTGAAAAGACAGGTGAAACGGTAGCATCCATAAGCGGAATGTCGAGCCGTAAAAGCGCGTAACTGGTCTTCGGCCGTGGTCCGCCTCAGGCGATCTTGCGCGCGCTCACCTTGCCCATCGGATGCAGCGAGTGCACCCGGAACGGGCCGCCAGTACCTTCCTCGATCATCAGCGCCACATTCGAGACCGTCACCGGCTCGACGAGTACCGGATCGAAGAGCGACCGCAGCGCCTGTTCGATCCGCGGCATGTCGACCGCGTTGACCGGACCGGTGACCGGCATATGGAAGCGGAATTCGTCCATCACATAGGGGTTGCCCCAGCGATGCAGGTTCGCAAATTGCGCCGCCGAAAGGCCGTCAGGGTCGCTGCGCTCGATATCCGCCTCGGTCAGCGGCGCCCGAAAACGATCGAACTCCTGAACGAGCGCCGAAGCGACGTAACGAACCTGATCACAGGGCCGGATCGGTGACAGGCTGTAGAAAGTGCCGAGGCGCGCAACTTCCAGACGCGGAATCTGAAAGGGCGAAAGCGTCCCGCAAAACCGCATGAGATCGCGCAGGAGTTGCGATTCGGAAACCTCCGGTGAGAGGTGGAACGGGGCTTTCAACACGCCATGGAATCCGTAGCGACGCGGCACTGCCGTATGAAAGGCGATCTCATGGATCCCGAGGCCGCGGATTGCCGGCGGCTCGACCATTTCACCTGAAAATACGTTGCGGCCAAGCCAATTGGACGCCACATGCGAGAGCGGATCGCTCGCTGATGGCGTGAAGCAAATGGCATAGCGCATGCGATTTCCCCCATCGGATGAAATGAGCGCGGATCACGTCCCGCGCCCTTGATGCGCAAGCAGATAGGTGATTTGCATGACAGATTAACGAAGCGGAGCGGCTTCTAATTCACGTTTAACGTGAAGAGACCGCGATGTGGTTTGAAATTCCAAAGCTTTCCGGCAATAAAAATTCCGTGGGTACATCGCTTGCGATGCATATTGCCGCTTCCGCCAGCCGGTGCGCCAGCCCGAAGCTGACCTTGAAACCACCCGTCAAGGCAATGAGGTTGCGATTCGCCGGATGCGCTCCGACCATCGGGTCCCGGTCGATCGCCTTGGGGCGCAATCCGGCCCAGCGCTCGATGACAGGCGCATCGCGTAGCGCCGGCACCATGTCTCGGGCCGCCTCGATCAGCACTTCGAGCTGCTCGTCCGTGGAAAAGGGGTCGGCGAAGCTGTTCTCGCTGGTGCTGCCGACAGCCACATGACCGCCCTCATGCGCGACGACATAAAGCCCATCCCGGAAGATCGTCGGCAAGCCGGGATCGATATCAGCGGCAAGCAGCGCAGCCTGCCCTTTGACGGCTTGTCCGAGAGGTTTTTGCAGACCCGGTGTCAGCTTCTCCAGAAGGGGAAATGAGCGATATCCCGCGGCAAGGATGCAGCGCCCGAAGGCGATCGTCCCGGCTCCGGTCGAAGCCGTTCCCCGTGCCGGATCAAGGTCCAGGATGTCCGTATTTTGCAGCACTCGGACATGCCGCGCCTTGCGCAGAAAGGCTCCCAGGGCAGCGACAAGCGAACGAGGCGCAACGCGGGCGGCAAGCGTATCATGCACGAAACCGCTCTCGCCGGCCGCCGCATCGATCCAGCCGTCACCCGGCGGCCGGTCCAGCACATGCCAATGGAACCGTCGTTCCCCCGCCTTCCAATGGGCCTCGGCATCTGCGGAATGGCCTGACGCAATCTTGCGCAGATGTGGCTTCGGCAGCGGAATGAGCCGACCGGAGCGCCGATAACCGGCAGAAAGACCGGTCGCCACTTCGATGGCCGCAATCTCTGCCTCGAGAGAAACAAGCGCATCGAACTGGAACTGCTTCTTTTCCGACCAGCGGTCCGGCATATGCGGCATCAGGGCGCCAAGCAGTCCGCCGCTTGCGCCGCCTCCGAGCTGGCCCGCATCGACGAGCCGCGTTTCAATGCCACGCCGCTCCGCATGGACGGCCGCCCACAGCCCCATGATGCCGCCGCCGATGATCAGGAGATCGATGGATGATTGACCCGAGGCCAGGGCCGGACTATCGGCTTTTTCCATGACAGACATTAATCCCGATCAGATCGACGCGGGCAAGCCGCAGCCCCTCGAATGGCGCGACGGCGATATGCCCTATTCGACCGCCTTTGGCGACCATTTTTATTGCCAGACCGACGGTCGGCTGGAATGCGGCCACGTCTTCCTCTCTGGAAACGGTCTGCCTGAACGATGGAACGATCGCCCGACCTTTCTTATCGGCGAACTCGGCTTCGGCACCGGGCTGAATTTTTCCGAGACATGGCGGCAATGGAAGCTTTACCGCCAGCCCGGCCAGCACCTGCACTTCATGTCCTTCGAGCTCTATCCGATGCGCCGGGAGGAAATCGACCGGGCGCTGGCTCACTGGCCCGAAATCGATACCGAACGGCAGGCGCTGGCGGCCCTCTGGCCGGATATGCCCGAAGGCATCGTCTCGCTTGATCTCGACGACCAGACGAGACTCAGCGTCGTCTGTGGCCGCGCCCTCGACGGTGTCGCCGAAGCTGCTCCCGTCTTCGATGCCTGGTATCTCGACGGCTTCGCCCCGTCGCGCAACGGCGACATGTGGTCGGAAGAGCTGATGCGCCTCGTCTGCGAAAAGACATTTCCCGGCGGAAGCTTCGCCACCTATGCAGCCGCAGGCTTCGTGCGCCGCAATCTCGCCGCCGCAGGCTTTACTGTCGAGCGACGCAAGGGTTTTGCCGGCAAGCGGGAAATGCTCTGTGGGATCAAGCCTTAGTAGCCCGAACGGCCCGGCTGCAATTCGCCACCGCCGAGCCACTGACGGATCTTGTCTTCCAGCAGCTCCGGGCTGATCGGCTTGGACATATAGTCGTCCATGCCCGCATCGAGGCAGAGTTCCCGGTCGCTTTCCAGCGCATGCGCCGTCACACCGATCACGGGCACGCGGTGCCCCTGCCCCTGCTCCTTCTGGCGGATCATTCTGGTTGCCTGGTGACCGTTCATGACGGGCATCGAGACATCCATCATGATCAGGCGCGGCGTATGCTGCTCCCAGGCTTCGACAGCTTCCTGCCCGTTATTGACCACGAGGAAGGAAAGCCCGGTTCCCTGCAGGATCTGTGTGAAGACGATCTGGTTGACTTCGTTGTCTTCGGCCACGAGGACATCGACGAAATCGGCAGCGCGCTTCGGAGCGGGTGCAGGCGCCGGCGCCACCTCCACTTCCTTCTGCAGTCGCGTGATCTCCGCCTCGGAGGCCTGCTTGACACGGTTTGCACGCACGACTTCGACAACCGTGTTGCGGAGCAGATTGGCGCGCGCCGGCTTCATCAGATGCGCATGGCCGTTCAGCGCCGCAAATTCTTTCTCCGTCCCCGATATATCCATCGACGTCAGGAAGATGATCGGCAATTCCCCGAAGCGGCTGTCGGCCCGCAGGCGACGGGCGACTTCGGCGCCGTTCATGTCGGGCATATGGTAGTCGAGCACGACGGCATCCACCTTGATGCCGAGATCGGCGGCGGCCTCAAGGATGGCAAAGGCGGTCGCACCACCTTCTGCGGCAACGCCGTCGAAGCCCCAGAGGCTCAGCTGTTCGGTCAGGATACGGCGATTGACCTCGTTATCGTCGACGACAAGAACGCGCGCACCCTGCACGTTGATCGGCAGCGGCTTCGGCTCGACGCGAGCGGCGGCAATGGCGAAAGGCAGCTTGACGGTGAAGATCGAGCCCTTGCCCCATTCGCTTTCGACATCGATATAACCGCCGAAGAGATCGACGAGACCGGCAGTGATTGCCAAGCCCAGGCCCGTGCCTTCATGCCGACGGGTCGACGAGGCGTCGACCTGCGAGAATTTGTCGAAGACCGAGTCCACCTTCTCGGGCGGAATGCCGATGCCGGTATCCTCGATGCGGATGCTGACCATGATCTCGCCGCCGGCGGATGGCTCGGAGCCGATATCGACGAAGACATGGCCGCGCTCGGTGAATTTCACCGCATTGCCGACGAGGTTCGTAACGATCTGGCGGAAGCGCCCGGCATCGCCGATGACGGCTGCAGGCAGATCGGGCGCCGCGCGCACCAGAAGCTCGATATCCTTCTCGGCAGCAGGCGAGGAAAGCAGGGTCGCCACATCCTCGACAGCCTCGATCAGATCGAAGGCGGCCTTGCGCAGCTTCATCTGCCCGGCATCGATCTTCGAGAAATCGAGGATGTCGTTGATGATCGTCAGCAGCGCATTGCCCGACTTGACGATGATGTCGACGAAGGTCTTCTGGCGCGTATCGAGATTGGTTTTGGCCAGCAGTTCCGCCATGCCGAGCACACCGTTCATCGGCGTGCGGATCTCGTGGCTCATATTGGCGAGGAATTCCGATTTGGCGCGATCGGCGGCCTCGGCGCGCGACAGAAGCTCCGTCAGCTCCTCCTCACGCTGCTTCATCTCGGTGACGTCGGTGAAGAGCGCCACCCAGTGCTGCCGTTCGCTGATGGTGGCGTCCATGTTCACCCAGCGCTCGCCGCCGACATGGAAAACGGTGGAGATCGGCTGGCGCGCTGCGATATTGGCGCGCCACTCCTCCAGCGTTTCGACCGCCTTGTCGTGGAAATCGCCGCGATTGGCGCAGAACTGGAAGAGATCGATCCATTCCCGACCAACGTCCGTCAGTTCGGCCGGAATGTGCAGCACGTCGGCCAGCCCGTCATTGGAAAGCTTGATCACGCCGTCCTGGACGATCGCCAGCCCCTGCGGCATCGCATGCGTCGCATCGCGCATCATCTCGCCGAGGTTTTCGAGTGCCTCCCGCGCCTCATGGATTTCCTGTTCGCGCACCCGCACGGCGGAAATATCGGAATAGGTCAGCAGGATGCGGTTGCTGGAAATGCGCCTGGAGTCGAAAATGACCGACTTGCCGGCAGCCCAGTCGAGCTGGATCGGCTCCGGGTTTGTAGCCTCGAAAAGCCCCTTGCGGAACGTATAGATATCTTCCGGCGCCTGTGTGTCGCCGTAGCGGCCGAGCTCGTAATTGCGCTTGATGACATCGATGAACGGCCGCCCATCGAAACGGTCTTCGAGCGGCAGTTCCCAGATGCTGTAGAACTCGTCATTGACGTAGAGAATCGTGTGATCGTTGTCGAGGATCAGCACGCCGACCGGCAGCGAGCGCAGGATGCTCTCGATTTCCTGATGCAGCACTTCTTCCTGTTCGCGCGCCTCGATCAATTCCTTCTCGCGCGCTTTCAGCGGCGTGATGTCGGAGAAGGAACCGACGACATAGCGCTTGCCATCAGGTGTGACGACCCGGTTGACGCGGGAGATGACCTGGAAGATTTCCCCGTCGGTATTCGGCAGATTGCTCTCGACCTCGGTCAGCACGCCGTTTTTCAGCGCCCGCAGGTTCTCCCGATAAATCGCCTCGCCTGCCTCCTGCCCGAACATGTCGTGTTCGGTCATGCCGAGCGCTCTGGAGCGGGCGTGGCCGGTGAAGGTCTCGTAATATTGGTTGGCGTAGACCAGCCGGTGATCCTCGTCGCGCACGAAAGCGGCGACCGGAAGATCCTCCATGATGGTACGCAGCAGGTCGCGCTCCCGCACGCTTTCATGCCAGGCAGTCTCGCTGGCCGGCGAAGGCGTGCTGCCATCTGGCGCAAGTTTGCTGCCGGCTGGCGCAGACTTGCTGCCATTGCGATAGGCGGCATTGACGATCAGCGGACGGCCATCCTCCGCAAAGATGCCGATCGGATGATCGAGATTTTCGAGCGTCTCGCGGATGCGGCCGAGATCGGTGGCAATCGTATCGGCAACTTCAGGAATGGCGCGGTGGGGTTCGCGCGGTTCGAAGATACCGAGCACATAGGCCCGGTCCTGCGAGGGCGAAAAGCTCTCGATCAGCACCCGCTCATGGCTAAGACCGGCAGCGTCGAAGGAGATGGCACTCTCTTCCGTGCCGAAAACCAGCGCACGACGCTCGCGGTCCTCGCGCTCCTCTTCTTCGGGGCGCTCGAAGAGCTCGCGGCTGCGCTGCCCGATGAAATCGGAGATTTCGCGGCCGAAGAAGCGGGCATAGGCTTCGTTGACGGCGACATAGCGGAGTTCGCTGTTTTTGACATAGGCCGGGGTATCCAGATCAGCGATCCGGCGGCAGGCCAGCTCCAAGAGTTCCCCGGTAGAAATCAAAAAGTCTTCACTCCCGCAATGAATGAAATATCCCTTAGAACAACTATAAGGCCAAGGCCTTTAACAAGCTGTTAACCATAAAATTCCACAGGCAATAATTCCAAGCCGGCTCATGAAATTGATGAATCAGAGTGACAACAAAGGCTTGCACGAAGCTGAAATGGTCAGAAGATCACGGGGAAAACGCCGACAGCTCAATTCAGGTGCGGCAAGTATGGAGAAAATTTAATTCCCGCACGGCTTGCGTGACCATCAACGCGCCGAGATCGGAGCAGAGTCTGATCGTGGCTTGAATGACGAGCCTAAAATGAAAGGAATCGACATGTCCGTTCTTCATAAGACAATGGCGGCGGGCCTGATTGCACTGACATTTGCCGGCGCCTCGCTGGCATCAGCCGATACCGCAAACGCTAGGCCGCGCGATGCCTTCTGGGGCGGTGTAGCCGGTGGCGTCGTCGGCGGCCTCGTGGGCGGAGCGATCGCTTCGGGTCCCGCTTATCCGGCACCCTATGCCTATTATCCGCGCTCCTACGCTTACTATCCTGCATATCCTGAATATTATGGCCCGCGCTTCTGCCATCCGGAATGGCGCTACGACCGCTGGGGTCAACCCTATCGCATCGAAGTCTGCAGGCGCTGAGGTCTTTCCGGCGACGCTTGACCTCCCGCCGACGCCGGGCCATGCATCGCATGGTCAGAGGGAGATTATGCGATGCCGGAACCACTCAAGAACCTTCTGCATCCGGCGCTCGTGCGTGGGATGGCAGATATCATCGCCGCCAACGCGCCGTCTTTCGAGAGCGGCCGTTTCACGGCGCTCGCAACCGATGGCATCGAATCGCTGGAACTCATGGAGCGCGCAGCACTGATCCGTGACGCGCTCTTTGCGACCCTTCCCGAAAGCTTTCCCGAGGCTGCCGCAATCCTTGACCCAAGCCTGCCGTCCCCCGGCAAGGCGGGGCTGACGGGCTGGATGCTGCTGCCCGTCAGCCAGTTCATCGCTGTGCGGGGTCTGCAGCATTTCGATATCGCGCTCGATCTCCTGAAAGCGCTGACGCCGCATTTTACTGCGGAGTTCGGTATCCGCCAGTTTATCCATCGGGATCAGGAACGTGCGCTGGCGACGATCACCCCCTGGGTCGATGATCGGAACCATCATGTCCGGCGGCTGGCAAGCGAAGGCACCCGCCCCCGCCTGCCCTGGGCGATGCGCCTGCCGCAACTGATCAAGGATCCCTCTCCCCTATGGCCGATCCTGACGGCGCTGATGGACGATCCCGAGGATTATGTTCGCCGCTCCGTCGCAAACAGCCTGAACGACATCGCCAAGGACCATCCGGACCTCGTCGCGGCCTTCATCGCCGAGCATATCGGGGGTGCCTCGGCCGAACGCCGCTGGCTCCTGAAACACGCCTCCCGAACCCTTTTGAAGAAGGGTCACGCTCAGGCGCTCGCCAATTTCGGCTTCGGTGCAGCCGCATCTCTGGAGTGCGAACTGCTGCTGGCGAAGCCGGCAGTGCTTTTCGGTGAAGGACTGGATTTCGAAATCCGCCTGCGCAATGCGGGCGATATCACGCAATCCCTGATGATCGACTATGCCATCCATCATGTGAAGGCCGACGGTTCGCTCTCCCCGAAAGTCTTCAAATGGAAAACCGTCACGCTCGCAGCAGGGGAAGATCATGTCGTGCAGCGCCGCCATGCAATGCGGCCGATCACGACCCGACGTTATTATCCCGGCGAACATCGCATCGCGATCCTGATCAACGGAACCGAGGCTGCCACAGGAAGTTTCGTCCTTTCCATGCCCGCAGAGGCTATTATCGGCACATCCTCTTGACTTTCGATAAGAAATAGACCAAATGCGGCTCAGCTTTCACCTTCCGGCCGCCGCGTGAGCGTGCCACTGCGATAGACGCTGAAGAAGGATAGAGCGCATTCTGACAATGCCGCGACCCAAGTGCGGCAAGACGCGCTGGAAAGTTTTTCCAACTTACAAGTTCCCATTTCACGCGGGGTTCTTGACGCCAGATTGACACCGGACCGCATTCGGCGATCCGGCGTTTTCGTTTGGCGCGCCCTAAAAGGTTATGACTTGACCAATTTTGAATCGCTTGGCGTATCCAAGCCGATCGTCGCCACCCTGTTCCAGCTCGGCATCGAAACGCCGACGCCCATTCAGGCACAGGCAATCCCCCTCCTCATGCAGGGCCGTGATCTCATCGGCCTCGCCCAGACCGGCACCGGCAAGACCGCTGCCTTCGGCCTGCCGCTGATCGAGCGCCTGCTGACCGAAGAGAAGCGCCCGGACAACCGCACCGTTCGCACGCTGATCCTGGCCCCGACGCGCGAACTGGTAAACCAGATCGCCGACAATCTCAGGAAGTTCGTCCGCAAATCGCCGCTGCGCATCAATCTCGTCGTCGGCGGCGTCTCCATCAACAAGCAGCAGCTGCAGCTCGAAAAGGGCACCGACATCCTCGTCGCCACGCCCGGCCGCCTGCTCGACCTCTGCAACCGCAACGCCATCACGCTGACAGCCGTGCGATATCTCGTACTCGATGAAGCCGACCAGATGCTGGATCTCGGTTTTGTGCACGACCTGCGCAAGATCGCCAAGATGGTGCCGAAGCGCCGCCAGACCATGCTCTTCTCGGCAACCATGCCAAAGGCGATTGCCGATCTCGCCAGCGATTACCTGACCGATCCGGTCACGGTCCAGGTGACACCTCCGGGCAAGGCTGCCGACAAGGTCGAGCAGTATGTGCATTTCGTTCCCGGCAAGAACGACAAGACGGTTCTCTTGAAGAAGACGCTGACCGAGAACCCCGATGGCCGCTCCATCGTCTTCCTGCGTACCAAGCATGGCGCCGAAAAGCTCGCGAAGCATCTGGAACAGGTCGGCTATTCCGTCGCCTCCATCCATGGCAACAAGAGCCAGGGCCAGCGCGAACGCGCCCTGAAGGGTTTCCGTGAAGGCTCCATCCAGACGCTGATCGCCACCGACGTCGCCGCTCGCGGCATCGATATCCCTGCTGTCAGCCACGTCTTCAACTACGACCTGCCGGAAGTGGCGGAAGCCTATGTCCACCGCATCGGCCGCACGGCGCGCGCCGGGCGCGATGGCATTGCCATTGCCTTCTGTGCACCCGACGAAGCCCGCCTGTTGCGCGATATCGAAAAGCTGATGGGCATCGATATCAAGGTTGCAAGCGGCGAAGCGCCTGCCGATATGCGTGCCGCTCCCCGCGCCGCCAATCGTGGCCGCGGCCAGAACCAGCAGCGCGGCCAGGGTGGTCAGCGCGAAGGTGGCCAGCGTGAAGGTGGACGCGGACGCGGTGACGGCGAAGCCCGGCGCAGCGAAACCCGCAATGGCAGCGGTCGTCCCGCCGGCCATGGCGATCGCCGCCCGCGTAACGGGGGCGATGCCACTGAAGTCCGCGCCGGTGAGGACCGTCGCGGCGGCCCGCAGCACGATCGCCGCAACCAGGATTTCCGTGGCCAGCGCCGCAACGAACAGGCTCCGGATCACGGCCCGGACAATGATCTGGTCTCGACCTCGGATTTCCGCCCGGCTCGCAAGCCGCAGCAGCAGCGCCCGGCCCAGACGGCCGACGCTAACGGCCATCACCGCGGCAACAAGCAGCATGTCCACGGCCGCCCGCCGCGCAATCACGGCGACCAGCAGCCCCAGGGCGAACAGCGTGGCGACGGCAATGGCGGCATGCGCCGCAGCAAGAACCGCAATGGCGGCGGCCAGCGCCGCGAACGGGCATAAGTTTTAACGACAGGCAGGGCCGGAGCGATCCGGCCCTTTCTTTTTGCCGTCAGCCGCGGACAGAGTTTGATCCGCCGCCGGAGCAGTAAATAATCACCTGCTCATCTTTTGTGCGCCGTCATGCAATTGATCCGGATTCGCGCGGCGCCACTTCTCGGTAAATGCCCAGTTTTTCACCCACTTTTCGCACTGCAGAAGATTTTATGAATCTTCCATGCGAACTGCGCATGGTTCTTGCATTGCCTTTTGCGTTGTATTCAAATGAACAAAAAAGGGGAGCCACACCTTTGGCATTTGATGAAATGATCACCGGAGACGAAAGTCCCCGAGCGCCATATGAAAAATATTTCGAGTGGTACAATAGCCAAGACCGGACGCACCTGATTGCCAAGTCCCGCGATGCGGAAAACATCTTCCGGAAAACCGGCATCACCTTCGCGGTTTACGGCCACGCCGACAGTGCCGAAAAGCTCATTCCCTTCGACATCATCCCCCGCATCATTTCCGGCCGAGAATGGCGCAAGCTCGCGCAAGGCATCGAGCAGCGGGTGATCGCGCTCAACGCCTTCCTCGACGACATCTATCACAAGCAGGAAATCATCCGCGCCGGCCGCATCCCGCGCGAACTGATCGAGAAGAACGTTACCTTCCTGCCCGAGATGATCGGCTTCCGGCCGCCGGGCGGCGTCTACACGCACATTGTCGGCACTGACATCGTGCGCACTGGCGAGGATGAGTTCTATGTGCTGGAGGACAATGCCCGCACGCCCTCGGGCGTCAGCTACATGCTGGAAAACCGGGAAACCATGATGCAGATGTTCCCCGAGCTCTTCCACGAAAACAAGGTGCAGCGCGTCGAGGACTACCCCTATCTCCTGCGCCAGAGCCTTGCTTCGCTCGCACCTCCCGGCTGCAAGGGCAAGCCGCGTGTCGCCGTCCTGACGCCTGGCATCTATAATTCCGCCTACTACGAGCACTCCTTCCTCGCCGACACAATGGGCGTGGAGCTCGTCGAAGGTTCGGATCTGCGTGTCATCGACGGCAAGGTGAAGATGCGCACGACGCGCGGTTACGAGGCGATCGACGTGCTCTATCGCCGCGTCGATGACGACTTCCTCGATCCCCTCACCTTCCGCCCGGATTCAGCCCTCGGCATTCCCGGCATCATGGATGTCTACCGCTCCGGCAACATCACCATCGCCAATGCGCCCGGCACCGGTATTTCCGACGACAAGGCGATCTATTCCTACATGCCCGAGATCGTCGAATTCTATACCGGCCGCAAGCCGATCCTCGAAAACGTGCCGACCTGGCGCTGTTCGGAAGCCGGCAGCCTGAAATACGTGCTGGAGCATCTGGAAGAACTGGTCGTCAAGGAGGTTCACGGCTCGGGCGGTTACGGCATGCTCGTCGGCCCGACCGCGTCCAAGAAGGAGCGTGCCGATTTCGCCGAGAAGCTGAAGGCCAAGCCGAGCAACTACATCGCTCAGCCCACGCTTTCACTGTCCACCGTTCCGATCCTCGTCAACAAGGGTATCGCACCCCGCCATGTCGACCTGCGCCCTTACGTGCTGGTCTCCGACAAGGTGCAGATCATTCCGGGCGGGCTCACCCGCGTGGCGCTGAAGCAGGGCTCGCTGGTCGTCAATTCCAGCCAGGGCGGCGGCACCAAAGACACCTGGGTATTGGAGGACTGATGCTCGGAAGAACTGCAAACGGGCTCTACTGGATGTTCCGGTATATCGAGCGCGCCGAGAATATCGCACGTCTTGTCGATGCCGGCCTGCGCATGTCGCTGACGCGCAGCGACGCTGGCGACGACAATTGGGACGGCGTGCTGCAAAGTGCTGGTGTCCGCGAACTCTATGACGAGACCCATTCGAAGCTGACCGGTCCCGATGCGATCGATTATATGCTGCGCGACCGCCAGAACACGTCGAGCGTCATGTCCTGCATCGATTTCGGCCGCAACAATGCCCGCATGGTGCGCACCGCACTGACACGCGAGACCTGGGAAGCGACCAATGAATGCTGGATCGATCTCAAGGAGCTGCTGTCGAAGAAGCTGAAGGCGGCAGAGCTGCCTGAGGTCATCGATGCCATCAAGCATCGCGCCGGCCAGATCCGCGGCGCCTTCCATGGTTCGATGCTGCGCAAC
Organism: Hyphomicrobiales bacterium; assembly: GCA_900468805.1. Taxonomy (GTDB): domain Bacteria; phylum Pseudomonadota; class Alphaproteobacteria; order Rhizobiales; family Rhizobiaceae; genus Rhizobium. Next base: position 17,293 of record UEIF01000017.1, on the reverse strand, counting down.
GAGCTCTATAATTTCGCGCGCATCGGCACTTTCATCGAGCGGGCCGACAATACGAGCCGCATCCTCGACGTGAAATATTACGTGCTGCTGCCCTCGATCTCGCAGGTCGGTTCTTCGGTCGACAACGTTCAGTGGGAGTCGATCCTGCGTTCGGTCTCCGCCCATCGTTCCTATAGCTGGGCCTATGACGGTGAGTACCGCGCCGCCAATATCGCCGATTTCCTGATCCTGAACGGTCAGATGCCACGCTCGCTCGCCTATAGCTACGAGAAGATCGTCAGCAACCTCGGTTACATCGCCAAGGATTACGGCGAGCGGCTGGCCGCGCATGATACGGCGGATGCCATTCGCACCACGCTGCAGACATTGAAGATAAAGGATGTCATGGATCAGGGTCTGCATGAGTTTCTCGAGGATTTCGTCGCGCAAAACAACAAGCTCGGCAACGAAATCTCCGATGGCTACCGGTTCTATGCTTAAGCGGGTCAGATCATGAAACTGAAGATCAGCCACCTCACCGAATACCGCTACGACGAACCGGCACAGTTTTCCCTGCAGCGGCTGCGCCTGACGCCGCCGACCACGGGCGGACAGACCGTGCTCAACTGGTCGCTGCATGTCGAAGGCGCCAAGCCGGAAGTCGAATATGACGACCAGTTCGGCAATCATGTGAACCTCGTGTCGCTGGAAGGCGAACAGCAGGTGACGCGCATCGTCGCCGAAGGCGAGATCGAGACCGAAGACCGCAACGGCATGAGCGGTGCTCATACCGGCTTCTGCCCGCTCTGGCTCTTCCTGCGCGATACGCCGCTGACAAAAAGCGGCAAGCTGGTAAAGGAACTGATCAAGGGCGTAACCGGTGAGAACGAGCTCGCGCGCATGCATGCGCTGATGGCGGCAATCCACGAGAGCGTCGAATACAAGCCCGGCACCAGCAGCATCGAAACCACTGCCGAACAGGCGCTGGAAAAGAAGACCGGCGTCTGCCAGGACCACGCCCATATCTTCATTGCTGCGGCGCGTGCACTGGATGTTCCGGCGCGCTACGTCTCCGGTTATCTGATGATGGAAGAAAAGGTCGATCAGGCCGCCACCCATGCCTGGAGCGAAGCCCATATTCCAGGCCTCGGCTGGGTCGGCTTCGACCCTGCCAACAAGATCTGCCCGGATGACCGTTACGTCCGCATGGCCTCCGGCCTCTGCTACCGCGATGCGGCTCCCGTTTCGGGTATGCGTATCGGTACACCAGGTGAAAAACTGTCGGTCACCGTAAAGGTCGAGGACAACGGCCAGATGCAGAGCCAAAACCAGAGCTGACAAAAACAGGCCGGTTTGCTGCGGCCTCTTTGAGAGTTGAAATACGCAATAATTGCCATTGCAACCAGTTCCCTGCTTCGAGCGAGCCCGATGTTAAACCGGTGGGCGGAAGCTGTACGCTGATAAGCGCTCCCCTTGGGCCCGCCGAGAGCACGGAGTTTCTTGCGTCGTCGATACCACGGTTAACGAAACGCTAAATACCCGTATGCAATTTTAAATATATATTAATACAGATTCAATCACATTGGGTACTCCGCCAGCGCTCCCCTTGGTTCCTGGATCATTCAAGTGCAGGTTTCAATTCGGCGGTTTGCCGGACCGTTGAAGTTCGAATTCGTTGGCATGCATGGGTTTTAATCGGAATGATCGCTTTTGTGGTCCGGCTTAAAAGCCGCACACATTTCATCCTACAGGGCAAAACCGGCCCGAGCACCGGAGCCTTCGCTGATGCTGCCGATCGTCGCAATCGTACAAGGCAGAGGCTGACCATCCTGATCGCCGGGTTCGCAGTGATGTACCTGGCTGTCGGCACGCGCCTCGTCCAATACGGCATCGCAGAACCTGTCGTGACAGGCTCGATCGATTTCAATGCGAACGCCGTGGCCTCCCGCCCGGATGTCCTGGACCGGAATGGGGAACTGCTGGCGACAGATATCAACACCGTGTCGCTGTATGCTGAGCCCCGGCGTATCGTCGATGCCGATGAGGTCGTGGAAAAGCTGGCCACGGTCCTTCCCAATCTCGATTGGAGTGACACTCATAAAAAGCTCCGGTCAGGCTCTGGATTCCAGTGGTTACGGCGACAACTCACGCCTCGACAGCAGTCTGATATTCTTGCCCTCGGTATACCAGGCATAGGGTTTCGTTTAGAGAAGCGCCGTTTCTATCCAGGCGGCGTCACCGCTGCCCATATTGTCGGTCATGTAAACATTGACAATCTCGGCCTGGCCGGCATGGAACGGTATATCGATCAGCAAGGATACGCCGATCTGCGAGCTGCGGGATTGACGAATGGCACCCGGCTTGAACCGGTCCGTTTGTCGGTTGACGTTCGTGTTCAGCATATCGCTCGTGAAGTCGCCGCACGCGCAATGAAAGACTATCAAGCCGAGGCGGCCGGTGCCGTGATCCTCGATGTGGAGACCGGCGAGGTGATCGCCATGGCGTCGGTTCCCGACTATGATCCGAACCAGCCTTCCCGCACGCTTCCCGACGGCACCGTGGACAAGGAATATGAAAAGGGCTGGTTCAACCGGATCAGCAATGCGACCTTTGAAATGGGCTCCACCTTCAAGAGCTTCACACTTGCGATGGGTCTGGATGCCGAAAAGATTACTTTGAACTCGGTTGTCGATGCTTCCCGGCCCATCCGAATGGGCGGTTTTACGATCAAGGATTTCAAGGGCAAGAACCGGCCTCTCTCCATCCCTGAAGTATTCCAGTATTCGTCGAATATCGGCACCGCGGCAGTTGCCGACAGGGTCGGGATCGAAGGTCACCGGGAATTCCTGACAAGGCTTGGACTTCTTTCGAAGATGGAAACTGAAATGCCGGGGGTCGCCGCGCCCACACAACCCCGGACATGGAAGAAGATCAATTCCGTCACTATCTCGTTCGGTCATGGGGTCGCCACTACCCCGCTGCAAACCGCTGTCGCGGCCGCAGCCCTCATCAATGGTGGAAACCTGATCAACCCAACCTTTCTTCCGCGCTCCAAAGACGAGGCAGCGAGCATTTCACGCACCGTCATCAAGGAAAAAACGAGCGCCGATATGCGATTTCTCTACACTTGGAACGGGCTGAAAGGCTCCGGCCGCGCCGCACAGGTAGAGGGCTTCAACGTCGGCGGAAAAACCGGGACGGCCGATAAGGTGATTAATGGCCGATATGCCAGTGATATCAACTTCAACGCTTTCGTGGCGGGCTTCCCGATGGACAAGCCGAAATACATCGTCCTGACGATAATCGATGCTCCCAAAACCGGTATCCATGGCGGACGAACAGCGGCTTCCACCGCAGCCCCGATGGCGAAGGAAATCATTGCTCGAACGGCCGCCCTGCTTGACGTCAAGCCACGATTTGGCGCTGAAGGGGATCCGCAATTCCTTGTCAACTACTAATAGGGCAATGGGGCACTTGGAATGACAGGTCCAGTGCGGGGCAGCTACGTTGAGAGCTCTGTATCAGGGCAATCTCTTGGCCGATATTTCCAGATATACCTGCGCGACGAGGCCTATCCCGATCTACCCGATGACTAACCGATGAAACGATCGCCCGCCGCCTCGTGGCCGGGCCGCATGCGGTCATTTTCCACATAGTGCGCACTATGCCCGTGCCGTGGCGATCGATCATTTTATTCAACTCTGCATTGATAAATCGAACACTTGGGATTCCAGAAATGAACGTTCGCCCCTACAATGCATCATGGCACGTCTTTCTGGAACAGACCGTGCGCGCCCGCCGCTTCTACCGGAAGCGGTTGACGAATGCATGGGACCCGACAAGCCACCGATCCGCTCAGGTGGCACACGTATGGATATTGGAGCCTCATGAAGTTGGAAAAGTTCTTCATACCCTCCGACGAGGCAGATGCACGATTGGAAATCGTCGCAGCCAAGCCTCAACGCGAAGGGCCATATCCGACAATTATCTTCAATCATGGCTCTACCGGACGGGGGCATAATCAATCCCTGTACACAAGGACCATGTGTCCGCCTGTTGTTGGAAACTACTTCGTCGAACGAGGCTGGATGGTTCTCTTTCCGCAACGCCGGGGCAGAGGAAAATCAGGTGGAAACTATGGAGAGGGACTTGCTCCGGACGGCTCCGGCTATTCCTGCAATGTCGAAATTACGATTGCGGGTTTCGAGCGGGCCGTCGCGGATGTGGATGCTGTCGTGCGCCATCTTCGCAGTCGCTCCGATGTGGATCAGAGCCGGCTTGCCATCGGGGGAGTTTCACGCGGCGGCATCTTGTCCGTAGCCTATGCGGGTATGCGCCCGGCCACGTTCCAGGCTGCCATCAATTTCAACGGTGGTTGGCTCGGGAGAGGATGCGCCACTCATGAAATTGTAAATCCGGCTATTTTTGAACGTGGAGCATCAGCGGGAATTTCAACGCTTTGGTTGCACGGAAGTCATGACCAGTATTATCGAATAGGGCACTGCAGAGGAAATTTCGAACGATTCCTCCTGGCGGGCGGAGAAGGAAAATTCATTGCTGCGCCTGCAGGCCATGCGTTGCTGTTTAAGCCGGCGTTGTGGAAGAGCCATCTCGATCACTACATGGACGGCCTTGTCCTGTCGCGTAATCCCGACAGACCGTCAGAAAACCCGAGCGGGGGATCCGAAAGTTAGGCTGCGCGCAGGTTTTCGGATGGTCTGTTCGAGTTTCGAACAATTGGGATTTCGGGGTAACCGATTTGCCGAAGCTATCGGACAAAGGAGAGGCTATGTCGTTTAGCGAGCAGCAATTCATCTGGTCTGTCCGCCGTAACCCGATAAACGCCGAATTGCTAACCCGGTTGGGGGCCCTCCAGATTCCTCAAGGTATTCTGACCGCTGGCTGCCTCGTGCAGACAATTTGGAATCTGAAGTCCGGCTATGACCCTCAGTACGGGATAAAGGATTACGACGTCTTCTACTTTGATGACTCTGACCTATCCTGGGACGCCGAAGACGTCGTCATTCGCCGGGTGCAGCAGGCGGTCGCCGATCTGCCCGTAACGGTGGAGATCAAGAACCAGGCTCGGGTCCATCTCTGGTACAAGAACAAGTTCGGAGCGGAATATCCAACGTTGCAAAAGGCGGAGGATGGCATTGACCGCTACCTCACCCTTTGCACAAGGGTCGGTATTCGCCTTTACGACGGCAGCCTTTACGCGCCTGACGGCTTGGAGGACATGTGGAATGGCATCCTGCGCCTGAACCCTCTCAATCCTCAGCGTGGCCTATTTCTGGATAAATGCACCCAGTATTTGCAGCGATGGCCCTGGCTAACGACTATCGATGATCAAATTGGAGATAGCGGTGTGCTGCCGTAATGACCGTCCGCATTGCGCCGTTCCGACTTTTCCACTGAATTCCGGCCTTCAGGACAAAACCACCAGCACTGGACTTTCCGTAAATTTCTGTCGCAAAAGCCACCCGTAAAAGTCGGCGTTTCGCGACAGAAAGTATTCCACATTGCAATTGCGGGCGGGGGGGTCCCCCGCCTTCCCGTCGATTTGCGGTCGGATACGCCCTGTTAGTGGCTGTCCTTGCCGACTGCACTCCCGCGACATCCCTTGAGGAAGTCGAGGTCGGCGCCGGTATCGGCTCCTTCGACATGCTGCTGGTGCAGGAACGCATAGCCCGACGTCGGCAGATCGTGGTTCGGCTGCCATTCGGCGAGACGACGAGCCAGTTCCTCTTCGGAAATGTCGAGATGCAAACGGCGGTTCGGCACGTCAAGCTCGATCATGTCGCCGTTCTTGACAACCGCGAGCGGACCACCGACAGCGGCTTCCGGCGAGGTGTGCAGCACCACGGTGCCGTAAGCCGTGCCGGACATGCGGGCGTCGGAAATACGCACCATGTCGGTGATGCCCTTCTTGAGCACCTTCGGCGGCAGGCCCATGTTGCCGACTTCGGCCATGCCCGGATAGCCCTTCGGACCACAGTTCTTCATGACCATGACGCAGTTCTCGTCGATATCGAGATTGTCGTCGTTGATCTTGGCCTTGTAATCGTCGATGTCCTCGAACACGACCGCCCGGCCCTTGTGCACCATCAGGTGCGGCGAGGCGGCAGACGGCTTCAGGACCGCACCCTTCGGCGCGAGATTGCCGCGCAGGACGACGATGCCGCCCGATTGCGTCAGCGCCTTGTCAGCCGGAAGGATGACGTCCTCGTTCCAGTTGACGACGTCCTTGACTTCATCCCAGACGGTGTCGCCCGATACCGTCAGCGCATCCTTGTGCAGCAGGCCGGCTTCGCCGAGGCGCTTCAGCACGACCGGCAGGCCGCCGGCATAGAAGAACTCTTCCATCAGGTACTTGCCCGACGGCATCAGGTTGACGATGGTCGGCACGTCGCGGCCGCAACGATCCCAGTCGTCGAGCGTCAGATCGACGCCGACGCGACCGGCCATGGCGAGCAGATGGATGACGGCATTGGTCGAACCGCCAATCGCCGCATTGGTGCGGATGGCGTTTTCGAAGGCCTGCTTCGTCATGATTTCGGAAGGCTTCAGGTCGTCCTTGACCATCTGCACGATGCGGCGGCCGGTGAGCTGCGCCATGACCTTGCGGCGGGAATCGACGCCCGGGATCGCGGCGTTGCCTGAGAGCGCCATGCCGAGCGCTTCAGCCATGGAGGCCATGGTGGAAGCAGTGCCCATCGTGTTGCAGGTGCCCGACGAACGGCTCATCGAAGCTTCGGCTTCGAGGAATTCGGCCTGCGTCATCTCGCCGGCCTTCACCATTTCGGAGAACTTCCAGAGGTGCGTGCCGGAGCCGACGCGCTCACCGCGGAAATAGCCGTTCAGCATCGGTCCGCCGGTGACGACGATCGACGGAAGGTCGACGGAGGCTGCGCCCATGATCAGCGACGGAGTGGTCTTGTCGCAGCCGACGAGAAGCACGCAACCGTCCATCGGCTGGCCGCGGATCGCTTCTTCGACGGCCAGAGCTGCCAGGTTGCGATACATCATCGCGGTCGGGCGGAAGGTATTTTCGGAGGCCGAGAAAACAGGCACTTCGAGAGGGAAACCGCCGGCTTCCCAGACACCCGCCTTCACCTTTTCGGCGAGTTCGCGCAGGTGACCGTTGCACGGCGTCATGTCCGACCAGGTGTTCAGGATGCCGATGACAGGGCGGCCGTCGAACAGGTCGTGCGGATATCCCTGGTTCTTAAGCCAGCCGCGGTGGTAGATCACGTCGCGGCTCGTGCCGCCGTACCATTCCTGCGACCTCAGCCTGCGCGGCCATTCTGCTTTCTTCTTCATAGTCTTTGTCCTTCAGGATATCCCCTGATCGCCTCGTACGATCAGGGTTATCGCACTTCGTCTCAAGCCAGCGTGTAGGCCGTCTTGACGGTTGTATAGAATTCGGCGGCGTACTTGCCCTGCTCGCGCGGGCCGTAGGACGAGCCCTTGCGGCCGCCGAAAGGAACGTGGAAATCGACGCCGGCGGTCGGCAGGTTGACCATCACCATGCCGGCCTCGGCATTGCGCTTGAAATGCGTCGCATGCTTCAGGCTGGTCGTCGCAATGCCTGATGACAGGCCGAACGGGGTGTCGTTGGCGGTTGCCAGCGCTTCCTCGTAGTCCTTCACCCGGATCAGCGAGACGACAGGTCCAAAGATCTCTTCGCGCGAGATGCGCATCTGGTTGGTCGCTTCGGTAAACAGCGTCGGCTGCAGATAGAAGCCCGGCGTTTCGCGCGAAACGAGTTCGCCGCCGAAGGCGAGCCTGGCGCCTTCCTTTTTGCCGATCTCGATATAGTCGGTATCGGTCTTCAGCTGCCGGTCATCGACGACGGGGCCGATATGGGTGCCTGGCTTCATGGCGTGATCGACGACGATGGTCTTCAGCTTTTCGGTGAGCGCAGCAACGAACTTGTCGTGGATGCCCTCGGTGACGATCAGCCGCGACGAGGCCGTGCAACGCTGGCCGGTGGAGAAGAAGCCGGAATTGGCGGCTGCTTCGACGGCGACGCTCAGGTCGGCATCGTCGAGCACGACCATCGGGTTCTTGCCGCCCATTTCGAGCTGGAACTTGCGGTTATGTTCGAGCGAAGCGGTAGCGACGCGCTTGCCGGTGCCGACCGAACCGGTGAAGGTGATGCCGGAAATATCGGGACTGTCGAGCATCGTCTGGCCGACCACGGAGCCCTTGCCCATGACGAGGTTCAAGACACCCTTCGGCAGCCCTGCCCTGTGCAGGATATCGACGATCGCCCAGCCACAGCCAGGCACCAGATCGGCCGGCTTGAAGACGATGGTGTTGCCGTAGCAGAGCGCCGGCGCGATCTTCCAGGCCGGAATGGCGATCGGGAAATTCCAGGGCGTGATGATACCGACGACGCCGAGCGGCTCGCGGGTGATCTCGACGCCGATGTTCGGACGCACGGACGGAATGACCTCGCCTGCCAGGCGCAGCGCTTCGCCCGCGAAGAATTCGAAGATCTGCGATGCACGGATCGTTTCACCGATGGCTTCCGGCAGGGTCTTGCCTTCTTCTCGTGCCAGCAGAGCGCCGAGCTCGTCCTTGCGCGCCATGATCTCGTCGCCGGCCTTCTTCAGGATGACGTGACGTTCCCAGATGCCGGAACGCGACCAGGCCGGAAAGGCAGCCTTGGCGGCTGCGATCGCCGCCTTGGTATCGTCGGCACTCGCCTGAGCATAGAGGCCGACAACCTCGTTCGTATCGGACGGGTTGATGTTCTCGACGCCATTTGCGCCGGTCCATTCGCCGGCAATGAGATTCTGATGGACGGTCATGGCCTTGGAGCCTCCTTTGGACAAGTGACCGGCCACTTCATGGCGGCCGGCCTTGGAAATCAGAGCTGCTTGACGGCGATTTCTTCCTCGGCAGCAACCTTCAGCGGATTGCGCAGCGGCAGGCCGAACTCGGCCACCTCGATTTCGAAGACATCGCCCTCTTCCGCCTTGATGCCATCGGCAAAGGAAAGCGTCGCCGTACCGAACATATGGACGTGGATGTCGCCCGGCACGCGGAAGAGGCCATACTTGAAATGGTGGTATTCGAGGTTGGCGAAAGTGTGAGACATGTTCGCTTCGCCGGAGAGAAACGGCTTTTCGAAGATCACATGGTTTCCGCGCTTGATGCGCGACGTGCCGCGGATATCCTCAGGCGCAACACCGATCCGGATTTCCGGACCGAAGCTTGCCGGACGCAGCTTGGAATGGGCGAGGAAGAGATAGTTGATCCGCTCGGTGACGTGATCGGAAAACTCGTTCGACAGCGCAAAGCCGATGCGGAACGGCGTGCCGTCCTTGGCAATGACGTAGATGCCGGCCATCTCAGGCTCTTCGCCGCCATCGAGCGCGAAGGACGGAGAAACGAGCGGCGCGCCCGGAGCAGCAGCGCCATAGCCATTGCCCTTGTAGAACCACTCGGGCTGCACGCCCTTCTGGCCGGCAGCCGGCTTGCCGCCTTCGAGACCCATCCTGAACATCTTCATGGAGTCGGTCAGCGTTTCCTCTGCCGCCTCGGACGTCTTCTTGTGCATGGAATCGCGCGTTGCCGCGGAGCCGAGGTGGGTCAGGCCCGTGCCGGTCAGATGCAGGTGCGCGGCATCGGGATGGGTGATCGGCGGCAGGAAGCGTCCCTCCGCATAGGCCTTTTCAAGATCGACGGCATCGCCGTATCCGTGAGCCTCGATGACGGAGACGAGCGACTTGCCGCTGTCTGCGGCTTCCAGCGCCAGAGCGTAGACGCTCGTTGCACCCTTGACGGCCTTGGCGACGGCACCCGGTTCGCGCACGGCGACGATGATCTCTCCGCTTGCGCCCTTGATCTGCGAAATAAGCACGTTCCTGATCCTTTCGTTTGGCGATGACAAAGCTTCGCCGCTCCGGCTCCATCCGGAGCCGGAATTCAATTTTCATATGACTTCGAATGCTCGGGCTGAGTTAGGTCTCAGCCCTTGTTCTTGTTGTAGACGTCGAAGAAGACGGCAGCGAGAAGCACCGCACCCTTGACCATCTGCTGGGAGTCGGTGCCGAGCCCGTGGATCGACATGCCGTTGTTCATGATACCCATGATCAGAGCGCCGATGACAGCGCCGGTCACCTTGCCCACGCCGCCCTGTGCCGATGCGCCGCCGATGAAGCAGGCCGCGATCACGTCGAGCTCAAGGCCGAAGCCGCCCTTGGCCGTTGCCGAGTTGAGGCGCAGCGCCACGATCAGACCAGCCAGACCGGCAAGCAGACCCATATTTGCGAAGGTGAGGAAGGTCAGACGCTCGGTGTTGATACCGGACAGCTTCGTTGCCTTCTCGTTACCGCCCATCGCGTAGATGCGGCGGCCGATCGTCGTGCGACGGGTGATGAAAGCGTAAGCCGTGATCAGCACCAGCATGATGACGAGCACGTTCGGGAAGCCCTTGTAGATCGACAGCTGATAGCCGAGCGCCAGGATGGCGAGAGCGACGATGCCGTTCTGTGCGATGAAGAAGCCCAGAGGCTCGACGTCATTGCCATGCTTTTCGTTCGACTTGCGCGCGCGCCACGCCAGATAGACGAGGGTCACGGCGCCGATGACGGTCAGGATGAGCGAGGTCGAGTTGATGCCGCCCATATCGAAAAGGTTGGGCAGGAAGCCGATGCTGATCAGCTGGAAAGCCGGAGGGAACGGACCGATGCTGGTGCCCGTTCCGGCTCCCGTCATCACGGTCAGCGTCAGGCCGCGGAAGACCAGCATGCCGGCGAGCGTGACGATGAAGGACGGTATCTTGTGATAGGCGACGAAATAACCCTGGAGGCCGCCGACCAACGCACCCACGGCCAGACAAATTACGGTCGCGAGCACATAGTTCATATGCCACTGCACCGTCATGACAGCGGCGATGGCGCCGATGAAACCGACGACGGAGCCGACCGAGAGATCGATATGGCCGGCAACGATCACCAGCAGCATGCCCAGCGCCATGACGACGATGAACGAGTTCTGCAGGATGATGTTCGTCAGGTTGAGCGGCCTGAAGAGAACGCCGCCGGTCGAGATCTGGAAGAACACCATGATCGCGATGAGCGCGATGAACATGCCGTATTCACGGATGTTACCGCGAACAAATTCGCCGATGGAGACGACGCGCCCCTGCTCGGTGATGGGTTGATTGATCGGGGTCATTGTTTCTTCTCTCCTGAGCGCATGATGGCGCGCATGATGGTTTCCTGGCTCGCTTCTCCCTTCGGCAGTTCCGCAACGATCCGTCCTTCATTCATGACGTAGATGCGGTCGCACGTACCAAGAAGCTCAGGCATTTCCGACGAAATCATCAGAACGCCTTTACCGTCAGCCGCGAGCTGGTTGATGATAGTATAAATTTCATATTTGGCGCCAACATCAATGCCGCGCGTCGGTTCGTCCAGGATCAACACTTCGGGATCCGAGAACAACCATTTCGACAGAACGACCTTCTGCTGGTTGCCGCCCGACAGGTTGACCGCTTCCTGGAAGATGCTGGAGGAACGGATGCGCAGCTTCGACCGATAGTCGGAGGCGACCCGCGATTCCCTGACACTGTCGATGACGGTGGCTTTCGACACCGCTTCCAGATTGGCAAGCGTCGTGTTGTGAACGATCGTCTCGCCCAGCACGAGGCCGAGATGCTTGCGGTCCTCGGTCACGTAGGCGAGACCGGCGTCGATTGCCTTGCGCACCGTCGTCGTGTCGACCTTCTTGCCGTCGACGAAGACGTCGCCGGTGATCTTGTGGCCGTAGGACTTGCCGAAGACGCTCATGGCGAATTCGGTGCGGCCGGCGCCCATCAGTCCGGCAATGCCGACGACCTCGCCCTTGCGGACATGGACGTTGATGTCGTGCAGGACCTGGCGGTCGCGATGCTGCTGGTGGAAGGCGTTCCAGTTCTTGACTTCGAAGATCGTCTCGCCGATCGGCACGGAGCGCGGCGGATAACGGTCGGCGAGGTCACGGCCCACCATGTTCTTGATGATGATGTCTTCGCTGATCTCGTCCTTGTGACAGTCGAGCGTCTTGACGGTCATGCCGTCGCGCAGGACCGTGATCTGGTCGGCGACCTTGCGGATCTCGTTCAGCTTGTGGGAAATGATGATCGAGGTGATGCCCTGCTTGCGGAATTCCATCAGCAGGGTGAGCAGCGCATCGGAATCGCTTTCGTTCAGCGATGCGGTAGGCTCGTCGAGAATGAGCAGCTTGACGCTCTTCGACAGTGCCTTGGCGATCTCGACCAGCTGCTGCTTGCCGACGCCGATGTCGGTGACAAGCGTGTTCGGAGATTCCGCCAGGCCCACCTTGGCGAGCAATTGCTTCGTGCGATTGAACGTCTCGCCCCAACTGATGACGCCGTTCGTGGCGTTTTCATTACCGAGGAAGATGTTTTCGCCGATTGAAAGCTGGGGCACCAGCGCCAGCTCCTGGTGGATGATGACGATACCGATTTCTTCGGAATCCTTCAGAACCTTGAAGTTGCGCACATCGCCTTCATAGACGATGTCGCCATCATAGCTTCCTGCCGGATAGACGCCGGAGAGTACCTTCATCAGGGTCGACTTGCCGGCCCCGTTTTCGCCCACCAATGCGTGGATCTCACCCTGGCGAACCCTGAGGTTCACATTCTCGAGCGCCTTGACGCCCGGGAACGTCTTGGTGATGTTCCGCATTTCGAGGATTGTATTTTCCATGACTAAAAACCCAACGCCGCGATCAGAAATGACCCGGCGATCATAGAATCGAAGACCGGAACCCGCAATCGCGCGGGTTCCGGCCATTCATATTACTTCAGCTGGTCTTCTTTGTAGTAACCGCCGTCAACGAGAACCGTCTTGTAGTTCTCCTTGGTCACGGCGACCGGCTTCAGCAGGTAGGACGGAACAACCTTGACACCGTTGTCGTAGGTCTTCGTGTCGTTGACTTCAGGCTCCTTGCCGGACATGACGGCATCTACCATCTGAACGGTAACCTTCGCCAGATCGCGGGTATCCTTGAAGATCGAGGAATACTGCTCGCCAGCGATGATCGACTTGATCGACGGGATTTCCGAGTCCTGGCCGGTAACGACAGGCAGCGGCTGCCCAGCCGAACCGTAGCCGACGCCCTTCAGCGACGAGAGGATACCGATCGACAGACCGTCGTAAGGAGACAGGACAGCGTCAACCTTGGCGTCGGTGTAGTTAGCCGAGAGCAGGTTGTCCATGCGGGCCTGGGCCGTTGCCGGATCCCAACGCAGCGTGCCGACCTTGTCCATGCCGGTCTGGCCGGACTTCACGACGAGCTTGCCGGAGTCGATGTAGGGCTGCAGGACGGACATTGCGCCATCGTAGAAGAAGAAGGCGTTGTTGTCGTCAGGCGAACCGCCGAAGAGTTCGATGTTGAACGGGCCCTTGCCGTCCTTGAGGCCGAGCTTGTCGACGATCGTGCCAGCCTGGAGAACGCCAACCTGGAAGTTGTCGAACGTGGCGTAGTAGTCGACATTGGCCGAGTCGCGGATCAGACGGTCATAAGCGATGACCTTGATGCCGGCGTCATGAGCCTTCTGGAGAACGTCCGAGAGGGTCGTGCCGTCGATCGAAGCGACGACGAGAACCTTGGCGCCCTTCGTGACCATGTTTTCGATCTGCGAAAGCTGGTTCGGAATATCGTCGTCAGCATACTGCAGGTCGGTCTGGTAGCCGGCAGTCTGGAGCTGCTTGACGATGTTGTTGCCGTCGTCGATCCAGCGAGCCGAAGCCTTCGTCGGCATTGCGATGCCAACCAGACCCTTGTCCTGTGCCATTGCCGGCATAACGAACGATGCGACGCCGAAGGCAGCCGCAGCCATCAATGAGATAATGGATTTCATTTCTCTCTCCCTTGTTAAAGATTTACGGACGAAAAATCGCCCGCCCCGAAACTGTGGCAGGTTCCGTATTGGATAGTTACTTCAGATGGTGAGAAACGAAGTAGGTCTCCTCCACGATCTCACACGTGTTGAGTGCCAACCAGCACACGGCGGCAAACTGGTATGGATTCCTATAACTGTCAAATAGAATAACTGGCAATGTGCATAACAAATTTGGTATATCGTTAAAAAGTATTACTTTTAATGGAACACAGTGGGGAGGCTGCAACCATGACGATCATCTCCGGGCCGTTTTCGTTGGAACATGTCGACATCAACAGCGACAATTTTGGCGATGACAGCCTTTTGCGCGCGGGACTTAAGCTGAATCACCTGCGAATGATTGTCGCAATCGAAGATAGCGGGCAGATTTCCGCCGCCGCCGAAGTGCTGAACATATCGCAGCCGGCAGCGTCGCGAATGCTGTCCGATATGGAGTCGATCGTGAAGACTCCGCTCTATGAGCGTGTCGCCCGCGGCGTGGTGCTCACCACGTTCGGCGAAGCTCTCGCCAGACGTGCGCGAAAGATCCTTCTGGAGCTCAGGGAGGCGAGCCGCGAGATCGGCGAATTGAAGAGCGGCAAGGGCGGCTCGGTCTTTATCGGCGCCGTCACCGCACCCGCCATGAGCCTCGTCGTTCCCGCCATCAATACGGTGCGCAAGACCTTTCCGGGCATCGAGGTCAACATCCAGGTCGAGACCAGCAACGTGCTGGCGCGCGAGCTTCTCGCCGCCCGCCACGACTTCATCATCAGCCGCATCCCCGATGACCTGAACCCGCGCCTTTTCGAGGTCCGCGAGATCGGCACAGAGAAGGCCTGCCTGATCGTGCGCAGCGGCCATCCCCTGTTAAAGAAGAGAAACAGGCCGAGCAGCCTCTCGGAGATCAAGGATTACGACTGGGTATTCCAGCCGCCCGGCACGCTGCTGCGCCGCACGATCGAGGATATCTTCCTGTCGCGCGCCGTCCAGCTTCCGGAAAATATCGTCAACACCTCTTCGCTGCTGCTGACCTGCGCGATCATCTGCGAGACGGATGCGATCGCCCCTGTTGCCGTCGATGTCGCCCAGTTTCTCGCCTCGCAGAGTTCGAAAGCATCCGATGTGCGCATCCTGCCGATCGATTTCGAGATCAACGTCAAGCCCTACAGCCTGATCACCGTGCGCGAGCGCGCCCTGCCCCCAAGCGCCCGGCTGCTCTACGACCTCGTCCTGGAAGAAAGCATCCGGCAGGCCGAAAGGTAGGATCCCGCGCCGAAATCCAGCCCGGCGCCAACTTGCCGCCGTCTAATGCGCCCGCGTAAAAAGGAAGGCGCATGCTGTTCGGACAATCCATATTCCAATCCGTTCTCGAACGGCTGAAAGAGGAAGAAGACGCGGCCGGCGAAATGGAAGAGCCGGTCAGCCATCGCGTTTCCGGCTTCAGCACCGGTCTCGCTTTCGATGTGATGGAAGGTGTATCGGCCTCTTCGCAGCGGGTCGGCCAAGCCTATTTCGACAATCTCGGCCCCGAGCCTGCGCTCGAGGAGCCTCCCCCACCGGCGCCTGAGCCGGAACTGGTCATGCCGGATCATCTCGCCCGCATTGCACCGGAGGAGATTGCCGCAGAATTGTCGATTGCGGCCCATGATACGCTGCAGACGCTGAACGAGAAGCGGCGCGCCTTCGCCAAGGCCAATCATCCTGACGGCGTCGCCCAGCCATTCCGCGCCAATGCAAACAGGCGTATGATGATCGCCAATCTGCTGGTCGACGAGGCGCTGCGCCGGCTGGCGCGCTGACTATTCCGCCTTTTTCTCTTCGTCTGTTGCAGGCTTTTCCTCACCCTCGTCCTCGGATGCGGCAGGCGCTGCCGCTTCCGGCGGCTTCGGGTTGAAGGCCCAGATCAGCATATAGAAGGAATAGACGCCGGCGCCGCCCGCAAGCATGCCCCAGAAGGGATCGCCTGTCGTGAATTCGACGACTGCCCAGCCAAGGCATACCACGACAATAAGGATACGGACCCAGAGGTGCCGATAGGCCGAATGATTGGGATCGATAAGCTGCATCTCTGTCTCATTGTCGCATTGACCCGTCTCACTCTTGTGATGACCCGTCTCACTCTGGTGATGACGCCGCCTCACTCTTGTGATGACCACACTTGTCTTTAGGATGGATTTCACAAATGTGAAAGGGCCGCGGGCTTGACGCGGCGACAGGAAAATGGAATGAAAATTCTAAACTTATATCAATTCGGTTTATTTGTTCCGAATCCAGGGAGGCAGTAATGACAGTGAGATTTGGTCTTCTCGGCGCCGGCCGCATCGGCAAGGTCCATGCGAAAGCGGTCAGCGGCGATGCCAATGCAAAGCTCGTGGCCGTCGCCGACGCCTTCCCGCAGGCTGCCGAAGCGATCGCGTCCGCCTATGGCTGCGAAGTGCGCACCATTGAAGCGATCGAAGCCGCCAAGGATATCGACGCCGTCGTCATCTGCACGCCGACCGATACCCATGCCGACCTGATCGAGCGCTTCGCGCGTGCCGGCAAGGCGATCTTCTGCGAAAAGCCTGTTGACTTGAATGTTGCCCGCGTCAAGGCCTGCATCAAGGTTGTCGAAGAAACCGGCGCCAAGCTGATGGTCGGCTTCAACCGCCGCTTCGACCCGCATTTCATGGCGGTCCGCAAGGCCATCGACGACGGCAAGATCGGCGATGTCGAGATGGTGACTATCACCTCGCGCGATCCGGGTGCCCCGCCGGTCGATTACATCAAGCGTTCCGGCGGCATCTTCCGCGACATGACGATCCACGATTTCGACATGGCCCGCTTCCTGCTCGGCGAAGAGCCGGTCTCGGTCGTCGCGACCGCAGCCGTCCTCGTCGACAAGGCGATCGGCGAAGCCGGCGATTACGACAGCGTCTCGGTCATCCTGCAGACGGCCTCCGGCAAGCAGGCCGTCATCTCCAATTCCCGCCGCGCCACCTATGGCTACGACCAGCGCATCGAAGCGCACGGTTCCAAGGGCGTCGTCTCGGCCGAAAACCAGCGCCCGGTCTCGATCGAAATCGCCAACGGCGACGGTTATACCCGCCCGCCGCTGCACGATTTCTTCATGACCCGCTACACGGAAGCCTATGCCAACGAGATCGCCAGCTTCATCTCGGCGATCGAAAAGGGTTCGAAGATCACGCCGTCAGGCGCTGACGGCCTGGCAGCGCTGGCGCTTGCCGATGCGGCCGTCCAGTCCGTCAAGGAAGGCAAGCTCATCAGGATCGGCTGACCGCCCTCTCCCGACGGTCGCCATTATGAGATGGCCGGGCTCTCGCCCGGCCATTTCTCGTTTGATGACGCGCGGGCGGACCTGAAAAGGCCCCTCCCCAACCCCTCCCCACAAGTGGGAGGGGCTTAAAC